>CAKVCK010000006.1 GCA_934725575.1 uncultured Bacteroidales bacterium
CCCCGACATCGATAAGATGTCGGGGCTCCTTTTTTTACTTTCTCCTGTATTCTTCCAATGCTTTCTCAAGGACTATTAGAGCACGTCCAAGATCCTCTTTTTTGAGAACGTAAGCCATTCTGACCTGGTTCTTGCCGAGGCCAGGAGTGATGTAGAAGCCGGCCGCGGGTGCCATCATCACGGTTTCACCGCTGTAGCCTTCCGGAGTATCAGCGTCCTTGTAGACGAAATCCGTAAGACACCAACTACAGAAGTCCTCTGCGTTTTCCACCGGCAGTGACGCGACAGTGTAGAATGCCCCGTTAGGCATTGGCGAGTGAACCCCCGGAATCCTGTTGAGCCCTTCGATAAAGAAGTCTCGCCTTGTGATGTACTCGTCAAAACAGGCCTTGGAGTAGTCCTCCGTGCCTTCGATCGAGGCTTCAGCGACTATCTGTCCCAAAAGCGGAGGACTCAGCCTTGCCTGACAGAACTTCAGGATTGTCTTCAATGCCCGCTCATTGTGCGTCACGATCATTCCGATCCGGATTCCGCATTCCGAGTACCTTTTCGACACGGAATCGATGACAATCACGTTATTCTCTATCCCCTCAAGATGCAGTGCGGAGACGTATGGCGTGTCTGAGTAACGGAACTCACGATAGACCTCGTCGGAGAACAGATAAAGATCGTGTTCCAGCACAATGTCCCGGAGCCTGTAGAGCTCTTCCTTGGAGTACAGGTACCCTGTCGGGTTGTTCGGATTCCCGATCAGTATCGCTTTGGTCTTCTCTGTGATCGCTTTCTCGAATTCCTCCACTGACGGTAGCGCAAAACCGTTCTCAATGTGGGAAGTCACGGCTTTCACGGTCACGCCGGCTGTGATGGCGAACGAGATGTAGTTCGCGTATCCTGGTTCGGTGGTGATTATCTCATCACCTGGATTCAGACAGGCGAGGAATGTCAGAAGAAGCGCTTCCGAACCTCCGGCGGTCACGATTATCTCCTTTTCACTGACGTTGATGCCGAATCTTCTGTAATATCCAGACAACTTTTCCCTGAAGGATCTCAGTCCTTGGCTCGGACTGTATTCCAGTGTCGGTCTGCTGATATGTTTCAAGGTGTCAAGAGCCTTCTGGGGGGCCGGGAGATCCGGCTGTCCGATGTTCAGGTGATAGACCTTTACCCCTTTTGCTTTCGCGGCGTCAGAAAACGGGGTCAGTTTCCTGATAGGTGATGCGGGGATCCTTTCCCCACGATTGGAAATCTTTGGCATATTATTAATTATGTGTTTGTCCAAATTTAAGAAAAAAGTGGTTATCTTAGCAAAGTGAATTCAATTTTTTAATATGAGTACCCGAATTCTGGTTGTTGACGATGAAGAGGACATCTGCGCGATTCTCAAATTCAATCTTTCCAAGGAAGGTTACGAGGTCGTGACCGCCAATTCCGCTGAGGAGGCGCTGACGCTTGACATCGCGTCATTTGATCTGCTTCTTCTGGATGTTATGATGGGCGGAATGTCCGGCTTTGAGCTGACCGGGAAGCTGAAGACCGATCCAAAGACCGCCGGGGTTCCCGTGATATTCATAACGGCGCGTGACACAGAGGATGACGCTGTCGAAGGGCTCGACCTGGGGGCGGACGACTACATCTCCAAGCCTTTTTCGATAAGGGAGGTGATTTCCCGGGTAAAGGCCGTGCTGAGGCGCACAGCCACGAAGGCTGATTCCTGCGTGGGCATATTCATAGATGATGAGAAAAAGGTTGTGACGGTGGACGGTGCCGCTGTGGCGCTGACCAGGATTGAATATGAGATATTCAAGCTCCTGTTCACCAACAAGGGGAAGGTTTTCCCGCGCGAGGATATTCTTTCAAAGGTTTGGCCTGACGATGTGATCGTCACCGACAGGACAGTGGATGTCAACATTACCCGCCTGCGCAAAAAAATCGGTGAATATGGGAACAGGATAGTCTCGCGCCACGGGTTCGGTTATCTTTACGAGGAACAATGATGATACTGCTGTCCATAGTCATTCTTCTGCTTGTCCTTGCGTTGGTCACGATGCGCGGACGGTATATTCATCTAAAGGAGTCGATCGAGAAGGGCAAGGTGAGTATGTATGACAAACTGCGTGACAGTGAGGAGGATAAGGCCCGCTTGAAGAGGCAGTTGACGCAGAATGTGGCCCACGAGCTGAAGACTCCGGTAAGCAGCATCCAGGGCTATCTTGAGACGATAGTGTCCAATCCGGACATAGATGCTCAGACGAAGGACCAGTTCATACAGCGCTGCTATGCCCAAAGCCGCCGCCTGTCCAGCCTCCTCGCGGACATATTAACTCTTAACAAACTCGATGACGCTCCTCAGGGCTATGAGTTTGAATCGGTGAATATCCCCGATCTGCTTCAATCCATCCGGCGGGACGTGTCAATGCAGATGGAGGCTAACCACGTGACATTCAGGAGTTTGGTGGAGCCTGGAGTGGAGGTGAACGGCAATCCTTCTCTCCTGTATTCAATATTCAGAAACCTGACTGACAATTCAATAGCGTACGGTGGGGAAGAGGTGACAATCACCGTGCAGGTCCTGTCGGAAAGCACGGATTTCTACACCTTCAGCTTTTCTGACAATGGCCCCGGTGTCGCACCCGAACATATTCCTCATCTGTTTGAAAGATTCTACCGCATAGACAAGGGACGCTCACGCAAGATGGGCGGAACCGGACTGGGGCTCGCCATCGTAAAGAATTCTGTGCTGCTTCATCGTGGCGCCATTTCTGTCCGATTGGGCATCGCCGGAGGGTTGGAGTTCATATTCACATTACCTAAGGCGGCATAACTTCCTGTCTGCGAAGCGACAGAACCTTCAGACGGTCCGTTTGGGCTGGCCTGGATACCGATTGGATGAATAATTTTTTTTGTGAATATCCGACATCGGTTTGTGATTGTAAGCAATAATGACTATCTTGCGACAGTATTTTTGCTGAGACCTTATTTGAAATTTATTTTATAACCGGCGAAAGCCACTAAAACCCAATTTTATGAAAAGAATCCTAATCACTCTTGCCGCCTGCACGATGATGGCAGCGGTTGTTTCGTGTGAGTATGACTCACCGGACATCAGATTCCAACAGACGACAACTGTGACGAATGACTACAGCGAGGTCGTGAAAGCCCTCAGAGACCACACCACTACCTTCAAGGAAAAGATGAACCTTCTTGAGGAGGTCTTGAAGAGCCAGACTTACACTCTGTCACAGAAAATGGATTTTCTTAACGAGGCTCTTAAGAACCAGACAATCACCCTTTCCCAAAAGATGGAACTTCTGACCAAGGCCTATGAGAACGGCGTTCTTAAGTACGAGGAAATGACCGGCAAACTTATAGACGAGATCAAGTCAATGAATACAACCACGGCAGAGAAGCTCGATGCTGTCAAGAAGGCCATCGAGACCCAGACCTCCGACCTCAGCGCCAAACTTGATTTGATAGAGAAGGCTCTCGCGCTGATCGAGAAGACCGCCGGAGAGGGCTTTGACTCCAACGCTAAGGCTATCGGACTTGTGAAGGCGGCGATCGAGTCACTGACCGGTTCGATGGAGGAGAAACTCGCCGCGATAGAGTCCGCCGTCAAGAGCCAGACAACGGAACTCAGTGCGAAACTTGTCATTGTCGAGGCTGCCATCGAGTCCGGTTTCGCCGATAACAAAAAGGCCCTTGAGCTTGTGAAGGATGCCATCGGATCTCTTGAAGGGACGGTTGAGACGAAACTGGAATCCATCAGGAAAGCGATTGCCAGACAGACGAAGAAGCTGGGGCAGAAGATGGCTCTCATCGAAGCAGCGGTGACGGAAGGCTTTATCAAGAACGCCGAGGCGATAGATCTCGTCAAAGATGCGGTCGATGCTCTTGAAGGCACTGTTGAAGAGAAACTTGCCGCTATCAACGAGACGATAGGCAGCCAGACAAACACACTGTCCGAGAAACTGGCGGCGATCGAGGGCGCGATCCAAAGCGGCCTTGTCGGAGAGGACAGCACGCTCGGCCTTGTGAAGAAGGCGATTGATGCCTTGAACGCGACGGCGGGAACGGCCAATGACAAGCTGGATGCGATCAGTGAGGCGGTTAATTCCCAGCTTTCCAGCCTTACCACGAAAATGGACGCAATCCGTGAGGCGTTGGAACAGGGGCTGATTGATGTGACCCAGAAGCAGGATTTGATCCTGGCCGCGCTCAACAGTACATCAACATACCATTTCACTAAAGACGAACTTCTTGAGGTTGGTGACGATTACTTGATGGTTGACGCCGATTTCTGGAATGCCAATCACGAGAACTATGAGATGGTAAGGGCACTTAAGGAGTTGATTCCACTCTCTTTGCCGCATAGATATAAGTTTTATTGGGAACAAGCTTCTGGTAGGTACGCATTCTCGGACTCCGAGACCACAAGTTTTTATGGGCCTCTTTGGTCTAAGGATGGAATTATGTATGCTATCCTTGGAACGAGTGAATTGATTCTTGCCATTGATATTCAGCCAGGTTACACTGCTCCGTGGTATACCTCTATAGATGGTCATATATGTTATTATATGAAAAAAGTCTATAAAAGCGCTTATTACAATTTCCGCGTGCAAATAGGTAGTAGAGCAGCTGGTAAGAATATTAAGATGAAGGAGCCTCTTGGTAAGAGGGATACATTCAGGATTGCATCAGATGAAATTTATTTAGAGCATTGGACAGAAGCGATCAAAGCCTCAACCGGAGTTTGGGGATTCAGTGGATTGAAATATAATCCGTATTCTTACCCGGATAATTCCGTTCAGTTTATAATAGTCGAAGATAATTAATACCATTCGCTCCTTATGAAAAGATATTTGGCAATCATAATATTGGCGTTGTCCTCAGGCCTTTTGGCCGACATCGGGGCGCAGGAGCGGGGAAGCGCGGCCTACCATACCTCCACCTGGAGCCTATATGCGGAGGGAGGTGCCACGATGGTGCACGGGCTGGGAATGTCAAGCGTGGACGCTGCGCCTGGAATGAATATATTCCCGGAGATCGGGGCCGGTGTCTCGTTTAACATCCGCCCGTGGATCAGGCTTGGGGTGAACTATGATTTCTCCAAGTATGCCCGTGAGCAGAGATTCTCCGAGTTCCAGCCATTGGAAATTCCCGCCGGTGAGGGAACGCTTTCCGAGCAATACGGCGGCCTTGTATATTCGAAGATGTGGACTCATTATCACGCGGCTGACGCTACCGTCGAGTTCAATTTGATGGAGCTTTGGAGGAATCGCAAGGACAAGCGTTTCAACCTTTATGCGGGAGCCGGTTTCGGCTGGCTTTTCGCCAAGGGGAACACCTATGATATCTCAATGGGACACGAGCGTTGGAGCGAGTCATATAAGGAAACGATAAACACTTGGCTGAACGCCGTGAACACCAGTCATAAATATGATGTCGGCTATGTTCCGATGCTGTTGTCCGCCGAGTTTGACATCAGTCCCGTGGTGACGGTAGGCCTGCAAGGCAACTACAAACGGCTTCTCAGTTGCGACAACGCTCCAAAGGGAATCGGTACCGCTTCAGTGGTCTTGAGACTGAATATTCTTGGATCGAAATCCGGCTACAAGAGCACCGGACGCAAGTTGCGTGAGTCCGAGCTTGCTTTGGCCGCGATGACTGTGGCTAGCGCTGCCGCGAAGGCGGACTGTGAGGCATCAGGCAAGGCCAAGGATGAGGCCCTCGCTTCTGCTATGAGTGAGAACGCTTCGCTTAAAGAGCAGGTGGAGACTCTTGGAAAAGAGAACGCTGAGCTTAAGGCACGCCGCACGAATGAGGCTCTTGAGAAACTTACCGTACAGTTCTCCAATGACAGTTTCAAACTCAGCGCGGCCGCGAAGGCTGACCTTGACGCTTTCGCTGAACGTATGAAGGCCTTGAATGAAACCGAACTGGTTGTTGTAGGTGAGGCTTCCGCTACAGGTGCCAGCGGACATAACCTGAGGCTCAGCGAATTGCGTATCGAGACAGTGCTTGACTATCTGCGGAAGCAGGGAGTTGATTGCAGCCGCGCTTTCCGCCAGCCTCTTGGAGATTCCGGCAAGGACGCTTCCGACGCAGCCCGCCGCGCGACAATCCTTGTTGTCTCCCGTGGAGAGTAAATGACGGATAATTAACCTGTTGAATGAGTATGCTCCCATCTGTCACAGATAGGAGTATATTCATTCGATATTATTGATAATATTCATTTTTATTAATAGGCGAAAGCCACTGAAACCCGATTTTATGAAAAGATTTCTTCTAACCCTATCCCTCTGCTCGCTGGTGGCGGCGGTTGTTTCGTGTGAGTATTACTCCCCGGACATCAGATTTGAACAGACGATCACGAATGACTACACTGAGATTGTCAAGGCTTTGCAGGATCAGACAATGAGTATTTCAAAGAGGTTGGAGCTTTTGGAGGATGCTATGAAGAGCCAGACAATGACCGTCTCTGAGAAGATGAATCTTCTTGACGCGGCCTTGAAAAACCTGACTATGACTCTTTCCCAAAAGATGGAGCTTCTGGCAAAGGCGTATGAGAACGGTGTCCTCAAGTACGAAGAGATGACAGGGAAGCTCATCGATGAGATAAGGTCGATGAATGCGACTACAACAGAAAAACTTGAGGCGCTCAAGGGGGCGGTTGAGGCGCAGACATCGGATCTTGTGACCAAACTGGACCTCATAGAGAAGGCTCTCTCCCTCATAGCCGAGAAGGCGGAGGACGGATTCGACAGAAACGCCGAGGCCATAGGTCTTGTGAAGGCCGCGGTCGAGTCGTTGACCGGTTCGATGGAGGAGAAGCTTGCGGCGATAGAGTCCGCCATCAAGATCCAGACGACGGAACTGGGCTCGAAGATGTCTCTCATCGAAGCTGCCGTCAGTGCAGGCTTTGCTGACAATGCGAAGGCCATAGGGCTTGTGAAGGCCGCGGTCAACTCTCTGGAAGGGACTATCGAGGAGAAACTGACGGCTGTCCGTAAGGCTATCCGTAATCAGACGGTGACCCTGTCAGGCAAACTGGAACTGATCGATGCGACGCTCAAGGCGGGGTTTGCTGACAATGTGGCCGCGATAGGTCTTGTGGAGGATGCCATCGGATCCCTTGAGGGCACGGTGGAGACGAAACTGGATGCGGTCAAGAGGGCTGTCAACAGGCAGACAAAGGAATTGGGGCAGAAGATGAACCTGATCAGGGCGGCGGTAAGGAACGGCTTTGTCAAGAACGCCGAGGCAATTGATCTCGTGAAACAGGCTGTCGAGTCTCTCGAAGGGGCAATGGATGAGAAACTTGACGCGATCAACAAGGCGGTGGGCGACCAGACTTGCGCGTTGTCTGAAAAACTGGCGGCGATCGAGGGCGCTATCCAAGGCGGCCTTGTCGGAGAGGACAGCACGCTCGGCCTTGTGAAGAAGGCGATAGACGCCTTGAACGCGACGGCCGGCACGGCCAACGACAAACTGGACGCTATAAAAGATGCGATAGATTCTCCTATGTCAGGGCTTAACGTGAAGTTGGATGCGATAAAGGAGGCCGTGGCAAAGGGCTTGGCAAGTGTGACCGAGAAGCAGGATTTGATTCTGGCCGCGCTTAACAGTGAATCCTCTCATAATTTCACAGAAGACGAACTGATTGAGGTCGGGAATGACCATCTGTATGTGGACGCTTATTTCTGGAAGAATCATGCACAGGATGATTACGAAATAAATAAAGTGCTTAAAAAAATGCTCCCGCTCTGTTTCCCGGGCTCCTTTGAATTTGTCTATCGAAAGGATGGCGTTGACTATCCTCTTTCCGGGAACAAGGAGGGAAGTTCTTTCGGAAGGTTATATAATAAAAATTCTCATCCGAGTATAGATCCGCTGGATGAATTGATTCTGGCGGTGTCGTTGCGTGAAGATGGGAAACCTAACGTTTCGCCACTCAACGGGCATGATTGTTATTGCCTTCAAAAGGTGTATAAGGATGCGTGGTATGACTTTGGGGTAGCAAAAGGGGGAATGGCCAAAGATAAGGAGCTGAAGTGTATTGTTCCGGCCAGCAAGGACGACTCATTCGGAAGGCAGAACAGTACCGAGATACGTTATTCTGTCAGGCTCAAGGCGGAAAAGAAAGATGGTGTTTTCGGTTTCCGAGGTCTGCCGACCAAAAACTACATACTTGTCTTTGCCGACAAGTAAAAGTAATAATCCTCATCGTGGAGAGTAAATAACAGATACTAAACGCACTAAATGGATGTCCTCCTACCCGTTATGGGTAGGAGGACATTAGTTTAATATTATGATATTCAGATGATTGTCTTCCACGGCGAAACAGTGGTATGCTGGTGTAGTGCCACCATACCACTGTTCCCTACTCCCTGAAGCCTTTGGAGGCGCGGAGGAGGTGGCGGAGGGAACTGGTGAGCTCACGGGTTTCCTGAAGGAGATTCAGGTAGAGGTAGGCCACGGTGATGTTCTCCTTGGAGGACTGCATCCGCTGCATCTGGGCCTCACGGGCCTTCTCAAGACAATCCTTCAGTTCCTCGGCCTCGCGGCGGACATCATCGACCTCGCCGTAGGAATCGGTCTGGAGAATCTTTTCGGTGCGCCTCAGCAGGAACAGCACCGTGTCCCTCAATGGGATATATTCCTTGACCTGTTCCTTGCTCAGCGGCACGAAGTTGTTGTCCACGTGCTCCTCGCAAGGGTCGGCGATACGCCTCAGGCAGTATAGGATCTCTTCACAGGAGTTCCTTCCGAGGTGGAACCAGGTGTTCTTCTCCATCGCGACCTCCGGGTCAATTTTACGGAACCCGATCATCTCCTTACGTCTGCTGTTCTTCAGTTCCTCCCTCTTGCGTCTCATGGTGCTCTCAGCCTTGTGCAGCATCCCGAGATCCTCCTTGATGAAGCCATCGGTGATCTGGCGGAAGGTTGTGTTGACATATTCAAGGAAATCAGACTGGCTGTCGGCTATGTGCTTGCTCAGAAGCGTAAGGATCTCGCTCTTGTCGGTGCTGAGCATCATCTGGTTGAAGGTCACGTCTCCGTTCTCTTCCTCCGCCTTTTTCTTGTAGCGGATGTTGCTGCGGACGAGCAGGAAGATCGCGAGAGCCATCATTATGCAGGCGGCCACGAATCCGCCGACGTGCATCAGCATCGCCACGAGGAAGCAGAGAATGAAGGCCGCTCCGGCTGTGATGAACCAGCCTCCGATGACGGAGACGACACCAGTCACTCTATAGACAGCGCTCTCTCGTCCCCAGGCGCGGTCGGCCAGAGAGGAACCCATCGCTACCATGAATGTGACGTAAGTTGTTGAAAGAGGTAGTTTAAGGGATGTTCCGAGGGCTATCAGCAGACCTGCCACAACCAGATTGACCGTGGCCCTGACCTCATCGAATGCCGCTCCTTCAGGGAGTCGGGCCTCATCGGTGTTGAAACGCTTCTCGCACCAGGCCTTGACGTTGTCCGGAACGACATCCTGGAAGAAATTGGCGGTGTTGTTGGAGAATCTGACCAGAACCCGGGCTATCTTCGACGAGCCGAACATCTCGTCACCCTCGCTCTGCCTGGAAAGGTCCACGGAGGTCTTGATCACGTTGTGGGCTTTCTTCGATGTCGCGAGCGAGAACACCATCACCGCGCCTGCCGCCACAAGGAATATCATCGGACTTTTGGCCGGTCCCTCAAGGGATGACATCATGAAGGTGGAAGGGTCCGAGGCTCCGCTTGCGGCAAAGTCAGTGAAGGCGGAATATCCCGCCAGAGGCACTCCGATGAAGTTGACGAGGTCGTTGCCGGCGAATGCCATCGCAAGGGCGAAAGTTCCCATCAGTACCAGAATCTTGAACACATTGACTTTCAAGAAATAGAGAAACTGCATGATGGCTGTTGACGCGAGGAAGCATATTCCCAGAATGGCAAGGGTGTGATTTTGGATATATTCGTAGATTTCCGGCGTGACGAAAGACATGCTTTTGATGCCTTTGAACAGCATGAAGTAGAAGATGGCTGTCGTGGCGACGCCACCGAATATTCCTATCTTCCACTTGAGGTTCTTCTTGTAGGTGAATGTGAAGACAAGACGGGAGATGTACTGCAGGACGATTCCGAAGAAGAACGCTATGGCGACGGAGACGAATATGGCCATGATCATGCCGAGTGCCTTTTCCGTGTTCATCAGGTCGCCGACCGTCAGTCCTGTGGTGTCGTTCGCCAGTTTCAAGAGGACGAATGCCGTGGTGCCGCCGAGCAGCTCGAACACAAGGGAGACCGTCGTGGATGTCGGCAGTCCGAGGTTGTTGAATATGTCAAGCAGGATCACGTCAGAGATCATCACGGCGAGGAAGATGAACATCAGCTCCTTCAGGGAGAACATCGCCGGATGGAATACTCCATTCCTTGCGACTTCCATCATTCCGTTGCTCATCGTCGCTCCCATGAACACTCCGACAGCGGCCACGATGATGATTGTCCTGAACTTGGCCACTTTGGCGCCTATCGCTGAGTTCAGGAAGTTGACAGCGTCGTTGCTGACTCCGACCATCAGGTCGAACACCGCCAGCACGAACAGGAATACCACAAACACAAGGTAAATCTCACTCATAATTTTTCTCTACTATTACGAACGCAAAATTCACCATAAAATGTTACCGGACGATTGCAACCGTGTTACATTTCGGTTACAATCTATTGTTTGTATTGGTGGCACTTCGGCGGACCCAAAACATAGCCACTTGACAGCGGAAAAATCAAATGGCGGATTTTGGTAACGTGCAAAATCCGCCATTTGCCTTTTTTTCCGCTGTCATCAAACACGGTAGAAATTGTGTGCCCCAGTCTGGGTATAATGTCCCAACTCCTGAGCCGAAGTGACTACACAATATAAAAATCCCTCTGAAAGATTTCCAGAGGGATGGCAAATTGGTGTGTCGGAAAATTATTTAGCCTTTCCTTGCTTTGCGACAGCTTCCTGTTTGCGCTTGAGCTCCTCAGGATCAGCGAGATAGTAATCCTTTACGAGGTTGAGATCGTCATCGAACTCGAAGACGTAAGGAGTGGCTGTAGGGATGTTCAGGCCGACAATGTCAGCGTCAGAGATTCCCTTGAGGTGCTTTACGACACCACGGAGGCTGTTGCCGTGAGCCACAACCACGATGTTGTCGTGCTGCTTGAGGGCAGGGAAGATCTCGCACTCCCAGTAAGGCATAACACGCTCGATGCAGTTCTTAAGAGCTTCTGTGCGAGGAATGTACTGGTCTGGAACGAGAGCGTAGCGAGGATCCTTGGTAGCGCTGTTAGGATCGTCCTCCGGAAGGTTGTGCGGAGCCACGTCGAAGCTGCGGCGCCAGATGAGCACCTGCTCGTCGCCGTACTTCTGGGCGGTCTCGGCCTTGTTCAGACCCTGAAGCATTCCGTAGTGCTTCTCGTTGAGTCTCCAGGTCTTCTTTACAGGAATCCAGTCGAGATCCATGGCGTCGAGGACGTTGTTGAGGGTCTTGATGGCTCTCTTAAGGTAGGATGTGTAGGCCACCTCGAAGGTGATGCCGGCCTCTTTCAAAGCCTTTCCGGCGTCGAGGGCTTCCTGTACACCCTTCTCGCTGAGGTCAACGTTGGTCCATCCTGTGAACCTGTTCTCCTTGTTCCACTGGCTTTCGCCGTGACGGATAAGTACAATTCTTTTCATATTCCTAAAAATTTTGGTTTATTCAATATTGTAGGGTCACTTCGACAGGCTCAGTGACCAGGCTGCAAATTTACATCATTATTCCGATTCGTCAAACTGGTTGCCCATAATCATAAGCAGCTTGTCGCCGACCTTGAGCTTGACTGATCCGTCAGGAACAATCAACTCACCGTCCCTCTTTATCATCACAACACGGGTCCCCTCCGGTAATGCGACTTCCTTAAGTGTGTCACCGGCAGCGAGATCCGTCTCCGTCAGCCTGTGGTCCATCAGCTTGCCGGCCTCCTCCGGGATCTCGATTCCGAATGTCTCCGGAGCCTTCTCCTGAGGCAGGGCAAGGTTCAGCTTGCGCGCCACCGCAGGAATGCTCATGCCTTGGATCAGCATGGAAACCATCGTGATGAAGAATACGATGTTGAAGATCTGTCCGGAGCCCGGAATGTCAGCCACGACAGTGAATATGGCGAAGATGATCGGAGTGGCTCCTTTCAGACCTACCCAGGAGATGAACACGCGCGCCTTGAACGACAGCTTCCTGAACGGAAGAAGCGAAAGGAACACGGCCAAAGGACGGCCTATAAAAGTAAGGAATATTCCGATGAGAAGTGCCACGGGAGCCACGGACAGCATCTCCTTAGGGTTCACGAGAAGCCCAAGCGTGAGGAACATTCCCATCTGCATCAGCCAGGTGACCGTGTCGCTGAACCTGAAGACCTCTCTCTTGTGGGCCATCGGCTTGTTGCCTATGATCACACCGGCGAGGTAGATGGCGAGGAATCCGTTCCCGTTCACGAGTCCTGTGACGGAGTAGATGAAGAAGCCGATGCTCAGCACGAGGATGGCATAGAGTGAGGCGCCGTTCAGTTTCAGTTTCCCGAGAGCCCAAGAGAAAGCCCTGCCGAGACCCACACCCATAATAGCTCCGATTCCAAGCTGCATCGTGAATGTCAGCAAGGCGTTGCCGATCATCCGTGTGTAGTCGATGTCGATTCCGGAGGCCGGCTCGAAAAGCTGCTGGGCGCATTGGATCAGCACGATGGTGATGACGTAGGCCATCGGGTCGTTGGAACCGGACTCCAGCTCAAGGACCGGCTGGAGGTTCTCCTTCAGCTTCATCTTTGCGTTCCTCAGGATGTTGAACACTGACGCTGAGTCGGTTGACGACATCACGGCCGCAAGCAGAAAGCACATCACGGTGGACATTCCCTCGGAGAGGTGTCCCACCCTTGTCAACAGATAAATGAATCCGCCCGTGAACAAGGCCGTCAGGAACACCCCGACGGTGGACAGCACGATTCCTTCTTTTAGTACGGGTTTTATCGTGTCGAACTTCGTCTCAAGACCGCCGCAGTATAGGATTACACATAGCGCTATGGTACCGATGAACTGTGCGATGTGGAAATTGTCGAACGCGAGTCCTAATCCATCGACACCGAACGCCATTCCGACGACGATGAACAGGAGCAGGACCGGGATTCCGAACTTGAAACCGGCCCGGCTGATGAGTATCGCCGTGAAAATCAGGATGGATCCGATGAGGAGTATATTCTCAGGGGAAAACTGTATCATAATATTCTGTGTTTCTGTTCATAGTCGCGGCACCAGTCCCGCAGCGGGCAATCGTCGCATTTCGGGTTTCGGGCCGTGCACGTGTACCGTCCATGGAGGATCAGCCAATGATGTGCCCTTGCCCTCAGTTCCGCCGGGATGTACGACTCCAGTTCCTTCTCGACAGCCTCGACTGTCTTTCCGTCCGACAGTCCCATCCTGTGGGATACACGGAAAACGTGCGTGTCAACAGCGATGACCGGTTTGTCATAGATCACGGAGGCAAGCACGTTGGCCGTCTTGCGTCCGACTCCCGGGAGTGTCATAAGCTGGTCTATGTCCGACGGGACTTCGCCGGCATATTCCCGCAACAATTTTTGAGCCATTCCGATGAGGTGCGCGACCTTGCTGTTGGGGTAGGAGATGCTTTTTATAACCGCCAGCACGTCCTCGAACGGCGCGGAGGCCAGATCCTCGGGCTTCGGAAACCTTCTGAACAGTTCCGGTGCGACCATATTCACCCTTTTGTCCGTGCATTGCGCGCTTAAAATCACCGCCACAAGCAGCTGGAAAGGGGATTCGTAGTGCAGTTCGGTCCTGACTTCCGGTTGGTTGGCCTGGAACCAGGAAAGTATGTGATGGTATCTGTCTTTTTTCAGCATAGGTCTAAATGGTCAGAGCCAGATCAATAACCTCGTCGTTAAGGTTCTCCTTGCACCTCTCGTCCTTGCAGACGAAGACCCTGCCGGGATATTTCTCGAAGATGGTCCTGTTGTGGGTCACCATCACTATGGCCGTGCCGTCCTCCTTGTTGATTCCGGTCAGCAGGCGCAGGATCCCGTCGGCGGTCTCGTTGTCCAGATTGCCGGTCGGCTCGTCGGCGATGATGAGCCTTGGCCTGTTCAGCAGGGAACGTGCTATGGCGATCCGCTGCTGTTCGCCTCCGGAGAGCTGGTGAGGCATCTTGTGCGCCTTGTTCTCCATCCCGACATCGGCCAGGACCTCGATGATCCGTTTGTCGATCTCGTTCCGGTCTTTCCACCCTGTGGCTTTCAGGACAAACTCCAGATTGCTCTCGACGGTCCTGTCCATAAGCAGCTGGAAGTCCTGGAACACGACCCCGATCCTGCGGCGGAGAAAAGGAATATCCTTGTCCTTCAGTCCGTTGAGCTTGAAGCCGCAGACTTCGCCGGAGCCCTTCTCAAGAGGGTTCTCGCCGATCATCGTGCGGATGATCGAAGTCTTGCCGGTTCCGACCTTGCCGACGATGTAGATGAAGTCTCCCGGAAATATGTCCATATCAAGCCCGTAGATCACGGTGCTCTCTCCGTTCACGATGTCCGCGTCCTTGAATGAGACCAGCGGCTCGCTTTTTGATGCTGATAGCGCGTTCACTTCCATAGTAACGCAAATATACTTTATTTTTCGGGTATATTTAGGAAATATGTATGTTATTTTTCATTTTCCTTAAGTAAATTTGTAGAATATTTTTCGCTGATGAAAATGATTGGAAACTATATGAAAAGCAAACTTGCCGCAGCGTTTCTGGCGGCGCTCTCACTTGGCGCGGGGACGGCCGTGTCGGCTCAGGAGGCCGGACAGGACCAGTACCGTCTCGCCACCGAACTCTACGGACACGGGATGTTCGAGAGGGCGGGAAGCATATTCGGAGAAATCTATGCCGGAACCGGGGATGTGACCGCAGGCGGCTATGAGGCCCTTTGCTCCGTCCGGCTGCAGGAGGTAGGGAACGAGACCTTGGCCGATGAATATATCGCCGCACACCCGTATTCCATCCTCGTGCCGCAGATTCATTTCTACAAGGCTCTGAATCTGTTTGACAGACAGGACTATAAGTCGGCCGCGACCGAGTTCGACAAAGTGCCGGAGAAAAGGCTGCCGTCTGACCTGGTCGCTGAATATGCATTCAAGCAGGCATATTCATACTTCGAGATCGGGGAGCTGGCGAAGGCCAAGTCTTTGTTTGAGAAGTCGGAGAAGAGGGTGCAGTCAGACTACACCGCGCCGTCGAGATATTCATTGGGCTACATCAACTATTCGGAGAAGAATTTCGATGAGGCGTTTGATTGGTTTGAGAAGGCGGCGAGAGACCCTCGTTTCACCGAGATGTCCAATTCCTATATGGTCGAATGCCGCTTTATGAGGAAGGATTATTCATACGTCCTGAAAAATGGTGTCAAGGTGTATGAGAACGCGCCGAAGGAGCGTCAGAGGCATCTCGCGAGGATAATCTCCGAGTCCTACCTGGCCAAGGGCAACACCGCCAAGGCCAAGGAATATTACGATGTGGCCCGGAGCGGGGATAACGATATGGACCGCAACGATTATTTCTACGCCGGCTCGCTTCTCTACGCCACCGAGGACTACAAGGGAGCCATCGAGAACTACTCGCTGATGCGGAACAGGACCGACTCGATCGGGCAGATAGCGAACTACAATCTGGCCTACAGCTACATCCAGACTGGTAACAAGGTCGCCGCGCTCGACGCATTCAAGGCCGCCTCGGAACGGTCGTTCAACCCGGACATCCAGGAAGACGCGCATTTCAACTATGCCAAGCTGTCCTTTGACCTGAACCACAACCCTTCGGTCTTCAACGACTATCTTACCAAATATTCCGACAAGAAGAAGGGAGAGAGGATCTACAGCTATATGGCGCTGGCCTCGCTCTACAGCCACGATTACGCCGGAGCCGTGGAGGCATATTCCAACATAGATATGCTGGACAAGGACCAGAAAGCCAACTATATGAAGGCCAATTACCTGCGTGCGGAGCAGCTTGTGGAGACCGGCTCCTGGAGGGACGCTGTTCCTTTCCTCAGGGCCTCTTCGTTCTATTCGGACAAGCGCTCTCCGTTCTCGCAGCTTTCGAGGTACTGGCTCGGCGAGTCCTACTACCGCAGCGACCAGTTCGACAAGGCTCTGGAGACTTTCAAGGACCTGTACAACAACTCGGCGCTTGAGGGCAAGACGGAAGGCCGGCTGATCCCTTACGATCTGGCTTACTGCTACTTCCGCCTCGGCGACTACGACAACGCCGCCAAATGGTTTGATGAATATCTCCAAGGCCGCAACCTGACCGAGGGGGAGGATGCCGCCGTGCGCCGCGCGGACTGCGATTTCATCCGCAAGGACTACAAGACAGCCGTCACTGAATATGAGAACGCCTTGAAGCGTTTCCCTTACAAGGACAATCTCTACCCGAACTACCGCGCCGGCATAGCCTACGGACTTATGGGGGATATGAACGGCAAGATCGGAGCGCTTTCCAAGGCTCTGAACACAAATCCGTCAGTGGAATATTACTCTGACGCTATGTTCGAGCTCGGAAGGGCCTACGTCGCCGCCGGCAGGAACGATGACGCTGTCTCCGCTTTCACGAAACTCCGCTCCTCCACCAAAGACAAGACCATTGTCGCCCGCTCCCTCATCGAGCTTGGAATGATTTCAAGGAATATGTCCGAGTACGACCAGTCCCTTGGCTACTACAAGCAGGTGATCACCGAGATGCCCGGCACTGAATATGCCCAGGACGCTCTTCTGGCCATCGAGTCGATCTACCAGTCGCAGGGACGTACGGACGAGTACATTGATTTCGCCGACAAGGCCGGTGTGATCAAGGACAAGTCTGACAGCGAGAAGGAGACTATGTACTTCAACGCGGCCGAGCAGGTGTTCCTCACGGAGAACTACAATAAGGCTTTGGCCTCTCTCCAGACATATCTTGAACGTTATCCGTCCGGTCAGAAAGTGCCTGAGGCTGAGTTCTATGTCGCTGAGTGCTACAGGAATATAGGCAAGAAGGAACAGGCTTGCGATTGGTATAGGAAGTCTATGGAGAAAGGTGATGGATCGGCGTTCGCCGAGACGGCCATCCTGAACTTCTCAAGACTGTCCTATGACCTGCAACGCTACAAGGATGCGTTCGGTGGCTATTCCTCACTGCTTCAGGAGGCCAGGATAGAGAACAACAAGCACACGGCCAGAGTCGGGATGATGCGTTCCGCCTACAAGGCCGGAGACTGGACTTCGGCACAGTCCTGCGCGGACAAGGTGAAGGCTGACGGAAAGAGCACGGCGGCGGAGATCCGTGAGGCTGACTACTACAAGGCCAAGTCATTGCTGTCGATGAACGAGCGCGAGGCGGCGTTTGAGATATTCGCAAGCCTCAGTTCCGCTCCGTCCACCGCCGAAGGTGCGGAGGCTGCCTATATGATCATTCAGGATGCCTGCGACCAGGGTAAGTATGACACCGTCGAGAATAAGGTCTATGCGTTCGCCGAGAAGGCCGGGGACCAGAGCTATTGGCTTGCGAAGGCGTTCATCACCCTTGGTGACTCGTTCGCCGAGCAGGATAATCTCGCTCAGGCCAAGGCCACGTTCGAGAGCGTCCAGAACGGCTACAAACCTGCCGAGGGTACGTCAGATGATGTGCTTGACAATGTCAGGATGCGTCTTGAGAAACTTAAAACCATGATGTAGTGGAAATGAATATGAGAAAGATATATCTGGTTTCCGCGGCAATGCTGATGACCGCCGCGGTCTCTTTCGGACAGAATTTCAATCCGACCGTTGAGGTCACCAACACCTATCAGGGCAACGCTTCGGAGGTTCACAAGCCTTTGCTCGGGATGAACGTGCCGGACTCGCTGCTCCGCTTCGACCTGGACTTTGACTATGAGGTGTTTGAGAAGCCATATCAGGGAGCCTACAGCTTCAAGCCTTATATGCTGAATATGAGGCCGGCCAAGGATGCCTGGAGGGGACGTCAGCTTTATCTCAAGGCCGGCGCCGGGTACACTCTCCACCCTCAGTTTGAGTTCGTCTATAGCCCTGAGCAGAGCGGGCCGTTCCAGATGAGCGTGTACGCCAGCCATAAGTCGTATTTCGGGAATTATCACGAAATCAAACCGGAATTGCAAGACGGACTTTACCGGATGAAGAAGTCAGGTGGAAAGTTCGGTGGTTATGATGCCTTGACATCGGCGGGTTTTGACGGTCGTTATAACTGGGACAGGACCATTTTGTCATTCGGAATCGGCTACTATGGTCTAACCGCTAAGGACTCTGTGATGTCTCGTTCCTACAATGCCTTTGATTTCAACGCAAGAGTCCGCTCGAACAATGATTCCGAGTCGTATTTTCTTTACGACATCGGATTGAGGGGCAGGGTTGCGAATGACGGATTGGATTACAAGTCATTCTCTTTTCCTGATGGTGTCACGGTTGACAAGCAGAATGAAAACTGGGTGCTTCTTGACGGTCTGGTCGGCCCTGTTGTGAACAACAGCAGGAGCATTCTGGTCGGATTCGAGGCTGAATCGGCCTCCTACAGCAGGTTCTATGACGGAAACATAGGACGTGTCGCCCTGATTCCAAGCTACAGATTTAAATCAGGACGGTGGAACCTGAATCTGGGTGTCAAACTTGAGTTTATGTTCAGAAATGACGCTGACACGTTATCATTCGGCAAGATGGGCGGTGGAAAAGGACAGATTGTCTATCCCGACGCGCATATCAGTTTCGCGGCGGGTGGAAACGTGACTCTCTATGCTGACGCTACCGGTGGAAGCCGTCTGAACACATATTCATCACAGATTTCAGAGAATCATCATCTGAATCCTTCGTTCCTTGTGGCTCCTGTGTATGAACTCATTACTCCGCTGGTTGATAACACCGTGGAGAAAGTGAACGCCAGAATCGGCGTCAGAGGCAGCGCCGCGTCTTCGTTTCAGTTTGACGTGAACGGGGGAGTCGGTCTTTATGGCAACGCATTGATGGAGTCCGGGCTGTTCACCGCCGGCGGAGACCTTGTGCCTGCGCTGGCATATTCAGACTACAATCTGATCTATGCCAATGCCTTGGTTGGTTTGAGGACTGGACGCGTCAAGATTGACGCTGATTTCCGCTATCGTGGTGTGTCTTTCCCGGACAATGACGCCTTGAATCTTGGGTTCACGCTTCCTAAGTACAGCGGCGGGGTCAGGGCTTCGTATGACATCAGCTCAAGGCTTTACGCGGGAATCAATGTCGAGGCCGCTTCCTGGCGTGACGGCAAGTGTGCCTCGGTGGCTTCCGAGGATATCCTTGATGTCAGAGTGCCCGGGTATGTTGATCTGGGCGTGAACTGCGGCTATAAGTTCAACAGAAAACTGGAATTCTGGCTTGAGTCCGGCAATCTGCTTTGCCAGGCCATCCAGAGGAATCCGTTTTATGCGGAGAAGGGCCCTTGGGTCACGGCCGGAGTCTCATTGAATCTGTAGTTGCTGAGTTTGTCGAAGTGCACCAGCCGCAGAGTATCGTTCAAGACGCGTCAAGTACAAGAAGATTCCACTACCTACGCTTCGCGCCCTATCCGGGTGAATGGTAGTGCAATCTTCTTGTACTTGACGCTTTTCGCGCATATTTTTTCAGGCATCGGAGCGTAGCGACGCAAGGGGTTTGGGGAGAACGCTCCCCAATGCCCCACCGGGGCTGTCCCGTAAGGGACTGGGGGTGATTGGATATGGTAAAAAATAGGGGGGTGGTCAAAAGTTTTTTGGCCACCCCCTCTATTTTTTGTATATTTGTTTGTTTTATGGAAAACCATATACACTTGATAAAAACAGGCGATAGAATATGATTGAGAACGAAGAGATGAAGAAAGCGGAAGAGCAATATTCCGCAAGTAGTATCCAGGTGCTGGAAGGACTTGAGGCGGTGAGGAAAAGACCTTCGATGTACATCGGCGACATCGGGGAGAGGGGACTCCATCATCTTGTCTATGAAGTGGTTGACAACGGTATTGACGAGGCGATGGCCGGTTACTGTACCGAAATCGGTGTCACGATCCTCCCGGACAATTCCATCAGGGTCACTGACAACGGCCGAGGAATCCCTACCGGAATGCATCCAAAGGAGCACCGTTCCGCCCTTGAGGTCGTGATGACAGTGCTTCACGCTGGAGGTAAGTTCAACAAGGACAGCTACAAGGTGTCCGGAGGTTTGCACGGAGTCGGTGTTTCCTGCGTGAACGCCCTTTCCGACAGTCTGGTCGCTGAGGTTCACCGTGAGGGGCATATTTTCGTGCAGAAATATTCAAAGGGCAAGCCGCTCGCCCCTGTGGAGATTGTCGGAGACTGCAATGACACCGGAACCATCATCACATTCCATCCGGATCCTACCATATTCACCCAGACAACTGTCTATAAATATGACACCCTCGCCGCGAGGATGCGTGAGCTGGCCTATCTGAACAAAGGCATCAAGATCACCATAACCGACGAGAGGGAGCTGGTTGATGAATATGTCACAGACGAGAACGGCAACTCGAAGCCGACCGGAAAGCAACTTTACCGCGGGGATATTTTCTATTCCAAGGAAGGCCTCAAGGAATTTATTGATTATCTTGACGCCGGCGCCACACAGCTCATCCCTGAGCCTGTGTGCGTGCAGAGCGACAAGGTGATACCTATCGACATCGCCCTCTCGTACAACAACGGATTCTCCGAGAAGATATATTCATACGTCAACAACATCAACACCATAGAGGGTGGAACCCACCTTCAGGGGTTCAAGATGGGTCTTTCGCGTTCGTTGAAGAACTATGCGGAGAAGAACAATCTGCTCGCGAAGTTCAAGGGTGACCTCGCGCCGGAGGATTTCCGTGAAGGTTTGACCGCTGTGGTTTCGGTGAAGATCGCCGAGCCGCAGTTCGAGGGACAGACCAAGACGAAACTCGGTAACCCGGAGGCGACCTCCGCTGTGTCCCAGGCCACTTCAGCGGCTATGGACCAGTACCTTGAGGAACATCCTAAGGAGGGTAAGCTGCTCATAGAGAAGATCGTGCTTGCAGCCACCGCCCGCAGCGCCGCCCGCAAGGCCCGTGAGATGGTGCAGAGGAAGACCGCTATGACGGGAGCCGGAATGCCTGGCAAGCTGGCGGACTGCTCGGAGAGGAATCCGGAGATCTGCGAGCTCTTCCTCGTCGAGGGAGACTCCGCCGGTGGAACAGCCAAGCAGGGACGTGACAGAAGGATCCAGGCCATCCTGCCTTTGAGAGGTAAGATCCTGAACGTGGAGAAGGCCGCGGGTGACCGCGCGTTCGACAGCGTTGAGGTCAGGAACATCTACACCGCCCTCGGAGTGACTGTCGCACAGGAAGATGAGAACGGTGAGAAGAAGATGGATCTGAGCAAGTTGCGTTACCACAAGGTCATCATTATGACCGATGCCGATGTCGATGGAAGCCACATTGCCTGCCTTATCCTGACGTTCTTCTTCCGCTATATGTTCGACCTCATCAAGAATGGCTATGTCTATCTCGCCACACCACCGCTTTATCTGGTGAAGAAAGGTAAGGAGGAAGTATATTGCTGGACAGACGAGCAGAGGTTCGAGGCCACTGCCCGTCTTGGCAAGGGATCGGACAAGGGAGTGACAGTCCAGAGGTACAAAGGTCTTGGTGAGATGAGTGACCAGCAGCTTTGGGACACAACTATGGATCCGGCCAAGAGACGTCTGCGCAAGATCACGATCGACAACGCAGCCGAGGCCGAAAGGACATTCTCGATGCTTATGGGTGATGATGTCCCTCCGAGAAGGCAGTTCATCGAGGAGAACGCCCACTACGCTAATATTGACGCATAAATAATTAAAACAGAATACAGAATGCTTGACATTTTTGACAGAATCGAAAGGGACTCAGGCGGTCCTATCGGACAGTATTTCAATCAGGGTTTCGGTTATTATATGTATCCGAAACTTGAGGGCGAGCTTGGACCTCATATGACATTCAACGGAAAGGAGGTCCTAAACTGGAGTCTGAACAACTATCTCGGACTCGCGAACCATCCTGAGGTCCGCAAGGCTGACGCCGAGGGTGCCGCGAAGTGGGGACTGGCCTATCCTATGGGAAGCCGTATGCTTTCCGGCCACACCGCTCTGCACGAGAAACTTGAGAGGATGTTCGCCGATTTCGAGAAGAAGGAGGACGCTTTCCTCTTCAACTTCGGCTATCAGGGAATCGTCTCCGCTATCGACTGCCTTACGGCCCGTCACGATGTGATCGTCTATGACGCTGAGGCACACGCCTGCCTCCTTGACGGAATCCGTCTCCACATCGGCAGCAAGTACAAGTACCGTCACAACAATATCGTTGACTGTGAGAAGGTTCTGGCGAGAGCCTGTAAGGAGGCCGAGGAAAGCGGCGGTGGTGTCCTTCTCATCACCGAGGGTGTTTTCGGTATGACCGGAGCGATGGGAATCCTTGACCAGATTGTCGAACTCAAGAAGAAGTACAGTTTCAGGATATTCATTGACGACGCGCACGGATTCGGCCTTCTGGGCGAGCACGGACGCGGAACTTCCGAGGAACTGCATTGTATGGACGGCATAGATCTTTACATCGGAGCGTTCGCGAAGTCGATGGCCTCGATCGGAGGCTTCATCGCCGGCCCTCGCAAGATCATCAACTACCTGCGTCTGAATATGCGCTCGCAGATGTACGCCAAGTCTCAGCCTATGGCTTTCGTGTACGGCAACATCAAGCGTCTGGAGATCATTATGTCACCGGAAGGCGATGAGCTCCGCAAGAAGTGCTGGCACGTCACCCACACTCTTCAGGAGGGCTTCAAGAAACTCGGATTTGACATCGGTGAGGCGCAGGCCTGCGTGATTCCTATCCACATCGACGGCGGCGGCGTGGCCCAGGCCACCAAGATCGCTATGGATCTCCGTGAGAACTACCGCATCTTCTGCTCGATGGTCATCTACCCTGTCATCCCGAAAGGAATGGTAATCTTCAGAATCGTATGTACGGCCGCCCACACCGAGGAAGACATCCAGTACACTCTCAACGCTTTCAAGGAAATCAAGCAGAAGCTTGACGCCGGCGCTTACGACGGAGATGACATCGCGGTGAAGACCATTATGTAATTAACTGCTGATTAGTGGCTTATATGCATCCTGAATATTTCAAGGATAAGGTCATTATCATAACAGGAGCCAGCTCTGGAATAGGGTTGGCTTCTGCCCGTCTCTTCGGGTCGTTCGGAGCGAACGTCGTTATGGCCGCCCGCTCGCTGGACAAACTTCAGGATTTGGCTCCGTCGGTGAACGCCGATCCGGACAAGGTTCTGTGCGTCAAGACTGACGTGACGAAGGAGGATGACTGCCGGAATCTCATCGATTGCACGGTCCAAAAATACGGCCGCATCGACATTCTGGTGAACAATGCCGGAATCTCGATGAGGGCTATGTTCAAGGACTTGGATCTCAGCGTGATCCGCTCTTTGATGGATGTGAATTTCTGGGGCACTGTGCAGTGCACGAAATTCGCCCTGCCTTACCTGCTTCAGAGCAAGGGACAGGTCGTCGGCGTGATTTCGATCGCCGGGTTCTCAGCCCTTCCGGCGAGGACGGGATATTCAGCGTCCAAGTACGCCATCCGCGGCTTCCTTGACACAATCCGTATCGAGCATCTCAAGGACGGACTCAATGTGCTCGTCTTCGCTCCTGGCTACACGGACTCCAATGTCCGCAAGGCCGCGCTGACGGCTGACGGAAGCCCTCAGGGTGAGACTCCGCTCAAGGAGGACAAGCTGATGAGCGCGGAGAAGTGCGCCGAGTATCTTGCCAAGGGACTGGAAAAGAGAAAGTCACAGATGATCCTGACAGGACTTGGCAAGATCACCGTGCTGGCCCACAGGCTTTTCCCTCGGTTGACGGACAAGTTGACCTACGGATTCATCGCCAAGGAGGCCGGAAGTCCATTCAAATAGAGACAATATGAAACTACCACGCCTGTCCATAAACTACAGAGTTCTGATCCCTTTGGTCGTGCTGTTTGTGATCCTCACATTGATGTTCCCGAGGACCGCGAAGTTCAGTTATGACTATAGGAAAGGCTCGCCGTGGTCTCACGAGACTCTTATCGCGCAGTTTGATTTCCCGATCCTGAAGACCGAGGAACAGCTCAGGGAGGAAAGGAGCCGGAACAAGGCTGTGGTGGTTCCGTACTACAGGTACCGTCAGGACATCGTGGACAATTGCCGCAAGGCCGCCGAAGGAATTGATATGGGGGGATATTCATACCTCCGTCCATTGGTTCTGTCGGCTATGGACGGCATCTATTCCAACGGTGTCGTCGCTGATGAGGGGGTCCGGCTGGACAACAATGCTGATCCATCCGCCGCCGTCTTGTATGTCCAGAAGGACAAGAGGGCCGGGAAAAGGCCTGTAAGCGAGGTGTTCAAGGAGTCGGAGGCAAAGAACCGCCTGCTTTCCGTGATCTCGGCCAAATATCCTTCAATCAATGCGGATTCTGTCCTGAGGACCTCGGGAATATACGACTTCATCACCCCTAACCTTGAATATGATCCGAAGACGACCGAGCTTGTGCGTTCGGAGTCTTCCGCTCAGGTCTCGACGACACAGGGCTTTGTGAGCGCTGGGCAGCTGATTGTCTCGGAAGGCGAGATCGTCACAGCTGAAATCGCACAGATGCTGGATTCCTACAGGGTTGAATATGAGAACAGTATGGGATATGGCGGGCCTCGTTTCCTGTTCTGGCTCGGCAACGCTTTCATAGCGTCTATGCTTGTGCTGATGTTCTTCCTTATGATCTATTTCCTGAACCGTCGGCTGCTTCTGGATCATCACAAGTTCTGGTACTTGATATTCATATTCATCATCGCTTCTATTCTGGCGTTGAGTATCAATAAGTTTGCCCCTAAGTGCCTGTATTTGGTGCCGTTCACTCTGACGGCCCTGTATCTGGAGGCATTCTTTAAGAACAAGGTGATCTTCCCGATCTGCTGCGTGTCGTTCCTGCCGCTGCTGATCTTCGCCGAGAACGGAATCGTGCTGTTTGTGATGTTCCTTCTGGCAAGCATTGTGGCTGTGTTCGTGTTCAAGTACTTCAATCAGGGCTGGCAGCAGTTCATAATGTCCGGAATAGTCTTCCTCACGCTTCTGGTGACATATTTCGGGTTCCGGCTTATCGATATGGTCAGCGATGACCCTTACATAGCCGTGCTCTATATGTTCATCGGCTCGATGCTAATAGTGGCAGGCTACCCTCTCATCTACCTTTTCGAGAGGATGTTCAATCTCGTCTCCAGTTCGAGGCTCCGTGAGCTCTGTGACACGAACAACAAGCTTCTCCGCGAATTGGAGCACAAGGCCCCGGGCACTTTCCAGCATTCGCTGCAAGTTATGAATATGTGCGATGCGGCCGCCCGTGCCATTGATGCCAACGTGCTGCTGGTCAGGGCAGGAGCTCTTTATCACGACATCGGTAAGATGAAGAATCCTCTCTGCTTCATCGAGAACGAGAGTATGTCTCCGGGCGGAGTGCATTATCACGAAGGCCTCTCGCCAAAGGAAAGCGCGAAGGCCATCATCAAGCACGTCTCTGACGGGTTGGAGCTTGCCGCTGAGTACAGGCTTCCTGATGTGATCAGGGAGTTTATCCTGACGCATCACGGCACGTCCAACACATCGTATTTCTACAACAAATACCTTAACGAGGGAGGCAATCCGGATGACGTTTCGGATTTCTTCTACCCAGGCCGCAAGCCTCAGACAAAAGAGCAGATCATCCTGATGATTTGTGACACCTTGGAGGCGGCCTCCAGGACGTTGAAAGATAACTCGGCGGCCACATTCTCGGTCTTTGTCGAGAATATTGTAGCATCCAAGATGAAGATCGGCCAGTTTGACGAGGCTGACATCTCGATCAAGGATCTGAACACGGTGAAGGAGACGCTGAAGGCTTACCTTTCACAAATTTACCACGAGAGGGTCGTTTATCCTCAAAGAAAGAATAATTAATTTAAAATAATATTTACAGAATTATGGAAGTAACAAAAAATCAAATCGATGATCTTAACATCGAACTGACCATCGCCCTGAAGGCGGAGGACTATGCCGAGCAGGAGAAGAAAAGACTCTCCGCTTACAGGAGAAACGCTGACTTCAAGGGTTTCCGCAAGGGAATGGTTCCTGCGTCGCTCGTAAAGAAGGTCTATGGCGACCAGGCTCTTTACGAGGCCATCAACGGTGTTGTCTCTGAGCAGCTCGACAAGTTCATCAAAGACAACAATCTGCATATTCTCGGTGAGCCTATCTCCAGCGAGTCCCAGAAGGAGCTTGAGTGGAAGGACGGCAACGATTTCGAGTTCAAGTTCGACCTCGGATTGTCTCCTGAGATCAACATTGATGTCAACAAGGATGACAAACTGCCGTATTACAACATCGAGGTGACTGACAAGGCCAAGGCCGCTATGAAGGATAGCATCCTCAGGCAGTACGGTCAGCTCGAGGAGGGTGATGCTGCCGGTGAGGAAGATTATGTAGTGGTTGACTTCAAGCAGGGCGAGAAGGCTGTCGAGGGTGTTTATGTCGCTGTCAGCAAGGTTGAGGGTGATGCGAAGAAGAATTTCCTCGGTGCCAAGGTTGACGCTAAGTTCGATGTCAATGTCAACGAGGCGTTCACCAACGAGACAGACAGGGCTTCTATGCTCAAGATGAAGAAGGAAGAGCTTGCCGCACTTGATCCTGTCTGGAATGTAACCATCGTGAATGTCAAGACTTTCGTTCCGGCCACCGAGTGCCAGGAAACTTACGACAAGGTCTTCGGTAAGGATGCCGTGAAGACAACCGAGGAGTTCGACGCCAAGATCGCCGAGAGGCTTGAGTCCAACTACAAGCAGGAGGCTGACTACAGACTCTCCCAGGATCTCCGCAAATACCTCGTGGACAAGGCCAAAGTGAATGTTCCGGAGGCTTTCCTCAAGAGATGGCTCTACGAGAACAACAAGGAGAAGTTCTCCAAGGAGGACATCGAGAAGGAATTCGACGGATTCCTCGGCGACTTCCGCTGGCAGCTTGTCAGAGGCTCTCTGATGAAGAAGTTCGGGCTTAAGGTTGAGGACAAGGATATGCTTGAGGCCGCCAAGGCTTACGCCGCCTACCAGTACGCTATGTACGGAATGGGCAACGTTCCTGAGGAGCTTCTCACCGATGCCGCCGCACAGATGCTCAAGGACGAGAGGCAGATGCGCAATATCGAGGAGAATGTCGAGAACGAGAAGGTGATCGCCGCAGTCAAGGAGAAGATCACCCTCCAGAACAAGAAGATCTCCGAGGAGAAATTCCGCGAGCTTAAATAATCATGGACAAGGAGTTTCAGAAATATGCGACCAAGGGTCTTGGACTGAGTTCAATGACCCTTGACCGCTATCAGAGAGCCACGGACGCCTACATCAATCCGACCATCATCGAGGAAAGGAAACTTAATGTGGCCTCGATGGACGTGTTCAGCCGTCTTATGATGGACAGGATCATATTCCTTGGCGTTCCTATCGATGATGATGTCGCGAACATCATCCAGGCTCAGCTGCTGTTCCTTGCTTCCACCGATTCCACCGCTGACATTTCCCTGTACATCAACACTCCAGGGGGACAGGTGACTTCAGGTCTGGCCATCTATGACACGATGCAGCTTGTTGAGCCTGACGTGGCCACAATCTGTACGGGTATGGCCGCGTCGATGGGCTCGGTTCTGCTTTGCGCAGGAGAGAAAGGGAAACGTTCCTGTCTGCCTCATTCCAGGGTGCTGATCCATCAGCCGCTCGGTGGCGCCCAGGGCCAGGCTTCCGACATTATGATAGCGGCCAAGGAGATCGAGAAAACCCGCAAGGAACTCTACGACATCATCTCCCAGCATTCCGGACAGCCATACGACAAGGTGTTCACCGATGCGGACAGGGATTTCTGGATGACAGCCCAGGAGGCTTTGGAGTACGGAATGGTGGATGAGATCCTCACAAAGAAATCCAAGTAATGCCTCAGAAAAAGAATACTGGTACAACGAAGCATTGTATGTTCTGCGGCAGGTCGGAGCGTGATGTCCCGTTCCTGCTTCAGGGTTTGGACGGCTTCATCTGCAGCGACTGCGTCGAGCTTGCCCACGACTACCTCAAGGACACTTTGGGCGGAGCTTCCAAGGACGGCAAACCTTTGGGACGGCTTGAGGCCTTGAAGAAACCGGTGGAAATCAAGGAGTTCCTTGATGAATATGTCATCGGGCAGGATCGTGCGAAAAAAATGCTTGCCGTCGCGGTCTATAACCACTACAAGAGGATCAACCACAACCTTGTGGACCGTCCTGACGACGGTGTGGAGCTGGAGAAATCGAATATCCTGCTGGTAGGTCCGACCGGAACCGGAAAGACATTGCTGGCTAAGACGATAGCCAAGCTTCTGGACGTTCCGTTCACGATTGTGGACGCTACCGTCCTGACCGAGGCCGGCTATGTCGGAGAGGATGTCGAGAGCATCCTCACAAGGCTTCTCCAAGAGGCTGACTTCGATGTGGCGAAAGCCGAGAGGGGAATCGTGTTCATCGACGAGATCGACAAGATCGCCCGCAAGAGTGATAACCCGTCCATCACACGTGATGTTTCCGGTGAGGGAGTCCAGCAGGCTATGCTGAAACTCCTCGAAGGCAATGTCATTAACGTCCCGCCGAAAGGAGGCCGCAAGCATCCTGAGCAGGAGTTCATCCACGTGAACACGCAGAACATCCTGTTCATCTGCGGAGGCGCTTTCGAGGGAATCGAACGCCGCATCGCCCAGAGACTTAACACTCAGGTGATCGGTTTCGGCGCCGCCCAAAAGCAGGTCGTTGACAAGAATAATCTCTTGAAATATGTTGACGCTCAGGACTTGAGGGCTTACGGTCTCATCCCGGAGATCATCGGCCGTCTGCCTGTCATCACCTATCTTGACGCTCTGGACCGCGAGGCTTTGCTTAGGATTCTGACCGAACCGAAGAACGCCATTCTCAAGCAGTATGCGAAACTGTTCGAGATTGACGGAATGACTCTCAAGATTGAGGATGGAGTCAGGGAACTCATAGTTGACACCGCCATCAAGAACAAGCTCGGAGCCCGTGGCCTGCGCTCGATCTGCGAGCAGATTTTCGATGACGCGATGTACGACGCTCCGTCATCCCGCAAGAAGACATTCACCGTCACACTTGACTACGCGAAGTCCAAGCTGGAAAATTCGCTGTAGCCCTCGTGGCGGCCAACTGATTGCCCATCAGTAGAATGATATACCCTTCTCCTACCCGTAACAGGTGGAAGAAGGGTATGTCTGTGTATTCATTTATAATTAGTTGGCCGCTACGCTCCTAAGGGTGGCGACGACATATTCGGATCGGGTGCCGATGCGGAACTTGCCGCCCCAGATGCCTATGCCTGAGCTGACATAGTAGCGGGTTTTGCCGCGCTGATGCTCGCCCCAGGAATCCTCGAAGAGCCTGTCGGTGATCCACGAGGCCGGCCAGATCTGGCCACGGTGCGTGTGGCCGCTGAACTGGAAGTCAATTCCGTGATTCTCCGCTTCTTCCAGATGGTACGGCTGGTGGTCTAACAGAATGGTGTAGAGACTGTCGGCTGTCCCGCTCATCAGATCGTCCAGGCTCTTGCGTTTCGGATTCGACCTGTCATCCCGACCAATGACGCGAAGAGAGCCTATCGCGGCGACGCTGTCCCTTAATAGGTTGATTCCGGCTTCGTTGTAGAATGACAAGGCCTTCGGGATTCCGGAATAATATTCGTGATTGCCGAAGCAGGCATAGACCGGGGCCTCAAGGCGGTGGAATTCCTCGGCGACATTTTCCCTTATGAGCGGCTGGACGTTGATGTCCACGATGTCGCCACCGATGAGAATGAGGTCCGGCTTTTCGGCGTTGATGATGTCCACCCACTTGGCGAAATCCGCCCTCCGGTTGTGATAGCCAAGGTGCAAGTCGCTGATCATCACGATCTTCAAATCCTTGTCAAGATGCTTCTCCGTTGTCAGTTCAAGCGGCTGGCGCACCTTGTGCTTGTAATGAATATTCCCGTAAATGAATATTCCTGCGATGGCTGCGAGGACACAGAGCGAGGCCAATCCGTTGCTGACCAGCCAGGCTTTCGGAACGAGGTGAACCAGTCTGCCTAAATCCAGAAGGACGAAAATCATCACCAGATAAAGCAGGATGAATATGGACGACGTGCCTATCTCGTAGATTGTGGACGACAGCCAGAGAGGAACCTTGCCGAGGAACGGCATAAAGTTCAGGAACAAGAAAAGGAAAGCCCCGAGGCATCCCCCGACTATGAGGATTCTCCACACAGTGTCCAAAGGAAGAATCATCCAGATGTGCCGCAGTGTATAACCAAGACCCGCCAGGGCCAGCAATGTCATAAAAATCATTTCCTTGAATTTAGTGATATTCAAAAATCCATCCCGGATTGTTATCTCAGTCAAGGCTGCAAAAATAGTCAATATTTTATTATATTTGTCGTCAGTATAATGAAAGACTAACTTAACAAATTGGTTATGAGCAAAATTAAATCGATTATTGCCGCATTCGCGGTAACGCTGTCTTTTTTGTTCACATCGTGTGACAAGGATGTGAATGTCTCAGGCGTTCAGATTACGCCTGAGGAAGTCACTTTGGGAATAGGTAAGACTCAAAAGCTCACTGTCACGGTCGAGCCTTCCGACGCCACTGATCCTGCATATTCATTGGAGTCAAGTGATCCTTCGGTCGCTGCCGTTCAGAATGATGTTGTGACCGCTGTCGCTCCTGGTGAGGCTGTGATCACCGCCACCACCGCCGACGGAAGCCTCAAGGCCACCTGCAAGGTGACCGTGGTGAAGCACGTTGAGGACATTTCCGTCTCTCCTACCCAGGTTAAGGTGATAGTCGGCAAGACGCAGGAGATCACCGTGGAGTTCACTCCTTCCGACGCGACGAACAAGGAAGTCGAATGGGTGTCCTCCAAGCCTGAGATCGCGTCTGTCGCTGACGGCGTTGTGACGGGAATCGCTGTGGGAGAGGCCTTGATCACCGCCACAAGCGTTGACGGAGGTTTCGCCGCCGCGTGCAAGGTTGTCGTTGAGGAAGAGTTCAACGGAATCGTGGCGACTACAGCCGGTGGCTATTATTGTGGCGATCAGTACGATAACGGATATGATAATGATTTCCTGTTCCTGCTTTCCGGAAACGTTAAGGAAGGCGGTGTGTCGCTGGCTGGAAAGGGAACCGCCCTTTGGCTGGATCTCAACCTACCTAAGACCGGTGCGACAACCCTGCCTGCGGAACACTATATTCCGCTCCTCTCTGACGATCAGGACCAGAGCTACACTTGGCTGCCAGGTACGGATGCGGGCTCTTGGGGTATCTTCGGCTCATTCATCTACTCTTATCAGGAAGGTGACGCCGAGCCGCAGTACATTATGGCCGAGCAAGGCACAGTTGACATCACGCTGAACGGTTCCGAATATACGATCAACGCGGTCGTCACGGCCGGCGGCAAGGAGTACAAGTTCCGTTACACCGGAGCTGTGACCCTCAAGGATGTCAAGGATGCCGGAGATCCGCCGGCACAGGACTACACCGAGGTCGATCTTGGCAAGGAACTCACACAGGGCTACTTTGAGTTTGACGGAGACATCTACAAGACAGGCGGTGTGTCCAACAACTGGCTCATTTATCTCGCTGACAGCAGAGTGGATTTCTCAAAGAAGGATCTGGTCGGACCAGGCAAAATCTTGATGCTTGAATTGAACACAGCTCCTTCAGCCGGGAATGTCCTTCCTGCCGGAACGTTCAATATACTCAGCCCGTTGGACATAACGTCCGCGGCCTCGTTGACTCCATTCACGGTTGTCCCAGGATTAGTCAACAAAGACGGTTCCGTGTATGGATCTTGGTATCTTGAGACTGACACACAAGGAGGGGTTTTTCAACCGCTGTATTCGGCTCAGGGTGGAACAGTCAGTGTCAGGAAGACCGGAGACACCTATACGATTGATTTCGACATCAAGGACGATGACTATAAGATTTCTGTCAAGGGCTCTTATACCGGTGTACCTTCATTCTATGATGGAACTGCTCAGACAACGTCTCTGTCAACCAGAGCGGCCACCGCTTCCGGCAAAGCCTTGAATATTCATAAGTCAGCGAGACGTCAGGTCTTCCATAAGTAATTCCGTGGAGGCTAACCTGTTGCTGGTTAATTAGATGAAATGCCCTCCTCCTGCCCGTTGCGGTAAGGAGGAGGGTATATTCTTTTCTTGAATACTAATGAGTTAAGCTCCACGCTTGAAATTACGGTTGCTTTTGGCTATTTTTGTGAAACGCAAAAAAACGCAAAGGAATGAAGGAATATATTCAAGAAAACAGGGAACGGTTCTTCGAGGAGCTGTTCTCTCTCCTGCGGATTCCGTCCATCAGCGCGAAGCAGGACCACAAGAAGGATATGGAACGTTGCGCCGAGAGGCTGAAGGAGCTGCTTCTGGAAGCGGGTGCCGATGAGGCCGGAGTCTATCCGAGCAAGGGCAACCCAGTGGTGTTCGGCAAGAAGATTATAAACCCGGAGTGGAAGACCGTGCTGGTTTACGGCCACTATGACGTGCAGCCGCCGGAGCCGCTTGAAAAGTGGCACACGGATCCGTTCGGGCCGGTGATCAAGCAGGACCCGACCGGTCAGGAGGCCATCTATGCCCGTGGAGCCAACGATGACAAAGGCCAACTCTTTATGCACATCAAGGCTTTTGAATATCTCCTCCGCAGCGGCAAACTTCGCCATAATGTGAAGTTCATATTCGAGGGAGAGGAGGAGATTGGCAGTCCGTCCCTTCCGGCTTGGGTGAAGGAGCACAAGAAGTGGCTGGGAGCCGATGTGATTCTTGTTTCTGACACGACGATGATCTCCGACAAGGTGCCTTCGATCAATTGCGGTATGAGGGGCATGGCCTATCTGGAGGTGACTCTGACAGGTCCGGACAAGGATCTGCATTCCGGACACTACGGCGGCACGGTCGCCAATCCTATCCAGACGCTTTGCGATCTGATCTCTGGACTGATCGACAAGGACGGACGTGTCACGATTCCGGGATTCTATGACGATGTCGTGGAACTTTCCAGAAAGGACAGGGCACAGCTCGCGAGAGCCCCGTTCGATCTCAAAGAGTTCGAAGAGTCGGTGGGTGTCAAGGCTTTGCGTGGAGAGAAAGGTTACACTCCGCTTGAGAGGATCGGCATCAGGCCTTGTCTGGATGTGTGCGGAATCTGGGGCGGTTACATCGGTGAGGGGGCCAAGACGGTTCTCCCGTCAGTCGCTCACGCCAAGATCTCGATGCGTCTCGTGCCGAATCAAGAGAGCGCGAAGATCACGAGGATATTCAAGAAACATCTGGAGAAGATCGCTCCGAAATATTGCCGCATAGAGGTCAAGCCGTGCGAGGGTGGGGAGGGATTCCTCATTCCGATTTCGTCTCCGGCGTTCCAGGCTGCTTCAAAGGCTATGGAGGAGGTTTATGGCGTCAAGCCGGTTCCGAGTCGTGGCGGCGGCAGCATCGCTGTGCTGGCGGATATGCAGAAGATCCTTGGAGTGGATCCGCTGCTGATGGGATTCGGCCTTGAGAGGGACACAATCCATTCTCCGAACGAGAGTTATCTGCTCCGGCAGTTCTTCGCCGGGATGGAGTCCATCGCCAAGTTTTATGAATATTATGAATAATGGTTGTTTCGGCAGGCACAGTAACCACCGATTGGCACTGAGCCTGCCGAAGTGACAAATAAAAACAACAATATGACAACAACAGATCTATATTCCCAGATAAAGAAAAAAGGTTCGATGCTCTGCGTCGGCCTTGACACTGATTTCGCCAAGATTCCAGAGTGCGTGAAGGCCGGAAGAACGGTAGGCGAGGCCGTGCTGGAGTTCAACAAGCGCATCATTGACGCGACTGCCCCGCATTGCATCGCCTTCAAGCCGAATCTCGCTTTCTATGAGTGCCTCGGAGTGGATGGAATGGCCATTCTCGACAAGACGGTCGATTATATTCGTTCAAACCATCCGGAGCAGTTCATCATCGCGGACGCGAAGAGGGGAGACATCGGCAACACCGCAAGGATGTACGCTAAGAGCCTTTTCGAGACCTTCGACTTCGACGCCGTCACCCTTTCCCCTTATATGGGCAGCGAGACCGTCACACCTTTCCTTGAATATCCCGGCCGCTACGCCATCGTCGTGGCTCTGTCCTCCAATCCGTCCTCTGTTGATTTTCAGACTGCTGAGAAGGACGGCAAGGCTCTCTATCAGGTGGTTATGGAAAGGATGATGGAAATCTCCACGCCAGAGAATATGATGTTTGTCGTCGGTGCGACCAAGGCGGATAAACTAAAGGAGATCAGACAGTTCTGTCCTGACAATTTCTTCCTTGTCCCTGGTGTCGGAGCGCAAGGCGGAAGTGCTGAGGAAGTGATCGCTAACGGCTCCAACTCCAAAGGAGGCCTTCTGATAAACTCCTCGCGCGGCATCCTTTATGCCTCTTCCGGCGAAGACTTCGCACAGGCTGCCGCAGCCGTCGCCGCCCACACGGCAGTTATTTGACAAATTGTTCCGTTTTTGTTAAAAACGGGTGTATCGCAGAACTATGGAAATTGCTTTGATTTGTTCTTTTTAGACGATAACATAATATTCATAAAATGTCTGACCACATAATTAAAGGCTTTTGGCTAGTTCTGGCGATGATGTTACTATCCGGCATCTGCAACGCTCAGGACAGCGCTGTTAAGAAAAAACTGGAGCGGGAATACTATCTGGTTTCGTACGATGCGATGAATGACAGGTATATCGTGTACAACAATGCCTGGAATGTCGGTTTGTGCGGCCCGGATGGAACAGTCCTTTTCAGTCCGGGAGAGTACGAGGATGTCATTGTGATGCCGGAATATCTCTCTGTCCGCAGGGGCGGCAAGTATGGGGCTGTTGATATGGACGGGAATCTTCTTGTCGATTTCAAGTACAAGAAGGTGAACAAGGATGCCGTGTCCGGCGAGTTGGTCGCATATGATTTTGACGGGAACAGTCATCGTCTTGGTGTTTTTGTCAAGTCACACACAACCTCACAGGTCGTGGATGGAAAGACTGTCTTCAAAACCGAGAAAAAGGAATCGGACGGCACTGTTTGGATAGACGTGAATGTTGATAATATTCACGGAATAGAACTGCCTGGCGGCACGGTGATAGCTCCGGTGGAGTACGATTACATCAGATATTCAGATGGAGGTCAATGCTTTATTGTCGAGAAAAACGGGAAAGAGGGAGCTGTCGGCAAGAGCGGTTCCGTTCTTGTGAAGCCGGAATATTCAGACCTTTTCTGCAACAACGATTACTTTTATTCTTTCGTTAAGGATGGGGTGACACGCAACACGGGAATACGCTTGGACGGCAACACCGATATGAAGGAGTCGGCGGTGTATGCTGTTGAGTCAAAGCTTTTTAATGAATATCACAAGGCTCAACTCATCGGCCCGTGGAATTGCTTCATTGTTGAGGATCGAAATGGCGGGAAGGGAATTTGTGCCCTTGACGGCCGTTTGTTGGTTCCGGTGCGTTATGATAATGTCTGTCTGATGGGTGACAATTGGTTCAGCGTTGACAGGAATGGAAAGAACGGAGCCTGGTCTGTTGACGGCATTGAATTGATCCCTACGGACTACGACTTCATCATTAAGCAGAATGGGGCGTTCTATACTTCCGTGAACGGATCCTCGTTCGAGATGTATCTGGACGCTGACGGTAATAGAGTTAGTCCTGATTCAGACAATAGCTACGGTGGTTCGATGGAAACTACGATGACATCGGTGCCGGAACAGAAATCAGAAAGGAAGTCATTCTTCAGCAGTCTGATGGATCTTGTCTGTACGGCCGCGGGCTCGTGCTATTACGCGACCTTGACACCTCAGATGGCGGTAAGTGATAATATGGCCATTCCCGGGACGATATACACAAGCACTACGGTAGTGTCAAGCACATCCACATCAGTGAACGGCTACACTTTGGCCGGCAGCGTGAACGCCTATGTGGTCACGACCGGTTACGGAACTTCATCGGCAAGTCGCCGTTCGGTAAGCCTCCACACCAGAAACGGCAATTATTATATTCACGTAGGTGTGCCTTACTATGCCGCGATGAGGAACTCCCAGTCAAGCTATTTTGGCTTCCCGGTCTCCCAGTACGCATATTCCGTTACCACTTCAAACGCCGCATATTTCTTCAATCTCTGATCGGTGTTCGGGGTGAACTACCATTCTTACGGAAATAAGTACCAAGATTACACTTCCTTGGCTGGAGGTGGTGGAAATTGTCCGAGTTCTGCATAAATTGCGGTCGGAAATTGAATGAATATGGAGGAAATTTACAAGATAGAGACCATTGAGCAGTACAACAATATGTACGGCTTCAAGACGATGCATCCGTTGGTGGCCTACGTGGAGTTCAACGAGAGCAACAGCAAATTCGTTCCCGGACGGCACACGATGGGATTCTACTCATTGTTTCTGAAAGAGACCAAAGGCTGTGTCATCAATTACGGCAAGACAAAGTACGATTTTGACGGTCAGACGATTGTGAGCATCGCTCCGGATCAGGTGGTCGGCTTCGAGTCCGTGGCTGGTGTTCCGAAAAAGGCGAAGGGCATCCTTTTTCATCCGGATTTTCTTCACGGAACATCACTGGAGCGCAAGATGAAGGACTACACTTTCTTCTCTTACGCTTCCAACGAGGCCCTGCATCTCTCCGAAGACGAGCGCAAGATCATCACGGACTGTATGGCGATTGTCAGCAAGGAACTCCAGAATCCGATTGACCGCCACACCAAAAGCCTGATCACCACGAATATAGAGCTAATCTTGGACTACTGCCTCCGCTTCTACGAAAGACAGTTTGTCACAAGGCAGGACCTGAACCTCGGCGCGATTGCCAAATTCGAGAAACTGGTCGATGAATATATCGCCTCAGGCAAGACTGAGACCGAGGGCCTTCCGACAGTCAAGTACTTCGCTGATAAGGTGTTCCTTTCTCCGAACTATTTCGGGGATATGGTCAAGGCTGAGACAGGAAAGACCGCTCAGGAATATATTGCCGTCCGTCTGTTCAGTTACGCCAAGCGTCAGCTTGCCTCGCCGGAACTCTCGGTCAAGGAAGTGGCCGCCTCGCTGGGCTTCCTCTACCCGCAGCATTTTGTGAGGTTCTTCAAGAAGCACTCCGGGATGACCCCGAGTGAATACCGTCGTCAACAATCTTAATGAATATATGAAACTCAAGACTTTAGCCTTGACAATCACAGGCATTCTAATGACAAGCGTTAATCTTATGGCACAGAACGAAACATTGAGCGAAAGGCAGCAGGGCATTGTGGCCATCGCTGCCAACGAGGCGCGCGGCGACCTTGCCGGACTGGCCTCAAGCATAGAGTACGGCCTTGACAACGGTCTTACTGTCAATCAGGTGAAGGAGATTCTCTCCCATCTTTACGCCTACACCGGATTTCCTCGTTCCCTGAACGGATTGGGGACTCTCCAGAAGGTTTTGGAGCAGAGAAGCGCTGACGGAAAGCAGACGGAGATCGGTCCGGAGGCATCTCCGATTCCGGAGGATTTCGACCCTCTCAAGGTCGGGACAAAAGCCCAGACACAGTTGAGCGGCAAGCCTTTCAACTACGCTTTCTGCCCGGCTGAGGACTACTACCTCAAGGCTCACCTCTTCGGCGACATATTCGCAAGAGATGTTCTGACTTGGGCGGAAAGGGAGTTGGCGACAATCAGCGCGCTGGCTTCGATCGAAGGATTGGCTCCGCAGCTTGGCTCTCACGTCGCTGGCTCAAGGAATATGGGTCTGAAAGATGACGAGATCCACGCCATTCCTTCCGTACTTGCGGAAAAAGTCGGAGCGAAAGAGGCTTATAGAGCCGCTCAGGCCATCGCGAAGGTCTTCGGTGAGGAGTTCACGGAAATGCAGCCGTTCGCGGATATGGATTTCCCTAAGGGACAGCCGAACAGCGCCTATGCCCAATACTTTATCGGGAACAGTTTCCTGGCTCCGTTGAAGCCTGTGAATCTGTCAGAAGGCGAGTCCACGGTTCTGCCTATGTCCAATGTTACCTTTGAACCGGGCTGCCGCAACAACTGGCATATTCATCACGGAGCAAGACAGATCCTGATCTGCGTCGGCGGCGAAGGCTGGTACCAGGAATGGGGAAAGCCTGCCATCAAGTTGAAGGCAGGGGATGTCGTTGACATTCCGGAAGGCGTAAAGCATTGGCACGGTGCGACTAAGGACAGTTGGTTCCAGCATATCGCCACCCACGTCGCCACCGGAGGAGAATCCAGCAATGAATGGCTTGAGCCGGTCACTGACGAGCAATACGACGCTTGTGGAAAATAACAAAAACAGATAGAATTATGAAAAGAATTGTTATTATCATCGCGGTTGTGGCCTTGGGACTTATCACCATCACAGCCTGCGGACAAAAGAAGGAGAAAAAGAATATGACTGAGAACAAGACACTTGTAGCTTATTTCTCCGCCACCGGAACAACCGAGTCTCTGGCGAAGAAGATTGCCACCGCTACCGGCGGAGAACTCTACAAGATCACCCCGGAGACTGAATATTCCGCCGAGGATCTCGACTGGACCGTCGAGACTTCACGCTGCTGCAAGGAGAACGCTGACCCGGCATCCCGCCCTGCTTTCGTGAAGACCAAGGAGAACCTGGATGCCTATGACACCGTTTATATTGGCTTCCCGAACTGGTGGAACGGTGCTCCGAGGATCATCAACACCTTCATCGAAGCCTATGGCCTGAAAGGCAAGACAGTGATCCTCTTTATGACCTCTGGCGGCAGCGGAATCCAGAATTCCCTCAAGGTGCTTGGAAAGCAGTACCCTGAAGTCAATTTCAAGACCGGCAAACTCCTCAACGGTGCCAGCCAGAAGACCGTTGACGAGTGGGTCAAGAGTTTGTAGATGAACGGTTTAATCAGACCGGCGAGATTGGACGATGCCGAGCGCGTCGCTTCCATTTACAATAGATACGTTTCAAAGACCACCATCACCTTCGAGACCGAACCAGTCCCTGTTGAGGTGATGCGTGGTCGCATTGATTCTGTCTCCTCCGCCTTCCCATATTTTGTCTATGAATATGATGGTGAGGTCCTTGGCTATTGCTACGCCCACCTCTGGAAGGAGCGTGAGGCATATTCAAAGACCCTTGAGACCACCGTCTATCTCGCTCCCGAAGCCTGCCGCAAAGGACTCGGCCAGCTTCTGATGACCCATCTGATCGATGAATGCCGCCGCCAAGGCTACCACGCCCTCATCGCCTGCATAACCGCCGACAACCTCCCCAGCCTCCAGTTCCACCACCGCTTAGGCTTCCGTCAAGTCTCACTCTTCTCTGATGTCGGCCGCAAATTCGACCGCTGGCTCGATGTCATCGACCTTGAACTCGTGCTTTAATAAGCTATTACTTTCCCTTATGTCTGACTTCCAATCCCTCAACAAGAGCGTTATTCCCCATTATTGCTTCAGTCGAGGTTCATTAGTCACCCCACAAGAGCGTTTTATTGCCTTTTTGCGCCCGTAGGCTAATGTGAATGTGTGGACTATCAGAGGCATCAACCACAGGATCGTTTATTCCCTTTTTTGCGCCCGTGGAGGTACTATTTTACCCCCACAGGCGCAAAGTACAGTGCTATTGCGCTCGTGATGATTAACCGTTAAACCCCATTAGAAATGAGCGGTTACCAGAACAAATCATCCAGTGTCACCTCGCTTTGGACAATGTCGCTGTGGGAGTTTAGCTTGATCCCATTTGTGGTGATCAAGGTCAGAAGGACAGATTTCTTGGTCTGTGTCTCGGCCCGGAAAGTGTCGAGTCGTGCCGAGAGTTTCTGCTCCTCGGCGAGCGAGATCTCGAACTTGTCCTTACTGTACTTCATCTCGCAGCGCGGCCCAGCTGTTCCAGAAGTTTTCCAGCGCTGCGATGAACCCGGACTTAGGCGTGTCCATCCAAGGCAGTTCGTCAATGAATATCACTTTCTTCCCTTCCGGCAGCGTTTCCAGATAGCGCGAAAGCTCAAAGAATGCCAGGATCCAGTTTTTCTGAATATTCAGTCTCCCCGAACCTGAATATTTCTGTAGCGCTATGGCGAACGCTGTGAGTTGCTCCGCCTTTGTGGCATCGTGTACGCTCGTGACATAGAAGGCAAGCAAATCAACTGGATTTTCTGCGCAACAACACCATTTTTGCCCCTCTTGCGCAAATTATCGAACTATTTTCTGCGGAAGAGGGGCTGTTTTGGTTGCCTTGCGCGGATTATCGGTTAAAAAAAGAGACTTTTGAAAGAATTGATTATTGTGACTGAAATGTTATTTCGCTGATAATCAATGGTCTCTGTATTCCTGCCGGGCGGATTGGAAGGGCAGCAATATGGAATGTGCTCATTATTATGCTGTTGCTGATCACGCTGGGGGGATGCGAGGGGCATATATTTTTTGAAAGTAGGCGGATTTCCAGTATTTTATACGAAACAATCCCCAAAGGTGCTGTTATTTCCGAAAATATTCTTACCTTAGCAACGTTTTAGGACATTGTGCCTGAAACGGACATATTGATGAAAGTGTTTTCGCACTATCCTTCAAAAGAAATCTGACAGTTTCAATCAAAAGCAAGGATAAACGACAGCACCGTTCATCTGTATTCGTTTGCGTGTTCCTCACACTCAACGATACAGGTGTGGGGATTGTTTCAGTTTATTTGCTTTTAGGTTTTGTCAGAACCTCTTTTGAGATAAACGAAAAGGCTCCACACTTTCTTTTTGACCACTTTGCAACATCTTAGGAGTCTGGGTGAATAGATTGTTGAAAACCAACCTGTTGGGACTGATATTATTGATGTTTAATTAACAAAGCACTATTCATTATGAAAAAGAACCTTTTTGTTTTGGCGGCATTGTCTGCTGCCGTTCTGTGCCTTATGACTGCCTGTGGAGCGTCTAAGAAAGTTTCAGGAGTGAACCCTTATGGAAAGGCTGTCGCCGCGGAGCCTTGCATTGAACTTTACGAGCAGGCTCCATACGTCAGGGCCTATGGTGAGGGGCAGCATTTCAAAGAGATGACGGCCAGAAACATCGCCGAGTTGCAGGCTAACGCTATGTATGCCCGTAAGATAGAGAAGGCTGTGATTTCCGCGACTGAGGATCTGGGAATATCCTTGAGCAAATATGCGGCTGATGACAAGAGCGGACGTTCGGTGACGGACCAGTCTGGCGAGTCGAATGATCTTGCGGCCTCCATCTCGCAGCAGGTTGTCCGTAACGCACACGTTATCAAAACTTCAAGATATTACAATAAGAACAATCAGTTCACTGTGTTTGTCTGCATCGAGTATGGCGGAGATGAGAATGCCTTGATCGAACAGATCGAGCAGAAAGTCAAGGATCGTATCTCGGACGAGGACAGAGCCAAGATCGAATCCCGTCACGATGAGTTCAAGGACAAGGTTTATGGTAAGTTGAAGGAGAACTGATATGTCCCGCAGGAGCTTGATTCTTTGCCTCGCACTGCTTTGTTCGGCCTCGTTCGCGGACGCACAGGGGTGGCGCACGGCAAAACCACGTTGGGTTGGAAACGTTCCGCGTACTGAATATTCAACATTCTATTTTGTCGAGGTCAGCTCCGATATGGCGACCTCGCTTGAAGGTGCCCGCTCTTCCGCATTGAAACAATTGTCCGCAAATGTCGAAAGGACTGACAATATCTCGGTTACAGAAATCTACGTTGACAAGTCGCGGCAAAGGTATTCCTCATCCACTGGAGTGCGGGGCGATGGATCTGACAGCTATACCTTCGAACTCCGCTCGGAAGGAATGTCCGAGCCTATTCATTCCCGTAGGATAGATGAATATTGGGTCTCATCGCAGAGAGGTGGTGTCAACGTTTTGGACTACCGTGCCGTATATGCGGTCGAGAGAAAAGGCCAACAGGCTGATTTCTCGGCCATTGGCGTTACAAATCGCTATGGAGTCAGCGGCTTGTGGCGGTCTGCTGTCATCCCTGGATGGGGACAGTTCCACAAAGGTGCTAACCTGAAGGGAGGATTGATTCTGGGCGGGTGCGCTGCCTTGGCCGGAGGAATCATATTCTTTGACAATCAGAGAAGTGACTATGTGAAGAAGATTGCCGGAACGCACGATGTCTCATTGATAAAGAGTTATTCCACCAAACGTGATCATTATGCGACCGGGCGTAATGTCTGCATCGGGGCGGTGGCGGCATTGTACGCCTACAACCTCATTGATGCTGCCGCGGCTCCCGGTGCGAGGCGACTTTTGATCAATAATCGGAAATATTCAGTGATGCCAGGTGTTTCACCTTATGGAACCCCAGTTGTCGCCGCGTCAATCAATTTTTAAAATTATTCTAAAATGAAATCTTTGAATATATTCGCGATATTCAGTTGTTTGTCTGTCTGGCTGCTCTTTGCCGGTTGCTCGGAGGATGAGGTGTCAACTTTTGGCGGCATTTATGGAATTGTCTCTGATTCAGAGACTGGCGATGCGTTGAGAAACGCTCAGGTAGTGCTTTCGCCCGGGAATCTGTCAACTGTGACCGGCGTTGACGGGCACTATGAGTTCAAGGATCTGGATGTCGGACAGACCAAGGTTCAGGTTTCGTCCAACGGTTATGTGACTGACAGCCGTCAGGTCACGATTGTTCCCGGAATGGCGGTGCAGTGTGACATCTCGCTTAAGAAAGAGGTCAAGGAGGCCCGGATCAAATTGTCGTCCACTTCTTTGGACTTTGGCTCGGAGCAGTCATCACTTTCATTTACCATACAGAATGTAGGCAATGCGGGAACGGTCAAGTGGCAGATTATGGATGCTCCGGACTGGATGACAGTCTCTCCTTTGAAGGGTGAGACGGCTGTCGGGAAATCCAGCGCCGTGGTGGTCACGCTCAACAGGAATCTTGTCAAGAAGGATGAGGCCGCGACAATCAGGGTCATCGCCGATGGAGAGTCATTCCCGGTTGACATAACCGCCAAGGCCAGCACAAATTTCTCATTCTCAATCACTCCTGAGAATCTTTCTTTCGGATCTGTGGAGACCATCCGCAAGATGACATTGTGCAACGAGACGTATAACGGGACTCTCCAGTGGAAAATCCAGGACTATTCATCAGTGAAATGGATCAGCTCGGTTTATCCGTCGAGCGGTTCTTTGAGCAAAGGCGAGTTGGCCGAGGTGACCGTTACGATCGACCGCAGCGGCATCACGCAGAAGACATCGGCGACGATTTACGTGCAGGCCGCTTCCAAGGTGATCCCGGTGATCGTTACTTGCGACTACAGCGAAAAACCGAAGGCTTACGTGGAGGTCTCGCCGTCCGGACAGATTGATTTCGGAAAAGAGCAAGGTTCGGCGACTGTGACGTTGAAGGCTCATTATGGATCGTTCGCCTATACCGCTGAACTTGAAGGAAATCCGGCGTGGGTTTCATTGGACAAGACATCCGGGACGCTGGAGGATTACGAGACTTCAGGCAAGACAGGGACTCTGACAATGACGGTTGACAGGACGAAGATGACTTCCAATGAAGAGTCGGGCACGCTGATTGTCAGGGCGGGGGAGAATGTGCTGCGTGTGGCGCTGAAGGTTAGCCGTGAGCGTGTTGAGGATTACTCTTCGGCCACGGTGATTTCCTGTGATAGTAAGATTACGGCTAAGATTATAAGTTGTAAAAGATCGGCTACATCGGTGATTTTCGATTATACCTTGACAAATACGGGGTTGGGCGATATACAATATTTCTCAATAGGGTATAATAGTTATACTACGATATACGATAATAAAGGAAATGAATATACGACTTGGTATTTGGTGTTTAGGGATAATAATAATGGATCTAGTGGATCAAGTTATGTCACAACGAAGTTTCCAGAGGGGCCGGAGTGCAAAGGCTCCATTACGATAAAGAATGTCCCATCTGATGCTGAATCGATCACATACTTAATGCACGTCGAGTCTGGCCCAGGAGGTCCGAAACTTACGGAAAATAGGATTTCCTTCAAAAATGTACCTATATTCCAATAACGGCTTATGAATAGTAGAGTACTTCTATTGGTTCCTTTGCTGCTTATTACGAATGGACTTTCCGCCCAGTCGTTTGACGCGTACCGCAAGCGGATGATGAAAGATTTCAACGAGTACAAGGAGCGGAAGCAGGATAAGTTCAAGGAATATCGCGACAAGGTGAACGCCGATCTTGCTGACTATATCGCCAAGCCGTGGGTGAAACATACGGTGAATCCGGCAATCCCTGCTCCGACCTTGCCGGAACCACCAACGCCGGATGTGAAAGATCCGGATTCCGGCACTTCCGATGACTTGATCCCATTTGAAGGAATTATCGATAATCTGGAGCCCCGGCTTAGGCCGGAACCGTTCGCACCTATAGAGATTCCCGAATATGTGAGGACACCTTCTTTCTCTTTTGATTTCTATGGTAGTGAATGTGGCGTGCCATTGAGGAAAGACTTGATTTTCAAGCTGCGTGGGATTGATGAGAAAAGCATTTCAGACGCTTGGAAAACATTGTCTTCCGGTAAGTATCTTCCGGTTGTCTATGAGGCCTTGTGCTGGCGTGATGACTTGAATCTGTGCGATTGGGGCTATATCTGTTTTCTTGATAAGATGACAAAGTCATTTTTCCCTGAGAATATGCGCAATGAGGCGACGCTGATGCAGGTCTATATCCTGACCCAGTCCGGTTATATGGTGCGGATGGCCAGGACGGAGGAATCGCTTGCCCTTCTGCTGCCTTTCAAGAATTTAATGTATGACCATACTTATTTAAATGTTCAAGGCCGCAAGTATTACGTTATGGACAAGACACTTGCCGACAAGCAACTGTCCTTGACAGACTTTGCCACACCGAAGGAACAGATGTTCTCTTTGAGACTTATTGGAGAACAGCTCCTTCCCCAAAAGTCTACAGAGCCAAGAGGCTATGCGTCCAAGAAATATCCGGAGTTGTCATTCCGCCTTTCCGTCAATGAGAATCTTATTCGCTTTTATGATGACTATCCGCTCAGCAATGAGTGGAACATATATTCAGAGGCATCATTGAGCTCGGAAGTTAAAAAGCAGCTCTATCCGGAATTGCATAACCGCTTGGCTGGAAAGGATCAACGGACAGCGGCGAATATGCTTTTGGATTTTGTTCAGACTGCATTCGAGTATAAGACTGACGTTGAACAGTTTGGTAAGGAGAGAGCGTTTTTTGCGGACGAGACATTCTTCTATCGTTACAGTGATTGTGAGGACAGGGCCATTCTGTATTCCGTGTTGGTTCGTGATCTTTTGGGACTTGATGTGGTGTTGCTGCATTATCCTCTTCACCTTGCCACTGCGGTCCGATTTGAGCAGGAGGTGTCTGGTGATCATATCGCCATAGACGGAGTTAAATATACTGTTTGCGATCCGACATATATTGGAGCGCCTATAGGGGACTTGGCTTCTAAATATAAAAAGGCAAATGTCAAAGTAATCAAGATTCAATAATTGTTTTAATAATGAAAAAAGTATTTTTCTATTTATTATGTGCGGCCTCGTTGGCAGGCTGCCTTGAAGCGACCACCACTGAAGGTGAGACTGAACAGACTGGACAAATCTGGGGATATGTTAGTGATCTTGAGTCAGGAAACGAAATCGCAAATGCGCAAGTCGAATTGTCTCCGGCTAATATTACTTGCAAGACAAATTCAAAAGGATACTATGAATTTGACGAATTAGTCTCAGGTAACTATAAACTTACTGTTCAGGCTTCTGGATATGGTGGTGTGTATCGTCAGGTCACGATTAATCCGGGAAGAGAGTTTGTGTGTGATTTCTATTTACGGGAAAATATCAATTCCTATGCTGAAGTTACACCATTGGAAGGTCTTGATTTCGGTCGTGGGAAGGATGTCCTTGCTGTGACATTGAAAGCTTATAAGGCTGCCTTGGCTTATCACGCGGAGTTGGAAAGGAACCCCACTTGGGTGTCATTGGAGAAGAATGACGGAACTATCCCGGATTATGAAAAGACAAGTCAGGTTGAGTACCTGAAACTGACTGTTGACAGAAATAAGATGACGGCTGACGTTGCAACGTGTAATCTGGTCGTAAGGGCAGGAAGGAAGGACTTCCGTGTCAAGGTTACGGCAAGAAAGAATGCGGTGAATGATTATTCTTCTGCCACGGTGGTTTCCTGCGATAGTCATATTGATGCTAAAATAATCAGTTGCAATAGATCAGGTTCATCAGTAATCTTAAATTATTCCTTGACGAATACTGGTTTGGGTGATATACGATATTTCTCAATAGGGTATAATAGTTATACTACGATATACGATAATAAAGGAAATGAATATACGACTTGGTATTTGGTGTTTAGGGATAATAATAATGGATCTAGTGGATCAAGTTATGTCACAACGAAGTTTCCAGAGGGGCCGGAGTGCAAAGGCTCCATTACGATAAAGAATGTCCCATCTGATGCTGAATCGATCACATACTTAATGCACGTCGAGTCTGGCCCAGGAGGTCCGAAACTTACGGAAAACAGGATTTCCTTTAAGAATGTCCCTGTCTATGAATAATTAAAATTGAAATTCGTTTATAAAAATGCGACTGAAGAAGTTTAAACGAATAATATTCAATTTGTTCAGACGATTTCGTATTCCGCTGAATGCGTTGGTCATTACGGCCATCGCATTCGGCTTTTCATATTTTGTAAGATATGACCTGACCTCCATCTCTATTTTTGCCCCGATGGAGAAGACGATGGATTTCGACCTCACAGATGTTTACAGTACGGTCGCGGACCAACGGGCCAAACGGACATTGAGCGATGACATTGTCATAGTCAGCATTGACGGCTGTTCCCGAGAAGGCATCACGGAGGCGATAGACTATGTGGACTATCTGAATCCGGCGGCGATCGGTCTTGATGTGTTCTTCAACTATCCGGCGGCCATGGATTCGGAGTTGATCTCATCTTTGACACAGAACCCCAACATAGTCCTTCCGGTTGCCCTGCAATTAGTTGAAGGACAGGCAAGCATATTCGGATCATATTTCTATGATGACATTTCCATTGCGCATAAAGGCGTTGTCAACCTTTCCGCCAATTCTGTCCGCAATGTCATCCGGGATTTTGGGCCCGAATATGTCGTTGGCGGTGACACGATAAGAAGTTTTGCGGCGGAGATTGCAAAAGTCGCTGCTCCTGAGAAATACGAAGCTTTGATGGCAAGAGGACGGAGCAAGGAAACAATCAATTATCCGTCCTGGGAGTTCGAGATCATCCCGGCGGACGACTTGTCAAACGGAGATATCCCTTTGGAGGAAGCGCGGCAAAGCATTGAGGGCAAGGTTGTTCTGATCGGCAATATATTCGATCAGTCAGACTTCCACCTGACTCCGATAGATGAGGGAATGGCGGGGCTGCTGATCCACGCGAGGGCGCTCCAGACTATCCTTGATTCGTGTTACATCGAAGAAACCTCGGAGACTCTAAGCTGGGTGATGGCGATGGTGCTGTCATTCATATTCATTCTTTTGGTGTTGATTATAAAGAAACGCTGCGCATTCGAGGGGTGTTTTGTGCGTTTTCTGCAACTTGCCTTAATGTATGCGTTTCTTGTTTTGGGATGCAATGTGTTCTCCCATCGTGGAGATTATCTGAATTTCGCTCCGACATTGCTGATGTTTGGTCTTGGAATGTTCGCTATGGACATCTGGTTGGGAATACTCAAAGTAGTAAAGGTCCGACCATATTAATAGAAAAGAGAAAATATGAAAACAACTGGTTGTATCATTGCGGTGTTGTGTTTTATGATGGCATTACAGCCTGGCAAGGTTCAGAGCCGTTACACCGTTTTCAAATGTTCAGGAGATGTTTCTGTCCGTAAGGAAAAGGCTGCCGGATGGTCTGGTGTTACCAAACGGATGGGGGTGGATCCGAGTGATGTGTGCCGTGTCTTGAAAGGAGGCTCGTTGTCGATTCTGGACAAGGAGACCAGCCGCATATTCACGTTCAATGAAGAAGGAATCATTGATGTGAAGGCTTTGATAGAAAAAGCTGAGGCCGCTTCAAGAAATGTCACTGCAAGGCTTAACAGTTCGTTGGCCAGTGAGTTGGCAAAAGAGCATAGGCCGCTCCCGACATATTCAGTGTTAGGCGCCACCACTCGTGACAATGGTGAGGAGGTTGCCGCTCCGGTAAGGATTCCGACGATGACCGACACCGTCTATTCCGCTTTGAGGCAGTATGCCGACAGCGTGTTCGCCGGCCGACGCATCCATTCATCAGGCAGCATAACTGTAGAGAAAGAGATTGTCGATGAGGGAGAGTTTTGCTTCGTCATTTCGAACAGAACCCACAGTCTGCTCTATTTCAATATCTTGAGGCTGAACCATAAGACAAGGAATATCACATTCTGCATCACCCCGCTGGAGTCCGCCGCCGAGATCTTCATCCCAGACAGAATGTACCTGAAACTCCCTCAGTACCCATTCGCGGAAGACCGGGATGATGAATATTCCTATCTATTCTTCGCCACTCCTGCCCTGATCGACTTCCAAGCCCTGAACGACTTGATGACCGACAACACACCGCCTCAGGATCTCGTCGGTTACGATTCCTCAATGTTGCGGGTTGTTTGTATGGAATAAAGTTGCGGGTGATGTCGTAATTGCTTGTATTTGAATTTGAAATCAAATTTTAGAGCCATAAGAGCTTCTTCTTTGTCTGTTTACCGCATTGTTTTGTGGATTTAGCATTGGCCAGAAGAGCATAAACAGGCAATATTGCTCTTCTCGATAGCAAAAATATGTACGACGGCAGCATTTTCTTCAGATAATGCTGCCGTCGTTGTCGTTGAAGGTACTGTGTAGTATTGTTCCGATTTCATTATCGCATAGGAACATAAAGCTGCCTTTCGTCACCATTCGTACCTGAAAGAACTTCTGCTTGATAATGAGAGGTTTGCTGTTCCGGGTGCGAAAGGATCCGCTCACCTGGGAGTCAGCAGGCTCGGTACAAGGATAATGCTGCCGATGTTATTGACGCAGGTCCCCGTGCGGCGTTGGTTTGCGGACTCACATCTGACATTACACCACGTCCAGAGACCTACGCCATAATATTCTCGATTGGAGGGATGGAGTATACTTGCCGATGAATGGGACCACCTCAAAGTCGCCTGGCCTCCTTCATTACCTTTGGGGCGAGGGAAAAGACGGCGATCATATTAGGAAAGGCCATAAGGGCGAAGGCAAGATCCATTAGGCTGACGGCGACATCAAGAGTGATGACACTTGCGAGGACAATTGTCGCGACATAGAAGTAGCGGTACTTCTGGGCATTTCTTGTGCCCCAGAGGTAAGATGTGCACATCGTTCCATAGTAGGAATATGAGAACATCGTCGAGAAGGCGAAGATGATCACTACGAATTCGAGCAGATAGCGTCCGGCGAACGGAATCAGGGTGTCGTAAGTGTTCAGTGCGATGGACAGTCCCTTAATGCTGTCAGTGTTGTAAAGACCGGCCATAATCATCGGAATCGCGGACAGGGTGCAGACAAGGCCGGAGTCTATCGCCGGCCCAAGCATAGCCACGAGTCCCTCCCTCACAGGCTCGGCGTTCATCGAGGCTCCGTGCATCATCCCGGCGGTTCCGACACCAGCCTCGTTGACGAACATCGCCCTCCTCGCTCCCGTCAGAGCCACAGCGGTGAAAGCTCCGAAACCGGCCTTCCAGCAGAAGGCACCTTTGAAGATGGATTCAAACACGGCGGGCAGACGGTCGTGATAGACAATCATAATGCCCAGCACCATCAGGAAATAGAATCCAACCATAAACGGTACGATCTTCGATGAAACCTGCGAAATCCGCTTTAAGCCACCAAAAATGACGAGACTCACTATGCCGCCGATCACAAGACCGATCACCAGAAACACCCATCTTGACTCGGGCACTCCAAGCGGTTCAAGAATCACTGAATATAAAGACTCGGAGAGTTGGTTCGCCTGCATCACAGGAAGACCGCTGAACAAAGCGCAGAACGCGAACATCACAGCCAACGGCTTCATCTTCCTGCCTATCCCTTCGGTCAGGACGAACATCGGCCCTCCTTGGGCTACTCCCTTGTCATCCTTCCCTTTATACATTACGGCGAGGGTGCCCTCAAAGAATTTTGTGGCCATTCCAAGCAGGGCGCTGACCCACATCCAGAAGATGGCACCGGGCCCACCGACACAGAGTGCTATCGCGACCCCGGCGATGTTTCCCATCCCGACAGTGCTGCTGATGGTGTTCATCAGAGCCTGAAAGGAACTGACCTGTCCCTCGCCCTTCTTCTTCATTTTCAGAGAACTGACCGCCATTCCCAACTTCCTCAGCGGCAATGCTCTTGAATATATGAACAGGAATATTCCTCCTCCTATCAGAAGTGTAAACAACGGCCATCCGCAGACGAAGTCCGTGAATTTGATAATATACTCTTTAATCAGGTCCAACATTTTCTACATTGTTCTATGTCTGTTCCATATTACCTTTGCAGGAGGCTTGCTTGGGCGGGGGCTACTTGATCCTGTACGGCTGGTCGTCGTAGAGGCTGTAGCGCTTGGCTTTGCGGATCCATTTCTGCTCTTCCAGCTTGACGTGCTCGCGGAGTTCCTGGAACGGGATACGGCCGTTCAGGTAACTGAGCATCGATTGATCGGAGATCTTTGCCTCAAATCCTTCGAGCAGCTCGAACTGCGGGTATCTTTCTAGGAAGTAACGCATCAGCTGGAGGGTGTGGAGCAGGGAATGATATTCAGTGCCGGGCTGGAGCATTATCTGGTAGCCGTAGCAGCGCTGGCCTTCGTAGCGTCCTGTGGACGGGGTGAAGGTACAGGGGCGCATCAGGACTCCGGCTGGGGCAGGGAGGACTTCCAGACGGTTGTGCCGGATGAAAGGTGCTCCGAGATATTCATAAGGCCTGGCTGTTCCGATGGCGGGGGTGATGGTGGTGTTGTTCCAGAGGCCGCCGCCGCTGTACATCTCGCAGGTGAACATTCCTGGAATATCCGAGGCCGGGGCTATCGTCCACGGGAGCAGCTGACGGGTGGAGTCGCTGGCCAGGGCAGAGATGACGTGCAGGGCGAATGTGGCTCCTATCTCGTTGTACCACAGGTCGCAGAGCTCGCCGAGGGTTAGTCCGTGCCTGTGGGCGATTTTCGGAGTGTGAGGTTCGACCGTGCCGGAGGGCATCGAGCCTTCTACGATTCTGCCGGCGGGGTTGATGTGGTCCACGATGTAGAGGGATGGCGGGTTCTCCATCGCCGCGAGAATCTCCATCAGGTGGAACACGTCCTTCGTGTAGTTGAAGTACCGTGCCCCAGCATCCTGAATCTCCACAACGATCGCATCCAGTTCCTTCAGAGCCTCGGCGTCAAATGAGATATGGTTCGTTCCCGGAGTGAGTTCCGCCCCCATCGGGCTGAACACGGCCTTCAGGTTCCCTCGCTCCGTGAACAAGTCATACATATACCGCCCGTGCGCAGTGTCCCAGCAGTTCTGTGTGCAGAAGCACCCGACCCGCCCGTCCAGCAACGCCTTGTCCAGCTGATCCTCCAGCGCCGTGGTCCTAAATGAAAACATTATTAATTAATTTTATATGATTTTAAAAGATTATTCCCTCCTGGCAACGTCTCGCTACGCTCGACCCCACCGCTCACTTTGTGAGCGGTCCCCCCTCTTACGAGGCTGAGGGTGGCCACGGTTGCCGGGAGGGAATAATCTTTTTATTTATTATCAATAACCTTTTTAGCAATAGCGATCACCTCGTTGGCGAGCGACTCAGCGGCGGCGAGGGTCGGGGCCTCTGAATATATGCGGATGATCGGCTCGGTGTTGGAGCGGCGGAGGTGAACCCACTGACGCTTGGACTCGAAGCTGATCTTCACGCCGTCTATGTCATTGATGTCCTCTTTGGAATATGCCTTCTTCATCTCATCCAAGATCTTGTCGATCAGTGCCTTGTCGCTCAACTCGATCTTGTTCTTCGCGATGTGGTACTCCGGGTAGGTCTTCTTGAGCTCGCTCACCTTCATCTTCTTGTGGGCAAGGTTGGAGAGAAATAGCGCCACACCGACCATAGCGTCACGGCCATAGTGGATTGCCGGGTAGATGACCCCTCCGTTGCCTTCTCCACCGATCAGGGCACCGGTCTCGCGCATCTTCGTGGTGACGTTGACCTCACCGACAGCCGAGGCGTGATATTCACCGCCATATTCCTCGGTCACATCCCGCAGGGCGCGGCTGGAAGAGAGGTTCGAGCAGGAAACCGGTTTGTATGGAGCAGTGACTTCCTCAAGGGTTTTGCCCTCTTTCTTGGCGATGGCGGCGGCTCTTTCAAAGAGGTAGCTCGCCACGCTCACGAGGGTATATTCCTCGACAAACGGCTCGCCGTTCTCGCAGATGAACGCCAGGCGGTCCACGTCAGGATCGACGGAGATTCCGAGGTCGGCATTTTCCTTGACAACGGTTTCGCTCAATTCTGTCAGGTTCTTTGGAAGTGGCTCTGGGTTGTGGGCGAAGTCGCCGGTCGGATCGCAGTTTAGTTTGACGCACTCCACGCCGAGTCTCTCCAGAAGGCGAGGCATTATGATTCCGCCGACAGAGTTGATGGCATCCAGCACAACCTTGAAATGAGCGTCCTTGATGGCCTGGACATCAACGGCTTCAAGAGCCATAACGGCATCCAGATGCTCGTCGGTGTAGTCGTGCTCGGTCACGTGTCCGAGGTCGTCAACGTCGGCGAAATTAAAGTCCTCGGTCTCGGCAAGGTCAAGGATTGCCTGACCTTCGGCCGCCGTGAGGAACTCTCCGCGGTCGTTGAGAAGCTTGAGGGCGTTCCACTGGCGAGGGTTGTGTGAGGCCGTGAGGATGATTCCGCCGTCGGCCTTGGCGAAGGTCACGGCCATCTCTGTGGTCGGGGTGGAGGCGAAACCGATCTTCACCACATCAATGCCGCAGGCCATCAGAGAGCCTATGACAAGGTTCTCGACCATCGCACCGGACAGCCTTGCGTCCTTGCCGACGACGATCTTGTACTTCTCACCGTTCGGCTGCGGCTTCCTTGAAGGAAGGGTGGCGCAGTAGGCGTAGGTGAACTTTACGATATCAATAGGAGAAAGCCCGTCTCCGGGCTTTCCTCCAATAGTTCCGCGTATGCCGGAAATTGATTTTATCAGCGACATATTGTGCTGTTTTATTGTTCTGTTTGTCGTTAGACGGACCCTTCGACAAACTCAGGGACCACCTTGAAAATGGTCGCTGAGCCTGTCGAAGCGACGAAACTAAGCCATGATGGCTCCGACGAGGCCAAGGATGGCGTAGAACTCAGGAAGGGCGGCGTAGATAAGTGTGTTGGTGAACACGTCGTGCCCCTGGCTGATGCCGACGATACCGTTGGCGCTGACCATACCCTGACGGATCGCTGAGATCATACATACAAGACCTACAGAGATTCCGACACCGAACATCAGCGGACCCTGGGCGGCGAAATCCTTGCCCAGCCACATGAAGAACGCCACGAATCCGTAGATACCCTGCGTTGCGGGAAGGGCTGAAAGTACCATGTAGTTTCCTGACTTCTCTGGGTTTACCTTGAGAGCTCCTTCAGCGGCGTTGCCGGCGATGGTCGTTCCGATGGAAGAGCCGATTCCTGAAAGGGCCAGCATAAGGCCCAGTCCGAGATAACCTAAAATTTCGTTCATAATGATTTGATGTTTATTTTGTTATTATTTATTATCGTTTGTCGTCAGCGGGCTGTAGGCCTTGCCGGTCCCTTCATAGCCGCTGTTCTTGAAGAACTCAAGGAAGTTGAGTCGGAGAGGATGCACGAAGGCTCCAAGGCAGCACATCGCGAGGTTCAGGACGTGGCCGAAACCGACGATGAGGGCGAAGCAGATGATGTTCACTCCCGGAACATCAATCCCATAGACAGAAAGTCCCAGCTCGTTGAACGCGTTGCCAAGCATACCTCCGGCGAGTCCGAGCGCGTAGAGACGCAGGTAACTCAGAACGTCGCCGAGAAGTCCTGTGACGGTGTTGTAGGTCTCGTAGAGGCCTGAGCCGATGTTTGCCAGCGGATTCCTGTGGAGATCGTTAAGGAGGAATATTCCCAGACCAGAGACCACACCGAGCACGATGATTATCCATTTGGTGACGGCGGAGTCGATTACACCGGCGAGGGCGAAGCCGCCCACGATGACACCTCCCACGATCAGCAGGGTCCATCCGATGGTGCCGAGCGAGTTCAGCAGACCGTTGCGCTTGACGGCGTAGGCGGTCTTGAGAAGCATCGCGACACTGATGTGGGTGATACCGATCAGGATCGAGAACAGCATCTGCGCGTCATAGCCGGCAACCGTACCCTGGATCATACATTTCTTGATCCAGTCCGGAACCCAAGCCGCGGTGGATGTGTCCATTCCGAAGAATGTATGCAGGATTGTTCCCATCACGATGGTCGCGACACCGAGTGTGGTGACGAGCGGAGCCATCGAGCCGATGAATCCCTTGGCCTTCCTCATCGCAAGTCCGATGATGGCGAGGGCGATACCGTATCCCGCGTCACCCATACACATGGCGAAGAAGAGGGTGAAGAATATGGAGATGCACGGAGTCGGGTCGAACTCGTCGTAGGCCGGGCGGCCGTACATGTCTGTCAGCACCGTGAACATCTTCACGAACTTGTTCTCCTTGAACTTGATAGGTGGATTGTCGTCCTTCACTGCCTCCTCCTTGAAATAGACGATGTCCATCTTGTCGAACTCGGCGCAAAGGGTCGCGTCATTCTCCACCGGAGCGAAGCCGATGAAAGTTGTGATCAGATCCTCGGCGGCCTTCCCAGCACCTGCGTCAGCGAGGTACAGCTGAAGGGCTGCGACATCCTCGTCGCACTTGCGGAGCATTTCAGGAATATATTCCTTCAGCTCCTGAAGCCTTGCCTTGCAGGTGATGATCCTTTCCATCAGGGCAGTGACCTTCCTTTCGGCGGACCTGAGATCCCCTTCCGGAGCGGCGCATTCCTCGACCGGCAATGAATATGCAGGATCATCTGAAATGGTGATGAACCAGACATTCCTGCCGTCATCGAACACTTCCTGAAGCGGATAGAGATTCGCCCAGGACGGATCGTAGGCCTTCTTGGAAACATTATACCAACGGACCTTGTAGCCCTTTGCCTTCAACGCGTCGAGGGCGGAGCTGTCGTAGCATCCCCAAGGCCTTCTGCTTTCGACATCCTTGCGGGCCTGCGCCAGCTCGTTCCTCAGAACGTCCAGCTTTGTGGAATATTCCTTGAAACTCTCCAGAGGGTTGTCGTACTTGGCGTCCGCATCGACCTCGGCCTCGATTTTCTCAAGGTCAGGATCCTGCGAGTAGTCAAGAGATTCCAGTTTGGAGGCGGCCTTCTTCAGCTCGTTGGTCATCGAGAGGAGCGCGGCGGAACGTTCGTCCACCGGCTTTGAGGACCTTGTGATGTCCACAAGCCCCAGTTCCTGCAAGCGTCTGAGGAATTCTTCAGTCTTCCCGCTGAGAAGAATGAAGGAATATTTAGTCATTTTCTCAATCATTGCCGCTTTCCTCCATTACTTCTTCCGTCTCTTCCTCAGCGTGGCGCTGCTTGACGATCTTGGACGAGGCCTTGCTCAGGTTCTCCTCGTCCTCCATGTAGCGCTTGATCTTGCGGATGGCCTCCTGGTACCCCGGGATCTGCACCTTCTCGTACAGATTCACCTTCTGCGTGGTCTTCTTCCTTTGGAAATCCAGGATGCGGCGCTTCTCCTTGTAAACTTCGGACTCGATCCCGAGCCTGGACAGTTCCTTGAGGATGGCCACGCCGTCAATGTACCACGCCGGCTTGATGAACGTGTTGAACGGGCTGATCTCGTAGCGTATGCTCTTGAGCTCCGGACACTTGACACCGGCGACCTTCACGGTCACGAGGTCGATGTCCACGATCGAGACCAGACCCGGCTCGAACTCGTTCCACAGAGGGGCAAGGTAGTCGTACCTCCTCTCGGCCTCTTCGAGGTCGCGCAGAAGCTTCTCGCTCTTGTCCTTGGCCTTGCGCACCTCAAGCCTCAGGGCACTCTCCTTGTTCTGCAACGTAGGGAGAGCCTTCTGACGCATCTTGAGCTGCTTCTGCAGGGTGTTAAGCGCGGTTTTGTTGTATTGAAACTTGATAGGCATTACTTACCTTTCCAGTATTTGTCGATCAATGATTGCTTGATTCCGGTCTCGGCCTTGGTGAAGTACTTGCCGAACAGTTCCCAGGCCGTGTCGAGCATCTCGGTGATGGAGATGTTGACATCGATGGAAAGAAGTCTGGTGGCATATTCCTTGGCATAGTCGAGACAGCGGTGGTCGTAGTCGGAGAGGTCGAAACCGTTCTCCAGCTTGGTCTTCGCGTTCTGTGCGTCAGCGTACAGACGCACTCCGGCGTTCATCACCTGGCTGTGGTCCTCGCGGGTCTTTACGTTCTGTACCCTCTGCTTGAGCCTGGAAAGGGAACGGAACGGGTCGATGATGATCTTTCCTGAGTCGGAATCGGCGCGGAGGAACAGCTGTCCCTCGGTGATGTAACCGGTGTTGTCAGGAATGGCGTGGGTGATGTCGCCGTCGTTCAGGGTGGTCACGGCGATGATCGTGATGGATCCCTCGGTAGGGAGCTGCACGGCCTTCTCGTAGATCTTGGCGAGATCCGAGTAAAGGGATCCCGGCATGGAGTCCTTGGAAGGGATCTGGTCCATACGGTTCGACACGATGGAGAGAGCGTCAGCGTAGAGGGTCATGTCCGTGAGCAGCACGAGCACCTTCTCGTTCTTGTCAACGGCGAAGTACTCGGCGGTCGCAAGAGCCATATCCGGAACCAGAAGCCGCTCGACTGGCGGGTCTTCGGTCGTGTTGACGAAGCAGATTATCCTGTCAAGCGCTCCGGCGCTCTCGAAGGCCTGGCGGAAGAACAGGTAGTCGTCGTTGGAAAGACCCATACCGCCGAGGATGATCTTGTCCACGTCGGCTCTCAGGGCCACATCGGCCATAACCTGGTTGTAAGGCTGGTCAGGGTCGGCGAAGAACGGAATCTTCTGTCCGGACACGATCGTGTTGTTGAGGTCGATGCCGGCGATACCGGTCGGGATCAACTCCGACGGCTGGCGTCTCTTGTAAGGGTTCACGGACGGCCCGCCGATCTCCCTTTCCTCGCCCTCCACCTCAGGACCTCCATCGATAGGCTTTCCGTAGGCGTTGAAGAAACGTCCGGAGAGCTGATCGCTGACCTTGAGTGTAGGAGGCTCGCCGAGGAAAGTCACCTCAGCGTTGGTCGGAATGCCTTCCGTGCCTGAGAACACCTGGAGGGTCACCATGTCACCCTTGGTCTTCACGACCTGGGCAAGTTTGCCGCCGACCACGGCAAGCTCGTCATTGGAAACTCCCTTGGCCTTGAGTGAAACGGTGGCCTTGGTGATGGCTTCCAGCTTTGTGTATATTCTTTGATAAGCCTTATTTGCCATAGTCTTCGATTAATTTATGGATCTTCACAGCATAATTCTCGAATTCCTCGCTGTGGAACTTGGTGTAGTTCATCTGGCGGAGGTCATTGATGAGTTCCTTGAAGAACTCGCGGCACTTCTCGAAGTCCTCGAAGTCGAAATCGATGCCGCAGATGTCCAGAACGAGATCCAGCATGTATTTCTGACGGTCCATCGGACAGAGGGCGTCGGTCTCGTCGAACGCGTCCTGCTGGAGGAACACGAAGTCGATGAGTTCTGACTTCCAGAAACTTACGTGGTATGCTACCGGAACGCCGTCGTCACCGAGGATGTTGATCTGCTCGTTGGCCTCGCGTCCGCGGCGCAGAAGGTTCTTGGCTTTGGTGACGTTGGCCACCCAGCCATGCTCCACATGCTCGTCGAGCCAGGAGATGATCTCCGGGTACTCAAGGTACTTTGAATATGACTCGATCGGGTTGACGGCAGGGTACCTCTTCTGGTCGGCGCGGTTCTGCTCCAGTCCGTAGAAGCACCTTGCTGCCTTCTTGGTGGACTCGGTCACAGGCTCCTTGAGGTTACCGCCGGCAGGGGAGACCGTTCCGATGAAGGTGACGGCCCCGGTCTTGCCGTTGTTCAGGACGACCATTCCGGCGCGGGCGTAGAAGTTCGAGATGATGGCTGAAAGGTCAACCGGGAAGGCGTCCGCTCCCGGAAGCTCCTCCATACGGTTGGACATCTCCCTCAGTGCCTGTGCCCAGCGGGAGGTCGAGTCGGCCAGCAGGAGGCACTTCAGTCCCATCGCCCTGTAATATTCACAGATCGTCATCGCCGTGTAGACCGAGGCCTCACGAGCGGCGACAGGCATGTTCGAGGTGTTGCAGATGATGGTGGTACGCTCCATCAGGTGGCGGCCGGTGTGAGGGTCGATGAGCTCAGGGAACTCGGAGAAGATCTCCACGACCTCGTTGGCGCGCTCTCCGCAGGCGGCCATCACGATCACGTCGGCCTCGCCCTGCTTGGCGATGGCGTGCTGGAGCACGGTCTTGCCGCATCCGAAAGGTCCCGGGATGAATCCGGTGCCGCCCTCGGCGATAGGGTTGAACGTGTCGATGCAGCGTACGCCGGTCTCCATGATCTTCTGTGGCCTCGGTTTCTCCTGGTAGGCCTTTACGGCGACCTTGACAGGCCATTTCTGAGTCATCGTGACGTAGGTTTCCTCGCCGTCGGCTCCGGTCAGCACCGCGACAACCATGTCGATGTTGTACTTGCCGGCCTCGGCGATCTTCTTCACGGTGTACTCGCCCTTGAACGAGAACGGCACCATGATCTTGTGAGGCAGCCAGCCTTCCTTCACCTCTCCGAGCCAGTCGGCGGCGGTGACCTTGTCACCTTCCTTGGCGATAGGGGTGAAGTCCCAAAGTTTCTTGTGATCCAGAGGGTCGGTGTACTCTCCTCTCTTGAGGAACACCGACTCCATCGTGGTCAGATTGTTCTGGAGACCGTCATAAACGCTGGAGAGAAGACCAGGGCCGAGGGTCACCTCAAGCATCCTGCCTTCGAACTCCACAGGGTCTCCGTTTTTCAGTCCACGGGTGCTTTCGAACACCTGGACCGAGGTCTTGTCACCGCTTACCTTGATGACCTCGGCCAGGAGGGGTGTGCCCGCGAGGGTGATGTAGCAGAGCTCATTCTCCGCCACAGGTCCGTCCACCTGAACCGTCACAAGGTTGGAAACAATTCCTGTTACCTTTCCTTTTGTCTTCATATTCAGTTATTTCAATTTTCGTTATTTGGCGGGCTCGTATTTCACGCCCTTGAATGTGCCTCTGACCTCGTTTACGAGGCGGATGAACATCTCGCGGCCGGTCTTCTCGTCGAGGGCGAACCATCTGCCGATGATGCGCAGCCTTGCGATGAACCCAAGGATGGCCTCAAGGTCGAAGTAGTCGAATGTGGTGATCTCAAGGATCTTGTCCCACATCAGGGAGTCCAGACCACGCTCGCGGGATAGCAGGTCGGGGGCGTTCAGAGCCTCCTCAAGCCTCGGTCCTTCCGGAAACTCGCCGGTCTCCAGCTTGATCGTGTCCTGGTCAAGCGGTCTCTCGAAAGCCTTGTTCAGGAAGCGGGCCTTGCCGTTGCGGACGTTCAGGTCGAAGGTGTAATATTCCTTCAGGAACCTGTTGCCGTCCTTCAAAGCGGCCTCGTAGAACTCTCTGGTCAGGTTCTCGTCCTTGTAGCCGTCCAGAAGCCTGTCCACCACCTTGATGTCGGCTTCGCTCAGCTGGGACTTGATCCAATCGACGTAGGTCTCGAAGGATGCGCCCTCCCCGAACTTCCAGTCAAGCGAGATGGCCGGAAGGCTGGAGATTATGTACTCGTAGTTGTTCATTACTCGCCGAAGAGTATCTTACGTGTGGCAGGTCTGAGATAGTCGCCGATCAGAGACTTGAAGGTCTCGTCGGTGAGGCTGATGAAGTAGGAACCGTCCTTAGGTCCGATTGTGAACCCGCCGGCGACCTTCTTGGAAAACTCGGCTGTGACCCCGCCCTTGAGAGCGCTTGCCAACTCTCCGCTGACAAATGGCTCAAGCTCTTTCTTGAGGTTCTCGGGAAGCACGATGTTGAGGTCAACGGCCTCCTCGGCGTTGAACTTCTCGGCCACGGCCTTGATCACATCCTTGACGAAGTCGGCTGAAGAAAGGGCTGACGACACCTGCTTGTCTGTCATCTTTCCGACCATAAGGTTCTCAATGTCCTTTCTGGTGGCCTGTATGCTCTGAACGGCGGCCATCTTCACGTCGCCCTCGACCTTGGTCTTGTAGTCCTCGGCATACTTCTGAGCCTTCTTGAGAATGGATTCGGCCTCTTTCTTAGCCTCCTCGATGATTTCGGCCGCCTTCTCGTTGGCCTTGGCGAGGATGGCCTCACCCTCTTCCTTACCTTTTGACAGACCCTCCTTGTAGAGCTTGTCGGTCAGTTCCTGTAGCTTGTTTTCCATCTATAATTATGTGTTGAATTTCCAATTTTACAAATATAATCAAAAGAACCAGCTTGCCAAAACAATGTAGTAACAAATTAATTGCTATATTTGTAATATAGTCCTGTTAGATTGAAAATACGCACAATTTGGCATACATTTAAATTATAAATTGTAATATTATGAGTTCTTTTGTAAACGACATCATCGCTAATTTCAAGGATGTGGTCCTGAACAAGTACGTCAAGTTCGACGGCCGCGCCGATCGTTCGGAGTTCTGGCAGTTCGCTCTTGCGTTAGTCCTCATCGGTTTCGCATTCAGCATCCTGGGCGCAATCTTCGCGAAACTCAAGTTGATCGTGATTCTTCTGAACATCGTCAATGGCTTGATCTCTCTCGCCCTGCTCATTCCTGCCATCGCTGTCTCCGTCCGCCGTTTGAACGACATCGGCAAGAGCTGGCCTTGGATATTCATCAATTTCATCCCGCTTGTCGGTCAGATCTGGTTCCTCATCCTGATGGCCACGCCGTCAAAGTAATAAGTTGAAGTGTTCTTTGGGGCGAAAAACTTTCAAACCAACCAACTTATAAGAGGTTTTTTATGAATATGATGGGTCTGGCCAACGACTTCCTGGTCAGACCCTTAACTTTTCTCTTTGGGGGAATGGAGGAATATTTTGGGACGACGGAGATATTATGCCGTCTTGGCGAGTCCGGCCTTCTTCCTGATCTTGTTGAATGTCACTATGAAAGCCGTCATCACCATTATTCCGGTGATGGTCCAGGAAACCGGGTAAACGAACATCAGGGCGTGGAATCCTTTCCATATCGGGCAGATGGTGTAGACCCAGACGATGCGAAGCAGGCAGGTGCCGAAGACGGTCAGCAGGGTCGGCAGCATCGACCGCCCCATCCCACGCAGGGCTGATCCGGGAATCTCATACAGGCAGGCCAGTCCCTGTAGCACCAGCGCGGTGTGCATCCTTATAGCCCCGAACTCCTTGACGGCGTCCGAGTCCGTGAACAGACCGAGGAAGAAGTCAGGCCAGCCGGCGAAAATCCAGTTCAGAGCCGCACAGGAAGCCATCCCTAATCCCATACAGATCAGGAATATCCTCTTGACACGGTCCATATTCCCGGCTCCGTAGTTCTGTCCGACGAAGCTGATTGCGGCACCGTTGAATGCGGCGATGACGTAGTAGCAGTACTGCTCGAAGTTCAACGCCGCCGCCGATCCGGCCACCGCATTGAATCCATAACTGTTGATGCTGGCCTGGATTATGACGTTCGAGATGGAGAATACGACACCTTGCAGTCCGGCCGGCACACCGATCTCCAGCATATGCGAAAGTTCGTCCCTTTGAATGTGCATATCGTCCAGATGCAGCCTGTACGGCTCTTCCTCCTTGAGCAGGATGGACACCACCATCGCCGCGCTGAACAGGTTGGATATTCCAGTCGCTATGGCCACGCCTTCCACACCCATATGGAACACGATGACGAACAGAAGGTTGAGGACGGTGTTCAGGATGCCGGCCGCTATCAGGATGTAAAGCGGCCTTCTTGTGTCTCCGAGGCTTCGCAGTATCGCCGACCCGAAATTGAATATCATAATGAACGGCATCCCCAGGAAGTAGATCCGCAGATAGGACACGGCCATATTCGTGACTTCCGCAGGCGTGCCCATCATCGAGTGGATTGGTTTTGCGACCGTCACTCCAAGCGCCATCAGGAATATTCCGCTGAACAATGCGACGACGGCTGATGTGCTCACGGCGCTGCGGATCCTGTCCTTGTCATTCTGTCCGATGTGGTTGGAAATGATCGCGTTCGCTCCCATCGAGATCCCTACGAACAGATTGATGAGCAGGTTTATGACAGGGGCGTTGCTCCCCACCGCCGCCAAAGCCTCGCTGCTTGCGAACCGTCCCACAACCGCCACGTCCACAGAGTTGAACAGTTGCTGCAGAACACTGCTTGCCGCCAACGGCAGCGCGAATGTCAGGATCTTCACGAGCAAAGGTCCGTGAAGCATATCGATCTCATTGTGCCCTAATTGCTTGGATGCCATTACATTCAGCCTCCCACTAACATTTTAAAGCCACCGTGTCCGCGCGTAAAGAACAAACCAACAGGGCGATGTCCCCCATCACCCTGCCGTCACAGGTACGGCTGCGTCTAAACCTTCTTTCAAAAACCGCGGCAAGTTATGCAAAAATCGTGAAAGCGCAAAAATGAAGTCGGTGGGAGTTGCGGTACCGTTTTGTTTTCCGGGGATTAATCGCTATATTTACTATATTTACAAGACGTATGTAACCTTTTATATTAATAACACTAAAAAACGAATTCATTATGCAGAATCTGAATCCGACGATAGAACTGGAGAAGATCCTTGGAGGGCAGATCTACGACGCGCTGCAGGGTGGCGTTGTCGAGGCGGTGCTCAAGAAAGCCAAATTGAACAGCGGGGACGACTATTGGAGAAGCAATATGGAAGGGCACAGCATCAAGATCACGAAGCCGTTGCTCAAGGATCTTTACGGACTGTGCCAGGAGGTAAAGGACAGGCTTGGGTTCGAGGAACCGGTCGATTTCTATGTGACTGGAGACTCTACTGTCAACGCCTTCTCGGTCTCCTCGGCCGAGGAAGGAAAGCCGCACATTGTCAACCTTAACTCTTCTCTGGTCACCCTTATGACCGAGGATGAGCTGCGTTTTGTCATCGGGCACGAGCTCGGCCATCTGATCAACAGGGACAGCTCGCTCCAAAGGCTGATAATGTTCGTGTTCCCGCCGGACAACACGACACCTCCGATGACATTGCAGTACAAGATCCGGCTGCACAACCAGTTGGCCGAGCTTGTGGCCGATCGCTATGGCTATATGGCTGTAGGCAAGGTGGAGGCTTGTGTGACGGCGTTCTTCAAGATGGCGTCCGGGCTGGATCTTGCCAAGATGAATGTCAGTATGGAAGCCTTGCTGGAAGACAACAGCAGGCATCTGGACTATTTCCTGAAGGACAAAGGGCTCAACCGCGCGTCACATCCGGTCAATCCGATCAGGGTGCAGGCGCTGAGCCTGTTCGCCGGGGCGGAGTCCGAGGACGAGCTGTCAGCGGGGATGGACTCTCTGATATCGATCCTGATGAAGGTTGGAAATTCTCCGATTGATGAATATATGGCTGACTTCATCGCGTCCGCCGGACTGATTGTGGCTGGTGCTGACGATGAGGTCACAAACGAGGAGATCAACCACATCATCGGCACGTTGGCGCCGCTGACGATCTTCCCTCGCGTCTATCTTGAGGAGATCGCCAAGGGCGATGTCGGGGAGACTTTCTCAAAGGCTGTTTCCGCCATTCTGGATATCGATCCGGGAATGCGGGAGTCGATGCTGCGCTATGTGATGTCTTTGGTGCTGTCCGACAAGGACATAGCTGATGGCGAGGTTGATTTCATCTACACGTTCGGATCCAACCTTGGTTTCGGCGAGAAGGAGATCTCGACGATGTTCGCCGAGACCATCCAGCGGGAATATGTCCCGAGCCTGAACTCGATTTGTTAGAAGCTCCCTGTCACCCTACTGTATTTGTTGGGTTCTGGACAACCTTTATCGAGACGCTCTTGTCGCCGACCCTGACGGTGACAAGAGCGTTGGAGTTCTCAACCGAGCGGACTATGACCTGGGCCTTGCCGCTAAACGGCTTGATTGTCATTGTGTTGCCTGCCGTTGGCCTTTCGGTCTCCTTGAATCCCGGATTGCCGTTGCCCCATCCAAGGAATGTGGCTCCTGTGACATCCACATCCAGAGTCTCGGCAGGGGAGTCGATGTCGATCACGACTACATCCTGTCCGTCGGCCTTAAGCCATTCCTTGGAAAGGGTTAGAGTTGTCCCGGAGGCTACGGCAGGATATTCATCAGTCGTGACTTTCTTCCCTTTGATGTAGCCGGTGGCGGTGAATCTCTTGGCGTCACCAACCTTCCAGGCGAGATGACCGTCTTTCGGCATATTTTTTTTACCAAGGTTTCTGCCGTCCGCGGAGAGCCTTACTTCGTCGCAGTTTGAATATACCCACACCTCGCCTTTGTACGGGCCGCAGATGTGGACCGTAGGCTCGTCCAGCCAGGCAGCCTTGAGGTAGAAGGCCTCGTCTTTCGGGAAGCAGCAGTAGTCGAGGATTCCGAACTGCGATCCTGTGGCCGGCCAGACCATCGGGTTTGGCTCGCCGCGGTAGTCCTGTCCGGTCCAGTAGAAGAGTCCGCCAGTCCATTGGCGCTCCTTGTAGAACTTCCATCCGTGTTCGATGACATTGATCCTGCCGAGGGTGTCAACCCTGTTGAGCGGAGTCATCCAGCCTTCCTCCGGAACGGTCGCATACTTGCCTCTGGTTCCGGCTCCTGAGGTCTCCTCCGTGCCGACGACACAGTGATCCGGGAAACGCCTATGATATTCATCCACCGGATTCTGCACGATGTAGTTGTAGCCGAACACATCCACGCCCTTCACAAGCTCACGACCTCCGGAACTGCCGTAATTCGTCGGCCTTGTCGGGTCTATGCCGTGGACATATTCACTCATTTTCCGCGCTATCCTTGTGCCGGCCTCGATGCCCTCCACGCTCCATTCCTCGTTGCCGATGCTCCAGAGAATGACGCTCGGATGGTTCCTGTCCCTTTCGATCATCCTGCGTAACTGGGTGAACTGCTCCTCGTTGACTCCAAGCTGGCGGTTCTCGTCAATCACGAGGAACCCCATCTCGTCGCATAGGTCGAGCATCGCCGGAGAGGCTGGGTTGTGCGAGCTGCGGATGGCGTTGAAGCCGTACTTTTTGAGTTGGGTCAGGCGGTAGCGCCACAGTTCGTCAGGCACTCCGACCCCGACTCCGGCGTGGTCAAGGTGCAGGTCGCAGCCTTTCAACTTGACTTGCTTACCGTTGAGGAGGAAGCCTTCGGTCGGGCTGAACTCTATCCTGCGCACTCCGAAGCGGCATTTCTGCTCGTCCGAGAGGATTCCGTCATAATAAAGGCGGATCTCGACGGTGTAGAGATAAGGGTCTTCAAGGCTCCAAAGATGGTCCGGCGCGTTGTCGGGAGCGGTGACGGCGAAGCCGTTCTTATATTCAAAGGTTATGAGATGGTCGTACGTCTTGACTTTGTTTCCTTCGGCGTCAAAGAGGGTGATCTCGGTCATTACTTTTGTCCTGTCAAGCGTGTCGCTGGCCATAACGGTCTCAAATTTCGGGAAACCGCCTGTCATATCCAATGAATATGGCCTTACGGCGACCGGCCCGGCCTTGCGGAGCCAGACGTTTCGGTATATTCCCGCACCCTCGTAGTACTAGCCTTCCTCGGTGGACGCGTCGCAACGCACCGTGATGACGTTGTCGCCTCCGTAGGTAAGGTAAGGACTTAGATCGTAAACCCTTGACGCATAGCCGCTTCTCTCGTGGCCGAGGTAGAAGCCGTTGCAGAACACCTCACTGTCCCGGAATATTCCCTCAAACTCGATGCTGACCTGTTTGCCGTAGTCTTCCGCCGGAATGGCCAGATGCTTTCTGTACCAGCCGACAGAGTTCTCCGGGTAGTTCCATCCGACGCATTTGTAGCCGTGGGAATGGCTGGCGTTCTTGCTGTACGGCAGATCGACGACCCAGTCGTGCGGCAGGTTGACCTCCCGCCATCCACTGTCATCGAAGTTCTGCATAATCGGAGACTTGCTTTGCCCGGCGGTGCCGGCCTTCGAGAAATAGGTGAAATATTCGGTGCCGTGCGTGAAGTCCTTCTTCATTGAAGACGCGTCGCCAAGGGAGAACACCCATCCATTGTTCAAAAGTTCGCGGAAGCCGTCGGCGTGAAGGGTCGCCGCGGCAAGCAGAGCCACGATTGCCAGTATAGTCTTTTTCATATTCGCCGAATTTACGAAAATATTCCCGGAATCGGTGGATTTGAAATGATGTTTTTTGAGGCGGTTTTGCTTTGGAATCACTATCTTTGCGCCGGAAGCGGGATCCTGCTGCGATGAATCCCGGTCCGAGTGGTAAAATTTTACGAATATGATCAAGTCAATGACCGGTTACGGCAAGGCTGAGGCCGTCCTGGAGACAGGGAAACTCACCATCGAGATCAAGACGCTGAACGGCAAGAACTCCGACGCGAACATCAAGTCATCACTCCTTCCAAAGGACAAGGAATTGCTTGTGCGCAGGAAACTCACGGATTCGCTCGTGCGCGGCACGATTGACATCTACATCAACTGGGAACCGAAGGCCGGCGGAATGGCCAAGCAGATCAACAAAGAACTTCTCCGGGAATATTATGACCAGCTGATGGATTTCGGCTCGTCTCTCCCTGTGTTCGACTCATTGAGTTTCAACCCGAACACGATGCTAGCCTCCATCCTGCGCTTCCCTGACGTGATGGACAACTCCCGGCAGGACATCATCACCGAGGAGAACTGGCCGGTAGTGGAAAAGGCTATTGATGAGGCTCTTGCCGCTGTCAATGACTATCGTGCAAAGGAGGGGGAGGCTCTCTATAAGGATGTCACCTCAAGGGTGCGGAACATCCTTGACCTTGAGAATCAGGTGGAGGGCTTCGAGAAGGAGAGGATCGACGCCGTGAGGGAGAAACTGATGAAGAATCTTGAGGCTCTCCAGCAGAAGGTGGATCCGTCCCGTTTTGAGCAGGAGATGATCTTCTACCTTGAGAAACTGGACATCAACGAGGAGAAAGTCCGTCTTCGCCAGCACTGCAAGTACTTCATGGACACCATTGACGGTGAGGAATATCCCGGCCGCAAGCTTGGCTTCATAATCCAGGAGATGGGCCGTGAGATCAACACGACCGGTTCCAAGGCCAACCACTCCGGCATCCAGAAGCTCGTTGTCCGTATGAAGGACGAGCTGGAGAAGATCCGCGAGCAGTCTATGAACATCCTTTAGATGTTCATAGACTGTCCATCCAACCCCCAGTCGCTTCGCGACAGCCCCGGTGGAGCATTGGGGAGCGTTCTCCCCAAACCCCTTGAGTCGCTTACGCTCCGAGTTTTATATTATTCGTTGGTGAGAGTTTCGGAGAGCTCGGGTGGGATTATGGACTCGGGACCGGTCTTGCGGGCTCCGGGTTTTATTTTGGCCTGGGACTTCTTGGGGGAGAGGCCGAGTCTCTCCAGCTTTTGGATCTTCTTGACGACACTCTGGTTGGACTCGGTCAGTTTCTTGGTCGAGGTCTCGTAGGCAGTCTGGGCCTTGCCGAGCATGGTTCCGATCGCCACATAGCTTTCCATCCAGCCGCTGAGCTGGCTCATCAGCTCCTCGGCTGTCTTGTAAACCTCGGCGATGTTCTTCTCCTGGTTCGCCTGCTTCCATGCCATCTGGATCATATTCAGAACTATCACGAGAGTCATCTGGCTCACGATCAACACATTGTTGTCCTTGGCCACCTGCCAGAGCATCGGATCCTCCTCCAGCATAAGCCTGAACGCCCCCTCGACCGGGATGAACATCAGATTGTAGTTCACTTTCCGCCTCCCTTCCGGAATATACGAGGCGTAGTCCTTGGTCTTAAGCTCGTCCACGTGCTTGCGGACACTCTCGACGTGCGCCTTGGCGAACCTCACGCGGTCCTCAACCTTCTCCGCGTTGATATATTCCTTGTAAGAGTTCAGACTGACCTTTGAATCGATGATGACGGTCGTGTCGTCCGGGTAAAGCACCATCACGTCCGGGATCATCGTCCTGCCGCCCTCGCTCTTGATCTCATGCCCGGCCTCGTCCGTCATCACGCTCTGGGTGAAGAAGTGCACGCCTTCCACCAGCCCGGCGTTCTTCAGCACGTCGGTCAGCAGCATCTCGCCGAAGTCTCCCTGCACCTTTGAATATCCCGTAAGCGCGTTCGCGAGGTTTCTGGCCTCGTCTCCCACCGCCTGCGACCGCTCCATCACATTGTGAATATGCTCTTTCAGCTGCGCGCTTTGCTCCACGGCCTCCTTTCTGGACTCCTGCACGGCCTTGCCGAACTCGGCGAACTTCTCCTGTATCGGTTTCAGAAGATCGGAGATCGACTCCGCGCTCTGCCTCTTGAACTCGGAACTGTTGTCCGCCGACAGGGCCTTGAACGCATCCTTCATATTCTCAAGTTCTTTTGCATGCTGCTCCTTCTGCATATTCAAAGCCCTTTCCTGCGCCTCCTTCTGCTCCGCCATCGCCTTTTCCTGGATTTCCCTTTGGGCGGCCATAGCTTTCTCCTGAGCTTGCCTTTGTGTTTCAAGCGCTTTCTCCTGCTCCTCCCTGAGCCGGCTTTCATATTCATCCCTGGCCTTGAGTGTGCTTTCCAGCGCCGCCTTCTCTCCGGTCAGTTCCATCAGCCGCCTCCGGAGATCGTCCTCCGCGTCCTCATATTCCTTGGCAATCCTTTGCCTCTCCGCCGCATTCCGCTGAATGACAACAAGAAGCGCCACCACGGCGGCCACCGCCACCGCCGAGAGCAAAATTATTATTATCGTGAAGTTCATAACCTTAACTATTCTTTCGTAACCAATCTCTGAATATCAAGTCGTTGATTTGTTTCAGTTGACCATTGTCATAATTACGTAAAACGACATTTTGTAAAGTAACATAATGTAATATTACGTAAAATTTCCGAAAAACTCAACGTGATGATAAAAAACACATAGAATTGCAAAGAAACAGAAAAAGTTCGGTTCTTACCCCCTGCACAGTTTGGTTTGCGGTTGGGAATCTCATAACTTGCTTTTTGTCCGGTTCGAGATTGACAAAAATAATTTCGGACGGGTGTCGTATTTTGGAAACTTTGTTTTATATTTGTGATGTTTAAGCTGATATTATTGGATGACGCTCGCAGATTTCTAAAGGAGCAGCCTCATCAAGTGATGAAGAAAATTATCTACAACATAGATAGAGTAGTCGGAGGAGAGATCAATGCCGAACTTTTTAAGAAACTTGAAGGAAAGAATATATGGGAATTCAGGACATTATATAATGGACGCTCTTATAGACTTTTCGCGTTTTGGGATTCTTGTAATGGGACTTTTGTGATAGTTACGCACGGAATCGTGAAGAAGACACAAAGAACTCCCAGTAAAGAGATATTGAAGGCTGAAGCTATAATGAAAGAATATCTAAAGGATCGAAAAAGATGACAAATATGAAAACGTACACATTTGATGAGGTCAAGGACGAACTTCTTGGAAAAGTGGGAACTCCGGAACGTGATGAACACGATCGCAAGGTGGCTGAAGCGGTCAATGCCTTCAGACTCGGAGAGGTGGTCCGGGAGCGTCGCCTGGATCAGAATCTGACCCAGGAGGAGCTCGGTAGGCGGATGGGAGTGAAGAAGTCCCAGATCTCCAAGTTAGAGAGAGGGGACGACATGTCCCTGCGCTCGATGCGCCGGGTTTTCCGCGCGTTGGGAGTCGAGTCCGCCACGCTTGATCTCGGGGCGGCCGGAAAGGTCACATTGTGGTGATTGACTATTATTTGTCTTTCGGAAAAGGAAGTTCTTCCGGTGACTGAATATGATCGAGGGCTTTCTCTGAAGTCACAACGCTATGTCCAAGGCGTTTCTCGAAATCCATTCTGGCGGTTTTGGCCACTTCGGCACCGTCCTTGGCGACAGTTGCATTTTCAGAGAGTCCATCTGGATTGCGATTTTTGCTAAGCTGTGTGGCTGACTCTTCGGCTAATGCGTTAAGAAGCAATTCCATATTGGTCATATTGTCGCGCAGATTATCCTTGGTAAGCCCTTTGAGTTTCTTATATTCTCGTGTTGTCAGGCCACTCCAGGTTTTTGACATTAGATCTGTCAGGAAAGCAAAATCAATCTCCTTATTGACTCCGCCTCTCTTCCATTCGTCAGTAAGCCCTTTGCGGATCTCTATAGTCTTGATCCTTCGATTGATCCATGGCTCGGAATAACCCAGACGCCTATAATCGGCAATGGCTTGATCGATGCTTAATTCAGGATCAATCATTTGATCAACTCTTGTTGCGGAGACTTGTGCCATCCAACGCTTGAAGGATTCCGCATTCTTTGAAGGAATTGCTTGAATGATCCTGAATATGCCTTCGAGAGTTGAATAATTCTCTTTCTGAGGACCTCCGGATGTTTGTACCGTAAGGGGGTGGACAATTTGTCCCCACCCTTGTGCCAGTTCAGGGTCTCGTCTCCTCATCTTTGCGATATAGTCCTTTGCGTTAACAGTACCGGTCAGCACTGTGACAACGTCCTTTACAGAGAAGAACCATTTCTCATCCTCCTCACTCCAAACTGTATGAACCTTGCGGTTCTCAAACAGTTGCATTTTCTCCGTGTTCCCCATAGCCGAATCATTTTCTTCTCCGACAAATATATGGTTTCTTGTCCTAAATACAAAGAGAGATTCTGACCAAACAATAATTGGATTTGAATATAATCCAGAACCTTTTACAATTATGACGGCAGCATTATATTGAGAAAATGCTGCCGTCATATGTTTTATGTCCCTGACAGGAGCAATGTTGCCTGTTTATACTCCTCTCTGTTTACTTTTCACGCATGAAAAAACTCTGTGAACAGTCATTACAAGGGACTATTTCTTTGCAGTCCAATAGGCCTCGATCTCTTCAAGGGTCTTGCCGGTGGTTTCCGGGACGCACTTCCACATTATGAGGAGGTACGGGACGCACATGGCGGCGAAAAGGAAGAATGTGCCGGCGGGGGAGAGCGTCTCCAGCATCCAAGGGGTTAGCTGGCCGATCAGGTAGGTGCCGATCCAGAGGGCGAGGCCGGCTTGATTGAAGCGAAGCCTACATCAGCCCCAGAAACCTTGTGCGCGCGAGCATGCAGCATCCGAGCGATCCTGCCTTGCGCCCGAGTTTTGAGAACACGATGGTGGTGTCCTTGCTCACTATGTTAAGGGAGTATTTCTTGATCGCCGCTCGTACAGGAAGCATAAGATAGTCCCCGCCGACGGTCAGTTTCCCGCCAAGGATGACTATTTCCGGATTGAAAATGTTGATCAGTCCGGCTATGCCTCTTCCGAGGGTAGTGCCGATCTCTCCCATCGCATCGATCGCCACGACATCCTCATCCTCGACGGCTCCAAGCAGGTCGTTGAGCGTCAGTCCTTTTCCTGTCTTGTATTTGTCAGCCAGCATAGACGGGCATCCCGCCTCCAGTTTCTCCGTCACTATCCGTTGGAGAGCCGAGCCGGAGGCTCCGGTCTCCAGGCAGCCGACCTTTCCGCAGCGGCAGATCTGTCCGTTGTCCAGAAACGGGAAATGTCCGAACTCTCCGGAAAAACCGGATTTGCCATAGTAAAGGTCACCGTTCAGGATCATCCCCATTCCAAGCCCCCATCCGACATTGATGAACAGCACGTTTCTCTCTCCGTTGGCGATTCCGCTGCGGAACTCCCCGTAAGTCATCGCTCTGGAGTCATTGTCAAGGGCTACCGGAACTCCGAGGTCTTCCTCAAGAATGGCGCTTAGCGGTTTGTCCTCGTTGATGAAATACGTGAAACTGTAGCCGGAAGCGGTGTTGACCCGTCCGGTAAGGTCAACATTGCACGCAAGCATGCGTTCGGGGCTAAGTCCATTGTCCTCAAGGGTTTTCCGGATGAGTCCGCAAAGCTTTCTGCAGGAATCCTCCGTGTTTTGCAGGGTGAACTCGACATCCTCGTCATAGGACAGTGTCTGTCCCTTGAAGTCCATTGTCATGATGTTGGCGTGGTTTCTTTCCAGATCCACTCCCACAAAGAACCCGGCCTCCGGATTGAGACCGAATATGCTTGGTCTCCGCCCGCTGGCCGAGCCTTTTTTTCCAAGGTCCTCCAACCATCCGTCATCAATCAGTTCCCCGACTATCTTGGTGGTGGTCGGGACGCTGCAGTTCAATTCACGGGCGAAATCTGCGATGCTGAAATCGCCCGAGTTCATGCACAGTTCCAGAATCTTTTGCTTGATTATGGAATTCTTGTCCGAGAGGTTCTCGCTGAAATATTTGACCATCCGCTTTATTTTCCTTTTGTCCAGTATTCCTCAATCTCTTCCAAAGTCTTGCCTGTGGTTTCCGGAACCAGTCTCCACATTATGAGAAGGTAAGGGACGCACATGGCGGCGAAGAGAAAGAATGTGCCTGCCGGAGTGAGTGTCTCAAGCATCCACGGCGTGAGCTGGCCGATCAGGTAGGTGCCGATCCATAGGGCCAGTCCGGCGATGCTCATCGCGAGTCCACGTACTCTGTTCGGGTACATCTCCGACAAAAGTACAAAAACAACCGCGCTTATGGAAATCGCCGTGCAGAAAACGTACAGAAGGAAGAACGTCAGCAGGAACCATGTAGGCAGCGCTGAACCGAGGCAGAAATATAGCCCGATCATCAGCAGGCAGAAGATCATCCCGGACACACCCCAATAGACCAGCTGCTTGCGGCCGACCTTGTCGATGATGAGGAGAGCGATCACTGTCGTGAGCATATTCACTGTGCCCACGAGGACCGTTGAGAACATAGAACCTTCGCTGGACAATCCCGCGTCACTGAATATCTTGGGACCGTAATAAAGCACGGCGTTCACTCCCATGAACTGGCCGAGGATGGCGATGGCGCAGCCGATGAGGACAGCCTTGAATATTCCCGGCTCCAGAAGAGTCCGCCATTCGGACTTGGTCTCGCCGGCGATCGAGGCTCTGGTCTGCTCGATCTGCCTTGCCACTTCCTCCGGGGATGTGAATATCCCGCCGAGGATCCTTGCGGCCTTCTCTTCCTTGTGCTTGGTGATCAGCCAGCGCGGACTCTCGGGGATAAGGAATATGACGAGGAGGAACAGAAGATCCGGAACAGTCTCGTAGCCAAGCATTCCCCTCCAGTACTCGGAATTGAATATTCTTGTCCAGAGATCCGTCGAGGTGGAGGTCACGTCGGCGCCCTTCAGGACAAAGTAGTTGATCAGGTAGGCCATCAGGAACCCTATCGTGATGGCCAGCTGGTAGAGCGACACGAGGGAGCCTCTTTTCTGCGCCGGAGCGATCTCCGAGATGTAGATCGGCGAGACGATCGAGACTATTCCTATGCCGAATCCTCCTATGATCCTGAAGACAACCAGCTGGTTGAAGTCGCCGCAGACGGCGCAGCCTATGGCCGAGACGCTGAACATCAGAGCCGAGATGAGCATCGTCTTCTTTCTGCCGAGATGGTCGCTCATCATTCCGGCCGTCATCACGCCCAGAATCGAGCCGATCAGAGCGCAGCCCACGTACCAACCTTCGGCGATGGTCGTCAATCGGAACTGGTTCTTCACGATCTCGGTCGTGCCGGAGATCACGGCGGTGTCGTAGCCGAACAGGATTCCTCCGATCGCCGCGACCAAGGCCAGGAACACGACCCGGCCCATATTCACACTTTTGTCCATCGCCTATTTCCTGTCAAAGTATTCCATGTACCTGTCGTAGAGGTGTCCGGCCTGGAGGTAGGCCGACTGAGGGCTCATGAAGTGCGAGAACTCGAAGGTGATGGCCTTGTCGTAGCCGCAGCGCTTCGCCGCCTCAAGCTTCATCCTCAGTTTGTCGAACTTGATCGGGAGGAAGCGGATCGGCATGTCCCGGTCGAAACTCTCGGCGTTGGTCCAGCACTGCATCCCGTACCTGTCCGCCAGCTTCTTGTTGACAGAGAAGAACGCGTCAAGCTCGTCGTAGTCGATGTGTCCGTCCTGGAAGGCGCATGCGTCGACATATTCATGGATCCCGTCGAAGATCTCGTTCCATTCCCTCTCGTGCTGCTCTATCGAGACGGCCTGCTCCTTGGTCAGGTTGCCGCCGGCCGCGTCTACCGCCTTCTTGCCGTCGATCCACGGGGAGATGAAGGTCGGCAGTCCGCCCGAGACCTCCTTGCACTGGCGCCCCATCGTGCGGAAGGACTCTATCGCGCCCTTGGTGGCACGGCTGATCTCGCCGCTGATGTACCAGCCGCCGAAGCTGTCGTACTTGCTGCCGTAGCGCTGCCAGATCTCGTCGATCACGTACTTGTTCGCCTCGACCTCGTAGGACATGTCGCCTGTGTCCCAGTATTTTCCGGAGTCGTACAGTCCGAGCCAGAACTTCATGCCGTATTTCCGGGCAAGGCGGCAGAACATGTCGATCATGTCGGTCGAAGGCATGTAGCACCCCTTCTTAAGAAGGTAAGGTGACGGATAGGTGATGAACTTGCGGTAGCCGCAGCGGATGTCGATCACGGTGTCGATGCCCATCGCCTTCATGTAACGGAAGTCAAGATCCCATTCTTTCTCGCCCCAGTTCTGGTGCGGAATGTCGTGCGAGATCTCGTCCAGGAATGTGCCGGTGATGGGGAGGGCGTTCCCGTGAGGAACGATCAGCCTGCTGTTGATGCCCTCGTCGGCCTTGAGCCTGAGGTCTTTACCGTTCTTTGGAGCCATTCCCATAGCGTTGGCGGCAATGGGAGCCGCCACAGCGGTCGCGGCGGCGATTCCGGCTTTCTTCAGAAAAGTTCTTCTGTCTGTCATGGTGCTTTCTTTATGTGATAGGTGATCCTTATTAGTAATCCTAAAAGGTAATTTGGTAAATATTGTCTTCACAAAGGTAAGAATTTATTTCTTAAATTATTTTATTATTTATTATTTTATTTGTTAAATATTTGATGAAATGTTATAACTTTGTAAAAATGTTAGGCTAACCTTTGTGGATAGATGACACTATTATTAATAATAACGCATTCTTTTATGAAAGCAACATCGAATTATTCATTCCCTTTCCTAAAGGTGGTGCTTGTGTCGGTTCTGTCGTTTTTCTTGTTCTCTGGAAACGTGTCGGCGCAGCCTTCCGTCAAGGGTAGGGTGACAGACCAGAACGGGCAACCGCTGCCCGGTGTCTCTGTCGTTGTGGCCGGAACCACGAACGGCACGATGACCGGATCGGACGGAAGCTATGTGATTTCCGTCGCAAAAGGACAGACGCTGGAGTTCCAGTGTCTGGGCATGACATCGTTCCGGAAACTATGTGACGGAACCGTGCAGGTTTTGAACGTGACCCTGAAAGAGGACACTACCTATCTTGACGAGGTGGTTGTCGTGGGTTACGGTACATCCAAGAAATCATCCCTGACGGGAGCGGTCTCGGCGATCAAGGGGGACGAGGTCCTGAAGGCTCCGGCCTCGAACGTCTCTCAGATTCTTGCCGGCCGTCTTCCGGGCATCTCCTCCGTGTAGGAGTCCGGAGAGCCTGGCCAGGATCAGGCTTCCCTGCGTCTGCGCGGCTCGATCTACGGAATCGCCTACGTTGTGGACGGATTCCCGGTGAGTGACATCAACGACATCAATCCTAATGACATCGAGAGCATCTCTGTCCTCAAGGACGGAGCGTCTGCCGCTGTGTACGGATTGAAAGGCGCGGGCGGCGTGATGATCATCACGACCAAGAGGGGGGCGAAGGAGAAGACCTCCATCACCTATGACGCCTCGTTCGGTGTGTCGATGAACGCCAATTTCCCGGAGTTCATGAACGGCCCGCAGTTCGCCTACTATTATAATATGGCGGACATGATGGACCAGCTGGCCAGCGGAGCCATCACCGACCGCTCCCAGTACAATCCGTACTTTACTTCGGAGAATGTCGCAGCGATGACTAACGGCGACCCTAGCGACGGTTGGGACAACGTGAACTACATCGACAAGGTGTTCGGCACCGGATTCACGCAGAAGCACAACGTGACCGTGACCGGAGGAAACGACAAGGCCCGCTACTACACCTCTTTCGGCTACTACGGGCAGGACGGTAACATCGACAACTTCACCTACAAGCGCTACAACCTGAGATCCAACATTGACTCGGACATCACCTCCAGGCTGCATTTCAAGCTGGGTCTGTCTGGTACGCTGGCTCACAGGGACACTCCGGGCTATGCCTCGGGAGGCACGGACGGCGGATACAGCGAGCTGGGATGGCTGTCGGTGGCCAACCAGACAATCGTGATGCATCCGTATCTCCCGGAGAGGTACGAGGGCATGTACACTTCGACGATCAAGAAGAACACCGGACTTCCTCAGAGTCCTCTCGCCGCCATCTATGAGTCAGGCTACAAGAAGACCCGCTCGATGGATCTTTCGGTCAACGCCACGCTGGCCTATGACATTCCAGGTGTGGACGGACTGGTCGCCAAGGTTGCCGGTGTCTATGACTGGAGCAACTCCTACAACAAGAATCTGAACACCCCTTACAGCACGATGGCTTTCGTGGACGGAGCATATTCGAAGAAGAATGACCCAAGGGGAGTGGACAACGGCATAAACCTCGGAGAGGGAACGTCCTATTGGCAGCAGATGGTGGGACAGGCCAGTCTTGAATATTCCAACACCTTCGGCAAGCACAGCGTGGAGGCCTTGGCGCTCATGGAGATCCGTGACACCAAGAGCAACAGTCTCGCGGCCTACGTCAAGGATCTTCCTTTCGCCTCGCTCCCGGAAATCAGCCAGGGCAACCCGACCAAGAACCCTGTCTCCGGAAGCAGCGGAGCGTCCAGAAGCGTCGGCGGAGTCTTCCGACTCAAGTACAACTATGCCGACAGGTACCTCGTCGAGCTTTCGGGACGCGAGGACGGCTCGTACCTTTTCAGCGGAATGGACAAGTACCGCTGGGGCTTCTTCCCTTCAGCATCCGTCGCATGGAGAATCTCCAATGAGAATTTCATGAAATCTGCTGATTTTCTCAATGACTTGAAGATCAGGGCCTCCGTCGGAATGCTTGGAAACGACGGTGTTCCTGAATATGCCTTCCTCAGCACCTACTCGCGCTATGGCCAGAAGGTGGGCTACAGGATGGTTGACGGAAGCGCTGCCTTCAATCCTGCCTATAAGCCGGATGTCGTGCCGTCGCTCAACTTGTCATGGGAGCGTTACCTTTCCTACAACGTCGGATTCGACGCGACCCTGTGGGACGGGCTTCTGGGCATGGAGGTGGACGGATTCTACAACTACACCTATGAAATCCTGACCGGCCAGGGCTCCGGATTCCCGGCTTCCATGGGAGGGTACTATCCGACCTACATCAATTATCCTGCGATCGACGCCAAGGGTGTTGACCTCATGGTCACTCACAAGAATCAGTTCTCTCTCGGCGGCAAGCCGTTCTTCTACGGGGTGAGCGCCAGCCTGACATATTCAAAGACCAGATGGATCAAGTACAAGGACAATCCTGAGGTCAGCGACAACAGGAAGATTGTCGGCAAGACCTATGGCTCCATCACGGGTTGGAAGACCGACGGGCTGTTCCGCTCCGAGGAGGAGATTGACAATTCCGCCTGGTGGGGATCACGCCCTAACGTGGGCGACATCAAGTTCGTGGACATCAACGGCGACGGCAAGATCGACTACGACGACTGGGGCTATTTCGGACGTTCCAACAGGCCTGAGCTGACATTCGGCCTGAACCTCAATTTCGAGTGGAACGGCTTTGATTTCAATGCCCAGTTCACCGGCGGCGCCTTGTTCGACGTTTCCCTTACCGGAACGTACTACAACGGCTATGATGACAACACGATCTGGACTCAGACTTTCAAGGAGGGAGGAAACTCTCCTCTCTATCTTGTGGAGAACGCATGGAGCGTGGACAATCCTGACGGTACCTTCCCGCGTCTAACCCTCGGCTCTCCGGGACACGGTGGTGACAACGGTGTAAGCTGCTCATTCTGGTGGAGGGACGGAAAATATGTCCGTCTGAAGTCAGCGCAGCTTGGCTACACCCTGCCGAAGAAATGGATGAGCCATCTTGGCGTGTCTTCCCTCAGGCTGTTCGTCGAGGGACAGAACATATTCACCATCGATGGTCTTCCTAAGGGAATCGACCCTGAGTCTCCGGGCGTGAACAACGGTTATTATCCTCAGCAGCGCCTCTTGATGGGTGGTGTGACATTATCATTCTAAAAGGACAGCTTGATATGAAATACATTAAGAATCTGATTTTGACAGTGTCGGGAATCGCCGTGGCGATGGGGGTGTCCTCCTGCAACTCGTTCCTCGACATGACTCCGACCGACAGCGTCTCGGACAAGATGCTCTGGAAAACCACCGCGAATGCGGAATATGGAGTGAACTACATCTATAGCTACATCCTGGACATGGCCGACGCCAACTCCGGACAGTGTGCGGCCGGCATGACCGACGCCCTCACCGACCAGTTGAAGTACGGCTCCTACAACTTCAACGCTCTGTGCTACATACCGAGCGAGATCGCCTACGGGGGATCTGTGTTGACAGCCAACTACGTGTCCGCGTACCTTGGCTACTGGGACACGATGTACAGCGCGATCAGAAAGACCAACCAGGGTCTGAACTATCTGGAGAAGTACGGTGAGATGTCCGGTGAGGACAAGACGAGACTCTCGGCCGAGCTGAGGTTCATGCGCGCATGGTTCTACTTCGACCTTGTCAAGAGGTACAAGGATGTCATCATCTATGACGAGGATCTGAGCGCCATCACGGCCAACAAGGCTCTCTCGACAGAGGAGGAAGGATGGAACTTCATCGAATCCGACCTTGAGTTCGCCGCCGCGAACCTGCCTGAGAAAGAAAAAGCGAACGGAAGGCTGAACAAAGGTACGGCCTATGCCTTCATGACAAGGGCGATGCTGTACGCCAAACGTTATGACAAGGTCGTCGCGGCCGCGGACAAAGTGAAGGAGTTGGGTTATTCTCTGATCTCAAACTATGCTGATGTCTTCAACGGCAACAATTCCGAGGTCATACTTGAATATGTCTTCAACTATTCCGACAATGTGACCCACAGCTTCGACTACTACTACTCTCCGGGAGGCGACTACACCACCAAGGATGCTTCCGGCGGCGGCTACGGCACGCCGACACAGGAGATTGTGGAGTCCTATGAATATGCCGACGGCTCCGGTCTTCCGGACTGGTCGCCTTGGCACACCGCCGAGGGAACCGATCAGAATCCTCCGTATGAGCTGCTTGAGCCTCGTTTCCAGGCATCCGTACTCTACAACGGTGCGAAGTGGAAAGGGCGCACGATCGAGCCGTTTGTGGGCGGAGACGACGGCTGGTGCCAATGGAACGTGGTCAAGGAGCCTAAGGGTAAGACGACCACGGGCTATTACCTCCGCAAAGGTGTGGACGAGACGCATGACGTGATCGCCAGACACGAGAGCACCCAGCCGCTTGTCATCATCAGGTACGCCGAGGTGCTTCTGAACAGGGCCGAGGCCTGCTACCGTCTCAATGACGCCGCGGGAGCCAATGCCGCCGTCAAGGAAATCCGCGCCCGTGTCGGGCTTCCGTACGCTGACAAGGCGGGGGACAACCTGTGGAAGGCCATCCGTCAGGAGCGCAAGGTCGAGCTGGCGTTCGAAGGCTTCTCCTATTGGGATCTCCGCAGATGGGGAGTGGCTCCGAACAACTATCCTGACGGACTCTCCGGCTATCAGGTGCATGGCTTGAAGATCGAGAGCGCAGGAAGTGGCTTCATCTACACCTATGTCTCTGTCGATGACAAGGACCGCAACTATCCTGAGAAGATGAACAGATTCCCTCTCCAGGACAGCGAGCTGTCAAGCAACAATGCAGTAGAACAATTCCCGGAATGGAAATAATCACGACTTATATGAAAAAGATCCACATACTGACAGCGGTTCTGACTCTTCTCGTGGCGGCTTCGTGCCATAGCCCTGAATATGTCGAGTCGACCGCGGAGCGTCAAAACCTTACCAGTTTCGAGGCGTTCTTCACATTCGGCCCCTTCATGGATCAGTCGATGTGCAAGCTGAACATCACGGACGAGAACGCCGATCGGTTCGTCATCCCTGTCCCTTGGTTTTTCCCTGAGACATCGGACAACGAGACATCACCTTACATGACCAAGGTCAGGGTGCAGGCTGCCTTGCAGCCGAACTGTACCATCGAGCCGGCGCTGACCCTTCTGGATCTGACCAAGGACAACATGTTCAGGTTCACCAACGCCAAGGGTGAGAGCAGGAACATCTGCATCACCGGAGAGAGGGTGAAGTCCAAGGCTTGCGACATTCTTGTCTTCTCCTTGGATGACCCCGCCGTCTCCGGCATCGTGGACAAGAACAAGAAGACCGTCACCCTGGTGTCCGCCGAGGATCTGAGCGCCTGCACCGCATCCGCACAGGTTTCGGCGCATGCCACCATCTCCCCTGATCCTTCGACTCCGCAGGACTACAACAAGGGTGTCAAGTTCAGGGTGACCGCCCACGATGGCCAGACCTTCTCTGAATATACCGTCATCAAGACTGTTCCTGACAAGATCGACAAGGGCTTTGACAAGTCATCGCTTGAGGCGTTGTTCAACTTCGAGCCTGTAAGCATGGCCGGACTCCCGGCCTACAACACGGCTGACATATTCCCGAGCCTTGCGGTGACGGGCGGAAAGCTTGTCTTCTGCTACGGCGACGGTTCCGCTCCTGTCTTCCTGAACGGCATCACCGGTGTCAAGGAAGGCGAGATCAATGCCGGCGGCGTCGCTCCGGCGGCTGTCACCAATGACGAGGCGGAGAACCTTATCCTCTGCAACCACGTTGACGGCGGCGGCGAGTTCAAGATTTGGAAGGCTACCTCTGTTAAGACCGCTCCGGAACTGTTCCATTCGTTCACCAACAGCACGGATCTTCCTATGGGGTATTCAATCAAGGTCATCGGCGACATTGACGGTGACGCTGTGATTGACATAACCCATGAGGGCATCGCGGGCGTGACATCCTCAAGCAAGGTGACGAGGGTCACTGTTGCCGGCGGATCCGTCGCCGATGTCTCGGTGCTCGATCTCGCGGGAGCCGGTCTCGCATGGGGCGGCGCTCCGGTGAACAACACCGACGCTGTGGCCGTGGCTCCTACGCGGAACGCCGGGATGTTCCTTTCTTACTACGATCCTAACGTCCTGCACTATGTCATGGCCGACGGCACGCTGAAGTCGTCGCTACCGTTCAACAACGGATCATCGTGGGCTTTGAATGTCAATAACCTGGACAGTAAGCAGTTCAATCACGCCACCTACATGTCGCTCTTCGTGGTCAGCCACTTCCCTCACTGGGGATGCGGCCCGGCCCTCTACCTGTACGACATCTCGGATCCGGCGGCGCTGTCCGGCAATCTGAACGAGACCACGTCGATAGTCCTCGGCAAGTCTTCCGTTGACTGGTTCCAGAAGGCTGACGCCGGCTTTGCCGCCGGAGATGTCGTTCTGGCTCCGACCAAGGATGGATTCAAGATGTATCTGTACTACTACGACCAGAATTCGGGAGTCCTCGGTGGCTATTCTGTGGATTGCATAAAGAAATAGTCAGATGAACCCTTTGAGGATATATTCCCTGATCGTTCTTGCCGCCATGACGATCATGTCCTGCGGAGGTTCCAAGGATAACCCTTGGAACCCCGACTGGGACAAACCGAAACCGGAGCCCGAGAAACCTGCGGAAGAGACAGGCAAGCCGAGGTACGTGTGGATTGACGCGGCGGCCAATTTCTGTGACTACGAGAACGACAAGGACAGGATAGCCGCGGATTTGAAGCGCATCAAGGACGTTGGTTTCACGGACATCATTGTCGATGTAAGGCCGACAAGCGGCGACGTGCTGTTCAAGTCCTCTGTCGCCAGTCCGCTGAAGAAGGTAGATGTCTGGAAGGGAAGCAGTTATGTGTGGGTTTCCAGAACCGGCACATACGACTACCTCCAGACCTTCATCGACGAGGCCCGCAAGGTGGGTCTCAAGGTGAACGCCAGCATCAACACCTTCGTGGGCGGCTACCTTTGCCCTTATGGCCTTGGAAGCGACGGAATGCTTTTCCGCGAGTCGGGAAGGAAGTCCTGGGCCTCGGTCATCAACGCGAAAGACGGCCTTGTCAGCGTCATGGATCTGACCGGCTCCGAAGACTACGGAGCCAGATTCCTCAATCCTGCCAACGAGCAGGTGCGGAACTATGTGCTTCAGATCATCAAGGATCTGGCTGCATACGATCTTGATGGCATCATCCTGGACCGCTGCCGTTACGATGACTATGGCCTGCAGAGTGATTTCTCGGATGTCTCGAAGAGAAAGTTCGAGGAATATTCAGGCATCACCTGCTCTTCATGGCCTGGTGATGTGATGGCTCCCGGCACGACGGCGCTTGGGTCGAAGGCTGGCGAGACTGTGAAGAAGTGGCTGGAGTTCCGCGCGAGCGTCATCCACGACTTCGTCGCCGAGGCTTCCGACGCTGTCCACCGGATCAACAAGGACATCCGCTTCGGCGTGTATGTCGGGGCCTGGTACTCGACTTACTACACATCCGGCGTGAACTGGGCAAGCCCTAAGTACGATCCTAAGGCGGACGGCTATTCCTGGGCATCGGCGAACTACAAGAACTGTGGCTACGCCGACCACTGCGACTTCATGTTTCTCGGAGCCTATGCCGGTGCCGACAGCATCTGGGGCAGCGGTGAGTGGACGATGCAGGGGTTCTGCAAGCAGGGCAGGTCTCTCTTGAAGGGGGATGTCAAGTTCTGCGGCGGACCGGACATCGGCAACTCCCCGGGGTGGACGAACGGCGGTCAGGCTTCCAAGATCCCGGATTCGATCAAGGCCTGCATCAACGAGGGCGATGGCTTTTTTGTGTTCGACCTCTGTCACATCAAGATGTACGACTACTGGGATGCCTTCAAAAAGGGATTCGATGACTATCTGAAAACTGTGAAAAAATAACAAAAACGCTAAAAATGAAAAGAATATCCATAATAATGCTGGCAGCGGCGATGGCTCTGTCCTTAGCCGCCTGCAAAGATGATTCGAACGACTCCGGGACCATCACCATTTCCGGGGAGGCCATGAATCCGGTGTTCACGTCTGCCGGAGGCACCTACACGGTTGAGTTCACTGCTGACAATGAATGGAGGGTGGCGGTTCCTAACACGAACCACTATACCTGGAGTTCGGTGACTCCGACCAGCGGCGGAGCCGGCAAGAATCAGGTGACAGTGACTGCCCTGAGGAACCCCGGCCACGACGGAAGGGAATATTCGTTCGACCTGCGCTGCGGACTGGATTCCAAGACTATCAAAGTGACTCAGAAACAGCTGAACTCCATAACCGTCACGCCGGGATCATTCGACATTCCTAAGGAGGGAGGCTCCATCGACATCAAGGTCGTGTCCAACATCGACTTCGACTACAAGATCGCCGACGAAGCCAAGGAATGGATCTCCGCTGTCACGACCAAGGGTCTTGTTGAGAACACGGTGACTTTTGCCGTGGCCTCAAACGAGATCTACAACAAGTTCGAGGCTCGTCAGGGAGTGATAACCTTCACCAGCAGCGAAGGGTCGGAAGACATCGTTGTCAACCAGGCCCCTAACGAAAGATTCTTCAATGTCTCTCCTGAGAGCCTGGTTGCCGAGAAGAACGGGGGCGAGGTGACCCTAAAGGTCGAGGCCAACTTCCCTTATGAGGTCGAGGATCCTGATTCTGAATGGATCACAAGAGTCTCCGGGAAGGATGGTTCCTTTACTTATAAGGTTGAGGCCAATCCTGATTTCGGCTCCAGGGCCGGCGTCATCAATGTGACCACTGAGCTGGAGGATTACTCCGCGGCTGTCGAACTTAAGCAGAAGGGAACGGCTGATGTCAGTGTGCTTTGGCAGAAGAGGTATTCGGCTGACCTTGGCGCGATCGCCGTGGCCGGAGGACCTCTCAGGCTTGCCGTGAAGGATGACATCCTGCTTGTCGGCAATGGCGGGAACAAACTCTACGCCCTGAACCGCCAGACCGGTGAATATCTGAAGGAAATAGCTGTCCCTGAAGGTCTTTCCGTCCACTCGCTTGTGAATGATGATGCCGGCAACGTCCTTGCCGCCGCGTTGACACCATACGGCGGCACGCTCCGGATCTACTCGTTCAAGTCATTGGAATCCGCTCCTGAAATGCTTCTGGAATACACCCACAACGCTATCTGGAGCTCTTCGATGGGCAACATCAGGGTGCGTGGAGACGTGACCCGGAAGGCAGTCGTCACCGCTTTCGTCGATGTGAGCCAGTACTGGGTAGGATGGCAGATTACTGACGGAAAGGTCGGTGATGCGGTCTTCGGATCGATCGCTCCAGCCGCCAACCAGGTCTGGAATCCTTACGGAGCGTGCGTCGCGCCGGTTTCTGACGACCTGAATGACGGACTACTGTTCATTGGCTACTCCGCCGACGCCAACGGCAACTACGACCTGAACTGGTGCAAGGAAGTGGCGAAGAGCGAGTGGCAGTCCGTGTTCCATACCACCAGCGGCGGCAACGAGAACTACAACTGCATCTCCGTGGCCACTCTTAACGGGATCCGTTTCTGCGCCGTCGAACGTGGAGCCCACTTCTCATATGGATCCTGCCCTGAGGTCTATCTGCTTGACATTACAAATCTTGGTTCCGTGAAAGAGGCTTACTATGCTGAAAGAGCGACCGTTGTCGGTGAAGGCACCTTCACGGGTGCCGGAGCATGCGGGGATGTCCTTCTCCAGACCTCGGCCGACGGTAAGTCCATGGACATGTTTGTCACGGACGGCAACTATGACTGCATCACCTGCATAAGGTTCACCGCACAATAATGTTATCTATGAATATAAAAAATGTTGATTTCGGCGCGATGGCGTCGCGCTATAAGGAGGAACTCCTCGGGAATGTCCTGCCTTTCTGGCTGGAACATTCCCAGGACACGAAATTCGGAGGTTACTACACTTGCCTGAACCGTGACGGAAGTGTCTACGACAAGGACAAGTTCATCTGGCTTCAGGGACGTGAGGTCTGGATGTTCGCGATGCTGTACAACAAGCTCGCGAAGAACGAGGAATGGCTGAAGTGTGCCGAGCAGGGCGCCCGTTTTCTCATGAAATACGGCCACACTCCCGACTATGACTTCTACTTCTCCCTGACAAGGGAGGGAAAGCCGGTCATCCAGCCCTACAACATATTCTCCAACACATTCGCCTGTATGGGATTCGCCCAGTTGGCCGAGGCGACAGGCGATGAGGAATATGCCCGTTACGCCAAGGAGACTTTCCGCCGGATTCTGGAACGCCGTTCCAATCCAAAGGGAATCTGGTCGAAGGCTGTGCCGGGAACAAGGCCGCTGAAGGATTTCGCCCTTCCGATGATCATCTGTAACATGGCTTTGGAGGTCGAGAGGATCATCAACGACCCCGAGATGATGGACCGCCTGATTGACGAATGTCTGCACGAGGTTCTGGATGTGTTCTACCAGCCGGATCTTGGAGTGATGGTGGAGAACGTCTCTGCCGTTGACAATTCCCTCATCGACTGTTTCGAGGGCCGCAAGGTGAACCCTGGACATGATCTGGAAGCGATGTGGTTCCTTATGAACCTCGGAATCCGCCGCAAGGACAAGGCCTTGATCGACAAGGCTGTGGAGATCTCCCTCCGCGTGATCGACTACGGTTGGGACAAGGAATATGGCGGGATCTTCTATTTCATGGACCGCAAGGGCTATCCGACCCAGGAACTTGAGTGGGACCAGAAACTCTGGTGGGTACACATAGAGTCCGCGATCGCGATGCTGAAAGGCTACCGCCTCACGGGCAACGAGAAGTGTCTGGAGTGGTTCCTCAGGCTGGATGACTACCTTTGGACCCGTTTCAAGGACAAGGAGTATCCCGAGTGGTTCGGCTACCTGAACCGCCGTGGGGAAGTCCTGCTACCGCTCAAGGGCGGAAAGTGGAAAGGATGCTTCCATGTTCCGAGAGGTCTTTATCAGATAGGCTCCATGCTGGAGGACATCTCTAAGGGGAAGGAGGCCTGCATCTGATGCGCGGACAGCCTTATCCAATTGGTCTGTTGATGTTTATGATCGCTTCGGTTCTGCTGCACTCGTGCGGCGGAACTGAAGCTTATTATGACGTGGTGGTTGTCGGTGGCGGTGCCGGCGGAACGTCGGCGGGCATACAATCGGCCCGTTCAGGGGCATCAGTGCTGATTGTCGAGGAAACTCCCTGGCTTGGTGGCATGCTCACATCCGCGGGAGTCTCGGCGTTTGACGGTAACTATCGTCTCCGCGGTGGCCTGTTCGGCGAGTTCTGCGACTCTCTGGCCGGACGCTACGGGGGCTATGAGGCCTTGAAGACCGGATGGGTAAGCAACATCCTCTTCGAACCGAAAGTCGGTGCGGAGATATTCATGAATATGGCAGGGCCGCTTGACGGACTTTCCCTTGCTATGGAGACGGGTTGCGTCCGGGCTGAGAAACTGGACGAAGGCTGGCGGCTTATGTTGGACGGACCGGATGGTCGTCGCTGCGTCAGGGCGGGGATTCTGATTGACGGAACCGAACTTGGTGGCATCGCGGCAATGTGTGGAGTGCCTTGCAACAGTTCTCCTGTTGACACGATAGCAGCGGTACAGGACTTGACCTACGTCATCACGGCACAGGATTTCGGCGCCGGTTCCGACAAGACGATCCCTTGTCCGGAAGGCTATGACGCTAAACTGTACGAGGATTGCCTGTCAAGAGGCCATTCCGTGGACATGATGCTTTCCTACGGGCGGCTGCCGGGCGGAAAGATCATGCTGAATTGGCCGATCGCGGGCAATGACTGCTATGTCAAGGATGTCACCCGTATGCCTCCGTCCGACCGCGCCGTGGCGGTTGACAGCGCCAAAAGGGTGGCGCTCGGCTATCTCTATTATATTCAGAAAGAATTGGGGTTAAGGAATATAGGCATTGCGGAGGACGAGTATCCGACCGATGACGGTCTGCCGATGATTCCGTACTACAGGGACTCAAGACGGATCGAGGGGGAGGTGACGTTCTCCTTGGCGGACATTGACCGGCCATATTCAAACACCCTTTACCGCACGGCCATCGCGGTGGGGGACTATCCTGTTGACCATCATCACTATCGCAATCCGGATTGGAGGGCTCTTCCTCAGCTGGAGTTCCATCCTGTCCCGTCCTTCTCGGTTCCTTTCGGGGTCATGGTTCCGAAGGAGGCCGAGGATATTCTTGTGATAGAGAAGGCGGTGTCCGTGACCTGCGTCGCGAATGGAGCCACCAGACTCCAGCCGGTCGTGATGGAAATCGGCCAGGCCGCCGGCATCGCCGCCGCGGTGGCCGCGCGGAGGGCAGGTGGGGCGCAGCCGTGTCTCAGGGAAGTCTCTGTGCGAGAGGTGCAGGAGGGGATCCTTGCCGCCGGCGGGTATTTGATGCCTTATCTGGACATCACTCCGGACGATCCACGTTTCGCTGCGGTCCAGAGGATCGGCGCCACCGGAATCATGAGGGGGGACGGCCGCTCTGTCGGCTGGTCCAACGAGACCTGGTTCAGGATAGATGATCCGGTGAGGGAGGATGAGATATTCCTGGATGACTATTACCCTGGAAAATCCCTTTCCGATCTGGGTCTTCCTTCGTTGGATTCGCTCACCCGCGGCGACTTCGCCGTCATCATCGACAGCCTCCTTCACCCTTTCGAGTCCCGTCAGGTCACGCTCACCGGCGCTTTGGCCGAATGATGCTTTCGCGTCCGGTGCAAACTTCCTGCCCGGCTTTGACAAAAACACCAATCAAAGGCTTACCTGCAGAGTTCCGTGGGATCCAATGAATCACCTTCATGTGATTTGATAATTTCTATAAAATTATATACTTTTGTGAACTGAAAGTAATACGTAAGATGACTATGGGTTTACGAAATCAGCTCCTTTTAGACCTTTACAAGGACAAAGCAAGTGTTTTCACTATGCAGGGAATCGCCATGGCTTATGGGCAGGGACTTGAGCGGAATACTATTAAGAACAGGATGATCAACTATGTTAAAAAAGGCGAGATCATCAATCCGAGGAAAGGAATCTATGCCAAGCCGGGTTATGACGAGAAGGAACTTGCCTGTTTGCTCTATACGCCATCCTATATATCTTTGGAATATGTGCTGCAGAGGGCTGGAATTATCTTCCAGTACAGCGACGAAATTACTTCGGTGGGTAATTTGAGCCGGAGCGTTGAAATTGATGGAAAAGTGTATCGGTATCGTAAAATCAAGGGTGAAATCCTGATTGACACAGCCGGCGTCATCCGCGAAGGGAATGTGAACATCGCTTCTCAGGAAAGAGCCTTCTTGGACACTTTGTACCTGAACAGCAATTACTATTTCGACAATCCCATTTCCCTGGACAAACAGAAGGTGCTTTCGCTCCTTCCCATATACAATAGCAAAACTCTCGAACAACGTGTCACAAAAATTCTTGGATAGGAATGGATACGAACAGACATAAATTCTTCATGCTGCAGTTGCTTAAGGACATATTCTCTGACGCACTGCTTTCCTCTGTAATGGCATTCAAAGGCGGCACTGCCACCATGTTTTTCTACAATCTGCCGCGATTCTCGACAAATCTGGATAAGTGTATTGAGAGTGTCCAGAGTGTCTCGGAAAAGAGTTTGATCAGCGACAGTGTGAACGCTTCTGAAGCAGGCGAAATTTTTGCGGCCACCAACCACACGGATGACGTATTTACGTTCATTGGCATATAAAGCCAAAAACGCCAAAAAAACGAAGGAATAGGAATCTTGGATGTTTCGCGAATAAAATCCGAATATAATCCGCAGCACAATTTCTTGCCGCATTGGAAAAATTGGATTAATTTTGAAGCCTAAATTCCCCGTCCGTCTATGACAGAAAAAATCATCATTCTGGATTTCGGCTCACAGGTCACGCAGCTTATCGGGCGCAGACTTCGTGAACTGAACGTTTACTGCGAAATCTATCCATTCAACAAGGTCCCGGCGCTGGATGAGACCGTCAAAGGAGTAATCCTCTCCGGAAGCCCTTGTTCGGTGCGTGACAAGAACGCTCCGCAAATCGACCTGAGCGGCATCAAGGGCAAATTCCCCCTTCTGGGAATATGCTATGGCGCGCAGTATCTCGCCCACAAGTTCGGCGGCGAGGTGCTTGGCTCCCTGGCCCGTGAATATGGCCGTGCGATGCTGGATGTCGTTGACTCAGGGTCACCTCTGCTTAAGGGAGTTTCGGCTCACTCACAGGTCTGGATGTCGCACGGGGACACGATCGCCCGTCTGCCGGAGGGCGCGGAGGTGATCGCCTCGACCGAGAGCGTCACCAACGCCGCTTTTCACATCAAGGGCGAGCAGACCTACGCCGTGCAGTTCCACCCGGAGGTTTTCCACACGACTGAAGGCACGAAAATCCTCGGCAATTTCGCTTTGGGAATATGCGGCTGCAAGGGTGACTGGACTCCTGCCTCGTTCATAGAGACGACCGTAGCCAGCCTCAGGGAGCAGATCGGGGACGAGAAGGTAATCCTTGGACTCAGCGGCGGTGTCGATTCGACGGTAGCAGGAGTGCTGCTGAACAAAGCCATCGGCCACAACCTCACCTGCATATTCGTGAACAACGGCTTGTTGAGGAAGAATGAATATGAGGATGTTCTGGCCTCATACAAGGATATGGACCTCAATGTCATCGGGGCGGACGCGTCCAGGGAGTTCCTTGACGCTCTTGCAGGGGTGACCGAGCCTGAGGCCAAAAGAAAGATCATCGGAAGGCTCTTCGTGGAGACCTTTGACAAATATGCCCACACAATCGAAAACGCCCGCTGGCTCGCCCAGGGAACCATCTACCCTGATGTGATCGAGTCCGCCGGCATCGAGGGCATCGCCTCCAAGATCAAGTCGCACCACAATGTCGGCGGCCTTCCTGAGAAGATGAACCTGAAGATTGTCGAGCCGCTTCGCGCCCTCTTCAAGGACGAGGTCCGCAGGGTCGGCCGCGCCCTCGGCATCAAGGAGGAGCTTGTCGGAAGGCATCCTTTCCCGGGGCCGTCACTCGCCATCCGCATCATCGGCGACATCACCGAGGAGAAACTGAATGTCCTCCGCGAGGCCGACGACATATTCATTAAAGGATTGCGTGAATATGATTGCACCGCCCTTCACCTTCCTTCCGCTTCAGACCCTCGCATCGAGGCAACGAACCTCTATGACGCCATCTGGCAGGCCGGGGTTATCTTTCTGCCTATCAAGAGTGTAGGCGTGATGGGTGACGAGCGAACCTACGAGAATCCGGTCGCCCTTCGCGCTGTGGTTTCCACCGACGCTATGACAGCCGACTGGTTCCACTTCCCGTACGACTTCCTCGCCCAGGTCAGCAACGACATCATAAACAAGGTCAAGGGGGTCAACCGAGTAGTGTACGACATCTCTTCCAAACCACCTGCAACCATTGAGTGGGAGTAGAAAATGATAAATATAGCAGGCCCGGCATCGAGGAAGATGCCGGGCCTGTTTGTTCATAAAAGAGAAGATTACTTCTTGGTCAGGGTTGTGCTGGTGCCTGCCACGTAGTCGTAGTACACACCTGAATATTCGGCCATAGCTGACCAGTTGGTGAAAGTTATGGTGCCGTCATCAGCAATTGTGGCGACAACCGGAGCAGCGACGTTTCCTGCCTCGGTGAAGTAATAATACGTCAGCCAGATAGAAATGTCGAAGGTTAAGGTCCTTGCGCTCTCATCAATGGTCGCTGTCAATGTAGTCCCCTCGCAGAAGAAACCAGTCATCTCAATGGTATTGTCACCGGTCTTGGTGATTGTAACATCATTTGTTGCTGTGAAGGTTCCGTTGCTGCTATAGACTCCAGTGTAGTCAGTTCCTGTGCCATTCTGAGAGTATGTCCCGACTATATCATCGATCAGGCTGCCTCCGTCGCCGGTCCAGGTGAACTCCGGATAGCCCTCGGTCTTGTAGCTGTAGAACCAGACGGAACCGCCCTCGCTCTTGCTTCCTGCGAAGCTTGAGTAACCGCTTGCGGTGTACAGCTGGATCCATCCGTTGTCCTCCTCGAATCCGGCCTCGACCCAAATGTTCGGAAGGTATGGCTCGTAGCAGTTGAGAATGTTGATGGTAGTGTCATCGTTGACGGAGAACTCAAGGTCGTAACCCTCGACGTTGTACCAGTCCTTAAGAGTGTAAGTGCCGTTGTTCCAGACTATCATCGTTACCGGCCATTTGTTGCCGGTGCCGTCATCGAATGTGCCGGTCACTCTCCAGGACTCCTTTTTCTCTATTTCAAAAGTAGCTGTCGCAAGCTCTGAGTCACTGAACGCCTCGTCATCGCTGACGGCCTTTAGTGTGACGGTGTAGGTTCCTGTCGAAAGGTTTCCTATCATCATCTCGGTCCCCGTTATGTCCCATGAACTTTCTTTCCCTCCGTTAATGGAGATTGTCAGGACGTAATGTGTGGCGTTAGGTACTTCATCCCAAGTCGCCACCGCGCCACCGTTTACAAGGACGGTCAGCTTCGGGGTCGCCAGTTGGACGATCGCCGGGGTGGTTCCGCTGATCTCAGCCACAGGGGACTTGCTGTAGTCTCCCTCGAAAGGGCCGTACGCCCAGACGGTGAACTTGTAGTCTGTGTTGTCCTTGAGACCGGTCAGGACGGCCACTGTGCCTTCAGTTACACCTCCGGTGACTTTATCCCCTTCCAGAGAGAAAAGCTCGTAGGCGTACTGTGTGGCGTTCGCCACCTTGTCCCAGTAGAATGTCAATGAACTGACTGTCGCCTGATAGAGGCCGGCTTCCGGGGCAGGAAGCGGTGTCAGTACGGTGTCGTCATCCTTGCAGGAAGAAAGGACGCAAAGAGCGGAAAGCAGGAATATGCCCGCGAGCCTGCCCATCTTTGATGAATATATTCTGTTCATTTCGTTCAATCTTAAGATTATGAATTATTTGCCGGGAGCGGTGACATCGGTCGGATCCCAGTACATATTGATATATTCCCATCCATCGTAGGAGGAGTCCTCGCAGTTGACGTAGCAGGTAAGGAAGCCTGTCGGCTCCGTGGTTCCGTCCATAATGATGTTTGAATATGTCGTTGTCCTGTAAACGGAGAGACCGGTCACCTTGCTGGCCGCCCCTTCCGGAGTCCATTCGAACCAGTTCCCGTCCGCGTCACGGAGGCTCCAGTACTTGAACCCGTCATCGGACGGCTCCTCGGCGTAGTAGTCCAGAGGGCTGAACTCGCCCTGCCAGGTGTTCAGGTCATCGGCCTTGAAGTCCGGATTCAGGATCGTGTAGCTGAGGTCGATTCCGGTTCCGAGGAAGTTCTCGATGCGGAAGCGGTTCAGGCCCTCAAGCCAGTAGATGTCCGAGAATGTGGACACTTTAAGGATGGACGAGAACCAGAACTGGGCGTTGCTGACGACTTTCTTCCAGCTGGACACGAGCACGGTGGCCGAGAACACGTCCGAGCCGTCGTGGACGGTGTAAGGGTTGACATATTCATCGGCCAGACGGATGGTGAATTTCTTTTCCTTCTGGATTTCAATGCCTTCGAAGGTTACGGTCATCTCAGCCGTGGCCTCTCCGGCCTGGAACTCCACTGTGGAAGGAACTTTGAACACCTCGTCCTTCGCCTCCACGATCACAGGGATGCTGGCGGCGTTGTCTGCCTTGATCCTTCCGACCTCAAGGGTGACGCTGGTGCTCTCGGAGCCAAGAATATATTCAGAGGAATTGCTGGAGAGGAAATATGCCTCCATACAATCGTTGGCGGGTTCCGGCCCCGGTTCGTATTTGTCCTCCGAACAGGATGCCAGAGTCAGGCACAGGCCGGCCGCGGCGGTGAAAAGGATGTATTTGATATTCTTCATATTCATAAATTCTTAGTTGATGCTTATTCCGCGATTATGGTTCCTGACGGATCCGGGTTCAGGATCACGCCCTGGTTGTTGTCCCTCTCATATTCAGGAAGCACATAGTTCATCCAAGGTGCGGTGTAGCCGGCCTTTGTGTTCAGACGCTGCGAGGAGAGCCAGTTCGTGCCGTCGTAGCTTCTGGTGATCGGCAGGCCAAGGCGCTTGTAGGCGAAAAAGTTGATGCCCTCGCCCCAGAACTCGATGCGCCTCTGCACCATCAGTTCGGTGATGAATGAGTCAATATCCGTGGCCTCGCAGTTGTAGGAACCGTCCGTGTAGCGATATGTGTTCAGGAAATCGGCCATCTCTTTCGCGGCGGCAGCCACTCCTTCCGTGTGGGCGATCGCCTCGAAACGGATGAAGTACATCTCCTCGACCCTCATTATCGGGAGGGACGCGATGAGTCCGGTCTCGATGGTGCTGATGGAACCGCTTCCGGCACGGAACTTAAGGTTGGCGTAGGCTGGAAGCCTTGACCAGGCGTCGCCCTTGAGCTCGGTTCTGTACTTCTCCGGAATCTCGGTCTTGCCGGCGTCGTCAGGGGAAATCCAGCTGTTCTTGCGCCAGTCGCTGTCGGAGATCTTGTCGTACAGGGACTTGCTTATGAGACGGAAAGCGCTTCCGTAACGAGGCATACCCCAAGTAGGCTCTGACGCGATCTGCGCGACGAACGAGTTGTAGTAGTAACCGGTGTTGACCTCTTCCTTGGAAGTGACGTAAGTACCGAGCATCCAGGAGGATTGAGGTGTGTTGAAGCCGGTCTTGGAGTTCATCCACTGATCCTCGGTGAGAGGTGTGTTGCCGCCACCGATGGCTTTGCGGGCATATTCAGCGGCCTTGGCGTAGCAGTCCATAGCGGAGTTGATTCCGATGTCATCGTAGCCGTCGGAGGATCCTTCCGCGCTCATCTGCTTGGCCAGAGCGTCCGGTTCCCTGTCGAAACGGCTTGCCATATCGAGCCACAGACGGGCTTTCAGGCCATAGACAACCGCGCGGTTGGCGTGGGCCTTGGTGGCCTGCTCGTAGCCTTCGAGATAGGTCTCCGCACGGTTGAGATCCGTCATTATGAAACGGTACATCGTGTAGAAAGGAACACGTGGATTGTTGTTCAGATCAGTCTTGGAGGTGTTCTCATCGACGATCGGCACTGTCAGTCCGACAACCCCCCATCGACTGGGCGTCGGCGTTCAGGCTCTCGACCTGGGTTGTGCGGTACTCGAAGCAGGTCGAGAGTTCCATATAGAGCATCGCGCGGAGTCCGAGCGCCTGTCCGAGACAGTAAACGGCCTTGGTCTCGGCGTTTGCCGGATCTGGAACAAGGGCGATGACGTTGTTGGTGTTCTTTATGAACTTGTAGTAGTAGAACCAGGAGTAATAGGCGGCGTAGCGCAGTCCTGATCCGCTCTCGATGTGGCTCCAGTAGTCGTAGCTGGCGTCATAGACAGGAAAGTCCTCTCCCATCACCTCTCGCATATACATTTGGCAAGGATAGCCCCAGTCGTTTGTGTTTCCGGAGGATCCCCAGGTGTCATAGGCCACGAAATAGGACGAAAGGCCGTTGAGCATATATTCCATCGAGGAGGTGGACTTCTCTATGGTTTCAGGCGTGGCCTCTGTCTTAGGCAAGGTCTCCTCGATGCAACCGGTGGCGAAGACGAGCGAGGACACGGCGCAGAGGGCACCCAGCAGTCTGATCATATTCTTTTTCATATTCATTGTCTCCATTAAATTAGAACTGTAACGTGATTCCTCCCGTTATCATCCGCACAGGAGCGTAGGTTGATGTGGATGTCGTGCCCCAGAAGCTTCCGCGAGGGTCGAAGCCCTTGCGCTTGCTCCAGTAGTAGAGATTCTCTCCAGCGGCATAGACGCGGATCTTGCTCATTCCGATCTTCTTCACGAGCTTCTCCGGAAGGGTGTAGCCCAGGTTTATGTTCTGGAGAGTGAGCGTGGACGCGTCCGTGATGAACCGGTCGGACATCGAGCTTGCGCTGTCGTCCACATCCTGGATGGCGAACTGGAAGCGCGGGATGTCGGAGTCCGTGTTGGTCTCGGACCAGGCCTTCAGCAGGTCCTTGTGGAAACTGTTGCCGGTGTTCTGCACGTTAGGGTTGCGCATCAAGGCGGCGTAGCCGTAGTCGGCGGCCTTGCCTCCTATGCTGTAGTTGAGATTGACCGAGAAGTCGAATCCCTTGAACGTGATGGTCGTGCCGAGGCCTCCGTAGAGATCCGGGTCGGCGTCACCGCAGTTGAAGTCCGTGCCGTAGCTGTAGGTCGTGGTCTTTGTCAGCTCGCCGGTCTCGCTGTCCTTCATATACCACTGGGACTGGCCTTTCTCGTTGACACCTGCATATTTCTTCATATAAAGGGTGTGCAGCGGAAGTCCCTCACCGTGGAAGTAGTTTCCGTTGACATAGCCGGCGTGTCCGTCCAGGACGAATCCCTTGTTGTCCTCGTTCAGCATCGTGATCTTGTTCTTGTAGTGCGTCGCGTTAAGGCTGACGTTCCAGCTGAAGTCCTTCTTGCGGATGAGGTTCAGATTCAGATCCAGCTCGACACCGTTGTTGAGCATATTCCCGACATTGTCGTAGGATCCGCCGTAGCCGCCTGAGAGCGGAACATAGACGAAGCAAAGCATATCGGTGGTCTTGCGGCTGAAGAACTCGACGCTACCGGTGACGCGGCTTTTGAATATGTCGAATTCCAAACCTGCGTTGAAGTTGCTGTTGGTCTCCCAGGTGATGTTCTTGTTGCCGACGGTGCTGAGGGCCAGGGAAGGCTCTCCGTTGAAGTAGTTGATTGTGTAGGTGTCGGTGTAGCGGTAGTCGCCGATGGCGTCGTTACCCTGCTGTCCCCAGGATGCCTTTACCTTCAGCATATCAATCCAGGACACCTTGAACCAATCCTCCTTGCTGGCGATCCAGGCTCCTCCGAACGAATAGAAGTTACCCCATCTGTGGTCCGGATGGAAGCGTGAGGAAGCGTCGCGGCGGTAGGAAGCCGAGAGGAAATATTTCTCGTCCAGGTTGTACATAGCCCTGCTGAACCATCCTTCGGTGTTGTACCTGCTGGAGGAACCGGCGTTCTCCTTGATCTTGATGGCTGCGCTGAGCTCCTGCGCGTCGAAATAGGAGAAGAGACCCTCGCGGTCTCCGCTCATCCATTCGCTGCGGTAGTCGTAGTTCTCGTGTCCGGCCATCACAGAGACGTTGTGTCGGCCGAACTGCTTGGTGTAGTTAACGATCTGCTGGAAGTTCAAGGCATAGACAAGGCTGTTGTACTTGTAGATGTAGCCGCTCGGGTAGGCGGTCTTGCCGTAGCCGTAGAATCCCTGCTGGGTGGATGTGTAGTGCGACTCTCCGCTTGTGACCGTGCCGTTGACGGTGATCTTCAGGCCATCGAGCGGGGTGACATCGGCATAGCCCGTGAGGGTCAGATTGTTGCCGATGGTCCTGTCGGTGTTCAAGGCGTTCTCCTGCAGAGGGTTGTTCCTGGAGAGGACAGGACGGTTGAGACCTCCGAGCTCACCGGAACCGTAGTCGTACATCTTTCCGTTCTCGTCTGTCATAATGTTCCCGTCCCCGTCACGCAGGTAAACCGGGTAGATCGGAGCCATAGTGTTCGTGATTCCGAACAGGGATGTGCCGGAACCGTCACCGATATCGTCCGAGGTGCTGTGGGCGTAGTTCATATTCGCACCCACCTTGAGCCAGTCCTTGGCCTGATAGTCGGCCTTGAGTCGGACGGTAGCTCTCTCGAAGTCGGAGTTATAGACGATACCTTGATTGTCAAGATAGCCGATGGAACCGTAGAAACTGAGTTTCTCGGTGCCTCCGGTGAGATTGAGGTTGTACTCCTGGCGGAGGCTGTGCCTGAACGCCTCGTCAAGCCAGCTGTCAGGGGCTGCGGTATAGACCTTACCATTATAGTAAATCCTTCTGCCCTTTGTGGCGTGCGGATTCATCCTCCCGTTCGTTCCGATGAGATATTCCCCGTCAGGAACAGTGTAGGTGAGGTAACCGAGTCCGCCGTCGGCCGTGGCTCCGCCGAGGTTGGCGTTGGCCTGCCTGTGAGCCTCGTAAGGAGTCATTCCACGGTCGCGCATATAGTAGTTGTAGAGGGCTGACCAGTGCATCTCGTAGTACTGCACCGGATCCTTCACGTAGTCGTAGTCGATGGTCGCGCGGCTGTTGACGCTCCAGCGGCTGTCAAAGGTGATCGTGGCCTTCTCGGACTTGCCTTTCTTTGTGGTGATCATCACTACTCCGTTGGCTCCACGCGCACCGTAAAGAGCGTTGGAGGCGGCGTCCTTCAGGACGGTGATGTTCTCCACATCGTTAGGGTTCAGGTTGTTCCATCCTCCGTCGTAAGGAGAGCCGTCCACAATGATTAGCGGGGAAGTCCCTGCGTTGATGGAACTGAATCCTCGGATCGCCATCGAAGGGGTGGCGGTAGGGGAGCCGGAATTGTTGATCATCTGGAGGCCGGCCACTTGTCCCTGAAGTCCGCTCATCACATTCGTGAGCTGCTTCTTCTCAAGAGTCTCGCTCTTCACGACCGCCGCGGATCCTGTGAATGAGGATTTGGTTTGCTGGCCGAAAGCCACGACGAGAACCTCGTCGAGTTGCTCGTGGTCGGTTTTCAGGGTGATCCTCATCTCCGTCTGCGGATCGACCTCCACCGGAATCATTCCGATGCAGGACACGGCCAGTTTGTCTGTCGTTTTGACCCCGCCAAGGCTGAAACGGCCGCTCACGTCCGTGATGTCGCCTTTCAAGGTTCCCTTGATCATCACCGACGCACCGATGACGGGTTCTCCGTTCTCGTCGATGACGGTACCTTTGATGTCTATGGTCTGGGCCGACGCAAGTGAGAACGTCGCCAGAAGCATAAACAAGAACACAAAGAATCTTTTCATACGTTCTTATTATTGAGATTATTAATTGGCTTTTGTGGTTTGCAGTCCGGCTGACGGCAGGATGAATCCGGCCTTTTCCTTGTCCGACCAGAGCCAGACCGTCCTGCTGTCGATCTTAAGGATCCGCAGCTCGCTGAAACTGAATCCCGTGATCCCCATATTCCCGGAGACTGTCCCGCTGACGGTTCCGGAGGTGGAAGGCATCCCGCTGAGTTTAACCGTGACATCACGTGTCCCCTCGTTGTCGATTATCCTCAGGATGCCCTCTGACGGGTTGCAGTAATATTGATGCTTGGTTTTGAGGAAAGTGAGCACCGGAGCGCCGTCCTTGTATATTCCCAAATCCTCCGCGACTGAGAATTCCTCCCGGAGGTTGTTGTCTTCCTTGTTGCCGTTGCAGGCGGAAAGGAGGAGGCAGAAAATAAGCGTGGTGAATATTCTGAATGCGATTTTCATTGTCTATGAATATTATAGGATGACATTTATGTACCTGGCGAAATATTCAACGGTCCCGTCCGGCTTTGTCAGGACAGCCTGCACGTAATGCTCGCCCTTGCGCAGATTGGTGTAGCCGTCCGCCTTGGCTCCGTCCACAGTCCATTGGATGTTTCCCATCTCGCCGCAGTCAACCAGCATCATCAGAATCTTGTCTTCCGATGTCGGGTTGGCCTTAGAGAGTTGGATCCTCGGAAATCCTGTTCCGGATTTCTCGGTCTTCAAGGTAAGGGAAGTCTTGCTGTTCTTGTTGCCCGTGATGGTGATCACATAGTCTTGAGCATCCTTCAGCAGAGGAATGTGTACCTCGGAGGATGTGAGCCCGGTGATCGACTTCGCCTCTTCACCCTCGGCCTTCCATTCGACGGTCCAGCCGGAGGAGAGGTCGTCTTTCCAGCTCAGGATGATGTCGTGCTGGAAGACGCTTGACTTGACATCCGTGATGTTGCCATTGCGCTCTGTCACAGATAATTTCACGGAACCATCCGCCGCGTCCAGCCTGATCGAAGGGATCTCGACCATTGTCTTCTTGCCGTTGGCGGCCAGGAAGTTTGACTGGCTGTCGCTGTGGATGGATGTCACATTTTTCCCGCCCGGGAAGAAACAATGCGCCGGAATGTATTGCGGCAGGTAGTTGTTCCTGGAGGCAGGATTGGAATATAATATCTTGTAGTGCTCGTTCCCGTGGACGATGTTCACGGCGTTGCCCATCCAGCTGTTGTACTCGTTCCGGACGTGATAGATCAGAAGCCCCCAGTCGGAGCCCTGTCCGTAGAAGTCGAGATATTCCTTCTTGTCCCACTCGTTCTTTCCCGCGCCTCGGCATTCCAGCAGGAAATAGTCCCCGTCCGCCTCGGTCTTGACGAGGTAGCCTTTGCCTTCCGTGATCGCCGGCAATGAATATTCCCCGCTCGTCTCCAGAATTTCCGGTTCCGACCAGCCCATCATCCACCTTTCGAGGATGCTGAGCGCCGGGGGAGTGCGGCTGCTGTTGTTGTAGGTTCCGTAGGCCATCAGCGAGAAACAGCCCGGCAGGTCGCATTTCGTGTCGTTGCCGTTTACCGTGTCGTAGAGGTCCGGCCATCCGAGAATATGCCCGAACTCGTGGCAGAACGATCCGATGGCGGCGAGTGTGTTGTTTCCCGCAGATCCTGGCTCCAGCTCGGAGCTGCAAGCGTAGCCGGGAATCGTGACTCCGTCGAGCGTCAGGTTCTTCAGCCCGCTCCTGTGCGGCCAGATCCCGTTCGGGTCACCAGTGCTTTCCGCTCCGCCGGAATAGAACACGAATATGTCGTGAGCCATTCCGTTCTCGGCGAACTGGCTGAAATCCACATCGTTGTCGGCAAGACGGGCGACTTCGGCGACCATCTCCTCCGGTTTTTCCTTGTAATATGCCCTGTTATTGGAGAGCTTGTACGGTCCCGCCACGGTGAACTCCGGATTGAACCGTCCGTTGGAGTTGTCGTAGTAGTACTGCCAGACGCTCCCGGTAGCCCCACCTTTTGTGTAGCTCTTGGAATTCAATAAATTATTGAACGCCTCGTTGCTTCCGCTCGTGAAAGGAAGGTCTGGATATTCAGCGAGCAGCACCAGCACTTTCTTGTCCCCGACCGGCTTCCAGGTGGTGCCACCCAGAAGTGGAGGAAGGCAGTCCCCTGCGTCTGCGGCGCGGGTGGCCAATGAATATGTCCGTCCGGCTTTCAGCCTTTTTTGCAGTTCTGTCATCCTCAGAGGTTGCAGATTCTTCCGCAGCGCGCCAAGAACCTTGCGTTCCGCATTCGTCAACCTGCTGACTGGCTTTGCCTTGACGGATGTCGGGACCAAAAGTCCGTTGGCATCAAGTTTAGCGAAAGCCCAGTCCCCGTCCGCGTCCGCGGCGAGGGTGTAGCCTTCCTCAGAGGTTACATAATTGCGGAACTCGTCTCCGTGCGCACGGACTCTGATTTTACTGCCGTCGCTTTGTTTCACAGTGATGAGTCCGGGGTACGCCGGGCCGGCGAGTAAAGGGCTTGATGTTTCGGCCTGCCATAAGGATAGCAGGCATAGGGTCCAGATGAGAAGTTTTCTCCGGGTCATAAGTTGTTGTGTTGTTAACTTCTAAAGTGTACGCAATTTCAGAAAATTTTGAAAAATGTGCAATAGGTGCAAACGGAAAAATATTCACAGAATGAATAATTCGTTGTTCATAATGTTCCGCCTGTTTTGAGGTCTGTTATGTCTGGCAAGAGGGCCACAAAGCAGGGACGGTGATTGCGTTTGTCCATATTGTCTATATCCAATATTCAGATATTCAATTATTTGGTGATATTATCTGTCCGCCTTGGATGCGATGTGCTATGGGTTTCCCGCAGTAACTTTGCACCGTGAAAAATTGAAGAAGAAAATGAGAAAATTTAGATTTTTGCTGATTGCTGTGTTGCTGGTCATCGGTGGGGTAAACGCCTCCGCCGCCCGCCAGAATGTTTCGGAGATAAAAGGTACAGTGCTGGACAAGGCCACCGGCGAGCCTCTCGGATGGGTCACGGTCGCCCTTATGAGACCGGATAGCACGCTGGCCGCCGGCGCCACCTGCGATGATAAAGGAATATATTCACTTCAGGCTGCGGCTGGAGAATATATAATAAAGGCTTCGCTCATCGGCTACAAGGATATGTTCAAGAAAGTGAATGTAGTCTCCGGCCTGAATGAGATCGATCCTTTGAATATGTCCGAGGACACTCAGATGATAGCCGGCGCGACCGTCACCGAACGTGTGAAACTGGTTGAGATGAAGATTGACAAGCTGGTGATGAACGTCTCGCAAAGCGCTTTCGCGCAGGGAAGCAACGCCCTGGATCTCATCAAGAAGGCTCCGGGAGTGACCATCGACAAGGACGGAAACATCACATTGAACGGAAAGAAGGTCCAGGTCTGGATCGACGGCCGTCCGTCCTATCTTGACGGGAAAGGACTGGAGGCCCTGTTGAGATCAACCTCGGGATCCTCGATCGACAAGTTTGAGCTGATGGAGCATCCTTCTGCTAAATATGACGCTGAGGGTCAGGGAGGTATCATCAACATCAAGACGAAGCGCAACGCCCTGTCCGGACTCAACGGCGAGATCGGGACCGATGACGGTGGAATGTACTTCGGGGAGACCGGACGCTTCCTTATGAGAGAGAACGTCAACGGAAGCCTCAGTTACAGGACCGCCAAGACAAACACTTTCGTCTCTGTCTATCAGGGAATCTATGATATGGACATAGATATGAACATCGACAACAAGCTGACGCAGGACGGGGTTCCGTTCCGGATTCTTGCCCAGTCCCTCCAGAAAGATAGGTATCGCAACTGGCAGGTGCGTTTCGGCAACGATTGGTTCATCGACAAGAAAAACACCTTGGGATTCATTGTGAATATGCCAGGTTCCCGCAATGTGATGAAGTCCGACAGGGATCACAATGTCACCACGCAGACGCTTGGAGACAAGGAACTTGAGCGTGCCGAGTCCGCGACCTGGAACGAGGACAAGAGCCGCCAGACCAACGGCAATCTGAACTTCACCCACATATTCAACGAGGCGACCAATTCCGAGATCACCGTCAATATGGACTATTACCACAATGCAGACTGGACAGGAAACGACCAGAAGACCTTCACGAGGAATATGGGCGCTTCGGAGTGGATCCCTTCCACAAGGTACATCGACTCTGACAACAAGGTGAACATCTGGTCCGCGAAAGCTGATTATGAAGGTACTGTGTTCAATTTCGCGAGGTTGGAAGCCGGAGCGAAGTGGGCTCTTTCCAAGACTGACAACACGACCCTGAGGACCGAGACCGGCCCTTCAGCCAGTGATGCCGAGACCCGTTTCAAGTACCGTGAGAACATCGGCGCCGCCTACCTGTCCCTTGCCGCGCAGTTCGGCCCGAAATGGACCGCCAAAGCCGGATTGAGGGGTGAATATACCAACTCGTTCGGGGATTGGATCTCAGCCGGGGACGAGAGCCGTCGCAGCTACTTTGACCTGTTCCCGACAGCGTTCGTGGGATTCAACCCGTCCGCCAGCCTTAGGTTCGCGCTTTCCTACACAAGGAGAATCCAACGCCCTAGCTATATGGCCCTGAACCCGGTTGAGAACTACATCGATGCGCACACCTACAATGTCGGCGACCCGGATCTGCGCCCTGCATATTCAGACGAGGCTTCGCTCAGCGCCGGATTCGGCCAGCACTTCTCGCTCGCCGCGTCGTTCAGTCACACCGGCGGAATGTTCTCGCAGCTTCCTGAGCTCAAGGAGAACGGCGACCAGCTTCTGATCTGGACCAACTACGGCAGACAGAATATGGGTGCGCTGACTTTCAATGTGACGGAACTGCCTCTGGCCAAGTGGCTTGCCTGGACCTTCAGCACCACCGGACTATATTCAGACGCCAAGACTTCCGGCTTGGAAAGGAACAAGTCTTTCACCCTTTCCTGCTACACCTGCTTCACATTCAACCTACCGAAAGACTGGAAGGTACAGCTGGACGGTTTCTACCGTTCGCCGATGGCATACGGCTATTTTAGACTGCACGGCCTTTATTCAATGAATATAGGCGTGAAGAAGACGATGCTTGACAACCGGCTTATTCTGTCTCTCAACTTGGACGATGTCCTCCGCAGCTCCTGCACGAATCTGGATTGTCTCGGACTCGCCAGCACAGTTCTTGGTGACGTGAACAGCTCGGTCATAAGACAGAAATATTACTCCCAGGTCGCTCACATCGGCCTCACCTGGCGCTTCGGCAAAGCCCAGCAGACCCGCGCCCGCAAAGTCGGCAGCATCGACGAAGCCTCCCGAATCGGCGGCGGCAAAGGCCTTGGCGGGAAATAGAATATTCACTGTTCAACATTTAGAAGATGTAAACCGGATATTTTCGGAAATTTACTTAACTTTGTGTTCAGGCAAACGCCGATTGGACTAACCAGCGGATGACCAGATGCCTGTGAAAGTTATGATGAGAAAGTTTCCTGCGATAATATTCATTGTCTGTGCTTTTGTGGCCTCTTCGTGCGGCCGTGGCGCCAGACTCCCTGAGGATTTAAGTCGGGCTGAGGGTCTTTTGGACTCCCGGCCTGACAGTTCTTTGATCATTCTGGATTCCGCTTCATATTCGGAGTCCTCCGGCCGCTATCTCTATGCCTCTTATTGTCTGTTAAGGACATTCGCTGAGTACAACGCCTACAAGCCGGGGATTGATGAGGGGATGATGAATGTCGGGGTTGATTATTTTATGAGGTACGGCAACCGTGACAGGAAGGCGCAGGCGTACTATCTTCGTGCGGTGGTCCGTGAGGACAATAAGTCGGGAGACCAGGCGGATTGGGCCAATGATCTGCTTCTTGCGACTAAGGAGGTCAAAGGTTCTGACAATCATATGCTTGCCGCGATGATCAACCTGCGCTACGCTGTCGTGCTTAATGACCGCAAGTGGTATGACGCGTCTTTGCCATATCTTGAGAAAGGTCTGGAGGAGGCTGAGAAGGCGGGCTCGCTGGCGTTTCAGGTGACGGCTCTGATCAATCTGTCGCACCGTGCGTTGTTCCTTGGAGACGAGAACAAGGACTATTCGGAGGCCATTGAATATGCCAGCCGCGCGGCAGTGATCTCCAAAGTAGAGGATAATGACTATGCCAGGGCTCTTTACAATCTCGGAGCGTGCTACAGCCGTAACGGTCAATTCGATAAGGCTTTGGAATGCGCCTCGACCGCTGTCCGCGCGCAGGAAAGGCTTTTCCGGGAAGGCAAGAGAAAAGCCCGTGTGCGCTACGCTGTCCTTGCGGATGCTTTCCGTAAAATGAATATTCCGGATTCGGCGTTGTTCTATGCCGCCAAGGAGATGGAGGCTCCTGATCTGATAGCGAAACTTTCAGGTTCACAGCTTTCTTACATCGTGTATCGCGATCTGCTTGATGACAAGGAGAATGCCGTCAAGTATCTGACCATCCATAATGAGATCAAGAGCCAGTTGGAAGCGTCTCAGCAGAACGACAAGATCATCGAGAACAGTGTCGAGGCCGAGAAGGCGGACATCCGCTCCTCCAGAAGCCGGATCTTAGGCACTGCGGTGGCTGCGGTGCTGTCACTGATTGTTGCGTTGTACCTGATCGTGCGTATGTTCAGGAGGAGGTTGAGGAATCGCGATGAGGCCATCGAGCGGAAAGACAGCGAGATAGGTGCGAGCAAGACCTTGCTTCACGAGAGTGAGTCGGAGCGCAGCGAGTTGCGTTCGGTGCTGATGTTCAAGGACAAGCTGGTGATGTCGCTCCAGCAGAATCCGCGCTATCTGGCCGATGCCGAGTGGGGGAGACTGGAGAAGATTCTGGATGATGTCTGCAATCGTTTCACCGAGCGTCTGAAGTCTTCGTTTCCGGGGCTTACCGCCGCTGAGCTGCGCATAGCCGTCCTGCTCCGTTTCGGTTTCTCCGGCAAGCAGATGGCCGCTATGATGGGAATATCCCCGACCTCCGTCACGAAAGGCAAGCAGCGCCTAAAGGCCCGTGTCGCCTCCGCCCTCCCGGACGGCACCACCATCGACGAGTTCATCGCCACGTTCTAAGTTCAGGATCAAACTTCCATCCTCGCTTTGTTGGAAAAATCCTGCTCGGCTTCAAAAGTATGTGTTAAGTAACCTTTATTGAAAATCTTCTCATTATCTGAGGCAACTTATTTTCTTTATGTAACTAACGAACGTCAGGGGAAAAATCAAATTGCGGATTTTGGTAACGTGCAAAATCTGCAATTTGCCTTTTTCCCCCTGTCGTCCCCCCATTATTTCTATACTAAATTCTTCATATTTCGAGTAATAGAACACATTCTTACCCGGTAACTGAGCCTGTCGAAGCGACAATTCTTTCATTGTCCATAGTTGTTGCTGTTATATGATTGATAACGAGTTTATTAGCGCTTGCTATCTGTCCTTATTCCATCCATTGCCCGATAAATTTTTCCCCATACCTTTGCATTTGCAAATCGGACAATAGTAAAAAATTGATAATGAGATGAAAAAGTTAGCGAAACTGTTTTTGGGATTCTCCATAGCCGCAATAGGTGTGCTGTGGATTCTGAACGTAACCGGAGTGATAGGCTTCGACATATTCTTCCGTGGCTGGTGGACACTCCTTATTATCCTCCCTTGCACCGCGCACCTGATCGCACACCCTAACTGGGGCTCTTTCAGCGGCATAGCCCTCGGTGCGGTACTGCTGCTTCAGGCACAAGGCTATATAGACTGGTCAGTGTTCTGGAAACTGTGCCTTGCGATCATATTCATTGCTTTCGGCATTGTGCTGATTTTTTCCAAGAACGGCCGTCCGGAAAGTTGGAACTGCTACGACACCAGAGGAGGTTGCTCGATCATTTCCCGCAATGGAAGGAATATCCTGAAGATCTCATCCGCTTTTGGCGAGCAGAATCATCGTGTTGAGGATGAGGAGTTTGACGGTGCTGACATAGAAGCCTCCTTCGGCTCAGTCCGGCTTGATCTCCGCAACGCCATATTCAATGAAGATGTGGAGGTCCGGGTTAAGGCAAGTTTCGCAGGTGTGGGAATATATGTCCCGAAAGATGTCAATGTCGATGTCCGTTCCAATTCCGCCTTTGGTGGCGTGAACAACAAGACCGCAGACCGTCTCCGCCAGCAGGCCGGCACACACACCATCCTCATCATCGCCGAGTGCTCCTTCGCCGGGGTCGAGGTGATGTAGGCTATTTCTCCGAACCGAGAATCTGCGTAGTATGATCCTTGGTGTTGACTTTTCCGATGGCATCGATGATGATTCCGTCCTCATCGATCACGTAGGTGGTCCTCAATGTCCCGTAGGACTCCTTTCCGTAGAGTTTCTTGAGTCCCCAAGCCTCGTAAGCCTTCAGAATGACACACTCCGGATCGCTCACCAGATGAAACGGCAGAGAATATTTCTCTATGAATTTCCGGTGCGAGGCCTGCGAGTCCTTGCTGACACCAAGCACTTGATACCCAAGTGCAAGATACCGATGGTAGTTGTCCCGCAGGTCGCAAGCCTCCGCCGTACATCCCGGAGTGCTGTCCTTCGGGTAGAAGTAAAGCACAAGTTTCTTCCCTTTGAAGTCATTGAGACTTACCTCGTTGCCGTTCTCGTCCACACCGACGAACTCCGGTGCCTTTGTCCCTATTTCCAACATATTCTTGAATATTCGTTAATAATATAATCGTTAAACTTTCCGGCCGCAATTTTTGTGCAGCGGTCTATTTCAACCCCTCGCAGGTAGCCTTGATGACCTCCGCCACTTCCTCCCGGTTGTCGATGTTGACTTGATACATCGCCTTGGCCCCCTCGTAAGGAATCGCCTCCGGCATCCCGAATCTCTCGTTGGTCTTGGTCTTCTTGACCAGAACCCGATTGTCGTATATGCCCCCGAAATATTTCCCCTGCCAGTACAGCAGAAACTCTCCCATCATCGGCTTCGTGCAAATCCCCTCCAGCAGCCCCATCTGCTCCACCGCGAAATCCCTGTAATCCTTGCTTGTCATATTAATGTAAGTCAAGCCGTTTCTGTGTTACGGCTTTATTCTTTTACGAAGATAATGATTTTCTTATGATCTTGGCTTCTTTAGTTATATCTTTTTCGGATGTCCTGCGCTAACGTTCTTATTGTGGAGAAAAATTACCAGAGGGTGTCATAATACACCATTGGGCAACATAAAAGGCCGAAAACGTTTCTCGAGGGTGTCGATAGACACTCTTGGGCGACGAAACGAGTACGAAACGTTACTCGGGAGTGCAGGAAACACTCTCAAGTAACGAATAAAGTCGATAATGTGTCATTGTTATCTCTTTGTCGTGTAGCGGTCTCAGAACGAGAACTTGTAGCCGATGCTGAGGGTGGCGGTGGTGGGGTTCTGCCAGGTGAAGGACTTGAGCTTCGTGCCGGCCTTGTTGGTGTCGATCTCAAGGTCGTTGTGGTAGTTGAACATCGCGGTGAAGTCCAGACTGTGACGCTTGGTGAGGTTCCATTCGAGGCCGAGGGCACCGCGGACTCGGTTGATGTAGGCGTGTGAGTAGCCGAGGAACTCATAATCAGACCAAGTGTCGGTGGCGGTGTTGTGGGTGGCACTGCACTTCGGGGCGTTGAATATGTTGCGCAGCTCGACGTAGGCGTAAGGCTCCACGGTCTTGAAACCACGGTACTTGACCATCAGACGGGACTTGAGGGTCAATGGGTTGAGGACTTCCTGATACGGGTTGATGTCGTAGGACTTGTGGGTGAACTGGAGTCTTTCGCGAAGGGAAAAACGCCAGTCTCCGGCATCGATGCTGCCGGTCAGGTTGGCGGAGAATCTGTGCCTTGGCCGGAACTCACCGGAAGTGTTGGCATAATGGCCGATGAAGGTGTATTCCAAGCCCGTTTTCAAATACTTGTTCAACTTGTAGGACGCCCCGACCGAGAACTGATTTCTCTCGATTCCGGAGAAAGAATCCTTCGTGCGGACCTGATACTCGGCGTTCAGATGAAGTCCTTTCGCGACCTTCCAATCCAACTCGGCGGAAGCGCGGCCATTGATGTCCTGCGCGGAAATCTCTGAATATGTCAGCGTCAGCAATGCCAGCGCGACCGTTACTTTCGGGAATATATTCAAAATATTCATAAATTCTGATTTTCAATAAATTGCTTGTTTCTTACGATTGAATCGATTGTCGTGTCGGCGGACGATTCGGTGTTGTAATAGACCTTGATGTAGGCGACGTCCTTGAGGAAATCGATGTTGCCGACGGTGATGTCAATAGGCTTGATTCCGCAACGCTCCTCGATGTCCTTGAAAAGTTCGTCCCGACGGTCCGGCACGATAAGGTCAATCCTGTCGTACAGAATGATTTTCGAAGCTGATCTCTTCAGACTGCGGCTGCTCTCCAGAACCCAGATAAGGATGATTGACAGGGCATTGGCCGCCACGGCCAGAAGCAGGTCTCCGGTTCCGAGGACGTAATGAGGTGCGTTTTCGGCCACGCCTGTAACCTTGAAAAGGGGAGTGAGGCCGTTGACCGCCGCGATCGCTATGATCACGAACAGATAGGTCATCTCACGGATCGGAACGGTCTCGGTCCTGTAGCGGATCACACCGAAGATGGCGAAAAGCCCGAGAGTCAGTCCGACCCCGACATCCACCCTGCCCATCGCATAGAGCAGAAGCAGCATTGCCGACGAGAAAGTCAGGAATGTGAACACGTAGTCTTTCCTGCGGCTTTTCGGATAGTACAACAACTTGACTATCACCCAACAGGACAACAGGTTGAGGAAGAACCTCAGCGCAAGTTCCGACAGGCTCTGGGCTGTGCTCATCACCGGATCGGAGAGTGTCTGGATGCCAAGAAGCTCGCTTTCGTCTAAAGCGGCCGGAGTAATACTGGATTGTAGCATTTTATGTAAAAGTTTTTGTTCAATTTGTCAATATATCTGATTTTCTGCTTGAACCGACCAGCGGCCACACCTGAGTCCGTGAGGACGGTTCCTATGCAGTACTTGCTGATTCTGAACGGCTTGATCCTGTGCTCTGACAGAATGTCCTTCATCTCGCTCCGGAGCCTTCCATCCTGTTTGAGTTCGATGATCACGGCGGCACCCAGATCAGCGGAGGCTCCGGTTCTAAGATTCCTGAAAGTTACCGAAGTGTCGATCGTAAGCCGTTCTGTCAACCCTTTGTTGACCAACGTGATCCGGTTAAACGAAGTCTCTACGGCGGGGGAGACTTCAGCGCTACCGAAATCTGAATGAGAGGTCAGCCAGTGGCAGGCATCGGTGTCGTTCCTGAAATCCTGAAAATCATCCTGAGGCACTGCAACTCGTTTCTTGCGGGTCCTTGAATGATTGTTCTTCTTTTTGACCTCCAGAAAACACAGTCCGGATTCACAATAGACACGTGTTCTGATTTTCTGCCGGACAAGTTTCCCTCTGCGATGGTCGGTGAACATCCGTAAATCATTGATGTCGAAATAGATGCTGTCGTAGGCGTGCATCCTCTCGCCATCACATTCAAACGCCCGGTAACCGTGCCTTAAAGCATCCTCCAGAACGGATTTAAGCATCAGTGTGTCAGTGACGAACTTGGTGTCGATCCTGTTCATCAGCTTGATGGAGTCCATCTCCTCCAGAGTGGTCGGCTCAAACCTCGAAAGAAGTCCGAGGTCAATCGCAGGTGGTGCCGACGGAATATTCATAAACCTTGCACCGTTTGAGTTTTCCTTTTGCATCATAGACATATTCAGTCTTTTTGCGTCCTAACTCATTGAATTCGAACTTGCGGATGTTGTCGAGCTTGTTCGAGGAATCGTAGATCAGCACTCTGGTCAGGCTACCGTCGGGGGAATATTCATACTTCTTGCGCCATTTCTGACCTTTGCGGTCGTATTCCGCCTCCTCGACCTTCTTGCCGCTTGCGTTGTAAACCGTCTGATGGTCAAGAACTTTCTGGTTTGTGCCGGCATCGATGTTCCACTCCTTGACGGTCAGGTTGCTTTTGGTCGCCTTTTCCTGCGCCGGCAGCGACATCCCGAAAAGCGACAAAAGGATGATTATGAATATCTTCGCTCTCATATTCAATGAATATTATGGTTTACCATCTGCCGCCTGGGCCGCCTCCAGGATTGCCACCCCCGGGATTACCACCCGGATTACCCCCTGGGTTACCCCCGCCGCCGTTGCCGCCTTGCGCCTCCATCGAAGCGGTGAGGGTCGTGCTTCCGGATGAGGTTTTGAGCGTGTAGCGGCTGCCGCTGACAAGATTCGGGTGTGAGATCACGATTCCGTTGCCGCCCTTGCTTGGAGCGGTGCGTGAAATGCGTGATTCCGCGCACGGTGCGCTGTGGGGAATATAAAACAAACTGGCCGAGGACGTTCCCCGGCCAGCCTGAGTTGGGATATTCATAAAGATTACTTCTTTTCGATGTAGGCGCAGGTTATGCCCCAGATGGAGAAGTCGTTCTTGTACTCGACCTCAAGTTCCTGCTCGACACCGTTCTTCCAGAGGTGGGCGAGGTTGATCAGGTTATACTCAGCATCATAGCCGGCGCTCTCGTTACCGGCGACATAGATGTCGTTGCCGGCTACAGCGAGGCCAACTCCTTGGCAGAGGGCCGTTTCGGCGACTTTCTGCGCGCCTGCTGATGTCCAGATGTAAGGGCAGATGTCCTTCGCCGAATTGGTCTCGGTCATATTCCCTTCGATGACATATTCCCCGTCCTTGACGTAGAGGCCCGTGACTTCGGTTCCGGCATAGTCGGTGAAATCCTGTGCGACGCCGTCAATCCAAAGCACACCTTTCCATCTTCCGCCTGACTCTTTCTCGGATCCGGCGGCATAGACCTTCCCGCCGTCAACGCAGATGGCGTTCACCCTCGCGACCGTGTTCCCGCTGGTAAGGCTCTGGGCCACACCGTTTTTCCAGATGGTGGCAATACCACCCTGCTTGTTACCGGCCGGCTGGACATATCCGCCGACATAGACATCCTTGCCGTCGGAATAGATGCAGTACGCCAGCGCGTCAGTCGTACCGTCCGTAAGGTATTGAGGCTGACCGTCCGTCCATAGGATGGCGCGTCTGTCATAGTCAGGAACGTCGAATCCCGCCGCATAGACCTTCCCGTCAGCGACAGTCACCGCAATCGGAGATGTTGAATATTTCCCGTCGCTGATGACGGTCTTTTCCGCCTTGTCCTCCTCGCCGGCCTTGAATTTCCAGATCACGCCGACATTCTGGTGATAAGGCTCATAGTAGCCGTCGTCCACAAGGTCTCCTGTCGCCTCGCATCCGGCGATGTAGATAGTCTCGCCGTCAGCATAGACTCCGTTGCAGAAAGCGTCGTAACTCCCGTCGGAGAGGAGGATCCTCTTGCCGTTCTTCCAGATTGTAGCATAATAGAACCCCATCCCTGGAACGGCTTCCTGGCCGACAGCATAGACAATGGTATCTTTCGGTGTCACAGGAACTTCCGGTTCCGGATCGGGTGTCGGTTCCGGTTCGGGAGTGTCAGAGTTGTCCTTCCCGCAGGAAACCATTACCGCGGAAACAATGCAGCAGAGCGCCGCCGCAAAAAACATTTTACGTTTCATAGATGTAATAAATTTGTCAGGTGTCTTCCAAAGGAACTTTAACTCCTTGCAAGAAGCTTTGTAACCTTGGAGCGCCATTGTTCGTTTTACAATAAGGCGGTTTATGTATTGAACCGCATCCAAATACCGGCCCGGCACGGGGATGCCATATCAAGGCCTTTCCCGGATTGGACAAACATCCCATCCGTCACCGCAAAATTTGTGAAAATATCTTGAATATGCAAGGATTCCCCGCCTGATGTTTTCCGGCGATTGTGAAGAGTGGAATAATATTCCTATATTTGACATCATTATAAACACATTATCCTATGCCAAACACGGTTATCACTCTGATCATCCCGTTCATCTGCGCGGCCTTGGCGTTGTGGGGAAGCGTCTTTTATGAAAAAGAAGGCTGGCGCAAGGCTGTCCGCTTCCTTGTCCTGCTGGCCGCTGCCGTCGGCTTGGCGTTGTCCGTGAACAAGGTGATGCCGACACTGAAAGAGATGTGCTCACGGGAGATGTTGGACGAGAGCGTGTTGAAATATTCATTGGCATTGGTTTACACGGGAATATTGTCCACTATGGCATTCGCTGCGTTTTATATGGTGACCATAGAGGGGCTGTTCGGAAATCCGGGAGGTTGGCTGCCGGCCGCCGGGTGCGTCGTCACAGGGCTGCCACTTGCCACTCCGACGTTTAGTCTGTGTGTTTTTATGCTCAAGAATTTCTGGTGGCTCGCTCTCGCTGTCCTTGCGGTGCTTGCCGTTATCGGAGCCATTGTCGGAGGAGTGTCCTCCGGCGGAGTCAGCGCTTCTTCGCAGGGGGATGTCTTTGTGGACAAGTATGGCAATGAATATATCAGTACCTCAGCCCAGTCCCGCATCTTCTACGGCGACGAGACCTGGAACACCAGCAAGAAATACCACATAAAAGGCCAGAGCGGCACCTTCTACCGGAAAATCAAATGATTTTCAATGCCACATAAAGGTCGTGAATATTACGTTGTCTTGTCCGCAAGGTTATTCCTCGACTATTTTACAAAACCCCTTCAGCCCAATGTTGTCTGGAAGTGCCTGCATTTTGTCTCCGGCTGAAAAACTTACACTTGAAGTAAAGACTTTTTCAGGCGGAACCGTGTCTCAACTATCTCAGGTCGGTTTTTCTATGAAAGGGTTTCGTGAAATTAAGAAGCTGTTTTGATTTGTTTGAAATGTTCTTTGAGGTGAAAAAATCTTCATCTTCTTCCCGCTTCTTCAGTCAGATAGTACCACTATCTTCCTTGGAAGAAGCGGTCGAACCTGAAGTTTTTCACTCTCAAATCTTCAAACAAACAAATCAAAACAGCTTCTAAATTTGGGCCGCATCGCTGATTTCTTTTGCCGGGTGTTGCCTGTTGCCAATCCGGAGAGTAATCCGTAAATCGGGATGGATAAATGAACGTCACAGAGCCTGTCGAAGTGTCCGGTGGAAAGTGTAAAGTTTCTTTACAGTGAGTGTAAAGAAACTTTACACTTTTTGATTTTCCTTATTTGGGTAATATACTGAGTGATAGATGTTTATGCGTTTTGGCACGGAAGTGGCTCACAGGTTTTCCGTGTTCGGAGGTTGACGGCATTGAGCGTACGACATACGAGACGCTGGCTGAAAGATTTCCGGCAGGATAAGTGAAATAATAAAGTGAGATTGATATGAGCATATTCAGAAGAAGAAAAATGGGAACACCGCTTTCAGGGGTGCTGAACATTTTGGGAATGACAGTGGCGTTCGCTGCGCTGTACATCATTTTGGTGCAGGTGCATCACGACCTGACCTATAATAAAGAGGTGAAGGATGCGGATCGGATCTATTGCGTGTCGCTGCCGGACTGGTACACTGAGGGAAAATATATGGTCTGGCTGAACAGGCCGCCGTTCGAGCAGATGATAACCTCGATTTCGGAGATTGAGGCGGGAGGTACGGGCTATCTGTCCGGACAGGCGATAGAAACCATTGTCGGAGACGGCAAGAACCCGACTCTGTCAGATCCAAGCGTCTCGATCAAGTTGTCTTCGATGAACAAAGGCACGCTCGATGTCTTCGGATTCGAGTTGGCGGAAGGCTCGTGGGACAACTATGTCGGTGTCTGGGACTATGCCTTCAGCGAGTCAGCGGCCAGGAAGTACGGTGTCGGAGTCGGCGGACACATTATGATAAGAGACTGGCAGTCCGGAACTTATCACGATGCGAATGTCGTGGCGATCTACAAGGATATGCCGGTGAACTCGGACCTGTCCAGTTTCGAGGCGATTTGCCCGATCGGAGACCAATCCATCAACAGCTGGAGCGAATGGAGTTATCCTTATTACTTCAAGGCCAAGGAAGGAGTGTCCAAGGACGACCTTGAGGCCGCCGCATGCAAGGTGATGGTGGACTTGATCGGCGGGGATTCCGACGCCAGCGATGAGGAAAAGGCTGAGTCCATAAAGCGGACAAAGGTTCATCTCATCCCTCTGACCGATACTTATTTCGATCAGACAATCGCGAACCGTAACGGCGCGAATGGCAACAAGTCAACGACTTACACCCTGCTTGCCATCGCCTTTCTGGTCATTGTCATCGCGTTCATCAACTTCGTGAACTTCTTCTTCGCCCTTGTCCCTGTGCGCGTTCACTCGGTCAACACAAGAAAAGTTCTCGGAGCCTCAAGGGCAAGCCTGATCGTGGACTGTGTAATGGAGGCAGTCTCCTTGATAGTCATCTCGTTGGCTCTGGCGGCGGCTGTCGTGGCGCTGTTCCAGACCTCCACGGCGGCGAACCTCATCACCTGCTCAACGGCGTTCGGAACGAATATGTCCGTGGGTATATTCACAATCATTCTGGGACTTTCCTTCGCTGTCGTGGCGAGTCTTTATCCTGCTTTCTACATCACTTCCTTCTCGCCGGCGCTTGCCCTCAAGGGATCGTTCGCGTCAAGCGCCAAGGGTCGTGTGTTCAGGTACTTGCTTGTCGGCTTGCAGTTCCTGATCTCCATCTCGCTGATCATCTGCGCCACGTTCGTGGGACTTCAGCGAAAGTACATGCTCAGCCACGACATGGGCTTTGACCGTGAGGAACTCATCACGGCCAACGTGAACCGTACTGTCGCGAAGTCCGCCGAGGCTCTGAGCTCCAAATTGAGGGAAGATCCTCAGATCAAGGACATTACCTGGGCCGATGGAGACCTTGTACGGCCGAGCCGTATGGGCTGGGGCAGATTGTACAAGGGCGAACAGATCAGCTTCCAGTGCTATCCTGTCGCCTGGAACTTCCTGCAGTTTATGGGCATTCCGGTTGTCGAGGGCAGGGACTTCACCCAGTCCGACGAGCAGAGCGAGAACGGCGTGTTCATATTCAACGAGACTGCGAAGAACAAGTTCGGCTTCACCTTGAATGAAAAAATGCCGGGACACATGGATGAAGGTGACGCCGAGGTCGTCGGTTTCTGCCGTGATTTCAATTTCACATCATTGAAGAACGATGTGTCTCCTTTGGCTCTGTACATCTTCGGAAAACACCCTTGGAGACCGCTTTCAACGCTTCTTGTGCGTACAGAGAAGAATGCTGACATTCCCGCCATTATGAAGAAGATCGCCACAACTGTTTCCGAGATAGACCCGACCGTCAATCCGGATGACGTTGATGTCCAGCTCTTTGACAAGAAACTTCAGGGGCAGTACCAGACCGAGGCCAACTTCTCACGCCTCATCACCCTCTTCACCCTGCTCGCGATCATCATCTCGCTGATGGGAGTCTTCGGGCTCGTGATGTTCGAGACCGAGTACCGCCGCAAGGAGATCGGTGTAAGGCGCGTCAACGGGGCCACGATAGGGGAGATCCTGAAGATGTTCAACGTGGAGTTCGCGAGGATCGTGCTGATCTGCTTCATCATAGCGATGCCGCTGACCTGGTGGATTGTGAACCGGTATCTGTCCGGATTCGCCTACAGGGTGCCGATCTACATCTGGGTGTTCGCCGCCGCCCTTGTCGCTGTCCTTGCGATCACAGCCCTGGTTGTCACCGGCCGCTGCTACAGGGCCGCCACCGAGAACCCGAGCGTCACCTTGAAGAAGGAATAGTCTAAGGCTGCGTACGGGCCGGATGACCTTCGTCAAAAATAAATGTTGAAAAAATCAATCTGTTAGAGAGACTTTTTTCAATGAATATGAGAGAACGGCTCGCTATTTGCGGGTCGTTCCCTTTTGTGAACCTATGGGAATATGTCCGGTTTGCGATCAGGCATATTCACAGATTTTAACCACATGATTTATGAAACGTTTATCGATTCTTACCGCCATCATTCTGGCCGCAGCGGCCTTGATGGCATCGTTCCAGAACTGCTATGCCTGCACGGGCATCACCCTCAAAGCCAAGGACGGAAGCACCGTGGTGGCGCGCACGATCGAGTGGGCCGCCTCGGACAATGACTGCCGCTGGGTTGTAGTGCCACGCGGCCACACCTGGAAATCATTCATCCCCGGCGGCGGGACCGGCAGAAGTTTTACCAATGAATATGGCTACGTGGGTGTCGCGGTGGTCCAGGACGAGCTGATGATGGAGGGCATGAACGAGAAAGGACTCTCCGCCGGCCTTTTCTATTTCCCGGACTATGGAAGGTATGAGGAATATTCAGAAGCTAATTACGAGACGAATATCTCTGATTTCCAACTGGTTTCCTATATCCTTGGACGTTGCGCCACAGTCGATGAGGTCAAGGCCGAGATCGCTAAGGTGCATATTCACGGATTTGATCCTCGCTCTTCGACCGTGCATTGGAGGTTCGCCGAGCCCTCCGGCCGCCAGATCGTGCTGGAGATCATTGACGGGAAGTGCGTTTTCTATGAGAACACCCTCGGCGTGCTGACCAACTCGCCTTCGTTCGACTGGCAGCTCACCAATCTCAACAACTATGTCAACCTCCTTCCTGGACGCACTGAGCCTCACACGCTTGGGAATATGTCCCTGTCTTCTTTCGGTGGAGGAAGCGCGATGCTTGGTCTGCCAGGGGATTTCACGCCGCCTTCAAGGTTTGTCCGCGCGGCTTTCTTCCAGAACACCGCACCGCAGAAGCCGAATGCCGAGGGATCCGTCTTCACGGCCTTTCATATTCTTGGATCGATGGAGATTCCGATCGGGGCGCAGTTCGCGCAGGGCCAGGAGCCGGCTGACATTCCGAGCGCCACCCAGTGCACTTGTGTCACTGACATGTCAGGTCTGCGGTTCTACTACCGGTCGATGTACGACGGAGGTATCAGATGCATTGATCTTAAGGAGATTGACTTTAAGAAAGTGGGTTTGAGGTCCGAGCCGCTCATTCCTGCCAGGAAGGAATATGTCCATTACATCAAATTTTAATAATTAAAATTGCGAATATGCCGTTTCGGGCACGCTTTTCGCATTTGACATATTCGTTTGTTGATTTAAAAAATTCAAAATATTATGATTTCAGAGAAACTTGTTAAGGCTTTCAACGATCAGATCGTCGCAGAGCTTTGGTCTTCGAATCTTTATCTTCAGATGGCCTTCTACCTCAAGAAGGAAGGATGGAACGGTTCAGCCAACTGGATGTTCAAGCAGGCTGACGAGGAGAAGGAGCACGCCCTCAAACTTGCTGACTATGCCATCAAGCGTGGCGGTGAGGTCAAGGTCGGAATGATCGATGTCGTTCCTGACGGATGGGGGTCGCTCCTGGATGTCTTTCAGAATGTCTACGAGCATGAGTGCCATGTCTCAGGTCTCGTCAATGACCTTGTTGATCTGGCTTCCGCCGAGAGGGACAAGGCGACACAGGACTTCCTTTGGGGATTTGTCCGTGAGCAGGTCGAGGAGGAAGATTCCGCTCTGACGATTGTCGAGAGGCTCAAGAGAGCCGGCGAGGCCGGAGCGTTCTTCGTTGACGCCGAACTTGCGAAGAGATAGTGCTTTTTACGATGAAAACTTCAGAAAGGGGCTGACCGGGATTCCGGCCGGCCCTTTTTTTATGATGTCACGATATATTACCAAAATGTAAAGCTTAGTTTTGCTTTTTAGGGTCAAAATGGATAAATTTGCATGATTAAAATGTTATAATAACGAATAATAATATTTATGTCACGTTTTCTTGATCCGCCAAAGGCGGGTAAACCTCTCGCAGAGGACAAGGTGGACAAAACCTATAAGGCAATGCGCACCAAGGTCTTTCTGGGTGCGTTTTTCGGATATGCAGCTTACTATCTTGTACGTAAGAACCTGTCTTTGGCCGCTCCGGATATGATCCACGACGGGATCATCGACGCGGGCAAGGCCGGCCTCGCGATGTCGGCTGTCTCCATAGCGTACGCCTTCTCGAAATTCATTATGGGAAGCGTCTCCGACAGGTCTGACGCCAGGAAGTTCCTCTGCGTCGGCCTTGTCCTTTCGGCTCTCACTATGATCTTGACAGGCCTTATCCCGTTCGGGGCCAACACCGCGGTGAACACCGCCATCATATTCACACTTATGCTGATAGTAGGTTGGCTGAGCGGTTTCGGCTGGCCTCCTTGCGGCAGAATTATGGCGCATTGGTTCAGCCAGAACGAACGAAGCTTCAAGATGAGCGTGTGGAATGTATCGCACACCATCGGCAGCTTCTCCCTTGGATTCCTTGCCATCGCCGGTGTGATGATCTTTGACGCTTTCGGCAGCACTCAGAGCTGGAGGGGCGATTTCGTGTTCCCGGCCGTCATCGCCATTCTGATCGCGGCGTTCTGCTGGTGGGCTATCCGTGACACGCCGGAGTCCTGCGGTCTTCCTTCAGTCCAGGACTGGAGAAAGGACTGGTCAGGAATCAAGTCCAAAGGCTCAGCTGACGAGAAGCTTCCGTTCAAGACCTTGTTCGTGGACTATGTGTTCAAGAACAAGCTCCTGTGGATCGTGGCCATCTCCAACGTGGCCGTTTATATGGTCCGTTACGGCATCGGTGACTGGGCTCCGACCTATCTTCAGGAAAAGTCCATAATGACCGCAGCCGAGAGCAAGATCGCTTTCTCCGTGCACAACATCGTCGGCGCCGTCGGCACACTTGCCTGCGGCTGGGCCACGTCCAAGATATTCAAAGGCCGCTGCGCTCCGATGAACGTGATCTGTATGTTCTTCTGCCTGCTCGGCGTCCTGCTTTATTGGATGGTCGGCTCTGGTATCATCTCCGCCGCTCCGGCTTTGCAGAAGACCTTGATCTACATCGCCTTGTGTCTGATAGGCTTCTTCATCTACGGCCCTGTGGCCCTCACCGGAGTGCAGGCCCTGAACCTTGTGCCTAAGAACGCCGCCGGAACCGCCGCCGGATTCGTGGGTCTGTTCGGTTACCTTCTCGGTGACGCTGTCTGCTCCAAGATCCTTGTGGGCGGCATCGCCGTCGGCAGCTCTTGGGACACCGCCATGCTCTCCGTAGCAGTAGGCGCCCTCATCGGAGTCTTCCTCTGCGCCCTGCTGATCAGAAGCGAGAGGAATCTGGCGAAATCCAACGCTTAGGGTTTGTTAAACTTGATGTTTAATTAAATATATGAAACGATATTTTTATATCCTCATTAGCCTGACTTTGGTTTTGGCTACGGTTTATTCCTGTAACGAAAAGGCCGATGATGCCAAGGACTTTGACGTTCAGTTCAATGTTCCTGAGTCAGTGACACTTGAAGAGAACTATACGGATATGACCTTCAAGGTTCTGTTCAAGAAGTCTCCTGCCAAGAGCGATGTTCTTGTTCTCACTGATCCGGCCGGAACGGCACACGATTGTGCGATCACGGTCGTATCTGATGACTCGTTCACCGTTTCCCTATATAAAGGAATATATTCGGGGAATTATGCCGTAAGCATCCGCCGTGGCGATGCCGTCAAGAAGATTGGCACGATGGCTATCTCCATTAAGACCGCAGGACTTGAGCCGGAGAACGGGACCACAATTTATGGAATTATCGCTTGTGAAGGCAAGGGCCTGAAGGATGTGGTGGTCTCAGATGGCGTTGAGGTTGTGCTGACCAACTCGGACGGTGTATACCAGATTAAATCCGAAAAGAGGTACGGCTATGTGTTCATATCGATACCAAGCGGTTATGAAGTACCATCCAAGGGGGTTCTGCCTCAGTTCTATGCCTATCTTTCTGACAAGGCGAGCCAGCCTGAACGCAAGGACTTCTCTTTGGTGAAGGCTGGTGATCAGACCAAGTACAAGATGTTCTTCTTCGGGGACATGCATCTTGCCAACCGCACCGGTGACCTGTCTCAGTTCAGGGTGTTCACCCGCGATCTGACCAAATACATGAACGCTCACTCTGGTGAGAAGATGTACGCAATGACGTTGGGAGACATGACATGGGACATTTACTGGTACGACAAACATTTCAGTTTCAAGGAGTACCTGGAGGAGATCAACCAGGACATAAAGGGTCTTCAGATTTTCCACACCATGGGAAACCACGACAACGACTACAAGGTTTTCAGCCCTGATGCTGACTTTAAGGCTGCTTCTGAATATGTCAGGAACGTGGCCCCTACCTACTATTCGTTCAACATCGGCAAGGTCCACTATGTGGTTCTGGACGACATTGACTGCTCGAACTACGACGGCACGAAGAGCCGGAAATATTCAAGGAATCTGACGACTGGTCTGCTTGAGTGGCTTGCAAGTGACCTGAGGTATGTGGACAAGTCCACGCCGTTGATCCTCACGACCCACGCCCAGATTTTCAGTCCTGAAGCCGGTGATGACTACAAAGTCGTGACATCTAACGCCGACAGGCTGTTTGACATCCTGAAGGGCTACAAGGTGCATCTTGTCTCTGGTCACACGCATGTGATCTATAACGTGAACCCAGAGGAGTCCGGCAAGCACGGTGCCACGGATTTCAGCGAGCACAACTCGGGCGCGATCTGCGCTTCGTGGTGGTGGTCGGGCAACCTGACTCCGGGTGTCTATGTAGGAACTGACGGATCACCCGCGGGCTACGGCATCTGGGACATCGATGGGACCGACATCAAGTGGAAATTCAAGGCGACCGCCTGGGACGAGGACTATCAGTTCAGGACCTACGATCTCAACCAAGTCTATTTCACATATGAGAAAGATGTGCCTAAGATGCCTACCGACAACGTGGAGTTGACCGACAAGGGTTTCGGGAAATACGTCAAGGCGTACCCGAAGAACTCAGACAATGAGGTTCTCATCAACATCTGGAACTGGAATTCCAAATGGACTCTGACAGTGACCGATGAGAAGGGCAAGGATTTGAACTGGACACGGACCTCGGCCTATGATCCTCTTCACATCGCGGCCCTGTCCGCCAAGCGGTTCAACAATTCTGGCCTGAAGGAGGCACCGAGCTTCACCACCGGGCTTTGGCATCATTTCTTCAAGGTGACGGCACCGGACGCGGACACTGACCTGACAATCACTGTCACGGATGAGTTCGGCAATGTCTACACCGAGAAGATGGAGCGTCCGAAGGCTTTCAAGGTCGAGGATTTCAAGAAATGATCAAACATCAAGTTTAACACATACAAAAACCAATTTTCATCTTTATGAGAGTTATCAAATCATTTGCTGTCTCTTTGGCGCTGATGCTGGGCTGCCTCACGGCCGCCTTCGCGCAGAACCAGAGAGAGGTGTCGGGAAAAGTTCTCGATGCCGCGCAGCAACCTCTTGTAGGGGTCGCGGTCATCGTTGACGGAACGAGCAACGGAACCATGACCTCCGAAAACGGTACTTTCTCGTTGATGGTGCCTGCAGGAAATGTCACATTAGAAGTGTCATCCCTAGGCTACACAACAAAAAAGGTTTCTATTCCTGCAACCAGATCCTCCATCATTGTCACACTTGAGGAAGACAACATGATGCTGAATGAGACAGTGGTTGTCGGTTATGGCACACAGAAGAAAGTCAATCTTACCGGTGCGGTGACACAGGTTGATTCAAAAGCCTTGGAAAACCGTACCGCACATTCAGTTTCATCGATGCTCCAAGGATCTGTCCCTGGTTTGAACATAAGCACATCATCTGGTAACCCTGGGTCAACGGGAACATTGAACATCCGTGGATATACATCTATCAATGGAGCTTCTCCATTGGTTCTTGTTGATGGGGCCGTTGGAGATATAGATCGTGTGAATCCCAATGATATTGAATCAATTTCTGTAATAAAGGATGCCGCTGCCGCCGCTGTGTATGGTGCGCGGGCTGCGTTTGGGGTAATTCTGGTGACAACAAAAAGCGGCAAGGATAGTGAAGGTAAATCAACAGTCCGCTACAGTGGTCGTTTTGGCTGGGAAGAACCTACGACATCCACCGATTACGAGACGCGTGGCTATTGGTCTGTATATACAATCAATAAATTCCGAATGGCATCCAAGGGTAATCAATATGTAAAGTATGATGATTACGATATGCAGCAATTGCTCGCTCGTGTGAACGATAAGACGGAGAATCCGGACCGCCCTTGGGTTGTGGAACGTGTGGTAAACGGGACAAACCAATGGCGTTACTATGGAAATAATGATTGGTGGCATATGTTGTTCAATGACCAACATCCTGTCCAACAGCATAATGTGTCTTTATCTGGCGGCAATAAATCTGTCCGCTATTTTGTTTCTGGTGGCTATGACCACCAGACCGGAATCATCAAGCAGAATCCAGATGTGTTTAACAAATATAATCTTCGTTCGAAGATTGATTTCGATGTTAATAAATACATCAAATTCAGCAACAATACTTCTTTTTATAGCTCTAATTATAAGTTCATAGGTGTAGATAATGTGCAGAATGCTATTGTATATAGTTCCGCTCATGCCCTTCCGATATTTCCAATGAAGAATCCGGATGGATCGTGGGTGTACAAACTGAAGGACTTTTTCAATAGCGACTATGCGGTAGCCAACGGTCGCCATATTGTTTTCTCGGAGACCAACAACAAGAACTTTGACAGAAAGACGGATTTTGCCAATACCTCAGAGTTGACAATCACTCCAATAAAAGATTTGTCAATCGTCGGAAACTTCACATATCGTTTCCATCAAGATAGAAACACTCGCAGAAAGACTAATTTCACGTATCGGAGGTATCCGGATGGACCATTGGAGGTATATGATACTGGTGCTGGACAGAACGAACTCAGTGAGGTGTCCAAAACATATAACTACTATTCAGCCAATGTCTTTGCGACATACAAACACACATGGAATGACAATCATAACTTCCAGATAATGGCCGGCGGAAACTATGAGACTCAACATCAGAAAAATGTTGGAGCGACAGGACAGTTCCTTATAGCGGATAATATGTCTGACCTTGATCTTGTCGGAACGAATGCTGATGGTGAAACTGTAATGCTGGTGTCAGGAGGACAATCAGAATATGCGCTTTTAGGATTCTTTGGGCGGGTGAATTATGATTATTCAGGGAAATATCTCTTTGAGGTGTCCGGACGTTATGATGGAACCTCTCGTTTCGCCGCTGGACATCGTTGGGGATTGTTTCCTTCTGCTTCATTGGGATGGCGTATTTCAGAAGAACCTTTCTTCGCTCCTGCCAAACAGCTTGTGGACAACCTGAAAATAAGAGCCTCATATGGGTCGCTGGGTAATCAAAATGTGTCTAATGATATTGCTTATCGTACGATAACAATGAACTCTTTCAAGTCTTATAATTTCGGGGAGAGCAGCACTGTGTCCAAATATGCCAGCATCTCTGCTCCAAACTCGTCTGATTTGACTTGGGAAAGGTCCATTCATTATAACTTGGGAGTTGATCTTGACATGTTCAAGAGTCGGCTCCAATTTACCGGAGAAGCGTATATCCGAGACACAAAAGATATGCTTACCGAAGGTTATGCCTTGCCGGGCCTTTACGGAGCGGATGCGCCAAAGCAGAATACCGCCGACCTCAGAACCAAAGGTCTGGAGTTCTCTCTTGCATGGAGGGATCAGTTCACTCTGGCTGGGAAACCTTTTGGATATGGTGTTAAGGCGATGCTGAGTGTCTATGACTCAGAAATTACCAAATATGAGAATGATGAAAAGACATTCGCCAAGAAATATTACAAAGGAATGAAATTAGGTGAGATTTGGGGCTTTGTGGCGGATGATCTTTTTCAGACAGACGAGGATGCCGCTGATTATTCATCCCAAGTAGACTTGTCTTATGTGAATACAGAAGTCCCTGGCAATGTGTGGAAAGCCGGGGATCTGAAGTATATTGATTTGGATGGCGACGGCATAATAAACATTGGGGCAAATAGTGTGGATAAACCTGGAGACCGTAAGATAATCGGAAATTCTCTTGCTCGTCTTCAGTATGGCTTTACCATGAACTTTGATTATTGCGGTTTTGATGTTTCAGCATTTTTCCAGGGGACAGGAAACCATTATTGGTATCCTAGCTCAGGCTCATTTGCATTTTGGGGACCTTTCTGCCAACCGATGACATCGTATATGCCAAAGAATTTCCTTGATAATTGCTGGGACTATAATAATACGGATGCATATTTCCCTCGTGCCGTAGCTTATTATGCATATTCCAATGGCGCGCAACTTTATAGAACTAATACCCGTTATCTTCAGAATGTACGATATTTGCGTTTTAAGAATCTGTCTGTAGGTTATACGATTCCAAAGGTCATAACCAAGAAAATGGGTATGGAGGTTGTTCGCATATACTTCACAGGAGAGAACATCGCATATTGGTCTCCTCTCAAGAAACACTCAAAGTACATTGATCCGGAAGGAGCTTTGAACAGGAAGTCGAATGTCAATGACAGGGCTTTCTATCCTTGGCAGAAATCGTATATGTTCGGTCTGGACATCACATTCTAATGCATAATATAAAGTTATTATGAAAAAATACATTATATTTTTTATAACGTCGGTTTTCGCTCTGAGTTCCTGCGACAGTCTTTTGGACAAGACTCCCGCTTCCAAGTTGAGTCCTGACACGTATTTCAAGACAGCCACGGATCTTCAACTCTTTACCAATCCTTTATACAACAACTTGCTGCCGAAGACACCATATTCGGAGCAGAGTGATCAGTATATCAAGTATGATCCGTCAAATCTTGTGAGAGGAGGTACCAACAGGTTCGTTCCTAATTCGGATGATACCAATTGGGGATGGAAGGATCTCAGGAGAATCAATACCTGTCTTGATAATATAAAGATTTATTGTGAGGATCCAGATGTCGCTCTGCAATATACCGCCCTGTGCAAGTTCTTCAGAGCTTACTTTTATTTTGACAAGGTAAGAAAATATGGTGACGTTCCATGGCTTGATCATGAGCCAGGCTCTGATGATCCTGTTTTGTATGCTCCGAGAGATACGCGCGAAGTGGTTATTACGCACATGATCGAGGATATTGACGAAGCTATAGCAGGACTGCCATCGTCGTATGGTTCAATGAACTATCGTGCGACAAAATGGGCCGCTCTTGCTCTCAAGTCACGTTTCTGCCTTTACGAGGGTACATATAGGAAGTATCACGGCATAACATATCCGGATCATGATTATAAGTACTATCTCAAGCTTTCTTACGAGGCGGCGGATGAGATTATGAGCAAGGGACCGTTCAAACTTTATTCTACCGGAAATCCTGAATTAGACTACGCTGTACTGTTCTCGGAATATGACGCAAACACATCCGAGTATATTCTCGCTATCAATTTTGATTATGGAATGCAGCTAATGCATAACGCTACGGCTGTCGCTCTGGAGGATGGCAGAAGTGTGAGTCTGACGAAAAAATTCGTTAACTGCTACCTTATGAAGGATGGATCAAGATTCACTGACAAAACTGGATGGGAGACGATGCAGTTCAAGGATGAAGTCGCTGATAGAGATCCTCGTCTTGGAATGACCATCAGGATTCCTGGATATTCCAGAATAACAGAGGATGGAGGTCAATATAAATACTCAGAAACCAAGCAAGGCTTGAATCCGCTTTGCACTCCTACTGGGTATCAGATGGCTAAGTTTGTCATGCCGGACAACAATCTTGCTTATGATAAGTTGGACAAATCATACAATGATTTATGTGTGTTCCGTTTAGGTGAAGTTTATCTGAATTATGCTGAAGCAAAGGCTGAATATGGAAACATCAGTCAAGAGGATATCGACAGAACAATTAATCTTCTGCGTGATCGTGTGGGGATGCCGCATTTGAATGTGGTGGAAGCCAACGCCAATCCAGATCCGTATCTGACATCCGAGGATTTTTATCCAGACCTTGATGGAACTGAAAACGCAGGGATAATTCTAGAAGTGCGTCGCGAGAGAGCCATTGAATTAGCTCAGGAAGGATTTCGTTATGCGGATCTTATGCGGTGGAAGCATGGGGAACATTTGGCCAGACCTTATTATGGTTTATATATTCCTGGTCCTGGGTTATACGATGTGGATGGTGACGGCAAGGCGGATTATGATTTTTACACCACAAAATCATTCGGCTCGGCTCCAGTCTCTGGAAAATTAGGAGAGAACTTTTTTTTGAGCGATGGCGATCATGGTTATCTTTATCCGCATCATAATATTCAGAAAGAATTTAATTTCGATCCGGTGAGGGATTATTTATATCCTATTCCGATTGATGACCGTACCTTAAACCCTAATCTCACTCAAAACCCTGGATGGGATGATGGTCTTGACTTTTAATTTTTGATGGTTATGAAACTTTTCAGATATCTTTTAGCGATTGTATTCTCTACTGTTGTTATCGCATCATGCGGTAACGAGGAGGCAAAGGAATCCAAGGCAATCCTTGCCGGCGATTCGGAGATTACACTGCCGGCCACAGAAACGACTAAGGCCGTAACTATCTATGCGGATGGAACTTGGGCTGCAGACGTGACAGACACTTGGCTCTCTATTGAACCTGCTAGTGGGCAAGGCACTGTTGATGTGGTTCTTACTGTTGACGCGAACCTTTCCGACGCCGAACGCGAGGCAAAGATCATAGTAAAAGGGGCATCTACCCTTAATGATGTCGAAATCTCTGTGAGGCAGAAGATGGACAGATTCAGGGACACTGGTGCAAAGACTGTTACCGAGTCTCTTGCTCTTAAGGAAGGCGATCTCGCCAAACTTTCCGAATGTCAGGTAATGGCTCTCGACTCAAAGGGCTTTGTTGTAAGTGACGGAACAAACAATGTCTTTGTACTTGGTTCAGATCCTGCTTTGAAAGTTGGATGCAAACTTACTCTTACCGGAGATGTTGTCGCTTTCAACAACATATACGCAATACAACTTGAGGATGTGTTTCTTACATCTGACAGTGAGGTTGTTTATCCTGAAGCAGAGGATATCACGGATGTAGGAGACTATGCTCCCGGCAAGGTTGTGTACATTTCTGCCACTGTTTCGTTCGCTAAGGGAGGTGTCCTTACGGAAGGTGGACAGAAGTTCGGAACGGTCTACAATAATACGGATGAGGATGACGATAGTTTCAACTATCATAAGGTGACCGTATGCGGTTATTATCTCGGCACATCTGAAAGTGGACATTCAATTATGGCCGTCACTTTTGATGATAAAGGTATGGAGGCAATCCCTTATCTCCAGTTTGAGATTGGTACATCAGCCTTTAAGAACGCCAACAAATCATATGGTGAGAATCATACTTTCAAAGCCAATGTGGGCTCAGGATTCATCAAATATGTGACCAATGATCTTGAAGGGTCTGATCCCGATGGCAAGTGGAAGATGGACATCAGTGGAAACGATCCTAGATGCACTGGACCTTGGTATGGTGATTATTGGCATTTCGTGGGATCCTCGGCAGTCAAGGCAAATACCGAATTCAAAATTCAGTTTGGTGCCAGAACTTCTGCCACGGGTCCTAAATATTGGATCCTTGAATATCTTGACGGCACAATTTGGAAGACTGTAGGAACATGTTTGGAATCCACAGACATAACTAAAGGCGAGAATGTGACATATACTCATGCAATGAACGCTGACGGACAGACAAATGTTATAGTAGATGAGACGTTTGTAATCACCAAAAACATGGAAAAACTTCAGGTCCGTTTCCGTTGCGTTTCTAATTGGCAGGCAAATGGACAAGGCGTGCTTACGAAGAGGAATGGCGGCTCGGCTCGTCTTTCGATTAATAGTGGCGCGTCTTCCTCCGCTCCTGTAACGGCTCCTCAACCAAGCATTCTTATAACTAAAATGGGAGATGGGAACGCATCCGAGGATCCTGAGCCGGAGTATGCGGATATTGAATTGTCAAGCCCTCTGCTGACATTCGAAGGAACCCCGGAATCCTCTAAAGTCTTGAAGGTTGTATCCGATCATGACTTCTCAGTGAAATCTAATGTTAATTGGTTGTCATTCAGTGTCGTTGAGGGAACGGCTCACACTCCTGTCGAAATAGAGGTCACGTGTGAGCCAAGTGATTTGTCATCTCTGCGTGAGGGTAAAATCATAGTGACTTCGGCCGATTCCAACGTTGAGGTTTATGTTGTTCAGTCAGCCGCCGGCGGAGAACTTGACCCGCTGATCAGCATCTCATCAGGCAACAGCGTCGAGGTTCTTGGACAGGGCGCTGAGTTCACGGCCAAGATTCAGGCAAATGTCGCTTTTGAGACTGAGATCAAAGATTCTTGGATATCCGAGGTTGAGGTTCCTGCCACAAAGTCCGTCGTCGAGACAACTGTCAAGACATTCAAGGCTGAAGCGAATCTCACCGGCGCTGACAGAATCGGCTATATTAGATTCTTCAAAGATAACATCGAGTCCGTCCTAACCGTAAGGCAGGCCAAGTTCGAGCCGAGCGTCGCTGTTACCTACAAGGGTGTCAACACCATAGCCGGCATCGGGGAGACCAGAAATTTCAAGATTGTCTCCAATGTGCCGTTCACGGTGAGCGCACCATCGTGGATTAAGATGCCAGTGACAGATGTTTCAGTCGCAGGTACATATCCTGTGGACATTGTCTTTGAGGCCAATTCTGGTGCTGCGAGAACCGGTCAGGTCGTCTTCCGGAACGATGAGTATAACTACACCTATAAGTTCGACATCGTCCAGGCAGAAGCCGGTGTTTGCTTCTTTGATGATTTCGGATGGCTCCAGCCGATCCTTGATGCCTACAATGTAGCCACCGGCAAGAAGATCGGTGACACTATCGGCAAAAAGAAGGATGACAATGCAGTCAACATTTACGGCTCCGCCTTGAAGCCATTCGTCCCTGACGCTCTGGCCGCTGCCGGCTACGAGGATATGAATCCATCCCTTGAACTTATCTATCTTCAGGATAAGTACTTGAAATTCAGTAAGACGGGTGGAAATAACACGTCCTTGAGGCTTCCTGGGCTACCTTTGACCTCGGCCACCGATGTCACCATCGAGTTTGACCATGCGGCGATGGTTCAGGCCTCAGGTGCAGTTGATGATGCCAAGGTGGTTGTTGTCATCGAAGGAGACGGTCAGTTCGAGAACGGAACCAAGTACAGTGATGTTCTGAAGATTGACCAACCGAAGGGTACATACTGCTGGACTCACTCGTCAGCCAGGATCAAGGGTGCTACCGCCAGCACCAGACTTGTGGTTGTCATGTACCGTGTCCTTAAGAAGGACGACAACGGTAGCTACACCGGTGAATATAACTACAAGGTTAGCGGCGCTGGTCGAATCTTCATCGACAACATCAAGATATCCAAGTAACCTATATAGGGCAGTAATAATTAAAAAGCGCTTCTGGAATTAGTTCAGGAGCGCTTTCCCATTTGTGATTAAGTTGGTTAAAAGCGGAGCCGGATGTCCGTGTCCGCCCTCAGCCCGCTTTTACTGAATAGTTTCAATCTGCTCCTTGGAAAGTTTGGTGTACAGCTTGATCTGCTCAATCGGCATTCCACTGGTAAGCAGAGCCTTGGCTACTTCGAGTCTTCCTTTGATCTCTCCTTCGGCAATACCTTCAGCTTTACCTTCAGCTTTACCTTCAGCTTTACCTTCAGCCATGCCTTTAGCTATACCCTCAGCCATACCTTTAGCCATACCTTTAGCCATACCCTCAGTTAGACCTTTGGCAGTCCCGTCAGCGATTCCTTTAGCCACTCCGTCGGCGTATCCCGCCTCGAAGCCCTTGCGCTCGGCGAATTCCCTCTGCGCCAGAATGTCCCTCTCGTTCATCTTGTCAATCTCGTATTTAAGTTTCTTCACTTTGTCGAACGCCGCCACCTCGCACGCCTGGGCCAGTCGTCTGGAGATTCCGCCTGATTTCTCGATCCACTCGGGTATCCTTTGGAAGTCGCCGCTGTTCCTGAATATATAGAACAGCCTGTCGAACTCCGTGACACACTCCTCCAGCGTCTTTGTGAACAGTGTCATCTCCACAAAGATAACACTAATTGTCTGATCCGCAACCATTCCGGTCCTTTTTTCGGTGAACTGCCAGTACGAGATGAAATTGTCGGTGTCCCAGAGCGACTCGTCGTCGTGCCTCAGGCGATAGTTCAGGAAGGAGACCACATAGACCGGGTGGAGCTTCCCGTACAGATCCCCCTCCGACAGTTCCAGATGGTACAGCCCTGACGCGTAATAGACACACCTCTCGAAAAAGCTGTCCTCCTCGGCCGCCTGCATCTCCACGATGAACGTCCTGTTGTCCTTGTCCACACAGACTAAGTCGAGCACCGTCTTCTTCCCGTTGATCAGATCCCTCTGCTGCTCGCGATCGGAATATTCCTTGATGTCCTCGATCCTTGCCTCAGGAGGCAGGATCTGGTTCAGCACCCCGATGAGGATGTCCTTGTTGTTCCTGTCGGCGAACACCGCCTTGAATCCCACGTCGCTTCGCAGGTTGACGAACGGAGCGAGCTCTTGTTTCTTTTCATTGAAATACATAGTTCAAATTTTAAATAAATATTGAACTACAATAATATGCACAATAAACGTAAATAATGAAAAGAAACAGAAAAACCGTATTAAAAAACAAAAATATTTTTTCTTACCATTGTCTTTGCCGAGGACTCATTTCCGGCCAACAAAACAGGATCGGAATAGTAGTTGAAAAAAAATATCAGTGTACCAACGGCCTGCTGGCGAGACATATATTCCGGTCGATGAGCGTGCCGTAACTGGAACTACCGCCGTATGTCAATGATGAACTTGCCGTCGAAATAGGGGTCTGTGAGCCATTGGGTGACGGGCCAGGTGGAGACGGATCCTTTGCGGAGGCGCTCGCGTGCCATAAGGTCGCAGATCTCCTCGTTGATGTCACCGCCTTTCAGATAGAGGATGGATCGGGTATATTTCCCTTTCACCCACGGATAGAAATCGGTGAGGGAGGCCACGGCGCGGGACACAATGAAGTCGAACCTGACGGGAAGGCTCTCGGCGCGGGCGTTGACGATCTCGACGTTTTCAAGTCCGAGCATATTCGCTATTTCTTTGGCCACGATGGTTTTCTTGCCGACGGAGTCGCAAAGGGTGAACTTCACGTTCGGAAATATCACGGCAAGCGGGATGCCCGGGAATCCGCCGCCGGTGCCAAGGTCCAGAACCTTTAATACGGCCTGTGGCACTTCCGCCTGTGAATTGGAGCCAGCGGCCCCCTCCGGACCTTCAGTGTGTGGGGCTGTGAACAATGAATATATCTCCGGACGCTGCGTTCGGAGATATTCAGCTATGGCAAGCGAGTGGAGGATGTGGTGGTCGTACAGGCCGTCGATGTCCTTGCGTGAGATGACGTTGATCTTGGCGTTCCAGTCGCGGTAGCCGCCGTCCATCAGCCTGAAACGCTCAAGCATCCGTTCTGTGACATCCGGAAACGAGGCCTTCAGCAAAACCTCGAAATCGGCGAACGTCATCATATTCCTTCCTCCTCTTTCCTACGGAGGTCGTCGATCATCTGCTTCGCGCGGCGGATCCTGGTCTTGACGGTGTTGAGTTCCATCTGAAGAGCCTCGGCTATCTCGTTGTACTTCATTCCTTCGATCAGCCTCTTGCGGGCGATATCCCTGTAAAGGTCAGGCAGCCGGTCGATGTACTTGTTGTGCTCCTCCTCATTCTCGATCTTGATGAGGGAGTTGAGAGCGTCCTCGGTCTGGTCAGGAATCCCTTCGACACCTGAAGGCTTGTTCTCGTCGTCAAGATAGACGATCTGGTTCTTCGGATGCACCCTCTGCTCCTGCTCCAGAGTGTCCAAAGCCGTGTTCTTCGCTATTGTGCAGAGCCAGGTCAGGAAACGACTCTTGTACTGATCGTAGTTCAGAATCTGCCGGAAGGCCTTCTCGAAGCTCCGGCTGCAGATGTCATCGGCAACGTAGTCGTCTATATTCTTGAAACGGGCCTTGATGTAAGACCTCAATTGCTCGATGTGGCGGTCCCAAAGGGCGGTAAACGCAAGTCCGTTACCCTTCTGGGCCAGGATGATCAGCTCATCAGTGGGCTTCAAGCCAATTTTTCCCATAATTGCATTCAACTGTTAGTGGTACTGAAAGTTTCACGACATTTTCCATACGGTCAATGACGATCTGTCTAAGTTCATCAATCTCCTCGGGAACCGCATCGAACACAAGCTCGTCGTGGATCTGGAGAACCATCCGGCTCTTCATTCCGGCAATACTCTTGTCCACCTCGATCATCGCCATCTTGATGATGTCGGCGGAAGTGCCTTGGATCGGCGCGTTCACGGCGTTCCTCTCGGCGAGAGCCCTCAGCGTTCCGTTCTTGGAATTGATGTCAGGTATATACCTTCTTCTTCCGAAGATGGTCTCAACGTAGCCGGTCTCCCTCGCCGCCGCCTTTGTGTCCTCGATGAACGAGCGGATGGACGGGAATCCCGCGAAGTAGTCTTCTATGATATTCTGGGCCTCCTTGCGGCCTATTCTCAATCTCTGTGCCAGTCCGAAAGCCGAGATTCCGTACATAATCCCGAAATTGGCTGTCTTGGCGATGCGCCTTTGGTCGGCGGTTACCTGCTCGTGAGGGATCCCGAAAATCTTCGCGGCGGTCGCCGCGTGGACATCTATCCCGTCCTTGAAAGCGTTGATCAGATGCTGGTCGCAGCTCAGGTGCGCCATAATCCTCAGCTCGATCTGAGAATAGTCCGCGGACAGAATCAGGCCGTCCGGAGCGCTCGGCACGAAGGCCTTGCGGATCTCCTTTCCTTGTTCTGACCTTATAGGAATATTCTGGAGGTTCGGGTTCGATGAACTGAGTCTGCCAGTGGCCGTAAGCGCTTGATTGAAGGTCGTGTGCACCTTGCCGTCAGACGGATCTATGTAACCGGGGAACGGCTCTATGTAGGTGGACAGCAGCTTCCGCACGGCGCGATATTCAAGAATCTCGTCGATGATAGGATGCTTCTCCGCCAGATCCAGCAGGGTGGATTCTTCCGTTGAATATGTCCCGTTGGCGTTCTTCTTCGGCTTGTCGGAAAGTCGCAGTTTCTCGAACAGCAACTCCCCGATCTGTTTCGGAGACGAGACGTTGAGATTTGGCTCTCCGGCCATCTCACGGATCTTTGCTTCACGGGATGTCACCTCAGCACGTAGATGAGCGGTGAAATCCTTCAATGAGTTTAGGTCAACCCTGACCCCGTTGCGCTCCATCCTGGAGAGCACCTTCAGCAGCGGCTCCTCCATTGTGTCGTACAGATCCGTGACCGAAGCCTTGTCCAGATCCTCGCGAAGCCTTTCCTGAAGCAGCAGCAGTATCGCGGCCTCCTTGCTTCTGTCCACCGAGACCTCGTCCGAAGGAATGTCATCGAACAGGGAACCTGTGGATGGTACGGAGGTCTTTGCGGAAGCGTCGTCAAGCGACACTCCCAGAACGCCCTGCGCCAGCACTTCGATCTTGTGACTCTTCTCAGGGTCAAGTAGATAGTGCATCAAGGCGATGTCGTGCAGCCTGCCTTGAAGCGACACACCACCGGCGGCCATAATATTCATCTGCCTCTTAAGGTCGTCGCCGCATTTTGCGACCGTGTCATTCTCAAGCAGCGCCTTGAACTCCTGCAGACCGCCTTCCGCCGCGACAATCCTCTCCCCGGAGCGAGCCCCGACAATGATCCTTCTTGTTTTTGTGAATATGCTCCCGTCGGCTCCTTCAGTGATTACCGAGCACAATCCTGCCTTCACGGCGGCCTTGACAGCCTCTGCCGGACGCACCTTGGCGATCTCCGGCAGATCGGCATCCGGCTTTTTCTCCGCCGAACCGACGTGGCCTATGAATCTGTTAAGGGAGTTAAATTCGTATTTCTCAAAGAGGTCCGCCAATTCAGGACCGTATTCCTGATTGACCTTCAACCCATCTGTTGGGATGTCAACCTCGATGTCCGTCTTGATGGTGACGAGCTCGTGGCTGAGCCCGATGTGGTCCCGCGCGTCCTCGAACTGGGTCTTCTGCCGAGGAGTCAGCTCGTCCAGATGCTCGTAGATCTCCTTGACGGAACCGTACTTGGCGACCAGCTTGCTGGCTCCGACCTCGCCGACACCCTTCACACCGGGCACATTGTCGGCTGTGTCCCCACAGATGGTCAGCATATCGATGACCTGTCCCGGGGAATTGATCCCGTACCTCTCACAGATTTCCTTGACACCGATGATCTCGTTGTCATTGCCGGCCTTTCCAGGCTTGTACTGCCAGATGTGCGGTTCGATAAGCTGTCCGTAATCCTTGTCCGGAGTCACCATAAAGACATCCAACCCTTCCCCTGCGCAGCGTTTGGCCATAGAACCGATCACATCATCGGCCTCGAATCCCTTCAGCATCAAGGTCGGGATATTCATCGCCTTGCATAATTCCATCAACGGCTCAAGGGCGTCGATGACCAGCTGCGGAGTCTCCTTGCGGTTCGCCTTGTACTCGGGGTACATCTTGTTCCTAAACGTGCCGCCCGGCGGGTCGAAAGCCACGGCCAGGTAGTCCGGCTTTTCCCTTGCAAGCAGTTCGAGTATGTACTTGGTGAACCCGTAAAGAATCGACATATCGGCTCCCTTGGAGTTGATCATCGGCCTTCTGAGGAACGCATAGTACATCTTGAAGATCAGTGCGTGCCCGTCTATGAAGAATATCTTTCCCGGCATTATCCTTTTTGTTTTGTCAGCGGGCTGTCGCTCCGTCCGGATCAGCCCCTATCTTTACAAAGATACGAAAATGTTCCTTGGTTTCAAAACTTTTGCCCGAGCCGGAGTGTCGCATCGGAGAACCGTGCCCCATCGTAAATGTCGTGCGTGGAGAAGATCACCGTAATCCCGGTTGTGTGCGCAAGGTTCTGGAGGGTGCGAAGGACCATAACCCGGTTGTCCACGTCCAGAAAGGCGGTAGGCTCGTCCAGAAGCAGCACGTTCGCCTTTCTGGTCAAGGCCGTGGCGATGCACGCTTTCTGGAACTCCCCATCGGAGATGAGGCTGATGTCCTTGTTGGCCAATGAGCCGAGGCCGAGCGTGCGGATCGCATCCTCCATAGCGGCCTCCGCCGCAGAGTCCAGTTTTCTGAATATACCCGACGCCGAGAACAGGCTCGTGCGGATGAACTCCCTGACAGAGAATCCTTTGACTTTAGGAATATGTGTGGGCACCATCACGACCGGGCCGCCAGCCGAGAAGCCGCCCGAAAGTGGCGGAAGGAGCCCCGCGATTGTCTTCATAAGCGTGCTCTTCCCGCTGCCGTTCGGCCCTTGGAGCATCACGGACTGTCCGTCGGAATATTCAAAAGTCAGTGGCCCGTTGGCCTTGATGCCTCTGTGGCCTATGATCAATTCGCTTGCTTTCAGCATATTCACCTCCTTTTCATCAGAATGGCCAGAATGATAGGGATGCCGATCAGCGCCATCGTGCTTCCGACAGGCAGGGGAGCGGGGAAGGCGCTTGAAAGTATGTCGGCGACAAGGGAGAGTCCCGCTCCCGTGAGCATCACCGCCGGGATAACCTTCAAGTGCACGGAAGTGCCGAGAAAGCCTCTGGCGATGTGCGGGGCCACGATTCCGACAAAGCCAAGCGGCCCGCAGAACGCCGTGACAGCCCCGGCCATCAGGCAGCTCCCGATCATCGCGATGCCGCGGATCCGGGAGATGTCCGCGCCCGCCAGGCTGGCATATTCATCCCCGAAAAGGGCTATGTCCAGTCCTTTGCTGTTAATATAGGTAAGCGCCGTTCCGGTGAAGAGCGCCCCTGCGATCACCGCCACTTCGCCCGGCCGGCTTCCGGAGAAACTTCCCGCCGACCAGCTGTAGAATACTTTCAGGCTTTCGGCGTTGGCGGAATATTCAAGGATGGAGGTCGCGGCGCTGAAGATGAACCCCAGCATCACGCCGAAGATCAGCAATGTTGTGGCACTCTGGAATTTAGATGCCACGGTGACAACCAGTAGGGAAGTCAGCAGCGCTCCGGCGAAAGCCGCGGCGGCCACGGTCAAGCCGGACAAAACGGCGGGTAGGGAAGCGCCGATGAGGAGGGTCGCCATCGCCGCCCCGGTTCCGGCTCCCGCGCTCACGCCCATAATGTGTGGGTCGGCGAGCGGATTGCGGAACACGCTTTGCATCTGGAGTCCGGCGAGGGAAAGACACGCGCCGGCAAGGACAGCCGTCAGCATCCTTGGAAGCCTGAGTTTCAGGAATATGCCCGCATCCATCACGGCCAGTCCGGTCGCTCCGGTGGCCAGATCGATCCCGGCGAGCGACAGAACCGCCACAGTGAGCAGGAATATTTTAGAGCGACTCTTCATCTTGGGAACTGTCATCGAAGCCGTCCGTCAAATTGAGCGACTTCTTACAATCTTTCGGATATTCCCGAAAATTTTCGTTAAATTTACACCAAATCTTTGAATAATTATGAACAAAAAGACTCTTATCCTTGCGTCCGCGCTTCTGGTTCTCTGCGGGACCGGCGCTTTCGCCCAGAAACAGTCCAAAAACGGGGGTATCTCCGCCGAGATGCTGACCGAGATCCGTAAAGGTTATGAAGGCACGGCCTCAGACAAGGCTGTCCGCAACGCCCTCAACGCCGCCGCCATCAATGTCCTCGCCGCCAATTCCGAGAACATCGCGATGATCGACACCCACTTCTCCGACGAGGTGAAGACCAAGGGGCGCACCAACCAGAAATCCTCCGGCCGCTGCTGGCTGTTCACCGGACTCAATGTCCTCAGATCCAGGATGATCGACAAATACGACCTTGGAGCTTTCACGTTCTCGCAGAACTATGTGTTCTTCTACGACCAGCTTGAGAAGGCCAACCTTTTTCTTCAGGGTGTGATCGACACGAAGGGACTGAGCTTCGATGACCGCAAGGTTGACTGGCTGTTCCGCAACCCGATCGGGGACGGCGGACAGTTCACCGGAGTGTCCAACCTCATTATGAAATACGGTGTCGTTCCGTCCGATGTTATGCCTGAGACCTACTGCGCCAACAACACTTCCCAGATGCGCGCCCAGATCGCCACCAAGCTCCGTGAGGACGGACTCAAACTTCGTGACGCTGCTGCCAAGGACTGCCCTGCGATGAAGACCGAGATGCTCAAAGAGATCTACCGGATGCTGGTTCTCTGTCTCGGCGAGCCGCCGGTTGAGTTCGAGTGGACGCGCTACGACTCCAAGGGCAACTTCGTCAGCACCAAGACCTACACCCCGAAGTCTTTCTACAATGAATATGTCGGAGCGGATCTTGAGAACAACTATATTATGGTGATGAACGACCCTACCCGTGAATATGGCAAGGTCTATGAGATCGACTACGACCGTCACGTCTATGACGGACAGAACTGGCTCTACATCAACCTCCCTATCGAGAGGATCAAGGAGATGGCCATCGCCTCCATCAAGGACAATACGGCGATGTACTTCTCCTGCGACGTGGCCAAGTTTATGGACCGCCAGAAGGGTACTCTCGATCTGAACAATTTCGATTACGGCTCTCTTTTCGGAACGACATTCCCGATGGACAAGCGCCAGAGGGTGCAGACACACGCCAGCGGCTCGTCGCACGCGATGACCCTCATCGCTGTGGACCTTAAGGACGGCAAGCCTGTGAAATGGATGGTTGAGAACAGCTGGGGTGCCGATTCCGGCTACAAGGGCAACCTCATTATGACCGACGAGTGGTTCGACAACTATATGTTCCGTCTCGTGGTCGAGAAGAAGTACGTTCCTTCGGACGTTATGAATATGCTCAATCAGAAGCCGACCCTCCTCCCGGCCTGGGACCCGATGTTCCTTCCGGAGGAGTAGTCTACCTGTAGCTGAGCTTGTGGTTCGACAGGCTCACCAACCATCGAAGCGACAATCTGATAAACGAAAGATCCCCGTGCACTCGGCGGTTGGTGAGCTTGTCGAACCACCACAGTGCACGGGGATTTCCTATCCGTTTTTCAATAGTTTACATACGTGTCCAAGTGACCGTCTCCGAGAATCCCATCTTGCTTCCTTTCAAAGCCAGCGTCTTAGGATCCTTGAACCAGGCCTTGAGGCTGGCGTTGATTCCGCGCACTGGATCATAGATGTTGGCTCCGGTCCAGATCTTGGCTGAGGAATCGTACTTCAAACCCTTGAAGATCACGATCTTGTCGCAGTCCACATTCCTGAGTGACTTGTTGGGATTCTTGCTGTCCTTGCGGACCGTCCCGTCTTTCTCAAGACGGTTCTCCACCCAGTAGATCTGAGCCGTGTAAGTGCCGTCGGCCCCTTTTGAGATCTTGACCTTGCTCTTCTCCCCTTTGAACTCAACGAGATAGTTCCCGATGATGCTGTCCGCAGAGGAGTTCGGATCGTCCGCGGCCTGCAAGGCAGTCATAATACAGTTCGCTGTTGATGAGACGTTTGACTCCAACGATTCCGTTGACCTCATTGACTCCATTGGCGCAAGAATTTCAGACTCCGTTAGCGCAGGGTCTTCTGTTTGAGTAGGATCGAACAGCTCCTCCATTAATGACGTTTCCGCCGCCGTAGTGAGCACCGGAAAGAAAGCCATCGAAGCGATGACGCAAAGCGCGCGTGTGAGTTTTCCTTTGATATTCATAACTTTTAATTTATTGTTAATTAAATAGTAACGTTGCGGGGAAGGTGAGCCGGCATATTCATAGACCGTCACTTTTCGTCCGCGGTAGGGGAGAGAGCCATTTTTGTGCCGCGGCCTTGAATATTCGACAATTTGAGTTAATTTTGTCCTTATATGAACACAGGACTTGTAATATTCGATTTTGACGGCACGCTTTGCGACACGCGGAAAACCATTGTCAGGACGCTCCGTATGACGATGGAGAAGCTGTGCCTGCCGGTGGCTGAGGAGGATGTCTGCGCCGCGACGATCGGCCTGCCGCTCAGCGAGAGCTTCAGGACCATATTCCCGTCATTGACCGTGGAGCAGGCGAATGAATGCGCCGAAGCCTATAGGGACATATTCGAGGAAAACAAAAAGCTGCTGGTGCCGACGGTCTTTCCGCACGTGACGCAGACGCTTCGGGAGTTGAGGCGGCGTGGGTTCACGCTGTCTATCGCTTCGTCCCGCTCCAACCGTTCGCTGATGGATTTTGTCAGGACTTTCGGTTTTGACAAGGAAATTTCGCTTGTGCTCGGTGCTGACAATGTAAAGAAGGCGAAGCCTGATCCGGAACCGGTGCTTTTGACTCTGAAGGAGTTAGGGTTCGGGGCGGGGGAGACCCTCGTTGTCGGGGATATGCCGTATGACATTCTGATGGGCAAACGTGCGGGGGCCAGGACCTGCGGTGTGACCTATGGCAACGCTTCCCGTGAGGAACTCGCCGATTCCGGGGCAGACTATCTCATTGACGACTTCGCTGAGCTTCTGGAACTGGACTGGTTTTGATTACTTGGGAGTTTGGCTTCGGTCGCTGAGCCTGCCGAAGCGCGCCACCGCTGGAACTGTAACCTTTCGGTCGCTGAGCCTGCTGAAGCGTCACTTCCCGTTAGGAATCACAATCTGGTAGGTCCTCCCGTTCTTGTTAAGCAGCTTGTCGTCCCGCAGCCAAAGATTCGCCTCCTTGAGCTGGAAATACGTCACCCCGTGCTCCTCTGCGAAATCCACCAGACTCGCGATGCTCCCGCTGACCGTAACCACCTCTTTAGGAGAGTAATACGGGTACTTTTCAAATGACTCCACCTTGAACCCGAACGCCGCCGGATTCTCGAAGAACATCTTCGCCGACAGCACCCTGAACATATATCTCGAAGTCTCCTCGACCATCCACAGATCCAGCGCCGACTTCTGCCTTTGGCTCTCCAACCGTCGGGATATTCCCCCTTGCCCCGCATTGTAGCTCGCCGCCACCGTCATCCAGTCCCCGTATTTCTCATACGCCCGCTTCAGGTACTTGCACGCAGCCTCGGTCTCCTTCTCGATGTTGTACCTCTCGTCCACCTCGCCGTCGATGACAAGCCCATATTCCTTCCCCGTAGTCTTCGTGAACTGCCAAAGTCCGGCAGCTCCCGCCGATGAATATGCCTTCGGGTTGAGGTTGCTTTCGATCGCCATAAGGTACTTCAGGTCATCTGGAATGCCATATTTCTTGAGGATCGGCTCGACCTGCCTGAAGTAGCGGTCCGACTTTTTGAGCATCAGGATCGAGTTCGAGTGCATATACGTGAATGAAATCAGCTCCCGGTCCATCCTCTCATAGAGGTCGCTCCTGCTGAACCGCACCGTGTCCCCGGCGAACACCACCTGCCTCGGCACCCCCGGCGCCTTGAAATGAATGTCCTGTTGTGAATATGCCTGAGCGGCCGCCGTCCCTGAAGCCGCCGCCCCTCCAATCAGGGTCAGCAAAACCGCCGCCCCACTTATGAATATCCTGTTGTGTCTTAATGCCATAGTGTGTTGTTTATTGTTATGTTTGTTTTATGACTGTCGCCCGGAAGTCACTTAGTCATCCTTGCCGCCAGCCGCCTTGTCATCATTGTCGCAAGGGCCCGCCGCTGCCGTCATTGTACTCGTCGCTGCCGTTGTCATTGTCGTTGCCGCAAGCCCCGTGGCATCCTTGCCGGAAGCCTTGCTGCTATTATTGCCGGCGACTTCGCTACTGTCTCCTGCCGGAGTCCCGTTGCAGTCCTTGCCGGCATCCTTGCCGCTATTATTGCCTGCGACTTCGCTACTGTCTCCTGCCGGAGTCCCGTTGCAGTCCTTGCCGGCATCCTTGCCGCTATTATTGCCTGCGACTTCGCTACTGTCTCCTGCCGGAGTCCCGTTGCAGTCCTTGCCGGAATCTGGCTGCTGCCTTTACAGTAAGTTTCATTGCTGCCATAGCTGGAAACCCCGTCGCTATCCTTGCCGGAATTCCAACTGTTATCTTAACCGCAAGACAAATTTAGTGAAATGAATCCGTTTCCCGAAAGAGATTCCTCCAATTCCCCAATGAAATCTCCGAGTGTCCCCTCATAAACCCTTCCAGGTGCGAATAATCGTCCGCACCTAAAACTTCATTCCACTGATAGTGATTGTGTTAGTGTTCCAGGTGCGAACATATTCACACACCTGAGAGTCGGTGGCCTCGTTACAGAGCGTTCTATTGGTGCCTCTGACTTCCAGGTGTGAAAAACCAAACGCACTTGGAACCGCATCCGCTTGATATCTAGTGTGTTGGCGTTCCAGGTGCGAACATATTCACACACCTGAGAGTCGGCAGC
>CAKVCK010000007.1 GCA_934725575.1 uncultured Bacteroidales bacterium
CTGCCAGAAATCAACTCCACCGCCCCATGAATTCCTCCGATAACGCAAATTTCTAATCAGGAAGTCTAAAAAATATCATTTTATCAGAATACGTTTCTATTCAAAAGTATTTCATGTTCCAAAGTAATCGTTCAGTAATGAATAAGTAGGGGTTCAGTGATAATCATTAAAGTTCACCGGCCATGCAATTTTCGTATAAAACGTTTATAATCAAGTACTAATAGAATAAAGAATTTGGATTTTTGAAAAACATTTGCTTTCTTGCAAGCCCCGACGAGAAATCGTATATAAAACAACTAAGACAAATGAGACAGATTTTCAAATGCATCGCGGCAACCGCTATCGCCGCTTGCTTCGCATCCTGCGAAAAGTCCTACGAGGAACTGGATCCTCAATTTCCTGCCATCAGCGACGGCAAGTCCGTCGCCATCAGTTCAGGCGAGACTGTCACCATCGATTTCACGCTGAATGATGTACGCGGCAATGACATCTCGGTCAAAATCGATGACAACGCCGTGGAAGATTACAAGATCAGCTACACACTCAATTCCGGGAATGACAACGGAGCCATCACAATCGTCGCCCCTGCCATGATTCTTGACGGAACCCCGTTCAGCGTCAATGTCACCTTCAGCGACGAGGCCAACAACAGGATCGCCTCCAAAACAGTGAGCGTGACTCCGAAAATTCTCGAAGGATTCGTGAAGCTTGCCGACGCCGCAAACTGCTTCATCGTGGCTCCCGGAGCTTACGTGCAGTTTCCGACACTCAAGGGCAACAGCGGTCAGAAATCCGGTGCCGTGTCGCTTGCCCTCGCCTGGCAGGATGCCGTCGGACTCTTCGCCGAGGTCGCGCAGGTAAATGAGTCAGACGCCATCGTCCACTTCACCGCCGGAAAAGAAGGCAACGCAGTCATCAACGGGCTCGACGCTTCCGGAGATGTCGTGTGGAGCTGGCTCTTTTGGGTAACGGCAGACGCTCCGAAGGATGTCAAAGTCGGTGACTTCACATTCCAGGACCGCAACATCGGCGCGCTGAACCTCGATGAGAAGAGCGAACTCTCCGTAGGTCTCGTTTACCAGTACGGACGCAAGGATCCGTTCCCGGGAATCAGGTTCGGTGAATATGCGACAAGGCCGGTCTATGACGCTTCGGGTGCCGAAGTTGAGATCTCTATTGTAAACAATACCGAGGCAAATAATCTTGAGAACGCGATCAAGAATCCTACAATTTACTACAACAACAAGTATTTCAGCGGGCAGAAGCACGGGTTCAGCTGGATCACCACCGACGCCACCACTTTCGGAGCCGACAACTTCAAGGCTCTTTGGGAGAACGGTGGCAAGAAAAGCACCTACGATCCATGTCCTGCCGGCTATAAAGTAGCTAGCGCCGAAGCCTGGACCGCGGTCAAGGCTGCCACAGATGTCAAGGAGCTATGGGACTCCAGCTACGAGACTTTTGACCAGTCAGTCATCGGCACCAATGAAAAGTACGCGGCCGGATACAAGAAGAAAGTCCAGTTCAGAGGATGTGTCTATGACGGTCTGAGATTTACAATCACAGGAGAACTCAACTCCAACTCAACGGAATTCTCATTCGCCAACTGCATCGGCAAGGCTCAACCTACCGCTGTGGTCTGGTGCTCAGACGTGGACCCTGACTATGCAAGCAAGTTGAACGCTTCGTACTTCAGGGGTTGTGCGTTCAAAGTCAACACCACCGGCAACGGCAACTACGATGACATTTCCTCCATCAAGGTCAACGCCTTGACTCTGGGCAAATACGGACTCAACTACGCATTCCCGGCACGTTGCGTCAAAGAGTAGGATTCCTAATATTCTCTGAATCTGATGAAAAGATTAATCAAACTCATTACTATTTTCGTCATAGGTGTGTCGGCTTTGGCCGGATGCACCTATAACGAGTTTGACAGCCAGTTCGGTGAGCTGAACATCATCTTCGACACGGAAGAAGTCGCCCTCAATGCAGGTGAATCCATAGAGATTCCTTTCACTGTCACTGGTACCGATGGTGCCGCGCTCGACTTCGAGCCGTCCTCAGACAACAGCAAACTTAAGTGCAAGCTGAGCAAGGTCGACTATGACAACGCTCAAGGCGTTATCTTGGTAAGCGCCTCCAAGACTATCTCCAGCGACATTGAGGCACAGGTATTCCTCAAAGTCTCCGACTCGCATCAAAGGAAACTGACAAGGTTTGTGGATGTCTCCGTGACCGGCAACGGAGGAGGCGGAAGCGACGAGCCTGACGATGGCAATAAAGGAGACGACGCCTACGGGGACCTCGGAATATTCTTCGACACAAGCGCCCCTACGGTCAACCCCGGACAGACTCTGGAGATTCCTTTCACCGTCACTGGTTCCGAAGGAGCCACACTTGATCTTGTGCCTTCCGTTGACAATAGCGAGTACAGCTGCGCCCTTGGCAAGGTGGACTATGTCAACTATCAGGGAACCATCAAACTGACAGCTCCGGAAGTGATCACTGAGGCGACGGAGGTCAAAGTCTCGCTCACGGCAAGCGACACGCACAAGCGCAGCCTGACAAAGAGCGTAAGCGTCAAAGTGAACGCCTCGGAGCCGCTCTCGATCACCGTTTTGGGAGAGCCTGTTTCAATGGCGGTCAAGGCCGGTGGTTCTTTCAGTTTGTCCTACAAGGTTCTCAATCTGGCTCCGGCCAAGATCGCAGGCACTCCTGTTGTTGAAGTGTCTTCCGGCTGGAACGCGGAAGCCTCCGTCAATGAAGACATCATCAAAGTGAAATACAATGCCCCGGCTTCAATAGGCCAGACTCTCGACATCAGGATCAGCGCGACTGACGACCACGACAGGAAGGTTGAATATTCCGGTTCACTTTCCATCGTTGAGATCACCACCACAGCGGGAGCAGCCAACTGCCACATTGTCAAACCTGGCGGAACCCTTACAATCAAGGCCGTGAAAGGCAACTCTACGACAGCGTTGGACTTCGACAACGCGACACTTGTATGGCAGGATGCCATCGGGCTTGTAAACTCGGTTTCAGGGAATGGAAGCGAAGGTGTCGTCGTCGTCAAGCTTGCTGACGGCAAGGAAGGCAACGCTGTGGTCGCCGCACGCGACGGAGACAGGATTGTGTGGAGCTGGCATGTCTGGGTGACGGACTATGACCCTGAGGCCGACATCTTTGAATGGACTGACGCCAACGGCATTACTTACAAATACATGGACCGCAATCTCGGAGCTTTAAGCGCGGAAAAGTACAGCAAGGAATCAATCGGCCTGATGTACCAGTGGGGGCGCAAGGATCCGTTCCCTGGAGGAGATGACGTGGAATCCAGCGCTCAGAAGCGCGTGTATGACATCAACGGCAACCAGATCTATGTAAAGACAGAACTAAGGCCGACCTACAACGACAACACGAGCACAAACCTCCAGTTGGCCATCGAGCACCCGGATGTGTTCTACTACGCGCCTTCAAGTTCCTGGCCGGCTGTAGATTGGCTCACCGACAAGGCGTCCCTACAGAACAACGACCTTTGGGGCGGCAAGACCAACGCTAAGACAATCTACGACCCATGTCCTGAAGGCTGGTGGATGCCTGCCGCGGGAGACGGATGGGGATTCAGAACCGAATATAAGAAAGCCGGCAAGCTGAACGATGACAGCAAATACGACGAGTCATACCCGTGGTACCAGGATTACGACAAGAGTATCGGTTTCCGCTACAAGACGAAAGGCGGAAGGGAATACTGGTTCCCTCTGGTCGGGAACATCGACCCTACCAAGGGTACTCTCCAGAGTGTGGGCGGAAGCGCGTTGTACAACACCCGCACAGACAATTCCAACACGGTATTTTATGAGAATATGGCATGGGGCAATCCCGCCAGCGAAACCGGGCTCAACCGATCATACGGAGCGGCCACCCGTTGCATAAAAGAGTAATATGGGAATAAAACAAGTTCTGATCACGTTGCTGGCGCTGTTCTCGGCGATGCAGTCGTTGTCGGCACAGAAAATATCAGTCACCGGTCAGGTGACTGATATTTTTGGCAACGCGCCACTTCCCGGAGTCGCCGTTCTTGAAAGGAATGGAACCAGCCATGCAATCACCGACCTTGACGGTAAATATTCCATATCAGTTCCTTCGAACGCGACTTTGGTGTTCTCATGCCTCGGGATGCAGGAGCAGACCATCGCGGTGAACGGCCGCACCACGATCAATGTCGTGATGACAGCCGATGTCAATGTCCTCGACGATGTCCTTGTGGTGGCTTACGGCACTGCATCCAAGGAATCGTTCACGGGTTCAGCGGAAACGATAAGGGGCGACAAGTTACGTGACAGGCCGGTCGCGGATGTCTCCAGAATGTTGGACGGACAGATGTCCGGAGTGATGACGACATCCGGAAGCGGCCAGCCGGGCAGCGGAGCGGGCATAATGGTGAGAGGGTTCGGCTCGATCAACGCAAGCAGCTCTCCACTCATCGTCGTGGACGGAATACCCTACGACGGGAGTCTCAACTCCATCAATCCCAACGACATTGAGAGTCTGTCAGTACTCAAGGACGCATCCGCCGGGGCGCTATACGGTTCCAGAGGAGCCAACGGAGTGGTCATCGTGACAACCAAGAGCGGTGGGAGCGCCGATGAGAAGATCGCAATAGACTTCACTGCCCGTGTCGGCTTCAACTCCATGGCGATAAGCCCATACGAAACAGTCAACGCCACACAGTACATGGAACAGATGTACAGAGCGACGTACAATGATCTCGTCTATACGGAAGGCCATCTTCCACGCGAAGCCGTCGCCTTGACTCCTTCACGCCTCGCGAAGAATATTCTCGGCATCAACAACAGGTACAACATCTTCGACAAGGATGTGGAGAACCTGTTCGGCGCTGACGGAAAGGTTGTCTCAGACGCGGCGACCAAATACAGTGCAGACTGGCTGGGCGAAGCCAAAGCCAAACTGCCGACACGTCAGGAATATCTCTTCTCCATGTCAGGGGCATCCGACGTGAGTAAATACATGGCGTCGCTCGGTTACCTTGACGAAAACGGCACAATCACGACGACCTCGTTCCGGCGCATAACAGCCAGGATCGGCGCGGAATTCACACCATACGAATGGTTCGAATTCGGTCTCAATGCCAACTATACCAATTCAAGAAGCGACTATCTCGGAGCGTCCGGGACCCAGGCCAACAACATCTGGTACACAGCCATGATGATGGCCCCGATCTACCCGGTGTACGAGCTCGACTCTGACGGGAACGCAATCCTTGAAAACGGCAAGCGCGTCTTTGACTATGGTTCATCAAGGCCGGCAGGTGCGCAGAACAACCGCAACTGCATCGCCACCCTTTTTGATGACGACTACAACATGACAAGCGATAATGTCAACCTGCGAGGACATCTGGGAATAAAATTCGGAGACTTCAAGCTGAGCACTTCTCTGGGAGCCGACATCTTGAACGAGAACAACAACACGAAGTACAACCGCAACAACGGAAACGCGGCCGGCAGCGGACGTCTTACCAAGGAATACCAACGCACACGCAGCTACACATGGAACCAACTGCTGTCCTACAAGCATGTTTTCGGTGAACACACCGTGGACGTTATGGCGGGACACGAATTTTACAACATCGAATCCCATTATCTTATGGGACAGAGAACCGGTTTCCCTTTCGATGACTTTACGGAGCTTGGAATGGGTTCCACCCTCGCGGACGCCACATCCACCGGTGAGACCTACAGCATAAACTCATGGCTGTGCAGGGCGAACTACAATCTCGCCGACAAGTACTACCTTTCAGCAAGCCTGCGCACTGACGGGTCCTCCCGGTTCATCAAAAAGAACAGATGGGGAACATTCTGGTCACTTGGAGCATCATGGAGGGTTTCACAGGAGCCGTTCATGCAAGGAATAGACTGGCTGGACAACATGACGCTTAAGGCCAGCTACGGCATTCAGGGCAACGACAACATCGGCTCATACTACGCTTGGCAGGCTCTCTATGACATGACCTACCCGAATGCGACATATTCAGGAGCCATCATCTCCTCTCTTGAGAATCAGGATGTGACATGGGAGAAGAATGGCAACGTGAACATTGGAGTCGAGTTCAAGATACTCGGCCGGATGAACGGAAGCATCGAGTGGTACAAAAGGACCACCACGGACATGCTTCTTGAATATCCTATCGCCATCTCCTTGGGCTTCCCCGGCTATTACGCCAATGTCGGGGAAATGTACAACACCGGAATGGACATGACATTAGGCTACGACATTCTCAACTCTCCGGACTTGTTCTGGAACGTGTCGCTCATGGGCTCGACCGTCAACAACAAGGTTGTGTCCCTTACCGGCAACGGTGAGGACATCAACAACGGAGTGTACCTTATCCGCGAAGGCGAGGCAGTGAACACATTCTACATGGCCCGCAGCGCCGGTGTTGATCCCGCGACCGGAGAGCAGCTTTATCTTGCCTACGCCAAGGACAAGAATGGCAATCCTGTCAAGGGTAGTGAGTACGTGACCAACAATGCAACCATAGCTTCCGGATGTAAATGGCTCTGCGGCAGCAGGCTGCCTGACATCTATGGATCACTGTCCTCCAGTCTTCACATCAAGAATGTGGACATCTCCGCCTTGTTCACATATTCTTTGGGCGGCAAGATCTATGACAGCACCTATAGTTCCCTGATGGAACCGTCTTACGTAGGTCAGACGTATCACATGAACTCTCTGCGGGCATGGACCGAGGCCGGGCAGATCACAGATGTCCCGAAGATCACTACCACCGCCACGACTGTCATCAACGACCGCTTCCTCATCGATGCATCATATTTCACCATAAAGAGTGTTTCAGCAGGCTACACCTTCAAGAGCACCGGATTGGAGAAGTACCATATTCGTTCACTCCGTCTTTATGCTTCCGGAGACAACCTGCTGATGTTCAGCGCGCTCAAGGGATTGAATCCACAGAGCAGCTTTACAGGATCCACCTCCTACACGTACACCCCGAACCGTACAGTCTCACTCGGAGTGGACATTAAATTCTAAGCTTTATGAAAAGATTTCCAATCGTTATGATCTTGGCTGCGACAATTTGCAGCTCATGCTCTTCATTGATGGAGACCTCTCCTACCACAGATGTCGACAAGGAAAAAATCCTGGCTGACGTCGAAGGCCTGCAGGTGGCGATGAACGGAGTGTACGCCACAATGTACAACCGCCTCAACTTTGTCACCGCAAACGCCCATCAATGTTTCGGCAATATGGCGGTGACGCTCGCAGCCGACCTTATGGGCGATGACATGGTGCAGACAGCACAAGGTGCCGGATGGTTCTGGAAGGACTACAACTACGATCAGCGCAGCCGCTACACCAGCAAAATCTGGCGTTGCTACTTCACATGGGAATATTTCTACGAAATCATCAGCAACGTCAACCACATAATCTCCGCGGCGGAGACAGCCACAGGAGACGAGAATGAAATCAAGTGCACGACAGCGCAGGCATACGCGGCGCGGGCGTTCAGCTACTTCATGCTGATCCAGTCATTCCAACAGACATTGGTCGGTCATGAGGACCTTCCGGGTGTGCCTATCTACACCGAGCCGACAACCGCATCAAGCAAAGGCAGGAAGCGCAGCCCGGTAAGAGAAGTCTATGCCCGGATAGACGAGGACCTTGAGACAGCGGTCTCTCTGTTCGAGGAATGCGGTGTCAAGCGCAAACATATCTCCAATCTCGATCTCTACTCCACAAGTCTGCTCCAGGCCCGTGTGGCTTTGGTCGAGAACGACTGGAACAAAGCGGTTGCGGCTGCCAAAAGAGCGATCAGCACCCCCTACGCATCGCTGCTCTCCAAGTTGGATGCGACCGTGACCAAAGGCACATTTGACGACAGCACCACTGATTGGACCACAGGAAAGACTCCGTTCAACAGCGTCAGCTCGTCATCGGTGATGTGGGGTGCGGAGATCATCTCCGACCAGTCAACGGTGTTCGCCTCATACTTCTCGAATATGGACGCATGCACCAACGTCTATTATGCGGCGGAATCCCCCAAGTGCATAAGCAACTGGCTATATGCCCAGATTCCCGACTCCGACATTCGAAAGGGATGGTGGAACGGGAACATAGGCGTGAGCGAGAAGGAATGGAAATATGGAGCCAACATCAACTACAACCAGTTCAAGTTCCAATGGGCGGATCAGCATTCCTACAAGGGGGACTACATATTCATGCGTCTTGAGGAGGCTTACCTGATCCTTGCCGAAGCGCTTTGCCGCATGGGCAACGACAACGAGGCCAAGAGCGCGCTTGGAGAGATCATGAGCCGCCGGGATTCCAATTGGAGCGGCACATTGGGCACGCTAAGCGGAAATGAGCAGACTTTCGGCACGGTAGGAACCGTGAAGACTCTTTTGGACGAAATCCTGCTGCAGCGCAGAATCGAGCTCTGGGGCGAGACGGGACGGATCTTCGACATTCTCAGGCTCGCCAAAGGCTGGACACGGTACTGGAAAGTGAACGGTGAAGAGTCCAATCACACCAACTACCTCAGCAAGTATCCGGAATATCTCAATTTCCCGGCGGACTACATCGAATGCATCCTGATGATACCCCAGGTGGAAATAGACAACAATCCAAACATCAATCCTGAAGATCAGAATCCTTATGTTCAGAACTAATGTATTAAAATATATCTTCCTGAGCGTCTCGGCCATGGCGCTGCTATCCTGCACAAGAGAGAATGAAGGTGCGCTCTACGATGGCGTAAGCGGATTCGCCTTTGCCTCAAACGTGCTCTACGCGGAGGTATCTCCCGATGACAAAGGCACTCTGGAGATTCCTGTCTACAGAGGTGTCAACGGCACGGCGGAGCAGGCTCATGTGTCATTCAAGTACGACACCGCACCGCAGGATGCGTCAACTCCTGTCTGGGAAGACGCTGATCCTAACGATGTGTTCTCACTGGTGTCGTCCAAGGTCACTTTCTCACCTAATTCGTGCAAGGCCTTGGTACGCCTGAGGTTCAGCGACACAGGCAAACTGAAGACTTCCGAGAAATACAGGATGAGACTGGACATCATCGATGGAGTCTCTCCTTCCGGACGAAGCACGATCACTGTGACCGTGACAAAGAAACTGGTGTTCAAAAAATACGGAGACTGCGACTACTTCGATGAATGCATCTTCGAGAAGGCCTACGGGACTGAAATCTACAAGGCGGACGGGGAGGAGATATACCGTGTCATGGATCCATACCGTGAAGGTCTGGTAGCCGAGGAATATGCCGCCAACGGATGGATGGGCAGCACGCCGGACTACGTGGAGTTCCACTGCGAGGGAAACCACATCATCTTCAACGAATTTCCCACAGGCATGCTCTTCAACGGCAAGTACATGGCGTACGCATATTTCCCAAGTGATTACAAATGGGGACGCGATTTTTCAAAGTATGACGCACAGAACCTCAAACTGGACGACAAGCATTTCCAGCTATACGCTGTCTATTGTCTGCCTTCATTCCAGTACGGCTACATGAACGACGGTATCTACAAAATCGACATCAAAGTACTGGAGCAGAAATAAAGTTCAGATGACCTCTATCTCGGTAATCTGGTCGCCTGTCTGGATTCTGACCGGTCCTGTCGAGCCTTCAACCGAACGGACGATGACCTGGGCCTTGCCACTGAACGCCTCGTCATTCGGGAAGCAGCAGTAGTCCATGATTCCGAACTGGGAGCCGGTGGCCGGCCAGACCATCGGGTTAGGTTCGCCACGGTAGTCCTGGCCGGTCCAGTAGAACAAGCCGCCGGGATTCCGACCGCCACTGGTGGGTCCAGGCCGAGACAGTCGTCGGCTGCATCAACCGGTACCAGAAAACCGGAGGGTCACATTGGCTCGAATCAGCCGAGGCCGAAACCGGAGAGTCAAATTGGCTCGAATCAGCCGAGGCCGAATGGTCTTTCACCCGCCACCACATCATCTGTCCCGACGGCGAGTGGCACTGGAGCCTCCGCTCCGACGGCACCCAGAACACCACCGATGACCGCGCCGGCTTCTGGAAATGCCCATACCACAACGGCCGCATGTGCCTTGAGGTTCTCGAACGGCGGTAGTGTGGGTGGGCGGTGGGCCCGTGGCACCCAACACATTGATTATCAAGCAACAGAACGATCACCTGGTACGTAATTTCGCACCAGGTGATTTACGATCGCGCTAATTATCAAGCAGTTATCTGCCACGCAAAAACAGCCAGTCCCATGGATCGCAAAAAGAAAGAAGTTGCAGCATGAATATCATACACTCCTAACTCTGAAGGATAAGATATCAAATCAGTATCAAGAAATAGTAAATACATATAAAATACAGTCCTCTGAGTATTCCAGACTAAAAGACACATACAACTATCTTAACGAACAGGTAGAACGATTGGACGATACTAATAAGGATTTCATCATAATCCTCGGCCATAGAATCAAATGAAAGTGGTCGATGTGTTTGGACATTTCCCTGAAATCTACAAAGTCTCACCTACACCTCATTTAGAGTTCTTCCAATATGCCATCGAGGGAGATAGAATGTATGTGAACCACACGGTTGACTCACTGATCTACGTTTATCAATTGCCGGATAAACCTCTGTACACAATTGGATACGAATGTAAAGACATTGATCGTGACTACACGGTATCAAGAAAGATTGACAATTCCACCTTATTCGAGAAGGATCTTCAGCATGTTGGCTTCAATACCGGGTTGCGGTTCATTCCCGGCTCCGACGTCTTATGCCGAACTTACATAAAAAGTGCAAAAAACGGGGAGTCCGGCATGCAAATATATAAGGGCCACGATCTTGTGGCGGATGTTGACGTCCCTTCGTTTTTCAATTTTCTGGTATATTCTGACGGATACTACTATGGAAGCAGTTATATCCCGATAGAAAACGATGAGAGCACAACAATCGCGATCTACAGGTTAAGGATCAAAGTCAATAACCTTGCCCTCTAAGTCACAGAAAATTTAGGGCAGAGCGCTCTGTTGGTGTCCCGGACTTCCAGGTGCGAGAAGCCACGCGCACCTAAAACATCATTCTCCTGATAATCAGCAAGTTTATGTTCCAGGTGCGAATATATTTGCGTACGTAAGAGTCGGCGGCTCCGGTACAGAGGAAGACAGTCAACTCGTACGTATATAATTACCGTAATTTATTCCAGATAGCCGTACGGAAGCGTCAGCGCATGGAACAGAGCCCCCTTTCGAGAACCTCAAGGCACATGCGGCCGTTGTGGTAGGGGCACTTCCAGAAACCGGCGAGGTCGTCGGTGGTGTTCGGAGTGTCGTCGGGGTGGATGCTCCAGTACCATTCGCCGTCGGGGCGGATCAGGTGGTGACGAATGAAAGACCATTCATTGTCAGCGGATTCCAACCATGTAGCTTCCCCGGTTTTCTGGTACTGGTTCAAGCAGCCGACAACGGTCTCTGCCTGGACCCACCAGTGACGGTCGGAATCCCTACGGCCGGTCGCGGGATCATATTCATAGATCATTCCGCCATCGGGGGTGAAGCCTTCCATCGCGGCGGCGGCGACTTTGGCGCAGACTGACTTGACCTTGGCGGCCAACTCCTTGTCCCCCAGCACCTCGGCGGCCTCGTCAAGAAGCCAGGAAGCCTCGATGTCGTGCCCGTAGGAAATGGCGGTGGAGTGCGGAGCCCAATCATCCCCGAAGAAAAGGTCGAGATGCCCGTCCGGACGTATAATCCTATCAATGAATATGCTTATGAGCCCGAAGAGCCTTTTCCCCAATCCGGAATCCTTCCACACCCTGTAAAGATTGGTGTACCCTTCAAGAATATGCAGGTGGGTGTTCATCGTCTTCGCGTCGTTCTGGTCCTTGTCGGAAAGACGCATATCCTCGATCGTTCCCCACTCACGGGTGCAGGCCTCGATGTAACCTCCGCAGCAAGGGTCTAAACTGTGCTCTTCTATGCTGTGATAGAAAGACTTGGCGAGTTCCAGAGCCTCCTCATCGCCTGTGGCCCTGAAATATTCAGACAAACCGTAGATCGCGAAAGCAATGGCGTAAAACTGCTTTTTCGTGTCCTTCGGGCGGCCTTCGGAGTCGAGGCTCCAGAAGATCCCGCCATATTCCTTGTCAGTGAAGCGGTCGCGAATCTCGTGGTAGGCTCTGGTGGCCGTGTCGAGATATTCCTTTTTTCCGAGTACTCTGTACGCGGAGGCGAAAGTCCAGAGAATGCGTGAGTTAAGGATCGCTCCTTTCTCCGATCCAGAAACAATGTCGCCGTCACCGTTCATCCTGCCGAGGAAGCCGCCCTTGGGGTCGGTCATCCGCCGCATCCAGAAAGGAAGGATGTCTCCCTCCAGTTCCGCAAGAATTGATTTTCTGTCCATAGTGATCCAAAGTTACCAAATTCTCCGATGAGATGAAGAGGCATGCGGAGTGATTGCAAAAATAAGTGTCATAAATATCAAAATTGTATTTGTTTACCTCTCGGTATGTGCGTAATTTTGCATACGCTTGAACAATAATCAACTCTGATGGGAAATTTAAGAACCACACTCGGCGAGAAAGTAGGCTACGGCTTAGGAGACATGTCATCCTCAATGTTCTGGAAGATCTTCTCCTACTATCTCCCGTTCTTCTACAGCAACATTTTCGGGCTCACTCTGGACCAGGTGGCGCTTCTTCTTGTAGTGACCAGAATCTGGGACGCCGTGAGCGACCCCATGATGGGCGTACTGGCTGACAGAACCAGGACAAAGTGGGGGAAGTACCGTCCTTACCTACTTCTGATGGCGGTTCCTTTCGCCTTGAGCGGAATATTCCTGTTCTCCACCCCGGCCGCGTCACCGACCGTCAAGCTTGTCTGGGCGTACCTGACCTACATCCTGATGATGACCGTCTATACCGGCATCAACGTCCCTTACGGAGCCATGCTGGGCGTGATGACGGATGACTCCAACTCAAAGACCGTCCTGAGTTCGTTCAGGATGTTCTTCGCTTACGGAGGAAGTTTTCTGGCCCTGTTCTGCTGGGAGCCTCTGTGCCGGATTCTGGGCGGTTACGACTCCCCTGCCGGCTGGAGAAACGCGATGATCGTGGTGGCCGCGTTCTGTCTCATCCTCTTCCTGCTATGCTTCAGGATGACAAAGGAGAAACTGCACACGGTCAGCAAGGCATCGGTGGGCAGCGACCTGAAATCCCTTTTGAGGAACGCCCCGTGGTGGATCCTCATCGGTGCGGCGATCTGCTCAAATCTGTTCAGCACAGTGCGTGGCAGCGTGGCGGCCTATTTCTTCAATGATGTCATCGGACAGAATGTCAACCTGAATCTTGGCCCGTTCAGCTTCCTGTTCTATGCCGGACTGTTCCTTTCGATAGGAGAGGTCAGCAATATGGTCGGGGTGGCTCTTGCGGTTCCGTTTTCCGAGAAGTTCGGAAAGAAGAGCACCTACATGCTGTCTTTCGCCGCATTGATTCTGTTCAGCGCCTTGTTCTTCTATATTCCTATCAGTCAAGGCGGATATTTTTGGATGTTGATTCTCCAGGTCGTCATCAGCATATTCACAGGTGTGATCTCCCCTCTTGTCTGGAGCATGTACGCCGATGTGAGCGATTTCGCGGAGAACCGCGACGGCACGGCATCCACCGGTTTGATATTCTCATCCGCCTCAATGGCCCAGAAATTCGGAGGTGCGTTCGGTGGTTTCGCCGTGATGTGGCTTCTCAAGGCGTTCGGCTACAACACGAGCCCGGGAGCGGTCCAGACTCCGGAAGCCATCAATGGATTGTGGCTGCTGATGAGCTGGATTCCGGCGGCCGTGGCGGGCATCGCGGTCATCGTGATCTTCTTCTATCCTCTTACCAGAAGCAGGATGTGTGATATTCAGGATGCTTTGGCGGTCAAGCGGGAGAATGACATGACGGCAAGACCTGACACACAGGAGACTGAAGAGTCCTCGTCCAATCTTTGGAAGGGGCTGCCTAAGGTGATGCGTTGGGTTCTGGTCATCCTGGCGGTGATCCTCGCGCTTGAGCTTATGTTTGTGTTTTACACAAGCACGTGCTTCTTGCGGTAGAGCTCACGGAAATCCTTCGGGGAACGTCCTTTGGATTTCTTGAACTGCCGGTTGAAGTTGGAGATGTTGTTGAATCCTGTCGAGAAACAGATCTCGGAGATGGTCTTGTTCGTGTCGATCAGTTCACGGCAGGCCTTGGAGATGCGCAGGTCAATGATGTAGTTGGAGATGTTCTTCCCCGTGCCGGCCTTGAAGAAGCGCGAGAACGCGGATTCAGACATGCAGGCAACCTCCGAGACATCCTTCAAGGTGATAGGCCCGGCGTAGTTACGCTCAATGTAGTCGCAGACCTGGCTGATCCTCTTGGATGTGCCTTTCATCTCGACCCTCTCGACCGACTTGCCGGAGAGGACTTCCATCTCCGGATCCAGTGAAAGTTCGTAGAGCAGGTTCAGGAAAGTCGTCATCATGTAGAAACCCTTGGTCTCGTTGGCAAGGGAATGAAGCAAAGAGCGCACTTTCAGGATCGTGGCGACAGAGAAAGAGATTCCGTTCCGTCCCAGTTCCAGCATCCTTCTCACACTCCTGAACTGGATCTTGTTCAACAGTGAGCCGCTCAATGTCTCTCCGGCGAACTGGACCGTGATCTCGCTGACCATGCCATCCGGCTTCATATTGCCGTTCAGCCAGCCATGAGGCAGGTCAGTGTCGGAGATGAGGACAAGCTCATAGTCAGTGATCTCACGCATCGAGTCACCCACGACACAGAAAGCGCCGGAAGCGCCTTCCACGTAATTCAGTTCAAAGACATCATGGGTGTGTATCGGAAAATCAAAACTATCCTTCTTCCTTGCTATCACATACAGACAGTTCTCCTCTGTCAACGGAGTGACCTCCTTGTGGACTGAGGTCATCAGCGGCTGATAATCCTGATGCGTTTCCTGTGTCATGATCGATGAATATAAACAAGCCATCTCCCCCTTCAACATTCACGAAAGGGAAGATGACCGCAATTTACACAAATTATTATTCCTTTTCAAAAATCATCACATAGTCGCGAGGACCGTAAACGAACCTGTCGATGTCGGTCCAGCGGGACGGTGACGGAGTCTCCATGTCATCGGTGCCGATCTCGAAATCAAAGCCGAACATGCCGTCAGGTATGTCCAAGGTCTTGCCGTGGATGAATGTGTGGGTGCCAGGCGCGAGCAGATTGGCCTTGGCTCCGTTGCCAAACGTGATCACGAACGTGGCCAAGTCAAGGGTAAATTCATATTCACCATGAGGAAGCAGACCATAGAACTTTGAAAGATCCTCAGTGCCCTTCCATTTATAGTTCCAGAAAGCGCCATCGGCTCCGCACCAGTAATTCGTCGTACCTTTGATGACTGTGTTCGTCCTTTCCTTGACCTTGATAACCAATCCATTGTCAGACTCCTTCCAGATAGAGTCATCCCAATCCCAACTCTTGTCTATCGGGCTGATGAAGGCCGGATCGTCACCGGTGCCGCCAAGGACCCAGATACCGTACGGGGAACTGTTGCCTCCACGGACATTCCACGAACCGGGGAACGAGTCGAAGTCAAACTTCTGGCCTGGTTCCAGAGGGGCGACATATTCAAAGTCCTCATCCACGGTGCACGACGCCTCCGGAGTGTGGAAAGTCGTCTCCATCGGAGTGAGCTCGACGAGAACAACCCTTGGCCGGCAGGCTATGGCGTTATATTCATTGTACATGTTGTTCCAGTCGTCATGACCGCCGCTGATTGTGAACATTATGGCAAGGTCTTTCACATCAACCTCATGCCCATATTCAGAGAGGGCGCATCTGCCGGCAGGCACAATCCGTCCTTCGGTCACCTTTCCATCGGCGCGGGTGAAAGTGATCCTGCCGGAGGCATCCACTGAATATGTCGCCTTGTGGCGAGGGATAAGCTCATAGAACTCCTTGAGGTCTATGTCCTTGCCGTTGACCGGGTTGTTGGTTCCCGAATATACCATCCACCAGTTCCTGCCGTCCTCGCCGGCCCAATTGACGAACTCACCGTTGTGACGCAGCTCAAAATAGTTATCCTTGATGGCCGAGATGCCTCTGCCATCCTCGTTGTTGAAGTACTCCTCCTTTTCGAGAAGATCGTATAGCTTGCCGCCTCCGTACTCAGGACCGGTTCCGCCATAGACCCAGACATTCGAGACAGTGTAGGTCGGGACATCCTCGATCATCGCACCCAACGACAGTGTGGCCCCGGCGCCAAGAGACAGATTCTCGGCGGTATAATGTGAGATGACTGTCTCTCCGTCAGACAAGGACAGCGAGCAGTCCCCAAGATGTCCGGCGGCGAGGGTGAAACAGTACGTCTCCCCTCTCTGAAAGTCTCCGCTGAGAGTGACTTCGGTCGCTGCGGCGGTGACGACAGGGATCGAGCCGGAAAAGTCAACGCTGATGTCTCCGGCCACAGGAACGGATGACTTGAGGGTGACCTTCTTCACTCCGTCCATCTCCACCTCAAAGCCCAGACGCCCGGTAAGATTGTTGAAGAACAGGACCGAGGAGGATGACTTCGCCACACGTGATGAGTAATTTCCTTCCACCGTCTGATCCACGGGGACAGAGGCGTTCACGGTTGTCCCGTCGATTCTGACATCTTCCGAATAAGGATAGTAGGCCACGAATCCGGTGGCCCCGTCGGTGACATTCATTGAATACTGTCCCACCTGGCCTTCGAAGGCATTCTTCGAAGCCTGGCTCTTGGTTCCGTCGTAAATCAGGATCTCATCACCCTGGGCCCATGTCTGCGTGGTTCCATCGGCGAGGTCCTCGATTGTGGCCGAGAATGTGACATCTCCGGAGAATCTGAATTCCTCCTCCTTCGCAGGATCATCCTTTCCTGACGGTTCCACATCCGGAATCTCAGTCAGATCACCGCAGGCGGCGAAAAAGAACATCAGGAAAAGCAAGTTTTTGATTGTCTTCATATTGCGCATACTTTTTTATCTTCTAAAAGACCTGTTGTACGAAAAGAGCCAGCTGCTCTCTCCAAAACTGCCATTGGTGGCCGTACCCGGAACTGTCAAAAGTGTGACGGATGCCACGCCTGGTAAGGTCGGCGTCAAAAGCCTGATGACCATTCCAACGTGTGTCCAATGTTCCGCAGGAGACCCATAGCAGGTTCAACGAATCATTGATCTTCACAGAATCCGGGTCAATGCCGTACTTTTCGTAGTCGAACGGTTCACTGAGAAGGCCTGACGAGAACTCTCCGATGGCCGAAAACTTGTCAAGGTTTCTGAGGCCGATCACGAAAGACTGGCCTCCGCCCATCGACAGCCCGGCGATGGCTCTGTGCCGGCGGTCTTTCTTGACACGGTACCGGGACTCGACCAGCGGGATGACATCCGAGAGCAGTTCCGTCTCCAGGGTTTTCATGCCTTCCGGAGAGCTGCCACCAGCCCAGGATCCGTCTGTAAGGCCGTTCGTCATCACGACAATCATCGGATCGGCCTTGCCCGCGGCTATGAGGTTGTCCATGATGGCGTCGGCGTTGGCGCTTCTCACCCAGCTGCTCTCGTCATCCCCGCCGCCATGCCGAAGGTACAAAACAGGGAATTTCTTGTTTTTGTTCCGGAAATATGCCTCCGGGACATAAACCCAGATTCTGCGGTACCTGCCCAAGGATGATGACCTGTAGCTAAGAATATCCACCTGGCTGCCGGTCAGGACACGCTGATCGACACGAGGCTCGGCCCCGGTCACCTCAACCGTGTTCGCATAGATCTCCGTGCCGAACTTCACAGAAGGGTTCTTCATGTCAAGGACGACATTGCCGTCCACAACGAATTTATATTCATAGACTCCTGGTTTCACGCCAGAGACGGTGGTCTCCCATATTCCGTCCTGGCCGCGCGACATTTCCTGCCTCAGGATGGTCCACTCATCGAAGAGGAGAGTCACTTTCCTCGCTTCCGGCGCCTCAAGACGGAAGGTGATGGAGCCGTTCTCCACCAAAGGGTAAGTCTTTCCCGCCGGCTCCCACCAGCCTTGGGTCGAGAAATTATTCTGCGCGTTGAGACCCACGGCCAGCAGCAACGGAGCCAACGCAGTGATGATCAATCTTTTCATATCATTCCCAAATATAAGTGCCAACGGCGCCACTCTCCAAGGTGAAAGGAGCATACATGCCGTTGTATTGAACATTAAAGGTAACCGCCGAGGATGAGGTGTTGGACACGATCAGGGCGAAAGATAATGATATAAGAAAATGTTTCATGACTGTTTTATCTGATCAGGTAAAGAGCCTCTCCGAGTTTCTGAACGGAACACGGGATGACAACGGAACCTTCCGCACTTTTTGACGGAATCCTGGAGAAGTCAAGGGCTCCAAAGTCAAATGCCGACACTTTGCCTTTTCCGGCGTTGACGGTGACCGATGTCACCGGTTTGTCCGAAGGGTTGTACACATACACGTAAGTATTCCTTCCACATTTGAGCGCGAAGGCCTCGCCTCCGTCACAGACAGCCTCCACAGTCTCGAATTTCCCGCCGCTTTCGGCAAGCATCATGTCGGAGACCTTGCGGACAGCCTTGAAATAAGGGACCATGTTCCTGTTCTCGAAATATTCCCACCACCAGCTCATCGGAGTGACAGGAGTCGGAGAGAATATCCCGTACCACAGGCCCCTGCGGAAGTCAGCGTCCATCTCGTCAGCGAAATCATCGAAATTCTTCGACCAGTCCCATTCGCGGCCGAACTCGCCTATCACATAAGGCTTCCCGAAACGTTTCTCGTAATCGACTATAGTCTCAGGTATGACGGATGTGGCGTTGTAGATGTGCTTCTGGTTGATGTCCAGATCCGGAACCGAGTTCAGACCTGCAAGATCACGGTGTGAGATGGAAGTCGTGGTGATGTGTCCGAAAGGGTCTATCGACTTAAGGTACTTCGCCATCTCCGTATGCCATCCCACTATGTCCTCCGCCGGGATAGGATTGTTCTTGTCACGGAACTGGATATTGTCAATCTCGTTGAAAAACTCCCACATTCCGATGGCCGGACTGTAGCCCCAGCGCGCCACGATGTAGCGCAGACGGTTTCTGAACCGGGTCTTCGCTTCCTCGGAGACGAAGAAATTCCGGTCAGTGGCCACATCTCCCGCACCCATGCAGAGCATGAACTTGATGTCCAGACTCTCAGCCAAAGTGATGACATCGTCAAGACGCATGACGGCGCTGGCGTTCATGTAGCCGGTCGTCTCAGTGTAACGGGAATTGTTGAAAGCCCGTTGCCTGTCGATAGGGAAGTTCCACGAACACATCCAGACACGCACGAAATTGCCACCGTTCGCGGCGAAGTCCGGAAGCATCACATCATAATTGAACCGGTCCGCCTGTTCATGCAGCTTGCTGAAAAACTTCGAGTCATCATTGTCCCGTGACTCCCAGCAGATGTTCTCAGCGATGCCACGGAACAATGTCCCGTCATCATGCCTCAACGTCCAGTTGTCGTTGGTGTGCAATATTCCATGGCCTTTTCCGGGCTTAACCTTCAAGGATGCGGGAGCGGATTCCGAGACGATTCCTCCGCATTCCGACAGACGGAATGTATATGAATATATTCCTGTCTCCTGAGCCGTGAAACGTGCTTTCCATTCACTGGGTTCTCCGCTTTTTCCGCTCTCATAATAGCAAGGAAGCACAAGCGTCTTTCCCGACGGAGAAGTCAGGGCCATGTCAAGGGCCACCTGCTCCTGAAGGTACGGATTCTCCCATTTCCCTTTCAAGGAGACAGTGAATTCCGTTTTTGAATATTTCCGAGCTGATGCCGGAGCGTCCACCGAGATGATCTGAGCGTCCGCCACTGTGGCCATAAGCGCCAGCGAGATGATTGTCAATAAAAAGCGTTTCATATTCACAAGTATTTCTTGAGGGAGTCAACATCAATGACAACGACCACAGACGTCGCCTTGGAGGACAGTTCGTAGGCAGACGGGTCGGCAAGTCTGAGAGCCAGCACGCATGTTCCGTCGTTTTCCATGACAAACTCCTTGTGGAGGACGAGACTGAATGTGCCGGAATTCCTGCCCGACGCCACATTCACGACAGACGGCAGCTCATAGGCTGACGATGGCAGGACAGTGGCGCCAAGAGCGGCCGCGGCGGAGATGGAGGCCTCGCTGTCCTCGACAATGTTCACGCTGAATCCCGAACCAGCCTTCTTTCCGGAAAGCATGACTCCGAGATAAATGTCCACATCCGTTTCGGTAGTTACGAAATTAAGGGTGTTCTCGGCTCCGCCTGAAGGCACGTTATAATAGTTGTCGATGCCGGCGCTGACTGTAGCCTGAGGAATATATATGAGCGAGTTGCCGTAGTCTGCCTCTCCGTCCCCTTTCTGACAGGAGACCGCCAGCATGGCCGACATCGCCGCGATGACTGAAAGTATTATGTTTCTCATTGTGATTGTCTGCTAATAGTTTGGATTCTGTTGAAGTGTCCCGTTTGAATTCTCCACCTCAGAGCGGCTGAAAGGCAGATAGTAGTTACGCTCGTTGAACGTGCGGGATGCCACCGTGACAGTACGGTAAACATAGTCCTCACCGCTTCTTCTGACAGAAACGCCCTTGACAGGCTCATTCAGGACAGTGGAGGCATCCTTCCAGCGAAGCAGATCCCAGTACCGATGGTCCTCGAACGCGAGTTCGACCTGACGTTCGTGCTTGACAGCCTGCCTGAACGACTCGATCGTGCCGGCCTTGATCTCAGGGAGGCTGACGCTGGCCCTGTCGCGTACCTTCATCAGGGCCGCCTTTGCCGACATCACAAACCCGGCAGGAACCACTGACGGGCCATAGGCCTCGTTGACAGCCTCCGCATAGTTCAGCAGAACCTCGGCATAACGGAACATCACCCAGTTATGCTGGGCGGTCTGCCCTTGTGTCAGGTTCAACTCATCCGTTAGGAATTTCCTCAGATAGTACCCTGTCCTGCTGGCGTTGGCCTTGGACATGTCATCCGTCTCACCCGGAGCCTCGGCTATCGTCCTTCCGTTCCAGGTACAGGTGTTATAGACGATCGAAGCGTAGAATCTCGGATCCCTGTTGGCATAAGGATCATTCTCGTTAGGTGTCCCGACATATTCATAGGCGTCCACAAGGTTCTGGGTCGGGCAGACTCCGCTCTTTCCGCCTTGGGTGGCGATAGGATAATTCGCTTTCTCCAAGGTGTTCGACGCTTCCCTGCGCACGGCATAGATGGTTTCCGGGCTTGTCAGTGACGTGGCACCGCTGAAATAGCCTTCGTAGTCACTGTCAAGGGAATAGTTGATGTCAGAGTTCGAGAGGAACTCATTGGCGGCCTTGGCGGCCCTGATCCACTTGCCCGTGTCGTTTGAAGGGTTGTGGAGAGGACTGGCGGCGTAAAGCAGCACCCTGGTCTTGAGAGCAAGGGCGGCGCCAAGGGTGAGACGCCCCTCGCGCTCGGCGAAATCATTCCAGTCGCAGGCCAGCCGGTCTTTCCACCCGTCAATCTCACCCACGATGTAGTCGATGACTTCCTCGTAAGTCGAACGAGGCACAAAAGAGCCTCCGCTCTTGTCCATTGTGGATTCCACGATAGGCACACCACCGTACATCTTGGCCAGTTCGGCGTAGTAGTACGCGCGAAGGATGTGGACCTCCGCGGTGTACCATTCAAGGGATTGGAGATCCCTCTTGTAGTTGACGGCGTCAGTGACAAGGTTTCTGTTACGGGCAAGCATCTCCTCACCTTTTCCGTCAGCGATGTAGTCGAGGAAGAAGTTCACGGCGCGGATCCCCTCATAGCAGTTGTTGTAGAGGTTCGAGATCGGGTTCACGCTCGCGTTCACGATTCCTTTGTTGAAATAGATCACATCCGAAGCCGCGGATGTCTGCTGAGCCTCATCGGAAGCTGTCGCGAAAAGATTTCCGTCAATGACGGAATAACCGTTGATGATTGGGGAATAGCATGCGTTGGCGAAATACCAGATGCTGTTCCTGTCTGTAAGGATGGTCTCTCCGGTACGGTTCGTGTCAAGACTCGTGTCCAGGAACGAGCACCCATGCGCGGCCGCGAGAAGGGCCGTCGCCAATATTCCGAATTTTATTGTTTTCATGATCGTCATTCCTCTGTTTTAGAAAGTTATGGCAACTCCGGCGGTCCACGTCCTCATGACCGGGTAGAGACCTTTAAGGTTCTCCGGATCCAAGTCGTAGTCCTTGAGAAGCGGGCTGACCGTGAAGAGATTATGGCCACTGAGATAGACCCTGAGATTCGAGATTCCCGATTTCTTCACCTTGCCGGAGGCGAAATTGTAGCCGATCTCGATGTTGCGGAGCTTGAGGAAAGACGCGTCCTTGATCCACAATGAGCTTGTACGGTAGTTGTTCTCGTTGCTCTGGGTCGTCAGGCGAGGGTAGGTGGCGTTCGCGCGGTTGTCGATTCCCTCGGTCGGGTAATACGCCCACGCTCCCTTTGCGACATTGTAGGCATTGCCGTTGTCCACGAAAGCAACCATCTGGTTCCAGTTGTCAAGAAGGTTGGCGGACACTCCGGCGACACCCTGGAAGAGGACCTGCATGTCAAACCCCTTGTACCCGAACCTGACGCCGAAACTGAAGTACCACTCCGGATAGGCCGAACGTCCTATCCTGGTGACATCGTTCTGATCCACGACTCCGTTCCTGTCAAGGTCAAGGTACTTCACGTCACCTGGCTGCACGCTGCCGAACGCCGGGACAGGTAGATCCGCCAGAAGGGTCCCGTCTTCGTTGAAATCTTCAATACCGTAGAACCCGTCGGCGACAAGACCGATATAGGTGCCGACAGGACGGCCGGTCTGGGCACTGAAAGCGTTGGCCGGAGCGACCTCGTTCATGTTGTCTATCCTGTTGCGGCTGAACGTCACCTGACCGTTGAGGGCATATTCAAAATCACCGGATTTTCCGCTCCAGCCGGCGGCGACCTCGAATCCTTTGTTGGTCATGCTTCCGGAGTTGGTGAAGAGGAACTGCTTTCCGTAGTAGCCCATTAGGGAGTTATCCAACGTGAGGATGTCAGTCCTCTTGTCAAGGAAGAAATCAGCCGTGATGTTGAGATTCCGCGCTATTGTCGCGTCGAATCCAAGATTGTACTTCATGCTCTTTTCGGCGTGCGCGTCCTCGTTCTTGATGAACATAGGGACAAGGCTGTTCTGCCACACACCGGAAGTCTTTCCTGTGTAGAACGAACCCACATAGCTGTACGTATAGTAGTCCTTGAACAGGTAGCGTCCATTGGAGCTGTAGCCGGACAGAACCGATGTGGCTCCGGAATCGGACGCTCCGGAAAGTCCCGCCGAGGCACGCAGCTTGAAGAAATTCAGTACATCGTCGCCCTTGAGGAAGTTCTCGTTGGAGACGATCCAGGCCACCGATCCGGCAGGATACGCCGCCCATCTGTGGCCGGGAGCATAGGCATCGTTCCCGAAATATGAGAAGCCAAGCTCAGCGATGTAGCGGTTGTCATATTCATAGTGAGCGAAGCCATTGAGATTCATCGTGTTGTACTTATAGGAGAAGTAGCCGTCACCTTTGTAGGCTGAAAGGTGGAAGTTTACGGCGGCGGAGACAGTGCTTCTGCCTGACACCCTGTCATAGCCGGCCGTCACCACGCCTTGCTTCCAATCCTGCATTCCGTTGGAGCCGTAGCCGGTGGCGGTGATGGTGGTGGTCTCGTCGGTCGTCGTCGTGACGCCTTCGTTCCACCTCGCGTAGTTCTTCGTCTTTCCGTACTGGCTCAAGGTGTAACTGTAGAAAGAGATTGACTCCTGTAGATAGAGTCCCTTGGTGATGTCGTCCAGCCTTTCCTTCACGGAGAAGTTGCCCTGAAGACTCCTGGACTTGTAAGACATCCAGCCGAGGCCGTTGACCGAAGCGTAAGGGTTGTTCGGGTAGAGGGCCGTGCCTGAATAATGGGACTCATCCGCATCATCATACACATTATAGATGTTCGATGGATATGTGGCGATGTCGTTGAACAACTGAGCCACACCGTAGTTCGGCCTCTTGAGCATCTCGATGCGGCCACCGAAATCCACCTTCACCTCGAAAATCTTGAGGATGTTGAAGTCAAGATTAGCGCGGAGATTGAACTTCTGGCAGCCAAGGTTCTTGGTCTGATCCGTGTTGGAAGTATTCAGAATGCCGCTGTTGTTGAGATAGTCGAGATTCACATTGTAGCGGGCATTCCTGGAGCCTCCGTTCAGGACAACCCCTCCGTCAGCAAACTGACCGACACTCTTGAGAGCAGCGTCATACCAATCCACATCCGGAGCGGTGCCGTTCCTGTAGGCGGAGAGCTGATCCTCTGAATATACCGGCGACCACACCATGCCGTTGTCATTCGAGACCGCCTGGTTGTAAAGACAGGCGAAATCATACGAGCCGAGAGGCTTGTTGGTGATGTCCGGTGTCTGGACACCGTATCTCATCCTGGCCGTCACCGTGGCGCTCCCTATCCGGCCTCTCTTTGTCGTGATCCTTATCACTCCGTTCGCTCCCCTCTCGCCATAAAGCGCAAGGGCGGCACCGTCCTTGAGGACCTCGACGGATTCCACTTCCGAAGCCGAAAGGCCTGTGAGGTATTCAGAATTGACCTCAAAGCCATCCACGAATATCTTCGCGGTGTTCCAATCGCTCACGGCATAGCTGCCGATGCCACGGACAAGCCATTTGGCCTTGTTGTCCTCATAGGAGCCCGTCCCCTGCATCACCGTGAGACCGGGAATGCCGATGAGGGTGTTCGTGAAATTCGACGAGGGAGTCTTGTACAAGGACTCTCCGGAGACCTTTGACACAGCGGAGGTGGAATTTGTCTCCACTTTCTCCGAAGCCTCCTCCCCGTCATAGACCGAGTAGTCCTGGGCCCGCAAGTTTCCCGCGGCAAGCGCTGACACCGCAGCCAGAACCACACACTTTCTTATGTTGAGTATATTCATTGTGATATTCATTAATTTGTTGGCCATTGACTATCAATATCCAGGATTCTGTGTTGTCGTGCCTTTGTTGATCTCGGTCTGCGGGAACGGCTCAAGGTACATCGCCGGGCTCCAGAACGCCGTATAGGCCACGGCGTCCCAATAGGATGTCACCCATTTCGCGGCGTATGGCCAGGTCGCGTCATCGGTGTCCTCGATGTTGAACTGGAGCATGCGCATGTCACCTCCGCAGATCCCGTTGGCGATGTCGGCACGTTTCCAATGCTTGACAGACCAATATTTATGGTTCTCCTGGAAGAACTCAATCATGTCCTCCCTCTGGATGATGGCCCGCAGCCTGGCCTGGTCGGTCTCGTTGATCGAAGGAAGACCGGCGCGGTTGTGGACTGCGTTGAGATATTCAAGGGCCTTGGTCTGGTTGCCATATTCATTGTACGCCTCCGCAAGGTAGAGATAGGTCTCCGCAAGCCGGAAGAGAGGAATCTCGCACCAGATGCGAGTGCCCGCCTTGTAGTAGAACTTCGTGCGCTCACCGCACCCCTTGTCTCCGTCTATGGCGTTAGGGAAAACATCCCCCTTGCCTTTGTCAGCGGCGTAACCGCCACGGTTCCAGCCGGCGTTGGACCAGTTCCAGTCTCCGGGGTTGTTCATAGAATCGAAACCGCCCATCTTTATGTCCGCGAGAGCCCTTGGCTCAAGATTGGCCACATTATCACGGTAATCCGCGCCGGAACGGGCGCTGGCCTCGCCTATTTTCGGCCAGCTAAGCTCCGAACCGTCCTTCGCATAGTAATTCTCGAGGTGGTTCGTGAGAACTCCGCTGCAATCCGTGTCGTAACGGTTTGTGGTCTGGTTTGGAGAGCAGTTTATGTAATTGGCTATGGAGCAGAACTCGTCACGTTTGTAGGCGAGTATGACCTCCCTGCTGGATGGTCGGGAAGACGCTGTCGCATAGTCCTCGAAAGCGTTCGGATTAGGCTTCCCGACTCCGGCGCCTCCGGTGTTGATGAGCGTCACGCCATTCTCGGCGGCCCATTTGAGCACTTCCTCGTTGGCCTTGATGGCATCGTTCCAGCGTTCCTTGTCGTAATCGCCGAAGCAGATGAGGGCGTTGTTCTCACCGTTGTCAAGATAAGGGGTCGCGCTGTTGAACAGAGGACGGGCGGCGTACTGGAGAGTCCTGGCCTTGATCGCCAGCACCGCTCCCTTCGTCATGCGGCCGGTGTTGGCCGCGTCCCATTTCTCCGGAAGCCTTTCGTACGCCTCGTCGCACAGTCCACAAATATATTCAAGCATCTCCTTCAAGGTCGCGCGCCCGGCCGTGAGGTCATCGCTGGCCTCGAAGGATTTGGTCACGATCGGGACTCCGCCGTAACGGTAGAACATGCCCATGTACCTGTAGGCGATCAGAGCGGTGGCCTCGGCCTTGATGATTTCCTTGGTAGCGTCATCCATGTCACCGACCCTGTCGATGTTCTCCTTCACGATGAAGCACTGCCTGATGAAGCGCCAGTTGTCGCTGTAATTGTCAGCCCCGGCGTCTGAGCCGTCCGTCCCGTTCACTGAGAGCCCGGCCTGGACGATGTTGTAGCTGCCGTGCCAGTTGTAACCGCGGCCAACCTCTCCGGAGATGGCTCCGTAGGTGCAGTGCCAGATGCCCATGCCGCCCGGGAGCCCGTGCTGAAGAACATTGCGGTAGCAGGACATCAATGTGGCCTGGGCGTTCTTCGTCGTGCTGAAAACAGCGTCCAGATCGACCGTACCGGTGGTGTCCGGCTTCTCAAGGAACATGCTGCAGGAGCAAAGCGCCGAAAGGCCGACAGCCGCTGTAAGAATCTTTGATAATATATTCATACTTAATTCTCCTATAATTTTAGAAACGAAGGCTGACGCCCAATGTGAACACCTTGGTGAGAGGATAGACATAAGTGCTGCCGTCCGTGGTCTCAGGGTCGATGCCGTAAGGTGTGAGCTTGTTCTTGAAGGTATAGACGTTGTTGGCGTTGAAGTAGAGCCTCAGAGCCTGGACAACATTCTGGTTCGCGATCTTGGTCATGTCGAACGTGTAGCCGATCTCGACATTCTTCAGTTTTATGTGGTTGGTTGAAACCATCCAGTAGTCGCTTGTCAGGTAGTTGTTGTGTGAGGAAGTGGCTCCGTAGGCCGCGCGAGGGTAGGTGATCTTCTCCCCGGCGAGGTATTTCTCCTGCGTCCACCGTCCGTCATACTGCCATTTCCAGGCGTTGCCGGCGTTCTTGAAAAACGGAATGGTGTAGCCGCTGTTCAGATAGTAAGAGCCGTCCGCGCTGCCGGTGAAAAGGATTTTCACATCGAATCCCTTATAACCAAGCCTTGCCTTCAGGTTGAAATGGTACTGCGCATAGTTCGGATAACCAATCGGAACCACATCGTTCTGGTTGATCAGACCGTCCCCGTCCAGATCCTTGTAACGGATGTCGCCCAAGGTGGCCGCGTTTGATGTGTAGGTGTTGTAAGGCCTGTTGGCCAGTTCCTCCTGGGTGTTGAACAGTCCGTCGCTCACAAGGCCGAAACGCTGCCCGATGGCGAACCCGGTGGCGTTCATCCAGTAATAAGGATTCTTTGCCTCCGCCTTGTAGATGATCTTGTTGCGGAACCAGCTGACATCCGCGCCGACGGAATAGATGAAATCACCTTTCTTGTCAGCCCAGTTCAAAGCGAGCTCGTAGCCCTTGTTGCTGGTTATCCCGACATTGGCGGGAGGCACGGAGCCCTGTGAGACACCGTAGATGGCCGGAATGATTCCAAGAGTTGTAAGAATATTGTTACGTTTCTCGTAGAAATAATCGAAATCCGCGCTCAACCTGTCGTCAAAGAACTTGATCTCGGCTCCGACATCATATTTTCTGGAGCGTTCCCAAGTGATCGCCTGGTTCCCGAGAGTCCCTTCCGTCGCTCCCCGGAAATAGGTGTTGTCAGACGTTCCGTCACTGTCACCGAGCCAGTAGCCACCCTGATTGAGGTTGTAAGTGTTCGGCAGGTAGTAGTACCGGCGGCTGCCTCCAAGCTGGTCATTGCCGACTTCTCCATAAGAAGCGCGGATCTTGGCGAATGTAAGAATATCATTCCTCGGATACCACGGTTCCTTGGTGATCACCCAACCTGCGGAGATCGCGGGGAAGAAGCCGAAACGACGGCCTTCGGCGAACTGCTCGGTTCCGTTGTAACCCATGTTGAACTCGGCCATGTAGCGGTCGTCGTAGTTGTAGGTCACACGACCGACGAACCCCATGATGCCAGAAGCGACGTGATAGGAGTCGTTAGGCATGGTGTACTTGGACGCCTTGCCGAGAAGGAGGGCCGAGACATTGTGCGCGCCGAACGATCCGGCCCAGTCAATCCCCGCGTCGACATAGAACTTGTTCCAGTTGCTGTACCCCCAAGACTCAAACGACCCGGCGCCCATGGAGCCTCCGAAGAAATCGAACAGGTTCGGGTCCTCGGCGTTCCGCTGGATGGTATAGGACGGAATCGAAGGCGTGTACTTCACGTACTTGTTGTAGTTGTCCTGATAGGAGACCGTGACATATGATCTGAGCCCAGGCAGGAGGTAATCCATCTGATGATTCAGTTTCAACGAATTGTCAAGCAGACTGTTGTAGATGGTGGCCGAGCCGCTGGTCAAAAGATTGTACACGGCGTTCTGGTTTCCGATGCTGCTGTTCGTCTTGGTCGCCAACGGGTTCTGGGCGGAACCGGCGATGCCGGCGAAACCGCTGATCAGGTGACCGTCCACGATGCCCGGGCTGATGAACGGGTTGCAGTCGTAGATGTACTGCATGATGATCTTGTAGCGCGCGCTGAGGTCGTAAGGGTCAGCGCCGTTGCCAGGTCCCTTGGTCTCTCCGAACTGACCGGCCGAGTTCACCGTAAGGGTGAGATTGTCCAGAATCTTCACATCGATGTTGCTCCTGAAATTATAGCGTGTGAACAGAGACTCCGTCGTGGCGTCATAGTACTTGACCGTGCTCGTGATTCCTTCCTGACGGAAATAGCCGAACGACACGAAGTACTTGACCCTGTCCGTTCCTCCGGAGATGTTCATGTTGGCCTGATACTGAGGAGCGACCTTGTCGAACTGTTCCTTGTAAAGGTCATGAGAGGCGTAATATAGAGCCGGAGAGTTCTTCAGGGATTCCTTCTGCGCGGGGGTAAGGGAGGACATGGCATCCACTTCCTGCGGAGTGAAGTCCCTGTTGTTCTTGAACTTCCAGAGGTCATAGTCATCGTAGATGTAAGCGGAGAGACTTTCCGTTCCGGAATATGCCTTCTGCTCGTTGCGGATGGCTTCGTTCCTGAACAGGGCATATTCATAAGCCGTGGTTCCCTCCTGAAGCTGCGAGGCCGATGTGAGGCCATAGTTGGCCGAGAAGTTGATCACCGGCTTGCCGACCGAGCCACGCTTGGTGGTGACGATGATGACACCGTTGGCTCCACGCACTCCATAGACAGCCGTGGAAGCCGCGTCCTTCAGGATGGATATTCCCTGGATCTCATTGGCGTCCATCGCGTTGAACTCGGCGAAAGCCTGCTCGGAAGCCTGCTCCACACCGTCGATGATGATCAACGGCGAGGAGGATCCGTAAGTCGAGATTCCACGAATATGTATGGTGGCGTCGTTGCGTCCCGGCTCTCCGGAGGTCTGAAGTCCGCTGACTCCCGGCGAGTTGCCCAGCAAGGCATTGGAGATGTTCGACACCGGGGTTGAAAGAATATCACCACCGTTGACAGAGGAGATCGCTCCCGTGACATTCACCTTCTTCTGGGTGGCGAACGCTGTCACGACAACCTCCTCCATAAGGTTGGCGTCTGTTTTCATCACGACATCCGCCACGGATTTTCCGGCGGGCACCTTGACATTCTGTGTAACATAACCGATGAACTGGAACTGGAGCGTGACTTCTCCTGAAGGGACCGTGAGGGTGTACCTGCCCTCAAAATCCGTCGAGATACCGTTCACCGTCCCCTGCTGCACGACAAACGCGCCGAACAACGGTTCTCCGGTGTCATCCCTGACCACTCCGCTGACAGTCCTGTTCTGGGCCTGCAACGGAGCCGCAAGTCCTCCAAGCACGAGCAGAATGCCCGTGACAAGGAATATTTTGAACGATTTGGCCATAAATTGATTATTTGTTTTAATATTATTTCACTTCATAATTCTCCGGCATCGAGTACATGTCCGGAAGATCCTTGCTGAACAATGTGCTCTCATCCTTGTAGAAAGTCCGGAAATCGTCTTCGGACGGATGGCCGGGATACACGCTGAAATAATGCGTGTCCGACTCTGAAGACACATATTTGTTCCTCCACATGACAACCATGGAAAGCCGCTTCCCCTTCGCCGGGCCAAGAATATACCTCGTCCAATAGTCCGTGTTGGTGAACGCCTCGGCTCCCGTCTCGGTGACACCGCAAGGTTTCATCTTTTCGGCGGAGAGTTTCTGCATCGCCTCGATGTTGGCGGAGAAAGCGTTATAGTTCAGTCCATGGTAGCAGTCCATCCCAAGGAAATCGACATATTCATCCCCTGGCCATCTGGTCAGCAGACGGGCACGGCCGTTCTCACCGTAGTCGCCGTCCATCTGCGGGGACACGGCATAGATGAAGTTATGCACTCCCTTTGTGTCCCTGAGATATTTGACCGTCCACTGCCAGAACCGGATGTACTCCGTCGAGGTGCAAGCCTCGGTCCCCCACCAGGACCAACTCTGAGTGCACTCGTGATAAGGTCTGAATATGACCGGAATCAACTCGCCTTTGCTGTCTTTCAGATTGCAGGCGAAATCAGCCAGACGGTCAAGCCACTCGATGTAGCGCCCACGCACCTCAGTGCCCTCCTTGAGAATCTGATCGATGCACTTGGTGTTGTCCCATGATGTCCCGGCAGGGTAACCATTCTCGTTGCCGACAATGGTCAGAGGATTGTTGATGTGGATGCAGGCAAGAATGACCTCGCCTCTTTCCCTGGCTTCAAGGATCACCCTGCGGCGGATCTCGTTCTCTTTGGAGTTCGACCGGTACCTGTTGTCCATTATTGACGCAAGGTCCACGCTGAACACCGCCGGATAGTCTCCGCACACGGCTTTAGTGTCCGAACCGCCAGGCTCGTCGTACCAGTGACGTCCGTACCACAGGTCATCGTGATGCCCGAACATGAAACCTTTCCCGGCCAGATCCCACAGATTGGCGTACAGAGCCTTCGTCTGCGCGGTGGCGTTCTTGTCCACGATCGAAAGTCTCACCTTCCGGACGGGATTCTTGTCCTGAACCACCTTCACGGTCTTGAACCAGTAGCGGTCGTTCCTGTCCACAAGCCTTACATCCGCCTCGCGGGGCGTCACAGACGTGTTTTCATTAATATTCAGGACCAAGGAGGTCGGTGAGGAGCTCTTGACAGCGATCCAATCCACATCGATGACAACCTTATATTCAAAATTGGTCTTGACGGTGAATGAATATTCCGCCGCCTCGTGACCGACCTGCGCGGTCGCCGGGGAGACAGAGAGTTCCCTTGTGTCAGCCGGCGTCTCTTTGCCGTTCTCCGGACCGCAGGCCTGCGCCGACGCGATGCCAAGCACCATGGCCAGGCAAGAAAGCATAGCTTTGGATAATTTTCCTTTCATCATTCCTTAGAAGAGTTCTGTGTGGTTAGGAAGCGGGGAATCGGACACTTTCTCGGCGATCCAATACGTGTTGCGGATGTTGTCCACCATCCATCTGGTGTCAGGCCAGTTGTTGTCGATCACCCAGTCCGCATGCTCGAAATGACGGGCGAACGCGCAATTCTCGACCGTCACGGACTTGCCCGCGTTGCTGATGGTCCCCGGACCGAGAAGGGTAACCTGATAGAGAGGGTTCTCCCACTTCGTGTCGTCAGCCGCATAGATGCTGATCACACTGGAATTCACATCCGTCTTGGACCAGCGGCTTGAGCCTGCGGGAATCTGGCGGTAATATTCATTGACATCGAATTTATTGTCGTACACATAGTTGGCGTACTTGCCGTCATCCCCAGGAGCGTTCACCACTGTTCCGAATGTCGCTCCGGTCTCGCTGTCAACCTCAGTCAGCATGAAACTGATCTCGTTGTCCTGCTCGTCGGCATGTGTGTAGCCCTCACCCCAATGCCAAGACTTGTCCATGTCGGTGGACATCACCTCCGCGTCAGGCCATCCGCCATGGATGATCATCGACGTGCCGGCGGAGCCTCCGTCCAGGATTCCTCCGACAAGCCTGTGATGATACACACCCTCAAGCGGGTCTTTGAACTGGCCGTAGGTGACCGTGTAGGTTCTGGTCTCGCCGTTGTACGCCGTGACAGTGAACTCGGCCGTACCGTCAGACAGATCCAGAACGCTTCCTTTGCCGATGCTGGCTGTAGGACAGTACTCGCTTTCCGGGTAGGCGAAGTCAATCGAGACAACCTTTACGGCGGACATGTCCAGACTTCCTGTGACCAGCTGCACATAGACCGAGCCCTGGTCGTCATGACGCCAGTCCTGTGTGATGGTAGCCGCTCCTATCTGGGATTCAAGGCGGAAGCCCACAGGCGTGCGCTCACGAAGCCACGGATCGACAAGTTCCTCGGTATCACGCTTCTCCTGGCCGCAGGACAACAGAACCGACGCTGCGCCAAAGAGAATGAAAAAGAGGCGGCTTCTTATTTTCTTCATAACGTTCATTGTATTGGTTAATAATTTCATGTGATTGTCCGGAAGCATCATCTGTCCTCGTCCGTGATGAACGGAAGGTTGGCGTCGATGATCCTGTCCAATGTTACGACCGACGCTGATGTCGTGAGGCCGTCAGGAGATGTGTTCATGCAATAGTCGATGAGTTTATCAACCGTTGACTCGGCCACATGCATCCTCGTGTCGCTCGACGCGTAGTACAGGAGCACACGTCCGTCATCGTCAGCCACCCAGCCATTGGAGAACAGGACATTGGAGACATCCCCGACCCTTTCCTCACCAACCGGAGCGAGAGTGTATCCCGCCGGAGCGGCGATGACATGCGTCGGGTCATCAAGAGCGGTCATGTACATGTACAACACATAACGCAGACCAGCCGAACATCCGCGCACACCGTGAGCCAGATGCAGCCACCCCTTTGAAGTCTTGAGAGGTTGCGGTCCCTCACCGTTCTTGACTTCCTTTATAGTGTGATAGTACCTTGTGTCGATGATCCTCTCGTCCCTGATCTCCGCGTTCTCCATGCTGTCAACCAGGGCCCAGCCTATTCCCATCCCGCCGGCTCCCGCATCGATGAAGCCCTCCTGCGGACGTGTGTACAAGGCATACTTTCCATCCACAAACTCAGGATGAAGGACAACATTTCTCTGCTGGGTGGCGGATTTGATGTCCGGAAGCCTCTCCCATGTCTTGAGATCCTTGGTACGGACCACTCCCGCCGAAGCCACAGCCGACGACAGGTCTCCGGGAGCGGCGGCGGGGTCATGACACTCGGCGCAGAACACGCCGTAGATCCAACCGTCCTCATGCGCAGTGAGACGCATGTCATAGACATTGGTCGCCGTCTCTCCTGGAATCGTCACCGGATGCGGCCAGAAGCGGAAGTTATCCACTCCGTTGTCACTCTCGGCCACTGCGAAGAAGGATTTCCTGTCGCTTCCCTCCACCCGCACGACAAGAATATACTTGCCGCCCAGCTTGATGGCTCCGGAATTGAACGCGCTGTTGATTCCAAACCGCTCAAGGAGCCGCGGGTTCGTCGCCGGATTCAGGTCATAGCGCCAAAACAGAGGAGTGTGCCCCGCCGTGACGACAGGATAGGCATACCTTGTCCAAACGCCGTTGGATGAAGTTTTTGTGTTCTTGAGCCGTATCAGGGCGTCGTGTTCCTTGCGAAGCTTCGCGAGGGAATCTTCAAAAAACTGTGACATTGTGTAGAATCTGGTTATTGTTCGGAAAACGTCCGGATCCTTTTCGGGATCATGGCGTAGTCCCCACTGTTCGGAAACAAATTTAGCCATCAAAAACTTGTCGGCAAACCGCTTTCCGGATGTTTGGCAAACCAGTATTCTAAATGGTCAAAAAAGTACAATGTTGAATAATGACATTGCAGATTTTAGTAATACTTTCTTGCATGCGGCAAAAGGTTTCTGTTTACCGGAAAGAAAGAAGTACCTCCTGATTGGACAAACAGCGGAATATTTTTGTATTTTTGTGAGTTTAATACTGACAGAACAATGGAAGAAGCGAAAAATCCAACGGCCGAGGAGCCGAAAAGACTCAACTTTCTTGAGGAGATAATAGAGGACGACCTGAAGTCCGGAAGAGTTAATAGCGTGATGACACGTTTCCCTCCGGAGCCTAACGGGTACCTCCATCTCGGACACGCGAAGAGCATCTGCATCAACTTCGGGCTCGCCCAGAAGTACGGCGGAAAGACCAACCTCCGCTTTGACGACACCAACCCGACCAAGGAGGACACTGAATATGTCGATTCGATCAAGGAGGACATCCAGTGGCTCGGCTTCCAGTGGGACAAGGAACTTTACGCTTCCGACTATTTCGACCAGCTCTACGCCTGGGCCGAGCAGATGATCGAGCGCGGTCAGGCCTACGTGGACGACCAGACACAGGAGGAGATCAGCAAGGGACGCGGCACCGTGGACAAACCGGGAACCGAGAGTCCTTACAGGAACCGCTCCGTGGAGGAGAACCTCCAGCTGTTCAGGGATATGAAGGCCGGCAAGTACGCTGACGGAGAGAAGGTTCTCCGCGCCAAGATCGATATGGCCTCCCCGAATATGATGTTCCGCGACCCTATTCTTTACAGGATAAAGCACGCATCGCACCACCGCACGGGCGACAAATGGTGCATCTACCCGATGTACGACTTCACCCACGGTCAGTGCGACTCCATAGAGCACATCACCCACTCGATCTGCACCCTTGAGTTCGATGTCCACAGACCTCTGTACGACTGGTTCATCAAGACCCTTGAGATCTGGCCGAGCCATCAGTACGAGTTCGCCAGACTGAACCTGACATACACCCTGATGAGCAAGAGGAAACTTCTGGAACTCGTCCAGAAAGGCCTCGTCTCAGGTTGGGACGATCCTCGTATGCCAACCCTCTGCGGAGTGCGCCGCCGCGGCTACACCGCCGAGGCCCTCAAGATGTTCTGCGAGAAGATCGGAGTCTCAAAGCGCGACCAGATGATGGACATCCAGCTTCTGGAATGGTGCGTCCGCCAGGATCTCAACGCAAGGGCGAACAGGTATATGGTCGTCCAGAAGCCGCTGAAGGTCACTCTGACGAATTGGGAGCCGGGCAAGGTGGAGTGGTTCGACTGCCCTCTCAACCCTGCCGAGCCGGAGGGAGCCACCCGCAAGGTTCCGTTCACGGGAGAATTCTACATCGAGCGCGACGACTTTATGGAGGACGCTCCGAAGAAGTTCTTCCGCCTCAAACCTGACGGCGAGGTTCGTCTGAAATACACCTACATCATCAAGTGCGAGGAGGTCATCAAGGATGCTGATGGCAACGTTGTCGAGCTGAGGTGCACCTACGACCCGACCACCAGGCCGGGCGGTGGAGAGTGGAGATCCGTCAAAGGCACGATCCATTGGGTGTCAACCGAATATGCAAAAGAGATCGAGATCCGCAACTACGACCGTCTCTTCGTCAAGGAGGACATGAACTCCATTCCTGAGGACAAGGACTACAAGGACTTCCTCAACCCGGAGTCACTCACAATAGCTAAAGGTTACGCCGAGCCGGCCCTTCTTGAGGACAACTCCGGAATCGCCGTCCAGTTCGAGCGTACCGGCTACTACTACAAGGATCCGGACAGCACCGCCGACAAGGTGATATTCAATAAGACGACTGCCTTGAAGGATTCCTACAAGCCTGAATAACAGAGGTGGTTATGCACCTGCCCCTTTTCATAGCCCGACGGTACCTGTTCGCGAAGAAGTCACACAACGTGATCAACATCATCTCCGCGATCAGCGCCGTCGGTATGGCTATAGGGACGGCTGCCCTGATCATCATCCTTTCAATCTACAACGGCTTCGACGAGCTGGTGAAATCCACCCTCAGCAATGTCGAGCCGGACATTCTCATCACCCCCGCCAAAGGCAAGGTCTTCATCCCCGAAGGCGAGGCATTCGACCGGATCAAGGCGAATCCGATGATCGGTGAATATGACCTCATCCTTCAGGAGAATGTGTTCGTGGACTACGACGGCCATCAGGGAATAGCCAAGGCCAAGGGCGTGGACAGCGCTTTCGAGGCGGAATCTCCTCTTGCGGAACACATCACCAACGGAGAGTTTTCCCTGCACAAAGGCCAGCTGCCGCAGATGGTTGTCGGCGCGGGCCTGGCTTACAAGATGGGAATGAATCCGGCGTTCCTCGCCTCCGCGGAATTATATTTCCCGATCAGAGACAGGAATTTCTCGCTCGCCAATCCGGCGGCCTCGATTGAAACCGTACGGATGCGCCCTTCAGGAATATTCTCGGTCAACCAGCAGATTGACAACGACTTGATAATCCTGCCGATCGAGCAGATGAGGAAGTTGCTCGGCTACGAGGAGGAGGTCTCGGGTGTGGAACTGAGGCTTGTCGAGGGTTCCACCGCAAAAAACCTCAGGTCCGCGATCAAGGATATTCAGAAAGAATTAGGCCCCGGCTTCAAGGTTCTGGACCGATTCCGGCAGAACACCTCCCTCTACAAGATGATGCGTTACGAGAAGGCGGCGATATTCCTGATCCTCATTTTCGTCATCATCATCATCGCACTGAACATCTTCGGCAGCATCACGATGCTAATCATCGAGAAGAAGGATGACATCGAGACCTACCGCAGCCTCGGAGCCACCGACAAGCTACTCCGCCGAACATTCACCCTCGAAGGCTGGCTGATCTCCCTCCTCGGCCTCGCCGCCGGTCTGGTTGTAGGAATAGGCTTCTCCCTCGCCCAGCAGCACTTCGGATTCATCAAGATGCCCGGCAGCTTCCTCGTGAACGCCTACCCCGTAATCCTCCAGTGGCAAGACGTCCTCGCCACCATCATCGGTGTCGCCCTCATCGGCTACATCATCGCCCTCCTCCCCGTCCGCCGCAACATCCGGTAACGCCCTCGGGCGCAAGAAGCAACAACTCACGTACGGGAAAGATACAACATCGGTAATAAACGAGTACGGAGATCAGCAATCAGATAAAATTCAATACGGATATAAGACGAAAAAAGGGAGACGATGATCAGTTCGTCTCCCCTCGAATGAGTTAATCTCAAGCAAAACTCTTACAATTGTGATTCCGCCTGACCGTAGGGGCTAAAACTCGTAGAAGAAGTTTATTTTCGGCAAGGCCGCCACATCATCTTTATGGATAAAGAGTTGAGCGCCAAGGCTTATGCCGAAGCCGTTCCCTTTCCGGCCACCCCAAATCCAACCAAGACTTGGCTCCACTGTAGCGGCATTCATAAAGCTATAGCCATTGTGGTTCCCGCTATCAGTCTTGAAAGCGTGACAGAAACCAGCCTTGACACCAGCCACCATCGCGCTCGGTCTGTCAGACAAGTATGCCCGGTAATCCACGAACACTTGCCCGAAACGTGGGTAGTTGTCGGTAGGGATAAAGAAACCTCCCACACCCGCACCCAGATAATGATGCTCATTGAACATATATCCGTGTGATGTTTCAAAACCGACAATGGCAAAATACTGGTCGGTAAGAGTAACGCTTCCCCTATAGCCGGCGGTTCTCGGCAAGGATTCCTGCGCGGACATTGTAAATGCCCCACACAAGGTAATCAGCGTAATGGCCAATTGGAAAAAACACTTTTTCATAGACTTATTTAAATTAATACGACAGCACTTTTCATCAATTACTATGCCGAAACGACTTAATTCGCATTTCGTGTGCAGATTAACTTAAATCCCCTCTTTTCCCCATTATACTCTGAAAATCCATAATATACGACAAGATCCACACTATACGGAGAAGTACCTTTGTTTTTAAAGCCATTCACCATCCCTTCATCAATATAGAATGTACCTCCAGAAGTCAACAGATTAAATATCAGAGTGTTCTTGGAATCGTGTTTTTGTACAATTTTATTTTTCAGTCTTACAGGACTTATATCAGGCATTGATGTCACAACGTACCTTACTCCTTCAACGTCAGAAATATCCACGCCATTTTGCTTGGCCCATATCAAAGCCGCATTACATTCATTCTCGACAGCCTTAGAATTCACTGGCAGCCCCGTATAAGAAGCGACAATCTTCGTGGCGATCATAAAAGTCTCACCTTTGTAATGAGTTTTAGACACATCATACCAACCATAAGATGGAGTTTGTTTAAGTTCAAAACCTTGCTCAGCTATCAAAACATCTGTCACGGCAGAAGTTACATCAGCAGTGAATTTATTCCAAAAGATGCCTTTTTTCTTCATAGTTTTAGTCTTGACCCCACTTTCATCGTATAATCCAGCATAGTGTTGCTTATATATTTTAGTATCATTTACAACCTTGCTGGTGAAATTTGTTTTTTGGGCACTACCTCTTGGCCAGATATAATCATTATCCATTTCGCCACCTTTCTTAGTTTTGACCTCTCCCCAAATAACACCGGCCGCAGGATCTGAATAAGTTGCGATATCTGTTCTTGTAACTACCGCATCAGTATCTGAAGACCGTGAATCCGAAAACAGGCCAAAAGTATCTGAAAGGTAAATTGACGGATCACCTTGGAAGCGATACTCTTCATTGTCCCCAACCAAGACCTTATCGAATGAATTAATGTCAACATTCCCACTTTCGGCCATTAACCGAATACGGTCAATTTCATCTACCGGACCATAAAACAACCCCAACAGGCCGACTTTCAAGAATGTATCACCATATATGACTTCTCCATCGGGATTCAAGATTGACCCGAAAGCGTCACTGAATATCGCATTGGGCCTTTCATCATAATCTTCCTCCTGCATAACAGAATCATAATAGGAAACAAATCCAGTCACGAGAGATCTGGTTGCAGGTGCGTCTGGATCAAACGACTTGATTGCATCAAGGAGACTTTCTTTCGAGGAAAACTCTAACGGCCTGGAAAGATCATTTTTGACTACTTCCGCTGTCTCCTTCTCTTGGTTGACAGCTAACTCTTTTCCGCAAGATGCCATAAAAAGGCACATTACGATTGAAACTGAGATAAAAACACTCTTTTTCATTGTGATTAGTTTTAAATAATTGATATAGAATTAAAATATATAAGACTACTTTGTAAAGGAGCCTTCTGAATAGGACTTGTCGGTGATGATGGCGATATTATAAGTGCCAGACTCCTTAGGAACATTGATCCTTTCAAAGGACATCACCGATGAATCGAACTCGGCATAGCCACACATCTGGTTACGGGAGTTGAAAAGGTAGATCGCAACGTTACCTTCATTTGAACAGTTGATCTCAACTTCTGATGCACCTGAACAAAAAAATGCCATCACACCATCAAAGCTGGATCTTTCGATGTTTTTCTCAATATCTCTTTTTGTTAGAACGATCTCTTTCTTGTCGTTCTCATCAGAGACAGACGCTGCACTCAGAGTATCGGCTGCCGCTAGCAGCGCAAATACCATTAAAAACAAATAAAATCTTTTCATTGTATCAGTTAATTTACTGATGCAAAGTTCAGAAGATTTTTTCTACTCTTTATGTTTTACAGCAATATATTTTAAGCACTTAAAGCATTATCATTCAATAAAATACACTTAGATTTTTCTACTTTTTACGTTTCTATATTCTACTCACATATATTATTTACCCATTTCAGCCTCAGATTCAGCGTAAAGTTGCTTCAACCAGATGGAAAGTCTTGGCACAGAAGAATCCAGTTTTATCTTAAGTCTTAAACGACTGCTTATATTATAGGTATTGGATTTGTCTACAATAGCACTTAGTTCTGAAGTCTTGAATCCAAGGAGCAATAAACAGCAATAGCCAATTTCAGATGCCGTCAACCCAAAGCCTTCCAACCTCAAGACAAAATTTGGATGATAAATGGCATAAAGCATTCCTATGCTCTCGGTCACAGATGTCTTATCTTTAACTAAAGCATCAAGTTTATCCGCAACTTTAGAAAGGGAGTCTGGAATATCCTTAGATAGAAATGATCCTAAAGCCTTGATCCGGCAATTAAGAATTTCTGTTATCTCATCAATAGTATCACAACAATTCTTATATACACTATATTCTTCTTTAATCTTTTGTAAACTTATATACTCATTGCTCAGATCATCATATTTTGACTTCAATGTTATAATTTCCTTCCTGCGTTTATGAATAACAAAGACGGCCCAAACAAAACATAAAGCAATAACGATTATAGCAAGGATTAGAATCGTTTTTTGTTTTTGAGCATTTATCTTTTCATCATATTTTTCACATATTGACTTTATCTCATACTTGATTTTAGCCATATCCAAAGAATCACTTATGGTCGAGTATTCGATTAAGTTCATATAAGCAGAATAATAATCTTTCTTCTTCGCATATGTGTTTGACAATAATAGATAATATGATTCATCAGAAGAAACATCGTGAAAATTTCTATGATTCACCAAAGCGTCAATAGCCGAATCATATTTTCCGAGCCTGAAATACACCTGAGCCAAAAGAGTTCCCGGAGAATTCAAAGAGTCATTCACACATTGCCGATAATGCTCCACCAACACATAAAGAGAGTCTCTACCTATGTCATTACGTAAACTATACAAAATTTTAAGCTCATTATATGAAATCTCATTGCGTATAGATAGAGAATCCTCCTTACTAACAATACTCATACATTCATTGAACTCATCATCCCTATCTTGAATTATAAGATTATTCGCTCTGCAAAGTATCGCTGTAATATAATTATTTCGTTTGCCTGCACTTTTGTATAATTCTGCAGCTTTTGACAACGACTCATTGGCATAGTCCATATCAAATTGAGAAGAGAATAACTGTGCCTTCAAAAAATACAATCTCGCACGGTTCTCATCATCAATTTTATTAGAATTGATATGCTCCGCGCAGACCAGGCTTTCCATAGCCTTGTCCATAAGGCCGGCGTTCTGGTAGATTCGGGCCTGATAATAGTAGGACTTGAACTTGTACGGGGCGTTGCGGCGGTGACGGTAATAGTTCACGGCGATGTTGACGAGAGAGTCGTCCGTCCTGTCGATGTAGTTCTTGTCAAGGGCGATCGACTTGAGGAGGGCATAACGCGCGTTCTGACTTCTGGAGTCGAAATGAATCGAATCAATCGACTCCAGAATCGCAAGTGCGGAATCAGGGCTTGCGGACATACAGGACTCAGCACGGTCAAGACTTTCATCGACGGCCTGGTTTCGTCCGCAGAAGGTCAGAACGCTGATCAATATAGAAACGGTTAGTACATTTTTCATTGTTCTGTATGGTAAAATAATGCCCAAATATAGTACAAAAAACATCTCCGGCAAAGCCCGTTTGGCCTAAAGTGAAACCATAAATGGCAAAAGTAGAAAAATTTTCACAACAGCATTAATTATCAATTACTTATTTACGCTCAAAGTAGATTCTTGCAAGAAAAAAAGATGTGGTCACACGTAAATAATCTCCGCATGTCTCATAATTCCGGGGAAATTCCGCCGCGGATATTTCCGGATATTCAGAATAATTCATATATTGCGCGAGCCGCGCATATTTGAAGAATCAATAAATAAACATTGTTTATGAGAACCACAATATTACCTATGATTGCCATAAGCATTCTGGCTTTGACACCGATTCACACCGCCAAGGGAGTGAACACGGAATCCGTTTTCACAAAGGAGACAAACGACAACAGCGGCAAGAAGAAGAAAATCACGTTCAGCGAAGGAATGAAAGCGGTTGAGAGAGACGGCAAATGGGGATTCATCAGCAAGGCAAAAAAACTGGTGATTCCTTATGAATATGATGAGGTACGTCCTTTCGAAGATGGACTGGCGATGGTCAGAACAGGCGAGGTCTGGGGCTATATCGACAAGTCCGGCAAGACCGTGATCCCCTTTGAATATGACGATGTTTCAAACTTCAACGAGGGACACGCGTTCGTAAAGAAAGACGGAGAGTTGGGACTGATCGACTCACTCGGCAACATCACGCGCGACTATGAGGTTATGAAAGAATATATTCTGCCGTTCTCCTGGGCCGATTCCGAGCCAAAGTTCAACGGAGAGGAGAAAGACAGCTTCGCCAAGTAGGTGAATTCCAAATTAATATACCCTGAACCCGCCCGACGGGACGAGATCCAGGGTAAAGTACATCTTATATTCATCATTGACATCGATGGATTCCCTAAGGATGTCAAGTTCAAGGAAAGCTATTACGAAGATTTTGGCCGGGAAGCCCAAAGGGTAGTTTATATGTCCCCACGATGGCAACCCGCAATGTTTCAAGGCAAGCCTTACAAAACATCCTTCACGTTTCCGGTAATATTCAAGTTAAAATAATCCCCGGAAAGAAAGAGACACCAGCGGGGATCCCTATTTAGCTTTCTTAAGGATTATCTCATCGGTGACTCCGTTGTTGGAAACCACCTTGAATGTGTCCTCATCAGTCTTCATACGAACGGCCGGGAAGGTCCAGACCACTCCGCTGGATTCCTCGGAGGATGTCATTCTGGTGACCATACGGTTGTTCTGGTAGAGGGTCAGGTACTTGGCGTTGCTGTACACCTTGATGCGAAGATCCTGTCCGGCAGGGAAATACTTGAGTCGGCGCGAAGTGATGTAAACGGTCGTCTCGTCTTTGTTCCAGAGAGACTTGTAAAGATAGAAAGCATCTTTCTTCGTCTGACGGTCACGGGTGACTAGTCCCTTGTCGTTCATATACTTACGATCGTTGTCCCTGACAAATCTGACACCGTCGTCGGAATCCATAAAGCCTTCCTGACGGTTGGCCACCGGGAAATCGAACAAAACCCAGATTGAAGTGAAGTTCAGCCAAGGCATCGCCTTGATCTGGCGGACGTGCGACTCGTGGAAACGGTTGCCATATTCCTCATAGTGCTTCGTGTCGTCCTCCTTGTCGCGGACCGCCTCTGACTGGTTCCAGACGTGGCAGTAAGGGTTGACGCCGACACCATATTCAGCGACATTGATCGGCGAGTCAGGTCTCAGTCCGCGGACTTTTTTCAAGGCAGCCGAGAATCCGGTGAACTCGTTAGGGGTTCTGTACCAACCGTAGTAAAGGTTCTGGGAGCAGAAATCGCCCTTTAGACTCGGGTAACCGTCACGGGCAAGGTTCGAGCAGTCCGTGAATCCGACGAAACGGTCCGGATCAAGTTTCTTTGTGTAATTGTAAAGCCTTTCGGTCTCCCTCGCCACAGCCTCGGCATCAAAAGCCCCCTGGAGATTATTGTTGTTGCCCCAGGTGTCAAGTTCGTTCCACATCCCCCAGAAAGCGATGGACGGGTGATTGTAGAGGTTGTTCACCATCTCTTTCATCTGATGGTGGATGTTGTTGAAATAATTCTGCTTGGCATCAGTTCCGCAAACATTCACCCAAGGGACCTCTGTCTGCACGATTATTCCGAGGGAATCACAGAGCTGGAATGCAAAATCGTTGTGCGGATAATGGGCAAGTCTCAAGAAATTGGCTCCCAACTCCTTGACAATGCGGTAGTCACGACGGTAATCGGCCTGGGTCAAAGCGGAAGCCTTGCCGTCTGTGTCCTGATGCATCGCCACGCCTCGCAGAGGATAAGGGCGGCCGTTGAGGATGAAACCTCTTTCCGGATCCATTTCTATGGACCGGTAGCCGATCTTGGTCTCGGCTATGTCCATCATTCTCTTTCCCTTGAAAAGCTCAACCCTGAGAGTGTAGAGGTAAGGGTCCTTCATTCCGTCCCAGAGATGCAGGCCTGAAAGGATGAACTCGTGATCGAAGTCATATTCAGAGAAAGCCCTTACAGGCACTTCTCGGTCAGCCTGATAGCCAAGAGCGCCGTTAGACTCAAGCAGTTGGACACGCACGAGGATGCTCGCATCCCTGTTGCTGGTGTTGACGAGCTTTGCCTTGACATTGGTGACAACTTTCTTTCTGGAAACTTCAGGGGTCTCGCAGCGGAGCCTGTACTGGCCGAAATCCTCAGGCGAGAAATAGATGTCGTCCATCACAAGCAGCCACACAGGATTATGCAAACCACCATTCTTGTTGAAGTCGGATGTGACAGGAGCCATCTCGACATCCTCAGTGTTGTCACAGACTACCTCAAGCCGGTTGACACCTTTCCTCACAGCCTCGGTGATGTTCACCGTGAACGGAGTGTACCCTCCCTTATGCGCGGCCACCTGCTCACCGTTGACCATCACGACGGCAGCCTGCGCCGCCCCCTCGAAAAGAACATAGTAATTCTTCTTCAAGTCATTGATCCTCAAATCGCAGCGATAAGTCGCCTTGCCACGGTAATAGTACGGAGAATGTCCGTCCTCGGCGTTGTAGGAGTGCGGCACGGACACAGACTCCCAAGAAGAGCCGTCTTTGCTGAACTCCCATTCCTTCAACGGTTCCTGACGGAAACCACGGATCTGAGCCCCCACAGGGAGGACTGAAAACAGAATCGCCGCGACCACGGCGCAAAGAAAATGTCTTTTCATCAAGATGAATGATTTATGCATAATTAGACAAAGTTAGCAATAATCATCGGAATTTCTTAACTTCGCACCCACAATCATTAATCATTTCATCCTATGGATAAGAATTGCTTAAGAAACGATGAAAAGACGGGGAAGGTTCACGACTGGTTCAGGTACTTCGCTCCGGTTTTCATCATATTTTCAGCCGCGCTCGGTTTACTGACCAGACTTCTTTTGCTGTTCATTCCACCTACAGTGATCGGATTCACCGCAACAGAATGGCTGAAAATCTTTCTTTTAGGCCTCGTCAACGACATCGCGTTCTCAGTGTTGGCGCTGGCACCGGCGATGCTGCTTCACGCCACGCTGAACGACGCGAAGTACAAAAAGCCGCTCAGCACCATCATCGAAGCCGTGCTGCTCGCCTTCGCGGTATATTCATTCCTCCCTTCCAACATATTCGTTGAATATGGCTCCGTGGTGCCGACAATCGCCCGCGTGCTTTCGCTCCTGCTGCTCGGCGGCTTCTGCCTCAGGCTGTTCATTCCGAACATCAGGGAAGGCTGGTGCAAGGCAGGGCTGCTGTTCACAATGGGACTGTATGTGTTCCTGATGATTGTAAATGTCGCCTCGGAGTGCGTCTTCTGGAATGAGTTCGGCGTGCGGTACAACTTCATAGCGGTTGATTATCTGGTCTATACGAACGAGGTGATCGGTAATATTATGGAGTCGTATCCGATCGTTCCGATGTTCCTCGGGGTGCTGCTGGTCGCGGTGCTTTTAAGTTGGGTGATGTTCCGCCGGCGGAATTTCAGCGTGGCCGGCAACGGTGGTGCGGTTCCGTTTCTGGCGACGTTCGTCATATATTCAATCCTGTTCGCCGGAAGTTTCTTCTGGCTGCGGTTCAGCTACCGTAACCTCCAGAGCGACAACAACTACGCAACCGAATTGCAGTGCAACGGATGCTGGAACTTCCTTGAAGCGTACAGCAGCAGCACTCTTGAATATGACCGGTTCTATCAGATGCTTCCTGACGATGAGGCGGCGGGGCTTAAGCTTGCGCTTTGTCATCAGGTCGCTTCGATGGTTGGCGAGCCAAGTCGAACCACAGGTTCAGCGACCGGAAGCACATCGGTCACAGAGCCCGCCGAAGTGACCTCTGCAAACATTAACGGTGTTCAAATGATCCGAGACACGGTTCCGGCCATCAAAAAGAACATCGTCCTGATCGCCGTCGAAAGCCTCAGCGCCGATTTCCTCGCAGCCTACGGCAACAAGGACGGATTGACCCCGAACCTGGACACCCTGATCGAGAAGAGCCTCGTCTTCGACAACCTCTACGCCGCAGGCAACCGTTCCGTCCGCGGCCTTGAGGCCCTGACCCTATGCCAGCCTCCAAGTGCCGGCGAAAGCGTCATCAAACGCCCGGACAACGCGAGTCTGTTCTCGACCGGCACCGTGCTGAGAGCCAACGGCTACACTACCACCTTCATCTACGGCGGCGACAGCTATTTCGACAACATGCGCGCCTACTTCTCCGGCAACGGCTTCGAGATCATCGACAAGTCCTGCTACCCGAAGGAGGACATAACGTTCAGCAACATCTGGGGTACCTGCGACGAGGATTCGTACAGGGTGGCTCTGAAAGAGTTCGACAGAAAGGCCGATAGCGGGACACCGTTCCACGCCATCATATTCACAATCAGCAATCATCGTCCGTACACATTCCCGGAAGGAAAGATCACCTACGATGGTGAGATGAAATCCCGCTCAGCCGCAGTGAAGTACACCGACTTCGCCATCGGCCAGTTCCTCGCCGAGGCATCGCGCAAGCCGTGGTTCGGCAACACCGTGTTTGTCATCGTGGCCGACCACTGCGCCTCCAGCGCCGGCAAGACAAGCATCCCGGTTGACAAGTACCACATCCCGGCGATCGTATATTCCCCGGGCTTCATCCGCCCTCAAAGAGTGGAGAAACTCTGCTCGCAGATCGACCTGATGCCGACCGTATTCTCCCTGCTGCATTTCTCCTACGACTCGAAGTTCTACGGCCAGAACATCCTTGATTCTGAATATGACCAAAGGGCGTTTATGGCCACTTATCAGGATCTCGGCTACTTCAGCGACAATGTGTTGACGGTCCTATCCCCTGTCCGCAGAGTCCAGCAGTTCGACGTGACCGAGGCCGAGCCGTGGAGCCACACCGAGACCGCAAGGGAAACCTCTGACGAGGCTCTGGTGAAGGAGGCCCAGGCCTTCTACCAGACAGTAAACCTTCTGCCTGTGGCCAAGGAATAGCCGTCGGGCAGCCCATAGAAGTTGGCGTGTAGAGAATACGGGAATTTTCGATTCCAAGGATTCGCAGCCTATTCCATAATATGCCAATAACACTCAGGTGTGCGAACATATTCGCACCTGGAAGAGTAACATATTGTTTGTCAAGCTGATGGTGTTTCAGGTGCGCGTGGTTTCTCGCACCTGGAAGTTCGGAACACCAATAGAAGGCCCTGTACCGCGGGCATCGACTCTCAGGTGTGCGAATATACTCGCACCTAAAACGTTAAGTCATTAGTAATCAGATGGATGATATTTCAGGTGCGCATAGTTTTTCATACCTGGAAGAATGATCTCCAATTGCTTTGCAAGACAGGAAATGTACGGAATAAGTATTGTCTCTCAAAAACCACTTTTCCCCGATGCATAAGCCCGAAATCTTCTGCCATACCTTGTCTGTTATGTTATTATATTGCCAAGATGGAAATTAATCCCCTGACATACTAATCGTTGCACAGCTAATGTCGGCAGGCTGCAATTATTTAAACTTCAGGACTATAAAACAAAAGTTAGTCAAATCCTATATAGTACCATTATTGAATCTTACCCGAAGTCATTTCCTTTTTGAATATGTCAAGCAATTGCTCAAGGCTTTTGCCTGACGCAAAATATCGTCAGAAAACATTCTCATATTACAACGAGAGCATTATTTGAAGATAATGCTCCCGTCGTACGCTATTTTACCTCTAACCGGAGCAAAAATACCTATTTATGCGCCATTGGTCGCCACAATAGGTTTATAATGTTGTCGTAGTCAACTTGCATATAATCACCTTATTTAAAGACCTTGAGGTTGCCGATGTTGAGGCCCCATTCGCCGTCTTGGACGATGGGGATGGGGATGGCGTCGAGGTTGTTTTCGTAGTATGGTTCTTTGAGGTAGGTGTGGGAATGACCGCCGACGACGAGATCGACGTTGCGGGTACGCTTCACGAGAGTTGGGTCAACATAAGGCTCGCCAGTGAAACCTATGTGGGTCAGGGCGATGACCATATCGCACTTCTTCTCGGTCTTGAGGTACTCGGCCCATTTGTTGACCACCTCGGAGTTCTCAAAGGCGGGAATCTTGTCGGATACCTCCTTGGAGACAAGGGTGGTGATGTCCGGCATAAGACCGATGATTCCGATCTTCATCCCAGCTTTCTTCACGATGGTGTAAGGCTTCACGTACTTGGCAAGAGCGATGTTCGAGAAGTCATAGTTTGCACAGACAACCGGGCACTTGATGTTGGCCAGGCGGCGGGCAAGCTCATCGACTCCGTTGTCGAACTCGTGGTTGCCGAGGGTGACACAATCGTACTTCATCGCGTTGATGAGGTCGATCTCGATGTCGCCTCCGAGCACGGAGAAATAGGACGTGCCCTGACTGAAGTCACCGGCGTGGAGAAGGAGTACATTACGTTTTCCGTCGGCTTTCACGACACTGTCACGGTAAGCCGCGCGCTCGATCACTCCGCCAAGACCTTTCCGCCCACCGGCACGCTCAGGTTCAAGATGGCTGTGGGTGTCGTTCACGTGAAGGATGGTGAGCCGTCTCTGGGCCGCAGCGTCAATATTCACAAACGCCGCGAACAGACATATTCCTAAAATCAACTTTCTCATTTGTCGTCCTCCTTTAAAACCGTGATCCAATGTTGATTCTCATACTCGATAGGTTTGCCGGCGGCTGTGAGGCTCCGGACGTAAGCGAGCATCGTGTCGTAGAGGTAGCCGTTGCACTTTATGATCTCAACAGCGTTGTTGGCTACCTTGTAGCCGTCTCCGCCATCCAGAAGGAAGTTCAGGGTGGCGACTCCGTAGATCTTGTCATCATCAAGAGGCTCACCGCCAACAGTGGCGGAGACAATCTTGCCGTTCTTCACGGTAACCTTCACGCCACCAACTATTTGTAAGGTTGTGGAGGCCATCTGATTGAGCAGCGCACGCACATCACGTCCGCGCAACGCCACGTAGCAGAGATAGTTGCGGAACGGGAACATCGACATTATGTCATCGTAGAGAACCTCTCCGGCAGGCATATCGATCCGGACTCCACCTCTGTTTGCGAATCCGATGTCAACCCGTTTGCCGGTGCTGTCTGCGGTAGCGCGCATCAACTCGTCTATGTACCAGTCATAAATCTCGCACTCTGGATAGGTTCTGACCATCGCCTTTGTCGAATGCCCGATTACGGTCTTAACCTTGGCCATCGCCGGCTGCGCGCCAAGCATTATCTTAGCGACATCCTTAACTGTGCCCTTACGGAACTTACGTCCGTTAGGAGCATAGTATGTACAACCTTTGACCAAACCCATCGCCTCGGTCACATTCGTCGCGTTGGATGCCACGACTCCGGTACGATGGCCGTCAACCGGATCAGTTGTCCAGGTGATTGTCCGTTCCTGAGCGCAGAGACTAAAGCCCCCCGCCAGGAATAAAATGATTATCAGTCGATTTCTCATTATGTATCAATATAAAAATGGAGGTCAGCGTGGTTGCCCGTAATGACCTCCGATAAAATCTCTACATTATTTCATTTTCAACCACTTCCACAGATCTTTAAACGTGGACTTCTTGCCGAACATCAGGATCCCGACCTTGTAAATCTTGGCGGAAAGCCAGGCGCAGCCAAAGAACGTGACAAGCAGCAAAGCTATTGAGACAACCAGCTGCCACATCGGAACGCCATACGGAATCCTGGCCAGCATCACGATCGGCGAGGTGAACGGAATCATCGATCCCCAGACCACGACTCCACTGTCCGGATTCTGGAACGCCACAAGGATGATGAAATAAGCGATCATCAGCGGGATGGTCAGCGGCATCTGGAGCTGTTGGGAATCACCTTCGTTCTCAACAGCAGATCCGACAGCCGCGAACATCGAAGCGTAAAGCAAATATCCCAGAATGAAGTAGATAAGGAACGAAACAATCAGTTTCGCCCAAGGAATATTCACGAGCGTGCCGATGATTATGCTCATATCATCAGGCTCACCGGCGACAACCTCAGTCGAATCCGTGGCGGCTGTAAGACCGGCCGTGGCGTTCCCCAAAGCCTGCATCTGGTCAGGAGTGACACCCATCGTCTGGGCCATCATCTCTGGATTGCCCGACATCTCGGCGAACATATCCTTTCCGACAAAGGCCGTGGCGACAGAGACAAGAACTCCGGTCAGGACAATCCACAGGAAGAACTGCGTCAGAGCCACAAGGGCCACACCGATGATCTTACCAAACATCAGGTCGATTGCTTTCACGGACGAGATCAGGACCTCAACCACCCTGCTCGTCTTCTCCTCGATGACACTGGACATTACCTGTCCTCCGAACATCATGATGAACATCCAGATTATGATGCCAAGAAGCATAGAGATGATCATATATATTCCTGACTCAGAGACAGATTCATTGCCATTGTCATCCATCGTGTACTCGGTCACCTTCACATCGGCCTTCACCTCATCCATAATCTTGGACAGGTTGTCGATGCCGTACTGCTGCACACGGTACTCCTCAACGGCGTCATTCGCCTTGTCAACGAGACCAGTGGTGAACTCAACTCCAAGCGGGTCCTTTGAATATGTCTGGACGGAGACCGTCTTCTTGGCGGAATCCAGCGGAGAGACGACCACGAGGACATCCTTGCCGTATTCCTCAAGTTTAGCCTTGACCGAATCGGGATTCTCCGTGGAATAATCAGTAAACGTAAGCCGATCGGTGTCCTCCAGATGGCTCATCACGATGCCGGAGCGGTCAACCACAGCGACATCCTGCTTTCTCTCCTTTGTGCCGGCCATAATGATTCCGAGCACGATCATAGTGGCGGCGAACAGGACAGGAACGAGGAACGTCGTCACAAGGAATGACTTTTTCTTGACGCGGGTAAGATATTCCCTCGCAATGACAGTCTTTATTATTCTGAAATTCATGACTATGCCTCCTCTGTTACAAGTTTTATGAATATGTCATTCATCCTCGGAATCAGCTCCTTGAATGAGTTGACGACGATGTCCTGCGCCAGCAAGGCCGAAAGCGCGTCATTGGAAGAGACATTCTCCCCGAGCGTCAGCACGGCGGTGTGACGGCCGGCGTTGTCCTCGTCTGAAAGAACCTTGAATATTCCTTCGGCATCCTTCACCTTGTCCTCGCCGGTGTAAACCAGCTCGATGTTGTTGTTGCCGTACTTGTGACGGATCTCGTTAACCCCGCCGGTGATCACAAGATGCGACTTGTTGATGAGGGCGATGTTGTCGCACAGTTCCTCGACGGATTCCATATTGTGTGTCGAGAGGATGATCGTGGCGCCCTCATCCTTCAGACGAAGGATTTCCTTGCGGATCAGCTCGGCGTTCACCGGATCGAATCCGGAAAACGGCTCGTCCAGAATCATCAGAGATGGCTTATGCACAACTGTCGTGATGAACTGTACCTTCTGGGCCATACCCTTGGACAGTTCCTCGACCTTCTTCTTCCACCAGTCCTGGATTCCGAAACGCACGAACCACTCCTTCAATGCCTTGCGGGCCTCGGAGGCGCTCATACCCTTCAGCTGGGCCAGATACATAGCCTGGTCGCCGACCTCCATCTTGCGGTAAAGTCCGCGCTCCTCAGGCAAATAGCCTATCTTTTCGACATCCGACTGGGTTATCGGACGGCCGTCGAACAAAACTTCTCCACCATTAGGAATAGTTATTCGGTTAATGATGCGGATCAGCGTGGTCTTTCCGGCTCCGTTAGGGCCGAGCAGACCGAATATTCCGCCTTTCGGGACGCTCACGCTGACGTTGTCAAGCGCGACCTTCTCCCCGAAGTTCTTGCAGACATTCCTGCACTCAATAATGTTTTCACTCATATTGATAAAATCTTACTGGTCAATTCGACAAGCAGTTCGCCCGGAGTTGCTTCCCCCGCCTCTCCGCCTTTGCCTTTGTAGTCATATTCACAAAGCAGGGAGATCACTTCCATCGCCTTACGGACCGGGTAGTTGGCCACCGCGGTGTCATATTCCTTCCAAAAATAAGGGCTAACGCCCTGAAGCACGGCGGCGACAGCGGTTCTGTCCGGGTAGTGGCTCTTTTCCTTCAACGCTCCATATTTCAAGATCCTGGCGAAATGGGTGTAGAGGGCGCTGACGGCCATCGGCATAGCGAATTTCGCCGCCTCACCGATCCTGGCGGCGATGCGCAAAGCCTTCGCACCGTTCCTCGCCGAAAGTTCCTTCGTGAGTTCAAATACGCTGAACTCCCGGCTGATGCCGACATTCCGCTCGATGTCCGAGACTGTTATCTGCTTCGTTCCCTCCGGGAGGTTCTTCAGCATCTTGTCGGTCTCGACGGCTATGCGGCCCAGATTCGTGCCGGCGGACTCGGCCAACAAGGCCGAAGCCTCTGGATCGATGGTCAGTCCCCTGCCGGAAAAATACTGTGCGATCCACGAAGGCATCTCATAGTCCCTCAGCGCATTGGACTCGACCACGATTCCGTTCTTGGAGGCCTGTTTGTACAACGCCTTCCGCTTGTCAGCGGAAGCCCCGCGCATCAGAAGCACTAAAACCGTGGAATCCAAAGGCTTCTCGCAATAGACCGAGAGTTTCTCCAGATCCCTCATCGCCTGGGCATCCTTCACAACAACCAACTGCCTTTCGGCCATCATCGGAAACCTGCGCGCCGCTGTGATCACAGTGTCCGCATCGACATCAGCCCCGTAGCAGATCGTCTCGTTGAAATCCCTCGAAGCCTCGTCAAGGGCGTTCTCGATGACAGCATCGCAGACCATATCCGTATAATACGGCTCGTCCCCCATCAAAAGATAGACGGGGGCGAACTGTCCTGACTTGACGGCAGAGACTATCCCACGGCACTGGTTGCCGACATCAACTGTTCCCTTTGCCATTAAAAGGAGTCGTTAGTACTTGAAATCAACTGTTTTACGAATATCCTCGGACGAGGCGCCGACAAGAATCTTGTAGTTGCCCTTCTCAGCCACCCAATCGTGCTTCTGAGCATCGAAATAGCTGATGGCCGCCTTGTCCAAAGTGACAGTCACGTCACCTGACTTGCCAGGTTCAAGGAATATCTTGCCGAAGCCCTTGAGTTCCTTGACCGGACGCTCCACGGAACTTTCCGGAGCGCTGACGTAGATCTGCACGATCTCCGCGCCGGCGACTGAGCCGGTGTTCTTCACTGGAACGGTGACGGTCAAGCCCTTTTCGATTGAGTCCGAAGTCTTTGGCTCCCCATATTCAAAAGTGGTGTAGCTGAGTCCGTAGCCGAACGGGAAGGTCGGCTTGATCGCACTGTGCTCGAACCAGCGGTAGCCCACAAATATTCCTTCCGTGTAGGTCTCATCGTAAATCGTCTTGTCCTGGATGCCCATCTTGACGGTCTCCTTGCGAGGGATTCCCGGGTACTGGATCTCACTCTGCACAGGATAGTCGGCAAGCGTGGCGCCGATCGTGAACGGTAGTTTTCCGGAAGGAGTGACATCACCCGAAAGCACATCGGCCAAAGAGTGACCGGCCTCGCTTCCAAGGTACCAGTCCTGGACTATTCCCGGGACCTTGTCAACCCACGGCATAGCCACCGCATTTCCTGAGATATTCACAACCACAAGCTTAGGGTTGGCGGCGGCAAGAGCCTCAATCACAGCGTCCTGTGAATATGGCAGCTCGTAGCTTTCCCTGTCGTTGCCTTCCGCATCCTGATGGTCACTCTTGTTCAGACCGCCGATGAATATCACATAGTCAGCATCCTTGGCAGCCGCCACCGCATCGGAAATCAGTTTTTCCGCCGAACGGCTCTCGCTGAGATCCTGACCTGTGGTCACACCGTTATACTGTCCACCCGTGTCTCCCACATAGCCGCGTTCATAGACAACCTCAGCGTCGGAGAACCGCTCCTGGATCCCCTCCAAAGGAGAGACCTCTTTCTTGACTTTCAGAGATGAGCTTCCTCCGCCTACTGTCATCATCTTGACAGCGTTCTCACCGACGACAAGAATTTTCTTCGCGCTCTTTATCTTTATCGGAAGTATCCCGCCTTCGTTCTTGAGAAGCACAATGGACTCGGCGCCGATCTTTCTCGCTGCCGCGATGTGCTCAGGGCTCACGAATGAGCCGAAAGGACGGTTCTTGTCCATAACCGTGCGGAACATCAGCCTCAGGACCCTGCGAACCTTATTGTCAAGGACTTCCATACTATACTTACCTTCGTTCACTCCTTTCAGGAACGGCCTGGCAAGGTAATAGTTGTCATAAGCGTTAGACATTGACCAGCTAAGACCGTTAGTGTAGGTTCCGAACTCCATGTCCAGTCCGTTGTTCACAGCCTGTTCCGTGTCGTGTGTTCCGCCCCAGTCGCTGATCACCACTCCATCGAAACCCCACTCCCCTTTCAGGATGTCGTTAAGGGTGTACTGGTTCTGGCAGCACCACTGGTTCTTGTAAAGGTTGTAGGAACCCATTATCGCCCAGGCCTTTCCTTCGGTGACAGCGGCCTTGAAGGCTGGAAGATAGATCTCGTAGAGAGTCCTGTCATCCACTGTCACATTGGTCGTGAACCTGTTGAGTTCCTGACTGTTGAGAGCGAAATGCTTCACGCAGGCAGCCACTCCGTTGCTCTGCACACCCTTCACGTACGGAACGACCATACGGCCCGAAAGGTAAGGGTCTTCGCCCATATATTCAAAGCTACGCCCATTGAGCGGGGTTCTGCAGATGTTCACGCCTGGTCCGAGGAGGACATCCTTCTTGCGGTAACGGGCCTCTTCTCCGATACTTTTGCCGTAGAGAGCCGACATCTCGGTGTTCCAGGTGGCGGCGAGCGCGGTCAACGCAGGGAAAGCCGTGCAGGAGTCGTTGGTCCAGCCGGCCTGGTTCCATTTGTCCCAAAGCACCTCCGGCCGGATGCCGTGCGGACCGTCGCTGGTCCAGATCTCAGGGATGCCTAAGCGCGGAACACCCGCCGAGCTGAACTTGGACTGGGCGTGCAGCACAGCCACTTTCTCCTCGGTTGTCATCCTTGAGAGAGCGTCCTCCACCCTCTCGTCAATAGTTCGTGTCTCATCAAGAAAGACAGGCCCGCCATTTCCTGCGGCCTGTCTTCCAACACCTCTTTGCTGACCACACGCGGCGGCTATCCCAGCCACGGCTATCAGACTAAGAATCAGTTTGTTTTTCATCCTATGCGTCAAATTTCTTTTCTTTTGTCCTTACGATCTTCTCCTTCATCAGATCGACAGCCGCGCTGACGGCATCCTCGAACGAGGTTGAGTTCCTCTCGATGACAAGATCCTGGCCGTAGGCCCTTGTCTGGATCCTGACATTCTTGTTGTCCGGCTCCTTGAGCAAAGATAAAGTCACCTCCATTCCGTCAAGATGGTCGCTGAATCTGGAAAGTTTCGAGACCTTCTTCTCTACATAGTCGAGCAGTTTCTGATCCGCGTCGAACTTCAGGGATTTTACTCTAATCTCCATTTTTACCTCCGCTTTTTGCCCTTGGATGGGCGTTAACATAAACTTTTTTCAGTTTCTCGATGGTGTTGTGCGTATAGACCTGCGTCGCCGCGAGCGAAGAGTGGCCCAGAAGCTCCTTGATTGAGTTGAGATCAGCCCCCTCGTCCAGAAGTTCCGTGGCCAGGGAATGCCTCAACACGTGTGGAGACTTTCTCCCGGTGATGCTTCCGACCCGCCCAAGCGCTCTTTTTATCGCCCTGTCAATGAAAACCGGATAGAGTTTCAGGCCCTTGCCGGTGACCGCCAGTGGCTCGCTTGCCGATCTTTCGCGACCAACCATCGTTTCAACTGATTGTAAATATAATGAAATTTCCTTACAAAGCGAAGCAACAAGCGGAATTTCTCTCACTTTGTCACCTTTTCCCCTCACAGTCATAGTGCGCCGGAAAAAATCCACATCCCCTATCCTCAGTCCGATCAATTCAGCCCGGCGTATCCCGGTACTGTAAAGCACCGACACGATGAGCCTCTCCAATCTCCTTGAATATGCCGCCTCGGAGGCTTTGTCTCCTCCCGTGATCAGCGCCAGGTTCTCCTCGGAGGCATCACAGTCCGTCACGGCGAAATATTCATTCATCGACTCTTCCCTGTAGAACGCCGGCAGCCTTTTCTCCGCCTTGGGTTTCGCCACCGTCCGCACCGGATTGGCCGTCAGCCTTTTCTCTTTCATCAGGTAGCGGCAGAACCCCGACAGCACCGACAGATGCAGCCTTACCGTCCTCGGGCTATCTTTCCTCTTTTCAAGAAGATACACCTCGTGCGAGCGGATGATCTGCGGTGTGAGCGACTCCAGCAACTCCTCATCCGTCTCCGCCCCGCAGTCCTCCACAAAGACCCGAAGCGCATCCGAATATATAGCCTGCGTCCTTGCGGAATATCTCCGGATGTCCTTGATGTAAGATAGGTAATCTTCAATCAGCCCCATATTCTTGTATTCATTCAAAAGTGCCTATGTTACAGAATGGAATTCTGTCCAAACATCCTGTACCAGCCTGCCGGAAGAGGAGATTTTTCTCAAAAACGATCGCTATCAGATGTTTATCCCAAACGCTTTGGCCAGTTTCTCGACAAGTTTGTTGCACCATTGGGCGATGACTCCGACGAGCAGGGCGGCGGCGAGGGTTCCTTCACGGACACCGTGGATTCCGTCGAGCCAGAGAAGCGAAGCGATGCACGCCAGGGCCACAAGCGAGACATCCACAGCGACTTTCGTGATGTCAAAACGTGTCTTGAACGCCTTGCAGATCGCCAGCACAAGCCCCTCTCCGGCAAGGGTCACGACTCCGGCGACCACCTCGAAAGCGACCCCGATGCCCACAAGCACTATACCCACAAGGCACCAAACGACCTGCATAAGATAGTTAGGGCAAGGCACGTCCGCGATGCACCAGCAGGCGAAATCCGTCATATACCCGAACGCGAACGCCACCGGCAGCTGCATCAGCTGCACCCAATCATAATCCTTGCGCAGAAGCGCCATCTGAATCAGAATGAATATGCAGTGCATCACGATCGTGGCCTCCCCCACCGTCAGCGGGCACAACATACTCGCCACATAAGGCGGACACGAGATCGGCGAAGTTCCCAAATCCGCCAGAATCGAAAAAGCCACCCCGAACGCCACAATCAGCAGTCCGACGCACAGCATCACATATCTCTTGAATATTTCCATATATCTCCCGAATATTTCTTTTGTTTCCTGAATATTCCGATAAACCATTCCGGGCATTGCCTTCCGGCGTGGCGGACTTCTCCCTCAACATCAACAATTTAAACACATATCCTCCCCTCCGGAACTGGCAGGAGGAGACCACAGCAAACAGCTGGGTAACAGCACGTTATCCGCCACTGCATATTCATAAATACCTGCGGACACGGTTGCAGTAGTTTTTGTAGTCTATGTCTTTCCTTGAAAGCAGGAACCGCTCCTCCTGATGGATCTGTAGGTGGAAAATCGTCACCGCGCAGACCACGACAACCAAATGAAGCCAGTTGGCGAAACAGAGCAGCAGCCCGATGTAGGTCAGGTCAAAGCCAACGAAAGCCGGGTTTCGGCTGACGCTGTAGATGCCGGAAGTGACCAGCCCCGTTTTCTCGTCCGGGGATATTCCCGCCCTCCAACTGTCCCGCATCTGAAGCACAGCGGCAGTGAAGAACACCACTCCGAGAGCCGTCAAAGCCAGTCCGATCCATCCGCACCACTGCGGGAGGAATGAATATCCCCGCACAACGCTCCACAACTCCACAATGACAATCAGGACGGAAAAGGCTGCCAGCAACCGCTCCACAGTCAAAGTCCGACGACCTTTATTCCCACGCCCCATCTGATTGGTCCGGATCCCTTGCCTACTCTGACTGAACTGTTTAGCCAGATAGACTCCATAGAACCCTGCCATCAAGGCCAATGATATTATCTGAAATACTGCCATACAATCACGCCGGAGGAATATGGTTCAGGTTCATCCCAGCGCCTTTCCCTCCATTGTACAAATTTACGAATATTCCCGAAATACCCAACGAGCGGTCAACGCCCGTGCGTCAGGACAGTATTTCCACGCACCAATGATGCCAGCAATGACCCTTCGTGCGCCAACAAGGCGGTGCCACGCACCAATGGTACAACCAGTTACACACCGTGCGTCAACTGGAAGGGCTCCGCACACGGGACGGGATGCGATTTAGGCGTAGCTGTGCATTCCGCCGAGGAGGTAGTTGACTCCGAAGTAGGTGAAGAGGACGGAGGCGGAGAGGATGAGGGTGTAGATGTGGTAGGCACGAGGACTCATCAGGAACGGGAGGCGGGTGCGATGGACGCCAAGCGAGGCAATCAGGAAGGTGATCAGTGCCCAGGTTTCTTTCGGGTCCCAGTTCCAGTAGCAGCCCCAGGAGACGTTGGCCCAGATGGAGCCGGCTATTATGCCGGAACCTAATAAGAACAGGGCCGGGTACATCAACGCTTCTGACATCCGGGCCATTTTCGCGGATGCCGAACTCGCTCCCTGAGCTTGTCGAGGAGCCGGTGAACGATAATCAAAAACAGTCCCTTCGATAGGCTCAGAGACCGAAGTATGGCGCAGCGATGCAACCAGTCCACAAATTCCGTTGACCATAATGATGGCGAGAACGGTGTACGAGAGCATCATCAGGGAGACGTGGATGCTCAGCAACGGGGAGGACAGTACCGGCATCAGTTGGGTGACGGCAGGGTTGGCGTTCCCCATAGCGGAAACCGGAGAGGCAAGCGAGGCGACTATGATCCCGAACGGAAGCATAATCGGAAACTTTCTGAAACTCAGCACAGATGCCAGCATCGCCGTCCAAGCGATCGTCAGCATCGTCTCCGCACCGTTGGAAAAAGGAATATGCCCGCTCGCCACCCAAAGCAGCCCCAGCACGATGGTCAGCACGAGGAAAAATACGAAAGAGGCAGCGACTCCAACGATCTTGAATATTCCAGATAAACGCCATCGCTTTGTAACCGTGCGCCCATCATCCACCAAGTTTGTAGGCCCCTTTCTCGACTCTTCGCTTGTCACTCGCGCCTTATCAACAAAGGATGAGATTGCCCCATTATTCTCATCTCTAACCATCCGGCGCATCGCCACCGCGAGCATCACCAACCCGAGGATCAGGAACGTTCCAGCAATCGGAAACAGCGGTGGCAGAGCGTTGTACGCCCTCTCGGCCTTGATGCGGTACGCCGGCGGCAGGCTCTCCCCCATCTTGCTCTCCTGAAAGCGGCGCAGCTTCCCGAGCGACTCTTCCAATTTTGAATATTCACGGTTCACCACCAGCTCGAAGATGTAGTCCATCGACTTGCGGACGAATAGCCACTCCTCATCGGCGATTCCATCCGGCAGCCGGTCGCTCTGCGAGTACCATCCAAGCCGCCCGGCGCTGTCCCGCAAAGGGTAGATTTTCAGCAGGTCTCCTGAATATAAAGCCTTGACAGTCGCCTCCTTATCCATTGCGTCAACCGCCTTTTTCCGGTTGTGCATAGGAATATTCCTCCAACTTGCGCCGTAGAACATCCAGCCTGTAAGTACCTGTTCGTCAGTCAGTCCCTTCACACCGGATGTTCCATAGAGCTTTGCGCTGAAATCCAAGGCAAGAGTCTGGAGCGGGCATATTCGTCCGTGGTACAGAACGTAGAGTCTTCCGAATTCGGCGGCGATGTTTTTCGGCAGGACTTTCGGAGAGGCTGAGCCACGTTTTACCTGATTCCCTTCGACGGAAGCATTTTGCGTTTGAGAAAGCGCGACTACGGAATCATCTGTCGCCGAGGCGGTTGCCCCAAAGCTCAAGACTATCGCAATGACCGATGAATATCTCAACGCGTTCCCGAAGAACTTCTTGAACCTCTTGTCCGTGAAGAAAAACGCCAGAAGTCCGAGAAGCAGCAGAGCATAGCCGGTATAAATGACAGCGATGCCGACCGGATCGTGGCTCACGGTGAATGTCACACCGGCCTCATCGCTGTCATAGTCAGTCTGATAGAAACGATAACCTTTACAGGACAGGATGCGGTTCATCCTCACCTCGCCCTCGCGGAGAACCGAGCCGTTCCTTGTGAAACGCAGCCGTGAACTGTAATCCGATGCGGCGTCCGTTCCGGAATGGTAAAGCACCTCGAAGCCCTCAAGTTCCACACTGAAAGGCAGTTCGAGAATCTTTCCGTCATTGGTCTCGAAAGTCTCCACGGATTCCCCCTCACGCACGTGAAGCATCCCCTTCCTCGCGGAAAAGGATGTCACAAGCGCTCCCGCCAGAATCAGTGCCAGCGAAAGGTGCAGCACCAGAGCCGCCGGCCGCCCCGCAAAAAGTCTTGCCATAATCAAAGCAGACCTCCAGAGTCAATCAGTCAAGACTTTGGAGGATATGTATTAAAATTATATCGAATCGATAAACTTAACCACCGCATCCCTTTCGGACTTGGAGAGGGCACGGAAATTCTCGACGGATTTGCGGGCGTCGCTCTGGGCGCTTCCGTGCCACATAATCGCCTCCACGACAGTCCTGGCACGGCAGTCGTGAAGCCTGTCAACACCACCTGCGACCAGCTCGCTCAAGCCACGGCCCCACAGCGGAGTCGTCCTGCACCAACCTGTACGGATGTCGTTCTTCATAAAGAGACGATGCTGGACCATATCCGTGTACGGCCAGATGGTCTGATGAGGATAACGAGGGAGTCTCGGATCGTTGTCCTTGAAGAAACCGTTAGGATCGGTAACGTTATCCTCACCGGTAACCCAGCTTGGACGGTGGCACGTGGCGCAACCGATCTTAGTGAAAAGTTCCTTGCCTTTGATGACCTCAGGATTGTCCAGATCCCTGGCCGCAGGAACAGCCAACCCTCTGTGCCAGATCATAAAGTCGGCATATTCATCATCCGTCATCTCAGGCTTGAGGTCTTTGGCCATCAAGTAGTTGTAGATGTCAGTCTGCACATTCCCTGTCTTGTTCTGGTCAGGGAAATATTTGTAGAAATCCTTCTGGACATCAGGATCCTGTGAGGCCACCTTGGCGTAGGTCGCCGTCATATAGTGGTAACGCCTGTCGCTCCTGGTCACATTGGTGATGTTCCAGATGGCGTTCGCACCGGCGGCATCCTGCAACGGGCCACGGCTCAACGCATAAGTGAAACGCTTAGGATGGGTTGTCTTGCCGTAAAGGCTTGTCCACTCGCCATTCGCGAATATGGCTGGATTCAGTTTCGCCCCGGCAGCCTCCTCCTTGGCGTACTGTGCCTTGATGTCATCATCGTCAATCGCATCCAGAAGCCCGACTCCATAGACCCCGATCGTGGACTCAACCCTGAAACGCACGTTTGAATATGGCACAGTGGTCGTCTCGCCGTTCTTCGTCACCTCAAGTGGCACATAGAAAGCGTCCTCAGGCACAACCACTTCCGGATAAATCAGACTGTACGGTTCCCCATCAGGGAACTGGTTTCCCCATTCGTCGGTATATTCAAGCCAATTGATCTTGATGTCGCTTTCATCGATCGGAGCCTTGAACGGAGCAACGGCGAGAGTCTGCGGCATTCCAGTGACAGAGCTGAGATAAGTATCTGTGTCGTCTGTGATTACCAAGAGGTAGCCATTGCCGTTCTTGTCAGCCTTGTACTCGGTCTGACGTCTGCCGTGGCTGTAGTTCGGGTGGCAGTAGAGGCATCCGCGACGGACCATCAACGGACCGAGACCGCTGAAAGCCCCGTCCTTGTTCTCGTTGAAATCCCTTTCAAAGAACATTTCTCCGTTCTTGAAGGCCTGGACCATCCCGGAGTTCTCAATCACAGGAGTAGGCTGCTCGTAAGCCGAAGCACTTGAGTTGAAAGCGGTTCCGAGTTTTCCGCCGGCATACCACTCATCGCTCAGCTCGGCCGGAGTCTCAGGTTCGTCCGTTCCACCGTTGCCGTTGCAGGCGGTGAAGGCAAAAAGGGTGGCTGAAAGTATCAGCAGTGATTTATTCATAATCTTTCAATTTTATATTGGTTAAAGGATCAGCCGGCATTGCCGGCCAATCCTTGGATATTCATTTAAAGTTCCGATTGTGAAAGCTTCAGTTTCAAAGTTTTTCCCAAAATGGAACAAAGTTTTTCCACCTCAAAGAACATTCGCTTTAATCATTGATCAAAGCTTGACGGGCGACCTCAAGAGCGTCGTTAAGATCGTTGCAGGCGTCGATGGCATCCTTGACCTTAGCGTCCTGATAGTTCTTCACGAACGGCTTAGGCATCGCGGCGATCTTCTCAAGGCATTTCTCGATGGCGGAGATTACACCCTCATTGGCGGCCTGATCAACCCCTGCGAGGTAAGCGCTCACTGAATATGTCTGCGCGGATGTCGCTCCAAGCGCTCCGAAATAGGCGTTACGGACGCTGACGATGTTGTCGTAGAAGTCCTCGATGGAATTCCAGGAATGAGGTGACTCAATGTAGTTCACATCCTCTCCGGTGTATGGCTTGCCGATCTTCTGGGTACCGACCTCATCCACGATGTCCTTGCAGCCCTCGATGATCTGCTCGCTTCCGGCAGTAACTGATTTCCAAACACTTCCCGCCTGGCCGCAAAGCTTCATCTGCTCGCCGAAATCATCCTCCGGCTCCATTTCGGCATCCTCTATCAAAGCCTTCTTGGCATCGCTGACATTGTCGAGCCCGGCCCAGGCGGCCTCAAGCCTCGCCGCACTCAAAGACAGATCCTTGGCGACAGCGGCGGCATAAAGGATTTCCTTCGCCGGTATGGCTGAAGCGGCACGCTCCTTACCATCACGGAATATGATATATTCAATGCCGTGGAATCCTACGAGTCCGTTGTTGAGATTGGCGACCGTGTTCTCGATGTCAGCCATCATCTTCTCGCTGTCGAGAAGGTTCTCAAGGGCTGTCTTGTCAAGCGGCCAGGTGTCGATGTGAGGGTCGATGTAGTATTTCGACGCGGCTCCGAAAAGGAATGCCTCACTCCACTCCCAATACTGACGGGCGGATTTCCAAAGATCACAGGCAGCCTTCACATTAGCGTCGGTCGGAGCCGTCTGAAGTTTCTCGATCGCCGCCTGAAGCTCAAGCGACTTGTCAGCGAGATTCTTGTACGTCGGGCTCACAGTGTTGTCCACGAAAGTCTCGTTGACCTTCTGAAGCGTTTCCTCCTTAGCGGAAGTCGGGTCTGTGGAATTTTTGTCGCAGGCCACAACGGCGAGAGCTGAAGCCATCAGCACAGCCGCGAATTTAAAACCTTGTCTCATAGTTGTTGTATTTTTGAATATTTAATTATCTATCAATCATTTCATCAATATATTCATTTATCGGATGATGGCCGCAATCTCGTGACCACCGATTCTGAATCAATGTCGGTACTCAAATATATTCATCACCTCAAAAACCAGCCGCTGAAAGCGATTCCGAGAGTGATCGAAGGTTCGTTGTTGAACGGAGCGACATAGAAGCGCTTTGAATATTCCGCCTTAACTACGATGTCCTTGATCGGGTACCAGTTGATGCCGGCGGCGATGCGATGCTTCCCGCACCATTTGTAGTCCAACACACCATCGGCCACCTTGAACATCGAATCATAGTACTCGTAGTGGGCGAAAGCGTAGCACCTGCTCTCCTTCTTGAAGAGTGAAAGAATATCATAGCCCACCTCTATGCTGCCGACGATCGCATCGGACCCGACCGCGTTGTGAGGGGAAGGTGAAGCGTTGGACATATTGTTCTTATTGAACGCCGTTATCTGCTGTGAATCATTCAGATGCGCATAGTCAAAGCAGCCTCTGGCGATCAAGTTGTGTCCCGAGTAGGTGAAGTCCGCCGAGCCGATCATCACCTCGCCCTTGCAGTCCTTGTACTTGGAGTTCTTCGTGAGGGAGTTGTTGAAGCTTGATCCGAAGTAGCCGCTGAGACCCATCCTCAAGCCTTTGACAGAATGATTGTCTATCCTGAACGCTCCGGCATAGGAGTTCGCGATCTTGAACTCGTAAGGGGATCCGGCTCCGCCCTGGATGAAGTTCTCCGTGCTGAACCGGTCGGAGTCAAGCCCGGGAAGGAACATCAGTTCATAGGACCATTTGCCGAGGTTGCCCAGAATCTCGATTCCCGGCTCGTGCCAAGTGCAAGGAAAGACAGTGTTCTCCCCTTCCATCCTATAGGCCGTGAAGAACTCGGTCGGAAGATGGTGGCCGTTTGTCAGTCCCACTGGGATGATTATCATTCCCGTCCTGACCTTGAACGCGTCGCTGAAAGCCTTCTGGAGCCAGAACTGCTCCAAGGCTACCTCGCCTCCACGCTCGATCTCGCTCTCATATTCACCGGCCTCGTCAGCCTCCAGCTCGACCGCGCTTTCGGTGCCTCCGTGCTCGAACTCGATCTCCGTGCCGAGCGTCCATCCTTTTCCGAAGTCGTACCCAAGATTGATGACAAAATGCGGGATGTCGAACCGTCCGTGACTCTTGTCGTCCTTGTACTGTTCCGGATGGTTGTACCTCTGCCAGGCATCGCTGTAGAAGTTGCGGGTCATCATTGCCTCGCCGTAACCGCCGATTGTAAGTCTCTGAGCGTTAGCCGCAAAGCCTGTCGCAATCAGTATTACCAGAAGTAAAATCTTTTGTCTCATCTTTACCTTTTCAATTTGACACGGCAAAAGTACAGTGACACGGAAAGTCCGGCAATCGCAATTTTTCGGTATTCTGCACGGTTTCCGTTCAGGGATTGTGGCGAAAAGTTGGTATTTATCGTTTAAGGATGCCACATCGTCCAAGGTCGATCCACTTTCTGATTATATTCACATCTTCAAAAATTTGTCGTATATTGCGGTCAAGAAATATGCACGAATATCTATGAGATTCATCGGGAATATTCTATGGCTGATTCTGGGAGGCCTGCTGGTCTCCCTCGGCTACTTCATCGCGGGACTGCTTTACTGCGTGACAATCGTCGGAATTCCATTCGGGTACCAATTGTGGAAGTTCGGGGTGTTCTCGCTATGGCCGTTCGGGACGGACGTGGTGGACGGGAACAACGCCGGAGGCTGCCTCAGCATATTTATGAATGTGGTTTGGATTCTGCTGGGATGGTGGGAAATCGCGGCGACGCACCTTGTCTTTGGACTAATCTGCTGCATCACGATCGTCGGGATCCCGTTCGGCCTCCAGCATTTCAAGATGGCGTTCCTCTCGCTGCTGCCTTTCGGGAAGACATTCCGGAAGGCTTAAAACATAATCTTACATATTCTTTGGCCGTTATACCGCAAGACTCCTGGCAAAATTTCCGTATTTTTTTTGTTCACCGATGCGGAAATCAGGCATTATAGGGCAAACAACAAAAAATAATGGTAATTATATACGAGTTGCCTACACTGTCACATAGCGTTGGTGTACATTGGAGTTCACACTATGATCTATAGCCAGTAGTTATCAAATGGATGCCACTTCAGGTGTGCGGCATTTTCCACATCAGGAGCGTCAAAACATTGTCCACTAGTTAGACGGGAACAGGTGTGATAGGCTCAGGTTTCTCCAACATTGGAACTTGACCGCATTTGCCCTCCTTTCCCGTCAGTCGTGAAATCCAGTGATTGGCATCTCCGTCATAATGTAAGGTACGGCTGACTATTGCAGTCCCACGCCAACATTCAAACCAAGGCTGACGGCCGATGTGGTTATCTTCCAACGACTCGCAACATCCGGCGGCCTTCCGAACATAGCCACCTTTTCAAAGGACGTATGTATCGCCATTTTGCAAAACAGCGGCATACGATCATTCTTCTACACCATTGTGAGGCCCGGCCGTATGCCACCTATGGATAGAAAAACCATAGGCGGCATATCCACAGGCCTCCCGCCGTACTCAGGTTTGGTTTGTGTGCCGCCATATTCACAAAATGCGTGGGACACCAGCACGTATGTAACTGCTTGGCGACCGCTTGCATACCACGTTAGTCAACTGCCATATAGTTACCTAAGAAAATGTCCGCCGAAACGGCAATCTACCGGAGAAACTATGCCATATCACTGGTTTGTCCGAAGAATAGGATTCTCGCCGGACGAAACTCAATCACAAAGCCTTAGCCCACGTGTATGGAGGATAAGAACTATATCTGCTAAGAGATTATATTCGAGTTATCCCTCAATATCCGTCATATACTAACGTACAAGGGTTACGGCAGGAACGGTCTTGACAAATCCTTGCTTGGTTTTGTACCTATATGTGCCGACTTGCCTGAATCGTTTGCCTACCGGTTTCTTGACGACTTGCTCATCATAGTAATGGACATCCTCTCCTGCCACAAGAAGAACAACCGCCCCGCTATACCAATCATATTCTTCATCGGACCGCTCTTTCGCCAATGCATTGCCGTTAGGAAGAACCTGCATAACCTTATATTCCTGCACCGACATTACCTGCCCGACTTCCTCAAAATAGTCAACACCATCCACACGAGAGCCATTCGATGCCAAACCTAAGATGAAAAAGAAAACGAATGTCAACACAATGCCCGTAATGGTACCGAGAAGAAACACTAAACCTTTTTTCATAATCAAATATTAATTTTAAACATAATAAATTACAACTCTTCCAACCGTTCATCATCGTTATTACCATCCTGATTCAGAAATGACAGGAAAGTATGAAGGAATGCCGTCTCTTTGAAGAAATAATTCGGATCAACCTCCATTTTTTCCTGCATATTCGCCACGGACTTCAAAATCGCCAAATTTCAGAATATACGAACAGCCTTTGTCTATACAAAGTTAAGAATAATTTGCCGAGATTCTATCGGTACGGCTAAAGGTAAAAACTTTTCCGTGCGTAAAATGACACGATTTTACGCACGGATATATTCAAAGTAATGATAAGCTCTTCAACAAGCAGACCTCAAAACCTCTATGTTATTCAAGAAATTAATCCTGCGACGTGTTTTCCTCAACGAAAATCCTGATCGACTCCCGCTGCTCCTTATCGGAGTCCACAAGCACTCCGGCGGCCATCCAGTAGGCGTACTTACCGGTGCAGAACTCTAACAGGGATTCGATGTCAGTGCCATAGCGGAACTCGATGTGGTGTGTGCTTGCCGGGGTGTCGGAACGCATAGCGAAACAACTGAACTCGTCCTCATTGCCGTCCTTGGACTTGAAGAAATAGAAGTCATAGTCAGCGTTATAGCTATCGAAAACATATTTGTGAGAGAAGATCTCATCGTCCGATGCGTCAAGTCCCTTTATGCCGCCTTTGCCGTCAAAGACGAAACGGCTCACGCCCTGCTTGAAATCGCAGTTGAACTGGAATCCGTTCTGCCATCCGTCGGTGCCGTACCAAAACGCTCAGTGGCGGTCTCTCCTGTCAATGTACCTGTCATAGAGGATTTCAGCGCATCGACTGTCGCTTGTGCGGCATCCTTTCCAACAGCCTTTTCACATTCGGAAAGCCAGAAGGCATCCCATTTCGGGTTCAGCAAAGTCCTCTCACTGAAGAGTTCCTCGTAAGTTCCTTTGAGATTTTTCTGAAGTTGTGCGGCGGCCTCGGCGGAACCCGTTTCGGGAGCGTTGCCTGTGCCACAGGAAGTAGAAAACACAATGGCGCAAAGAGCCAAGACCAAATTAGCGGCGATATTCTTCATTTCCAATCATTTTAAGATTCCATTTCGCAAAGATAGTCTTTAGACAATTCTCCGGAAATCCTAATTTGTTGGTATTTTCATCTAAGCAAGATGCACCCTGGAAGTCATTGGGCTCGGAGCATAAAAAAATGATTAAGGATGATTCTTGTCCAGCCAAACGCCACTACAAAAGTACAGAAGTTTTTATCCGGCATAACCGCATTTCCCCGGACAAATGAAAGGGAATTAAGGTTTTATCCGGCCAAACGGACTTCTTGCCGGACAAAGGCTATTTGACAACCGCCACTAGCCCCATCTCGTCGGCCTTCACCCGCATAAAGGCATCGGCCTCCTCGAAGTTGTTGCCGATCTGGCCGTCCAGGATGGCTTCCTTGACATATTCCTTCAGGACACCTATCTCGCGGCACGGACTCAGGCCATAGACCTCCATCACATATTCACCGGTAATCGGGTTCTTGAAGTTGCGGATGGCGTCCTTGGCCTCGACCTCGACGAGCTTGCGCTTCACCAGTTCAAAATTCTGGCGGATCCGGGCGACCTTCACCGGGTTCTTGGATGTGATGTCGGCGTTGCACAGGAGCATCAGGTCATCGATCTCGTTGCCGGCGTCGAACAGGAGACGGCGCACGGCGGAGTCCGTAACCTCCTCATCCACAAGGGCGATCGGACGGTGATGAAGGCTGACCAGCTTCTGGACATACTTCATCTTCTCATTCAGCGGCATTTTCAAAGCCTTGAATATTCTCGGAACCATCTTGGAGCCGACAACCTCGTGGCCGTGGAAGGTCCAGCCGACCGACGGGTCAAAACGCTTGGCGACCGGCTTGCCGATGTCGTGCAGCAGAGCCGCCCAACGCAGCCACACATTCGGCTGGGTCCTGACCGACTCCACGAAACTGTCCCCACCCTCGTCCGGAGTAAAGTCCTTCAAAGTACCGACCGCGATGTCCTCGATCTCCGAGGCAGCGACATTGTCAACAACCTGGAGCGTGTGCGAGAATATCTCCTTATGTCCCTTTCCGTCAACGGATTCCACACCTTTGAGACTCAGAAGATCCGGGAGGATATATTCAAGAAGTCCGGTCTCGTCCATCAGGAAGAATCCCATCGAAGGGTGCGGCGTGACGAGAATCTTGTTGAGTTCCTCGACGATGCGCTCCTTGGAAAGGATCGTCATTCGGTCGCGCATATTCCTCATCGCCCGCAAGGATTCCGGGACGATGGTGAATTTTTGCTCCGGCGTGCTGAGTTTCGTGGCGAAACGGATCGCGCGGAGCATCCTGAGAGGGTCGTCGCTGTAGGTCTGCTCCGGCTCCAACGGGGTGCGGATTATGCCCGCCGCAAGGTCGCGGATGCCTCCGAAAGGATCGACAAGCGCGCCGTAGTCCTCCTTTTGCAAGCTGAACGCCATCGCGTTGATAGTGAAATCCCTGCGTTCCTGATCCTCCTCAAGCGTACCGTCCTCGACAATCGGCTTGCGCGAATCGTGGCGGTAGGACTCCTTCCGCGCGCCGACGAACTCGATCTCCGCCCCGTGCCATTTCAGCATCGCGGTACCGAAGGTCTTGAATATGGACACGTTGCAATGCCGGCGTTCCTTTTCCTCGATCTTCGCGGCCACTGCCTCGGCCAATTGGATCCCGCTCCCCTCCACCACGATGTCGATGTCATCGTTCGGTCTGCCAAGGAAGCAGTCACGCACATAGCCTCCGATCACGAAAGCCCTTACGCCAAGTTCCTCCGCCGCCGCGGACACAATCCCGAAAATCGGTTTGTCAAGATATCCCTGTGTTATTGTCGCACCCATATTCCTATTTCTGCATTGTCTCCCAATCCGGGAATTGTTTCATCTGAGAGTAAGCCTCTCCGTCGCGGACGAAGCCAAAAGTCTTCAACCCGTTGGTTATCACCACATATTTCACATTCAGCACCAGGTTGTAACGCAGCGCCTGCTCCAGCACTTCCCTGCTCATCGGCACATCCTCCCGCTTGCACTCCACCACCATCAGCGGAGCCGTGTCCCGTCCGTAAACGAGGATATCCGCCCTGAAATCCTTCCCTCCGAACTTCATCGCCACCTCGCTCATCATCATATATTCCGGCACCTTCATCCGCTCCTTCAGCACCCCGATGAACCACTGCCGCACCTTCTCCTCCGGCGTCAGCGCCACCGCCTTCTTCCTCAACGGGTCCCAAACCTTCTGCTGCTCCATTTTTTATGAATATGTCAATTTTTATTCGTGAATATGTCTGAATATTTTCGTCAGGCCTATTGTTTTTCTGAAGAGCCAGCGTCCTTCACGCCTTCTATTTGACCGCTTTGCGCACCGGACTCATTATCAGTCATATAGCCAACCATATTCACATCTTTATGAAGCGATTCCGGATGTGTTCTCTCTACTTTCACCTCAGCCGAAGCCTTCAGCACACGCCTATAGATGTCGTCTATCACAAGCCCGGAAATTGTCATTCCGAATATGGCCGTGACGTGGACCGTCGTGCCGTTGATCTGAGCCTTCGAGGAGCACCACTCGTGGTTCAGAAGGTCCGGATTTCCAGGCCCGTCCTGAGCCTTGGGACACATACATTTCTCCGTGCCGCAGCTCTGGCAATGCCCCCTGTTCGGCAACACCTCGTCGTCATACACGCAGAGGAACTTCTTGGCCGGCAGCGTTTTGGCTCTTTTCATCTTCTTCCTCAGCGCCGCCCCCAGCGGACATCCCCTCACATTCCAGAACTCCGCCACCTTGATCTTCAGCGGATCCACTTTCAGCGCCGCACCCAGCGAGCAGAAGAACTTCGCCTTGCTTGATGTGGCATTCAGGATCAGATGTACCTTCTCCTTCAGAGAGTCAACAGCATCGATGACGTAATCATATTCATCAAGATTGAACTGTCTAGCCGTTTCCTCGCAGTAGATCTGCTGGACCGCAGTGATCTCAGCCTTAGGGTTGATCTCCAAAAGATGAGCTTTGAGCGCATCAACCTTCACCTGGCCAACTGTTTTAGTCGTCGCCATAAGCTGCCGGTTCACATTCGTGATGCAGATCCTGTCCGAGTCCACGATCGTCAGTTTCGTGATCCCGCTGCGCACCAGCCCCTCCGCACACCAACTCCCGACTCCCCCGACTCCGAATATGATCACCCTGACAGCCGCCAGAGCCTCCATAACATCATCGCCCAGAAGCAGTTCCGTACGGTTGTATATCGCTTTCTCTATCGTGTTCTTTGCCATAGTCTGCAAAGTTAACAATCCTTAAGGAATATTCTTAAAGCTTTGCCTATCATTTTTTAACAATGAGTCCACTTTCAAATGTTGGAAAGGCTATTTGGGATGCCGCCTGTCATCGCTATCGGGAGCCGTGGAGGATAATCTTTTACAGCTCAGCACATAAGCCATTATCCTTCAGTCGTTTTCCACTATAGGTAACAATGATATTATTTGATTATGACTACATTATGCGCCACCAACTCAGAATCAGCCTGTGGCGTACAACGCACTGATTAGTAAAGACATAGCCAATAGACTTCGGTTTGATCCCACCAAAGACAACAGCTTATTCCTCATATTATCAAAGAGTTAATCCCCACATCAAATTTTCTTTATGATTTGAAACAAATCCGGAATATTCATCGTATCTTTGTCACAAATCGCTTGGGGATGTTCTGGTTTTGACAGCAATGATTCTGGGCGGTAAGCACGTCGGGCTCCTGGAGGGCCGGCCCGCCAAACTGGATCTCCAAAAATTTAGTTGCTGATAACAACTACGCACTCGCTGCCTAATCGACCAAGTCGCATTAGCTTAATCCGAGCCGCCTAGGATGCGGTTCCGACGAGTATCCCGCGGACTTTACGCCTTCTCTGTTCCGAGTTCGGGGTATCATTCAAGAAGGACGCACCGGAGGACTCCTTTAAATCCGGCCAAGCCTCAAAGGATAAGCTTCGGTTAGCCCGTCTTCCGGCAGGCCGCGGCCGACAACCAAAGGACGACTAAGCGTGTAGAAAGCTGTTTGGTACGTTGTTTGGACGGCGGTTCGACTCCGCCCATCTCCACAATATTGATTAAATATCAATGATTTAGAGGTTTTACAAACAGATTTACAAACACATTTTGTTCGTTCTTGTTTGTAAAACCTCATTAGTTTGCACCAGTTTTTAACATACTGTTTTCATCAGTTTCAGAAGAAACTTTCCGCCAATCCCTATACTGAAAAGCAGATCGAGAGCCATAAGTGATTTCTGCCACCATTTGAGGACATAGACTTCCTTCTCGATGACTGTCTCTATGGTCTGGACGTGCTGCTCTTCTTTGTGACGCTCTTTATATTGGAGATAGATGCCAAGCGAATCCACTTTTGAGGTGATTGTCAGAACAGATATAGGAGCTTTGTGTCGTATGCCGGACGAATTGTGTTGAGCATAGGCCAAAGAATCGTGGCCAAGTTCCATAAGAGACAGGTGTTGATGAATCCTTGCAGATTCTTTGAGAGTCCGGATTTCCTCCAGCCTCGCACGGCCTGTTGAATCGCATCGGACTAAAGCCTGAACGATGGAGGAGTCCGGTTGGACTTGAATGATAGTGTCTCTTATGGTCTCGGTAACTGTGATGGTATGCTCGATGTTCTCCGTTCTATGCGGATAGAATTTCGGACAGCAGGAGATCGTTGCCAATGCGGACAACAATATGATTTTGAGTTTCATTATACTGATGTTTAATGATTTGTATTAACTTTGCAATCGAAAATGAGTTTGATGTATGAAGAACAAGAAACTGCGGATTACAGAAAAGGACTTTCTTCTGGCCAACCGCAGGGCTTCGAGAGCAGAAGAAATCGAGAAGTACGGAAAACAGATCCTGATGAGGACAATCACCCACAAGTCAAAAAAAGTCTATGACCGCAAGCGTCTGAAAAAGGCAGGCATCAACTACAACGATGACCTGCCTTTATTCATTTCTGCCGCTTAATCTGTTCCCGAAGTTGCCTCACATCGTCTTTCAGTTGCGAGTTCTCTGTGCAGAGCCTATCGACAGAAGCCTTCAACTCTTCGTTCTCCTTTCTGACAGCCACAATCTCAGAGTTTACCGCCGTGATGTCCGCAAGCAGTTTCCTGTTCTCTGATGACAACAAGTCTATGGATGCCTGTAAGTCTTTCAGAAAGTCGTTCTTCCGCTTGCGAGAACCGACAAGCCAGCTGACAGCTGCCGTAAATAAAGGGACGATATAAGTCCCTATAAATGTCAGTGTCTCCATACCTTAGCCCTCCGAAAAAATGGTGCGATTCTTTGTGTGGAGGCAGTCACGCCAAGGTGAAATCTGGCAAGTTCGGTAGTCCAGTTCATCGAAGAGGAAAGGGATTCCGGGGTGATGTCGGCGAGAAGTGTCACTCCGCATTGGTTCTGATAGTCGAAGATGGATGTGGTGTAGCCGTTCTCGTAGAGACTGCCTTGGATCATATTGCCGAGTCTGTCAATGGCTGTTCCTATGCGTGTGATGTCGTGGAAGCAGGGCTTGTTCCATTTGTGGTTGTAGGTGCCAAGGTTGGAGGCGTAGCCTACGGTTTCTAGGAGTTTGACGGCCTGATGCATCGAGTGCACTATGCAGGAGAAGAAGTCGTTGATGAGTCTGGCGTCCGCGTCGGGATGGGGGGGGGTATGGAAGTAGGATGCTGTGGTTCTGAGGTCCATCAGCATACGGCAGATGTAACGCCTGATGCGATGGGGATTGGAGTCGCATTGTAGAGGGTAGTGTATATTTCCTCCCGAAGTGCATCCCAGTCGTGGTAAGCGGATATGTCCGTGTCGGTCTCGTATGTAACGATGTATCTTTTGGCTTCTTGCAGGGTGACTGATGTGGAGTCGAGTGAGGTGTTGCCGTTTGCGACAGCCATACATCGGAGAAGGGAGAGGGTACGCTCTCCCGCGAACGTTTGTATGAAGTCGTTCACGTGCATAGTAAAAACCGTATCTCTTGGGGAATTATCTGTTTTGTCCAAAGATACGGTTTTATATTCTGCTTGAGCGTATGAAACGATAAAAAGTTATCAACAATTGTTGACGCGGAGTAAAATCACGAGTAACGACGAGTAAATTTCGAGTAATTCTAACGAGCAAAAACGGCCACAGGAAGCATTCTGAGAGCCGTTTTCAATAAAATCGAGTAAGTAAACTTCCCAAAAGACGAGTAAATTTCACGTACTTACTTTTTATGTAAAATGTAAAAAATAACCTGCATCACTTTAGCACATACTCAAGCGGCCATCAAATGGCGGTTTCGTTCTCTGAAATCAGAGTCAAAAGATGCTTGATTACGTTTCGGCGACATGGCACAAAATATTAATTTAATCATTTGATTGTCAATAATGTAATATAGTAAATCCGGAGAAAATTTCGTATCTTGTATAAAACAACCACGAGTTATAAGGATGCATCCGAAACCTCCTCCAGAAATACTCTCGCCAACAGAGTTGGCTTATATGTCGGGTCTGAATGAAAGGGACTGAAGACTGTTTCTTGCCGCGAGGGCGGAAAGCCTCAAGTCCCGAGGACTCAACTACCGCAAATTTAGCAAAAATATGGGAATCAGCACGCACACTCTTCAGAAAGGACTGGAGGAACTGCATTCCGGCCACTCTCTCGGGAAAGGACGCGTCCGCCGGGACGACGTGGAGGCCGTCACGCCACGCTGCCACAGCATCCGGAATGGCTGCGGGCGGTGGTCCGGATCATAGAGCCCCACATGGCCGGCCTTCCGCAGGATGAGGCCGTGAGATGGGTCTCCATCAGCAAGGCGCAGATCCGGAGCGAACTTGCCGAGTCTGGATATGAAGTCTCCCGGCACCATGTCACTCAAACACTTGATCATCTTGGCCTTAGGGAGCGTTCTTTCCGCAAGGACATCCCTATGAGAGACGTCAAGGACAGGAACGAGCAGTTCGAGAACATAGCATCCGTACGCAAGTCTTTGGAGGAGGCCGGCATCCCTGTCATCAGCATCGACACCAAGAAGAAGGAACTGCTCGGTAACTTCAAAAGACCTGGCAAGGCACTCTCGAATGGAAGCCTGAGGTCGTACGACCATGACTTCGGCACGTTCAGTAACGGGACGCTCGTGCCACACGGCATATACGATGTAACAAGGAATGTCGGTTATATGACAATGGGAATCAGCCACGACACCTCTGAGTTTGTCTGCGAGAACATCGAAAGGGTCTGGAACGATCACCTCAGGAAACAATATCCCAATGCACGGACAATTGCCATCCTGTGTGATGGCGGAGGCTCTAACTCCAGTTCCCACAAGATAGTCAAACAAGACCTTATGAATCTTGCCGACAGACTGAATATGAGGCTTCTTGTTATGCATTATCCTCCATACTGCTCAAAGTTCAATCCCATTGAGCATCGATTGTTCTCCCAGATCACACGCGGCTGGAACGGGGCTCCACTGATGTCGGTTGAAGACGCTGTCAGACGTGCCGGGATGACCACGACTAAAACAGGGCTGAAAGTATATGCCGACATTAATACCAAAACTTATGAAATCAAAAGGCCGGTTGATGAGTCATACGAAAGAAGACTTGCTTGGCAGGTCGTTCAATCACCCGTTCTACCTAAGTGGAACTACCTCATCAAACCTAACAACTGATGCAACTTATTTTTTACTCATTACTTAATTTCAATAATTTCCGCTTTTGAAAAAGCGGAAATAAAGGTAAATGAGATTGGACTTACAGCTGACGAAAATGCGGCAAAAGCAATCAAAAGGATGCTTCAACCCAAAAAGGTCGCTCTTTCTATCCTTGCAAAGTATAATGTCAATCAGATTGATCTTGACGGCAAACAGGTGAATGAAAATCTGTGTACAATAGTTGATACGGAACCGGATTCAACAAAAGAGGATGGTCTGGTCGTCTCTATTGAAAAAAATGGCTACACCAGAGGGAATCTCGTCGTGCAGAAGTCGTTATTGTCAGAAACTAATCATAGAATTTTCCGTCCCTCACACAAGGGTGGAAAAAGTCACAATTGAAGATAAGAATGATAAAACTGACAGAATACGCAAAATGCGCAGTCTGTCAGTTTTGTCATTATTGGCGTTTTTTCCATTCCATTGCCTGTTCCGACAACCGGTATTGCTGATGTGGATGATTGGGTGTTTCTGGATATTTCCGCTCTAGCATTCCATTCTGTAAAGCCGGGAGTATGTAATTTTCCCTGAATTTTTTGCGATTTTTCTTCCCGCATATTTCCATAAGCTGCGAAACTGTACAATAACCTGTAGGCATTATTGAGACCAAATCTGCAATAGGAGAAGAAATTTGAACCTGCTTAGGTCCTACTTGGGTCCCACTTGGGTCCTGGAGCTATGCCGAAAAGGAGCTGACCTCCGGAGGTGTTGAGGAATGCGCATACTGTGTGCATCGCATCCTTCAGTTCACCTGTGGTCTTCTTCAGTTCAAGAGTTCTTGTTTCATCCTTGCGAATGAGTTCCTTTATTTCGGCAATAGTCATAATCGTCGTCTCCTTTGTCTTTGCAAAGTTATGAAAGATTTGGGACTTTGGGTAATTCTATTTCTTCCGATACTTCCCGTGCGAGACGTTCTCCAACTGACCGGTGTCGCACCAGCGACGGATGATGCGGTCGGCGGTGCGGGGGTTGATGACGAGGACGGTGGACGGAGGCGACGAACTCCTCTCCGCAGCGGATTATATTCATATTCATCCGAAAATTTGTCGTATATTGCGGCGCAAAAAGGAGATGCGCTTCGAATATTATTTGAATATTGACGGAAGTCGTACGCTTGCTTGAGGAGATACGCTTGCTTGAGGAGAAGGGGGGACGGATTTTTACGAATAGAAGCAAGGTAAAATCAGATGGCTGACATAATGGAAATTCGGTAGGAATATGGACAGAAGAAAATTCATAAAGATAGGCGCCGGGGCGGTCGCGGCAGGGGCGATGTCCGGGTCTATGGTTATGCGTGCGGCTGAGATTTCCGCCGGGCGCAAGGCTTCCGGTGGCATCGAGGCGGGATATTCAAAGACAACTTATTCATCGGAATCGGGAGAGGCCGGTGAAGGGGATCTGGTCGTCAGGTTTCTGGGGACCGGGGCCGCGGACTGGGATGGCGTTGACGAGAGAGGGGGACTAAGGCGGCTTTCGAGCATATTCATTGATAAACGCATTCTGATTGACTTCACGCCGTCTGATGCTGATATGCTGCCTAGGGGATTCAAAAAGCCGGACGCGGTGTTTTATACCCACTCACATTCAGACCATTACAACGCCAGAGCTGCGATTGAGACCCTGAACTCGGGGGTGGTTTATGTCGGAGACTCTTGGGTTGAAAGGGCCAAGGCTGATTTTGCCGCCGCGGCCTCCGAACTCGGGAAACCGGCGCCGGAAGTCATCGGCCTTGCGATCGGCCAGAAGACGCGGTGCGGAGACATCACGATCACGGCTCTTCCCGGCAACCACGCGACAAAAGATGACAATGAGCAGACGCTCATTTACCTGATCGAGAAAGGCTCTGTGCGTGTCCTGTACGCAACCGACACAGGTGGGATCCCTGTCAGGGCCGCCAGACTTGTCGGGATAGACGCGCACATAGCTGACGGGAAACCGATAACCGGGCTCATTATGGAAGCCACTATGGGAATCGACCACGACGAGGACTTCAGAATCTACACACATTCGAGCGTGGGCACTGTCCTCCGCACGGCACACGTCCTTCAGAAAACAGGACGGCTCAACGCGCCCCAAGGCCAACCGGTGTACCTTACCCATTTGGCAAGGACTCTCAACGGCACGCAGGCACAACTTGACGCCAGCCTTCCTTCGCCACTCCGCGCCGCATATGACGGCTTGGAAGTCATATTCAGAGGTTGACCGACGGGCGGCATCAGGCGCATAGGACAGGACTACCGTGAATTACCCACGGAACGGTAGTCCCAGATTATCTGCGTCTGCTTCAACTTGCCTTGTCCCATCAGCCGGAAGGTGGACTGGCTTATCACTTCGGCAGGCCATCCGTCAGCGAAATACTGCCAATAATGCCACGTCCCTACAACGGCATCCTCCTTGACCTGGCTGTCATATTCCTTGTCAAAATCCTCCTGCAAAGACTTGTCCGAGAGCATTCCCACTATCGCGCCCATCATATCCTTAAGATCCTTCGCCGGGATTCTCGTGTCCACATTTGACGAGATCTCATATTCCATCGTCTCCGGATTGAAGCCGACGCTCATCTGGCAGTCTGACGCATATTGATCATCAGTCTCATCATAATGCTCATCAGTGTCACCCACTTCGTATTCTTTGCCGTGGCAGTTGAAAAGCAGTTCTATCTCTTCGGTGTATCCATCCACAATCGCGTCACTATCAACACCTTTGAGAAGAGCGTCAAGATCGACTCCGACCGACTTGAGACTGTCCATCACAGGCAGCCTCATCATTTCATCACAAGCGGCGCCGAACAACTCCTTCGCCTGTTTCTTGATCTCCTTCAGGTTCTCGTACTTGGTGATATGCCCATATTCATCAGTCCTGAACCGGATCGTGGTTCCGACAATCTTGTCCGACAGTCGGCCGACGAGTCTGTTCTGGAAATCGCCCAGCATCGAATCGGCCACAGTATCATTCTGAAACTCAAGAAATTTATACTCCAGCCTATAACCTTTCTTCGTGGAATCCGTCACCGTGAGCATCACTTTCGTTGAAACCCCTGAGGTCTTGGTCGTGTCCCCGTCCTTGACGCTCCAAGTGCCCTCGTTGATCCAGTACGTCATCGTGTCCCTCTTGTCGAACCACGCGATGACCGCGACGGTCGAATCACTTTCCTCCGGTGTCTGTGAATATGCCACCGTTCCTTCCGACAGACTCATCCCACTCGCCTTCATCCCATCCGACAAAAGCACCACGGCGGCAATCCCAGCCACCACAAGCATCAACCTTTTCCTCATAATAAGAATCCTCACGTAAAAATCAAATGAATATACAACACAAATTTAGTAAAAATCAAAATGAATATGAGCGATATTGACAACGGCGATATTGACAACTGGAAAGATTATAGGGACAAAACGGAGAAAGGAATGTAGGATGTCCACGTCTTTTACATTGAATATTCTAAAAATCAAGAGGTTAAGAAAAGCACTTTGTCCATACGTGATAAGAGGGGCGAATGAGGTTTCAGTGTAAATTTGCGTTTGATTTCCAAATGTGAGTTGGTTGGGGATATGGGTATATTCATAAAAGGAGACATTGTAATATTCATAAAAAATCTTTTGTATGAGAAAATTGGTTTTATTGGGAGTGATTCTGCATTTCGTGATCGGCGCGGGGCATCTGGCTTGCCTGTTTTGCCTTGAGGCGGTGTTCGGCATCTATGGGATTAACGGGATTATGGGCGAGATAGCCGTGCACGGAGCCGCACTGCCATATTTGATCACAATCGGCATTGCAGCTGCGTTCTTTCTCGCCGGGTGCTACGGACTTTCGGTTCTCGGACGCATCCGTAGGCTACCGCTTCGGAAGGCGGCCATCATCACTATGCTGGTTCTATTCTTCGGAAGAGTGGTCTGGGGCGTCACGATGCTTGTGGACAGCTTCACTTGGCTTGAGGTGTCATCTTCGGGAGTCGCGCTGCTGCTCGGGATCTGCTACGTTCCTTGTCTGGGCATACTCTCAAAAGAGAGGCGATAGGAATTTGAGTGCAGTTAAGGTCTCGGCGACAACTATGGCCCTAAGTGTCGCCGAAGAGGGACGCGCGGAGGTCTCGGGTAACGAATATGGGCAAAAATGTCGCCGAAGAGGGGCGCGCGGAGGTCTCGGGCGACGAATATGGCCCTAAATGTCGCCGAAGAGAGCAGGCTATAGGCGGTGAGAGATGAGTTCCGCGAAGTCTTGCACGTTGACGGACTCGGGAACGGATTCGGAGAATGTCTTGAGACAGAGCGGACAGGCGGTAACTATGGTCTGAGGGTTGTTGACCATAAGGTTGCCGACTGACGACTCCGTGATCTTGGCGCGGTCACGGGCATCTAATGTAAGGCTGCCGAGGCTGCCTCCGCAGCAGATACTTTCGTCACCTTCCTTGGCGGCTTTCACCAGTGTGCCGACCTGACAAAGAACCTCACGAGGCTCTTTGTAAACTCCGCATCCACGGCCCAACTCGCACGGATCGTGATAGACTATACGCTCGTCCCCGGCGGTCAGTTTCAGTTTTCCTTCATCGGCCAGACGTTTGATGAACTGAGTGTAATGCAGCACCTCAACGCCATCGAGGGCATATTCATCCTTGAAAATCTTGTAGCAGATCGGGCAGGAGAGGACAAGGGTGCGGCAGCCAGACGAGAGGATCATCTTCCGGTTGGCGGAAATGGTCTCGTAGGCGGCGTTGGTCTTGCCGGCAAGCATCAGAGGGCGGCCACAGCATATTCCGCCGTCACGGTCAGCGAAAATGTAGTCCACTCCGGCGGCTTTGAAGACTTTTTCCACGGACTTTATGATCCTTGGGGTCAGGTGGGTCATACAGCCGGCGAAGTACATCACTTTCCAGTCTTCGGATGTTTTTTGAATATTTGTGGTCACTTCGACAGGTTCAGTGAGCGAAGGGGATGGATCAGTGAGCGAGGCATGAGCGGTCGCTGTTCTTGTCGAAGCGACTGAGCCGGCAGTAATTGAGCAAGCATTGGCAGCCACACAAGTAGAAACAGATGAACTATTCGAGCCAAGCGAACCTTCCATAAGGTACGAATAGTCATACGGCAACGAATTGTTCACCGTAGCCCTCTGCGCGCGGCGGAGCGCCGGAGCGTCAACCCCCACCGGACAAAGCGCGTGACACTTGTCGCACATCAGGCACTTCTCGGCAATATCATTGATTTTCTTCTCGTTATGCCGACGCAAGAAACGAATGAAATAAACCGATGAATATTTCAGATTCTTCTTCTGTACGTTCATCGGACAAGCGTCCAGACAAAGTCCGCAGCTGGAGCAGGCGTAAATCTCAGCCTCGGCGACACCTTTGCGAGGATGACTCGGCTGGAGCCCGGCGTTGCGCAGCAAAATCCACAGAACCTCCGTCAGGATATGCATATACCGGCTGAACGGCATCGCCGCGAAAAACAGCCCCAGACATATTGAATATGCCCACCAGACCGGCATAAAGAACAGCTTGTCTCCGAATATCCAATGCCACAGATGGTTGACAGGAACCGTCAGGAAACTTCCACCGCTCAAGTCGGCGGTGAAGCTCTCGGCCAGAAGCCTCAGCGGAAAAATCATCCAAAGGCTGTAGAGAGCCACACGGTCCGCCAGCGACGGCTTCGTGGTGTGACGCATACCCAACACGATGGACCTGAATCTCTTGAATATGGCCATTCCGACTCCGGTAAGCACATAGAGCAGGAAGAAGTCCATAAGGAAAAAGAAGAACCAGCCCCGGAGCGTCACGTGGCCGGGATTGATCCAGACAAAGAACCGGTAGAAAATCGGATAGAAAAGGCCTCCGTCCGTCCAGGCCAGATGCTTAGGCACGAACAAGGCGACCTCTATGTGTCCGAGGACAATCAGCATAAACCATCCGAATGCGATGGATGAGTGCATATAGCCAAGCAGCGGCTTGCGCTTCCAGATCTTCGTGTGGAAAAGGCAGTCACAGAACAGGTCCTTGATATTCTTCAGGGCGATCTTCGGAGTGACCAGCGACTTCCAGAACCTGCGCCTGTCATTCGCCGGAATCTTGGCCAGTAGCCTTATCAGTCCGACAGTCAGCCAGATCAGCATAAAGCTGATGCCGACCACGAACGGAATCACGAAGTTGCTGTAGCCCGACGGAATCCTGTCGATGACCTCGGGAGCCGCCTGAAGGGGCAATGAATATAATAGAGGGTTCATTTCGTTCCGTATATTTTAGCTATTGACAGGATGAGATGTCGTGTGTTGATGCCACGTGGACAGACCATCGAACACTTTCCGCAAAGCTGGCAGGACTTCAGAAGGCCGAGAGCCTTGTCCGGATGGCCATTGTGGAGTTCCTCGATGGCGGCGCGGAGGCTTGTCTGAATGAACTGACCGGCGGTACAGACAGCTGTGCAGCTTCCACAGGCCATACACTTGCGCACGTCCGGCTCAAGCGCGGCCAACTCTTCGAACTTTTCCCTGTCGAACAGGTCAAGATTGATTCTGGAACTTGGAACCAGACCGAAACCGAAATCTACCATCTCTCGCGAACCAAAGTCTTGTAATTCTTAGCATTCGGGAATATGTCGGACAGATACCGGTCAATCTCCACGACAGCACCACGGGCATCAGCCAGAGTCTCCGGCAACGTCTTCGGGCCGGTCGCGGCCCCGGCAAGGAACAGTCCAGGAAGCTGGCTTTTTTGTCCGGACAGGATTCCGTCACGGACCGCGAAGAATCCGTCCTCCTCCACAGGCGTCTCCAACAACTCCCCGACTCTCTTTCCGGAAGCCGAAGGCCTCATTCCGGCCATCAGCACGAGAAGGTCAAGGGTTACTTTCAACGGCTTGCCGGCCACGGTGTCCTCGGCCTTCACCATAAGGCTTCCGTCCACATTCTCAGACACTTCGGCGACACGTCCACGGATGAACCGTACACCATATTCCTTCTGCGCGCTAAGGTAAAGATCCTCGTAATGGCGGCCGAACATTCGCAGATCCATATAGAAGCAGTAGATCTGAGCGTCAGGGAAAGCCTGTTTCATCTCGCAGGCCTGCTTAACGGCTGTGGCGCAGCAGACTTTCGAGCAGGAGCGGCAGCCTGACTTCTCGTCACGGGAGCCGACACAGTGCACGAAACCGATCTTCTTAGGATTGTCGATCCTGATGTCGGATCCGGAGGCGAACCACGCCTCCAGATCAGCGTTGGTGATCACGTGGTCATAGATCCCGTAACCATATTCCTCTTTCTTTTCAGCTTTGAACAGGTCGAAGCCGCTGGCCACCAGCACGGCGTCAGCCAGTACTGTGATGCCGTTGGAGAGGATCACGTTATATGACTTGTCCAACCTGTTGATAGACTGTACCTCGGTGTCAGTGAAGCACTTGACACCGTCCATCTTCCCGAGTAGTCCGTCAAGGGCGGCCGATGCCGAGGCACCGTCCGGAAACAACCTGTCCCACGAGGCCAGATGTCCGCCCAGCATAGAAGTCCTTTCGATAAGAATGACATTGTAGCCGAGCCTCTGGAGTCCGGAAGCCGCCTCAAGGCCCGCAGGGCCACCACCTATAATAAGTATATTATTTTTCATACGATCATATTCATAAATAAACTATTTCAAACAAGTGCAGCAGCCAGGGCGGCCGATGTCCTTGCCGTTCTTGCCGAGGAACTTGCGTGACGGGTCATATTCAATGCCCATCTTGTCCAGAAGCGGCTCGACGCTGACCTGATGTGTCTGGAGTCCGAGGTCCCAAGGGTCGTAGCCAAGGACCAGTCCGGCCACCTCCTCGTAGGTGAAGACCGGGATTCCGTGACCCTCCTCCCCGTAGGTCTTGCCGGTTGACTCGGCGATCACATATTGCCATCTATCAAGGAAATACGGGCATCCTGGGCAGTTGGTGATGATCATATCCGGGTGGAATGGCTCCATACTCTCGAACTTCTTGTGGGTGTTGGACAAGGAATATCCACGGTTGCCCTTGACGAGATATTGCCGGAATCCGAAGCCGCAGCAGTGTCGCCTCTCCGGGTAGTCCACGATCTCGCCGCCCCACGCCTCGATCATACCGACGAGGACATAAGGATATTCAGCGCCCCCGACTCCCTTTGAAGGGAACATCTTCGAATAGTGGCAGCCGATGTGCTCCACCACCCGGAGCGGGCGGCCGGTGTGAATATTCACGAGCTTGTGTTTCGCCTGGGCCGCGATGAGGTTGCGGTACTTGTAGATGAGGTCGCTGGCGTGCACGAGGAATTTCGGCTTGGAGAACTCCAGACCGCAGGTCTTCCAAAGGTTCTCGCGCACCTTCGCCTCCAGTTCGGGGAACTCGCGCCACGTTTCCATCGTCTCGCAGTAGAGGCCGAAGGAGGTTATGCAGGAGCAGACGTAGTTTTCATAGCCGTGCTTCGTCATAAGGGCGAACTGGCGCGCGATGATTGTCATCACGGTCTCCTGAGGGATCGTGTCTGAGTGGTAGGCGATGCCGCCGCAAGTCGTGTGATGCTCTGTCTCGAATATGTCCTTGCCCAGTTCCTGCCTTGTTATCCTTAGGAAAGTCGCTTCCGAAGCGGGGAAGAAACTCTGTCTGATGCAGCTGCGGACGTAGAAATAGTGATCGTCCGGAATCTCTTTCTGGTAGTCTGACCAGATTTTCTGTTTGCCTTCGTAGATCATTGAGGGCTATTGGTTTAAGTGTTTCGGATCGCTGTCCGTGTAGATTTTCGCTATGAACTCGTCCTCGGTGAGGCCCATCTCGGCGGCCTTCTTCAAGCCGGCGGCCCGGACTTTTTCCATTCTTTCGGTCGCCCCTGTCTCGTCGAAGATCCTCTTGAGCTGGTCAAGGTCCTCCTGCGGGATGCGGCGCATCGCTCCCGGGCCTTCCCCGTCCAGATTGCCGCCGAGCCTCTCGAACACATCGTCCAAGTGCTTCTCCTCCCATTCCCAGACCTTTCCGGCCTCAGGATGTCCGGCATAGTCGAAACGGCGCGGATAGACGCAGTAGCCATAGTCCAACACATTGGCGCACAAGTCTTTGGTCAGGAGATACTGCTGACGGCCTTTCTCCGATTCGATGAAATAGCCCAGATCTATGGACAGGCTCCGCAAAGCCATGATTATCAGCCCCGGAGCGTTCTTCCGAGGACATCTCGTCACGCAGCTCATACACTCTCCGCAGTACCAGATCGTGTCGCTTTTCAGCAGCTTCTCGATCTCTTCCTCGTCCTTGCTCTGGACAATGTCCACGATTCTTCGCGGGTCATAGCGGTAGAACTCCGCCGCCGGGCAGATGGCCGTGCAGGTGCCGCAGTTGATGCAGGCGTTAAGCCCTTCCTTCAAGCGGTAGTCCTTCATCAGGAGGTCATACAGTCGTCCCATCGCCTTTCTTTTTAGTCGGATATTTCTTCGCCAAAGCCTCCAGATCAGACTTCGGATTCATATTCTTTTCCATCCTCGCCAGCGTCTTGACGAAGGACTCCAGATCCTCCCGAGGAATGTCCCCAACGATCGTGGCGACCGACTCAAGCGAGAGTTCCGTAACCTTGTCTTTGATTTTCCGGGAATATGGGGTGACCTCGATGAGGTTCTGCCTTCTATCCTTAGGGTTGCTCACACGCCGGACAAGTTTCCTGTTCTCCAGTCCGTCAATAAGTTTGACTATGGAGTTCTTGTCCCTCATCGTGATGTCGGCGATCTGCTGTTGGGTCAGAACGCCCTCGTCCCAAAGCGTGTCCATCACCAGAAACTGCTCCGGAGTCAGGTTGAACCCGCCCTTCTGGAACACCTCCGACATACACTGCTTCACGCTGTTGTGCGCGATGTTAAGAAACATCAGTATCTGCTTTTCCAGTACCATATCTTATAGTAAGACCTTTTACTCTTTTTGCAAAGGTAATACAAAAAGATGATTCGGCAACAAGTTCTGTTATAATTGAAGTCTGTTTCGTCAAACTTTCAAGAAAGAAAGCTATGCCGATTCGTTCAAACTATTCCTTAGGGTAAAAAAATTTCAAAACCACATAATTCGTTAACAAGCGGTCAGAAAAAAAGAAAATTCCAAATTTTGCACGTTACCAAAATTTGAAATTTTATTTTTCTGACCTTAAGAACCTGACTGTGAGATATTATGAATATAAGAAAGGAACTATGCACTTTGGCTAGCTCCGAATTCCTTCGGCAACACTTTCGACCTCTTTTGCTCCTCAAGAGTGCAACCTGCACTCTTGGGAAACGTTTCTCGCATTTTTCGTTTCCCGAGGGTGCAGCCAGACATTCATCGACGACATTATTTACCTTTTTCGCTTCCGAAAGGCCGTGTAGCCAAGGGGATACGTTTCTGTGACCTGTCAGAAACGGAGAGGAAACAGTTCAGCGACTGGTTACCTGAACCTACTGTCTTTCTGTCTATGTAATGGGGGCAGCTAGCCTTGCCTTAAGATCCATTGCTTAAAGAACGGATCCTCAAGTTCGTAGTGGTCGGAATAGATTGCATATCCGTCCTTTTGAAGACGCTTCAGGGCGCTGTAGATGGTGCTTGTCCGATGCTCTCCGTCCTGAAGAGTTTTTCCGTAGGCCAAGCGCTGAAGAATCCAACGGTTAGTACGCTTAAAACCCATCCAGAGGCGCTCATAGTCAAGAGCGTGTGAGACAACGATGTGATCGACCACGGCCTGAAGAACATCCTCCGATTTAGGTTGCAAAACACCAATCTGTCATACGTTCGCAGCCAATTGCTGCGAATAATATGGATGACATTCCGTGAAGTTCAGAATACGATCAGCCAAAACTCTGCAGGATTCCGGAAAAACAGCGGAGAGTCTCTCAACAAGATAGTCATAAAAGTCTTGCCTTGGTAGTTTTCCAAGTCTCATCAGTTCACATACTACGCATTTCTTCGTTACGACTTTTTTCGTAATGCAAAACTAACGTTTTTTAGTCAAACATCCTATAAGGTTGACTATTTGCTGATCAATTTGTCTGGTAACACATAGTAGTTATCACTACCTGAACTTCTTGTCCTCTTCGAGCATTCCGAGGTAGGAGTTGTAGCGCTCGGCGGAGATCTGGCCGGCATCCACGGCTTGTTTTACGGCACAGCCGGGCTCGTGGGTGTGGGTGCAGGGGGTGAAACGGCAGTCGTGGGAGAACTTTAGCATCTCTGGGAAGTAAAGGGCGATCTCCTCTTTTTCAAGATGGACAAGACCGAAACCTCTAAGGCCCGGAGAATCAATGATGAAGCCTCCGGAACTTAACGGGTACATCTCGTACAAGGATGTTGTGTGGCGGCCTTGAAGATGAGCAAGCGAAATGTTGCCGACTTTCGGGTTGAGGGATGGATCCAAGGCCTTGATAATGGACGACTTCCCAACTCCTGACTCTCCGGAGAAAAGGCAGATGTGGCTATCCTCCGGCGAACCTATAGCGGCCTTCAACTCATCAATGCCCTCACCAGTCAGCGCGGAAGTCTCGATGACGGGATATCCGGCACTCTCATAGATACGATGAAAATCAGCGAGTTGCTCAGGGAATTCTTTTCTAAATATGTCAACCTTGTTAAGGACGATGGTGGCCGGAATGCCATAGACCTCGCAGGTCACCAAAAGCCTGTCCAGAAACGGGAGCTTGATCTCCGGAAAGAACAGGGTCACGACTATGAAAGCGCGGTCCAGATTGGCGGCGATCACGTGCGACTGCCTCGAAAGGTTCGTGGAGCGGCGGATCACATAGTTCCTGCGGTCCAGCACCTCGACAATCGAGGCCGGATGCGTGGCGGAAGGTTCTTCTGAATATTCATAAGTCACCTTGTCGCCGACGGCCACGGGGTTGGTCGCCTCGCTGCCTTTCAGACGCACCTTGCCTTTGAGCACCGCCGGAAAAGGCTGCCACTCCGGCAACCTTGAAAGCAGGAAATGGCTTCCCGCGTTTTTGACCACTGTCGCTTGTCCTTTCATATTCAGCGGCAAAGATAGTCAATTTTTCGAGATATGGCAGGAGCGCCGCTTCGACAGGCTCGGTGGCCAGAAGAAATTTCATTCCTGAATTTTTGTAACGTGAAAAATTCAGGAATGAAATTTCTTCTGGCTGTCAAATACCAATGTCACTACACTATTCGTGCGTGGCGAAGCGCTGCTCGGCGAGGGTCTCGTACTTGGTGCCGGGGCGGCCGTAGTTGGCGTAAGGGTAGATAGAGATGCCACCACGTGGAGTGAAGAGGCCGGTGACCTCTATGTACTTGGGATCCATCAACTTGATGAGGTCCTTCATTATCTTGTTGACGCAGTCCTCGTGGAAATCACCGTGGTTGCGGAAGCTGAACAGATACAGTTTCAAGCTCTTGCTCTCAACCATCCTGATGTCAGGAATATAACTGATCCTGATCTCCGCGAAGTCCGGCTGCCCCGTGATCGGACACAGGCTCGTGAACTCCGGGCAGTTGAACCTCACCCAGTAGTCGTTGTCTTGATGCTTGTTGACGAATGTCTCCAGAACCTCCGGAGCGTAGTCACTTTTATATTCAGTCTTCTTGCCGAGGGACTGCAACCCCTCCAATTCTCTTCCTTCTGCCATAAATGAATATTTACCCAGACTCGCCCTACCTTGCTCCTTGAATATTACAGAAGAATATCCAAGGAGCGGGCAGCGAGACTATATTTCATTAACTTTAAACGGATTATACGATATGTTGTTGTCGTAGGTGTCGATTCCTTCATATGCCTTGACCTTCCTGACCACCCAAGAGGTTACAGGCAGGATGATGATCTCGTAAAGGGTTTTCGCCACAACCTGCGTGAACATCAGATTGATTACCGCTCCGAAAGGTAGCATTCCGCCGAACGCGATCGGGAAGAAGATCAGGGAATCCGTAGCCTCTCCTCCGATGGTGGAGATGATGGCTCTCCAGCCGAAGCCCTTACCTTTTGTCGCCACCTTCATCTTTGACATAATCCAGGCGTTGACCGTCGAGCCGGCGATGAACGCCAGAAGCGAGCCGATCATCGACCTCGGAACCAGGCCGAACAGGGAGTTGAAGCTCTCCGCGGCGGCGTAACTGTCCTCGAACATCGGCTTAGGCAGCTTCGTGACGATGAACGATGCGATCGACACAAATAGGCACATCGCGAAGCCGATCCAGATTGTCAGACGGGCTTTCTTGTAGCCGTAAACCTCTGTAAGGCAATCGTTAAGGATGTACGAAATCGGAAACAGAAGCACTGCGCCGGTGAGTTGGACAGGAAGCGGACCGACCTGCCAGAGCCGTGGAATGAAGATGTTGGAAACAACCAGACAAACGCAGAATGTCACTGACATCCAAACGTAGGTAACAGACAGCGTCTCACGCTGTTGATTAACAGAATTTGACATTTTACTTCTTGTTTTTAACGTGGTTTCAAGAACACAGGACCTTCCCTTTGTCAGAGGGCCGGACCCTTTTGCGGGTGCAAAGATAGCAATGAAAAACAAAAAGACAAAATAGGTAAACTAAATAAAATTCTTATCTTTACAACCCTAAAATAACGAACAATGCTTAATCAGGAAACCATTGACGCTGCTGTCAAGAATCTTTTCAGGGGAATCAAGTTCACGGAGGAGCCTTCGGGGCTTTACGATCCGCTCAGGTATATGATCTCGATCGGGGGAAAACGGATCCGTCCGACGCTATGTTTGATCGCATATTCATTGTACAAGGATGAACTGACTCCGGAGATTCTGGAGCCGGCGGCGGGAATCGAGGTATTCCACAGCTTCACGCTCATCCACGACGACATTATGGACCGCTCGCCGCTGCGCAGGGGGGTGGACACGGTCTGGAAAAAGTGGGACTCCGACACGGCTATCCTTTCCGGCGACGTGATGTGCATCGACAGCTACGCCCGCATCGCAAAGGCACCGCACGCGGTCGTCACCGATGTAATGGAGCTATTCTCAAAAACCTCGGCGGAGGTGTGCGAAGGGCAGCAGTACGATATGGACTTCGAGCGTCTGCAGACCGTCCCGATGAAAGATTATATGAATATGATCGGCCTCAAGACGAGCGTGCTCATTGCCTGCGCGGCCAAGATGGGAGCCATCATAGCGGGTGCTCCGGAAAAGGATCTCGACTGCCTCTACGACTATGGCTACAACCTCGGGCTGGCCTTCCAGGTGGCTGACGACTATCTGGACGCCTACGGTGACGTGAAGGTCTTCGGAAAACCTATCGGTGGGGACATCCTCAACGAGAAGAAGAGCTGGCTGACCGTCAGGGCTTTCGAGAAGGCCGATGAGAAAGTCAAGGCTGAGCTTCTGAAGGCGATGTCAATGAAAGTTGAGAGCGAGGAGGATAAAGCGGTGAAGATCAGCCGTGTCAAAGACATCTACAACGCCCTCAATGTCGGCGAGGATGCCAAGAAGGCCATCATCGAACTGACCGAAAAGGCTTTGGACTGCGTCCGAGGCATCTGCGACGGCGAAAGGCTTGAGATGCTTCACGATTTCGCGGACCGCCTTGTCGGACGCACAAAGTAAGAAGTTGTTTTGTTTGATGAAAAATCGTCAAACAAAACAACTTATAAGCCTACTTCAAGAATTCGAGAAGATACCCCTCCATAGCCTTGAATCCTTCAAGGGTAGGATGGACGGTATCTTTTGAATATTCAGGACGTATCTTACCATCCTCTCCTGACAGAAGGGTGAAGTAATCAACGTACTTCAGATGCTGTTCTTTCGCATAAGACTTCAGTAGTTCGTTGAACTGTAGAACCTTTTCGTAGCAGTCAGTCACGGATGGTCTCCAATGAAACTTATAAGACGGAAGGAGGGAGCAAAGAATCGGCTTTATCTTGTTGGCACGTGCGATGTCGCACATCGACTTAATGCTCCCGACAGCCGCCTCCACATCGACAGCGTGTCCATCATTGAGAGCTATATCATTAATTCCACACAGGATGACGACATATTTCGGATGAAGATTGACGACATCCGGCCTCATTCTCACCAGAATCTGAGACGTGGTCTGGCCGCTGATTCCGCGGCCGAGAAAGTTGTTTTTGGTGAAAAAGTCCGGATCCTGCCTGGCCCAGCCTTCAGTGATGGAATCGCCGAGCAGCACGGCTTTCGGCTTGACGGTCACAGAGGAGTTAGCCTCCGCATAAGTTCCGAATCTTGCCCAGTCTGCGTTCTGAGCACTCAGTGGCAGAGCCGCGAATATGACCGCGATTGAAAAAAGGATGTGCTTCATTGACATATTCATTGATTATAAAAGTGTTTGTTCAAAGTGTTGAAAGTCAAAAATTCCTTGCGTCATCGGGCTGTGACGACGGTCACACCCGGTGTACCAACGGTGTAGGTGCAGCGAAGGGAGTAAACCTCGTCCAGTTCCTTACGTATGGCGTTGGTCAGGACATAGTCACCGACACCGGTGATGAAGCGGACACGCATTCCCCGGTGCGGAAGGCATTTCTTGAGTTCCGACTTGAAGGCATCCATCTGGAACTGAAGAGCTTGCCCTGGTTGAACCGAACGTCCTCCGGCCAAAGCCTCAAGATGAAGATCGACCGTGATCTCTCCATAGTCCGTGTAGCGTGACCGAGACGGTTCATCCTGCCGGGCAGACTTTCGTCTCGCGAAAATGGAATTGCGAAGCCTTTCCTCCTCCTTGTCGTCCGTCACGGCGAAATCCCATTTGCCGAGATTCACCACAAGTCCGTTGTCCAATTTAATGGAATATGCTTTTCCGTCAACTCTTTGTATTTTTCCGTGCTCATCGGACTCCATCAGCACCACCCTGTCCCCGACCTTAGGGTCTTCGTTCACCTTTACAGGTGCGGTCTGCCTTTCGAGTCTTTTGGCCGGAGCCGAAGCCTTCTTTACCGGTTCCTCCTTAGGAATCAGCCCCTTAAGTTCCTTCAAGCTATGCAATGTCTTTCCCATCGATGAATATTTTCTATTATACAGACGCAAAGATACAATTTTTATAAACCACAATAACACACCTTTTGTCACCCATCACCACTCAACACACTCTTCGGCGACACTTCCGCCCATTTTCGTTGCCCGAGGGTGCCGCGCAACACTCTCCGGTAACATTTCCGCCACTTTTCGTCGCCCAAGGGTGCCACACGACACTCTCCGGCGACACTTCCGCACCTTTTCGCTGCCCGAGGGTGCCGCGCAACACTCTTCGGCGACACTTCCGCCCCTTTTCGCTGCCCGAGGGTGTCACACGACACTCTTCGGCGACACTTTCGCACCTTTTCGTCGCCCAAGGGTGCCACACGACACTCTTCGGCGACACTTTCGCCCATTTTCGTTGCCCGAGGGTGTCACACGACACTCTTCGGCGACACTTTCGCCCATTTTCGTTGCCCGAGGGTGCCGCGCAATGCGTTCGGAAAACTATTCAAAGAGTTTATTGAGCGCCGCGACCTCAACCTGGATCTTGCGGGCGATACGTTTTGTATCAATGCGGTACTTCCTTTTCAAGATCAAAGCCAAGCGGCACTTATCATCAACTCCCAAATCTTTGACAGAATTCACATTGAAACGATCTCGAAGAATCTGATAGATAATCTCATTCAATTCGCTCTCCGAAAAGACAATCATCTCACCGACACCTTCGGCGATCTTGAGATAAGCATCAAAGTTCCTCACTAGCCCTGAACTAAACCGCCACGAGTTCACAAGCATCCGCTCCGCCTTGCCATTAAGAACATAGGACTCCGGAAGAATGAATCCCCGAGGACGATTAAAAAGGTAATCACCAGGAATTTTGATCTTAGTCTTGAATATCCTCATCGACTCCCTGCACGACATATCAGCGACTTTCACTTTGTCATAGAGTTTGTTCACATCGCTGAAAATCAAATTCGCAGATCCCCAAATATAACCGGATGCCGTAAGATCAGGCCTTGCCTTCAACGGATTCCTCGCGATATATATTATCGTGTCCACCAATTGCCGTTCATCGTTCACCTTCACCATCTTAAAGCCATAATCCAGCGGGAGCGGAGGGAAACCATCCTCTTTGAGTTTCCGGTTGATCCTTTCCTTGACAAACAAGAAAAACTTGACTATATCCTCTCCGGATCCACTAACAAGAATATGACAGTGATTGGCCATCAGCACGAACACGATAACGGACAGCCCGCAGACATATTGCCCGATGGCCACGCTGTTCATTCCGTCGGCATATTCATCATCATTGTTGAACAACTGCCTTGTTTCGATAGAGTCGAAGATGACGTGGTAGTACCACTTTGGCTGTTTTCTGTACTCCTTTAAGAGTTCATTGAGTTTGTGACTGCCCATATAATCTAAATTCAGGTTCACCGCAATATAGCGTCTTTATCGCAAACTCATATTCAAAAACATAAAAACTTTCATTAATAAACGGAAGTTTCTGTTTCTTTGCGCAGAGTGACCCAAAAAAAGATTTTTTACTCCTATATCAATAATATTTATAGTATCTAATTTCCAAGCACTTACACCGAGCGTCACGAATGTAATTCATCTTAGGCTCGCACGCCATATCAATGAATATCATACACTCCGTTTTTCAAGCCTCTCATCCGCAATTTCTTCGGTAACAAAAATAAGGGAAAATGTTACCCAATAGTGTCACCCGCCACTCTCCGAGAACGAAAAGCGGGCTAAACGTGTCCCGAGAGTGCGGAATGCACTCCTGAGGAGCAAAAGAGGCTTAAAGTGTTACCGATGGGGACGTGTGATCACTTCACGTAATCGAGAACATAAGTGGTAAAGCAAGAGAGTGTCCAGCAGCACCATCGGGAAACGAAAAGTGGGGCAAACGCTTCCCGAGAGTGCAGAATGCACCCTCGGGAAGTAGAAAGGGCCTAAAGTGTTACCCAAGAGAGACATAATCACTTAACGGAATCGATAATGTGAGTTATGAAGCAAAGGGACATCTCGTCCGCATCTAAAAGCGGTTGATCTCGTCGTCCGCGGAGCCGCTGCCATTGTACTTGTCCTTGAAACTGTTGAAGTTGTAGGTGATGGAGGCGATGACGCAGCGGTTGAAGCTGTTCACCTTTCTGGTCTGCACCACAAAATTGACTCTCTTCACATCACTCAGTCGCGACCAGTCAAACAAGTCCTCAGCCTTCAGCGTCACCGTCAGTCTCTTTTTCAGCAACTGTTTCTGAACCATCACGTTGAAAGAGGCATAGCTGTTCTGGTTATAGATGCCGTGATGCCCTTTGATGTTCCAGTAGAAATCACCTCTGAAGAGCCAGTCGCCTTTCAGCTCGACAGCATTCTGGAAAGCCAGAAGACCATAGGGATGATTGTAACTCGTTTGGGAGCCGTTGTATGTCAACGAAAAGTATGGCTTGTACACTCCCGCCGTCAAAGTCGGTCTCCAACAGCCAACGACCGGAGCCACAACACATTGAGCCCCTAACTGCTGGAATCTGTCTGCGTTGGTTGACATCCAGGCTACCGTTCCGGGCTTGCCTTCGATCGCCACAACCGTAGGATGAATATAATCCTTGATGTACTGATAATCAACTTTGAAGTCTAAAATGCCGTAATCCAGACTGAACTCCGTATCATAGACATATTGTGGCTTCAGGTAAATGTTACCCTGTTCATAATGGTACTGGTTGTTGTAGCTGACGCTATTGTTCAACTGACGGAACGAAGGACGGTTGACCCTGCTGCTGAAATCAAGGTTCAGATCCACTTTCCCGAGAGACGAAGAAAGCGACAATGAAGGCAGAATGTCCGAATAGTCAGTCTTGTTCTTGACCTCTCCCTGATCCGTGTTGATGGCGTGGACATATTCATAGCGAATCCCGACGCTTCCTCTCCACTTCTCAGATGACAAACGATAGGAGACAAACCCTGCATATTTGGCCTCCTTGTTCTTGAACCTGTCATCGGCGATCTTGCCTTCTTCATTGACGGACGTGCCCCACGAACTGATCCTGCTGAAATCCGTTCCGAAATCCAACCCGTTGTTTTCATTGACCTTCCAAGCGAACACGCCCTTGAAAGCAGCCGCTCGGTTTCTCTGATCATTCTGAATATGAGTTACTTCCTGTGCCGCATCCATTCGGCTTGTCTCAGTCACCTGCTGCCAATGATTCAACCGGGAATATACATAATCCGCATCCACATTGAGTCGCAGTTTGTCTGACAGCTCACCGACATAATAGACATTGGCGTTGTGGAACCTTTCCTTTTCCGACTCATCCGTAATGTTGTCCGTGGAAGTCAAAAGTTCCCCGTTCCGATATACCTGCATATAATCATAAGGAGAATCGAGCAGCTTGTAGTCAGAAATGGTTCCCATATATTTGCCGCCCACAGAATGATTCTTATTCAGCGCATAGTTCATCCCCACGCTGTAATCGTGCGAGCGTGAGCGGTCTGAATATTCAGAAGCCGAAATCTCGTGGAAAGTGTCCTCCTCGTAATTAGTTTGTTCGAGGTCATAGCGGATGTCGCTTTTCGTGTTGTCATACCGGTAGGCAAGGAACACATCCGCCGCCCCTTTATGAATATTGAGGTTCACATCCTCGTTGCCGGACCATTGCTTATGCCGGGAAAGTTCCACACCGACAATGCCGGAAACGCCATCCAGTGTATGCCGCACTGTGGTGATGGCGATTACGCTCCTTGTGCCCGCGTCATATTCAGCCCCGGGGTTGGTTATGAGCCTGACGGACTTCACATTGGCGGAGGAAAGCAGCGACAGTTCGGAAGCGTTCGCCATCTTTCTGCCGTCTATGTAAATTACCGGCTCGCCTTTCCCGAATACCTCGTATTTACCATTGGCATAGAGCATTCCGGGAATATACTTGATCACGTCAGCGGCCTTTCCGATGTTCTTCAGACTGGAACTCTGAACATTCAGAGTCAGCCCGCCGTCTTCCCTCGAAATGTACTTGCGCCGCCCGACAACGGTGGTGCCTTCCAACAGGCTAACGTCAGTCTCCAGACAAATTGTCCCCAAATCCAGCGCCGTCACCGGCATCTCGATGGTCTTATACCCTATGCAACTGATTCTGACCACATTGGGCTCACTGGAGAACCGTACGGAAAAATTTCCACGCTCATCGCTCATTTCACCGGCGACAAGCGTGGAATCGTTCTTTGAATATAATGCCACAAATGCGAATGGTACTGGCGCCCCACTCTTCTCCCGAACCACTCCCGTGAGAGTTCTCGTTGAAGTCTTTGTGGTGTCAGGGCTTATTCTGACCTCTGTATATGAGCGTTCGACGGACAGACCGGAACGCTCACCAAAGGTAGTCTCACTTCCCGAATATGCGTGCGCAGAGACTGTTATGCATAAAATGATTGACGCATAAAATGATTGACGCATAAAAGGATTGACGCATAAAAGGATTGACGCATAAAATTCAAAAATATTCTTTAATTAACAAATTTAGTAATTCTTAATAGATTAGCGGCTTATTTTTAACGCTTACTTCAATGAATATTCCACAACGAGGGCGGTGGAAGGTGGGACGACGGTGGAGTCGGAGATCTGGACGGTCTCGCCGGTGAGGACGTTGCAGCCGGTGGTAAGGTCGGAAGTGATCTCGGAGTAGTGGGACCACGGGATGGTTTTCGGCTCCGGAGAGTTGTTCACATAAACGAAGACCTTGTCGGAGTCGTTGTAGCGGAAGAAGGCGTAGGTGTTGTCACGGCCGAGGAAGTGCATCGTGCGGCCGTTGTGAATCACGTCCTTGGTTTTTCTCCACTGGAAGAGGGTCTTGGCATAGTCGTGAAGCTCAGCTAGTTGCCCCTGCGGAATTGTTTTTCCGCCGACTGTTACGGTGGCGGAGGCGCGGCCTTCCTCGGTGAACAGATCGACCTTGTCGCCTTCCCAGCCGCCCGGGAAATCCATCCTCAGCTCGCCGTCGCTCTTGTAGGTCTTGCCGGTGGCGAAGGCCATCTCGTCACCGTAGAAGATCTGCGGAATGCCGCGGACGGTGGCAAGGAGGGTGTAGGCGATCTTCATCTTGTCGGGGTTCTGCCTCCAGGCGTCTGCGACACGATAATGATCATGGTTGGACAGGAATATCAGCATCTTGGACACATCGTGATAGGTTGCGTCATGGGAGAGGGCGGAATACACCCTTACCATGCCCTGTCCCCACTGCGGCTCGTCCTCGCAAAGAGCGGCGTTGATGGCCTCCTGGAGAGGGAAATCCATAATCGAAGGCAAGTGCGAGTCGAAACCGTCACGGTTGGCGTTGCCGCCCTGCCAATAGGCAAGCTGGTCGATGTTGGTGTCCCAGCACTCCCCTACGATGTTGAAGTTGGGATATTCATTCATCACGGCCTCGCACCACTTGCTCATCGGGACTTTCTCGTTGTAAGGGTAGGTGTCAACACGCAGACCATCCTGTCCGGAATATTCGGTCCACCAGATCGCCCACTGCTGGAAATATTTCAGCATAAACGGATTGTCGAGGTTCATATCCGGCATCGAAGGCACGAACCAGCCGCTGACCTGAAGGTTTGCGTCGTACTGTGAGGCGTTCGGATCCATCGCAGTGGAGAATGCGATGTTCGAGCCGGTATATTCAGGGAACTGGTGGATCCAGTCGCTGAACGGCAGGTCCTTCATCCACCAATGGCCTGTGCCGCAGTGGTTTGTGACTATGTCCATTATCACCTTGAGCCCCTTCTCGTGAGCCTTGGCAACATATTCCTTGTACTGGGAATTGCTGCCGAAGCGAGGGTCGATGCGATAGTAGTCGCCGCAGGCATAGCCGTGATAGGACTCCTGAGGCTGGTCGTCCACCAGAAGCGGGGTGCACCAGATGGCGGTCGCACCGAGATCGGCGACATAATCCAGATGATCTATAATGCCCTGAAGGTCACCACCGTGGCGGCCGAACGGCTCATTGCGGTCAGCCTTCTCGGCGGTGTCATCGGTGTTGTCATTTCCTTTGTCGGCGTTAGCAAAGCGGTCAGGGCAGATCAGATAGATTAAATCCGATGTTGTGAAGCTTCCACGCTCGGCGGAACCCTCCTCCCTCGCGGCAAGCTGGTACGGATAGCGGAAAGACTTCCCATCTTTCGTGAATATGATTCCGTACTCTCCGGGCTTTGCCGCTGGACTAACGGCTACGTCAACAAACAGGTAGTTAGGACTTTCAGCCTTGTGGATTTCCTTGACGCTGACACCTTCGCCCTCGATCCTGACATCATAGTCGGCGATGGCCTCGCCGTGGATCATCAGCTGGAGCGGAGTCTTCATCCCGACCCACCAGCTCGGCGGCTCGACCTGAGAGATCCTGGCCTCCGGAACGTTTATACTCCAATTCCACGGAGCCTTCATCTGAACGCTCACGAGGACGCTGTCGCTGTCAAGGCAGCGCTTGAAAACCAACTCGGAGTCCGTGCAGGAAACGACCTCGAAAGACGGATTGTCGGCGGACAGGGCCGGATGGACGTGCTTCACCTTGTTCAGATAAGCGTAGAAATCCGTGGTGGCGTTGTGGTGCCAATCCGGCATCGGATCCTTCTCGAAGAACTCGAAACGATGGTTGAAACCGACCTCCTGACCGGTGTAGATCAGCGGCTGGGCGTTCGGAAGGGTCCAGCAGAGGACCGCCATAGCCTTCCAGGCGTCACCCATCCTTTCATATTCAGTACCATTCCAAGAGTTTTCGTCGTGGTTGGAAGTGAACGAGAGTCTGTAACCGTTTGAAGGATAGGTTGTCGCATTCCACTCCACATAGCGCACAAGGCTGTCGGCGTCCGCCTTCCCCTGGGCGATGTCGTTCAGCAGATGGTGCAGTTTCCAGGCGTAGGTGGCATCGAAACCGGCCTCGTGAAGCCAAGTCTCCTCACCCTCGGCGAGGAAGTAAAGCCTGCGTGAATATTCAGACCTGAATTTAGAGAAAGCCTCCGTCCAGAAGTCCTGAGGCACCTGATAGGCCACGTCGCAGCGGAATCCGTCTATTCCCCTGTCCAGCCAGAAACGCATACTCTTCTCCATCTCTGCACGCATCTCCCTCGACTCGTAGTTGAGTTTGGCGATGTCCGTCCAGTCATATTCGACAATCGTGTTGCCCTCCGCGTCACGTACGTACCAGTCGGCAGGTTTCTCCGTCACCCACGGATGATCCGGAGAGGTGTGGTTTGCCACCCAGTCGATGATGACCTTGAGACCGAGATCGTGCGCGGTCTGGACGAAGTGGTCGAAATCATCAAGGGTTCCGAACTCCGGATTGACGGCGCAATAGTCCTTGATCGCGTAATATGAGCCCAGCGTGCCCTTGCGGCCTTTCTCGCCGATCGGATAGACCGGCATCAGCCAGACGACATCCACGCCAAGTTCCTTCAGTTCAGGAAGTTTCTTCTCCGCAGCGGAGAAAGTGCCCTCAGCGGTAGCCTGACGTGTGTTCAACTCATAGACCACCGAATTCGGTGCCCAGTCCTGCTCTTCCACGGCAACCTCCGCCTTTGGAGCGCAAGAGAAAGCCACGAGAGCCGTAAGCAAAATTGATAGTGTGCGTCTCATATAATGTCAAATTACTTATTGCAGGAATACAACCGATGAATATGCTCCCAGAGTCACCTTGGTGCCGTTCACTTTGACAGTCCCGTTGGTGGCGATGGCGTTGCCCAGTTTGTCTGACGTGAAGTTCACGGTGGCGTTGCCGCCGGAGAAATTGTGGACAACCAGCACTTTCTGATCCTCATACGAACGGTACCAAGCTGAAACCGAATTAACGGAAGCGGCAGCCGGACAGTAATCGAACGAGCCTTTAGCCAAAGCCTTGTACTCGTCCCTCAGAACTCCGAACTTGCGATAGACATTCAGGATGGAGTTGTCGTCCTTGGCCTGGCTCTCGACCGAGATCGAGGATGCCAGCATAGCCCTGTCAATCTTGTCGCTCAGCTTGCCGTCAGCGAGGGATGAACCGTCGGCGTTCCACATCATAGGTGTGCGGACATATTCATCGCCTCCGGATTTGGTTCCCCAGTAGCCAAGTTCCTCGCCCTGGTAGATGTAAGGCTGGCCGCCAGCCGTAAGGAGAACCGCGCCGGCGAGTTTCATCTTGGCGACGTTCTTGCCAAGGTCGCTGCCGGCCCTGTCCTCATCGTGGTTGGACAGTTTCGTGGCCTCGATGTAGTCGGAACGGTAGCCCGCGTAGAGTTTCTGATAGTTCTGGATCGTGCCGACGAACGAGCTGCCGTTGCCGCTGTTGATGCAGTCCTTGAGCCTCCACCAGAAGCTGAACTCGAACAATGCCGGAATGCCTTTGTAATATGGAGCCACCTCAGCAGCGTCGCTGAACTGCTCTCCGACCATATAGAACTCGCCCTTTCCTCCGACTGATTTGAAGGTAGCGTTGCAATGGTCGTAGAACTTCTTGAGGAATGTCGGATTCTCGTCCGAATTGGCGTTATGATAGATGTGCTTGACAGCGTCCAGACGGAAGCCGTCCACTCCCATCCTGATCCACTTGTCTGCGGACTCGCAGACGGACTTGAAAGCTGCGGATTGCTCGCAGGTGGCCGCCGGGCCGTAGTTCAGGTCGGCGAACCAGTCTGTCCAGAAATGCGAGTGGTACATCGTCGTGGTCATTCCAGGCAGAATGATGTCCTGAGCGTTGGTGTTCGAAAGCGCGAGCGGAACGCCATAGGAAAGCAGATTCTTTCCGGACGGAGCGCCGTACTTGTGGGAGTCCCATTGGGTCCGGCTGGTTCTCACAAGCACGCCCCAGGAGGATTCAAACTCCAGTGACAGAGTGCATTCCTTAGCCCCGCTCTTGTAGAACTGCGCCATGTTGTCATCGCCGTAGTACAGCCATATCCCCGAGTTCTGACTGCCGGTGTTGGACACCTCGTCAACCTTGTCCATCCTCAGTGTCGAAGGCTTGCCGGCGTTGTCCAGGGCAAGGGTGAACCTCACCTTGAGCTTGCCGTCAACGCCAGTCACGGCGGAGAACCACTGGCCGGAGTCGTAGCCGCGCGCGCCCTCGGTGGCAATCATCGGAATCTTGCCGTCACGGATGTCGGCCTGCGGGCTGTCGGAGAAGATATAATAGTCGCGGTGCTGACTGCCCGCGCTTTTTTTCGCGTCGAGGAACCACGGATGATCCTTGGATGTGTGGTTCAGCACATAGTCAAGATAGATCTTGATCCCCTTGGCGTGTGCCGCGTCCAGAAGGGATTTGAAGTCGGCCTCGGTGCCATAGTCGGGATTGACTCCGGAATAGTCCAGGACATCGTAGCCGTGATAGGATGAAGCCGGGTGGATCGGAGAAAGCCAGATGGCCTGGACTCCCATCTCCTTCAGATAGTCAAGTCTGGATTGGATTCCCTTGAAGTCGCCGCAGCCGTCGCCGTCACTGTCGGCGAATGAATATACCAGCATCTGGTAGGATATTCCCGATTCGCCGGTGCGTTCCACTGACGGTGTGTCAGGTCCCGGAGTCGGATCAGGAGTTGTGTTGTTCTTGTCGCATCCCACAAGGAACGCGGCCGCCACGATCAGGCTCAAAAGGCCAAAGAGGAATGATGAGCGTTTCATAATTTACGAATATAATAAATCAGACGCACCCGGGCATATTTTCCCATCGGGTGCGTCTGAAAAAAGTGGATATTACTTCTGGATGGTCACGGCGAGGGTCTTCGCATTGAAGATCACCTTGTAGTCACCAGCCTCGGGAACCTTGATGTTTCCGCCCGGCTGAACCACAGTGAATTCCTTACCTATCTCAACGGTAGTCCCTTCAGCCACACCGTAGGTGTTGGAGTCCGCCCAAGAGAAATCGTAACGGATCTTGAATTCGCCTCCGATAGTCACAACAGGACTTGTCCAGACATCTCCGTCCTGGGTCATAACGAAGTCCTTGCCCCAGCCAGAACCGTTGATGTCTCCGATCAGCGAGAAGAGAGCCTTGTGATTCTCCACGAGGATGGTCTTGGCGGCGTTGTCATAAGTGACATCATAAGTACCTTCCACTCCGACCTGGATGTTCATTCCACCTGTCGCGAAAACTGTCCCAAGCACTGGCTTAAAGACATCATAAGGATTCGTCGGATCAATCGTGCTCTTTGAGTTGGCCTCGGTGCCTCCAACAGCATCGGCCCAGTCGTGGCCAAAACGGAGCTTGAACTCATCGTTTGCGGTCAACGCCACGCTGCGGGCGATCCAAACCTCATCATCGGTGTTTGTCATATCGGTGTCAGTGTCCCAATTCGTGCCGCCTATCGTTCCGATCAAAGACCAAACGGCTGGCTTCTCAGGCTCAGGCTCCGGCTCGCCACCGCTGGCAGAAGGCTCGTCCTTTCCGTACATCGAGGTGCTGAGTTCAACAGACTTCTTGTTGAGGTCGAGATAGATACGGTACTTGCCGGCGCTAACCGGAAGATTATCACCTCCACAATCCTTACCCCAATTATAGTCCCATTTACCGTCAGCGCGGAACTTTATCTCTGTGTCAGAGGTAAAATCGACATCAGCCCAGAAGCGGACATAGTCAGCGTTATAGTTCATCTCGGTGTCCGGCAGGCCAGAGTTGCCCCAATCATTGAATCCACCGACAATTCCGATGACATTCGCGCCCCAGTCCTTTGTAAGCATAAGAGAGTTCTTGTCAAGGGAGAACGCATAGAAACGCTTGCTGTAGCAGGTGATGTTCTGCGCTCCGTCACCGTTGACGAGCTTAAGGCTCTTCGCCTCCGCTTCCTCAGCCTGGGCCTCAGAACCCCAGTTGCCGGTTGACGCATCCCATGAAGCGGCACCTGTAAACTTTATTCCGTTGGCAGCCTTCTCTCCGAAGTCAATCACACCTGTGAAGGTCTTGCCGTCCTTATTGTAGTTATAAAGGAACTGGCTATTGTCGTGGCTCCATCCGCAATAGTCGCCCTGAACCCAGACGTGATCATAGATATCCTTGTCAAGGATCAGCTGGCTGTAAGGGACGAATGTGGCGGACAGCACGCCGGAACGGGCCAGCGAGGACTCCACCGCCGTGTTCTTGTTGGTCGCGAGCCAAGAGTCAAGCCTGAGGTAGACCGTGAACTCCGCGTCAGGCTCGCCGCCCAGATTCAGGATCACCGAGTTGAGGGCGGACTGCTTGACGGTCACGGTCGTGCCGCCGATGGTGGCGGAGAGTTTCTCCTGCTTTCCGAAATCCTGAGAGTCAGAGGCATAGAGAGCGTATAGCACGCCGGCATCGACATTGTACTTCGGCTGTGTGAACTCGAAGGTCAGGTCTGCGCCGTCGGACGAGAGCTTGGTTCCGGCCAAGGTTCCCAGAGTCGGAGCCACAGTGGATGAAGGATCGAGGACCAGCTTGTCCGCATCCGTTGTGCAGGAAGCCAAAAGGATTCCCGCAAATGCTATTATCGTATAAAATAACTTTTTCATAATCTGTTAATAACCAGGATTCTGCTTAAGATTACCGTTAGCGTTGAGGTCGCTGGACATGATCGGATACAGATTGAAGCGATCGTCAACAGCCTTTCCGGCCTGCACGCCTCCCTTGAATTCCCAAAGGTACTTGTCGGAAGTGAAGAGTCCGAACCTGATCAGATCCTGACGGCGGAAGCCCTCGTAGTAAAGCTCGCGGCCACGCTCGTCGATGATGTTGTCAAGAGTGAGGGCGATGCTGCCCACACCCGCTCTCGCGCGTACAGCGTCAAGGTACTGCTGTCCCTTGGTCTTGTCGGCGGCTCCCCTGGCGGCGCACTCGGCGTACATCAGATAGGCGTCGGCACCGCGGAAGACAGGCCAGTCAGTGTCCACGAAGCCATCGGCCTGAGCCTTGCCGCCATCGTGGTTCACATTCAGGAATTTCATTGACTTCCAACCGTTTGACCAGCTGTCGGACTCACGGCGCAAGGCATCGACGTACTGATCGAACTCCTCGCCCCTGTAGAATGTGGCGCGAAGGTCAGCGTCCTCGAACTTGCTGGTGAAAGCCCCTGTCAGGGAAAGACCGCCCCAACCTGAGGAGATACCGATCGCAGCGGCGTCCATCTTGCCACCCGTGCAGCCGAAGACGAGATAGTTAGTGGCTCCGTAGGACTGAACAAGGATTCCGTCCTGCTCCACGGCGAAGATGATCTCGTCACCGTTGTAGGTCGTGTTGGCTGTCCAAAGGTGGTTGTCGGCCATGAATAGCTCCTGCCAGGCGCTGTACTTGCCGGCGCTCTTGGTGTGGAGAGGATATTCACTGATAATCTTCTCACAGACAGCGGCAGCCTTGTCGTACATCGCTGTACCCTTCCAAACCTCGGCGTTGAGGTAGAGTTTGGCGAGAATCATCTGCACCATACCCTTGTCGCAGCGGCCATATTCATTCTTACCCGGCTCGGCGAGGTCGCTGCCGCCAAGAAGGTCGTTGCACTCGCTCTCCATCCAGTCGAAGAGGTCGGCGCGGGAGATCTGCTCGGCTCCGGTTGAACCCACAGACTGATGCTCTGTCGCGAAAGGCACGTTGCCGAACAAGTCGATGGCATGGTAGTAGCTGAAGAGCCTGAGGGCTCTCGCCTCGGCGATGTAGGCGTTCTTCAGGGAGTAACCGCTGATGTCGCTGGCGTTGGAGCGGCGTATGAACTCGTTGCAGAGACTGATCTGGAAGAAGATACGGTAGTACATCGAAAGGACGAACTCATTTGATGCGTTCCAATTGAGATTGTGAATGTCAAAGAGGCCGCCATCGTTCCAGCAGCAAGTCGCCACATCCGTGGAGAGTTCCTCCATATTGAAAAGCGCTCTCATGTACTGGCCATAGCCGCCGTCCACACCTTCGATGTCCGGATCGCTGCTCGGCCCGGAGGATGCGGAGCAGGAAAGTCCCTGATAGCACTTGGCGAGAAGGGCTGTGAAAGCCTCCTGGCTGTTGAGCACGTCCTCAGGAAGCTCGATGTTAGGATCGATAGGCTTCACGTCAAGGTCACCTACACAGGACGTGGCCGCTGAGGCGAGCATTGTCGCGGCGAGGGCGACCGCTGTAAATCTGATAATATTTTTCATTGTCTATGTCGCATTAGAAGTTGAACTTGACACCAAGGATGTAGGTACGAGGCCTCGGATACATGTTGTTGTCGATACCGGAGAAGATCTCAGGGTCGATTCCACCGTACTTGGTGAAGCAGGCCACGTTCTGAACGGTCGCGAAGACGTTGAACGACATCGGAGTCTTCTGGCCGAAGTTGAACGAGCGGCTGAGGGTGATGTTGTCGATCTTCAGGAAGGATGCGTTCTCGACGTAAAGATCGGACAAATACTGGGCGTATGACGAGAAGTTGTGCTCCTTCGCCGTGGAATAACGGTTGTTCACGAAGTTGTTGGCCCAGAGGTCGGTCAGGAGGTCGCCGTTGGAGGCGATGTTGTTGTAGACATAGTTGCCGACATTTGAATGGGCGCTCATTGCGAGGGTCCACTGCTTGTACGCCACCTGCGTGTTGAAGCCGAATGTCCAGTCCGGAGCGGCATTGTGGAAGCAGTACTTGTCGTTGTCGTCGATCTTTCCGTCCTTGTTCAGATCGACATAGAGGCCTTCGATCGGCTTGCCGTCCGTGTCATAGACCTGCTTATAGACGAAGAACGAGTTAGGGGCGTGGCCGGTCTGATGGATCTGGACCGTGTTGCCGGTACCGCCGGCGATGCCTCCGGTAGTGATTCCGAAGTAGTCGGCGCGCTCGTCATCGGTGGTAAGCCTGGAGATCTTGGTCTCATTGAAGGTCGCGTTGAAGCCAAGGGTCCAGCTCCAGTCCCTTGTCTGGACAGGAATGGCGTTGAACTCGAACTCGAATCCCTTGTTGGTAAGGTCACCGATGTTGGCGTTCAAGTAGTTGGACAGGTTGGCGCCGGCGGCCACAGGAGTGCGGTTCAGGAGATCCTTGGTGTCGCGCTTGTAGAGATCCACGCTACCGAAGATCCTGTCGCCGAGGAAGCCGTAGTCAAGACCGATGTTGTAGGTCGTGGTGGTCTCCCACTTGAGGTCGGCGTTGTAGCCAAGCGGCGTGATCGGAGTGATCACCTTGTTGCCGAAGTAGTACATCGACTGGTTCGTGTTGTACTTGTAGGACGACAGTGTCGGGTAGTCTCCGGACTGGAGATCCTGCTGGCCAGTCTGTCCCCAGCTGAGCCTGAGCTTCAGGGCTGAGACCACACCGCTGTCCGCGATGAACCTCTCCTTGCCGAAGTTGTAGCTTACCGCCACCGAAGGGAAGAGACCCCACTTGTTGTTGGCGAAACGGGAGGTGCCGTCGTCACGCAGGGTGGCGGTCACGAGAAGGCGGTCGTTGAACGAATAGTTCACACGTCCGAAGAAAGACACGAGGAAGTACTCGGTTCTGAAGGTGTTAGGACTGCTCAGATAGTAGTCGGAAGCGGTAGGAAGGGTGCCGTCAGCCTTGTACTTCTCGTTGAAAGTCGAATTGTAGAAGTGCTGCCAGGAGTAACCTGCCATCGCGTTGAAGGTGTGCTTGCCGAGAGTCTTGTCGTACTGGGCATAGAACTCAAGGGTCTGGTCACGCCTTATCTGTGAATAGTTGTTGTGATAACCGGAACCGGACTCCTGGGTGTTGTGGAATGACATTTCCGTGCCTGGAGCGACATCAACCGTACCGTCTGACTTGGACCAGTCCAGACCAAGGTTGAGGTTGAGGCTCAGGTCCTCGAATCCATGGACCTTGTAGTTGAGCTGGGCGTTGCCGATGAAACGCTTGGCGTTGGACTTGTCAAGCTTGTCGTTCAGAAGGGCGACAGGGTTCATCTGGGCCTGTGTGTTGCAGTTATCGATGGTCTGCGTGCCCTTGCCGTAGTTCCACCACCAGTAGCCGTTCAGGCCGTTCGCGTCGTAGACAGGCTGGGTAGGATCCATGCGGACAGCGCCGCCGATGGCGTCCTGATTGGCGAACCTGTTGTCCATGTTCATCAGCTTGCCGTTGAGATTGACAAGAAGATGGTCGTCAAAGAAGCTCGGGTTGAGATTGACAGAGATGGTCTCACGCTCAAGGTTGGAGGTCTTGAGGGTACCGTCCTGGTTGTGGTAGCCGATGGACACGCGGTAAGGCATGCGGAAGATGTCGCTCTTCCCTACCCTGCCTGACACTGCCACGTTGCCGTCAATGGTTTTACCCAGCTGGTAGATTTCCTTCTGCCAGTCGGTGTTCTCCTTGCCGAGGGCGGCGTAGGCCGAACCTCCGTCACCGAGATACCATTTCATAAGGTCACGCATCTCATCGCCTGTCAGCACGTCCACGTACTTGGCGTTCTGGCTGACGCTTCCGGTGAAGTCCGCGCTCACGTGGATGCCTTCGGCACCCTTGGAACCCTTCTTGGTGGTGATCATGATGACACCGTTGGAGGCTCTCGATCCGAAGATGGCGGTCGCCGAGGCATCCTTCAGGACAGTGAAGCTCTCGATGTCGTTAGGGTTGATGGAGGAAAGCGCGTCGGAGACTCCGCTGATGCCTGTCTCGGAAAGAGGCAGACCGTCAACCACAACAAGAGGGTTGTTGTTGGCCTTCAGAGAGGAACCGCCACGGATTCTGATGGTGCTGGCGGAACCCGGAGCACCGTCACCCATCGTGACGACAACACCGGCGGACTTGCCCTGGAGCAGATCCGATGGTGATGTCACCATACCCTTGTTGAGCTGGTCGGCCTTCACGGAGGAGATCGAGCCAGTCATGTCGCTCTTCTTGACGGTACCGTAGCCGATAACGACAACATCGTCGAGAAACTCGGTGTCGGTGGTAAGAATAATCTTGGCCGGAACCTCGGAAGCCTTGAAAGACTGTGTCTTGTAGCCGATGCAGCTGATTTCGACAGTGGCATCCGGGCCGGAAACGTTAAGGATGTAGTCTCCGTTGAGACCGGTCGCGATACCGTTCTGCGTGCCCTGTTCCATGACAGTGGCACCGATGACCGGACCGGCGGCGTCGACTACAACTCCCTTCACCTGATACCCGCTCTGAGCGGATACGGTAGTGCCGACCAGGCAAAGAAGCAAGGTCGCCACGGCAGCTATAATCCTTTTCATCTGGAATGTTTGAATTGTTTGAATATTCATTTAATATGTTATTAAGGTTATTATTGTTTCCTTTCCTTTATGAGACGGACGCTCAGCGCGCCAAGCGCAAGCAGGACACCCGCAGTGACGAGCATATTCGCCTGGACTCCGCCCAGAAGCCTCAGCACCACTCCGCCGAGGGCCGCGGCGACGATCTGCGGAAGGCAGATGGTGCAGTTGAACAGGCCAAGATAGCTGCCCAGATGCTCCCCGTCGAGAGCGTTGGTCAGAAGCGTGAACGGAAGCGCGAGCATCGCGGCCCAGGCGGTTCCGATCAGAAGGTACGACACGCAGAGCAGGTACTGGTTGTGGATGAACGCAACGGAGATGAAGCCGACGGCTCCGATCAGAAGGCTCACCACATAGGCCAGTTTCAAGGAGCGGAACTTAGGAAGTACAATCGCCCACAGGATTGATCCGACAGCCTGCACGGCGAAGACCACCCCGACCCAGTTGCCAGCGGCTTGATAGCCCTCGGAGGCCGTGTCGGTGGCGCTCCAGCAGTTGGCGGCGATGGCTCCGTTGGAATAGGTCCACATGTACATGAACGCCGCCCAGCAGAAGAACTGCACGAGTCCCACGGTCCAGAATGTCTTGGGAGCATGGAGCAGCAGTCTGATGAGCCCCGGATTGTCCTTCTCCTCCTCAGCCTGACGCTTTGGATCGATGGAATGGAACTCGGCATATTCCTGAGGATTCATCTCCTTGACCTTCAGGAAAGTGTATAGCACGCAGAGGATAAGGATCGCGGCTCCGCACCAGAAGCTCCATATCACGGACGGCGGCACCTGTCCCTTTGGGGCGATGTTGGCGATGCCGATCCAGGTGAAGAAAATCGGGAAAAGGTAGCCCACCAGGCTGCCGGCGTTGCAAAGAAGCGACTGGATTGAGTAGGCCTGAGCCTTCTGCTCCTCGCCGACCATGTCCCCGACCATCATCTTGAACGGCTGCATCGCGACATTGATTGAAGTGTCAAGGAATATGAGCGAGAACAGTCCGAACCACATGGCGCCGTTGAGTCCGAGGATCAGCCTTGAGGAGAAACTCAGGCTGCCGGCGTTCGGCAGGAAGATCATCACGAGAACCGAAATCAAGGCTCCGATCAGCAGATAAGGCTTTCTGCGTCCCATCCTGCACCAGGTTCTGTCGGACCACTTGCCGATCAGCGGCTGGACGATCATGCCCATCAGAGGCGGGAGGATCCAGAAGAAGCTCAGCTGGTGCGGATCCGCTCCCAAGGTGGCGAATATCCTGCTGATGTTCGCGCTCTGGAGGGCATAGGCGATCTGCACCCCGAAAAAGCCGAAGCTGAGGTTCCACATCTCCCAAAACGTAAGTTTGCTCTTGGATTGCATTTTACGGTACTAATTCAGTGTCATTTTCGGTGTAAATATAGTTGATTAGCACCGATTTGTTATTATTGAAACGATGAACGGAAAGAAAAAGCGGATGAATTGCTGGCTTTTAATGACGAAATGAAAGATATTTTTCTTAAATTGCAGTACTTTGGCGATTGTGAATAGTTAACGGTCACCCAACCATCATTAACGGCATGAAACTAAGGACCTCATCCATAATCCACGCTTTCGCGCTGCTCCACGTGGCCACGGCGGTGCTGTGCAGGTTACTGAACCTCGGGGACGAACTGGCCCTGACCACGCTCACGATCGTCCTCACGGTCATCCTCTGCCTGAGGTACCGGCAGAGCGTGGAGTTCTCCTCCATCGTCATCATCATCGCCAACATTCTCGGCTACCTCCTCGGCAACGGGATCGCCGCGCTCGCAGGGACGTTCATCAACCACCCCCTGCTTTCCCCCGCGATCGCCACATTCACGACCACCGAGCTGATGGGCTGGGGACTTGTCGCCTTCATGAGACGCTACGCCGGCAGGTACGGTAAAGAGTCCAAGGCAAGGAGCTTCGAGATCACATGGCTCGCCGTCGCCGTGGCCATCATCTTGATTGTCAGGATCATAATCTACATATTCAGTTCCACCCTCTTTGAAGGAGGATCCGTGGTGAACGCGGTCGCAGCATTCGCCGACAACACCTTCATCCTTCTGGTGATGGTCTGCCTGACGATCCTCTTCGTGGAGCAGACCAAGAATATGTCGGACCGGAAATCCTCAGCCGGACACATCCTCGCAACGGCGGTCTTCCTGATAGCGCTTTCCGCGGTCGCCGCGGCCCTGGTCGGCTCCGGACTGCCGTTCGAATTCCGCCGCCCGTCCTCCGCGAAGAGTTTCCTTGAGCTCGCCCTGGTGGCGTTCATAGCGGAAGTGATGATCTATTCAGTGATCTACATGATTGAATATGCCATCACGGCCCGCCGCAACGCCGAGAAGGAGAAGAATCGCGCCGACCTCGCCAAGTTCCAGTACCTCAACCTCAAGCAGCAGGTCAACCCCCATTTCCTCTTCAATTCGCTGAACATTCTGGACGCCCTCGTGCTGGACGGAAGGGACAGGGAGGCGAGCGAGTATATTCATAAGCTGGCGGGAATCTACCGCTACATGCTCCGCAACGAGGAAGAGGGCACGGTGACGCTCCGGGACGAGATGACCTATGTGGAGATGTACCGCGACCTGCTGAAGGTCAGGTTCCAGGAGGGGTTCAACGTGGAGGTCCGCATCCGGCCCGAAGACTTGTCCAGGCACGTGGTTCCGTGCTCTGTCCAGCTCCTTATTGAGAACGCCACGAAACACAACGCAGTGTCTCCCGCCAAGCCGCTGGAAGTCAGTGTTATGTCCGACGGGGAGACACTGACGGTGACGAACAACCTCATTCCGAAAATCACCGAGGCGCAGTCCAGCGGACTGGGTCTCAACTACATACGCCAACAGTACAGAGATCGCTCCGGCAAGGGGATCGAGATCATCCGTACAGACGATTTCTACACAGTAAAGTTGCCACTCTTATGAAAGTCCTTATTATAGAAGATGAAATGATGGCCCGCAGGAGCCTTGAGAAGATGCTGGAGGCCAATTTCCCGGACATCGAGATTGTCGGGGAATGCGCTTCGGTAAGCGAATCCGTAGCCAGGCTCAAGGAAAGGCCCGACGAGGCTGACTTGATATTTATGGACGTGGAACTTTCTGACGGAGAATGTTTTGAGATTTTCCGGCAGGTGCCCGTGAAGCCTCGCGTGGTGATGACGACGGCCTACGACAGCTATGCGGTCAAGGCGTTCGAGGCTGGTTCGATCGACTACCTTCTCAAGCCGATAGACGTGTCGGCCCTGAAGAGGGCTGTGGAAAGATGCCGGCAGTTCTCCGCAGGCGATCTGGATGTCGAGAAGATTCTCGGCGCGATTTCCCAAAAGGATTCCGGACACGGGTACAAGGAGCGTTTTCTGGTGCAGTTCAACGACAGGATCGTGCCTGTAAAGGCCGACGAGATAGCCTTTTTCTATTCGGAGGACAAGAACAATCACGTCGTGACGCACACGGGGGCGGTCTATATCGTTGACGCCACGATGGATTCGCTCATCATTGGACTTGATCCGGAGCGGTTCTTCCGGATCTCCCGAAGCTGCATATTCGCGAAGGATGCAGTGGAGTGCGTGACAAAACTGCTTGGAGGGCGGCTCCGGGTGACTCCGAAGGTTCAACTTTCGTCAAATCTCGGTCCGGCACCGGACCTTACCGTCAGCAGATCCAGGGCCGAGGACTTTCTGGGCTGGCTGGAGAACTGATTCCATGGTCACTTCGACAAGCTCAGTGACCGGAGTGACTATATATTCATCAATCTGCCAAGCGTGAAGTGCCAGAGAACCACTCCGACCGAGACGGAGACATTGAGCGAATGCTTGGTCCCGAACTGCGGAATCTCCAAGGACATATCAGAAGCGTCCACAACGTTCTGGTCAACCCCGTCAACCTCGTTTCCGAATATCAAGGCGCACTTCTTTCCTTCGTCGAACCTTGGTCTGAAATCCTCAAGGCTGACGGAATTGACAGTCTGCTCGACGCTGACGATTGTGTAACCCTCTGAACGCAAACGGTTCACGACATCCATCGTGCTGTCCGAATGCTCCCAAGGCACGCTGTCCTCCGCCCCGAGGGCCGACTTGTGGATCTCCGCCGACGGCGGGACCGCGCATATTCCGCAAAGCCAAAGCTTGTCTATCTTGAAAGAGTCGCAGGTGCGGAACGTCGACCCCACATTGTGCGCGCTGCGGATGTTGTCCAGCACCACAACCACCCCGATCTGAGGGAGTTCCTTATATTCATCGGGTGACACTCTTCCCATTTCTATGCTCAACAGCTTTCTGTCTTTCACCATATTATGCTTTTATGGTTGCAAATATAGCAAAAATCGTTTTTTAATCTTATCTTTGTCAATCCCGGCACATAAACGACGGGTAACACTAACAACAGAATTTTATGAAACAGGATCTTCAGATTTTTGATCTGATCAGAAATGAAAAGGAAAGGCAGTCTTCCGGACTCGAATTGATTGCATCAGAAAACTACGTAAGCGATTACGTGCTGGAGGCGATGGGATCCATCTGCACCAACAAGTACGCCGAAGGCTACCCTGGCAAGAGGTACTATGGCGGCTGCCAGATCGTTGACCAGATCGAGCAGCTTGCGATCGACCGCCTCTGCAAGATCTATGACGCTGAATATGCCAACGTTCAGCCTCACTCCGGCGCCCAGGCGAATATGGCCGTCATTATGGCCTGCCTCAAGCCTGGCGACACCTTTATGGGACTTGACCTCTCACAGGGAGGCCACCTCACCCACGGATCGCCTGTCAACGCCTCCGGAATCCTCTATCATGCCGTGGCTTACGGTCTCAACGAGGAGACCGGGATGATCGACTACGACAAGATGGAGGCCACAGCCCGCGAGTGCAAGCCGAAACTCATCATCGGAGGCGCTTCGGCATATTCCCGTGAGTGGGACTATGAAAGGATGCGCGCCATCGCCGACGAGGTGGGAGCCCTCCTTTGGATCGATATGGCCCACACAGCCGGCCTCATCGCCGCGGGTCTGCTCAAGAACCCTGTCAAGTACGCCCACATCGTGACATCCACCACCCACAAGACACTTCGCGGACCTCGCGGAGGCATCATCTTGATGGGCAAGGACTTCGACAATCCTTGGGGACTCAAGACCCCTAAGGGCGAGATCAAGAAGATGAGCGCGATCCTCAACTCAAGCGTGTTCCCTGGAGTTCAGGGCGGACCTCTTGAGCACGTCATCGCCGCAAAGGCTGTCGCTTTCTACGAGGCTATGCAGCCTGAATATGTGGAATATCAGAAGCAGGTTATGGCCAACGCCAAGAAAATGGCCGAGGAGTTCGTCGCAAGAGGCTACAAGGTGGTTTCCGGCGGCACCGACAACCATCTGATGCTGATCGACCTCAGGACCAAGTTCCCGGATGTGACCGGAAGGATGGCCGAGAAGGAACTGGAGAAGGCCGAGATCACCCTCAACAAGAATATGGTTCCGTTCGACACCCGTTCTCCGTTCAAGACATCCGGAGTCAGGGTCGGCACACCGGCCATCACTTCACGCGGCTTCGTGGAGAAGGATATGGTTGACATCGTCGAGCTGATCGACACCGTCCTCACCGCCGTCGCCAAGTACGCTGACGTTGTCAACGGAGTCACCACGGAAGGCGCCGAGGAATACGCCAAGGTTCTTGAGACTGTCAAGCACAAGGTCCACAATATGACCGCCGGCCGTCCGCTTAATAGATACTAATCGAATACCGGATCCCGATTCCGCATTTATGATACAGCCCCCGGAAGTTTCCTATGCGACTTCCGGGGGTTGTCCATATTATATTTGCCGATATCATTGAATATCAAAACATTCACAGGATGCGATTGTCCACGTCCAGGCATCGCAAGGATGAATATTCCGGAGTAACTTTGCATCCGGAAATTGGTTCACAAATCAAACGGCATTATGAAAACAAAGATTGTTCGTGGCATACAACTGTTCTGGGCATATTTCATCGCGCTCGGAGCTGTTGTCGGATTCGGAATGATGATCTACGACCCAAGCGGGGTGACATTCCAGATGGATCCGCTGCTTCCCCAACTCAGGGAAGCGTTTCCGTTCCTCTCCTTTATGTTCGGAAACTTCATCTGGTCGGCGTTCGCGCTGCTGATCATAAACGGAATCACAAATATGGTTTCCATCTACCTTATTCATAATAAAAACAAATATGACGCGTTGAGCGGTCTGTTCTGTGGCCTGATCCTGATGATATGGATCCTTGTGGAGTTCTATATCTGGGGATTCAGCGGATTGTCAACAGCTTACGGAATATTCGCCATCTGTCAGACCCTCAACGCGGTCATATTCTTAAAATGCAAAAAATAATATAGAAATGAACATCAGAATTGAACAACCCAAAGACTACCGGGAGGTAGAGAACCTCACCAGAGAGGCATTCTGGAATATTTACAGACCGGGCTGCACAGAGCATTACGTGCTTCACAAGTACCGTGAGAACCCGGACTTCATCCCCGAGCTCGACTTCGTGATGGAGGAGGACGGGAAGATCATCGGGCACGTGATGTACTCCAAGGCCACCATCGTCCGCGAGGACGGCGGCATACTGCCGGCCTGGACATTCGGGCCGATCAGCATCCTTCCTGAATATAAACGCAAAGGCTACGGGCTCAAACTCCTGACATATTCAATGGAGAAGGCCCGTGAGATGGGCATCGGGGTGCTTTGTATGGAGGGGAAGATCGGTTTCTACAAGCACGCGGGGTTTGTCGTCGCCAGCACTTTGAAGATCCACTACCACGGAGAGCCCAAGGACAGCGAGGTGCCTTATTTCCTCGCGCAGGAGATCATCCCGGGCTATCTGAACGGAGTCGAAGGCACGTATATGACTCCGAAAGGTTATTATGTCGCCGACGAGAATCCTGAGGATTTCGAGGCGTTCGAGGCCACATTCCCGGCGAAAGAGAAGGATTTCAACGAGGAGCAGCTTCCGCAGTTCTGCCAGAGTTGCGGGATGCCTCTGACCAGAAAAGAGGATTGCGGGACCAACGCTGACGGAAGCGTGAGCTTTGACTACTGCAAGTACTGTTACAAGGACGGCAAGTTCCTCGCTGACTGCACGATGGACGAGATGATCGAGCAGTGCTCGCAGTTTGTCGATGAGGTGAACAAGCATATTCCTGAGCCAATCACCCGGGAACAGTACAAGGAACAGATGCGGGCATATTTCCCGCTTCTGAAACGGTGGCGCGGGAGATAGGAGACATTCCGCCACTCTGGGAAGCAGCCCCCGGAAGCCTGATTCACGGTTTCCGGGGGTTGTCCGTTACAGATTCCGAATGTTTTGCGGACGCGGGGTTCTTTCTTCCGATGGAATTGCTTATCTTTGTAAGTTACTATTAATTGGCTACTGAATATGTTCGATAACTTACAGGAAAGGCTTGAGAGATCCTTCAAGATTCTGAAGGGCGAGGGTAAAATCACCGAGATCAATGTCGCGGAGACGCTTAAGGACATCCGCAGGGCGCTGCTGGACGCTGACGTAAGCTTCCGCGTGGCCAAGGACTTCTGCGACAAGGTGAAAGTCAAGGCGATGGGACAGAATGTCCTCACGGCCGTGAAGCCTCAGCAGATGATGGTCAAGATCGTCCACGACGAGCTTGCGGACTTTATGGGCAGCGCGTCTCAGGACATCAACATCAAGGGCAATCCGGGAATAGTTCTGGTCGCGGGTCTGAACGGTTCCGGTAAGACCACGTTCTCGGCCAAGCTGGCGAACAACATCAAGAGCAAGAGAGGGATGAAGGTGCTCCTCGCCGCCTGCGACACGTTCCGCCCGGCCGCAATCGAACAGTTGAAGGTGCTCGGTGAGGGAATCCAGGTTCCTGTTTACACCGAGGATGGTGTCAAGGACCCGATCAGGATCGCCAAGAACGCCATAGCAAAGGCCAAGGCCGAGGGTTATTCGGTGGTCATCATAGACACCGCCGGACGTCTGGCTGTGGATCAGGAGCTGATGGACGAGATCTCGGCCCTGCACAAGGCCGTGAATCCGACAGAGTCCCTGTTCGTGGTCGATGCGATGACCGGTCAGGATGCGGTGGAGACCGCCAAGGTCTTCAACGAGAGGCTTGATTTTGACGGAGTCGTGCTTACGAAGATGGACGGTGACACCAGAGGCGGCGCCGCGCTTTCCATCAAGTACGTCACCGGGAAACCGATCAAGTTCATCTCCTCAGGAGAGAAGATAGAGGCTATGGACGTGTTCCATCCGGGACGTATCGCCGACAGGATCCTCGGAATGGGTGACGTTGTCTCCCTCGTCGAGAAGGCCCAGGAGCAGTTCGATGAGAAGCAGGCACGTGAGACCAGGAAGAAACTCGCCAAGGACAAGTTCGGGCTTATGGACTTCTACAACCAGATCCAGCAGGTCAAGAAGATGGGTAACATCAAGGATCTGGCCGGGATGATTCCGGGAGTCGGCAAGGCGATCAAGGACATCGACATCGATAACGACAAGGCATTCAAGGGGATAGAGGCGATCATTATGTCAATGACCCCTGAGGAGAGGGACAATCCGGCGATCATCAACGGAAGCCGCCGCAAGAGAATCGCGGACGGTAGTGGCACCAATGTGGCCGAGGTCAACAAGCTGCTCAAGCAGTTCGAGACGACCCGCAAGATGATGAAGAGCGCCCTGACTGGCAACCTCGCCCAGAGGCTCCGCGGTTTCAGAAGGTAGAATCATAACAGCAAAACAGCCGCCTCTTCTTTCCGAGGCGGCTGTTTTTATATTCATAAAGCGAAGTAATCCTTCCGCCGAGGGGCTTCAAGGAGTCTGTCTGAATATACCGCCGGGGCGAACGGGCGCATATTGTAGTGCGAGGCCATCACCTGGCCGTAGGCACCGGCGCTGCGGATGGCGATAAGGTCTCCCCTGTGGCTCTCCGGCAGGGTTCGCTCCTTGCCGAAAGTGTCGGCTGACTCGCAGACCGGCCCCACCACATCATAGACGTGAATATCCCGGGAATCCTCGTCCTCATAGTGTGCGGAAAGATTCTCGATCGAGTGATAGGCACCATAGAGGGCCGGACGGATAAGGTCGTTCATACCGGCGTCAACCATCAGGAAATTCCTGTTCTCCCCTTTCTTGACAAAGACAACTTGGGTGATAAGGGATCCGCATTGAGCCACAACCGAGCGTCCCGGCTCGATATGGACAGTCTGGTCAGGCCTACGGACAAGCTTCCGGTCTATGGTTCTGAACCAAGTCTCGAAATCAGCCATCGGATCCGCGTCCGGGTCGTCATAGTTGACACCAAGGCCGCCGCCCAAATCTATATTCCTTACAACCAGCCCCTTGGACTCAAACAAAGCGACAATCTCGTTAACTCTGGCGCACTCCATACCGATGACATTCTCGACATCAAGAATCTGGGAGCCGATATGGAACTGAAGTCCGAAGAAATCCAGCGTGGGATCTGACTTCAGCATCTCCACAGCCCCGTCAAAACTCCTGTCTGACAGGCCGAACTTGTCCTCGTAAAGACCGGTGGTGATGTACTGGTGAGTGTGAGCGTCTATATTCGGATTGATCCTGAGGCTGATGGAAGCCTTACGGTCCAGCCTGCGGGCCAAAGCGCTGATGATCTCGATCTCCTCCAGAGACTCGACCACGAAGGCGCCTATCCCGACTTGGAAGGCCTGGCAGATCTCACGGTCGGTCTTGCCGACACCAGCGAAGAAAATCTGCTTCGGATCATAGCCGCAACCGACGGCGAACTCGATCTCGTCCCCGCTGACACAGTCCGCGCCGAAGCCCTTGGAGCTCAGGATGTCGTTCAGACGACGGTCCGAGTTGGCTTTCACCGAATAATGGGCGTGGATTCCGTAGCGCGCGGAAAGTTCCGCCACCTTGTCGGCCGTGCGCCGGAAAAGATCAATGTCATAATAGTAAAAAGGTGTCGCCACCTTGCTGAACGCCGCGTAATCACCTATCTTCAACATATTCGGAAAATATCTTCTAAATCCCCGGAATAACCTGCCGCATCTTTCTTTGGCGGCATATTCCCGAAGAATAAAACCTATTCAAAACCAAAACAATTGCAAAAGTAATCTAAAATTTCTAAATTCGCACACTATTGTACGTTCAGAGGAGTTTTCTGACACGAGATAGCATTTGAAAAATACTTTTAACATTAGGACAAAAAATGGAAAAAGGACCTATTTCACAATTCATCACCCACAACTACCGCCACTTCAACTCGGCGTGCGTGGTTGACGCCGCGAAGGCCTACTGCGACCTTCTCGACAAGGGTGGAAAGATGTTCCTTGCTATGGCCGGTGCGATGAGTACCGCCGAAATCGGACTTTCCCTCGCGGAGATGATCCGTCAGGACAAGTTCTCGTTCGTCTGCTGCTCAGCCAACAACCTCGAAGAGGACATTATGAACCTCGTAGCCCACTCACACTATTACAGGATCCCTGGCTACCGCGACCTCACTCCGCAGCAGGAGCAGGAGCTGCTTGAGAACCACTACAACCGTGTGACCGACACCTGCATCCCTGAGGAGGAGGCTTTCCGCCGTCTTGAGGGCGCGCTCGTCGATGTGTGGACAAAGGCGAAGAACGAAGGAAAAAGGTATTTCCCTTATGAATATCTCTACCAGATCCTCCGCAGCGGCGTTCTGGAGCAGTACTATGAGATCGACCCTAAGGACAGCTGGGTAATGGCTGCCTGCGAGAAGAATATTCCTATCATCTGCCCGGCCTGGGAGGACTGCACCACCGGTAACATATTCACAGCCCACTGCATCCGCGGCGAGTTCCCTACCGACCTCGTGAAGACAGGTGTGGAGGTGATGATGTTCCTCGTTGACTGGTACAAAGCCAACGCAACTGGAGCAGGTGTCGGATTCTTCCAGATCGGTGGCGGTACCGCCGGTGACTTCCCTATCTGCGTCGTTCCTATGATGGAGCAGGATCTCGGATGGAAGGGCACTCCGCTTTGGTCATATTTCTGCCAGATCTCCGACAGCACTACTTCATACGGTTCATATTCAGGAGCCGTTCCTAACGAGAAGATCACCTGGGGCAAGCTGTCCCCTACCACTCCGCGCTTCATCGTGGAGAGTGACGCGACAATCGTGGCGCCGCTGATCTTCGCCTACGTGCTCGGCTGGTAGGATCCCGCACATACTAAAGAGGTGATGACGGAGGCAAGTTCCTCCTGTCATCACCTTTTACCTTATAGACACTTGATCATACTTACAACTTAGCGAAAACCACAACCATTCCAGAAAACCAAAATTATGAGAAAACTTTCATTCACAAACAGTCTGCTTATCGGCATTCTGTCCAAAAAGCTAAAGAAGATCGGCCGGAAGAGGCTGTCACGGTACAAGGACAGCATCTCCGAAAGGAAGTCCTTTGATAAAGTCGCGAGAAGTCTTGACCGTTGGCTCAACGAAGGAAAGCTACACGAATGCTATGACTCTCTGGAAGACATCATCGAAGACCTTGGTGTCACTCACGCGGAACTGAAATATTTCTGCGCTATGAAGTTCGGGAAGCCTTTCCTGACTTGGCGCAAGGAGCTGAGGATGGAGGAAGCGAAGGAACTTCTGCGGCTTCATCCTGAGATTCCTATCTGCCACATCGCCTTCGATCTTGGTTTCAGCGACAAATCGAATTTCAGGAAACAATTCAAGGACATCGTAGGTTGCACGCCGAGCGAATGGCGGGCGGGAAAAATCAAGGAGAAAATCGGATAGAAGAAAAATTTCACGGATTTCCTTGCATTTTGAGAAAACATCATTATCTTTGCAGTGTATTAATAAACTATTACACTAACAAGATATGATTGAAATCAACGATCTGGCTTTCAGCTACGGCAAGACACCCGTCCTGAAAAGCATAACGACAACGCTTGAGGAAGGCCGCATCTACGGTCTTCTGGGCGAGAACGGAGTCGGCAAGACGACTCTGCTGACACTTCTGTGCGGCCTTAAGAAAGTCTGCTCCGGCAGCATCTCCACCGACGGGGAGAACCCTTTCGACCGCACCCCTACCCTGCTCCAGAACCAGTTCTACCTTCCGGACGAAGTTCTTCCCGTTTCGATGAAGGCGGAGTGTTTCGCAAAGGAAAGAGGAGCATTCTGGCCTCACTACGACCATTCCAAGTTCCTTGAGATTATGAAGGAGTTCGAGAACGACCCTTCCAAGAAGATGAACCAGATGTCCGCCGGACAGCTGAAGAAGACTTATATTTCTTTAGCGTTGGCCTGCGACTGCAAGTACATATTTATGGATGAGCCGACGAACGGCCTGGACATTCCTTCCAAGACCCAGTTCCGCAGCGCGATTATGAAGTACACTTCCGATGATTCTACAATCGTGATCTCGACCCATCAGGTGAGGGATCTGGAGAACATCATCGACCCGATCATAATCCTTGACCGTCAGGATGTTCTGCTGAACGCCACGGTAGAGGGGATAACAGGCAGGCTGTACTTCGACTACGGCACTCAGCTTCATCCTGAGTCCCTTTACAGCGAGCAGCTTCCGGGCGGATTCATCCAGGTTTACCCCAACACGACCGGCGAGGACAGTAAGATCAACGTGGAGGCCCTCTTCAATGCCGTACACAAGAACAAGGAGTTGATCAAAGGAATGTTCAGCAACAAATAAGGAGGAATGACTATGAACAATACATTCAATTTCAGCAGATTCGGGAAATATTTCGTTTACGATCTCAAGAGACAGTGGAAGAACATCGGGATGCTGATGCTGATCTTCGCCCTGTTCCCGATCATATTCTATATGCTGTATATGTTCTTCGCGGCATTGTTCGACGGAGGGTTGATGAAGCTCTTCATCGGAATCGAGATTGACGGTCCTGCGGGATGGACGAGATTCGGAGTGTTTGCGGTGATGAGCACAATCTTCGTGATGCTGTTCCCGTCAAGAGCCTACGGCGAGATCACTAACAAGGCGAAAGGATCCGAATGGCTGATGCTGCCTGCTTCCAGACTGGAGAAATTCACGTCAATGATGCTGATCTCACTGGTCGTCATCCCTCTCGTTTACGTTGTCGTCTATTTTCTCAGCGACGCCTTTGTCTGCCTGCTCGACAAGTCCTGTGGTGACTCACTTATGTCGTTCAGAATCAACAAGGAGATCGGCACATCGGACTTTGTGATCCCTGCCAACGGCTTCTGGCTTCTGGCCGCCAACATCGTTGAGTACGTGAGCATATTCCTGCTTGGTGGCTTGATATTCAAGAAATGGAAAGTTGTGGGCACCGCGCTTGTGCTCTTCGCACTTGGAATGGTGTTCTCTGGCTTGTTCAGCGCGTTCATCACCAACGCTGACCTTGAATGGTGGGGGAATTGGTTTACTGACTGGGCAATAAGGCACGCCGACAACCTCGACCTCTGGCTGAACGCCCTCCTCAACTTCTGGCTTCTGCTTATCTTGGCAATCTGCGGGACGTGGTCCTGGTTCCGGCTCAAGAGGCTTCAACATTAATATATTAGACTATGGAATTCAATTCAAACAAGGCGATCTACCTACAGATCAGCGACATAATCTGCGAGAAGATCCTCTCCGGAGAGCTGAAGGCCGATGACAGAATCCCGTCCGTACGGGAATATGGAGCCTCGATCGGCGTGAATCCCAACACGGTGATGCGCACCTACGAGAAGCTCACCAACGAGGGAATCATCTACAACAAGCGCGGCATCGGCTACTTCATAGGCGAGAAGGCCAAGGACATCGTGCTTGAGAACAACCGCAAAGAGTTTCTGGAAGTCGAGCTGCCGGCCGTCATCAAGAAGATGGAGCTGCTCGGGCTCGACCCGAAGGAATTATTAATCAAGCGTTAAATGAATATACTGGCGTCTCTAATGAGTGCCGAACCAAAAATCTGATTTTATGAATATTATGAGAATATTTAAGAATATCCTGACCGCCGCTGCGCTGGTCTTTATGGCGGCTGGACTGTCATCCTGCTATTTCAGGATCAGTGATGATGCGAAAAAACAGTTGAAATATGATATGCGATACAGGATGCACACTGCAGAAGGAGAAGTTGACACGGTGGCCTACAATCCCGGTGAGTTCCATTCGTTACGCAGCAAAGGTGGCATTGATGATGTGATGGTCATTCAGACCGAGAACGAATTCAAGGTTGAAGTGATCTCTTACGAGATGATGACCGACTCAATCCGTGTGATAAATGAAAATGGTGTCCTGACGGTTGGACTCACCGATAAGACCGCAAGAATCTTCGGCCCGATTCAAATTCGGGTCTATGCCCCGTCTTTGACCGAAATCACCTCTGCAAAATCCTGTAATATGCGAATCTCTGACTACAAGGGTGATTCACTGATCATCGAGACTGTCGGATCAGGAAACATCAAGGCTTTCAACCTGAACATTACAGGGAGGCTGAGTGTTCTTGGGACCGGAAGCGGTGACCACGATTTCAACCACATCACCGCCGGAGAGATGGTCATTAACAAGAAAGGCTCAGGAGACGGAGAGTACAGCGATCTGAAGGTTGGCACACTATCTGTTACGTCAACCGGTTCAGGAGACGCGACACTTTCAGGGAAGGCGGAATCGGTCACTTTCAGCAAAACAGGTTCAGGTGACATTGATGCCAGCGAGCTGAAAGCCAAGAATGTAAGCACTCAGAGAAACAGTGGCAGCGGAGACATTACAATCAACCAGTAAGCGAAAATAAAGTAACTAATTTCAATGAATATGCGAAAGACATTATTCCACATTGTGGCCGTGGCGACGCTCGGCCTTACATCAGCCGGCTTTTTGAATGCCGGAGAGATCAACGCCAATGATGACGATGAGTACAAGACCAAGACCTACGAAGTAGGAGAGATTTCGTCAATCGACGCCAACGGACTGTTCAGTGTCGTCTATGAGCAGACATCGGGTGCCACCGAAGTCTCGGTCAAGACCAAGGACAAAGTGTTCGAGTGCCTGGAGGTGAAGAACGATGACGGAATGTTGGTTCTGAAACTGAATCTGAAGGAAGGCAAGAGCTATTCACTCTCTCCGATCGAGGTCAAGGTCCGCACCAAGAATCTGACCTACGTGGAGTTGTCGGGATCCGGCAGTTTCACCTGCGAGAAAGGCATCAAGACCGAGTCCGTAAGATTCAAGACCGCTGGAGCCGCGACTGTCACAGTGAAAGATTTGACAGCCAAAGGCTCGGTGGAGATCTCAACTGCCGGTGCAGGCAGGATCGACATCACCAATGTCAAGGCCAAGGAGTTGAGCGCGGAGCTCAACGGAGCCGGAAGCGTGGATCTGCAAGGCATTGAGTCCAAGACCACCACCGCCATCATCCGCGGGGCCGGCAAGATCACCCTCGCCGGCAAGACCGGCAACGCCACCTACAAGCTGAACGGAGTAGGAGTCATCGACGCCGAATCCCTGAAAGCCGACAACGTCCGCTCCGACCGCGCCGGCATCGGCTCCATCCGGTATTAGCTACACACTAACCAATTGACCAATCCCCCACCATACGGTCACTGAGCTTATCCCGTCACGCGAACAAGCCCGGTGGCCGTTCTGTTTAGCCGCTTCGACAAGTTCAGTGACCGCCGAGGTTACCTTTGCGATGAATAGCACCCACCGTCAGGCCGCAACATCAGCTTTACAAAACGCCTTCAGGGCAAACGGTCACTGAGTGCCGCCAAACAATGAATATGCTGAAAAACTCTTGGGGTAAGCCATAGGTTTTTCAGCATATTCCTTATTCTACAGCATTCTGTTCAGGGTTGGGCTGAAAGCGGTTTGTAAAATGGGCAGATCCAGATTTACCAACGGGCAGAATGAGACCTCATAAAAGGGCAGAACCAGTGCTCATCAGAGGACCTTGCCAAAGATGGACTCAAGAATATTCTTGTCAACCATTGTGACGCGGCTTAGGACTGACAATGAATATGTTCGTCTGTCTCCCCAAAGTTTCTGGGCTATTGTCACACGCTGCTCCACACTAGCCTTTGTGAGTGAGGGTAACCCAAATAGGGAATCGCAGAGAGTCTTGGCCTCCCTTCTAAGTTCGGTTTCGGAAGCCCGATGAACCGCCAGGTTCGATGAACATTCACGATCAATAGCGACCTCAACGTCTTTCTTCTGGCTCATAAACGCAAGGAAAGCCCGCGGGGTTCTGAACAAGGCCTCGACAGATTTCCAATCGACATAAGAATGGGGTTGGAGTTTGCCTTCTACATCGCAACGCCACTCTTCCGGCAAGGCAGTCAATGTGTGGAACATTGCCCTGCGTGTCAAGACTTGATATTCACCTACTCTCTTTCCTCGCCCGGACCAAAGGTTATGGTCAACGAAATAGATGTCCCCTGGCCCCCACTCATACGCCCAGGGAGCCAACGGGAAGCCTGCTGCAATCGCATTCCTATAGACATACATAAACTTTGTCTTCAATTCATTCTCCGTGAATATGGGATCGTTACTCACTCGTATCTTTCCACTGACCATATTTCGTCTTTTTGTGCGGGTTAGGAACGACTCCAGTTTCACCCCCACTGAACGCACGAATCTGTCGCAATCCTGAGGTCTTCCTCTGGCGATAAGATGGAAATGAGTGCCCATAACCTGCATTACAAGGATGGTCACGCCACATTGAAATGCGGTCACAGCAAGGACATTCATTCCAAAGATGTAATCCTCACGCGAATCGAAGAGTAAACTGACATTTGTTCCATCAGAATAGATGTGGGCACAGCCATCGACCGGTTTGTCAATCCATCCAGACTGTGTCTGCCCCACTGTCTCGGCTCCAGACCTATTATCCTGATTACTATTGTTATCCATATCTCTATAATATGATTAATGGTTCAATGTTGGTCATATGGCAAACATAGGACAAAAATCACAGGTTCGCAATGAATCATAAAAACATATCGAAAGTTTTTCTGTTTTTTATCGAAACCGAAGAAATATCAGCATCGATAAAGTTTTAGAAGCAGTTAGTTTCTTATTTACTTCCGAAAAAAATCATTATTTTTTTCGTACAATTCGTATGAAAAAAAGGCGGTATTGCTGAAAGCATATGCAAGGATTTGAATAACTGGTATTTTGTAAGGTTGAGATATTCAAAAACATCGCTTATGAAACGCATCTTTGCTCTGTCAGCATCCATTATGGCATTATCGGCCTTGACATCGTGCGAGTATTTCTATTCACTGGATCTTGAGAACCAATTTGAGAAAGGGATCTACATCTGGTCACAGGAAACCGGACTCAAGACGAGAGATAACCCGACCTCACTGGATGAGCTTGACAGCAAATGGTACCTCAATTACATCGAGCCGGGCGATATGGGGTCATTCGCAGATATGATGGGATGGAAAAACGAAAGCTCACAGAGCATTGTGAACGGAGCATTCGCTAACACAGATACATTGATGATCGCCATTTTTGACGCGGAAGAACTAGACAGCAACTGGGGCAAGGGCAAGATGTCCGACTATGTCATCCAGAAGTACTGGCTTGCCAAAGACGATGTCATTGAGATCGACAACAAGACACTCAAGCGGATCTCATTCCCACCCAATGAGGGTATGAAATCAGTCAGAATGGATCCGGTCTACGGGACCTATTCCACCAAGTGACAACGCCGTCCAGGTTGATGCGCTTGAACCACCAGGGCAGTCGCTTCGGCAGCTCTGCGACCACCAAAGTTCGGTCACAGAGCCTGCCAAAGTGACCTTTGCGATGAATAGCACCCACCGTCAGGCCGCAACATCAGCTTTACAAAACGCCTTCAGGGCAAACGGTCACTGAGTGCCGCCAAACAATGAATATGCTGAAAAACTCTTGGGGTAAGCCACAGGTTTTTCAGCATATTCCTTATTCTACGGTGTTCAGTTCAGGGTTGGGCTGAAAGCTGTTTGTAAAAAGCGGAGATAAAAAAGCTGTTTTGATTTGTTTGTAATGTTCTTGAGGTGAAAAATCGTCAAACTAACAAATCAAAATACCTTCTAAGTCAGCAGTAGAAAACCATTAGTATATTTTGCGTAAAATTTACGCCTAAATCATTGCGGAATCGGAATTAATGATTATATTTGCGTAAAATTTACACAACAAAAAAAACTCAGCATTGAAAGTAACTATAACAACTCACTAAAAAGTTGTTTTGATTTGTATATTTGAAGATATACGCTTCTAAGAACATTTCAAAACAATCAAAAACAATTTTAAATATAAACGAATATGTTAGGTGCGATAACAGGGGACACGATCGGAAGCTCTTATGAGTTCCAGAACACGAAAGACTACAATTTCGAGATGTTCAGAAATGACAGCAACTACACCGATGACTCGATTATGACTATGGCGGTGGCCAAATGGCTGCTTGATGATCCGGAACATTCTCTTCAGCGACTGGAAGACACGATGGTCGCATTCAGCCAGAAATATACGTGTCCTATGGGAGGATATGGACATTGGTTCAGCATCTGGCTGTACCTTCCTGATAGACTCGGTAAATATGACAGAAAGAATGGTAAGCTTCCATACCGTTCGGCGACAGGACGACACCCTTATGGTTCCTGGGGGAATGGTTCGGCGATGCGGGCAAGCGCCTGCGGATGGTTCTTCGACACTCTTGAGGAGACTGAACGTGTGGCGGCGCTGTCAGCGGTGATAACACACAACCACCCGGAGGGGATCAAAGGCGCGCAAGCCACGGCCGCGGCTATCTGGATGGCACGAAACAGGAAGAGCAAAGAAGAGATAAAGGACTATATCTCGACTAGATACAACTACGACCTCAACCGACCCTATGAATATCTTAACAGAACATACGATTGGCAGTCCAGTTGTCAGGGAACCGTGCCGGAGGCCATCATAGCCTTCCTGGAATCAAGTGACTTCGAGGACGCGATACGGAAAGCCGTGTCGATGGGCGGGGACAGCGACACACTGGCCTGCATCACCGGCGGAATAGCCGAGGCCTTCTACAGCGATGTTCCCGAGGAAATCCGATCCAAAGTACTGGAGAGACTGCCGAAGGCTTTCCGCGACATTCTCAAAAGGGTCTGTGAGGAAACCGCCTATGGAAAACTTTATTCGTATAATATTACAGAATCGCACATAGACGATTAACCAAAGTCGCTTCGACAAGCCCAGCGACCGTATCGTCAAACACTGCATAGTCAGTCGCTTCGACAAGCCCAGCGACCGAACTGTCAGACATAGAATCATCGATTATGTCGGAAAACTCTGCGACTGAAGTATTTTGAGACCTTTCCCCATAGGCGGCAACCCCACTCAACCCAAGAATTTTGGTAACGTGCAAAATTCTGGTTGAGTGGGGTAGCCGCCTATCCTTCAAGGTTCCCTACCAAGAGGCTTAGAAAATATAGAACTCGCGGCGGTACTGATAGTTGGAGCGGAGGGACTCGAATGTTTCGGGAGCCATACGGAAGATGAAGTCGTCGGTGAAGATCGGGTAGTTGTACTGGAGTACGGATGCGACCTCACCTTGAGACTTGCCTTTCAGGTCAAGGCGGATTGACTCAAGGTCAATGATTTCCGTCTTGGGAAAGAAATCGTACAGCGGCTCGATGCCGAAGAAGCGCGCAAGGGCACGGACGGCCATCATGGTGCCGTTCTGCTTGCCCTGGTAGGAATAGCCGGCGATGTGAGGGGTGGCGATGTCAACCATATTCAGAAGCTCAAGGTCGATGTTCGGTTCGTTGTTCCAGGTGTCTATGATCACAGGACCCAGTTTCGGGATAGCCCGCTTCAACGCCGCCTCATCCACGACCTCGCCACGGGAAGCGTTGATGAATATGGTTCCGGGCTTCATCATCGCAAAGAACTCATCGTTCGCCATTCCTCTTGTCGTCTCGTTCAGGGGCACGTGCAAGGTCACTATGTCAGCGTTGGTCAAAAGATAGTCCAGAGTGCAGAAACCTTCCATCCCTTCCTCGGCCATCCGTGGAGGGTCGTTCTTCAGGACCTTGAAACCCAACGACCCAGCGACCGAGTCAACCCTGCGGCCGACATTGCCGACACCTACGATTCCAAGTTTGCCGCCTTCCAGACGGATCGCCTTGCGTGCGGCCACACCGTAAAGAGCAGAGAAAACATAGTTCATCACCCCTCCGGCATTGCAGCCGGCCGAGTTCCGGGCCACAATTCCTTTCTCGTTGCAGTACGGAAGGTCAATGTGATCCATCCCGATTGTCGCAGTGGCGATGAACTTCACCGGGGTGCCTTCGAGCAACGATGCGCCGCACTTGGTCCTGGTCCTGATGATCAGAGCGTCGGCGTTCATCGCATCCTCGTGCGAGATGGCCCTACCTTCCATATATCTGACATCCGCATACGGTTCCAAAACACCTTCGATGAACGGAATCGCCTGATCGATTATGATCCTGATCTTGCTGTCCATAACCTTATACAAAAATCATTTAAGAATCAACTCCTTGACGAACCCGACCTTGTCGTAGTCCTTGACGAACAGCTCGTCCTTCTCCAGAAACTGGTTCATCGCCTGGACCAAGGCCGGCTTCTGGAACTCCAGATGGCTCCGCAGCATCGAGGACGAGATCGTCACGTAAAGTTTCCCGTCCCTATAGAATTTCCGAAGCGTCTGGCCGGCGACACCCGACACTGCGTCCCAGGCGGCGAAAACCCGCTGGGTATTGAGCCCGGCGCTCAGCTTCAAAGCCCTGATGTACATAGGGATAAGCTGTTCCAT
>CAKVCK010000008.1 GCA_934725575.1 uncultured Bacteroidales bacterium
CTTCGCCCAGGAACTCGGTAAGTGGAACTACCTTGTCAAACCGGTCAACTGATGCAACTAATTTTTTACACATTACTTAATACAGGTGCTTTATTTAAAAACAATAACTTCGCACCATAAAGCATTGTGGGCTGGAGCGCACAACTCACTCGATACGTCAAACTGCATAGATGCGCTCAAAAGTGCCATTACAAGGCACGGAGCTCCGGAGATAATCAACTCTGATCAGGGATACGTATTCCGGACCATGGTCGGCCACTAATTTACCTCATCATTTTAATAACATCTTCCGGCAACATCGCATTCCCGGCATCATCTTTCGGAGCATTCTTAAGAAACAGCATAGGAACAATAGTGTAGCTCTTGGCAAACGGCAGCAAATAAGCTTTACGGAGAAGTTCGGCTGTCAATTGTTTCCCATTCTCCCCTGTTGTCCACTTGCATTCGCCAACAAGCAGATATTTTTTGTCAAGCGATTCGGCCATAACATCGAACTCGACCTGTTCCGGCTTCTTATCCTCATTGAGAATAGAACCCCACCAACGTTTTGCCTTACCGTAAACAATTCCATTGACCATATTTCCCGTTACAGCATCCCTGCATAGTTTTTCCCAATGAATACTCACATACTCCGAGAAATGGGCTGTCAGTGCCTGTTCTAATGGTAAGCGACGGCCAAGCTCGACAAACGAGCGATTAGGAACGACAAACTGATAGTAGAATGCCATAAAAGGGTCTGCAATCTTATATAGGCTCTTTTTTGCATTCTTTTCGTCAATTCCGAACGGAACATCTTTCTCTAAAAATCCGAGGTCTATAAGTTTCTTCAATGGACGCGACAGATTGGTTGCCGGCTCATTGCATCGTGCCGCAATTTCAGAAAGACGATTTGCACCGGAGCCGATATAAGACATGATCGTTGAAGTCTTGACAATATCCTTGACATCATCCTGAAATAGTTTTATCGGCTCTTCATAAAGAGTTCCATTTACCGAAAGGATATTGCGCCACAGAGCATCATCAAGCGAACTTCTGTTTTCCCTCAATTCCCAATAACGCGGCACACCGCCCCATACGGCATACTCTTCAATGGTACGCACAGCATCAAGGTTCAAAGCCTCCTGAATATACGGCAAACGTATCGGTGCAAGCCTAATTGTCTCATCAGCACGCCCATATAGAGGTGCGGTAGAATCAAGGAACAACCCATACATCATATTTTGTGATGAACCGCAAAGCACAAGGTTATATTTCAACTGCTTCTCATCAACCAGTTTTTGCAATACAGACGGCAACTCTGGCGATTGCTCTACAAGATACGGAAATTCATCCAAGCATAAAGTAAAACGTTTGTCTGTCCGATAATTGACCGCACGAAATATAGATTCCCAATCCGGATATGTCAGTTTGTCGAAATCCGGGAAGATTTGTGCTATTACTTTTGCAAGCAATACTCTCTGATGTTGCTCTTCAGAACGGTCTGCAAGGAAGTAAACATCATTTTCTGACAACACCCTTTTAATGAGCGTTGACTTACCCAGCCGCCTGCGACCGTACATCACGACTAACGAGGACTTCTCTCTTGCAAGTGCGTCCTTTAATCGTGCAGTTTCATCTATTCTGTCAACGAATTTCATATACGCTGTTTATTATGCAATGCAAACATAATGCTTTGGCTGCATAATACAAAATTTTGAACAATGTTTTTTATTCCAACAGAACAAATTGCCACTTTTGTATAACCGATATGGATCGAGAAGTACAATTCCTCCTGTACAATATGCCGGAAGACAGCGGCAAAGTGCAGGCCGTCATAAAAGATGAAGCGATATGGTGTACCCTGATTACGGAATATGTTACCTCAAATACTTTCATCCGAGACGGACTCTGACATATTCAAAAAAGATTGCTTTACTTTGCATCGGGAAAATAATATCGGTGGTCCTGAGGGCTCACCTAAGAAACTAAATAAAGGAATTTGATATGTACTTGGAAAAAATCAACGGCCCGGCCGACATCAAGAAGTTGAGCGTCGAACAGCTCAACGTCCTTGCTGATGAGACCAGGCACTATCTGATCGAAAAGGTCAGCAATCACGGCGGCCACGTCGGCCCGAACCTCGGAATGGTGGAAGCCACTGTGGCTCTGCACTATGTGTTCAACTCCCCTGTCGACAAGATTGTCTTTGACGTCTCACATCAGAGCTATGCGCATAAGATACTGACAGGCAGGAAGCAGGCGTTTATGGATCCGGCCCACTACAATGACGTGACCGGTTTCAGCGAGCCATCCGAGAGTGAGCACGACCACTTTGTCATCGGTCACACATCGACCTCGATCAGCCTTGCCTGCGGACTCGTCAAAGGACGTGACCTGGCAGGTGGAAAGGAGAATGTCATTGCTGTGATCGGCGACGGATCATTAAGCGGCGGCGAAGCCCTTGAGGGACTGAGCGTGGCAGGGTCTGAGTTTAACAGCAACTTCATCATCATCGTCAACGACAACCAGATGTCGATAGCGGAGAACCACGGCGGTCTGTACAAGAATCTTCAGCTGCTGAGGGAGACAAACGGAAAGGCGGAGGTCAACCTTTTCAAGGCGATGGGTCTTGAATATGTCTATGTGGGCGACGGTAACGATGTCGCCACTCTCATCGATGCCTTCCAGAAGGTAAAGGACACCGACAAGCCGGTTGTCGTGCACATCAACACCCTCAAAGGCAAGGGCTTGAAGTACGCCGAGGAGAACAAGGAGAAATGGCATTTCGGAGGTCCTTTCAATATTGAGACCGGTGAGCCGAAGTTCAAAAACACAGCCGAGGACTACGGTGACCTTACCGGAAAATACCTGCTGGAGAAAATGCAGTCAAATCCTGAGCTTGTCGCAATCACTTCCGGCACGCCTACCGTGTTCGGGTTCACCCAGCCTCGCAGGGTACAGGCCGGGAAACAGTTCGTGGACGTGGGAATCGCCGAGGAGACCGCTGTGGCGATGGCATCCGGTATCGCGAAACGTGGCGGAAAACCTGTCTGGGGAGTTTACAGCACATTCATCCAGAGAACATACGACCAACTCTCACAGGATCTCTGCATCAATGACAACCCGGCTCTGATGCTCGTGTTCTGGGGCGGAATCGAGAGTATGAACGACGTGACCCACACCTGCTTCTACGACATTACCTTGCTCGCAAATATTCCTAACCTCATCTACCTGGCTCCGACCTGCCGTGAGGAATATTTTGCGATGCTGGACTGGGCGATTGCCTACAGGGAGCATCCGGTAGCCATTCGTGTGCCGGTGAACGGAGTCCAGTCTCGTCCAGATGTCAAGACTGAAGGTGTTGACTGGTCTGCGGCCGAGTACGAAATCACCCACAAAGGCAGTCGTGTGGCCGTTCTTGGTCTTGGGGCTTACTACCAGCTCGGAGAGAAGACCTGTGAGCTTCTGAAAGCCCAAGGCGTTGACGCGACGTTAATCAACCCGAGAATCATCACATCACTCGACACGAAGACTCTTGAGGCACTCAAGGCCGATCACGAACTCGTAATCACTCTTGAGGATGGTCAGATCGATGGTGGCTGGGGCGAGAAGATCGCCAGGTTCTACGGCGACAGCGATATGAAAGTCCTTGTCAGAGGCCAGCGCAAACAGTTCGAGGACAGCTACGTGGTCGAAGAACTACTGAAAGAGAACCGCCTCACTCCGGAGCAGATCGCCGAGGATGTCCTCCTGGCCCTGAGCAAATAACGGAAAACTTCATATTCAAAAAAAGATCAGGCCGCCATTAATGCCGCGCGCCTGATCTTTCTTTTATGCCCTAACTTTCGTTTTATCTGCTTTCAAACCGAACAATCACGCACTGCACTCGACAAGCCAATGCTCCAAGGAGCGGGTCGAGGAGGAAATATTCACTCCGACCTTTACCAATTTCTTGCCGTCCTGATGCCTGAACGGAATCAGATATCCTCTGTCATCAATCTGTTTCAGTGCGGTTTCCGCAGAGGAATCCACCTTGAACTCAAACACATAGACCGCATCACCTGTCGCACAGACGGCGTCGGCGCGCCCGATGGCTGATTTCACTTCTGTCTGAATATAGTAGCCCAAAAGCGAGAATATCAGGTAAATGATTGTCTGGTAGTGTTTTTCAGTCTTGTTCTCAAGGTCATTCGGTATTGATGACAGATATGTCTGCATTCTGACAAGAGCGGCGTCAATGTCTCCTTTCCTCAATGCCAGACAAAACTGAAGCACGAAAGACGCGTTCATCGGGTCCTTGCTGCGGTAGCGGGCGAGCAAGGATTTCAGGAAGCCGTTCCGGACTTCCTTGTTCGGATAGCCCAATGTGTACGAGTCAAAAGTCTTATCGTATGACTTGATTGTCAGATAGCCGGTCTGGTATAGCATCGGTATGGAGTCATCGCTCAATTCCGGAGAAACATCAAACGTGTCAAGAGAAACGCCAGACATCTCATCAAGGAAACGCTCGTCAATCGGATGCCGCTCCAGCCTTTCGACAAGATAGGTCGGTGTGCCCGACTCGTACCAATATGAACCGAAACTTCTTGTGGCAAAGCATTTTATGAGGCTGTAAGGATTGTAGATGTCCTCGGACTTCTCACAGAAATGATAGCCATCATAATTCTCTTTCAGCAGGGCGAATGCCTCCGGCACACTAATCTCCTGATCCTCGGCCAGTTTCCTTGCCGGTTCCTGAAAATTCGTCTCAAGTTCCGTCTGGGAGATGCCACAGATGGCGGAATATTCAGGGATCATCGAAATATTCATCAGATTGTTAAGTTCACTGAATATGCTGAGTTGCGCGAACTTGTTGATTCCGGTGATGAACACAAAACGCAGGTATGGGTCAAGGCTTTTGATGGGGCTGTAGAAGTTCCTCATTATCTGACGCATAGGAGAAAGCTTGTCCCTGTCGTTCATCACGTCAAGAAGAGGTGCGTCATATTCGTCTATGATTATAACGGCCTTTTCCCCAGTTTGTGCCACAGCCCTTTGAACAAGCCCGGCAAAGCGTTGGTTGATCTCTGTCTCATCCGCCGCTTTCCCATAAATTCGCTCGTAACCCAAAAGTTTTATATTCAATTCACTTAACAACTGAGCCTCACTCAAATGCTTGGCAGTTGACATATCAAAGTGAAGCACAGGATGTTTCTTCCACTCCGTCTCCAGCTCCCCGGCCTTCAATCCTTTGAACAAATCTTTCTCTCCGGCGAAATAACTATGGAAGGTAGAGGACAACAGCGATTTTCCGAACCGCCGTGGCCTGCTCAAAAAGACATACGAATATTTCCGGGCAAGCTCATACACATAGCCTGTCTTGTCCACATAAAGATAGCCACCTTGCACCACTTTCTCGAAAGTCTGCACACCTATCGGGTACAATATCTCCTTGTTCTCCATATCGCCATTCATTTAATTCTCAAATATAAGCAATTTATTGAGCCTATGAAAATTTCCACGTCATCCAGACTGTAAGGTCACTGAGCTTGTCGAAGTGACCTGCCGGCATACTAAGAATCGCGCCGTGCGCGGTCCATAGCGTCGTTGACGGATTCGGTGGCCCTGTAGTCACTGCCGGTGGAGTAGGTATGGCTGCGGTGATATTCATAACTCCCGCCGCATCTGCTGCAATGGTATGCCTCGCCCCAAGTTTCGGTCGTGTAGCGCTCCCGACTCTTCCCTTTCTGCATTATGTCCTCTTTGCGGCCGCTGCTGTACTGCTTGTAGCCCACCTTGCGGCTGCTGTCCTGCCACTTTCCCATCCAACCGCTGCGGCGAAGCGGAGTGCCGTCGATCCCGACAATGGTGTCAACCGCACCACACAACTTGCATCTATACATATCGACCTCCATCGGAATCGTCACGAATATATAAATGCTCATCACGAATATTCCTAAGGAATTGACAGACACACCTCCGATGAATATTCCCCAAGCCCAGAGAATCGCCAGCGAGTCCAAAACAGACAGGAACTTAATGAAAAAGTTCGGCCCTTTCATATAGAATACCGTCTTGTGCATAAGCGTCGGCAGGAACATCCCCAACAGCAGTATCAGGACTCCGTCTATCATTCCGGACAACCCTCTGGCCGCCCATTTCTTGAAGTTGCGGCTGGAGAATCCGTACGGATTCAGTTTGTAGTAGCCTTCACGTCGACCGACAAAAGTCCATGTCAAATCTCCGGCATTCTCAACGTTAACATCCTTGGAGACAATTCTTTGGTTATAGACAGGCAACTTCATCGTCTTCCACCAAAGCCTCTCGAACGGAATCTTTTGTCCGTCGCTCAATGTGTAAAGATAGTTGTAGGCGCTGCTTTCCTCATAGTACTTCCCTTTAAACGTCGGAGCCTTGCTCACTTTCTGGATGGCGACCACCTTGCCAGTGTCCTTCTGACCGTTCCCGTCCCGCCAATAAGCCTCGTTGCCGACAATCATTTCAGGTACTACCGCCGTGCCGATTGTTCCGTCCGAAGCCTTCACTACCCATTCATTGTCAGGAAGATAGTCCACAGTTCTGTAACGGGGAGTCAGATAAGGCTGGCTCGCCGCGATAATCCTCACGGTCTGCCCGGCTTTCAGATTGACTTTCCGCGAAGTGCTGTCATTCTCCTTCACTGTCATCGTTGTAGGAAACACCAACTTGACATCCCGGCCCAGCGAATCAGCTTTCCGCTCACTGACGCGACCATAGTCGATGAAGTTCCACCACCGATCATTGCCCCACGGCAGGGCGTTGATGGCGAATATTCCCAAGGCAAGCAACAGTATTCCTTTCAAAAAATCTTTCATATTCGATGAATGTTAGTGTCAGTTTATAAAGATACGCATTTCTTTCGTATTCCCAATTATCTTCAGTACGTGGAAATGCTTGACTCACGCGAAGTCGATCCGATGCTTCGACAAACTCAGCATCCGCAGACTCTGCGGTCGGGAATGTTGCCGGCGATGCTGATGAGATGATTGGTTTGTCCACTGTAGTATAAGCCAAGATATTCACTGGCAGAGACTTGGCGGAAAAAGATGTCCACGATGGAGGCGAGGATTTCCAAAGCAGACGGTGTAACTTTGCGGATGAAAAAAATAGGGATAAAGATGAAAAGAAGTATAACAGGGATCCTCATCGCATTAGCCGCCTTGATGATGTTTTCCGAGGCCGGGGCGCAGAATCTGACAAGTTACAAGAGGATGGTCAAGGAACTCAGTTCGGCGAAGTTTCAAGGACGTGGTTATGCGCGGAACGGAGTGCGGAAAGCTGGATTGTTCATTGAAAGGGAGTTCTCAGCCGCCGGGGCTGACGAGATTATGCTGCAACCTTTCAAGATCGACATCAACACCTTCCCGGGAAAGATGAACATGACCGTGGACGGGAAAAGCCTCGCTCCCGGAAGGGACTTCACGATGAGGGAATATTCTCCCGGAGTCCAAGGATATTACAAGCTTTACTACATTGACACTCTGAACTTTAATCTGGCAAAAATCACGGAGGATCTGTGCAGGCCAGCCAACCTTGGAGCGTTCGTCGTCTGCGATTTCGAGTTCACTTACCGGCATAAGGATGTCTTCAAGCGACTTGAAAGCAGGAAGTGCTGCCAGAACTCCGGAATGATTTACATTTGGAACGAGCCTCTGAAATTCTACAAGGCCTACGGTGAAAAGGTTGTGGAGAAGCCTATCATCTGGGTCTCGTCCGACTTTCCGAAAAACGCCCGGAACGTCAGTCTTGACATTGAAAATGAATTTCTTAAAGGCTACACGAGCAACAATGTGATCGCGAAGGTGAACGGATGCAGACACGACAGTTGCTTCGTATTCACCGCTCATTACGACCATCTTGGGAACCTCGGCTCAAAAGTCTTTTACCCCGGAGCCAACGACAATGCATCAGGCACGGCGGCAATCATCACGTTGGCAGAATATTACTCCTCGCACCGCCCGAAATTCGACATCTATTTCATCGCGTTCTCCGGAGAGGACGCCAACTTGCGTGGCTCAAAGTGGTTCACGGAACATCCTGTGATGCCTCTGGAAAGCATAAAGTACCTGATCAACATCGATATGATTGGTGACAACAATCCGGAGATGTACTGCGAGACCAGCGACACAGGCACCAGAGGCTACGAAGTATTCAGCCAGATCAACGATGCTGGCCACTTCTTCAAAGCGCTGAAACGTGGAGAGTTGGCGGCCAACAGCGACCACTACCCTTTCGCGGCCAAAGGTGTGCCTTGCATATTCTTTGAAAATGAGGGAGGCGACGCGTTCAAGCATTACCACACGCCGCAGGACAATTGGCAGAACGCGGTTTTTGACAGTTATGAGCCGCTGTTCAAACTGGTCACTGGGTTCATTCGGGAATATTAATGTTTTTTCGTAAATTTCGGCTCATCCAATCAGGGACGGAGCGCACCGACACAAACATATTCAATAATAAGTTAATAAAATGAGCACATACAAGAAATTAGACCTTGACACCTACTACAGAAAGGGCGTTTACGAGCGGTTCACCAAGGTTGCGAGATGTTCCGTCTCAATCACCGGCAGAATCGATGTCACCGGGCTTTATGAATATTCCAAAAGAACCGGCACGAAGTTCTACATCAACTTCCTCTACCTGCTGGCTAAGGTGATGAACTCACGGGAGGACTACCGGATGGCGTACCTTTGGCAAAGCGACGAGGTCGTCGTCTATGACCGCATCAACCCGTGCCAGTACGTCTTCAACGAGGCCACCGAGACCTGCACGCCTGTGTACACTGAATATTCCGATGAATATTCCACTTTCTATGCCGCTTGCAAGAGGGACATTGAATATACCAAGGCACATCCTGAATATCATTTCGATCCAGTGGGACATCCTAACTGGTTCGACGCGTCATTCATTCCGTGGATCTCATACGATTCTCTGAATGTGGAGCTTCCGGACGGCCATCTATACTATCAGCCGATCGTCAACTGGGGAAAGTTCCGTGAAGAGAACGGCCGCAAGATGATGCCCGTAACCGTCAGGATGAACCACGCTGTCGCCGATGGCTACCTGATCTCCAAGGTCTTCACCCTCCTCGAAGCCGCCATCGCCGATTTCTGTAAATAACTTTTAGTCGCTTCGGCAAGCTCAGCGACCGGAAAGGTAGCAGGCCAGCAGCCGAATCGGTCACTGAGCCTGTCGAATTGACCTCTTGACGACAATAAGTTGCCAGTAGAGCAGAGCCAACAGGACAATCAGTCCGCCGGCGATTCCGATGAACGAGATCGACAGATGCGTGCAGACCATTCCACCGATCAAGGCCCCCGTCCCTATGCCGAAATTGAATATTCCCGAAAAGATTGACATAGCGACCGAGGTCTGCGACTGCGGAGTGTCCGTGATGATCTCCGACTGCATCGCCACATTGAACGCTGTCGCCGACATTCCTATTATTGTGCAGACAGCGATTGTGACTGGAACACTGAATGCGGAAGGTAGCAGGAGCACGACTCCACCGATCAATCCAAGCAGCGTGACATTGATGAATTTGAACCTATATTTAGGGAAATACTTTGAAAACAGCATGCTACCTATGATCCCGGCCCCGCCGAAGAGCATCAAAGTCAGCGTGATCTGGTTCTCTGTCATCTTTCCGACCTGCTGAAGGAACGGCTCAATGTAGCTGTAAGCTGTATAATAACCGGTGGCAAAGGCAGCGGTGGTGATGAATATTCCGATGAGAACCTTGTTCTTCAGCATTGCCGGCAGGTCGTGAGCGGTCATACCTCCTCCGCTCGGCACCTTAGGGAGCAATGTGAACAGATAGAGGAACACAACCAGCGCGACCGCACCTATGCTCAGGAACGTAATTCTCCAGCCCACGCTGAGCCCGATGACGCGTCCGAGTGGCAGGCCGAGAATCATCGCTATTGATGATCCTGTGACTATCATACTTAGGGCTATGGGCTTATGGCTCTCCGGAACGATCCTGACAGCGATGATCGACACGATTGACCAGAAGATCGAATGGGCGCAGGCCACACCGATTCTGGAAACCATCAGCATCCCGAAAGATGTTGACAGATAAGACATAACCTGGAACGAAGTGAACACCGCCACGACTCCAAGAAGCAGCTTACGCATCTCCATCTTCGATGTCATCAGCATAAGCGGCATCGAAAGGATCATCACGACCCAAGCATAGACGGAAATCAGCATTCCTGCCTTGGCCTCCGTCAATCCAAAATCCCTGCCGATGTCTGTCAGCAGCGCGATCGGAATGAATTCCGAAGTGTTGAATATGAACGCCGACAGTGTCAGCCCAACCAGGGCCATCCACGTTTTCAAGGACATCTCAGGTTCCTTGATCTGATCTGCCATTACCATATTAATATTCCTTCTAACTAACCGGGCGCAAATTTAGAAAAGAATCAGAATTATTCCTATCTTTATGCTGTCTAAACCGTTATGTATATGATTAAGGATGTCGCATTGGTGCTTTCAAGCGGCGGGCCGAGAGGTTTCGCCTATATTGGCGCTATAGAAGAGTTGGAGAGAAGGGGGTATAACATCACTTCGGTGGCAGGCTGCTCCATCGGTTCGCTCGTCGGGGGTGTCTATGCCGCCGGAGGCCTGGAAGAGTTCAAGAAATGGCTGTTCGGCCTTGACAACTCCAAACTTGTCTCGCTGCTTGACGTCTCGATCAGCAAAAGCTATCTTGTAAAGGGTGACAAGGTAATTTCGGCCATCAAAGAGGTTGTCCCGGATGTGAACATAGAGGACCTTCGCATTCCTTACCGTGCCGTGGCGACCGACCTCTACACCGGAGAGGAAGTCGTTTTCAAGAAGGGGAAACTTTTTGACGCGATAAGGGCCTCGATCTCAATCCCATCGCTGTTCCGCCCGGTGAAGTACGGACGACACACATTGATCGATGGCGGAATCGTGAACACGATGCCTCTCAGCCAGGCCGTCCGCAACGGTCACGACATTGTTGTGGCGTTTGATGTCAACCAGATAGATTCCGAGAAGATTGCCGGCTACGTCACCGCTCTGGACGAAGTCCACGAGGCCGATTCGGAACTTGTGTCCGACACACTTGACACGCTCGGCGAACTTGTTTCCAGAAAAGGCCTTCCTATTACCGACCGCGTGAGGATGCTGGGCGACGAGGCGCATAAGGCATACAAGGAGATGCGCGGCATCGGACGCAAGACCAAGGAGCTGGAGACGAAGGCGGAGGCTGAAAACGTTCCGATGAGCGACAACTACTACTCGATTCTGACAAGGACATTCTCACTGATGAACCGCACGATCTCTATGCTGTCCGTCCAGCTCTACAAACCAGATGTCCTTGTGAATATGAACTTCGACTCCTACGGTGCCATCCCCGACTACGCCAAAGGCGAGGAGATCGCCGACAAAGGCCGTGAGCTGATGTCCGCCGCCCTTGATGAATATGAAAGCCGCGCGGCCGGTCCGGCATCGCCGGCATAGCCCCTCTACTATTTTGTCCGGGGAAAAGCCTTTCTGGTGGACAAACTGGTCTATAACAAAGGGTTATCCGGCGAGAAGCCCTTTTGGGTGGACAAACCAGTAAATAACAAAGGTTTATCCGGGAGAAAGCCCTTTCCCCGGACAAAACAAATGGAATATTACAATGTTAGAGACAATACTAATTGCTGTTGTAGGCACGACAATCGGGATAGTGGTCCATTCGCTCAATGCAAATGTAGCTCACAGGCAACCTTTCCTGACGGATAAGGCGGATTTCTATTTCGATGAGATGTATTCCCGATATGCGGCTCAGAAGAATCCCAAAGACTTCACAGCCGAGGATGAGAGTATTATATGGGAATATGCGTCAAATCACATAGCGATGTTCCTTACTTGGGTGATTGACAATGGATTCTACGGGAATATTCACTATGAAGCCTCTGATGATATCCAACTGGTAAAGGCACGGAAGATGAGTGGAACGGAGTTCCTTGCCAAACACTGTGACTATCGGCTGAGTGATGAGGATTTCAGCCCAGAAATCCTGCCGTTTGTGGAATGCTATTACTTTCAAAAATATATTCGGCAATATGACAAGCTGTTCAGTAAGAAAGCGATGGCACCTCTACATCCTTCTCCGTTTTCTTGGAAGGACTACGATTTGATCGCCAAGCGTATAACAAGAGCTTACAAACTCTGGAAATTCTGCGGATCGGGCAAATGAACGAATCGCGGAAATCCTAAATCACTGAATTTTAGCCAATTGCAATATCCTGCCAGTCAAATCCAGAGGGCAGCATTTACGAATATATTCAATATCAAATAGTTGCATACCACAGCAGAATCATCGGCCAAGGCAGGCGATCTCTCATAGAAGACAGCCGTGACTCGTCCGAATCCGCAAAAAGTGTTGTTTCATCCGAAATTCTTGTTACAGGTATCTTTTACGTTGTCCATAACTTTGCAAAGTCAAAAAAGGACAGATATGAAAAAGAGAATCATTACAGGATTGGTTGCGCTGACATCAATGGTCAGCTCAGCCGCTGCGCAGGACATCTATAGGACTGCGGCAAACGTACCGATGGTACAACTCAACAATGGAATACTGATGCCTCAATTCGGCCTGGGGACATTCTTCCAGCCGTCGGACTCGGTGTGCGAACAGTCTTGCCTCACGGCGTTGAAGGCCGGCTACCGTCACATCGACACCGCACACGCCTACAATGACGAGGCCGGGGTCGGGCGCGCGGTGAAGGAAAGCGGAATCCCTCGCGAGGAAATATGGATCACCAGCAAACTCTGGCCGACAGAATACGGGGAAGGAAAGACATTGAAGGCGATAGACGAGATGCTGGGACGGCTTCAATTGGACTACATTGACCTTCTGTATGTGCATCAGCCTGTGGGCGACTTTGTAGGCGCATGGAAAGACATGGAGAAGGCCGTGGCGATGGGCTATACCTTCTTCGATACAGCCGAGGTGTATGGCACGCCTGACCATCCGCACCATAATGAGGAACTGTTGGGGAAGGCAAACCTTTACCCTGAACGATTCCGCAGCATTTCACAATATTCAGTAGGAGTTATTCCCGTCTGCTTCTTGAACAGCAGTCTTCTAGTCAACAACTTCATCAAGTAGCGATCGCGGGCATAAAGATCATCCGAGCACGACATCGAGGACCATCATCAGGACGAAGCCGATGGCGAAACCGATGGTGCTGATGTTGGAGTGCTGGCCTTCTGAGGCTTCGGGAATCAGTTCTTCGACAACGACATAGAGCATCGCGCCGGCGGCGAAGGCGAGGAAATACGGCAGGATCGGGGTCATCAATGAGGCCAGGAGAATCACCAGAACCGCGCCGATTGGCTCGACGATTCCGCTCAAGCCTCCGATCAGGAAGGATTTGCGGCGGGAGTTGCCGGCGGCGCGCATCGGCATCGAGATGATAGCGCCTTCAGGAATATTCTGGATCGCTATTCCTATCGCGGTTGCCATAGCGGCGGCGGGGGCGATTCCGATTCCGTCCTGCAAAGAGCCGGCGATCACGACTCCGACAGCCATTCCTTCAGGAATATTATGGATCGTAACCGCAAGGGCCAACATCGCGGTCTTGGAAATCCTCGCCTTGAGACCCTCCGGATTCTCATTGCCGATGTGAAGGTGAGGAGTCAGGTAATCAACAGCCAACAGGAAGCCCATTCCGGCAATGAAACCGATAGCAGCCGGCAGAACGGTACCGATGCCCTCCCCTGCCGACATTTCCATACTCGGAATCAGCAATGACCACACGGAAGCAGCCACCATCACTCCAGAAGCGAAACCAAGCAGTGCCTTCTGCAGCAGGGCCGGCATCTCTTTCTTCATAAAGAAAACGAACGCTGAGCCGATCAGAGTGCCGGCGAAAGGAATCAGCAAGGTCGCTATTATCGAAGTGTTCATATTCATTGATCCAATTTTACACGAATGTAGTGATTTTATTGTAATTTTGTCGTATGGTTGAAACGGACAACACGACAGAGGTTTTGGAAGTCGCTTCGGTCGCAGGGCACATCCTGCTGGAGAACGGAGCCGAGATTTCCCGTGTAGAGGACACGATGGAACGGATCGCATCCCATTACGGGGTGGATTCCGGGCATTTTTTCGTGCTCAGCAACGGCATATTCACAACCGGATCACTCGGGAAGTACGCCAATGTCGAGTTCATTCCCATCCGTGGAATTCAGCTCTCGAAAGTAGTCGCTGTCAACAAGTTAAGTTACGAGATAGCGGCTGGGAAACACACTCTGTCAGAGGCTCGGCAACGACTGGAAGCCATAAAGGACGCTCCCGCTAAACCGGCCTGGGAACAAATCGCCGGGTCAGCCTTTGGGGCAGCCGGTTTCTGCGCCGTGTTCGGCGGAGGGTTTATGGACTGCGCCGCCGATTTTGTGATCGGAGCGCTGCTCTACGTATTCTGCCTCTTCGTAAGCGGTTCACTCTCAAAGATTGTAGGCGGAATCTGCAACGCCCTCGTGGCCACAATCCTCTGTCTTACATCCTACAGATTAGGATTCGGCGACAGCCTCAGCAACATCATCATCGGAGCGGTGATGCCGCTCATCCCCGGAGTTCCGTTCGTGAACGGAGTCCGGGATCTGGCCAATTCCGACTACATCGCCGGGTTGACAAGGCTCACGGATGCGATGCTCGGATTCATCTGCATAGCTCTCGGCGTGAGTATCAGCTTCATAGCGGACGGATGGGTGTTCGGAGGAATGATCAAACTCAGCGGAATGACCGTCAATCCCGAGACCGCCGGAATCCTGTGGCAATGCCTTGCCGCCTTCATCGGCACATTCGCTTTCGCGATCCTGTTCGGAGCACCACGCAGACAGTATTTCACGGCGGGAGTGATCGGAGCCATCGGCTGGGTCATCTACCTGATGCTTACAAGGTTATGCCACAGCGGACCGACAGTCGCCATCATCCTTGCCACTACGATAGTCTGCATCCTTTCCCGCTTCACCGCCGTCAAGGACAAATGCCCGAGCACGGTCTATCTGCTATGCGGAATATTCCCACTTGTCCCTGGAGCCGGAATATTCTGGTTCACTTACTACCTCGTCTCAAGCCAGTTCTACCTCTCCGCGTCCGCCGGATTCACCGCCGTCAAAGGCGCGATCGCGATAGTGCTTGGAATAATCTTCGCGATGGAACTGCCGCAACGACTTTTCTCCGGAAAAAGGAAAGGCTAATCCTCAAACTCGATATCGTGAGACGGCAAGGCCTTTTTCTTGCGGAAGACAACTCTCTCACTCATAAAGAAGTTAAGCCCACCTGACACGCACAGCGCCAGAAGGTTACACCACACGACATTCCAGCGGAACATCCTCTGGATCAGAAGCAGGAAGGCCATCTTGACCAAGAACGCTCCGATGCAGGAAAGGTTGTAGCCGCCAAGATGCCGGAAAAAGGATCTTCTGCTCCGGCACGAGACCCTGTCTTTCCAGATAAAGAAATATGCCACAGTGAAATTGGTCACTGCCGCGCACTCGAACGAGATCGCAGGAGAGATGATGTACTGGCCGAAATATGTGCTGAAAACCCACTTGGAGAACACCCAAAGCACAACCGTGTCCACAATCGTCCCAAGAAGGCTCGACGCGGAAAACTCTGCGAATCTTTTGACTAAATTAAGCCACGGTTTGCTCATCACTCTCTGTTTCGGACGGCAAACTTACGGAAAAATCGTGAATATTTGGATAAATAGCCAATCTATTCAGTAAATTTGTCGTTGCGAAGGCGGTGAGACAAGCCGCCACGGATGAATTGTTTTTTAACGATCGCTTATTAATTCAAACGAACGATGTCTGAAGAAATGAATATAGTACGTGACCTCGCCGTCATCCTGATCTCGGCGGGAGCGTTCACGATAATATCCAAGGCACTCAAACAACCGCTAATCATCGGCTACATCCTCGCCGGTTTCCTGATCGGCCCGAACATCAGTTTCTTTCCTGGAATATCCAGCGAGGCGACAGTGCACCAATGGTCGGAGATCGGCATAATATTCCTGATGTTCGGCCTCGGCTTGGAGTTCAGTTTCAAGAAGTTGCTGAAGGTCGGCGGAAGCGCCATCGTCACGGCGGCCGTGAAGTTCATCGGTGTGTTCCTGATCGGATTTGTCACAGCACAGGCTCTGTCCTGGAGCTTTATGGAAAGCGTATTCCTCGGCGGTCTGCTGTCGATGTCCTCCACGATGGTCGTGCTGAAGTCCTACGAAGACCTTGGCCTTAAGAACAAGCCATACGCTGGAGTCGTGTTCGGAACGCTGGTCGTCGAGGATCTGATAGCGATACTGTTGATGGTGCTGCTCTCAACAATGGCGGTCTCGCAGTCCTTCGCCGGCAAGGAGCTGATAATGAACATCGCCAAACTCGTCTTCTTCCTGATCCTGTGGTTCCTCGTGGGAATCTACGTCATTCCGACCCTGCTGAAAAAGGCCAAGGAATATCTCAACGACGAGATTCTCCTTATTGTCAGCATCGGCCTCTGCTTCGGAATGGTCGCATTGGCCACATCGGTCGGTTTCTCGTCCGCTCTCGGAGCCTTCGTCATGGGATCCATTCTCGCCGAAACCTCTGAAAGCGAACATATTGACCACATTGTGGAGCCTATCAAGAATCTTTTCGGAGCGATATTCTTTGTCTCCGTCGGAATGATGGTCGCCCCGTCGGTGATCGCCGAGCACTGGGCGATGATCCTTCTACTCTCCGTGATTGTCATCATCAGCCATATCATCTTCGCCGGAGCCGGCATAATCCTCACCGGCAATGGTTTGGACAATGCTGTCCACACTGGATTCAGCCTCGCACAACTGGGAGAGTTCGGATTCATCATAGCCGGAGTCGGCTGCACCCTCGGAGTGATGAGGGATTTCATCTACCCGGTGATCATTGCGGTTTCCGTCATAACAACGTTCACGACTCCGTTTATGATAAAACTGGCGGATCCGTGCTACGATCTGTTAAACAAACGGTTACCGGCCAAATGGATCGACAGGCTCGGCCAGATGAACGACTCAGGCAAACAGACCGCCGCCGAACACAACGAGTGGAAAACTCTGCTGAACGCCTATTTCACACGCATCGTCCTCTACGGCGTGATCCTGATAGCGATCTACATCGGATCAAAACTTTACCTCAGACCGGCTGTGGAGAAATTTTTCCCGGAGCTAAGCGTGACCATACATAAGGTTATCGAGGTCGGGATAACCCTTGCCGTGATGCTCCCGTTCCTTTTCGGTCTCGGAGTCCATTCCGGCTCCATCAGCAAATCCGCCCCTAAACTCCTGAAAGAGAAGCCGAGCAACATCTGGCCGTTGATGGGGCTGATCTTCGCGCGCTCATTCCTGGCGGTTGGAATCGTCCTGGCAGTGCTGTCGTCATATTTCCACCTCGCAGGCTGGACAGTTCTGGCAATCTTCTTCGCCGGCATAATATTCATTCTTTTCGCCCGCCAGTCCATCCATAAATATTCAGCTCTGGAGATGCGTTTCCTCTCAAACTTCAATGAAAAGGAGGAGAATGAAAGGCGCAGCAAGCCGGTCGCTTCTTCCGTTAGCCAGAAACTCGCCGACTATGACGTTCACACAGAGACGCTTACCATCTCCCAGAATTCCACCTACGCTGGCAAGGCGCTCAAGGATATTCCTTTCAGGGCTAAGACAGGAGCGAACATCATCAAAATCGCCAGAGGGTCAATGAATATGATCGTTCCGTCCGGTGATGTGGTTCTCTTCCCTGGCGACCAGATGCTTGCCATCGGCACTTCCGCCCAGCTTGAATCCTTAAGGAATATGATGGCGTCAGCTGTCGCTCCGGAGTCTCTGGACTCAGGTTCGAAATTCAAAATCGAGCCGGAAACGCTCACAGAAGATTCGTTCCTGACCGGCAAAACCTTACGTGGCACAAATCTCAGGAAATATCATTGTATGGTGATCAGCGTGCTACGGGACTCAAAATTTATCACCAACCCGGAACCCGATTTCAGGTTCCAAGTCGGTGACACTGTCTGGATCGCAGGGAATATCAGCGAATTAGAGACTGTTTAGAGTTTGATATATTCAGAATCCAGATAAGGTTTGAGATCGTTCCAAGAGATTGTGACCTTGATTATCCCTTCCGCATAAGAGGCGACCTCGTATGGCTGGTAGTACCAAGTGATGCCATCGCCGGAGACTCCGCACTTACCGTTAGGCACCATCCCTTCCTGGAACATTCCCTCGAACGTAAGGCTTCCCTGCTCCTGCTGGATCTGCGTTTTTATCAGTTCGGTGACAGGCGCGACATAGCCCGGTTTGAACAGATCATTCTCCGTCACGATCTCGCCGGTCTTGGTGTTAATGATGTACGGAATCGAGTAATACATCCCGTGTGCCCCGCCGGTGTAGCTTTCACTGAACACCAGATAGGTAAGCAGATCCATAAACCCTTCTCCGAACTTTCCGACAGTGTTGTAGTACCAGTTGCAGAAAGTTGCCGGAGTCCAGGAATAGTCGTCTTCTTTAGAGTATGCAAGATATTCATCATAGCTTTCGCCCGCGTCTTTCTGATAGCCTGCGATCAAGGTGTCGGAAACCGCGTCAGACGCCTCCTCGACAGAGAGTCCGGCATATTCTTCCCCGAAGCAACTTGTGACAATGGCATCGTTGATTTTCCTTCGCAGAGCCTTTCCACCCTCGTAGGATTTGTAATATTCAATGGAATGGCTGATCTTCACCGACGCCGAGTCATCCTGGACCAGCGTCTGCTCGTAAGTGTTTTCATAAGTTGTGACCTCCGTCTCCTTCTCGGAGCAAGAGACCATTCCCAAGGCAAGCGTTCCCGCCACAGCCCAAAATGTCAGAATTCTGTTATTCATAGCAACATATATTAATTCCCGGCAAATATAGGCAATATTCCGACCATTACTATGAATATTTATCAAAGATTCACAAGTTATTCTGATCAGGATTACTAACTTTGCTGTCGATTATGGAAAAGAACGAACTTACACGAAGGATGAACGGCTGGCTGGCGCTGAGTCCGCTGGCTGTGTTTTTGGTGACTTATCTGGTGTCGTCGCTGGTGGCGCACGACTTTTATAAGGTGCCGATAGCGTCGGCGTTTCTGATCGCGTCTGTCTATGCGATGCTGATCACGAAAGGGGCTGTGGCTGAAAGGATAAGCATATTCTCAAGCGGGGCGGGCAACAAGAACGTCCTGCTGATGATCTGGATATTCGTGATGGCTGGGGCGTTCGCAACCACGGCAAAGGCAATCGGGAGCGTGGAAGCGACTGTCAATCTGACGCTTACTGTTCTTCCGGGCAAATGGCTGCTGGCGGGATTGTTCCTGGCTTCCTGCTTCATCTCTATGTCGATCGGCACGAGTGTCGGAACGGTGGTGGCACTTGTCCCAATCGCCTCAGGTCTGGCGGAACAATCCGGGCTGTCTCTGGCGATGCTGACCGGCCTGATTGTGGGAGGAGCATTTTTCGGGGACAATCTGTCTTTCATCTCCGACACCACAATCGCCTCGACCACATCTCAGGGCTGCTCGATGTCCGACAAGTTCAAGGCGAACATCTGGATCTGCGGGCCGGCGGCACTGATAGTCACGGTCATCTACGTCATCATCGGACTCAACCACGGAGCGACTCCTGAGATCGGGGAAATTGAATACGTCAAACTCATTCCCTACCTGTCGGTCATCGTGCTGGCACTATGCGGACTGAATGTCCTGCTTGTACTCGGAATCGGCCTGCTGCTCAGCGCGGCGATCGGATTCGTGAACGGAATGACGTGGCTCGGATTTCTCGGCAGTGTCGGGGACGGAATCGCTGGGATGGGCGAACTGATCATCGTGACAATGCTGTCGGGCGGAATGCTGGAGTTGATCCGGCACAATGGCGGTATCGATTTCATCATCAAGGGTTTGACCAAGGGCATCAAAGGAAAGCGAGGCGCCGAGTTCAGCATAGCCGGGCTTGTCGGGCTGTCGAATTTCTGCACGGCCAACAACACTATAGCGATTCTGACGACCGGAGACATCGCCCGTGACATCACCAAGAAATTCGGGCTTGACCCAAGGAAATCCGCCAGCCTTCTGGACACGTTCTCCTGCGTCGTACAGGGCATAATCCCTTACGGAGCGCAACTACTGATGGCTTCCGGATTCGCCGGGATCTCCGCCGCGGCGATTATTCCTTGCCTCTACTACCCGTTCGTGCTGTGCGTAGTGGCTTGTTTCTCAATCATATTCAGACTTCCTAAACGTTACTCATAATGGACAGGACCGCAAAGGTAACATTCGTGACACTGGTCGGATCAGTTGTCAACATCATTCTGACGGTTTTCAAGATCTTCGCCGGTGTTCTTGGACGCTCAACCGCGATGATAGCGGACGGAATCCATTCACTGTCAGACCTTCTGAGCGACATCGTCGTGATTGTGTTCGTGAAGATTTCAGCCAAGGGCCGGGACAAGGACCACGACTACGGGCACGGGAAGTTCGAGACTTTCGCCACACTGATAATCAGTCTGATGCTGATCGTCGTGGCTGTCAACCTGATGTCCGGCGGCATAAACAAGATCCGCCAGATTCTGGATGGAGGAGAAGTAAGTTCTCCCGGAATGATCGCTCTTTGGGCAGCCGTAGCGTCAATAGTCCTGAAAGAAATCCTTTACCGTTACACGATCATCCAAGGAAAGGCTCTGAACAGCCCGATGATGATAGCCAACGCTTGGCATCACCGTTCAGATGCTTTCTCGTCCGTTGGCTCACTGCTCGGAATCGCGGGCGCCATATTCCTTGGTGACAAATTCGTCATTCTTGACCCGATCACAGGTTGCGTCATCAGCATATTCATACTTGTGATGGCGGTGAAGATGTCTGTGCCGGCTATCAAGGAACTTCTGGATGTGTCACTTCCAGACGATGTGGAGGAAAAGATCGAGGCCACGGCCAAATCCGTCAAAGGAGTGGTCGATCTTCACGAGCTGAAAACACGACGCGAAGGGCCGGGAATAATAATGGAAGGCCACCTTGTGCTGGATTCTGAGATATCACTGAAAGAGGCGCACGACATCTCCAAGAAAGTCGAGGAGTCCCTCCGCAAGGAATTCGGCCCTGAGACCCAGATCTCCCTTCACCTTGAGCCGGAGGACGACGCAGAGTAAGGGGAATCCGAAATATTCCTAAACTTTCAGAGCGCGCATCGCGTTCAGGACAGCGAGGACGGTAACGCCGACATCGGCGAAGACGGCCATCCACATTGTGGCGATGCCAAGGACGGCAAGGACGAGGACGAGAAGTTTTATGAATATGGCGAAGAAGGTGTTCTCCCTTGCCAGACGGAGGGTCTTACGGGCGATCTTCACGCCAAGGGCTATCTTTGACGGCTTGTCATCCATCAAGACCACATCGGCGGCCTCTATCGCGGCATCGGATCCGAGTCCGCCCATCGCTATTCCGAGATCGGCTCTTGCGAGCACAGGAGCGTCGTTGATGCCGTCACCCACAAAGGCGAGCGTCTTTCCGGACGGCTTATTATCAAGAAGTTTCTCTAACTCAGAGACTTTGTCTGCCGGCAAGAGTTCGGCGTGGAACTCGTCAAGCCCGATGGCCGAGGCGACATATTCACCGACCTCACGCTTGTCTCCGGTGAGCATCACAGTCTTTGTGACGCCTTCGGCCTTGAGAGCCTTGATCGCATCGGCGGAATCAGCCTTGATCCTGTCAGAGACCACAATGTGTCCGACGTATGTTCCATCGACGCTGACGTGTACGATCGTGCCGTTCTTCTCACAAGGTTTCCACTTCGCTCCGACCGCGTCCATCATCTTGGTGTTGCCCACGCAGACGGTCTTTCCGTTCACCACAGCGCGTACTCCGTGACCGGCGATCTCCTCGACATTTTCGACCGAGCATCCATCGGCCTCGTCAGGATAAGCGTTCTTAAGTGAGATTGCTATCGGGTGTGACGAATATCTCTCCACGTGTGCCGCAAGATGCAGAAGTTCCTTCTCATCAATCGTTTCCGGATGCACGGCGGTCACATCGAACACGCCTTCGGTAAGTGTGCCGGTCTTGTCAAAGACAACCGTTCCGACTTTGGCCAAAGCCTCAAGATAGTTGGAACCTTTGATCAGGATTCCTTTGGATGACGCTCCGCCGATGCCACCGAAGAATGAGAGCGGAACGGAAATCACAAGGGCGCACGGACAGGAGACGATCAGGAATGTCAGAGCCCTGTAGAGCCAGGTGGCGAAAGTGCCGCCGAAATCTCCGGAGAGGACCGGAGGAATGAAAGCCAGCACCAATGCGGCGATCACGACAACCGGGGTGTAGATCTTTGCGAACCTTGAGATGAAGCTTTCGCTCTTGGACTTGTTCTCGGAAGCGTTCTCGACAAGGTCAAGGATCTTGGATGCGGTTGACTCACCGAAAGCCTTCGTGACTTTCGCGCGGATGACTCCGGTAAGGTTCACGCAACCAGAGATAATGTCATCGTCTTTAGATATGCTCCGTGGAACGCTTTCTCCGGTCAGGGCCACGGTGTCAAGGCTCGATGTCCCTTCGAGGACTACTCCGTCCATCGGGACTTTCTCGCCCGGTTTTACTACGATTGTCTCTCCGACTTTGACTTCTTCTGGATTGACTGTCAAGACTTTCCCGTCACGTTCAACATTGGCCGTGTCCGGTCTTATGTCCATCAATGCCGAGATTGACTTGCGGCTCCGGCCTTCGGCTATGTCCTCGAAAAGTTCTCCGACCTGAAAGAACAGCATCACGAAGACCGCCTCCGGAAACTGTGTCTCAGCTCCTGGAAGGAATCCGATGCAGAGCGCGCCGATGGTGGCGATGCTCATCAGGAAGTCCTCATCGAAAAAGTCGCCTTTGAGGATATTCTCTCCGGCTTCAAGCAAGGTGTCGTAACCGGCGATGAGATAAGGGATTAAATAAACAAGGAGAAGCTGCCAGACGCTGAGGTCGCACTTCTTCTCGACCAAGACTGCCACGCCAAGCAGGGCGGCTGAAAGAATGATTCTCGCGAATCTGATTTTGTTTTCCTTCTCCATATTCTTTCTTTGACTTTGATTTCAACGGTGCAAAGGTCGATAATCATTTCTGCAACTTGGTTGCAAATTTTGGTTTGGTCAAACCAAAATTTGCAACATATACCCCCCTGCACCCCCTTTGGAGGATTTCGGCCTATGGCCGGTCGGCAGAAGCCGACTTGTCGCTTCGCTCCTGTCATTCTATCGAACGGAATACAATACTTCAAAAAATTAAGTAAATTTGCGATGCGTAATATAAAAACAGATAGGAGATATGCCGAACATAGACCTGACGGAATTGCTTGAGAGGCACGGGGTGAAAACCACGGCCAACAGGCTGATTGTGGCAAAGGCGCTCCTTACCGAGGGCCGTCCGCTGAGCCTTATGGAGCTGGAGGACAAGATCGGCACGATCGACAAGTCTGGAATATTCAGAAGCCTCACGCTGTTCAAGGAGCACCACCTCGTGCACGCGATCGAGGACGGCGGCGACGGCACCCGCTACGAGCTCTGCCTGAGCCACGACTCAGCGCGCGACGAGGACGCGCACGTGCATTTTTTCTGCGAGAAGTGCCACCGCACCTTCTGCCTTGAGGACATCCACATCCCCCCTGTGACGCTCCCGGCGGGATATTCAGAAACCACGGCGAACTACCTTATTAAAGGAATATGCCCGCAATGCTCGGAGGACGGCTATGGCGAACAGTAATCGGAATGGAATGGCGGGCGGCAATCTGAAAGGGCATCTGGCACTGCTGGCGGCCTACACGATCTTCGGCGTCAACATCGTACTGACAAAGGACATCTCCAATTCGGCGGTTGTCTCCCCTATCGCATTGTTCACGCTGAGAGCCATCGGAGCGTCAGCTTTGTTCTGGCTGATCTCATTGTTCACGCCTAAAGAGAAAGTCCCGATCAAAGATCTGATACAGATTGCGTTGGCATCCATATTCGGTCTGTTCATCACCCAATACACGTTCCTCAAAGGCATCACGATGGCCACGACCATAGACGCATCCATCATCGGAACACTCGGCCCGATCTTCACCATGTTCTTCGCGTTCATATTCGTAAAAGAGCCTATCACCGCGAAGAAGGCCGCCGGAGTAGGAATCAGCTTCATCGGAATCATATTCCTGATATTCAATTCCGTACACAGTCACAATGGGGTCGAGGCCACGCAGCCTTTAGGGTTTATTCTGCTGTTCCTGAACAGCATCAGCTTCTCGCTGTACCTCGGAGCGTTCAGGCCGCTGATTCAAAGATATTCAGTGATCACTTTTATGAAGTGGATGTTTCTTTTCTCGCTTCTGATGTCGCTGCCGCTGTCTTTTGAGGATCTGCTCCACACCGACTACGCCGCCATCAAGTTGCCGCAAGCCCTTGAGATAGGCTATCTTATCTTCTTTGCCACCTTTGTCGCATACTTTCTGATTCCGGTCGGCCAGAAAAGCGTCCGCCCGACCATCGTGGCGATGTACACCTACCTTCAGCCGATTCTGGCCTGCCTGCTCAGCGTCATCGGCGGGATGGACACGATGACCTGGCAGAAAATAGTAGCCATCATTATGGTTTTCAGCGGAGTGGCAGTCGTCAACCGGAGCCGCGCCGCTTCACACAATCAAAGTCTCAAACATTTAAATCCATGAATATGAAAAAGATCATCCTTGCTTTGGCAGCCGCCGCGCTGGCCACTTCCGCACTCGCCCAGGAAGTCATCAAGCTTCCGCAGCCTGACAAGAATGTGTCGATGACTCTCTATCAGGCTCTTCAGCAAAGAGCCTCTGTCCGTGAATATTCAGACGCACAGATCAGTGACGCGTCTCTGTCCCGGTTGCTATGGGCCGCATGCGGAGTGAACCGTGAGGACGGAAGGCTGACCGTACCATCAGCCATGAACACACAGGAGGAAAGTGTCTATGTATGCCGGGCTGACGGCGCATGGCTCTTCAACGCCCAGGAAAACATCTTGACGAAGGTTTCCGGAAAGGACATCCGCTCGGATCTGGCTGGTCGTCAGGCATCTGTGGCAAAAGCTCCTTTGTTTCTCGTGATTGTCTGCGACTTGAACAAGTACAAGTTCCGCGATGAGAAAACCGCAATTTTCGGAGCCATCGACGCCGGCTATGTATCCCAGAACATCTGCCTTGCCTGCGAGGCTCTCGGACTGGCCACAGTCCCGCGTGGAAGCATGAACCACGATGCTGTCAAAACCGCCCTTGGCCTCAAGGAAGGACAGGAACTTTTGCTGAACCATCCTGTTGGATACGAGAAAAAGTAACCCATCTTACTATTTTGTAGAAATGTTTTAAATATTTATTAATAGATAAATAAGTCCCGTCACCCACAAATGGCGGGACTATTTTGTATATTCGATAATAGAATATTTTATGATTTTTTACTACCTTAGCGGATTGTAAAGTAAAAGTACAATGGCTATTACAACCAAGGAAGTGATAAGCAGACAGGATCTGAGGCGTTTCGTCCGGTTCCCGAACGAGTTGTATGCGGACAACGAATACTACGTCCCTCAGATTGAGTCGATGGAAATGGACACCCTCACTCCGGGCAAAAACCGGGCCTTTGAGGTCTGCGAAGGGAAATATTGGCTGGCATACGATGAAAACGGCAAGATTGTCGGCAGAGTCGCCGGCATCATAAACTATAAGTACAACAAAAAGGTTGACAAGAAGATCTGCCGTTTCTGCTGGATAGACTTCATAGAATCACAGGAGGTGGTACACGCCCTGATGGAAAGGGTGAAGGAATATGGCAAGGAAAAAGGAATGGAGATCATTGAAGGCCCTGTCGGTTTCCTTGAGTTTGACATCTCCGGAGTTCTTGTCGAAGGTTTCGACCAACTTCCCACCGCCTACGGAAAGTACAACGCTCCCTACTACGAGCCGATGCTCCTGAAAGAAGGATTCTCGAAAGAGACTGATTTCGTTGAATATAAGATCACTGTTCCGGACAATCTTGACCGTTATTTCCACTTCGCCGAGATGATCGGGGAACGCTATAACCTCAAGGAAGGCGACTACAAGAACAAGAATGAGCTGCTTCATAAATATGCCGACGGAATATTCCGTGTGATGAACGAATGTTACTCTGTCTTGCACGGATTCTCGGAGCTCTCCCCTGCCCAGTGCGAGGATCTCAAGGACCAGTTCTTCCCGAACCTCAATCTGGACTACGTCTCTGTCATCGTTGACGAGACCGACAAGGTGGTCGGATTCGGAATCACCCTTCCATCACTGTCAAAGGCTCTGCAGAAAGCGAAAGGGCACATGTTCCCGTTCGGGTTCATACACATTCTCAAGGCTTTGCACCACAATGACACGATTGATGCCCTGCTGATAGCCATCTCCAATGAATATAAGGACAAGGGTGTCAATGCGATGATCATCTCCAAGATCGGCCGCGGGATGCACAAGAACGGTATCAAATACGTCGAGAGCACCCGTGAGCTTGAGGAGAACCACAATGTCCAGAATCTCTGGGGCAAATTCGAGCATCACCTCCACAAGAGAGCAAGAATCTACGTAAAGAATCTCTAAACATTATTGAATATGGCAGACAAGAAAGCGGAAAGAATACAGACCTCCATCCTGAACGGGGTCGAGAAGAAGGCCCTTGTCTGGCTGGCCGAGAGGCAGCCAAAATGGGTCGTGTCGGACACACTCACAGCCATCGGCACACTCGGTGCGATAATGATCGGAGCCGGGTACATCCTCTGCGGGGTCAACATCAATTTCCTGTGGCTCAGCTGCTTGGGATTCGTTGTAAACTGGTACGGGGATTCCCTTGATGGTACTCTGGCCAGAGTCCGCAAGACCCAGAGACCTATCTACGGTTACTATCTCGACCACACGGTCGATTGCATAAACGAAGCATTTATGTTCATCGGACTCGGGCTGTCATACCTTATGCGTCTGGATCTGGCCCTGATGATATTCGTTGTTTATCTTTGCCTGACAGTGAATGTCAGCGTGAACGCACACCTCAAGAGCGAGTTCCGTCTCACCTACGCAAAACTTGGACCGACCGAGTTCAGGGTGATCGCCATCATATTGACATCTCTGTTTGTGTTCATCAAACCGCTCAGGGAGTTCAGCACAGTGGTCAGCATATTCGGCAAAGACATTGAGCTCCGTGCACTTGACGTGGCAGGTCTTGTGATCCTGGCCTTGCTTGTGATCATTTATCTGGTGACAATCATCAGTGACGCGAAGGGTTACGCCAAGATGGACCCGATGCCAAAGAGAGACGACAAATAATGCCGCTTCTTCCAGTAGAACAGATTGAGCAGCTTGCGCCGGTTTTCAAGGGGAAATTCGGCAATGCCGTTGCGCGGACACTGCGGAAGGTTCTTTCCATCAAGACGCTGTCCGACCTTTACGACACGATTGATGAATATCAAGGAGCGGATTTCGCCGGAGCGCTTCTTGACAAACTTGGAGTCAACTACCAATTAGGTGGCTCGCAAAGGCTTGCGAATTTACCGGACGGCCCGTTCATAACGGTCAGCAACCATCCCTACGGCGGGATGGACGGTGTCATTCTCATTGACCTTATCGGGCACCTCAGGCCGGGATTCAAGGTGATGGTGACAGAGTTCCTCGCCCTTGTAGAAGCACTGCGCCCAAGCCTTATTGTCGTCAATCCAAAGAACAATTTGAACAAGGGAATAACAGCCAAGAATATCCAAGGAGTCCGTGAGGTTCTGGAAAGGCTTCACGATGGTGAACCGGTGGGATTCTTCCCGTCAGGAGCGGTCTCGGATCTCAGCCTTAAAGAGATGAAAATCAGAGACAGAGAGTGGCAGGAAGCTGTTCTGCGGCTAATCCAGAAAGCCAAAGTCCCAATCGTCCCGGTCAGATTCTTTGACCACAACTCGTTATGGTTCTACAATCTTGGGCTAATAGACTGGCGAGTCCGCCTGATGCAGCTTCCGCACGAACTTGTCAACAAAAGGTTCAGAAGGATAAGAGTAGGGATCGGCGAGACCCTGAGCGTTGAAGAGCAGCTCAAACATCCAGACATCAAAGATTTCGGAGTTTTCCTCAGAAGCAAGGTCTATGATATGCCGCTTCCGGAGGATTTCATCAAATACAAGGACTACATCGCGTCAACACGGTAATCCACAAACTTTTCCGGACCGCGCCCAAGAAGTCCAGCGTCACTCTCCACAATATTCGAATGAAAATTCCTTGAATATACTGGCTTCGTAAATGTTTTTTTGTATCTTTGCAGTCCAATCGGGGTATTAGCTCAGCTGGTAGAGCGCAAGGTTCGCAATCTTGAGGTCAGGAGTTCGATCCTCCTATGCTCCACAAAAAAGAGGAATGGGCATTCGCTCATTCCTCTTTTGTATTTTCCAAGCAAATAATCTTGTTGAAAAAACGTCCGCCCCGAGATCGGAGCGGACGAATGAAGTTTTATCCATAATAAGGAGTGTGAATATCTCTACTTCTTTGTTATACGGGCTGTCCAACCGCCGCCGGGTGCCATATGGATCTTTACCTTGCGATCGGCGGGAACAGAAACAGACTCACGCTTGTAGTCACGGGCGGCGCGGTCGGCGTTGATGCCGTCACGGAAGATTTCCATTGTCCAGTCGCCTTCTCCGAGGAAACCTAAATCAAGAGTCAGGTCACGGGCTTTCCAATCGTTGAGTGAACCGACGTACCAGACATCTCCGCTGCGGCGGGCAAGGGTGATGAAACGTCCGAGGACACCGTTCACGGCCACGCTCTCGTCCCAGACTGTCGGGCAGTCGGCTATGTATTTAGTGCACTCCGGCTCGGCCATATAGTTGGACGGAGAGTCGCACAGCATATTCAGAGGAGAGTCGAAGACCACATATTCAGCGAGCTGGTGGCAGCGGGTGCCCTGGCTCATAGCCTCGGAATTCACAGGATGATAGTTCTTCTGAATGGCGTTTCGCATCGCACCCTGAGTGTAGTCCATCGGGCCGGCGGCCATTCTGATGAAAGGAACCGTGACATCGTAGGTCACCTGATCGACCGTAGGCTTGCTCCACTTCATCTGCTCCAGACCGAAGACACCTTCGTAGTTGATCACGTTAGGATAAGTGCGATTGAGTCCGACCGGCTTGAACGCCCCGTGGAAGTCAATCAAGAGTCCGTATTTGGCGGCGGTTTCGGCGGAACGCCTGAAGAAATCAACCATATATTGGTCGTCACGATCCATAAAATCGACCTTGAAGCCCTTGATTCCCATCTCGGAGTAATGCTTGCAGACATTCTCCATATCACGGTCGAAAGCGTAGTAGCCAGCCCAAAGGATAAGGCCTACGTTGTGCGCTTTGGCATATTCACAAAGCATCGGGAGATCGATCTCAGGGATGATCTGCATCAGATCGGCTTTCTTGTTGACAGCCCAGCCTTCATCGAGGATGACATATTCAATGCCGTGCTTCTGGGCGAAGTCGATGTAGTACTTGTAGGTGTCGTTGTTGATGCCGGCGCGGAAGTCCACCCCGTAGAGGTTCCAAGCGTTCCACCAGTCCCAGGCGACCTTTCCAGGCTTCACCCAACTGAAATCCTGTGACGGATCGGCCGGCTTGCCAAGCTTCCAGACCATATCATTAACAGCCAGGTCGGCATCATTTGATGACACCATTATAATCCTCCAAGGGAAAGATTCACCGGCGGTGCAGGCGGCGATATATTCCTCACGTTCCTTGACAATGCCCTGAAGCATATTGTGTCCGCCCTGCTCGACAGTCTTAGGGTACGGAGCGAAACGACCGGAAAGGGTTGTAGCGTCACCTTCGTTGTAAAGGTACATTCCCGGATAGTCAACAAGATCGGACTCGGTGATAAGAACCTTCATTCCACCTTCCGCAGACACAGCGATCGGAAGGAACGCAAGCCTTTCCTTGTTCCACTGCGACAGGGCGTGGATGGAATATGTGTTCTCAAAGGAGTTCCAATACTGGCTCTCAAGGGTTTCCGTGTGCTGTTTCACATAAGGGACATACGCATCCCAATCCTTGGCGAAATTGAACTGGGCCTTCTCCGCCAAAACCTTCGAATCATTCTTCAAAGAGTTGGTGAAACGATATGCCACGCCCTCGTCATAAGCGCGGAACGCAAGCGAGAACTCTTTGAATATGAGAGTGATCTCGTTGTAGTTGTCACGGACCTGCGCCTTCTTGTAGGCGACCGTCGGGAGAGTCTGGTCAACGCTGGCCTTTTTGACCTTACGAACCTTGTCGTTATCTCCGAACACAACACCGTCGGACAGAGTCATAGAAATCTCGGACGCGTCAATCAGATTGACGGCATCCTTAGAGACCGAATAAGTGATGGAGTTGCCTACTACAACCGTGGCGGACAGATGGCCGTCAGGCGAAACGACCTTGTAAGTCACATCCTTGGCTGAAACCGACGGGATGGCCGCTAAAGAGACAGCCGCCGCTGCCAAAATAGTTTTGAGTGTCATAAAATCTAATATTTGAATTACATTATTTTCATATCGCTGATAAATATACAAACTAAGTTTGACATTTTCAGCAATGATGCTTAAAATCAAAACAAAATAAGTTGCCGTTACGGAATATAATGGCTATTTTTGCGATTGAAGACAAGCAAGTGAAAACCAATGAACTCTAAAAGCATCGCATTGACTATTCTTACGTGCCTCCTGTGTTTATGTGCGGTGGCTCAGAACCTTCCGAATGTCAAGATTGAAGACAGCTCCGGCAAGGTTTTCTCTACTTCAAGTCTCATAGATGGAAAAGTTCCGGTTCTGCTTGCATTCTGGTCGTCAACCTGCAAGTATTGCATTGAAGAGATCGACGCTTTGAATGAGGCCTTTACAGATATTCAGGACATTTCCTGCAAGATTGTCTGCGTGTCGGTCGATGACAGCAGATCAATCTCAAGGGCGAAAGCGATGGTAAAATCTCACGATTGGGATGATTTTATCTTACTATATGATACAAACAGGAATCTTTACAGGAGTTTGAACGTGGTTTATATCCCACAATTATTCATATACGACAAAAAAGGTAAACAAGTATATTCCCACACTGGGTACGCAGCGGGAGAAGAGTTTAAGATAATCAACATAATTAAAAACAACCAATAGTTAAATTTGTCATAGCCTATGAGAAGAATCAGCGTTTTTCTGTTGGCATTATTTGTCATTTCGTTTTTACCGGGCTGTATACTGAAATCTGAGAAAACAGACCCCGAAATCACACTTTCGGATCCTTCATATTCGAAAATCGCGATTGACTGCAAGAAACAAAGCGTACAGATCGGATTCACGAGTAATGTGGCGTGGAGTACTTCCGGCGCGGCTGAGTGGCTTTCAGTCTCGCCCTCATCCGGAAATTCAGGAACAGCCTCAATCAATATCGATGTTCAGGAGAATACCTCCAAACAATCCAGAACAGCATTCCTGAGGATCAGTGACAAGTCCTTGGAATCGACCATCAGGATTTCCATCACCCAAGAGGCCGCCCCGGAAGAAGAAGATCCAATATTCAATATTGACAAGAATGATTTCAGAGTCAATGCTGATGGAGGAGACATCGAGCTGAAAGTAACCCACAATATTGATTACAAGATAACATCAAGGCCTGAATGGGTGAAACAGACTTCTATGAATTCCAGCGGAAATGAGGATTCTTATACTTTCTCTGTTGAAAGAAACAGCTCAACGGAAAGTCGCGAAGGTGTCATAGTGTTCTGCAATGATCTCAACGTATGTATTCCTGTCAACATCAAACAGACAGGAACATCCGTTTCGCTATCAGTCTCACCGGCCTCATTCTTTTTCTCATACAAAGAGGAGAATGATAAATTCACCATAACTTCCAATACGGGTTGGAAGATAAGCAATAACGCCGATTGGATTGAATTAGGGACGAACGAAGGTACCGGAAATTCAGGCGTGTCAATCAGTGTGTCTGAAAACACAACAACGGCGATACGCAAGGCCACCATCACGGTTTCAACATTAGACGAATCTTCTTCAATGGATATCGCCGTTCAGCAGAATGGTGCGAAAGAAATATTCAGCATTGATCAAGATGAATTCAACGTGGCGGCAGGTGGCGAGACCTTCAGTGTCAAGGTCACGCACAATATCGGCTACAAGATCAACTCGGCTCCAGACTGGGTAAAGCAAATCGGCAAGTCCTCCAGCGGGAATGTTGACACCTACACCTTCAAGGCGGACGCGAACTCCAGCACACAGGCCCGCGAGGGAGTGATCGTTTTCTGCAACGACAATGAGGTCTGTGTGCCCGTCACCGTCAAGCAGACAGGGGCGGACGCGTCCTTGTCAGTCTCACCGGCGAATTTGACCTTTATAGCCCAGGGCGGTACCAAAACATTCTCGGTGACATCAAACACCACGTGGGCAGCAAGTTCAAGTGAATCCTGGGCGAAACTCGACAAGACCGATGGCAGCGGCAACGCTCAAGTCTCCGTCACCGTCAGCGAGAACAATGCCATCACGGCCAGAACAGCCACCATCTCTGTAAAGACATCGGACGGCAAGTCAACAACGGCTGTAGTAATCAACCAGTCCGCTGGTCAGACGGAAGGAGGGAATGATGACACAACAACTGGAGGTAAAATCACTCTTGAATAGAAACCCACATAATAAATCATTATGAAATTATCGAATATATTCACGAATATACTGGCTCTGTCCACCATTGCCCTGGCAGTGGCGTGCAATGAGAAGGAGCAATGTACGGAGCTCCGGACCATCAAGGCTGTGATCGAGCGGTCAGACACAAGAACATCCCTTGAAGGGCCTGACGCCAATGAAGTCTACAAGACCGTCTGGACATCAGGCGATGATATCGCTGTCTTCTCAAGCGAAAGCATAGCAAAACAATTCAAACTCAAATCCGGAGAAAACACCAACAAGGGTATATTCGAAGGTGCGGCGGGCAAAGGTAATCTGGCTGCCGTGTACCCATATTCAATAGCCAAAGGCAGGGACGGCTCGACTGTTTCCGTCTATATGCCTGAGGTTCAGGAATATGTGGACGGGAATATTTCCCAGGGAGCCTATCCTATGGTAGCATCAAGCGACAACGATACCTTTTCGTTCAAGAACCTCTGCTCGGTTCTGAGGATTCCTATGTTCGGAGATCTCACTGTCAAGTCGATCACATTCACTCCAGCCAGCGAGAATGTCAAAGTGGCCGGGAAGGCTTCCATCAACGTTGATTCCAAGGAACTTGTGATGGCAGGTGACGCCAAACCATCCATCAAACTCAGTTGTCCGGATGTTAAGCTTGCCAACTCCGCGACAGACTTCCATATTGTGGTGCCGGCACAGGAATATCCTGGTGGTTTCATCATCACAATAAACACTGACCAAGGCGATGTTGTCAAGTCTCTCAAGTCAGACATCACTCTTAGCCGTTCTGTCCTCTATCCTATCGAGGCATTTGAGTGCAAGGTCCAGGGCAGCGATGTCATTACCTTTGAGGATGCCAACTTCAAGGCATATATGATAGCGAACTTCGACACGGACAATGACGGGGAGATAAGTTATAGCGAAGCATTAGCAATCACCAAAATAGATGTCCGCACAGGCGACATTGAGTCTCTTGCAGGGATCGAACATCTTCCGAACCTTTCATTCTTAAATTGCAACGGTCCTAACAAATGGGATAGTGCATTGGAGAAATATGTTGGCGGCGGAGGTCTGCTTAAAAAATTGGATGTATCAAAAAACACACAACTGACGGTATTGTGTTGCGGTTTCAATCAGCTCACATCGTTAGATGTAAGCAACAATAAGAACCTCAGCACATTATATTGTGACAGCAATCAGTTAAAGGCGATTGACATAAGTTGCAATACTTTGCTGAAACGATTCAAAGCCAATGACAATCTTTTGAATTCAATCAATTTAAGCAACAACACACAACTGACGCTTATCAATGTGGAAAACAATAGCTTGACCAGCCTTGATCTCAGCGGGAACACTGAGTTGCTTGATTTGGACTGCGACGGAAACAAGATCACTGTTTTGGATATCAGCAAAAACCACAAACTGACCAGACTAAGCTGTTACTGGAACAAACTTTCAGAACTGAATCTACAAAATAACACATCACTCGAAAATTTGGATTGCGGTAATAACAAAATCACTAACATTGATCTTTCCCCTTGCCAAAAACTCAAAAAGTTCTGGTGCCGGAATGGAGCGTTAACTTCAATCGAGCTGAACTGCTGCCCTAACCTTGAATATGTCAATTTATTCAACAACGGAATCACAACTCTGGACATCTCTGAAATATCAGGACTGAAGGAACTTGACTGTTCAAGCAACCCTTTGGAAACGCTATATGTATTCAAGGGACAAGTCGAAGATATTGCGGCTATAAGCATTCCGGTCACTACAAAAATTGTCACAGCGGACGCCCCAAGCGAGTGGGCTGACAGAGAATTCTGGCACAAGTCGCTGGGAATGAGATTCACGGCGACGTGGTGTGGGTACTGTCCGAACCTGGCTACCAGTTTCGCTATGGCGATAAGCCAGTATCCAAACAAAATCGAGATGCTGAACCTGCACCCTACCTCATCTAATTTAGGATTCAGCGGAACAAAGATGATGGAAAACATATTCAGAATAACAAGCTACCCTACCGGTATGATAGATTACAGAAGTTTGATTGAGAATTACACAAGTAATGATTATACGGCAAAGCTCATAGTCAATGCTGTAAAAGAAACAGAAAACAACTACCCGACAAAGACCGGAATATCTTTCACGTCATCTGTCTCTAGCAGCATACTTAATCTGAATGTCAAACTCTACATCAAGGAGAAAGGCGACTACAAAGTCACAGCAGTTTTGCTTGAAGACAATATCATTGGTTACCAGAACGGAGGAGTAGCGGGCTATAACCACAGCAGCATCGCCAGAGTTGCATTCACAGACATCTCCGGAGATGCTTTTTCCACAACAGGTAACAATAAGACAGTGGAAAAGAGTTATTCTGTGACAATTCCAAGCTCCTACAACAAGGAAAACCTCAAGATTTTAGTCTATGTTCTCAAGCAGTACGGTTCACAGCCAATAATAAGAACCGCCAACTACGGGGACTACTACGTGGACAATGCCACAAGCGCTGCGATCGGAACGACGAAGGACCTCATCTTCATCGACGGTTCAGCCTACGGCGGCAACGAGGACACGAAAGATGGAGGGGAAATCACACTGAAATAAGACCTTATTATGAAAGCAACTAGATTTTTGAATATATTCATGCTGTCATCGCTTGTCACGATGGCAGCTTGTACCGAGGAAGAAACAGGAAATGAAAGCGTTGTCACGACGCTCAGGGCCAGCATTGAGCAGAAGGCGGAAACCAAGACACATCTGTCCGGTCCGGGAAATAACATCTATAAGACACTCTGGTCGGAAGGTGACGCCATCGGTGTGTTCGCCGGAAGCTCCAATCCATCTGAGTTTAAGTTGACTGGTGGTGCCGGAACAAATTCCGGGGAGTTCACAGGGGCAATACCTTCCGGGCAGAAAATCGCCGTGTATCCGTACTCGATTTGCAAAAGCATCAATGGGTCAAGCGTTTCTGTTGTCCTGCCGGAAGAGCAGACCTACAAGGAGGGAAATATTCCGGACGGAGCATATCCTATGGTGGCTACAAGCGTAGAAAACTCTCTGAGATTCAAGAACCTTTGCTCGGTGCTTAAGATTTCTATGACAGGCAGCCTGACGGTAAACTACATCCGTTTCCAGACAAACAACAGAAAAATAAGGGTTTCCGGAAATGCAATCATAAATGTGGACTCTGAATCTCCTAATCTCGCCATAACAGAAGAAGGAAATTCGTATGTGAAACTCGTATGCCCTGCTGTCCCATTGTCCAGCGATGTTACTGATTTCTACATTGTCGTTCCGGCGCAAAAGTACACAGGCGGATTCACACTCACAATTGACACAGACAAAGGGAAAGTTCAAAAGGCCATCGATACGGATGTCACCCTCAAGCGTTCTGAACTCTACCGAATCACTCCATTCGAGTGCAGGATTGACGATGGCAACAGGAACATAATCTTTGAAGACACCAACTTCAAGGCCTACATGGTCGATAATTTCGACAAAGACAAGGATGGTGAGATCAGTTACGATGAGGCACGATCTGTCACATACATTTATGTTCGAACAGATTCCATCACCTCACTCGTCGGAATTGAGCATATGCCTAATTTGGTCCATCTCCGTTGCCAAGGTTCTTGTGAATGGAACAGCTTGGAAGGAAAGAATGATAACAAAGGCTTACTAAAAAGTCTGGATGTGACAAAAAACACAAATCTAAAGACATTAATGTGCGACTTCAATCAACTTTCAACCCTTGATGTGACAAACAATCCATTATTAGAATCACTTTGGATCCAAGGCAACAATTTTGAATCAATTGACATTAGCAACAACATCTTACTTAATAAGATGATCTGCAACATTAATAGAATCACCTCAATTGACGTTAGCAATAATACCAAGTTAACACACCTAGACCTCTCTACCAATAGATTATCATCCATTGATTTAAGTGCCAACACATTACTGGAACATATTTCTTTGGCGAATAATAATTATTTGAGTACAATTGATGTAAGCAGGAACCATCAGTTAGAGGAACTGTATGTTTTCAATTGTATGTTGTCCTCTATAGACATCTCAAATAATCCAGAGATTACAAGGTTGGCATGCGGAAGGAACTCAATTTCCGTAATTGACATAAGCCATAATCCCGCACTGCAAATGCTATCAATTTACAGCAACAATCTGACAAAGTTAGATCTAACGAATAACAGTAAGTTAGTTGAGTTGGATTTTCGATCGAATAATCTCACATCAATCGTACTGAAAAATTGCCCTGAGCTTAAAGAGTTGAATTGTGCTTATAACAAGCTTGAGGCTCTTAAGATTGATTGTTGTCCGAAAATCACCAAATTAGAACTAAATGACAACAAGATTAAAACTCTCGACATTTCCCAATTAAAAGCTCTGGAGAAATTATTTTGTAATAACAATCCATTAAACACCATATATATATTCGATGGACAGGTTGATGGGTTAAAGGACAAAAATATTCCATCTACGACAAAGTTCATCGTTGGTTCCGAGCCCGGAGAGGACGAAATCTTCTCCGTCACCCCGACACTGTTCGACATTGACGGCAACGAGCAGGACATCACAATGACAGTGACGGCGAATATAGACTACTCCGTCTATTCCGTGCCGGAATGGATCAGCAAGAAGTCAGAGAACTCCGGAACCTACACATTTACGGTGAGTGCCAACACGGCATCTTCGGCCAGGAGCGGCGAAATCATATTCAAGAATGTCAACAACTCGCTTCTGACCGTGACGGTAAAACAGGGAATCCAAGCCTACACATCCTCTGACTACAGTCAGGATGGACAGGTGACCAAGATCCATTCGGCGACTGTCGGCAAGGGAATTGATGTGGTGTTTGTCGGAGATGCGTTCGCCGACAAGGATCAGGATCTTTTCAACAAGTATGTCGAAATTGGCAAGGAGGCGTTCTTCACGGAGGAACCATTCAAAAGCACAAAGGACAGGTTCAACATCTACAGGATCGGTTCCGTGTCCAAGAATGGAATAATCACTCAGGAAGGCGGCGACACAAAGTTCTCTGCGGAATTCGGCCAAGGGACGTATATAGGTGGTGACAATAACCTAGTCAACAGTTTCGTCAGGGCTTCTCTTCCGTCAGTGGATCTGACGAAGACAATCATATTCGTGATCATCAACAAAGCGAAATATGCCGGAACCTGTCATATGTACAGCAACAACCAGGCGATCTGCTACGTTCCTCTTTGCTCCAACGAGACCGAATACGCCCAGACTCTCAGACACGAAGGATGTGGCCACGGATTCGGCAAACTGGCGGATGAATATTTCTACACATCCAATGGCAGGATTCCGGAAGAGGAAATTTCACAACTGAGACAATGGCAATCATTTGCCTACGGCTTCTACGAGAATGTAGATCTGACGAATGATCCGAACACCGTACTATGGTCCAAATTCATCTCCGACTCAAGATATTCAGGAATAGTTGGTATCTATGAAGGCGGCTACACCTACCCTTACGGAGTCTACAGGCCAACCGAGAACAGCATAATGCGTTACAACACGGGAGGATTCAACGCACCATCGAGAGAGGCTATCTACAAGAAAATAATGAATTTCTCTGAAGGTGAAGCTTGGAGTTTCGACTATGAGACTTTTGTGGAGTTCGACGCTCCGGCAAGGAGCGCGGCCGCCGCGACAAGAGTAAGCGCACAGTCAGCGACTATTGACAAGGCTGGATTCATTCCGCTTGCGCCTCCTGTAATGATCATCGTTGAAAAATAATGAAGAAATTAAGGATTGCCTCGATCCTGACGTTGATGTTAGGACTGAATTCAATTTCCAGTGCCCAGAGCAACAGTATCTGGCACTGGAGCTTTGAATCGAACGATGTCTGGTACACAGACCGGAAGGATTACGGCTCGAACAATTACCTTAAGTTCGACTGGTCAAACAAACATTTTCAGGCCGGAGTCCAGGCGGAGTGGCTTCCGCAGCCTATTCTCGGCTACGATGAGGGTTGCAAAGGATTCTCCCTGCCGGAAAAGTTCATCCGCTACACGGGCGACAACTTCAGCATCACACTTGGAGACTGGTATGACCAATTCGGATCCGGCCTGTTGTTCCGTTCCTGGGAGGACAGGGCACTGGGAATGAACAACTCGGTCGGAGGTGCGAGGTTGGAATATTCAAAAGACAAGATCGGTGCAAAACTTGTTTGGGGACTTCCGAGGCATCTGAGGGGATATTCCGACACTCAAATACTTGGAGCGGACATCACTCTTTCGAAGATCAACCTGTTCGAAGGAGACCTCGGATTTGAGTTTTCCTTTTTGGAGCGGTTCGAGAAAGAGCTCCCCTACTACCTTGAAGAAGACTGGACAAAGGTAAGCGTGCCAAGGAACAACGCCTCCTGGTCCGCCGCGGCAAGTTATAATATAGGAGACTTCTATATAAAAGGAGAATATTGCGGCAAACAAAAGGATTGGCACGACTTTTCATTCAGCGATGTCGAGAGCCTGCAAAAAGGGGAGGCTATCAACCTCGAAGGAGGACTGGCGATCGGTAAAGTGAGCGCTGTCGCTTCATTCAGGAGACTTCATAATATGACAAACAAAGCGTTCAGAACCAACGAGACATTCATCTCCAATACTCTGAATTACATCCCTGCGCTTTCTATGCAGCACACCTATATGCTCTGCGCTCTTGAGCCATATTATCCGAACACTGACGGAGAGAGTGCCTGGCAGATTGACATTATTTATAAAGCCGGTAAAAAGGATCGTCTGCACCTGAATTACAGCGAAGCGCATAACCTTAGGAGGTTCCATAAGCTTGGAAAGGCGGCACTGTTGTTCAGGGACATCAGCTTAAAGTATGAACGAAGATGGAACAGACGCCTAAGATCCGTGTTCTTTCTGAATATTCAGGAGAGTTCTCCTTCGCACGGCGTTCACAGGATGACTGAAGTAAGGAACACCTTTGTTGCGGATGCGACTTATCGTATCACGGATGACTTTTCTATGCGAGGAGAGATTCAGTATCTTTATAGTGCTGAATCAGCCAAAGATTGGTGCGCGGCACTGCTTGAAGCCAATCTCACATCCGGATGGTCAATTTTCGCAAAAGATATGTACAATCACGGTTCCAGTAAGATCCATTATTACCAAGCGGGAGGTAGTTACAGCAGAAACCACTTCCGCATAAGCGCGTCCTATGGCCGCAACCGGGAAGGAATGGTCTGTTCCGGTGGTGTCTGCCGCTGGCAGCCAGGATTCACCGGCGGAAACCTTTCAATCTCAATTGTTTTCTGATGAAACGAATATATTCATTAATATTCTGCCTCGCTTTTTTGGCTTTGACGCTTGCGTTTGACTCCTGTCAAGGGATTCACTCTGATTGGAAAGAATACCAAAAGGAGCCCGAACCCGAACCTAAACCAGAACCTGAAATCCACGAAAGTCGCGCCCTTGTGTTCTATTTCACCGGGACTTGGTGCACCTACTGTCCGAATATGTCCAAGAGCCTGAACAAGGTCAATGAAAGGCTTTCCGGACGGCTTGTCACCGTAAGTGTCCACAAGGGCGACAATTACAGCATAGGTTTCGAGAACGATTTCTGCAAGCGGTTCACGATCAACAGTTTTCCTTCCGCCATCATAAACTACGAACCGACAGTATTCAGCAACAACGAGGACATCCTTTACGAGGGGGCCAGCAGACATTTGGAATCTGTGAAGAAGCCGTGTTCGATCACCATCACTCCGGACAGTGAATCTCCTGCGAAGGCCCGAGTGGCTGTCAAGGTTGCCGAGAGCGGAAAGTACAGGATTTTCGCGGCCTTGATGCAGGATGGAATCAAAGGATTCCAAGTCGGACAAGGCCCTGACTACACATTCAATAATGTAGTCAGAGCCTTGGCGACTTCCCCCGACGGAGACCCTTTGCTCGGCGAAGACGGCGGCGAGACCCTGTCAGAGGATATGACAGTCAATCTGAATATCTCAGTATCTTACGAGAAAGCCGACAACTGCTATTGGACCGTAGCCGTTCTCAAGGAAAATGACAAAGGAATATTCCTGGTCAACAATGCTTCTAAAAGTCAGCCTTGACATTCAACGTATGCTGGCCGGATGCCAAAACCGATGTTTTGGAATTCGGAAGAACTACCTGCGCCTCTGTGCCTTCCGGAACATCGATAGTGAGTTCAGCCGTCTTTGACTTGGAATATTTCCGTGTAAGGGAGACTCTGATTGTGCCGTACTTGGTCTCAAACGAGGTGGATGCACGCTTGAGCCATCCCATCTGAGGACGGACAGAGAACGTCTTGAATCCCGGAGTCAAAGGTGCGACTCCACAGACCTTCTGACAGAGCAGGATTATATTTGCCCCAGACCAGGCGTGGTTGCTGGAATTCGTCCAGTTCCAATGCTCGTAAAGAGTTGAGCTTCGGTCGTCCATAATCGTCGCCATTCTTCTTTTCATCCTGTCGAGCGCGGCAGAGGATTGTCCAGTAACAAACAGAGCCTCGACCATATATTTCTCCATATAGGTTGATGCCATATCAGTTGTCTTCAGGATTTCAGAGATGACCTGATATTTCTCTTCAGACGCGATTCCGGAAAGAACGGCCATAGCCTGCGGCCTGTCATCCGTACGATCCTTATACGATGGACTACGGTAACCGTTTCCTGTCCAGTACAAACGGTTGTAGGAATCCTTCAAACGAGCCATAACCGATTCGATCATAGCCACATCTTCAGCACGGCCAAGCATTCTGGCGAACTCCAGTTCCGATTTCAAGGCGAGATAGTAGAGACAAGGCATCAAGGCGTATTTATCGACAGGAGAATCCGCGTCCGGCCAGTCCCAATCACCTGTCCGGTAGATAGGGAGACCATCCTCATCCAACTTCCAGACCTTATGCAAGTACTTTTTCATCCTATCATAGACAACCGGAACAAAAGCGTTGTTATCTGAATAGAAATATTGTGTATAGAAACCATACCATCCCAAAGCTGCCAGCATCTGAGACGGAAGTTCCGCCGAATAGTTCATCGCCGGAACCGGTGATGACAGGACACCATCGACGCGCTGCCAGTTCATCAGCTCGTATATTCCTTTTTCAGCCAGCTTCCAAGAAGAAGGTGACAATGAATAGAAAGCCATACCGAGCTCATTCACCTCATCACCCCACCATTGAGCCCTCTCTCTGTCAGGACAGTCCATATAAGTGTCCCTCATACAAACATAAAGGGTACGGACAGCCTTCCTCCAATATTCATTAAGGAAAGGATCGTCGCACTCGAATGTGCCGGTGATCTCCGTGTCATAGCCGGTCTCACGGTACTTGACATCAATAACTTCCACATCAGAGGGGACAATGTACATCATCTTATCGCCATTCAGCCAACCGAGGCTTTCATATTCCTGAACACCGTCTCTGGTGATATATTCACACCACAGACACTGTGTTTTGGCCAAGGCTACCTTGTAGTGGTCGGTCAGCATTTTGATTGTGCGGCCGGCTGGCGCCTTGACTTTCAGATATGGCGTGATCTGGGCATTGTACGGCAACGAGCAAACCAATGTGTCTCCGGAGCGACGCACTTCTGGATAGTCCATCAAGCCTGTACATTTCCACATTGGAATCGGCCTTTTGACCAACTTCCCGAATGGTGGTTCTCCCACAATGACAGGGAGTTCCATCGCCCGGCCAAGACGAGGCGCGGACGGGCTACACCAATTGGTGATGTCTTTTCTTGCGTCAAAACTAAGATTGCTCTCCGGAAGCCTGTAGTTGGCCTCAGGCTCCCCGGCAGTCCCATAAGCCTTATAGACAGTGGCATCCCAAGTCTTGTCAGACAATATCTCAAATCCTGGAGCCTTCGCCTCAAAAAGCAGCCCGGCCACCCCACTGTCGGCGTGGCTGAAACCATTACGGCCGAAATGCCAGACCAAAACCGAGAGACAATTCTCCCCTTTGCGAAGATATGGAGCGATGTCTATCTCGTCATAATAGGTGTCACCAGGAGACGGACCTCGTTTCAGACCGCCTTCAAAAACAGCGAGAGAGTCATTTATCCAAAGCCAATATTTTGAGTCAGCGGCGATTCTGGCCACCATCTCATCAGGAACTTCAGAGACATTCAACTCCTTTTTGAAGGCCAGCCAGGAATTGGCCTCACTACGGCATTCCTGCTTTCCGATCCAACGTGCCTTCCAAACTTCCTGAGCGGAAAGCATAGTGGCCGCAAGCGTAACGCCAGCGGCCACACAAACTATCAGACGATGCGCAAACATCAGTCAACCTTGATTTTCAATGAATATTTCCCTGCGGCCAGTGACTTAGGCTTTCCGTTGGAAGCGGTGACGGTCACGGTTGTGCCTTCCGGAACCTCGATTGTGAGCGAGGCTGTGTGCGCCTTGGCGGATTTCCTGCTGAGTGAGACACGAATCATTCCGTAATGGGTCTCAAGAGCGGCGGAAGCGGTCTTCAATGTCCCCATCTGAGGCTTGACCTCGAAAGTCTGGAATCCAGGGGCCGTCGGCTCGATACCGCAGAGCTTCTGGCTCAGGATCGTAAGCGGACCGCCGCTCCAGGCGTGGTTGATCGTGCCGCCACCGAAACCTTCACTGCCGATTCCCCAACCCTCGAACAAGGTCGTGTAGTCGTACTTTAGCATCTTGGCGTAACGGGACTTCATCCTTTCGATGGCGAAGTCGGCGTGTCCCATCTTGAAGAGAGCCTCAAGGACGTATTTCTCCATATAAGGGCTGGCGTGATATTCCTTTTTAAGGGTCTCGAACAGAGCCGGGTACTTGTCCGGTGAGGCAAGGCCGGAGACAACGGCCATAGCCTGCGCGCGGTCATCAGTCTGTTTCTTGTAGTTAGGGTCACGGTAGGCGGAACCGGTCCAATACTGTGCGTCAAACGCATCGGAGATCCTTTTCATCAAAGCTTCGATAGTCTCCGCATCCCTCTGCCTGCCGAGAATGCGGGCGAATTCCTTTTGAGACCTGAGGGCAAGATAATACCAGCAGTTTGTCAAGACTTCAGTGTCAATGTCGTCTCCCCAGTCGCCCCAGTTCCAGTCTCCGGTACGGACATTCAGAAGACCATTATCCTTGAAGGTCCAGAGACCGCTTCTGAACAGATAACGCTCAACCTTAGGATAGATCTCAGCCACGAAACTGCTGTCGCCGCTGAACCAGTACTGAGTGTGGAAACCGTACCAGCCCACGGAAGCGAGCATCTGGAGCGGAAGCTCGATCACACGGTTGCCGGCCGGCACCGGAGAATAAATCACCCCGTTAGCCTCCTGCCAGTTCATCAGCTCAAGAATACCCTTTCTGGCAAGCAACTGTCCGGATGGTGACAACGCATAGAAAGCCTCACCCAATTCGTTGACCTCATCTCCCCACCACTGGGCGCGCTCACGGTCAGGGCAATCCATATAGGTGTCGCGCATTGTGATGTAAAGCGTCCTTGCGGAGCGTTTCCAAAGTTCGTTAAGGAACTGATCCTCGCACTCGAACGAGCCGGAGAACTCGGTGTCATAACCGGTCTCACGGTACTTAAGATCAATGACTTTCACTCCCGAGGGTACGATGTACCAAACCTCGTGGCCGTTCATCCAGCCGAGGTTCTCATATTCCTGAACACCTTTGCGGGCAATGTACTCAGCGCGGACATTGTTCTCGCTGCCGCCACGATAGTTGTCGGTCATTATCCTGACCATCTCGCCACCGTTCGCCTCGACCTTGAGGTATGGAGTTATCTGGGCGTTGTAAGGCAGCTTGCAATAGACGGTGTCATTGGATTGACGTACAGAGACATATTCCTTGAGTCCGTAATCCTTCCACATCGGGATCGGGCGCTCGACGAGCTCGCCCATCGCCGGCCACGCCATCTCATCCACATTGTCGGCCCCGTGCATCTTGCGGCGGACGTCAAAGCCAGGCATATTCCAACCCTGCAGATCTTTGCGCGCGTCGAAGCGGATGTTGCTTTCCGGGAGACGGTAGTTCGGGTGAGGAGCGTCCGTGCTGCTGTAGGCAGGGTTAGGAACACAGAGCCAGGATTTGTCGGAAAGGATCTTCAGTTCAGGAGAGACGGCCTCGAAGATCAGCACCGCCTGACCGCTGCTGTTGTGGCTGAACCCCTGCTTTCCGAAGTGCCAGAGCAGGATGGCTATCGTGTTGTTGCCCTCCTTGAGGAAGGGCGCGATGTCAACCTTGTCGTAATAGGTTCCGTTCGGGAACGGTCCACGCTTGAGCCCGCCCTCGAAGACAGCGAGTTCGCCATTGATCCACATCCAGTACTTTGAATCCACCGCGATCTTGGCGATAAGCTTGTCCGGACGTTTTGTCACATTGACTTCCTTTCGGTAGGAAATCCAGGTGTTTGTCGTGCTCTGGACCCAAGGATGAGTGATCCAATGGGCCTTCCAGTCGGAACGGGACTCCGCGCCGGCGAATGACGCCGAAGCGAGGGTCAAGGCCGCGGCAAGGGCGGTCTTTCTGATCAGATTTGAAAGTTTCATTGTCATATACATTGATTACTAATTCCGTGTTAAATGGCCAGCCGCGGCAGGATCGTGGAAGTACCACGCCAAGGCTGAAAGACAAATATAATCATTTTCATCGATGAAATGCGGGTGTTCGTCGATTTGAGTTGAATAAAATCCACAGCGCGACTACTTTCGCAACCGGATTTTGATCATCAATGAATATGAAAAAGTACGTTATCATCATTATCACAGCCTTGACGGTCGTCTCTCTGACCGCCGGCGCCCAGGCTAAGAAATGGACGTTGCAGGAATGCATCGACTACGCCGTGGAGAACAATATAGCCCTCCGGCAAAGCAGGAACGCGCATCTGGCCGGACTTGAAGACACGTATCAGGCCAAAGCCGCTATGTTTCCTTCTCTCAACGCTTCCGCAAGTCAAGGAATCACAAACAGACCGTTCTCGGAAAGTGGGAACAGCACGGTTGTCGGATCGGATGTCTATAGTACCTCAAAGGCAACCAGTTGGTCCGGAAACTACGGATTGAACGCAGGGGTGACTCTCTACAGCGGAGGAAGTCTTCGCACCGCTTTGAAGCAGAGCCGCTTGCAGAATTCTGTCGATTCGTTGTCCGTTGAAGAGAACACTAACGATGTCGTGATCTCGATCGTAAAGGCTTATATGCAGAGCCTTTACGCCGTCGAGGCCGTAAAGGTAAGCGAGAGCACTGCTGAGGCATCAAAAGCGGAACTTGACAGAGCGGTCGAGCTGAAAAACGCCGGGGAGCTCAGCAAGGTAGATGTCGCGCAACTGGAAAGCCAGTACGCCAGCGATCTCTATCAGATCACATCGGCGAAAGCCACATTGGACAACTACAAACTGCAACTCAAGCAGTTGCTCGAACTCGGTGTCAGCGATGAGATTGAGCTTGAGGAACCTACTGATGACGAGGCCGGAATTCTGAGACTGCTTCCGAACAAAGAGGAGGTCTATGCAAACGCTCTCGAATCTATGCCTGAGATAAAGAAAGCAGGTCTGAACGTACAGGCTGCGGATTTAGGCATCAGACAGGCCAAATCGGCATATTCCCCTACCCTCTCAGCGACCGCCGGTATTGGTACGACCAACGTTTCCGGAACGAGCAGTTCCTTCGGCAGCCAGTTGGAGAAGAACTTCAATGAGAGCATCGGCCTGAGCCTCCAGATTCCGATCCTTCAAGGCAGAAAGGCCAAGACTGCGGTCAACAAGGCTAAGATCGAGGCCGACAACAGCAGACTGGAGCAAATGAGTGTGGAAAAGGCTCTTCTCAAGGAAGTTGAAGACACCTATCTGGAGGCGGTCTCCGCCCAGTCCAAGTACACTTCCGCCAAGGAACAAGCACGTTACGCCGAACAAAGCTACGAACTCACGGCCGAGCAGTTCAACGTCGGAATGAAGAACACCGTGGAGCTGATCACAGCGCGGAACAACCTTCTCAACGCCCGCGTCCAGCTCCTCCAATCAAAATACACGGCATTGATGAACAATGCTCTACTCGACATTTACCAAGGAAATTATAAAATCAATTAATATGAAAACCAAGACTTTATGGATCGCGGTCGGCATCATTTGCACCGCTGCGGCACTCTGGCTGATCTTCCGCCCTACCGGAAAGCAGACAGTCACTCTTGAAACAGCCAAGACTGAAAGAATCGACATCTCCAACTCGGTCACCGCCACCGGAACGGTTGAACCTGTCACAAAGGTGGAAGTCGGCACCCAGGTGTCCGGAATCATCGACAAACTCTACGCGGACTACAACGACATCGTCAAGGCAGGTCAGGTCATCGCTGAAATGGACAAGGTGAACCTCCAGGCCGAGCTTGTCTCCTCACAGGCGCAACTCTCCGCAGCCAAGACGGAATTCGAGTACAGGGAGAAGGAATATAATAGGACCAAAACCCTGCACGACAAAGAGTTGGTCAGTGATTCTGAATATGATTCCTCGTATTATCAATACGAAACCGCAAAGAATGCGTACAACCAGGCGCAAGCATCTTTCACCAAAGTTAAAAGAAACCTTAGCTATGCCACAATAACGTCACCTATCGACGGCGTGGTCATCAGCAGAGCCGTGGAGGAAGGCCAGACTGTGGCAGCCGGATTCGAGACCCCTACCCTGTTCACCATAGCGAAGGATCTTGCGGATATGCAGGTGATCGCTGACGTGGACGAAGCCGACATCGGTCAGGTAAAGGAAGGCCAGAACGTCACCTTCACGGTGGACGCCTACCCGGACGATGTGTTCGGAGGAACAGTCCGTCAGGTCAGGCTGGAGGCCACCACGACATCGAACGTCGTGACCTACGAGGTGGTGATCACCGCCCCGAACCCTGATCTGAAGCTCAAGCCGGGACTCACGGCCAACGTGACCATCAACACTCTGGAAGAGAAAGATGTGCTGGCTGTGCCGACAAAGGCGCTGAGGTTCAATCCTGACCCTGAGATGCTTAAGGGATTGGGAATCGAGGTTAACGGCATCGCTGACGAGTCCGAAAAGATAGTCTGGGTAAAGAGCGAAAACTCTATCTCGCCTAAGGCGGTGACTACAGATCACACAAGCGGAGACAAGACAGGGATCACAAGCGGCTTGACTGACGGAGAAGAGGTCGTTATAGGCCTCACGGCAGAAGCACCTAAGAAGATGGAAACGGCTGAAAGAAGTCCGTTCGCACCGGGACCTCGTGGTGGAAAGAAATAATGCCGGCAAGATAAACTGGAAAAAGTATGAAAGACGTTATCAAACTTGAGGACATAAGGCGCGACTTTGTTGTCGGCGACGAGACCGTCCACGCATTGCGGGGAGTGTCCTTCACAATCACGGAGGGCGAGTTCGTCACTATCGTGGGAACCTCAGGATCAGGCAAATCCACACTTCTGAATATTCTTGGATGCCTTGACACTCCGACCTCGGGGGAATATTACCTTGACGGGGTTTCGGTCAGGACGATGGACAAGAACGAGCGCGCCACATTAAGGAACCGCAAGATCGGTTTCGTGTTCCAGAACTACAATCTGCTGGCGAAAACCACAGCCATCGAGAACGTGGAGCTGCCGCTGATGTATAACCCTAAATATTCAAAGAAGGAGAGGTTCGACCGCTCCGTGGAGGCGCTGAAGGCTGTCGGTCTCGGGGACAGGCTGGAGCATAAGAGCAACCAGATGTCCGGAGGTCAGATGCAGAGGGTCGCTATCGCGAGGGCTTTGGTGAACGATCCTGCGGTGATTCTCGCTGACGAGGCGACCGGTAATCTGGACACACGCACCAGTTTTGAGGTTCTGGTTCTGTTCCAGAAACTCCATTCCGAGGGTCGAACGATCATATTCGTGACCCATAACCCGGAGATCGTGAACTACAGCACACGCACCATCACACTTCGGGATGGCAGGGTCACGAGCGACGTCCGGAACGAGCATATTCTTGACGCCGCGGAGGCGCTCGCCAAACTGCCGGTCGAGAACGACCGCTGAGATATTCATAGATAATTTGCCTCCGCGACGAGGCAGGATATTCATAAAAGATTTTTGCAATGAATTTCGCCAATCTATTCAGAATAGCCCTGAAAGCACTGGGCAACAACAAGTTCAGAGGATTCCTGACGATGCTCGGCATCATTATCGGTGTCGGCTCCGTCATCACGATGCTCGCCATCGGCCAGGGTTCGAAGAAGAGCATCCAGGCCGAGATCAGCGAGATGGGATCCAACATGATAATGATCCATCCGGGAGAGGACATGAGGGGCGGAGTCCGCCTCAGCGCCGATGACATGCAGACGCTGAAAGTCAAGGACTTCGAGGACATCCGCCAGGAATGCGCCCACATTTCCCTCGCCTCCCCTTCCGTCAATTCCTCCGGCCAGGCGGTCTACGGCGCCAACAACACACCGACCTCCGTCTACGGTGTCAACGAGGAGTTTCTCGACATCAGAGGGTACAAGGTACAGGACGGTGACATATTCTCGGAGCAGGACATCAAGACGGCGGCCAAGGTCTGCCTCGTCGGCAAGACCGTCATCGACCAGCTCTTCACCAACGGGGAGAATCCCGTCGGGAAGGTCATCCGCTTCGGCAGTATCCCGTTCCGCATCGTGGGCGTGCTGGAGAGCAAGGGCTACAACAGCATGGGCATGGATCAGGACAACCTCATCATCACGCCGTACACCACCGTGATGAAAAGGATCCTCGCCATCACCTACCTCCAGGAGATCGTCTGCTCCGCGCTGAGTGAGGAATATACCGACAAGGCAATCGAGGAGGTGTCGTCCGTCCTCCGGCGCAACCACAAGCTAAAGGAATCCGACGACGACGATTTCAACATCCGCTCGCAGCAGGAGCTTTCCTCGATGATGACCAGCACGAGCGATATGATGTCCACCCTACTTGCGGCTGTCGCGGGAATATCCCTCCTCGTGGGCGGCATAGGGATCATGAACATCATGTACGTCTCCGTCACCGAGCGCACCAAGGAGATCGGTCTGAGGATGAGCATCGGAGCCAAAGGCCGTGACATCCTCGCCCAGTTCCTGATCGAGGCGATGCTGATAAGCATAACGGGTGGACTTTTAGGTGTGATCTTAGGCGTGGCGGCATCGTACATAGTCAAAGCCGTCCTCTCCTACCCTATCCTCATCCAGCCTTGGAGCATCGTCGTCTCCTTCCTCGTCTGCACCATAATCGGCATCTTCTTCGGTTGGTACCCGGCACGCAAAGCCTCCAACCTCGACCCGATTGAGGCCATCCGCTACGAATAGCGGCATATCACCACCTGGCACTTAGACACACTGGTCACTGAGCTTGTCGAAGTGACAAAGTGTAGAAAAGGCAAAGCTGTTTTATGTGCAGGCGACAGCGAAAAAAAGGCAAAAGTCAAATTTTGCACGTTACCAAAATTTGACTTTTGATTTTTTCGCTGTCGTTTCTTTTTTATGTGCCGCTAAACCGCCAATATAGACTATCAATCAATCCACTCTATCTCATTCGTCAATTCACGATTTCCACCGGATCTCAAATCAGGGGTATTTATACGAATGTCACAATCAACCACATAAACATTGCCACTAACGGATTTGATTACATTCTCGTCGTGCAGGTCACTAAGATAAATGTCTTTTGTGGCATAGGTCCAGTTATTCTGGTTAATTAATGAAAAACCTAAATTGCCAGCATAAGCGGAAATCTCTTTGTCTGACATTCTACTGCCTTGAATGAAAGGCTGTTCGACAACAATTTTGAATGAGCCTTCATCATCTCGGCCAAAACCAATGACGGACATTCTTGTTTGAGGGAAGTAAGCGTTGTGAAGGGACACACGATCTAAAGCTAAAACCGGCTGGACAAAATAGTCCAAACCGATAGTCTTTACAACCGAAACACCATTGTCATAAACTTGAGCCTCGCCTCCCTCCGCAATGCGATCACCAAGGACTTTTACAATGGTATCATCAACATTGTCTATCCAACAAGAGGTTTTTCGTGCCCAATTCTCTATCCGTTCAGCTTGCGTCTTTCCGCATTGTTGTTCTCTTTGGAAACTGTCTGAAGGCGCAGAGAATTGATCTGTGTTAACTTCTGCTCCCGCGAGTATGGATGCAATGACATTATTTGCACCTCCCTCAATGCAGCCATACTGCTCTGACGGTGAAAATCGTTTGTAAACAAGTCTCCCTGAAATGAATTGTTCCGCATACTCTTCCAGTTTTGAAAGACCTTCGACGGAAAAGCCGCAATCAATTATATTACGGACAGACTGCCAAAAATCTTTGTTTGTCATAATAAAATTGTTTCTACGCAAAAATACTGAATAATCATCACAAATACAAACGGTTATTCAGTGCAGGCGACAGTGAAATAAAGGCAAAAGTCAAATTTTGCACGGTGGACCAAAATTTGACTTTTGATTTTTTCGCTGCCAATAGCCGACATTGATGTGCTCTTGACTGACCATCAAAACACATCGTTATTCAGAATGGGTTATAAATCAATCTTTTAAGTCATTGTCTTTAGTTGTATTGAGCCAAAGACAACAGAATATCTCTCTGTTTACCAATCATTTATAAATCACGAATCAAACCGCATCTTATAGATCACGGATCAAGCCGCATTACCTTCACGGGGCGTTCATCGCCACGGTAGAGGTGGCTGCACCAGTTGATCTTGCCGGAGTCCTGGAAGCCACATTTCTCCATAACTCGGCCGGATGCGGAGTTGTCGATGAAATAATCACACCAGAGAGTATGGAAGCCTTTCACTTTGAAGCAGTAGTCTATCATCAGGCGAAGGGCTTCCGTGCATATTCCTTTGTTCCAGTATGGTTTAGCCACCCAGTAGCCGATTTCGGCGTCATCCGCTCCGATGCCGATATTGCTCTCGTCGCTCGGATAATATCCAATGCAACCGATCGCCTCGCCGGTTTCATTCAGCTCAATCGCCCAAGTGTGGTCATTTGTGAATATATTCCTGATCACCTCAAGGCTTTCCTCCACGCTCTTATGCACCGGCCATCCCGCACGCGGCCCGACATCTGGATCGGAAGCATATTTGAACAACGCCTCGGCATCGCTTTCTCTCCAAGGCCGCAGTGTTATCCTGTCTGTCTTCATAACTACTTCAAACGCAGGAAGGAGTAGCCGAAACGTTCGCAGGCGGCGCGCTCAAGGTCTTCACGGTCGTCCGGATGGGCGATGGAGATGAGGGCCTTGGCTCGCTGCGCAAGGTTCTTGTTGCGGAGATATACACAACCATATTCAGTGACAACGTACTGGGTCTGGAAACGGGTTGTGACCACTCCGGCTCCGGGAGCGAGGTGGGCAACGATCTTGCCTCGGCCTTTGGCGGTACGGGACGGCAGGGCGATGAATGTCTTGCCGCCTTCCGAGAGGGCCGCGCCGTACATAAAATCGTGCTGACCACCGACGCTGGAGAAGATCATATCACCGATGCTGTCAGCGCAGATCTGGCCAGTCAGGTCCACCTCAATGGCGGAATTGATTGCCATAGCGTTCGGGTTCTGGCGGATGCGCTGCGGATCGTTCGTCCAGCTCACATCGTAGAACATCGCGTCCTTGTTGTGGTCAAGGTACTCGTACATATGGCGGGAACCAAGTGCCAGACAGGCAACGCTGCGGCCTGGCTCAACCTTCTTCAACGAATTGTCAATCACGCCCATCTGCATCAGACGGAAAACGCCATCGGTCATCGCCTCGGTGTGAAGGCCAAGATGTTTGTGGTCTTTCAAGCCGTTCAGAATCGCGTTCGGAATGCCGCCGACACCGATTTGAAGGGTGGCGCCGTCAGGGATCTCGGCGGCGATGTACGATCCTATGGCCGACTCGATCTCGGTCGGAGGACCGAACTGCATATCCACAGGAGGGTCATCGCACTCGATGGCGGCCGTGATCTGAGACTCGTGAATCATAGCCGTGCCGTAAAGGTACGGAATGCTCTTGTTCACCTGGGCGATCACAATTTTGGCGGCCTCGACGGCCGGCTGGGCCAGGTCAGCGGAGATGTTGTAGCTGCAATAGCCGTTCTCATCCGGAAGAGAGCAGTTGATGCACGCCACATCGATCGGAATCTCGTGACGGCGGATCAATGACGGAAGCTCACCCAAGAATCCTGGAATGAGGCTTCCATAGCCCTCGGCGACATACTGACGCTGGTCGGCGCACAGGAACAGGCTGTTCACAAAGAACGAGTCCTTGTACTCCGGCTTGCAGAACGGAGCCGGACCTTTCGTGATGTTGAAACCAGAGACGATGCTCACTCCTCGGAGCTCATCAGCACGGCGGGCCAATGCCTCCTGGATTATCACAGGCACGGCGGTGCTTCCCTGAAAGAATACCCAGTCTCCTGACTTTACGAGTTTTACGGCCTCGTCGGCACTAACATATTTCATAAATAATATTCTCTAAATAATTAATCACCAGACTCATAAAGTCCAACAAAGAGTCCAAGACGCTCATCCAGCGCGCGGAAATCCTCCTCGGAATTCAGCATAGAGACACAGACCCTTATGCCCTCCCGGGTGCTTCTCGTGGCAACCATAGTGATGGCGCAGATTCCGCACCGAAGCAGATTCAGCAGCAACTGGCTGCCGGTCAAGCCGTCATAGCCGATCGTGAAGAAGAAACCATCGCTCACATCCTCGTCCAGATCCTTGTCATACACGATATGGAATCCGTGACGCAGGAATACCTCCTTTGCCTTTCCGGCCCTGCGGCCATATTCACGCATCTCTCCGACGAAGTCATATTCACCGTCCGCCGCCGCTTTAAGCATCGCCGCGAAAGCGAACTGCGCTGAGTGAGAGCAGCTTGATGAATTGACATAGAGGTAGGTAAGGGAGAAGTTGTCTCCGAAACGGCCGAGACCATAACGTTCGCGGAGCGCGGGATATTCCCGATTATAGAGTTTGTCGGAGATGGCGACCATCGCGATGCGCTCCCCAGCGTAACTGAATATCTTCGAGGCGGAGATCATCAGCACGCAGTTGTCGGTGTAGCGGGCGACTGTCGGTTGATATGGCGGCTGGAACGGCACGGAACGGTTCTTCCTGAAGTCCATACAAAGGTATGCCATATCCTCCAGAGCGACCACGTCATACTTGGTGCAAAGCTCACCAAGACTCTTCAACTCATCCTCGGTCAGGCAGACCCAGGACGGATTGTTAGGGTTTGAATATACAATAGCGGCGACCCGTCCGTCACCGAACACCTCCTCGATCTTCTCACGGAACTTCTCTCCACGGAAATCATAGAGGTCGAACATCCGGGTCTTGAATCCAAGCACCTTTGCCTGAACGTAATGCGACGGGAAACCAGGATTGAGATAGACAACCGTGTCTTTTGACGGGTTCATCTGGATGCACTCCAGCAGAAGGTTGTAGCAACCTTGCATCGAGCCGACTGTCGGCACGATTCCCTCCGGGGATATGTCCACGCCGACAAAGGCCTTGATGAAGCGTGAGCCGTTCTCCTTCAGCTCAGGGATTCCGCAGGCGGGAGGATAGACCGAAGCCTCTCCGGAATCCAACGCCTTTTTCTGAGCATCGATTCCTATCTGGCAAGCGTTCAGGCCGGGAATACCGAACTCCAAATGCACGAACTTCTCCCCGGACAGCTTCTCCAGTTCGTGGGAGACGTTGACACACTGGCGGATAGTGGTCCGCCCGATGTCCGCTATGTCAAGCCTTCGCAGGACTTCGTCTATGGATTGTCTGGAGACCGGTTTCATTTCGAGAAGTTTTTGGAGACCTCCAGGCCGGCGTTGAAGGCAGCTATGTTCATTTCGACTATCTTCTCGCCCTTGCGGGAGAACACGTTGGCGATCCCTTCACGAAGTTTCTCCGGCTCAAGGATCTCCAGAACAGCGGCGGAAGCGCCCAACAGAACCATATTCGCGCTGCGTGGCGATCCTGTCTTTTTTGCGATCTCATCGCAGTCCAATGTTATGACATTACCGATTTTCTGAAGTTCGGCGGTGATCTCCTCGACAGGAGGGTAATTCGGAATATTCACAAACGGGGTTGAGTTCGACACAATCCAACCACCCTTTGAGAGCCAAGGCAGGTAACGGAGAGCCTCCATCGGCTCCAGCGAGAGTATGAGGTCGCACTCCCCTTTCGGAATCAGGTCGCTCCAGATCCGCTCGGTGCTGATGCGGAGGTTGCTCTGCACATCACCGCCTCTCTGGCTCATTCCGTGCACCTCGGCCTGTTTCAGATGAAGGTCCTGGTCAAGCGCCGCCCAACCGATCACGGTGGCTATTGAAAGGATTCCCTGTCCACCGACTCCTGATAGTATGATGTCTTTCTTTGCCATAATATTAAGCTTTTTTGTTAGCGGCCGCCGCGTGGCGTTTCGCAGTCTGAATGCATTCACGGCGACAGATGATGACTGACACGCCGCTGTAGTTGAGTTCCTCGTCGATCACCTTCTCCATATCCGGATAGTTCTTAGGAAGAGGGATGATTGTCCTGATGTGCTCAGGCTCGACTCCAAGTCCCTTGCAGATCTCCTCCAGCCTTCCTGTTCCTGCGGAATCCTGGCCACCTGTCATTCCGGTCGTCAGGTTATCCGAGATGCAGATCGTGACGCTTGCCCCGGCGTTGACGCAGTCCAGAAGGCCGGTCATTCCACTGTGGGTGAACGTGGAGTCTCCGATCACCGCCACAGCCGGCCATACACCTGAATTGGCGGCTCCGAGAGCCATCGTAATGGAAGCGCCCATCTCAACGCAGGTCTGGAACGAGTTGAAAGGAGGCATATACCCAAGAGTGTAGCAACCTATGTCGCTGAACACACGGGCGGTAGGGGCATATTCCTTAAGCACCACATTAAGCGCTGTGTAGAAATCCCTGTGCCCGCATCCCTGGCAAAGCGCCGGCGGACGCGGAACAGCGACCTCTGATTTTGAATATGTCTCCATCGGCGGCAGGCCAAGGGCGACGCGCACGCAGTCAGGCGTGAGCTCACCGGTCCTTGGAAGAGTGCCGTCAAGGCGGCCAAGGATCTTCGTCCACCTTCTGTCCTCCGGATCGTAAAGGATTCCGCGCAGCCTTTCCTCGATGAGAGGCTGTCCCTCCTCAAGCACAAGGATGGCGTCACACGTGGCCGCCATCTCCCTTGCCAAAGCCTTAGGGAACGGATAGCGGGTCACCTTCAAAGTCGGATAAGGACATCCGTCAGGGAAACTCTCCATCAGATAGTTCCAGGCGATTCCGCAGGCGATGATTCCCATCCTGTGGTTGTGCCCTTCTACATAACTGTTGTCCGAAGAGACCACGGAATCGTTCTCGAATGACAGCACATCGTCGGCCAACTGCCTGATACGCTTCCTTGCGTTGACCGGCAGGGTAACCCAGTTCTTCTCGTGAAGCTCGTCAGGGAAATGTACCTCGTTCTCACGGCGGATCTCGCCAGCCTCAACCACAGCCCTGGAATGCGCCATACGGGTTGTCAGCCGCATAAGCACAGGAATATGATTGGCCTCGGAATAGTCAAACGCCTCGCGGACCATATCGTACGCCTCCTGCTGGTTCGACGGCTCGAAACAAGGCATCATAGCGAAATCGGCGTAGAACCTTGAATCCTGCTCATTCTGAGAGGAATGCTGCGACGGGTCATCGCAAGCCACGACCACCAGACCGCCATTCGCCCCGGTCACAGCCGAGTTGACAAACGCGTCAGCGCAGACGTTCATCCCGACGTGCTTCATACAGACAAGCGCGCGTTTTCCTGAATATGACACACCGAGCGCGGCCTCCATCGCCGTCTTCTCGTTGGAGGACCAGTCACAGTGGATTCCGCGTTCCTTGGTGAGCGGGTGCGACTGTATGTATTCCGTTATTTCAGTCGAAGGCGTGCCAGGATAGGCGTACACACCGGACAGTCCGGCGTGCAGGGCTCCCAGGGCCAAAGCCTCATCACCTAAAAGAAGTTTCTTTTCCGACATAACTTTAGTGGTTTATTGTTTTCGTGTTATTTCGGCTACAAGTTACGAAAAATCCTAAATATTCAAAAATTTCTTTCAAATTTCAACCAAAATACACTTATCGCAGCATAATCGTCAAATCAGACAAAACCGATTGTCTCCATACTTCCCGCCCCTCCAGGCACAACACACTCCCCGCAAAAAAATATTTTGATTTGGGAAAATTTGTGAGTACTTTTGGAAATATGAATATACTTGTGACCGGAGCCAACGGGCAGCTGGGAACCGAGCTTCGAAACGTGACGGCAGGCAGCCGCGACAACTACATATTCTCGGACGTGACTTTGCTTCCGGATGTCGAGACTCTCAGTCTTGACATCACGAACATCGATGCGCTCAGGATCGTGTGCGACTCGGAAAAGGTTGATGTCATCGTGAACTGCGCCGCCTACACCGACGTGGACAAGGCGGAGGACGACACGGCCACGGCTATGCTGCTGAACTGCACCGCGGTAGGGAATTTGGCGCGGGTGGCGGCGGAGAGGAACGCCGTGCTTATGCACATCTCAACGGACTATGTGTTCCACGGGGACAGGCCCGTGCCTTGCCGCGAGGATTGCCCGACTGATCCGACCGGAGTCTATGGCTCCACTAAACTGGCCGGGGAAAAGGAGATCGAGAAATCCGGATGCAGGAGCGTCATCATCAGGACCGCCTGGCTATATTCACCATACGGCAGGAATTTCGTCAAGACGATGCTGCGCCTGACCGAGGAAAGGGATTCGCTCAAAGTCGTGTTCGACCAGGTTGGCACCCCTACCTACGCCTGGGATCTCGCGTCGCTCATAGCCAAGATCATCGAGGAGAGGCTGCTGGACAATACCGGGATATACCATTTCTCCAATGAGGGAGCCATTTCCTGGTACGATTTCGCCAAGGCGGTCAGCGAGATCGGAGGGACGAGATGCGACATCCAGCCCTGCCACACGGAGGAGTTCCCGTCAAAGGTCGAAAGGCCACGTTTCTCGGTGCTGGACAAGACAAAGGTCAAGCAGACTTTCGGAATCACGATTCCGTACTGGAGGGATTCCCTCGCGGCCTGCATAGAAAGAATCAAAAAATCCTGATGAATATGAAAGGAATAGTTCTGGCCGGAGGAAGCGGCACACGTCTCTACCCTATCACGAAAGGAGTCAGCAAGCAACTGCTTCCGGTCTATGACAAGCCTATGATTTACTATCCGATCTCCGTGCTTATGACAGCCGGGATCAAGGATATACTCATAATCTCGACCCCCTCCGACCTGCCGGCGTTCCAAAGGCTGCTCGGAGACGGAAGCGATTTCGGAGTGAGCTTTGAATATGCCGTGCAGCCGTCCCCGGACGGTCTGGCTCAGGCCTTCATCATAGGAAAGGACTTCATTGGAGACGACTGCGCCTGCCTTGTGCTGGGAGACAACATATTCCAAGGCACCGGTTTCGGAAGCCAGCTTAGAGAGGCCGTGCGTACCGCCGAGGAAAAAGGAAAGGCTACCGTGTTCGGTTATCAGGTAAGCGACCCGAGGCGCTACGGCGTGGCCGAGTTTGACGCCGACGGCAACTGCCTGAGCATCGAGGAGAAACCGGCCGAGCCTAAGAGCAACTACGCCGTGACCGGCCTCTATTTCTACCCGAATGATGTTGTGGAAATCGCCCACAGGATAAAGCCGTCCGCCAGAGGCGAGTTGGAGATAACCACCGTGAACCAAGAGTTTCTGTCAGCCGGAAAGCTGAAGGTCCAGAGACTCGGGCGTGGTTTCGCCTGGCTGGACACGGGCACACACGAATCCCTCGCCGAGGCCTCGACCTACATCGAAGTCATCGAGAAGCGTCAGGGGCTCAAGGTCGCCTGTCTGGAGGAGATCGCTTTCAGAAAAGGCTGGATAACAGCCGATCGGCTTCGTGAGCTCGCAAAGCCGATGATCAAGAACCAGTACGGTCAGTATTTGGCCAGACTCGCGGAGGAATAACCGCCTGATTGAAGTCGTTAAGAAGATACGGAATGAACATCATAACCACCGAAATAGAAGGCGTGCTCATCATTGAGCCCAGAATATTCGAAGACAGCAGAGGCTATTTCTTCGAGTCTTTCAACCAAAAGGAATTCGAGGAGAAGGTCGGCTCAGTCCGATTCGTCCAGGACAATGAAAGCAAGTCCTGCTACGGAGTGGTCAGAGGGTTGCATTTCCAGAAAGGCGAGCACGCCCAGAGCAAACTGGTCAGGGTCGCCAAAGGCGCTGTCCTTGATGTGGCTGTGGACCTCAGACCCGGCTCCAAGACTTTCGGAAAGCACATAGCCGCCGAGCTTACCGAGGACAACCATAGGCAGTTCTTCATTCCAAAAGGGTTCGCCCACGGATTCAGTGTCCTCAGCGACGAGGTCATATTCCAATACAAATGCGACAACTTCTATTGCCCGCCCTCAGAGGGAGCTATAGCCTGGGACGATCCGGATCTCGCGATCGACTGGAAAGTTCCTACGGAAAAGATCATCCTTTCCGAGAAAGACAGAAAGCACAAGAAACTGAGAGATTGCCGACCAGAAGACATTCTGTAAGCGTTGTTTTTTTCAACTATTAATCCAAATCGGCTACGAGATCTTGCTGTAATCCTTGATATTATACTTATCCTTGCGGAGCTCAGCCGCAAGCGGGGCGTTGATCGGAAGCTCAAGTGTCTGGTCGTGAGCAAGAACGTGCTCCGCATAGTTTCTCGCGTCGGTAAGAAGTTGTCCGTCGTGAGCAAGAGAGGCTATGTTCAGCTCGATCGGAAGGCCGCTCTGCTGTGTGCCCTCCAAATCGCCCGGGCCACGCATCTTCATATCCTCCTCGGCAAGATCGAAGCCATTTTCAGTGGCGCACATCAGTTCCAGTCTCTTTCTGGACTCCTTGCTGACCTTGTTCCCGTGCATCAGGACGCAATATGACTTCTCAGAGCCTCGCCCGACGCGGCCACGCAGCTGGTGGAGTTGCGCCAGACCGAAACGCTCGGCGCTCTCGATCACCATCACGGAAGCGTTAGGCACATCCACGCCGACCTCGATCACTGTTGTGGACACCAGAATATTCGCCCTTCCCGCCGCGAAAGCGTCCATATTGAACCGCTTCACCTCGCTGGTCTGCTGCCCGTGCACGATGGCCACTTTGTACGGAGGGAACGGGAAACGGGAGACAATGTCCTCATAGCCAGCCTCAAGGTTCTGATAATCAAGCTTCTCACTTTCGAATATCAAAGGATAGACAACGAACACCTGCCGGCCGGCGGCTATCTCCTTCTTCATAAAGTTGTACAGAGCCGGACGTTTGCCCTCCCCTATCAGCATAGTCTGGACCGGCTTTCGTCCTGGCGGCATCTCATCGATCACCGACACGTCCAGATCTCCGTAGAAAGTCATCGCCAGAGTTCTCGGTATAGGCGTGGCGGTCATCACGAGCACGTGAGGCGGAACACCTCCCGCACCCTTCGCCCAAAGACGCGCTCTCTGCTCGACACCGAAACGGTGCTGCTCGTCAATGATGGCAAGGCCGAGATTGCGGAAGACAACCGTGTCCTCGATCAAGGCGTGAGTACCTATTATTATACCGACCGAGCCATCGGCCAATCCGCTCAGGACCGGCCTTCTGGCAGCCTTTGTCGTCGAACCGATCAGAAGCTCACAACGCACTCCTGTCGGAGCAAGATACTTGGATATGTTGGCATAGTGCTGCTGGGCAAGCACTTCAGTCGGTGCCATTATGCAGGCCTGGTAACCGTTCCCGACCGCGATCAAGGCCGTAAGCACGGCCACCATAGTCTTACCGGATCCGACATCTCCCTGAAGGAGCCTGTTCATCTGATGTCCGCTCATCATATCCGAGCGGATCTCCTTTATCACTCGTTTCTGCGCCCCGGTAAGCTCGTAAGGAAGTGCATTATAGCAAGCGTTGAACGCTGCCCCAACCTTCGGCATCGGAATCCCGACAGCGGAACGGCTGCGGACATATTTCTGCTTCAGAAGCGAAAGCTGCAACAGGAACAGTTCCTCCCATTTAAGACGGTAGCGGGCCTTTTCAAGAGCCGCTTGGTCCACCGGGAAATGCACATTGCGGATGGCGTATTTCAGCGGCACAAGGGCCTTCTCTCTGAGAATATATTCAGGAAGGGTCTCCTCGACATCGGATATGGCCATATCGATCGCCTCGGCCATCAGCCTGTTCATAACCTTTCCTGTCACGCCTCCGTTCTTCAGCCTGTCCGTGGAGTTATAGACCCCGGTCAAGGTTCCCGAGAAGTTGACCGAACCTCCGGACGGAGGATTGTCGATCTCCGGATGGACCATATTCAGTTTGCCGTTGAATATGCTCGGTTTGCCGAAAAACAGGAAAACCGATCCCGGTTTCAGACGGTCATAAGTGTACTTGACTCCCTTGAAGAACACCATCTCCATCGTTCCGCTCTGATCCTGCACGAAGACGCTGAGACGCTTTCCGCTTACCTGAGACGAGATGACTTTCGCAAGGATCTGGACGTATGCGCTGCTGGACTGAACCTCCGAGATCAGCTGGATGGAACTGCGGTCGATGTAGCGGAACGGGAATGTGCGCAAAAGATCTCCGACTGTGGACACCCCAAGCTCCGACCTAAGCAGCGAGGCCCTTTTAGGCCCCACTCCCGGCAGGAATTGCACATCTGTCTCCAGTTTGTTTCTCATCGCAGCTGCGGACCTTGATTTCCAGAACAGTTCTCAATACCAAGGTTCACGTCAACAAATATAATGAATATTTGGAAGCCCTCGCACTTAGAAACCAGTTTTTGAAAAATCAAAAACGCTTCTTATCTTTGATGTGCCGAAAAGAAGCACAGTTTTATGGTCTCAGAACTTATCGGGAAATATATCTGGCTCATACAGACGCTCACCGCCGCCGGAGAGCGCGGAATGACGCTTCAGGAGATTGACGGAAAGTACTCCAGGCGCTACGGCCAGACATATTCAAGAAGGACCTTCAACAACCACAGGTTGGCCGTGGAGGAGATTTTCGGGGTTGACATCGAGTGCGACAGGAAGACAAACCGCTACTTCATCCCGTTCAGCGGGGATGTCCTTGACAACGATGAAAGCATCGGATGGATTGTCAACACATTCACGGTAAACAGTTTGCTGTCGCTTGGCAAGGAAAGGCTCTCAGGCAGGGTAAGTGTCGAGGAGATTCCTTCCGGGCAGAAATACCTCACAGCGATAATGCAGGCGATGGAGGATGGCAAGGAACTGGAGATCACCTACGGGAAATACAGCTCGACCTCTTCTGAAATATTTCATATTCAACCCCTTGCAGTCAAGGAACACGAGCGGAGATGGTACTTGGTGGCTTTCTGTCACGAAAGGGCAAGGCTTCCCGAGAAAGGCAATGGTGACCAGAGCGCCTGGAGAGTATATGGCCTCGACAGGATATCCTCACTCAGAGAGACTGAAGACACTTTCAAGATGCCAAAGGATTTCGATGTGGACGGAATATTCAGTCAGAGTTATGGGATATATTTTCCGCAGGCGGGCCAGAAGCCTGTGACCATCCGCTTCAAGGTGAGCGAGGAGGAGGCACGCTATCTTCGCGACCTGCCGATCCACACTTCACAAGTGGAAGAGGATGAGACGGATGGAGGCGGAAGGATATTCAGGATCAGGGTCATTCCGAACCGTAACCTGACGATGGAGTTCTGCCGCCACGCCGGAAAGCTGGAGGTCCTTGAGCCGGAATCCGTAAGGAAGGAAATGAAGGTGGAACTTGAGAAAGCGTATAAACAATACTTATAATATTTATGATAAACAATGGAAAAGCCGCCCTCGTGGCGGCGGCACTGATTACAATGATGAGTTGTACACAGAAAAACGAAACGCAGGCGGACAACGGGTACATAGGCCCGTCCGACATCAAGATTGAGGACGGAAGGATGACTCCCGAAGCGCTTCTATCCCTTGGTCGTCTGTCCGATCCGCAACTGTCCCCGGACGGACGTTGGATCCTCTACGGAGTCAGCTACACCTCGATTGAGGAGAACCGCTCGTGCAGGAATCTGTTCCTTGGCGAGGTGATCAAAAATGATGACGGATCGCTTTCTTTCGGGGACAAAATCCAATTGACAGCCGAGGGCAAGAGCGTCAGCAACGCCCGCTGGAGCCAGGACGGGAAGTCGATCTACTACCTTCAGGGCGGTCAGCTTTACAATGCGGCAATCACCATCGTTGACGGAAAGGCCTCACTCTCAGCGAAGAAGCAGCTCAGTGATGTAAAGGCCGGAATCGGAGAGTTCACTCTCAGCCCGGACCAGTCGCATCTCCTCTACACCAGCACCATTCCAGGCTCCGTCAAGACCCCGAAGGACTTCGATGAGAAGCTGGACAAGGCTCAGGCCTACGTCACGGAAGACCTTATGTACCGTCACTGGGACCACTGGACAACCGAAAGGCCTCAGACCTACGTCGCACCGCTCGGTGACAAGGTCACAGAAGAAAATTCAATGAATATACTCGCAGATGACGCAGGCAAGTACGAACTGCCTCTTGAGCCTCTGAGCGGCATCGAGCAGCTTTGCTGGAGCCCGGACGGACGCTATGTGGCATATTCCTGCAAAAAGGTTGAGACCGGTCGTGAATATGCATTCTCAACGGACACGGAGATCTACATCTACAGCATCCTGACCGGCGAGACCGTACAGATTCCGATGGCGGGCGGCTATGACACGGATCCGGTCTGGAGCCCGGACGGGAAATACATAGCTTGGCTGAGTATGGCACGCAACGGGTACGAGGCTGACAAGGTACGCCTTATGGTGGCCGAGTTGGCTGACACGGACGCTTCTTCCGATGGCCAGTCCGCTATTCCGCAGATCAATGGACTCCGCGACCTTACCGCTGACTTCAAGTACAACGCTAGCGGCATTGTCTGGGCCGCTGACTCAAAGAGCATCTATTTCAACTCTCTCATCGAAGGCCTTCAGGGAATATGCAACGTGAAGGTAGCCGACGCCGAGATCAAGAGAATCACTCCTGACGACGCTTGGTACGATTTCAACTCTCCGTTCGCGATTGTTGACAGCACTTTGCTCGCCAGCTACTGCTCAATGGAGTTCCCGACCGAACTTGTGGCCGTGAACGAGACCGACGGATCGTTCAGCAGAATCACCGATGAAAACGGCGGCATCATCGGCCAGCTGACCGCCTACGAGACCCGTGAGCGTTGGATCAAGACCACGGACGGCAAGAAGATGCTGACCTGGGTCCTCTACCCTCCTAAGTTCGACTCCACGAAGGTCTATCCCGCCATCGAGATATTCCTTGGAGGTCCTCAGGGCACTTTGAGCCAGGGTTGGAGCTACCGCTGGAACTACCGCCTGATGGCGAACCAGGGCTACATAGTCATCCTTCCCAACCGCCGCGGAACGACCGCCTTCGGACAGGAATGGTGCGAGCAGATCAGCGGAGACTACATCGGACAGAATATGCAGGACTACCTCAGCGCGGCCAAGGAGCTCAAAGCCGAGCCTTATGTCGGCAAGCTGGCGGGCTGCGGAGCCTCCTACGGAGGATTCAGCGTCTATTATATGGCCGGAATCCACGGCAACGTCTATGACTGCTTCATCGCCCACGCCGGAATATTCGATGAGAAGTACATGTACTACGAGACCGAGGAGATGTGGTTCCCGAACTTCGACAACGGCGGGCTTTCTGAATATTCATACACCGCCGGCGAGAAGGGGCCGCGCGGCGATGGCAAGACTTTCGGTGGCATCCAGCAGGCTGGCTCGCCGTGGAGCAACGCCGCCAAAGCCAAGCGCCACTATTCCAACTCACCGGATTTGAATGTGACGAAGTGGCACACTCCGATCCTCTGCATCCACGGAATGATGGACTACCGCATTCCTTACGATCAGGGAATGGCCGCGTTCAACACCGCCCAGATGATGGGAGTTCCTTCCAAGCTGATCGTGTTCCCGGAGGAGAACCACTGGATCCTCCAGCCACAGAACGCCCTGTTCTGGCACCGCAGCTACTTCGACTGGCTTGACCGCTGGTGCAAGGATTAACCCACAAAAAAATGGGCGGACTTCAAAAGGTCCGCCTTTTTTATATTCCATATTCTCCGATTATTCCATATTCTCCTGGGCGATGATCACGTGCACCCCAAGGTCTTCTATCTTGTGGCGCACGGATTCAGGGAATCCTTCATCGGTGATCAGAATGTCGATGTCCCTAAGCTCGCATATCTTGCCGAAGCCGGTCTTGCCAAACTTGCTTGAATCAGCCAGCAACACAACACTTTTGGCGTGGCCAGCCATCTCTTGAGTAAGTCTGGCTTCGTCCAGAAATGCCGTGATTACCCCACTCCCGAAATTCAGGCCATCACAACTGAAAAAAAGTTTGGAGCAATTGATGTTCTTGAGCCCCTCAAGGCAATAATTGTCCCTTGTGGACATCGAATTGCGTATGATGCTTCCACCCAGAATCACTACCGACACCCCTTCCTTACAAGCCATCATCGTAGCGACTTTGACCGAAGGAGTGACAACATTAAGGGTTCCGTTAGCCTCCAGATGGTGCGCAAATGCATCGATAGTTGAACCGGAAGTCATCATAATCGAGTCCCCCGGGGTTATCAGGGAAGCCGCCGCCTTTCCGATAATATTTTTTTTGTCGGCGTTTATGAAAATTTTTTCATTGATGTCCCTGTCCACAATCAGCTTTCTGGCCAAGGAGACACGTCCTCTGTTCCTGATAATTTCATAACGTCCTTCCATATCACGGAGATCTTTTCTGATGGTCGCACCCGTGACATTCATACGTTCAGCCAAGTCTTCCGTGCTTATGGACTCCACGACACCGAGAATATCCTTGATTTTCTTCTGTCTTTCCTCTACTTTGTCCATAGCAAATTTTCATCACAAAACAAATATGAAAAATATTTTCGACAAATGAAAATTATTTTCCACCTATTTTATTTGCCATAAAAACTTTTTACTTTTGCGATGAACATAACACTGATATTACTATAAACTAAATACGTTTAAAATGGCAAAAACAATCACAATCATCGGAGCCGGAATGATGGGCTCCGCCCTTGCGTTCCCGGCCAGAGAGAACGGGAACATCGTCAGACTTGTCGGCACACCGCTGGACAAAGAAATCATAGATGCCTGCAAATCTACAGGCAAGCACCTCAAATTCAATGTGCCGTTCCCTGAAGGCGTTGAATATTTCCAGTTCGAGGATTGGAAAGAGGCCGTGAAAGGCTGCGACTTCGTCATCGGAGGAGTCAGTTCGTTCGGAGTGGATTGGTTCCTTGAGAACGTCCTGGCTGAACTCGATCCTTCCGTACCGGTCCTTTCTGTCACTAAAGGCCTGATCAACCTTGAGGACGGCTCTTTGATCTCATATCCTGAGTACTGGAAACGTGAGCTTGCCAAGAAAGGCATCGACAGGCAGATCTGTGCCATCGGTGGCCCTTGCACCAGCTATGAGCTCGTGGCACACGACCAGACAGAGGTGGCGTTCTGCGGCAAACAGCCGGAAACGCTCAGAATGATGAAGGCGGCGATGGCAACGGAATATTATCATATTTCCCTGACCAACGATGTCGAGGGACTGGAAAGCGCGGTGGCCCTGAAGAACGGCTACGCTCTGGCCGTCGCGATGACAATCGGCCTGGTGAACAGAACAATGAATGATGGACTTCACTACAACAGCCAGGCCGGCGCTTTCTACCAGGCTGTCAAGGAGATGCGTTACCTTCTTGAGCTTCAGGGAGCAAGCCGCGACTGTGAGAACATCGGAATCGGAGACCTGTACGTGACCGTCTATGGCGGAAGGACCAGAAAGATCGGCATCCTGCTCGGCGAAGGCAAGACCTACGAGGAGGCGATGGAGATCCTCTCAGGAGTCACCCTTGAAAGCCTCGTGGTGTCCCGCAGGGTCTTCGCCGCGATCTCCAAACGAGCCGAGAAAGGCGAGGTTGACCTGGCCAAATTCCCGATGCTGTGCCACGTCGCTGATGTCCTGGACCACGGCAAGGACGCCCAACTTCCTTGGGAAAGTTTCACTTTTGACAATCTCTGAATATGAAAAGAATGAATGGCTAATGCGCATAAAATTAAGAAAGGGAGGCAAAAGCTCTCCCTTTCTTAATTTTAGGGAACTATATAAGAGTTGACTAACATTTGGCTTATAGTACTGATGCTTAAACAATTACTGTTAGCTAACATCCCTACACAATAGCCTGTATGTCAGGAGTTTATTTTTCTATCTTAGCCATACAATAAGACAAGGTATGACAGAATATTCCTGACTTATGCTTCGGGTGGAAAAGCGGATTTCCGCACCCGATGTCAATCTAAAATGTTGCCGCTGCCTCTTGGTTCGTTTGGTACACCAGAAGTGCGTTTCCTGTACCAAAGATGCGTCACGGTATATTTTGTACACAGAAAGGCCTTCTCACGAACATTTTCTATCCCGGTAAAACAACAGTGGCCCGCTATTCCAGGGATACAGAACTATGCGCACCTAAAACAGCAGCCGTCTGATAAACAACGGGTTGGCATTCCAGGTGCGAGCATATTCGCACACCTGAGTGTTATGGGCATATCATAGAATAGTCTGCGGAGCCTCGTGGCCGCGCTATATGTCTCGCTGATTTTAAAGGTACGTGTTGCCATTTTGCAAAACGGTGGCATACGATTATGCTTCCACGCCATTGTTAGGCTGGGCCGTATGCCGCCTACGGATACAGAAACCATAGGCGGCATATCAACAGGCCTCTCGCAGTACTCAGGGAGGGTTTGTGTGCCGCCATATTCATAAAATACAGGTGTCGCCAGCTCATATATAATTGTTCGGCGACAGCCTGCACGCCATAACTTATATAGTTACCTAAATTTTATATTCCTTCGTTAAACGTGTCTCACCGTGACATTTTCAGGAGAACGACCACATCAGAAGGAGTAACTCAACCCCGCAAGTACAAGCCCTTGCATTCCGGAACCGGTCTCGACAAAGCCACGGAAGCGCTCGCCTCCGAACTGGACTCCGGCGAAAGTCACCTGCGCGGCCCAATACGGGTCGAATGAATGCGAATCCGACTCCTCGTCGTAATCGTCCAGAAGCGTTACACCGGCAGCAAGTTTAGAGTACATAGCGACTTTTTGCTTCTTGAACCAGAACACCTTCGCAGCCGGCATCAAGGCGAAACCGCTATATTTGGAATCACCTACCTTAACGTTGTCCTTGTTCAGTTCATCGGCCGCACCACCGAACCACGAGACAGCCGCACCAACAGAAAAAGTCTTGTTCAGAGTCCGGTAATATTCAAGGTTGACCGAACCATAAGACCGGAAGTTGTCAAACCGCGCGTAACCAGCGGTGAACGCCGTGGCGAACACCCCGCCGACCACATGAGCCACATCCACAACAGTGACCCTGCCGTAGCCAAACATTATTTCATTACGGGATTCCGGTGTCTGGGCCGACACAACAGGAACACAAACATAAAATACGACCGCAAGAGAGATTAGAATTCTTTTCATAAACACGAGTAATTAGCTCATATCCAACAAGATATGAAAAATAATTTCAACTTGTACCCCCGTTGGGAATCGAACCCAAATCGTCGGAACCGGAATCCGAAATTCTATCCATTAGACTACAGGGGCATCATTCTTGCGGTTAGCCGCAAAACAGTTTACAAAAATAACAAATTAATGTTAAAACAAGAATTTTTAAGGAATCTTTCGCGAAAAGATATTTTTTGTGCTGAAAAATGTGTTTTCAATGCTCATAAAAGAGCCTTAAATATTCGGATAATCCAATAATAAATTTTATTTTTGCGTATTATGAAAAAAGCATACGTATTTCCCGGTCAGGGTTCCCAGTTCCCAGGTATGGCGAAAGCGCTTTACGAGGAAAACGCCAAAGGCAAGGAATTGCTCGAGAAGGCGAATGACATACTTGGATTCAGAATCACTGACATAATGTTTGAGGGCACGCCGGATGACCTCAAAGCCACTCGCGTCACACAACCGGCAATATTCCTGCACTCCGTCGTTCTGGCGAAGTGCTACGAAGGATTCAGACCTGACATGGTCGCTGGGCATTCTCTTGGTGAATTTTCCGCACTTGCCGCCGCGGAAGCCATCAGTTTCGAGGATGCCCTTCGTCTTGTCTATATCCGCGCCACCCAGATGCAGCTCTGCTGCGAGAAGGTGCCCGGGACAATGGCAGCCATCGTCGGGCTTCCTGACGAGAAGGTCGAGGAAATCTGCGCTTCGTGCGAGGGTCTCGTGATTCCGGCCAACTACAACTGCGGCGGACAGGTCGTGATTTCCGGCGAGAAGACAGCCGTGGAGCAGGCCTGCGAGAAAGCCAAGGCCGAGGGCGCGAAGAGGGCTCTTCCTCTCGCCGTCAGCGGAGCGTTCCACTCCCCTCTTATGGAGCCGGCGCGCGTAGAGCTCGGAAAAGCGATCGAGGAGACCAAGATTGTGGAACCGATCTGCCCGATCTACCAGAATGTCACCGCACAGGCAGTCACCGACCCTGATACCATAAAGAAGAATCTGCTCGCTCAGCTCACCTCACCTGTGAGATGGACCCAATCTGTCAGGAATATGCTCGCGGACGGAGCGGACTACTTTATGGAGATCGGCCCGGGTACTGTCCTGCAAGGCTTGGTGAAGAGAATTTCGGCCGGAACCGAAGGAATCACCATCGAAGGTTTGACTACAATCTAATATATTAACATAACGTTAACGATATGGCTAAAGAAAAGAAATTCATCACTTGTGATGGTAACACTGCCGTGGCGAACGTCGCTTATCTTTTCAGCGAGAACGCCTGCATCTACCCTATCACACCATCCTCTCCGATGGCAGAGAACATTGACGAATGGGCTGCCCACGGAAAAAAGAACCTCTGGGGCGAGACCGTAAGCGTCACAGAGTTGGAAAGTGAGGCCGGTGCCTCCGGAGCAGTTCACGGCTCCCTCCAGGCAGGTGTCCTCACCACGACCTACACAGCGTCACAGGGCCTTCTCCTTATGATCCCGAATATGTACAAGATCGCCGGAGAAATGCTCCCTGCCGTGTTCCACGTCTCAGCCCGCGCGCTCGCGTCACACGCCCTCTCCATCTTCGGAGACCATCAGGACGTGATGGCCTGCCGCCAGACAGGCTTCGCACTCCTCGCTTCCGGTTCAGTCCAGGAGGCTCAGGACCTCGCCGCTGTGGCTCACCTTTCAGCGATCAAGTCCAGCATTCCTTTCCTCCACTTCTTCGACGGATTCCGCACATCGCACGAGATCCAGAAGATCGAGGCTCTGGACGAGGATGAGCTCAAGAAAATGGTCAGCACAAAGTCTCTCAAGGCTTTCCGTGACAGGGCACTCAATCCTGACGCTCCTGTGACCCGTGGCACAGCGCAGAACGGAGACGTTTACTTCCAGGCCGTAGAGTCAAGGAACAACTCCTACAACGCCGTTCCGGACATCGTGGCCCGCTATATGGGTGAGATCAGCGAGATGACAGGCCGCGAGTACCGTCCGTTCACATATTACGGAGCCGCAGACGCGGAGAACATCATCGTCGCTATGGGCTCAGTTACCGAGACCATCAAGGAGACCATCGACTATCTCGCCAAGAAGGGCAGGAAGTACGGTCTCATCACCGTTCACCTTTACAGGCCTTTCGCTGAGAAATATTTCCTGAAAGTCCTTCCTAAGAGTGTGAAGAGAATCGCCGTCCTCGACAGGACCAAGGAGCCTGGAGCTCTCGGAGAGCCTCTCTACCTCGATGTCAAGGCTTTGTTCCAGGGCCAGCAGAACTCTCCGCTTATCATCGGCGGACGCTATGGCCTCTCCTCAAAGGACACCACTCCAGCACAGATCGTCGCCGTTTACGACAATCTTGAGATGAGCGAGCCTAAGAACGACTTCACCATCGGTATTGTAGATGATGTAACATTCAAATCCCTTGCGATCAAGAGCGAGGTTTCCATCGTGAAGCCAGGCACCACCGAGTGCAAGTTCTACGGACTCGGATCTGACGGTACCGTCGGCGCCAACAAGAACACCATCAAGATCATCGGAAGCCACACGCAGAAATACTGCCAGGCCTACTTCGACTATGACTCGAAGAAGTCCGGCGGCTACACCTGCTCTCACCTCCGCTTCGGAGACAACCCTATCAAGGCTCCTTATCTTGTCAGCACACCTGACTTCGTGGCCTGCCACGTTCCTTCATACCTGAACAAGTACGACGTGCTCAAGGGCATCAAGGAGAACGGAACCCTCCTCCTCAACTCTCTCTGGGACGAGGAAGAGACCATCAAGAGGATTCCTGACAACGTGAAGGCTGTCATCGGCAAGAAGAAGATCAAGCTCTACATCATCAACGCCACCAAGATCGCAGCAGAGATCGGACTCGGCAACAGGACCAACACTATCCTCCAGTCCGCTTTCTTCAAGATTACCGGCATCATCCCTTACGAGGACGCTGTCAAGTATATGAAGGACGCCATCGTCAAGAGCTACGGCAAGAAAGGTGAGAATGTAGTGAATATGAACTACGCCGCCGTTGACAGAGGTGGTGAATATACCGAAGTCACGATCCCTGCCGAATGGGCGAAGATCTCCGCCAAATTCGAGACCCCTAACAAGGACCGCCTCGCTCCAGCGTTCGTAAAGGACATCGCCGACGTTGTGAACTCCCAGAACGGAGACTCACTCCCTGTAAGCGCGTTCCTGCCTTACGCTGACGGTACGATGCCTGCCGGAACTTCCGCTTACGAGAAGCGTGGCGTGGCTGTCACGGTTCCAAGCTGGGACGCGGAGAAGTGTATTCAGTGCAACTCCTGTGCGTTCGTCTGCCCTCACGCCGCCATCCGTCCGTTCCTCCTCACTGCCGAAGAGGCCGAGAAGGCTCCTGCAGGACTCAAGAAGGCACAGGGCAAGGCCGTTCTGAAGGAATATTCATTCGCCCTTTCTGTCTCAGTTGACGACTGTACAGGTTGCGGCAACTGCGTGGATGTCTGCCCTGCCAAGGAGAAGGCTCTCACAATGGTTTCCGCCCTCGACCAGCACTCAGAGCAGGACAACTTCAACTGGCTCGCCACAAAGGTCGGCTACAAGGACACTGTTGTCAACAAGGCCGCCAATGTCAAGAACTCCCAGTTCGCACAGCCTCTGTTCGAGTTCAGCGGCGCCTGCGCAGGTTGCGGTGAGACCCCTTACATCAAGAACATCACACAGCTCTTCGGTGACAGGATGATGATCGCCAACGCCACAGGTTGCTCTTCAATCTACGGAGCGTCATTCCCTGCATCTCCATACTGCACCAACGCCCAGGGTCACGGTCCGGCTTGGCAGAACTCCCTCTTCGAAGACAACGCCGAGTTCGGCCTCGGAATGAAGATCGGCTCCGACCGCGCCCGCGAGACGGTGGCCAACCTCATGACCGCCGCCCTCGACTGCGACAAGTGCCCGGATGAAGTAAAGGCACTGTTCAGGCAGTGGCTTGAGAACAAGGAGAACGGTGAGATCACCCGCGAGGTGGCTGACAAGGTCATTCCTCTCATGGAGAAGACCGACTGCCCTCACTGTAAGAAACTTCTTGACTACAAGCACTTCATCCCTGCCCGCAGCCAGTGGATCTTCGGTGGTGACGGCTGGGCCTACGACATCGGCTACGGCGGACTCGACCACGTCCTCGCCTCCGGCAAGAATGTGAACGTGCTCGTTCTCGACACCGAGGTTTACTCCAACACCGGTGGACAGAGTTCCAAGTCAACCCCTGCCGGCGCGATCGCCAAGTTCGCCGCCTCAGGCAAGAAGATCCGCAAGAAGGATCTTGGTATGATGGCCATCAGCTATGGCTACGTTTACGTCGCTCAGGTAGCTATGGGTGCAAGCCCAGCGCAGTACCTCAACGCCATCAAGGAGGCCGAGGCCTACGACGGTCCGTCCCTCATCATCGCCTACGCACCGTGCATCAATCACGGTCTGAAGGCTGGTATGGGTCTGAGCCAGAAGGAGGAGAAGCTTGCCGTTGACTGCGGTTACTGGCACCTCTACAGGTACAACCCTACTCTTGAGGCCGATGGAAAGAATCCGTTCACTCTCGACTCCAAGGAGCCTGACTGGACCAAGTTCCAGGACTTCCTTAAGGGAGAGGTTCGTTTCGCATCCCTCTACAAGCTGTTCCCTGACAGAGCTCAGGAGCTCCTGAGCCTCACCGAGGAATTCGCCAAAGTACGTTACGGCACCTACGCCCGCCTCGCCGGCAAGTAGTGTTCCGCAAACATATTCAAAAAAAGAGTGGCCGTTCGGTCACTCTTTTTTTTGCATCTATGAAAACACTGTGTGCGGATCAGCGATGCTACTCGGTGGCGGCGATGCACTCGATCTCGACGAGGGCTCCTTTCGGGAGGGTCTTGACGGCGAAGGCGCAGCGGGCAGGGAACGGGGCCTTGAAGAACTCGGAATAGATTCCGTTCATCGCTGCAAAATCATTCATATCGGCGAGAAACACGGTGGTCTTCAAGACTTTGTTGAGGTCGGAACCAGCCTGTTCAAGGATAGACTTGAGGTTGGCCAGGGACTGACGTGTCTGGGCTTCCACTCCCCCTTCCGGGAACGCGCCGGTGGCAGGGTCGATCGGGAGCTGGCCGGAAACGAAAATGAAACCGTTATGCTCGATGGCTTGGCTGTACGGGCCAATGGCCGCTGGGGCTTTTTCTGTGCTTATCTGTCTCATAAATCTAATTTTTCCCAAATTTAGGAAAAATTACTGATGCTATTAAGAGGTTAAATGTGTAAATTTGTAGGACGAACATAAAACACATTTTACTATGGCACTCGAACAACAGATCCAGAAGGACATAATGGAGGCGATGAAGGCTCACGATGAGTCTCGCCTGAACGCTACAAGAGGCATCAAATCTGAGATTCTCCTCGCCAAGACATCAGGAACGGAACACGAACTCTCAGACGCTGACGTGCTGAAGATCATCCAGAAGCTCGTGAAGCAGCGCAAGGAGTCCGCGGAGCTCTACACACAGGGCAACCGTCCGGAACTCGCCGAGAAGGAACTCGCCGAAATGAAAGTGATGGAGGCCTACCTGCCGAAGGCACTTTCCGAGGACGAGGTCAGGAATATTCTTAAAGAGGTTGTCGCGGAGGTTGGAGCGACCAGCCCTAAGGATATGGGCAAGGTTATGGGGGCGGCGACCAAGAAGTTGGCGGGACAGGCTGACAGCCGTTTGATCTCGACTATCGTCAAGGAACTGCTCGCACAGTAGTATTTTATAAATATTTGAAGAACAACAGCATCTATGATTAAGGAATCACGGAATATTGCTGCTGCGATCGCCGCGCTGACATTGTCGGTCGCGGCTTTCGCGCATAGTAAAGAGAATGTGGCCGCCGGCGCTTCGACAGGCTCAGCGACCGGGCAGGATCTCTACAAAGAGTTCCAGAATCCGCCGAAGTCCGCCCGCCCGAGGGTGTGGTGGCACTGGATGAACGGAAACATCACCAAGGACGGAATCAAGAAAGACCTTCTGTGGATGCAGAAGACCGGAATCGTGGGATTCCACAACTTCGACGCCGGCCTTGAGACCCCGCAGATTGTGGACAAGAGGCTCATCTATATGACCCCGGAATGGAAGGACGCTTTCAAGTACGCCATCAACCTCGCGGACAGCCTTGACATGGAGATGACCATCGCAAGTTCTCCAGGCTGGAGCGAGACCGGCGGCCCGTGGGTCAAGGACGAGGACGCTATGAAGAAACTCGTCTGGAGACAGATCGAAGTAAAGGGCGGACAGCCTGTCAATCTGAAACTCCCGGAAGGCTTCGACATCACCGGACCGTTTATGGATTTCACCGGCTCGTTCGACGGAGTATCTCAGGTTTTCCTCAGGAAAAAGTTCTACAGGGACATTGCCGTTGTCGGAGTGAAGCTCAGTGACAAGGACATCAACCTCAAAGAGTTGCATCCTGTAATCACTTCAAGCGGTTGCGATGCCACAGGCGAGGAAATGCTCGAAAGGATCACCGGCGACAGCGTTGGCGACTACCTCGATGTCAAAGCCGACAAAAACGGCATCTGCTGGATACAGTACGAATTCGCTGAACCTCAGACCATCAAGGCCGTTGTCGTTTCCGAACTCAGAAAGGACACAAATCCTTACGTCCACACAAAGGAACTCCAGTACAGCGACGACGGAATCAATTTCAAGAGCATCAATCTCTCCTACCAGGCCACGGCGCAAAGGACTTACGCCATTCCGGCCACAACGGCTAAATATTTCAGACTCAGCCTTAAAGACAACAAAGGGAAGAAGGACTGCGAGTTCGGAATAGCCCAGTTCGCACTCTCGACTGTCACCAGGATCCAGCTTGCGGGTGACAAGGCCGGCAACAGCTTCTACCGTCTGCTCTGGATGGAGGACACTCCGTACAGCGGCGAGGCCGCCAGGCTTGAGGACGTGGTTGATTTGACAACCTTCGTCAAGGACGGAACCCTCACCTGGAACGCTCCAGAAGGCAACTGGAGAATCTTCCGTTTCGGCTACAGCCTGACCGGCAAGACCAACCACCCGGCATCCCCTGAAGCCACCGGACTTGAGGTGGACAAGCTCGACCCTAAGGCCATCACTGAATATTTCCACAACTACCTCCAGACCTACGTCGATGCCTCCGGCGGAAAGCTCGGCAAGGGCGGAATCGAATATCTCCTCACAGACAGCTACGAGGCTGGAGCGCAGACGTGGACCGGGAATATGTTCGAAGAGTTCAAGGCCCGCAAAGGATACGATCTTCTCCGCTGGATGCCGGCGCTGACCGGAATGGTCCTGAACAACACCGAGGAGACTGAGCGTTTCCTGTTTGACTGGAGAAGGACGATCGGAGATATGATCTCTGAATATCACTACGACCTCCAGAACGAGATCCTGAAGCCTTATGGAATGAAGCGCTACACCGAAAGCCACGAGAACTACCGCGCGAACCTCACCGACGGAATGGACTGCAAGCGTTACGCCGAGATTCCGATGTCAGCCTTCTGGATGGACTATAAGAACGGAAATGTGTTCAATCCTCGTTTCGAGGCCGACGTGCGTGAGTCCGCTTCCGTGGCCCACATATACGGCCAGAACATCGCCGCGGCCGAGTCGTTCACATCAGACGGATACAGGGACGGAGCGTGGGTATTCTCCCCTGCCGTTCTCAAACCGACAGCTGACGCCGCCATGGCCGCCGGGCTCAACAGATTCGTGATCCACACATCGCCTCACCAGCCGGTTGACGACAAGGTCCCGGGACTCGGTCTCGGAAAATACGGCCAATGGTTCGACCGTCACCAGACCTGGGCCGACCAGGCGAAGGTGTGGACTGATTACCTTTCACGCAGCTGTTATATGCTCCAGCAAGGCCGTTTCGTGGCCGATGTCGCCTACTACTACGGAGAGGACAACAACGCCACAGGCATCATGCTCAAGAAAGTCCCGGCACTTCCTTACGGCTACAACTACGACTATTTCAGCCCGTCCGTGATCCGTGACCTGGCCAAGGCCGAGAACGGACTCCTGACAGTTCCGAGCGGGATGAAGTACAAGGTCCTGATGCTCGATGCCAATGTGAAGCATATCTCGATTGACATCCTGCGGAAGATCAAGGAGTTCGCCGACGCCGGAGTCATCATCTGCGGAGCCAAACCTCAGAAACTCGCCAGCAACACCGGCACGGAGAAAGAGTTCAAGGCTCTTGTGAACGATATCTGGAACTCAGGGCGCAAGAACGTGACCGCCGGAGTTCCTGCCGAGAAAGTTCTTTCCGCTATGAATCTCAAGCCGGATTTCAGCATCATCTCCGGAAACAACAAGGATCTCAAATTCGTCCACAGAAGCATTTCCAATGGCGAAATCTATTGGGTGACAAACCTTTCCAAGGACACGAAAGACATCACGGCCTCGTTCAGGACAACCGGCAGGAAGCCTGTCATCTGGCACGCCGAGGACGCTTCCACCGAGCCTGTCAGCTATGAGATCGCTGACGGAAGAACCAACGTCAAGATGAGTCTGACGCAGCACCAGTCCGTTTTCGTAATATTCACTGAAGACACCGATGTTGCGAAAGTTGAACTGCCGGAGACCAGCGGAGAGACAATCGTGGAGATAAGCGCCCCGTGGTCAGTCAAGTTCCAGCAGGGACGCGGAGCCCCGGAAAGCACAACCTACAACCAACTCGCATCCTTGACCGAAAGTTCCGAGCCTGGGATCAAGTACTTCTCCGGAGCGGTGACATATTCGAACATATTCAAGTTAAAAAAGAAGGAAATAAGAAGCAAGGATTCCGTCATTCTGGATTTAGGTGATGTGAAAGATCTGGCGGAAGTGACCGTGAACGGAAAGAATCTGGGAGTGTTCTGGAACGCCCCGTTCAAGGTTGACATCACCAAGGCTGTGAGGAAAGGAGAAAACACCATCGAGGTCAAGGTCATCAATATGTGGCACAACCGCCTCGTCGGGGATGTCCAGCCGGGTGTGACCAAGAAGATAACCTACACCCAGATGGAGTTCTTCAAGCCTGAGGAGCCGCTGCTCCCGGCCGGACTTTTGGGACCAGTCAAGATAATAGGAACAACAGAAAAGAAGTAATCAATGAATATGAAAAAGCTTGTGTCAGCGTTTTTGGTGATTGCGGTTTGTATGTCGGCATCCGCAAGAAAGCCGGAAAGACCAGTGTTGAGATTCAGCGGGGATGGAGAATTCAAAGTCCTCCAGTTCACTGACACGCATCTGATTCCGTCAAACGCCACGACTCCCCTTGTCTGGGAGAACATCAGGAACGCTGTCACAAGCGAAAAGCCGGATCTTATAATGCTTACCGGCGACCAGATCTATGCCAAGCCGGCGTTGGAGAACTACAAGATACTTCTCGACACCCTTGACAAATACGGTATTCCGTACGGAATAGTGTTCGGCAACCACGACAAAGAGTTCGACCAGCCGAACGCCACTCTTCTGAAGGAGGCGATGTCACGCAGGCTCTGCGTGACATCTGACACTCCCGGGCTGCACGGAGAAGGCAATTGCGCCATTGAGATCAAATCCCATTCCGCCGACACCACCGCATCTGTAATCTGGTGCTTCGATACCGGAAGCGCCTCACAGTTCTCAAAGAAAGAGGTCAAGAGCTATGACTACGACTATGCCCATTCCGACCAGATCGAATGGTACGGCAAGACCAGCGCGGCGATCACAACGGAGCACAAAGGCAAGCCGCTTCCTTCGATCGCGTTTATGCATATTCCTTTACCTGAATATTCATACGCATTCATGGAGAGCCTGAATTTCAAGTCATACGGGACGCATCGGGAAGCCGTCTGCTGCCCGCATCTGAATTCGGGTCTTTTCTGCAAGATGCTTGAGTGCGGAGATGTGATGGCGGTCTTCTGCGGGCACGACCACGACAATGACTGCTCTGTCGGCTACTACGGCATCATGCTGGCCTACGGGCGGTACAGCGGCGCGGCGACAGTTTACAACAACATCGGAATGAACGGCAGCAGAGTCATCGTGCTCCATGAGGGCGAACGGAAACTCGATTCGTACATCCGCCTGCGTGACGGCTCGACAAAAGACCTGACACATTATCCTGAATATTACAGATAGACCTCCGGTCGCTGAGCTTGTCGAAGCTACCGGAAAACATACACAACCAAAACCAAAGAAAACCATTTAAACCAACAATATTATGAAAACTGTTTTGAAAGCGCTTTGCGCGGCTGGAGTGATGCTTTTAGGCACGGCATTACCGGCCGGGGCGCAGACATCCTCCGGGGATGTCAAAGGGTTCAAGTACGAAGCCAACCTGATGGTCGGTGTGATGCAGATGGCCTACGACAGCGATGAGTTTCCGTCTCGCCATTATTACAGGAAAGAGCTCAGTGATTTCTATGAGACATACACCGGAGATCCTGGCTTTTCAGCCTTCTACACAGCGGATTTCAATGTCTATCTCACCAAGTGGCTGAAAGTCGGAGCCAGCGCGGGTTATGCGAAGGCGTGGGCGAATGTATTCGACCCTCGGGGCAACAAGAAAATCGGAGATAAGACATTGAATGACTACTCTCTGCTGGGACAGGCGAAATTCACCTTCATCAACAGGCAGCTGTTCAGGATGTATGCCGGAATCGGAGCCGGTGCCTCTGTCTGGGCCGGGAAGGACTGCGGGGAATCATATTCCAAGATCCTCCCTGCCGTAGAGTGGATTCCGTTGGGCTTCCAATGGATGGATCACAAGATATACACGACTCTTGAGATTGTGGTTGGAACCAGAATGGCCGGAGTCAGAGGAGGATTAGGTTATAGATTCTAAACTTGAATATTATGAAAAGAATATTATCAATCGCGACAGTGATCGCGGCCGCCATTCTCGCGGTATCATCCTGCAGCAAGGCTGAGAAAGATTTTTCAGGAAGTGACGGAGATGTCACATACTCAATGGGACCTTATATGATGTGCATCGCCAACAACCTGATAGTTGACAACCTCAAGATTCTGGAGTACAAAATCAACGGCAAGGCCAACATCCAAAGCAAGACTTCTGTTATGACTCCGGATGACCCGTCATACAGAATGCCTGGAGTCAAGGTCGAAAAAGCGGCGGAAGACAGCACGTGGATCGTCTCCAACAAAGATCTGGAATATTGGTTCCTTGGCGATGATTCCTACCCTACCGACTACACGATCACAGCCAGGATGCTTCCTGGAGACTACAGTCATTTCCATAGCTGGAAAGTCACCATCGTAGGTGAAAGACGTGAGCAGAAAGGCTACTCCTGCAAATTCACCACTCCGGAAGCACCTCTATTCTACACAATCGGAGATTCCGGATACTCCTGGAGCAGTTGCAAGGGTAACTTGAATATGATTGTGTACAAAGACGGCAAGGCCATCGACTCGATCGTTATGACACTCCGTGGTGGCCTTGACGACTACCGTCTCATAAGAACTTACTGATCATCACACACGCACTTTCAACTGGAGAACGAATAAGACAAAGGCCGCGGCGGGTCAACACCCGAATCCGCGGCCTTTGTCATAATTATGTGGTTAAGTTTACTTTCTTAAAGTAGGGAGCCAAGTCTGGATGTGCTTGCCTTTCCAGCAGTCAACCGAAGAGTAGTCAACCATCTTGATGTCACCTTCGGTGGTAGGGACAAGGAACTGCATCCTGGTGCCTGGACGCTCGGCATCGACAATCTTTACCTTGACCTCGCCGTTGGCGTCAGCGATGATCTGGACAGGCTTGTTGTAGTCTGGATCGATGTTCTCGTCACGGGCGAGGACAAGCGGTCCCCACTGCACGGCCTGGAAGTACTTGCCCTCAGGGTTTCGTCCGTTCTCGGAAGCCTTGATGAGTTTGGCCTTCATATCGAAGATGATATAAATGCTGTCACCGGCCTGCCATTTGCGCTCAAGATTGAGATACTTTCCGGCCTCTACCTTGCCGACATATTTGCCGTTGACAGCAACATAAGTCATCTCACTCCAGGAAGGGATATGCAGTTTCACGGTGAATTTTTCCTTCGCGGCAGGGTCAACGGAGATGCGCACCTCGTTCGCGCGAGGATATTCAGTGACTATTCCAAGCTTCACCTCGTTGCCTTTCGCTGTCTTGGCGGTCACGGTTCCGGCGTTGTAGAGGTTGATGACCGGACCTTCCTTTGACTGCATCGCGGCGATATACGGAAGATATGACAGTCCGCAAGGGCCGCTGAGGTTGCAGCAGGTCACAGGCTGGCCGTCGATGTTGGTTCCCCAACCGCTGTTGGTCACCTTCGCGCCGTTCAGAAGGTTAACGTAGCTGAAGCTCTTTCCGTCCGGCTTCATAGCGCCCAGAAGGCCGTTGTAGGCATATTTCTCAATGTAGTCAACCGCTGTAGGATCACCTGTAAGACGAAGATACTGAGAGCAATATTTCATCCAGGTCACACCAACGCAGGTCTCCATCATCCTCTTGATGTCCGGGTTGGTCTGCTCCACGGCCGTGTTGCTCCATCCCTCGCCGTTGAGTCTTGGCCAGTAGATGTCTGAACCGGCATTCCCGATGATGGTGATCTCATTGTCTTTCACATCGTTGAAGAAGTTGTCAAGGCATACCTTCCACCTTGGGTCACCGGTGGCACGATAATATTCAGCGAGTCCTTCCCATACTGAAGTCATCTCGTAAGCCTTCGGATAAGGCTTGCCGACCTCATAGAGATGTGTGCCCTCATAGACCTGCTGGAATATGTCACTTCCCTTGGACGCTCCTGAACGGATGATATATTCAGCGAAATCGAGATATTCCTTCTTGCCTGTGATGAAGTAAAGCTTCACCATCGGTTCAAGGATTGACGAGGATTCGATCTTTGTCGAGCTCCAGCCAAGATCAGTGATGCTCTTCTTCGGAGCCGGTCCCACCTGGTCGATCACGCTCTTTGCCTCTTTCTCCAAAGCGGCAAGGACTCTCGGATCCTGCTCTACGTCAGTGTAGTACTGAAGCAGACCGAGCATCACGTACTTTCTCTCCCAGATGTCACCGTCACGGTTGCCTGGCTGGTCATCCACGGCGGTGCAGCTTATGCTGCCGTTGCTCTTTTCCGTGGCCATCAGCTTGTAAACGAGACTCTTGGTCAGTTCCTTGAGTTTAGGATCGCCGTTGTAGCGGTAAAGCAGGGAATTCGTGCGGATGCACTTGCCAGGCATCTCACCGAGAGCGAACTTTGGGCGCCCCTTGACAAAGTAGTCGATCACCTTGTCGTAAGGCATCACTCCGTTGACCCAATGGTCGATGGAGTTCTGGATGTCATCGGCGAAGTAGCCATTGAATGTCACACTTCCAGCCGGAAGCGGCTCGATCACGTCGTTCACCTTCTTCAGGTTGTCCTGGGCGAAAGCTCCGGCGGATAACAGCAGGGCTGCTGCGAAAACGATTGCATTTTTCATTATAGTACCTATTGAATATTTCCAAAAGCCCACAAAGTTAACATTTTTCCGCACAACTTCCGATATTCGCGGAGAACGAAAAGAACAATATTCACTAAAAATCAATGAATATTCCGGCAAAACGGGTGCTGACTGCTGAAGATTACCCGCCACACAGGATGAACCGCAAGAAAGAATACTTCCGGAAACCGCTTTTGCCGGAGATGAATTTTGTTCGTATATTTGTCCATAACCACCTCAATTTTGGTTTATGGTAAGGATATACTGCAAAAACACCGGAACATACAAAGAGTTCCTCGAAGGGACTCCCCTGCTGGACATCGCTCCACAGTTCGAGTTCGACAAGCCGTACGACATACTGGCCGCCAAGGTGAACAACGTGGCGGAAGGGCTGAGATTCAGGGTTTTCCACAACCGTGACGTGGAGTTTCTGGACTACAGGACGTACATCGGCCGCAATTTCTACAGCCGTTCGCTCTGCTTCCTTCTGTACAAGGCCACAAGGGATCTGTTCCCGGAAAGCAGGATGACAATCCGCAGACCGATTTCCAAGGGCTATTTCTGCTCGGTTTACAAGAACGATGGTTCTTTTCTGACTGAGGAGGATGTGGAGGCGATCAGCGCGAGGATGAGGGAACTCGTGGACGAGAATATTCCGTTCAAACGCAAGGAACTCCAGATCGAGGAGGCCATCAGGATATTCAAGGAATCCGGCGACCTCGACAAGGTGAAGCTGCTGGAGACGTGCGGCGAGGTGTACATCACCTGCTACTCACTTGAGGATGTGACTGATTATTACTACGATGAGCTGGTCCCGAGCACCGGCTACCTCAAGACATTCGGAGTGAAGCTCTGCCACGGAGGAATATTGCTGCGCGTCCCTGACCGCCACCATCCGGAGGATCTGGCGCCGCTTCACGAGGAGCCTAAGACTTTCGAGGTGTTCGCCGAGACGCACAAATGGAACTGGATTATGGGGCTTTCCAATGTCGGGGACGTGAACGAGTCCATCCTCAAAGGCAATGCGTCCGATCTTATCCAGATCTCGGAGGCGTTGCAGGAGAAGAAGATCGTCCAGATCGCCGAAGAGATCGAGAGGCGGCATAACGACCCGGATAATCCGGTGAAGCTGGTCCTGATCACCGGACCGAGCAGCAGCGGTAAGAGCACGGTCTGCAAAAGGCTGAGCGTCCAGCTGAAAGCCTGCGGACTGCACCCGATCTCGTTCTCGACCGACGACTATTTCGTCAACCGAGTCGATACTCCGAAACTCCCGGACGGATCATACGACTTCGACAACTTCGACACCGTGGACCACGAATATCTCCAGAAAGACCTCGTCAAACTACTTAACGGAGAGGAAGTAGAGGTTCCTGAATATAATTTCGTGACCGGCCGCAGAGAGTTCAACGGCAAGAACCTCAAGCTGGGCGAAAGGTCCGTGCTGCTGATCGAAGGTCTGCACGCTCTGAATCCTCGGCTGACCGAGAAAGTCCCGGACAAGGAGAAATTCAGGATATTCATAAACACAATAACTTCCATCTCGCTGGACTGCCACAACTGCATTCCGACGAGCGACAACCGCTTGCTGCGGAGGATCGTGAGGGACTACCTCAAGGGAGCGTTCACGGCACGGGAGTCGATCGCCAACTGGCCGAACGTGCGCAGGGCCGAGGTCAAGTGGATATATCCGTTCCAGGAGAACGCCGACGTGCTGTTCAACTCGGCATACCTCGTGGAGTTCGCTGTGCTGCGCACCCACGCCGAGAGGATCCTCGCCACCGTGCCGAAGAACTGTCCGGAGTACAGCGAGGCGCACAGGCTGCTGAAATTCCTGCACTACTTCGTGCCGGTCTCAGACAAGGAGATCCCGCCGACATCGCTGCTTCGCGGATTCATCGGAGGGGGAAGCTATTAGTATTGAACCGTTTGGCTGCCTTCGTCGGAGACTTCATCCGCAAAGACGGCCGAAAGCGACATTAACATATTCATAGAAAACAATTTAAACATCTACCAACGAAATGGCGGACGAAAAGATAATTTTCTCGATGAACGGTGTGGGCAAAGTCCTCCCGCACAACAACAAGGTTATTCTCAAGGACATCTACCTTTCATTCTTCTACGGGGCCAAGATCGGCATCATCGGTCTGAACGGCTCCGGTAAATCGACCCTGATGAAGATCATCGCCGGTGTGGATAAATCCTACCGTGGCGAGGTGGTCTGGGCGCCTGGCTATTCGGTTGGCTACCTTGAGCAGGAGCCTCAGATGGATCCCGACAAGACGGTCATCGAGGTCGTGCAGGAAGGGGTCCAGGAGGTGATGGATGTCCTCAATGAATATAACGAGATCTCCCTCAAGTTCATGGAGCCGATGGACGACGACCAGATGAACGCTCTCATAGAGCGTCAGGGCGAGTTGTCAGAAAAGATCGAACATCTCGGCGGCTGGGAGATAGACGCCAAGCTCGAAAGGGCGATGGACGCTCTGAACTGCCCTCCGCCTGACGCGAAGATCTCCACCCTTTCCGGTGGCGAGCGCCGCCGTGTGGCACTTTGCCGACTGCTGCTCCGCGAGCCGGACGTGCTGCTTCTGGACGAGCCTACCAACCACCTTGACACCGAGAGCATCCAGTGGCTTGAGGCTCACCTGAGGCAGTACAAAGGTACGGTAATCGCCGTTACCCACGACCGTTATTTCCTCGACAACGTGGCCGGCTGGATCCTTGAGCTGGACAGAGGAGAGGGCATTCCGTGGAAGGGCAACTACAGCTCATGGCTGGAGCAGAAGACCAAGAGGCTGGAGATGGAGGAGAAGCAGGAGAGCAAGAGGCGCAAGACCCTCCAGCACGAGTTGGAGTGGGTGCGCATGGCTCCCAAGGCCCGTCAGGCCAAGCAGAAAGCCCGTCTTGGAGCCTACGAGAAACTGGCCTCGGCCGACACCAAGGAGAAGGAGGCAAATCTGGAAATATACATTCCTAACGGACCGCGCCTCGGCAACAAGGTCATCGAGTTCAAGGATGTGTCCAAGGCCTACGGGGACAAGATTCTCTTCGAGCATCTTTCGTTCGCGCTTCCGCCTGCGGGAATCGTGGGCGTGATCGGCCCTAACGGAGCCGGCAAGACCACGCTGTTCAGGCTCATCATGGGCATCGAGAAACCGGACACAGGCTCCATCGACATCGGAGAGACCGTGAAGATCTCCTACGTGGACCAGCAGCACAAGAGCATCGATCCTGACAAGACCGTGTTCGAGACCATAGCCGGCAACTCCGAGTGGGTAAGGCTCGGCAACAAGGACATCAACGCCCGCGCCTGGGTGTCAAGGTTCAATTTCAGCGGTTCCGACCAGGAGAAACTCTGCGGAGTGCTCTCCGGAGGTGAGAGGAACAGGCTTCACCTCGCTCTGACTCTCAAGGACGAGGGCAACGTGCTGCTTCTCGACGAGCCTACGAACGATGTTGACGTGAACACGATCCGTGCCCTGGAGGACGGTCTGGAGAACTTCGCCGGATGCGCCGTAGTGATCAGCCACGACCGCTGGTTCCTTGACAGGATCGCCACCCACATCCTCGCCTATGAGGGCGACTCCAACGTGGTGTTCTTCGAGGGCAACTACGCCGAGTACGAGGAGAACCGCAAGGCCCGTCTCGGCAACACCGAGCCTAAGAGGTTCAAATACAAGAAATTGATGGAATAACATTTCGCGGGCGGACAAGTTTTGCCGCGAATATTCTTGAATATTATGAAAAGAACTTTGTTCTCAATTCTGGCTATGTGCGTGATGGTTAGCGCGCATAGCCAGGAATTTGTCAAGACGGATGCCTACAAATGGCAGGGAGACACCATCACACAGGGTGAATTCTTCGCCACCGCTCCCAATGAATATGAAATCGTGTCCACATACTCAGCCCAGCCAGGCTTCCGGATGCCGATACAAAAGATGTGGAAGCTGAAGAATGACATTTCCTCCTACCCTCGGCTTTCCACTGACAATCTTCTTCATAAAGCCATCTACAATATGGGGCTTGACGAGATGGTCAACGCGGTGGAGCCTGACACGACACTGAGGACAGGAAAGGAATGGGCCGGAGTCTGGACACGCGATGTCAGCTATTCCATACTTCTGTCTATGGCTTATCTCCAGCCCGAGGCTTCCAGAATTTCATTGCAAAAGAAGGTGGACTCTATGGGCAGGATCATCCAGGACACCGGCAGCGGTGGTGCGTGGCCGGTCTCCACAGACCGTGAGATCTGGTCCGTTGCCGCATACGAGGTTTACAAAGTGACCGGCGACAAGGAATGGCTACGGTTCATCTACCCGATCGTAAAGCGTTCGCTTGAGGATGATTACAAGTCCGTTTACGATGAAAGGACCGGGCTTGCCAAAGGTGAGACCTCGTTTATTGACTGGCGTGAGCAAAGCCATCCTAAATGGATGCAGTGCGCGGACATATTCAACACTGAGACTCTCTCCACCTCAATCGTGCACTCACGTGCTTGGTACGTGCTTGGCGAGATGGCGGAGGAACTTGGCGACACTGAGACCGCTCGGAAGGCCAAGTCACAGGCCGGCAGAATCGCCCAGGCCGTCAACGAACATCTGTGGATGCCATCGAAAGGGTACTATGGAATGTACCTTTACGGCCGTGACAATCTGATAATGAATCCACGGGCGGAGACCCTTGGAGAATCACTTGCCATTATGTGGGGCATCACAGACCGGGATCGCGCCAAGGCAATAACGGAGAACAATCCGACCACACCTTTCGGCGTGGCGATCTTCTATCCGCAAATCGCTGATATGCCGGCATACCACAACAACGCGCTGTGGCCTTGGGTGGCCTCCTGGTGGGCTATGGCGAACGCCAAGGCTGGAAACGAGGACGGGGTTATGCAGGCGATCGGTTCAGTGTTCCGTCCGGCAGCCTTGTTCTGCACGAACAAGGAAAACTTCAACCTTGACAACGGAGACATCGCCACAAGACTGAATTCTTCGAATATGTTGTGGTGCCTTAGCGGAAATCTCGCGATCACCCACAAGATACTTTTCGGAATCGACTTCAGGAAAGACACTTTGGCTTTCCATCCATTTGTGCCGAAAGCTTTGGCGGGGACACGCACACTCCGTAACTTCAAATACCGTGGAGCGACACTCGACATCACAGTGAAAGGCCACGGAGACAAGATTAAGGCATTCAAGGTGAACGGCAGGAAACAACAGGCTTTCATACTTGCCGAAAAGGCCCACGGGAAACTCAACGTCGAAATCACGATGGACGACAATGACATTCCCGCTATGAAAGTGAACAATGTGGGGAACCGCAACGCTCCTCTGACCCCGATAACCTGGCTGGAGGGCAAGACACTTTGCTGGAATCCGATAGAATATATTCACCACTATGTAGTGCTCCGTGACGGGAAGCGGGTCGCAGAGACACGTTGCACGACATACGATGCGACAATGCCAGGCGAGTACCAAGTGATCGGCGTGGACGGCAAAGGCTTTGAGGGATTCGCGTCCGAGCCACGCTCCACACGCCAACTTCTAAAGATCGAGCTTCCGGATGAGGGTACCACCGTTGAATCATCCGAGATAGCCCATAAACCAGACGGGCCGGTAAAAGGCTACACCGGAGCGGGATTTGTCGAGCTGGACAAGTCCTCCCCTGCCTTGAATATTCCTGTGAATATTGACGAGACCGGTGAATATTCCATATCATTCCGCTACGCCAATGGGAACGGCCCGGTGAACACCAAAAACCGCTGCGCAGTCCGTACTTTGTCCGTTGACGGAAAAAGAATCGGAATCGTTGTGATGCCACAGAGAGGAAAGGGGAACTGGGACGACTGGGGCGTTACAAACCCTCTCAAAGTCCTCCTGCCACAAGGCACACACACCATAACCTTGGACTTCCGGCCGGAAAATGAGAATATGAACATCAAGACAAACCATTCGTTGATCGATGATGTCCGTTTGACAAGGCTGCCTCAATAAGAGGCTGACGGAACGGTTATTGCAGGAGCATAGCGCAGGTGCGCCGCGGTGGCGCGCCATAATGTTGCACTAAAACTATAACTGTTATGGCAAGTGACTCAAAAAAGTACGAATGCCTGCGCTGTGGCTGGATCTATGACCCCGCCGAGGGCGATCCTGATGGTGGCATAAAGCCCGGAACCCCGTTCAAAGACATCCCAAAGGACTGGAAATGCCCGGTCTGCGGAGCCTCGAAATCCGATTTCGCTGAATATTCGGAATAAGCGTTCCGCCGGACCGAATGAATAAAGAGAAGAGGCAGGCTTCAAGTCGGCCTCTTCTCTTTTTGGAAAGGTAATTAACCGAAAAAGAGCCGGTTCGGATCACTCCCAGCCGGCTCTTTCATATTCATCAATATTATTATTTGTCCCTTACGCAGCGGACCTGAAGGCCTTGGTTCTGGTCAACGCCATTGTCAGTAACTTTCGCTTCTGCCGTTTCAGACGTAAAGTACCAGAGCAAGAACTTACCATATCCGGCCTTTGCTCCCGTATCACCAGTCCAGACAAAAATTCTATTTGCCATAAGCACACTGGCCCCCGTCTTGGATAATTGGCCTGACGCAGCTAAGAATACATTCTGTTCTCCGTCAGAACACATTCTATAGGATTCAGACTTCCACTCCTTGCTGCCTCCCTTAGTCAGATTCAGGAACTCTTCAGTAGTAGGCATCCTCCATGTATTGGCAGGAAGGACCAAAGAGCAAGGATCAACCTCGTTAGGCTTGATGTCCGCATACGCAATTGCAGTTTCTTCCGGGCCATAAGCCTTACCGGAATATTTGAGCGAACTTTTCATTTCCTGTCCAAGGTCTATACCATAGCGGCTCTTCCACTTGAAGAACATTCCGACCTCCTTAGGCCCGGCGAATGTGTAGGCTCCATCCTTGACGGTCAGGTAACCAGGACTCCAAATCACAGAGAATCCCTCCGGCTTGGGAGCTGCGGCCTGAACCACGGTCTTGCCAGTGTTTTCACCGTTTACATAAATGGAAAGTACACGTTCGTCCGTGTTGCTTGTGTTCTCAGGAATAGCGAAATATACAACCGGATCAGACTTTGAGGCACTCTCTGTCATCGACAAACCGTCATTGCTCTTAACCTCGACAGGGACATCACTAAGATCCGTGTCAACATTGACTGTAAGATAGAACGCGGTGTGATCGTGCTTGGCAGGTGAGTGACCGGCATAGAAAGCATAGTTAGCGATAGCCGGCTGGACGAATGACTCACCGGTGTACTTGCCGTTGATGAAGATCTTCCAAGTCTTGTCCTGTTTGCTCGTGTTAGCCTCCATCTTCTTGAACGTCACTGTCGTGACCTTCGGCGTGCAGCTTATCTCGGACACATCACCTACATCCGACAGAAGCTCAACCTTATAAAGCGCGAATTCGCCAGGATCTGTGACAACCTCAAGATTAAACTCCTTGTAACTGTCAAGAGTCTTCGGGGAATATGACACAAGACTCGGCTGCTTGATGTTCTTCACGCAGCGCACCGACGCCAGATTCGTGTTGGACAGGTCGTAGTAGATCATTGAATATTCATCACTTATCACATAAATCGAACGGTCACCCTCGTAGCTCTCTCCATCAAGCCAGTAAGCGCCATAGGAATTCTTCATCGAGATCGTCCCGTCCGTCTTGGACATCGTCCCGGCAAAAGGCAGGAAGAAATCACAGTTCTTGAAGCCCATACCTTTAACCCCATTCTGACTGTGCTCATTGTCAAGATCCTCTTGATAGTAAAGGTAATAAGCCTCCTCGTAGGTAGGAAGCCTGAGCCCCGGACCGACTTTCGCGCAAGGATCATCGGCCGGATCATTCTCCGGAATCGCTGCAAGATCAATCTTGACGCGGGACGGAGTGTAAGCCAGGCCGTCATAGGTGTCCGGCTCCGAGCTGACACCATAACTGCTACCTTTCTTGAAGTACAGTCCAGCGTCGGACATATTCTCGGCTATCGCAAACTTGCCGTCCTTCAGGGTGATGTTGCCTTTAGCCCAGTAGAAATCCTCGATCAGTACAAGAGCCGCGTCCTGAGTGGCCGAAGCGACCTCTTTCCAGACAACATCGGAAGAAGGCTCTTCATCATAGCTCTCGGGAGCCGGAGTGAAGGCTGCCTCGATCGTGATCTTTCTGGAGTTCTCAGTGTAGTTTGCCGGAACGGAAATCTCGACAGCATCGGTCTTGGAGGTAATCTCAACAGGCTCACCGGTAGCGTCACCGACATTCACCCTGTACTTCCAGGCAAGGTATATAGGTTCGCTTGCCCTTGTCAGTTTCACGGTGTCAGCCTTGAACGAGAACTTGAAGGTTCCGCCATTGAATGAGATCGTCTCAGGGAAATCCGATTTTTCATAAGACGTGTGGACATATTCCACGCTGACTTCCTCCTTCCCGCAGGAGAGCAGCAACGCTGACAACGCCGTGGCCGCCAGCAAAGACATAACTTTTCTACTCATCAGTTAGTTCGTTAATATTCAACAGGTACAAATATAGTCATTTTCAGAATATACCAAATTTCGGCTTAACTATTGAATAATCACAAATATTCGTTAAATTGTGCAAAATATTCATGAATATGAGAAAGACGATTACAATTGTTGCGATTGCGATGCTGACGCTTGGCATTTCATTATCCGCAGGGGCGCAGAACAAAAACAGATCAGCGGCCCAGGAAGCTCAGGAGCTGGAGAAGATCAAACGTGAGACCACCATCCTCAAAGAGGGCGACAAGGCGGCCGACTTCACCGGGAAGAAGTTCGCTGACGGCTCGTTCAAACTGGCAGATCAGAAGGGCAAGGTCGTAATGCTGCTTTTCTGGGGCAGCTGGTGTCCTCCTTGCAGGCACGAACTGAGACCAGAGAACCTTCCGGCCACCCTCAAGGAATTCAACGGCAATCCTGATTTCGTATTCCAGCCGATCGCCTACAAGGACACGAAGGCGAGTCTTGAGAAGTTTTTCGCCGGCGAGGAAGGCAAGACAATCTATTCATACCTCAAGCCGCTGACGCTGGTCGATGAGGACAAGGGCATATTCGAGCTTTACGCGAAGTCGGGGGTTCCGCGCTGCGTGATCATCGGCAAGAACGGCATCATCGCTTACGTAGGGCTTGGGTCTTCTGAGGAAGGTCTCAAGGAGGTCGCAAAGACGCTTCGCAGGGAACTGGCGAAGTGACCTCACTTATAGAACGGCGATAGATCGGGCGACAGTGTAGCCCATTGACCAGGCGGCTTGCAGATTGAAGCCGCCTGTTATCGCGTCCACGTCAAGGACTTCTCCGGCAAAATAGAGGCCAGGATGGTTCTTGGACTCAAGGGTATTGAGGTTGATGTTGGAAAGGGCGACTCCGCCACAGGTGACGAACTCCTCCTTGAAGCGGCTTTTGCCACGGATCTGGTACTCGTCATTGATCAACATATTCACAAGACGGTTCATTCCTTTGGATCCCAGTTCGGCCCAGCGGGCATCCTCACGGATTCCACACTTGGTGGCCAAGTAGGTCCATAGTCTTGACGGCAGTTCGGACGGATGGGTGTTGAGAATCTGTTTCTGAGGATTGTCTTTTGAAAGGGCAATGATTCTGTCACGGACATCCTGCTCGCCCGCGTCACCGAACCAGTTCACGGTGAGTGTGGCGGAATATTCATTTTCAGCGAGATAGCGGGCGGCATAAGAGGAGAGTTTCAGGATCGCGGGGCCGCTCATTCCCCAGTGTGTGATAAGAAGCGGGCCGGCGGCATTGAATTTCGTGCCGACCAAGGATGCGTTTGCATTATCTACTACAGTTCCCATCAGTTCACGCACGGGGCTGCCAGGGAGGTTGAAGGTGAAGAGGGACGGAACAGGTGGGACGATTTCAAGATCAAGGCCATCAAGCATTCCAAGGCCGGAAAGTTTCGGGCTGCCGCCGGTGGTGACGACCACTATGTCTGCAAAGTATTCAAGCATTTTCGTCGCTTCGGCAGGCTCTGCGACCGAGATGGTGTAACCACCTTCAGGACGTGGGAATATTCCCGTAACTTTACGTTTTGTATGAAGCGTAACTCCGGCCTGTCGCATCCTTGCCTGCAAGGTGTTAACGATTTCCATCGCGTCCTGCGATGCCGGAAAAACGCAATGGTCTTCCTGAAGCACAAGCTTCACGCCTTCGTTCTCGAACCATTGCCAAGTACTTCGCTGATCAAAGGAACGGAAAAGCCGCTTCATAAGCTTGTCTCCACGAGGATAAGCGATTGACAGCGAAGATATTCCTTCAAAGGAATTTGTAAGGTTGCACCGCCCTCCCCCGGTGATCGCCACCTTCGCCAAAGCCGTCGTCCCCGCCTCGAACACATCCACCGAAGCGGAAGGCATCCTCCGTTTCAACTCAATGGCGCAGAAACACCCCGCCGCCCCGGCACCCACAATCGCAACTTTCATATTGCAAAACTACACAAAATCCTTTGATTTTGATAAATGAATATAAATGTAGAACGAATCGATCGGAGCGGAGCGACGCAAGGGGTCTGGGGAATACGGTCCCCAGTGCCCCCACCGGGGGCTGTCACGTAGTGACTGGGGGGGTGAAAAAAAGCGCACGCAGTGCGGAGCGACGCAAGGGGTCTGGGGAATACGGTCCCCAGTGCCCCACCAGGGCTGTCCCGAAGGGACTGGGGGTAGAAGGTATATTATATGGCAAAATGAATTTTGCCATATAACATTTAGTGGATATCTTTGTCAAGATTTATGGCATCAGGACAGAAAGACATACTCCTCGGGATGATCCGCCAGGGACTTCCGATGACACTCGGGCAGCAGATTCGGCTAACGATTCTGCTGAGTCTGCCTGCCATCGCCGCCCAGATCTCATCCGTACTGATGCAGTACATCGACGCCGGAATGGTCGGCCAACTTGGCGCGAACCAATCAGCGTCAATAGGTCTGGTCGCCACAACGACCTGGATAATGGGCGGATTCCAGTCCGGAGCCAGCTCGGGATTCTCAGTTCAGATCGCACACCTTTGCGGAGCGCAGGATTTCAAGGGGGCCAGAGCCGTGATGAGGCAAGGACTATCCACCGTGTTCATCATCGGCCTGGTTCTCGCCATTATAGGCGTGAGCATCAGCGGAGCGCTCCCCCACTGGCTCGGCGGGACACCGGAGATCAATGAGGACGCATCGGAATATTTCCTTATATATTCAGCGTTCATTCCGATAGGCGCTGTCGGATGGGCCGCTAATTCAATGCTACAGGCCAGCGGCAACATGAAGATTCCGAGCCTGATGTACACCGGAATGTGCGGCCTTGATGTGGTGTTCAACTACATATTCATTTACATTTGTGAGATGGGAGTGGCTGGCGCGGCTCTGGGAACTGGTGCGGCGCAGGTCGTCACCTCATTATTCGTGATCTGGTATATTCTCAGACGCTCCAAGGAATTGAATATCAAAGGAGAGCAAGGCACGTTCGTTCCACGGCGCAAGACTGTGCGCAACGCTTGGGGCATCACTGCGCCGATGTGGCTCCAGAACATCATCATGCGAGGGTCGCACATCATGAGCACGATCATCGTGGCTCCGCTCGGCCCGATCTCCATCGCCGCCAACGCCCTGGCCATCATCGCCGAAAGCTTCTGTTACATGCCAGGATACGGTATAGAGGAGGCCGCCACAACGCTTGTCGGCCAGAGTCTCGGGGCGAAACGCAAGGAAGTCGCCAAGCGGTTCTCGCAGATCACGATGATGATGGCCGCGGGGATTATGACTCTGCTGGGAGCGCTGATGTTCATATTCGCGACTGAACTGATGATGCTGCTGAGCTCGGATCCGGATGTCATCGCCCTGGGAGCCAAGGTGTTGAGAATAGAGGCGTTCGCCGAGACCCTCTATGCGTTCTCGATCGCCGGCTACGGTTCCTGCGTCGGCGGAGGCGACACGCTCGTGCCGAGCGTGATGAACTTCGGAAGCATGTGGGTGATACGCATCGGACTGGCACTGATTTTGACACCTCGGATGGGACTCGTCGGCTATTGGGTGGCGATGTGCATCGAGCTGAATGTCCGCGGATTGCTGTTCTACTGGAGACTGCGCGGCGAGAAATGGATGAAACTAAAGATCACTTGAGAATATGGAAAAGATCATCAACCAGGAATTCGGCGGAGAGAGACCGCTCTACTGCAGACACGACCTTTATCTTGAGAATGTGAAGATCCACGCCGGGGAATCGGCGCTGAAAGAGACCGGCAACATCACAGCCGTACACTGCCAGTTCGAAGGCAAGTATCCTTTCTGGGAGTGTGACGGATTCGTCATCAAGGACAGTCTGCTGACCGTGGGCGCACGCTCAGGATTATGGTATTCAAGGAATTGCGAGATTTACGACACTATCATCGACGCTCCGAAGACCTTCCGCAGGATGGACGGAATCAAGTTGAAGAACGTCCAGATTCCTGGCGGCACGGAGACGTTCTGGGACTGCAGGAACATCGAGGTCGAGGATTCGGTGATCGACCGGGCCGACTATGTGTTTATGCACTGTGAGAATGTCAAGTTGATCAACGTCAAGTTGAACGGCAACTACAGTTTCCAGTATGCCAAGAACGTGGAGATCCGTAACTGCGTCCTGAACTCCAAGGATTCCTTCTGGGAAGCCGAGAACGTCACCGTCATCGATTCTGTGATTAATGGTGAATATCTTGCCTGGTACTCGAAGAACCTCCGCCTCGTCCGCTGCCACATCACCGAGACCCAGCCTCTGTGCTACTGCGACGACCTCGTACTGGAGGACTGCACAATGGGCGCTGACGCTGATCTGGCTTTTGAATATTCCTCCGTCCAGGCCACCGTGAAAGGCCACGTCCCTTCCATCAAGAACCCTCGCACCGGCTTTATCCGCTACGGCTCCGTCGGCGAGATCATCCTTGACGAGAACATCAAGGCCCCTGGCGACTGCAAGTTGGAATCACTGCGGTAAGTGCATTGTTGTGTAGGTGTGTAGGTGTATGCGCGGGTGTTTGTACGTACGCATCTCTCTGCGCGCCACTCTTGCAATACACCCAATCCTTCCGCCTGAAGGGACATCGCAAGCCCCACTCCTTCCAACCATAGGAATGCTACGAGACATAAGGCTTGTTTAGGCCAGAATGGAGCATTGCAAGCCCCACTGAATATTTCAGATTAAGGGATATATATTTCCCGATAACCTTCATCTGACAAACGACGGCGGCATTTTATGGAGAAATTGCCGCCGTCGTATGTGTTTCTGACTTCGACTGAAGCGATACTGCCCGTTTTCGCAACTCTGGTAATACCACATAATATGTCATAGAAACACCGAATTCATTTCGTTCGCAGAATCAACAAAATGTCCGGTGGGAAAGCCTCTGAACGGGCAAGTTGCCAATATCGCTTTGTTTGTCCCTTAAAACCTGAAAGTGTGTACAAGACATCAGGCACACAGATAGCGGATCCATAAACAATGCCGCACTTATAATTGTTGTTCAGCCTATTGAGATTTTACAAAACGCCTTCAGCCACATATCGTGTAGATTTCCACAGAAGCTGGATCGGGCTGAAAAACTCGAGGCCAATGCCACAAGATTTTCACGGCAATGTGCCGTTCAGGCGCTTCCAATCATCTATTAGATGAAAGCGTTTCGTAAATTTATAACAACATTATAGGATGCTGATCTTCCTTATTCACCATCAGTCTGCTGAGGCTAAAAAGGCTCGCCATTGTAAGAAGCTGATCATCCTTATTCACGCTGGCCAACTTCGACGGCTGAACATTAGGGTGGACTGGATTAAAGAGCTATTCCTTTACGGAGGTGCCAAGGTAATCCAATCCAAACTGTTCTTGCATCAGGGCTTTTAGGGAGGAGTAGAGGGGGACATTGTATCTTGTGCAGGTGAGGAGGACGTTGGAGTGGCGGTAATAGTCTGGCTCACAGGCAACGAGAAGTTTGCCGGATTTCATAAAGAGGCCCATTTCAAGGAGGGTTACGGGGGAATTGCTGGAGCCGAGGATATTCATTATTATGATTTGAGACTTTTCGAGGTGGTCGAGCTCCCAGTTGACTTGATATTCCATTTCCTCGGGGGTGCTGGTGAAAGTGTCGCGCCTGGGGTTGTAGAGGATGTAGCGGCCTTCGCTGGAGGAGAATGTTTCGACCAAAGCCGACTGCCAATTCTCGCTGTTCCCCATATCGATCGTGCCGGCAAGGAAGATCGTGACATAATATCCGGACCTGATCTCCTCTTCGGACGGTTCTTCCATCCTTGGCTGGATCTCAAGCGTCTCGTCACCAAGGGCGGATGGCGTATTGGAGGTACGGCAACCGGAAAGAAGCATTAAAGCGACTGCAATTGTCACCGCGGCATAGAAAAACGGGCGAAGTCTCGATCCTGTCATACGTATCAACGGTCAGGAAATATTTCACAAAGAATCTCGTCAATCAAATGCGGGAAGTGTTCCATCTCCAGGATGTGTTCCTTGGCAGCGATGTCATCGGGGGTGTCGTCCGGGGTTATCGGAGTGCGGAACCGGGCGATGATCCCGCCGCCGTCCACCTTGGCGCTTACCCAATGGACTGTCATGCCGGTCTCGGTCTCACCTGCCGCTTTCACGGCCTCATGGACGCGATGACCGTACATGCCCATGCCTCCGAATTTCGGCAGAAGGGCGGGATGAAGGTTGATCATCCTGTGGTCATATTCACGGATCAGGAAGTCAGGAATGACAAGGAGAAAACCCGCCAGAACGATGAAGTCGATTGAATATTCCTTCATCAGAGGCAGGACAACATCCTCCCTGTTCAAGTCCGCCTTTGGAAGCACACGTGTCGGAACGCCGAGCCTTTCGGCTTTCTCAAGGGCCGGGATTCCGGTCTTGTTCGCAACGACAAGGGCGACATTCACCTTATCTGAATCCTTGAAGTATCTTATTATGTTCTCGCAGTTAGACCCACCGCCAGACACGAATATCGCTAAATTTATCATCTACAATTATTTATCCATAGTAGGCATCTGACGGATGTTGAGATCGCGCTGAGGGAACGGAATCTCTATTCCGGCCTCGTTCAACGCATTGTAGATCCGCTCGTTGGCGGCGGCGATGTAGCCAGTGCGCTGCTCAACCAGAATGTACTGCTTCACAACCAGATCAACGCTGCTGTCACCGAAGCCGTTCAGGACAACCTGGATTCCGTACTTCTCCTCGACCACCTGGCGACCGAACTTGTCAGGCTTGCACAACGGAGCCAAAGCTTTGAGAATAACCTTTCTCGCATGAGCCACATCGGTTCCGTAAGCCACACCTACAGGCAGACCGAGGAACTCGTAGGAATTGTTGCGGGTCAGGTTCTTGAAGTTCTTGGCGAAAAGCGAACTGTTCGGGAACGCCATGATGCTTCCGTCAACAGCCTCTATCTGAGTGCTTTGGTAAGTGATGTTGTCAACTTTTCCACGGACTCCGTCGCACTCGATGTAGTCACCGACACGGAGACGGCCGGACATCAGCTGCACACCGTAAAAGAAGTTGTTCAGGATGTCCTTCATCGCGAAACCGAGACCGGCGGCGAGGCCTGCTGTGATCACGGACAGGGACTTCGTCGGAATATTCAGAAGCGAGATCGTCACGATGAAGTAAGTGCCCCAGGCAAGGATTCCGATCACATTGTTGGCCAGAGTCAGGTTCAGCTCGTTCTCACGGATCATCGAAGCACCGGTCTGCCTGAGGGTCTTGCGCAGCTTGTAAATCCTGTAAAGAGCCCTCGCCACATAACAGATGTATTTGAAGACATAGAATAGCCCGGCGGCCAGAACCATCTTGGACACAGACAGATGCAGGTACTCGTAGTTGAAGAACGGGTAGAAGAACATATCCATACATATTTCCGTCAGGTCAAACACCTCCGAGGCCATATAAAGGCAGAACGGAATCGACAGCAGGTAGAGCACAGGAATCAGCACCATCTCCACGAGGTCATAGAGCCAGGTGACAAGTATGAAAGACCCTTTATCCTTTCCAACATCGTTCTGATGCTTGAGCCGGTAGGCGCGCACAAGAATGTCAACCCTCTTGTGGCGGTACTGTTTGAGAAGGTCGTCACAAGCCACAATCAGCTGGAGAACAGTCAGTTGGAAAATCCACCAGATATAGACCTGCAAGCCAAGCAGGCTATACCCCACAATGGAGATGGCAAACGTGATGGCCGTCACGACAAACGACGCGATGGCGTAGGAATTGTCACTCTTCGGAACCTTCGGCCCGTTGCGGTGGATCGAAGCCCACTGCCAGAAGCCGAACACCACCAGAAGCGGAGGGAAAACCAACGCTATCAAGCTGTTAGGTATGAATATGATCCTGAACGTGATGACCAGCAGTCCCATCAGCATAATCGGAGTGTAGATCCGCATTCCGTAATTGATCTGCTTGCTGCTGTGGCGGATCAGAAGCGATGTCAGGACAGCGATTAGAAGAAGCGCGAACTCTATCAGCAGTCCGGCAGCCATAGTGAAGAAATGCGAGGTCGATGAGGCGTTCCTTGCGATCCCTATGACAATCACGAACAGAATCGCCGCCCCCAACATAAATATCGCCGCTTCCCTCTTGCGAAACCATTCCGTCCTGAAGAACTTCACCCTGCGCATCAACATCTTGACAATCAGCATACTCAGAAGCGTAGCGATTGCAAGGTAGATCAAGACCATAAAAGAGAAGCCGATCACCATCGGACCGCGCCACTCACTCTTGACATCAGTGAAATACGCACGGCCATATTTGTCGCTGAAATCCTTCGCCGCCCTCAATGAATATGACTTCAGACTGGTCAGGATAGTCCAATAATTGTCCTGCCCGTCTATGAATATCTTCTTCTGGACCATCTTGTAGCGTCCCTGGGCATAGTCATACGCCTCTTTGAGCCGCTTGTTGGTCGTCTCGTAATATTCATTGTCCTCTATCATATGGTCCCGGATGTCCGTGAACATCTTCAGAAGCCGCGTGGAATAGAAAAGGCAGCTATCCCGGGAAACCTGGGAAAGGCTGTCAAGGCTGAAAGATCCGTGCTCGTGCTCATCCTCCTCAACGAATATCCCGAAATGATTGTGGCCGGCGTGCTCAGGATCATCCGAATGGGCTTCAGTGTAGGAATCATTCGGCAGGATGTGCCCTTGCAAGGTGGCCGCAAGCGAATCCAGCAAGGATGGCCCGAGGCTGTCCGGAAGCTCGATAAGTTCCGGCGGAAGAACCTTCAAAGCCGTCACCAGCCTGTCATAACGGTCAATCTCCACATTGAGGTAAGAGATGATGTTGTCGTACGGCATCCGGCTCTGTGTGAAGTTATGGTACTGGTCCGTGACCTGCTGCAATGCGTAAGTGAGGTCGAACGTGAAGTCCTGCTTCTGCGAATAGAGCATCAGTGACAGTTCGTTACAGCTCTGGATAAGCTGTACCAACTCGGCGTGCTGCCTGTCATCCTGAGACTCGAACGACATCTGGTTGCGTTCCATCTCCAGATAGGCCTTGCATAGCTCATAACGCAGAACCTGAAGGGTTTGCGTAAGGTTCTTCTCATTGAAAACAGCCCAGGCAGGAGCCGAGGCCATCAGAAGCATCACGACCGCCAGAACGATCCTTTTGAATATTCTCATTTCTGTCAAAAATTGTCCAAATACAAAAATAACAAATAAATCTTTAACAAGCACGGAATTTGCTGCTCAACGGCAAAACCAAACTGAAACCAAAATGAAGGTTCGTTTATCTTGGCCGGTGATTCTGGCCGCATCAGTGTTTCTCTTCCTTTGCGCCACAGCGGCCGCTCAGGAAAATGGCCTCGACACCTTACCAAAAATCGAGGCGAAGGACACGATAGCATTCCAACCGTTGTTCAGCGAGGGTTCACCGGGGCTGAAAATAATGCGCATTCAGGATAATTCTCCTGTGCGTGGGCCGAAAATGGAAATGGACCGTGACGGCAACGCCTGGAAAGTCTTCGCTGTGGACGGACTGGATGTACTGATGAATGTACGTTACCTTCAACACTACGGAAAATATTACCGCATAGACCTTTACGTGCAGAACAACACTGACGTTCCCGTCAGGTTCGACTTCCGCAACACCACTGTGGCCTCCAGACTTGGGCCGGTCAAACTGTTCCCCCAGAACCGCTACCTGAACAGAATCAGCGGACGCAAGACTGCCAAAACCATAGGTTTGGGAATATGCACGCTCTGCGCGACGCTGTTTCTGGCGACAATCGTCCGAGGGGATCCCGATGACAGGGACTCTTTCGGAGAGGATCTGCTCAGGGACATCGGCAGCGCTGCCATTGAGGAGGCCGGCTACATCGCCACAATGATGATCGCGGACAGCGAGGCTGAGGATATGGCCAGAATCGAGCGCAACAGCATCGGCTACCTCAGCGACTACACGATCGCTCCCAACAACGCAATCGAAGGGCACGCCTACGCGAAATACAAACCGGGAGCGGATTCCATTGAAATCACGCTCCCGATCGGCAACAGAAAATATGTCTTCAACTGGGACACCACCTCGCTGGTGAATATCACAGAGGATCTTTAAATATTAGGAGTATCCCAAACCTTTGTCTCGTTGCAGTTGATCATCAGCGACTGCCCGCCGCAGCTCATTCTGAAATCTCCGGCCTCCAGCCGCCACTTTCCGTCAGTTCCCACAAACGCGAGCTCCTTGGCCGGAACCGTGAACGACACGACCTTGCTCTCCCCCGGCGCAAGCTCAACCTTGGCGAACTCACGCAGACGTTTCACATCAGGAATCAGACTGGCCACGATGTCACTTGAATATAGCAGGACAGCCTCCTTGCCATTGTGCGAGCCGGTGTTCGCCACTGTCACCTCGAACTTAAGATCATCACCGGCGGCGAACTCAGGGCCATTCAGACATTTGAATTCTGAATATTCAAAAGTGGTGTAGCTGAGGCCATATCCGAAAGGCCACTGCACGTCCATAACCGCATCGTAGTTATATTCACCGGCCATTGTCTCACGGCTCTCGCTGACCTTGTAGTCGTAGGTGTGGAGTGAGTTGACATATTTAGGATAGGTGAACGGCAGCTTTCCGCTGAAATTCTCCTCGCCGGACATCAAGGCAGCAAGCGCGTCGCCGCCATAATTGCCAGGAAGCATCACATCAACCACAGCCTTAGCCAACGGCTCGATCTCGCGCAGAACCCTCGGACGCCCCTCGTTCAGTACAAGGATTATAGGCTTGCCGGTCTTTGACAACGCCTTCACCAATTCCTTCTGGTTAGCTGACAGATTCAGGTCATCGATGTTGCCTGGAGTCTCGCAATAGCTGTTCTCACCGACACAGGCGACTATCACATCCACCTTCGAGGCTGCGGCCACGGCCTTGGCGATCTGTGGAGCATATTCCTTCTGCCAAGCGCCTGTCGCCCAACGGTCCGTCTCATCGTAAACCACACCAGGCTCGAAAATAACGTTCTTCTCGCCGAATTTCTGAGCCAGAGCCTCGTAGATTGTGTTGAAATCGCCGGCGAATCTGTCGGCGTCACCCTGCCAAGTGTAAGACCAACCTCCGTTCAAAGCCCTCATAGAGTTGGCGTTAGGCCCTGTCACAAGGATCTTCCTGCCATATTCAAGAGGAAGGATATTGCCTTCATTCTTGAGGAGCACCTCGGACTCCACCGCCGCGGCGTAGGAAGCGTCCTGGAACTCCTTGCAGCCGAACTTGTCATAACCGCTGACATCCCAGGTCGGATTGTCGAACAGGCCGAGACGGAATTTAAGGCGGAGAACCCTGCGGACTGCGTCATCTATCCTGGACATCGGAATCAGACCGGACTCGACAACCTCCTTCAGTTCAAGGCAGCAATCGGGGTCGTTCGGTTCCATAATCATATCGATTCCGGCGTTGATGCCCATAGCGAGGGCTTCCTTCCTGTCCTTGGCGACGTGATCCCTTTCGTACAGATTGTTGATGTCGGCCCAGTCGGTGACGATAAGGCCATCCCAATCCAGACCGTCCTTGACCCAACCGGTAAGAAGTTCCTTGTTGGCGTGCGTAGGGATTCCGTTGATCGAGGCTGAATTGACCATCAGGGTAAGCGCACCGGCCTCAAGGCAGTCCTTGAACGGGCGGAAGAACTTTTCCCTAAGATCATTCCCAGCCACGATCGCAGGAGTCCTGTCCTTGCCGGAAACCGGCACACCATAGGCCATAAAATGCTTCACACTGACGGCAACGTGCTCGTCATCAATATGATTCGGATCCTCTCCCTGAAGGGCTTTCGTCTCGGCCACGGCCATCTCAGCGTTCAGGTAAGGGTCTTCACCATAACTCTCCCACTGTCTTGGCCAGACTGGATTCCGGCCGAGATCCATCACCGGAGAGAACACCCAAGGAACCATTGCGGCCCTTGTCTCGTAAGCCATAGCCTCGCCCATCGCACGGGCATATTCACGATTGAAAGTCGCCGCGAGGTTTATCTCCTGCGGGAAAAAGGTTCCGTCGGTCAGGTAGCTCGCGCCGTGGATCATATCAAGTCCATAGATGCAAGGGATTCCGATCTCCTCCATTGACTTTTTCTGGATCTCGCTCACAAGCTGAGCCGTCAGCTCACGTGACTGAGCGACATCTCCGAATGTGTTCAGGATGGAGCCGACCTTCATCTCGCCGATGACATTCTGGAGTTTCTCCGGATCGAGAGTCACTCCTCCCGGTGCCGTCACCGTAGAGGATGTCAACTGTACCATCTGGCCCACCTTTTCGGTGAGATCCATTCCTTTCAGCACCTTCTCGACTTTCGCCTCGATCTCGGCGTCACGGCCGATGGCTGGAGAAACAGAAGACGCATCACGTTGTCCGCAGCCCTGAACAAACAGCAGCGCGGCGGCAAGGGGCAATAGATAAAAATTCTTCTTCATTGTATTGAAAAATATTACTTTAACAAGCGTGAAAAATTGTCACGGGTTCAATGAATATTATTGAGAGACTGTCACTTTCAAAGTATCAATCATTTGCCTGTAGTACCTGAAAGTAGAATCAAGAGCCGGCATATTCTCCGGTTTGATCGGCTCTGACGGAGGTGAGTCCATCTTCAAAGGGTTGATGGCCGTGCCGTTTTTCCAGACACGGAAATCCAGATGCGGACCGGTAGAGAGGCCAGTGGAGCCTACATAGCCGATGACATCACCTTGGCGGACACGCGCTCCGGCCTTGATTCCGGCTCCGTAACGGGACAGGTGCATATAGCTGGTCGTGTAAACGGAATTGTGACGGATCTTAACTGTGTTTCCTCCGCCGTTCGTCCATCCGGCGCTCACAACAGTACCGTCGCCGATTGTCATCACCGGGGTTCCTACAGGTGCGGCGTAATCAACAGCTGTATGTGCTCTCACACGTCCAGTGACAGGATGCTTACGATGGTAGGAGAATCCAGAACTGATCCTGGTGAACTTCAACGGAGCCTTCAGGAAGGCCTTACGCAGGCTCTCCCCTTTCTCATTCCAATAGAGGTTGCCGTTATCACCTTGATCAAACATAATCGCAGGAATCATCTTTTCATCCCTGATGAACTCTGCATAATATATTGTGTCAACGGCTATTATCTCGCCGTCACACTTTCTCTGCTCGTACAGCACCCTGAAACGGTCTCCCGGCTGAAGACCGAAGAAATCCACCGACCAGGCATAGATCTCCGACAACGGCACGATCAGCTGAGGGGAACTGCCGGCCGCCAGCATATCATTCCAAAGGGACGACTTGATCGTCACATCCGTGTACTCTCTTGTGCTCTCGACCGGCTTGGACCATTCCCAGACCTCAAAAGGATCAGTCGTGCGGAACACCACACGGTCAATCTTGTTGCGCTCATAGACGACATATTTCAGCATCGGCCCGACAGCGCTTCCCGTTCCGCTTGTGTCAAACTGGTAATATGCCTGGACCTTGTTGCCGGCCCTCATCTTACGGACATCGAAGATCGTGTCGCAGGCAGCGGCCATCTTCATCGCATCGTTCATCGAAAGTCCCAGACGGCACATCAGCCCGGTGAAGGTCTCACCATTGCGGACAGCATCCTCGGAAAGATCCAAGGAATCCGGCCAGAAGCCCAATGGCGGAAGTGTATCCTTCACTTCCTCAACAACTTCTGATTCAACGTCCTCGACCTTTCTCTTGCATCCCGGAGAAAGAACCGCGAGAGAAAGGACTAAAAAAACAAAAAGAATAGAAAAATATTTTTTTCGCATAATCGCAAATTTAAGAAAAACCACCGTAAAGACCCCCGCAAGATTAAAAAAATTGGCCAATTTTGCATTTCAAAAAAAATTGGCCGACATATTGCAAGATTTTGATTTTCGTGAATTTTGTAATGTCGGTTATAGTTAAACCTTAAAAGACAAATGAATTTTTAAGAAATATACATATTTGAACCAAACTTTTTTGAATATGAAGTCTTCCAAGCGGCTGCTTGCAGCCATCATCCTGTCGGCTCTGACGCTGACAACCGCTTTCGACATATCGGCTCAAAACCAGCGTATGAAAGTCACGGTGAGCGGCCACATCACGGACAAGGCCTCCGGCGAGACCCTGATCGGAGCCGGGGTGCTCACTGAAGGCGCTGGAGCCGCGACAAACAACTACGGATTCTACACATTGACAATCCCGCAAGGCAGGCGGGTGACGCTGAGATATTCCTACGTCGGCTACGATGATGCCACCGTCACGCTTGACCTGCTCCGGGACACTACCATCAACATCGCCTTGAAAGCGAACACTGAACTCAAGGAAGCGGTTGTCTCGGCGCAAAGGGAATCCGGAATAATGGCCACGAAAATGAGCGCGATCGAGATTCCTATGAATATGATCAAGAACACCCCGGTGCTCTTCGGCGAGGCCGATGTCCTGAAGACGATCCAGCTGATGCCTGGCGTGCAGAGCGGCGCCGAGGGCTTTTCGGGAATATATGTGCGCGGAGGCGGGCCGGACGAGAACCTGCTTCTACTGGACGGGATCTCTCTCTACAACGCCGAGCATATGCTGGGCCTGTTCTCGATCTTCCAGCCGGAGGCCGTGAAGAAAGTGACGCTTTACAAAGGCTCGTTCCCGGCACGTTACGGAGGAAGGACCTCCAGCATCATAGATGTAAGGACAAATGACGGAAACCTTCAAGAGACGCACGGTACGATCGGAGTAGGAGTCCTCAGTGACAAGTTCCATCTCGAAGGACCGATCTTCAAAGGAAAGACGGCATATTCGATCAGCGCGAGAGGAATGCACACATTCCTTTTCGACGGTATATTCAGAGCCACTAACATTCCTGCCAACTACTATTTCTTTGACTTCAACGGCAAGGTGACCCATAAATTCAGCGACAAGGACAGGCTGTTCCTCAACGCCTATTATGGACGCGACATATTCTACTACAAAGACAATGAAGGCGATGTCATCATCGACGGGATCGAGAACAAAACCGAGTTCGACGACAAAACCTACATCAGATGGGGAAACCTGCTTACATCCGTAAGGTGGAACCATGTCTTCAACGGGAGACTTTTTTCCAACGCCACAGTAGCGTTCACAGACTACAAGATGAGAATGGGCTACAACTCGACGGAGAAAAACGAGGACTCAAAGAGCCTCTACAAGTTCGATTACGGCTCCGGCATCAAGGACCTTACGGCCAAAATCGACTTCGACTACACCCCGACACCCCGGCACCTCATCAAATTCGGCGGTGAATATGTAACCCACATCTACATCCCGGAGACCTACACTACCGTTGAGAAAGAGAATCACTACGGACAGATGCTGACAGACACGACCTACTCCAACAACAAGGAAAAGAACCGTGTCGGCCACGAATTGTCAGCCTACATCGAGGATGACCTCACCATAGGCAAACGGCTGACACTCAACCCGGGTATCCACATCGCGATGTTCCACACCGGAGGCAGGATCTATTGGTCTCCTGAACCGAGGATGTCAGCCAAGTTTGATTTCGGTAAAGGGATCAGCGCCAAGGCGGCATATTCAAGGATGTCGCAGTACGTCCACTTGTTATCCTCATCGAAGATTACTCTCCCGATTGACCTTTGGGTGCCTATCACCAAGAACATCAAGCCGGTGACAGCGGATCAATATTCATTGGGCCTCTATTACAACGGCCTTCCGGGTTGGGAGTTTTCCGTCGAGGGCTACTGGAAGGAGATGCACAATGTCCTTGAATATAAGGACGGTGTCTCCTTCATGGCAAGCTCGCAGTCCTGGGAGGACAATGTCGTGATGGGCGACGGACGGGCGTACGGCGTAGAGGTCTTCATCCAGAAAACGATTGGAAAGACAACGGGGTGGCTGGGCTACACTCTGGCCAAAAGTGACAGAGTCTTCTCCAACGGATTGATCAACAACGGGGAACGCTATCCGTACCGTTATGACCGAAGGCACAACATCTCACTCGTGGTCAACCAAAAGCTCGGAAAGAAGTGGGACCTCAGCGCCGTGTGGACTTTCGCGACCGGAGGCACGACGACCATCCCTGAAAGAGAAAGCATAGTGATGCTACCTGACGGGACGTTCACCCAGATTGACTATGCTCCGCACCGAAACAACTACAGGTTGCCGCCGAGCCACAGGCTAAACATCGGAGTCAACTACCACAAGAAAAAGAGGCGTGGTGAAAGCATCTGGAACTTCGGAGTCTATAACGCCTACAACAGGTTGAATCCGAATTTTGTCTATTACAAGGCCGACACGAAAGGTGATTCAAAATCAAGCCTCTACACAAGGAAGGCGAAACTCAAGTCTGTCACGATCCTGCCTATAATCCCGTCATTCAGCTACACTTATAATTTCTAAAGAGATGAGAAGACTTATTATATGCACAGCAGCGGCCTCCGTCCTGCTCGGAGCCTGCACGAAGGACATTGATTACAACCTGAAAGACATCAAGCCACAGCTGATAGTAAACTCGCAGATGACGGTTGGCGACACCTTGCATCTTGTCTATCTGGCGGTAAGCAAGAGTGACCGCATCGAGAGAATCAAATCAGGTTCGGTCAAGTGCTATGTCAACGGCGTTCTTGTGGCTGACGGAAAACTTGACAACCGTGATGACGACTTGTTCATCAAGGAGGATCTGCACATCTACGGCCACTACTATAGAGACGAGCACCATAAAGATGTGTACACGGCAGGACCCAACGCCGCCGGCAAGACCAACCAGACCAGATACTCGTTCAAGGCCGGTTTCAAGCCAGGTGATGTCGTGAGAATCGAGGCGGAGGCCGATAACGGGGCCTACAAGGCCTATTCGGAAGTGGTTGTTCCAAAGGCTCCGGAATTCAGCATAACCGACACTCTGCTCCAAAAGAATCAATATGGCGACAATATTTACCGGATCCGTGTCAAAGGCAAGGACATCACCGGTGAGGACAACTTCTACCGGATACTGTCCGGACGTTCAGTTATCGACAAAAAGATCAGGTACGCTAGTGAGCGTGAAGAGGCAATGACTTGGGAAGAGACCAAGGACTACAGTTTCATCCGCCTTGACAAAGGCAACGACCCGATTCTGAACGATGGAGCCCCTGCCGAGGATCTCGACTTGGAAGGAGCTTCGGAGAACACTTTCAGAGTGTTTTCTGACAGACAGTTCTCCGACGGAACTTTCAACATCGGGTTCAACGTGAACGCCAATGAAATCATCTACGGGCTGCACGGACTCCTGAATTTCAACCGTATGGAATCAGAGACAACATTAAGCGTGACAATCCGTGGCATCACAAAGGATGAGTACTACTATCTGAAAGCGCTAAGCATCTACGACTATCTGGACGGAGACATAACACTGACAGAGCCCGTCTCCTTCCCTGACAATGTCGAGGGCGGAATCGGGCTCGTCAGCATAAGCACGGAAAGCGTAGCCTCAATCAAGTTCAAAAGGACGTACGACGTACCATCTTCATGGATTTACACTGAGTAATCCTTAAATATTCTTTAACGCTTACTGAACTTCCTTGATGATTTCCATACCTTTCCGGATGGCCTCCTCATTCTTAGGGATAAGATGATGGTGGCGCTCCGGCAGGGTCTTCCTCAAGGCGGCCAGCACGCTGTCGATCTTCACGACAGGACGGATCTTCAACAGACCTCCAAGCACGATCATGTTGAACGTCTTGATGAGGTTCATCTCCGCCGCGGCGTCCATGGCGTCTATGCGATAGACCTTGATGTCCTTCCGTGTCGGCGGCTCGGAAATTCCGTAGCCGTCGTAGATGATGATTCCGCCCGGCTTTACCTTAGGCTCGAACTTCTCAAGTGAAGGCTGGTTAAGCACAATGGCGATGTCGTAGCTGGAAAGGATCGGCGAGGAGACCGGATCATCGCTGACGATCACTGTCACGTTTGCCGTACCGCCACGCTGCTCCGGACCATAGGCCGGCATCCAGGTGACCTCCTTTCCTTCCATCAGACCGGCATAAGCCAGAATCTTACCCATCGAGAGGACACCCTGTCCTCCGAATCCTGCAATTATTATCTCATCTGTCATAGCCATGTCGATTTAAAGTTCAACGCCTTTGTCCTTGAGGTCACCGAGGTGATAGAAGGCGAACATATTCTCTTCCATCCACTTGTTGGCCTTCTCAGGACTCATCTTCCAACCGGAGTTGCAGGTGGAGACAACCTCGACGAGATTGGAACCCCTGCCCTGCATTGAATATTCAAACGCCTTTCTGATGGCCTTCTTCGTGCGGTTGATGGCGGCCACGGTGTGGACAGCCTGACGCGTCACGTAGCAGGTTCCCTCAAGTGTGGCGGCGATCTCTGTGATCTTCAGCGGGTAGCCGTGAAGCGACACTTCCCTGCCGTAAGGACAGGTCGCTGTCTTCATGCCCAGAAGGGTCGTCGGAGCCATCTGCCCACCGGTCATTCCGTAGATGGCGTTGTTTATGAATATGATCGTGATGTTCTCGCCTCTGTTCAGGGCGTGAATCGTCTCGGCGGTTCCGATGCAGGCGAGGTCGCCGTCACCCTGATAGGTGAACACCAGCCTGTCCGGCCAGAGACGCTTGGTGGCGCTGGCGAGTGCCGGAGCCCTACCGTGGGCGGCCTCCTCCCAGTCAACATCTATGTACTTGTAGGCAAAGACGGCGCATCCCACCGGAGAGATGGCGATCGTCTTGTCCGTCATTCCCATCTCCTCGATCACTTCGGAGACTATCTTGTGCACAACTCCGTGGCTGCAACCAGGGCAGTAATGCATCGGAGTGTCGTTCAGCAAGGTAGGTTTCTTATAGACAACCTGCCCTTTCTCGATTATTTCTTCTCTTGTCATTGTGTCTTCAGATTTAGAACAGACGTTTGATCGCATCCACAACCTCGTCCGGATCAGGAATGATGCCTCCGAGACGTCCGAAATGCTGTACTGGGACCTTGCCCTCGACAGCGAGACGGATGTCCTCGACCATCTGGCCGGCGTTGATCTCCAGAGACAGGATGCCCTTCACCTTTCCGGCGAGTTTCTGGACTTCCTTCGTAGGGAAAGGCCAGAGGGTAATCGGACGAAGAAGACCGACCTTGATGCCCTGACTGCGGGCGATCTCGATGCTCTTCTTGGCGATACGGGCAGCGGAGCCGAACGCCACGATGGCATATTCAGCGTCATCAAGAAGATACTCCTCGAAGCGGACTTCCTTTTCCTCTATCTCCTTGTACTTCTTCTGGATGCGGAGGTTGATGACCTCCATTTCCTCGGAACGGAGCTCAAGGGAAGTGATGATGTTCGGCTTTCTTCCGCCGACACGTCCGGTCGTGGCCCAAGGGCATTCCTTGATGATCTCCTCCTCGGTGCGGCGAGGCTTGAATGGAGGAAGGACGACCTTTTCCATCATCTGTCCGATGGCACCGTCGGCAAGAATCATCGCAGGATTACGGTAACGGAACGCAAGCTCAAAGGACAAGTCCACAAAGTCAGCCATTTCCTGAACGGAAGCAGGGGCGAGGACAATCAGGTGATAATCACCGTGACCGCCTCCCTTGCAGGCCTGGAAATAGTCCGCCTGGCTCGGTTGGATGGTTCCAAGTCCCGGACCTCCACGCATAACGTCCACGACAAGAGCCGGAAGCTCGGCTCCAGCCATATAGGACAAACCTTCCTGCATCAAGCTGACACCCGGGCTGGAAGAAGAAGTCATCACCCTCTTTCCAGTGCAGGCTCCGCCATAGACCATATTGATCGACGAAACCTCGCTCTCTGCCTGAAGGACAACCATTCCGGTGGTCTCCCAAGGCTTCTCGGCGGCCAGAGTCTCAAGGACTTCTGACTGAGGGGTAATCGGATAGCCGAAATAGCCGTCACAACCGCAGCGGATGGCCGCGTGGGCAATGGCCTCATTGCCTTTCATCAATGTGATTTCCTGATCTGCCATAGCTTAGACTGTTTTAAGACGGTAAACGGTTATGCACCCGTCCGGGCAGACAGTGGCGCAGGACGCGCAGCCCGTACAGGTGTCAGCAAGAACCTCGTGGGCGAAATTGTAGCCCTTACGGTTCACTTCCTTGGTCGTCAGAGCAAGGACATCGAGCGGACAGGCGACAACGCAGAGATTGCAGCCCTTGCATCTCTCGGTGTCGACCACGGTCGCTCCTTTCATTTTAGCCATAATACCTTGTTGTTTATTGATTGTACATATCCTTGTTGTAGAAATCCAGGATCTCGTTCGCTATCGCATAGGCGTTGGCCGCCGGGCTTTCAGGATTTATCGCCATGGCCTCCAGATAATTGTTGATGGCCTTCTGCCAGTCTCCTTTCTTTCTGTGCGCGTTGCCCAGAAGATAGTAGGCACGGTCAGAAGGCTCCGGAGCGGAGGTGATATATTCATCAAGCAGACGGATCGCTTCGTCAGTCCCGCCTTCCACAAGAATCTTTTCTATTGCCTCTAATCCGACCATCGCCTAGTCGATGAACAGACACCAGTTGTGGGTGTCCTCCTCAAGTCCTTTCTGGATGCCGATGATGCGGTTGTAGAGTTTCTCGCTGACCGCTCCGCACTTGTCTCCGGAAGGGAATCTGTAGCGGCGTGACACGTCCTCACACTCCAAAGCCGGTTTATCATCGACATAGCAGATAGGAGTGATGACCACAGCCGTTCCGCAAGAGTTGACCTCATCGAACTCAGCCAGTTCTTCAACCTTTATAGGACGGACCTCGACATCCATTCCCATATCCGCAGCCACTGTACGAAGGCTGCTGTTTGTGATGGAAGGAAGCACGCTGCCGGAACGTGGAGTCACGTAAGTGTTACCCTTGATGCCGAAGAAGTTGGACGAACCGAATTCCTCGATGGTCGTCTTCGTGGCGGAATCAAGGAACAGAAGCTCACGGTAACCAGTGTTGTGGGCGATGTTATAAGCGTGAAGCGACTGTGCGTAATTGGCCCCAAGCTTATAGCAACCTGAACCAAATGTAGAGGCACGGTCATAGTTTCTCGAAATGACAGCGCTACCAGGGCTGAGGCTCTTTGCTCCTGAATATGTCCCCACAGGAGAACACATCACAGCGAACATAACATCACGCGCGGAATGAATGCCCAGCTGCGGGTTGACGCCAAACAGCACAGGACGCAGGTAAAGGGATGCTCCGCTCGCCTCATACGGTGGAAGATATTCAATATTCTCCTTCACACACCGCACGCACATATTGATGAACATCTCTTCTGTCGGGTACGGCATGTCGAGATAAGTCGCGCTGTCCGCCATTCTTTTGGCGTTCTTGTCCGGGCGGAAAAGCCGGATCCTGCCGTCAACCCCACGGAACGCCTTCAATCCCTCGAAGCAGGAAGGGGCGTAATGGAATATCCCCGCGAAGCTGCTGAGGCAGATGTTGAAGTCCTCCGTCACCGTAGGTGTCTCCCATTTTCCGTCAATGCAGCGGCTGTACACCAATGCCTTGGTTTGAGTGTAGCTGAATGACAGCTTGCTCCAATCGATATTCTTCATCATTCGTATTAATTAATCTTCAATAATTCTGTCCTTATTGTATGTATGAACCTTTGTCTGGCCGGAAAGGATCATGTAGCCGTTCTCGGCAAGGCTGTTGATCTCGTCCTCTCCCGGGAAGACCTCCACCGGAGCGATGAAGCCGATCTTCGCCTTGATGGCGTCCATCAGCATCTTGCTGTGTGCTATGCCTCCTGTGAGAAGGATAGCGTCGATCTTGCCGTCAGCGGTCGCGGACATCGCCGCGATGTACTTGCAGATGTTCAAAACGTATGCCTTGAGGAAGGTTTGAGCCAGTTCATTGCCGTCATTGGCCATATTCTCGACATCCAGCATACTGTTTGTGCCGAAGTAAGCGACGGCACCGCCGCGTCCCACAAGCTTCTTCTGGATCTCCTCCTTGGTGTACTTTCCGCTGAAGCACATGTCGATAAGCTCGAACGGCGGGCAGCAACCGGATCTCTCAGGAGTGATAGGGCCGTCTCCGCCAAGGCCATGGTTGGTGTCGATCACCTTGCCGTTCCTGTGAAGGGAGATGGTCGCGCCACCGCCCATATGAGCGACGATCACGGTGACATCATTGGTCTTGTGGCCGTGCTCTCGCAAATACCTTCTGACTATCGCCCGTGAGTTAAGGGCGTGGAACAGGGTCTTTCTGGAGAACTCCGGGATTCCGCCCATCCTGCACTCAGGCAGCATCTCGTCCGCCATAGGAGGGTCGGCGATGTAGGCCACGCATTTCCCGAAACGAGGAGTCAGCTTCTTGTCCGCACGGATCCCGTTGATCTCCTTGGCTACATCATCGGCCAGGATCGCGCTCAGATTGCAGGCGTGGTTCCCGTCACGGCAGCTTTTCAGGACATCACGCATATCCTGGTTCACGTTATAGACTCCTGTTATGACCGGGACGATAAGCCCGCCGCGCGCCATAACGATGTCCACGTCCTCAAGCGGAATGCCTTTGGAGGCCATAAAATCCTTGATGGCCTGGTGACGCATATCCGCCTGATCCATTACGGAAGGGTATTTGGCGACATCCTCGGCGGTGTGCTCAAGCTTGGTGTCAAAGACCCTGACACCGTCTGAAAAGTAGCCCAACTTCGTGGTCGTGGACCCCGTGTTGATTATAAGAATGTTTCCCTTTTGAGGGACCTCTAATGAATTTGTCTTGTTATCCATCGGATGATAAGGCTTTATTACGACCCTAAATATATTACATTTTTTCAACAAGGGCAACTATTTTATCAAATTTTATAACGATTTATGCGGTTTTGGCAATTATTTTAACAAAAATCAAACGTTTTAAGGTTTAAGAATATATTCATTTGCATTTTCCGGCGAAAAGTGGTTGGCGGAAAAAGTCTCCGCCTTGAATATTCATCATAACGGATAATAATTGTAAATTTGCGGTAAAGGAGGAATTGAATATGAACTCATTCAAGGAACTTGCGCAGACGCGCAGAAGCCATAGGAGCTACACCGACGAGCCTGTGGGCGATGAATATGTCAGGACGGTTCTCAGGGCGGCCCTTATGTCACCGACAGCGAAGGGACTCAGGAAATGGAGGTTCGTGGTCACAGACAACAAGGAGAAGATAGAGGATTTGGCCGAAATCAGGACAGCTGGTTCACAGTTTCTAGCCGGAGCTCCGGTGGTGATCGCCGTGCTTGGCGAGCCAGGGGAGCAGGAAATGTGGGTTGAGGATTGCAGCATCGCAGCGGTTTCCATGCAATATCAGGCCGAAGATCTTGGACTGGGTTCCTGTTGGTGCCACATTAGGGGCAGGGAAAGCAAGGATGCCGGGGTGACGGCGGAACAAAAGGTAAGGTCTATTCTGAATATTCCGGAAAAATATTCCGTTCTGTGCCTGATCGCCGTCGGACATCCTGCCGATGAGCGCAAGCCGCAGAACGAGGAAGCTCTCAAATGGGATCAGGTCAGCTATGTTCATTGAGCCGGTGGCCCGGTTCCGGTCGTCGTTCAAGACCAAGTTCGGGATTCCGAGGCAGGCCGGATTGGTTCCGGAGCTGAAAGGTCGGATTGTGTTCGAGCCTCGGTTCCGAAGCGCTGACGCTGTGCGGGGGCTGGAAGGGTTTGAATATATCTGGCTGATCTGGGGATTCTCCGGGAACAAGCCACGGCCGGCCGCCAAGACAAGCTCCTCAGTCGCTGAGCGACCATTCCAGGCGACGGTACGGCCGCCGAGGCTTGGCGGGAACGAGAGGATCGGGGTGTTCGCTAGCCGCTCCCCTTTCCGGCCTAACGGACTTGGGCTCTCGTCGGTCAGGATAGAATCCATTGAATATGACGCCAAGGACTCGGACGGGAAACCGATCGGGCCGGTGATCAATGTTCTGGGAGCGGATCTGATGGACGGGACACCGATTTATGACATAAAGCCTTACGTCACTTATGCGGACAGCCATCCGGATGCCGTGTCGGGATTTGTCGATGACAAGGAATGGAGGCCGTTGAAGGTCGTGTTCGCGGATGAGGTCACTGAGCCTGTCGAAGTGGCCATCCCAGGCTGGACAAAGGCCGATGTAGCCGCCCTGAAGGAGGTATTGGCACAAGACCCGAGGCCCAGGTACCAGAACGATCCGGACAAGGTTTACGGAATGATATTCAATGATATGGATGTCAGGTTCAAGGTCGATGGCGATGTCCTTACTGTTGTCGGAATCAAACATCCGAAGGCCGAAGCCTGATCAACACACGCAAACAAAACGAACGAAAACAAATGAAGCAATACCCATCACTTGAGATAGTCCCTCCCCTGAAAGGGATGACCAAAGATGAACTCCTGAATGACATAAGACCGTTCATCGAGTTCAATCCCAAATACATAAACGTCACCTGCCACAGGGACGAAGTGACCTACGAGGAACAGCCTGACGGAAGCTACCGGAAGCGGCTCATACGCCGGCGCGTCAGCGAGACAGCCGTCTGCGGAGCCATCCAGTCCGAATTCAAGGTCAATGTGGTTCCCCACCTCATCTGCGGAGGGCTTACCGCCGAGCAGATCGAGTTCCAGCTACAAGACTTCAAGTTTATGGGAATATCCAATGTCCTGGCCCTGAGGGGAGACTGTCTCACGGGCGAAAAACGCTTCTCCCCTGTCCCTGGAGGTTACGACCACGCCAACGAACTCGTGGGGGCGATACGCCGTTTCGAGAAGGAGAACGGCTGTGAGGGCTTTTTCAGAATCGGAGTCGGAGGCTATCCGGAGAAGCATTTCGAGGCCGCTAATATGGACGAGGACATCGCAAACCTCAAGCGCAAGGTCGATGCCGGAGCGGACTACATCACAACCCAGATGTTCTTCGACAACCAGGTCTTCTATAAATTCGTGGACAGATGCAGGGCGGCAGGAATCTCCGTCCCGATCATCCCCGGACTCAAGCCGATCTCAACTCCAAAGCAAGTGAGACTGCTCCCGGAATCCTTCTCAATCGACATTCCGTTCGAACTCACAAGCGAGATCTCCGCCCACGAGAACGACAGACAGGCGGTCTATCAAATAGGTCAGGAATGGGCCACCGCTCAATGCAAAGACCTTCTGGCTCACGGAGTTCCCGGTGTTCACTTCTACACGATGGGCAAGTCCGCCAACATCATCGGAATCCTGCGGGAATGTTTTTAGACAATCAATGAATATACCAACGCGATGCACGACATCAGGACCGAACTTTCCAAGCGAATCCTCATCCTAGACGGAGCGATGGGTACGATGCTTCAGCGCAAGGGCCTACAAGGCAACAGCGAGTCATTCAATCTCACCAACCCTGAGACTATCGCTGAGATTCACAATGAATATATTGAAGCGGGAGCCGACATAATCACCACCAACTCATTCAGCGCCAACAGCATTTCGCAATCTGAATATAACCTGTCAGACAAAGCCGGACTGATGGCCGAGGCCGCCGCGCGGATAGCCCGCAAAGCCGCCGATGAAGCTCCACGCAAGATTTGGGTGGCCGGAAGCGTAGGCCCTACAAGCAAATCATTGTCCCTTGCCCAGAACATCAACGACCCGATTTTCCGTCCATATTCATTTGACGGGATGGCGGAGGCGTTCGAGGTTCAGATCAGAGGACTTGTAAAAGGTGGAGTGGATCTGCTGCTGTTCGAGACTTGTTTTGACGCCCTCAACACAAAGGCTGCCCTGTATGCGCTCGGACATATTCCCGAAGCATCGGATATTCCCATAATGATTTCTGCGTCAATGAGTGACCGCAGCGGGAGGACGCTTACGGGGCAGACTATGGAGGCATTCTACCGCTCTGTCCAGCACTGCTCGCCGCTGTCGTTCGGGCTCAACTGCTCGCTGGGGGCGGAGGAGATGATTCCGCTGATCGCCGAGGTCGCGTCGTTCGCCACCTGCGCCGTCAGCTGCTACCCTAACGCCGGGCTGCCGAACGAGATGGGTGAATATGACGAATCCCCTTCCCAGATGGCGGAGTCCGTGCGGAAAATGGCGCTGGCAGGGTCTGTGAATATTGTGGGAGGATGCTGCGGCACGACTCCGGAACACATCAAGGCTGTGGCCGAGGCGGTTAAAGGAATATCTCCGAGAGCGATTCCTGAGCCGGATGATGTACTCTATGTCAGCGGATTGGAAAGCGTGGCGGTTGACAGGAAGAATAACTTCACGAATGTCGGAGAGCGGACCAATGTGGCGGGCTCACGCAAGTTCGCGAAACTGATCGCGGCCGGGGACTACGAGACCGGACTTCAGATCGCCGCCGGGCAGATTGAGAACGGGGCGGGCATCATCGACATCAATATGGATGACGCTATGCTGGACTCTAGGCTTGAGATGGAGAAGTTTCTGCGTTATGTCTCCAATGATCCGGCTGTGGCCAAGGCCGCTATTATGATAGATTCCTCGCATTGGGAGACGTTGGTGACAGGGCTCAAGAACGCCCAGGGGAAGTGTATCGTGAATTCCATCTCACTTAAAGAAGGAGAGGAAATATTCATTGAGAAAGCTCGGGAGATCAAGGCGTTGGGTGCGGCCATTATCGTGATAGCGTTTGACGAGGAGGGACAGGCTACGACTTACGACAGGAAGGTGGAGATCTGCCGGCGGGCATATTCATTGCTGACTTCCAAAGTCGGGGTTCGGCCTTGTGACATCATATTCGATGTGAATGTGTTGCCTGTGGGAACGGGGATTCCGGAGCATTCGAGGTACGGGATTGATTTCATTGAGGCGGTGCGGTGGATCAAGGGGAATCTGCCGGGGTGTCGGACTTCGGGGGGAGTTTCCAATCTTTCGTTCTCGTTCAGGGGAAACAATGAGGTGCGGGAGGCGATGCATTCGGTGTTTCTTTACCATGCTATTTCGGCGGGGCTTGATATGGGGATTGTGAATCCGGGGATGTTGCGGGTTTATGATGAGATTGAGCCGGGGTTGCTTAAGTGTGTGGAGGATGTGATTCTGGATTCGGATGCTGAGGCTACGGATCGGTTGATTGAGAAGGCTTCGAGGATTATGGTGGAAAAGGATGCTGTTGGGGTCGGTTCCGGGTCGGAAAGGGCAGAGGCGACCTACGCTTCGCGCCCTATCCGGGTAAAGGGTCGCCTCACCCTTTCCGACCCGGAGCCGACAGGTGCAGATTCTGGTAATATATCTTCCGCAAATGGCAATTCGGCAGTTGGTGACAGCTCGAGCGCTTCGATGGTCGCTGAGCCTGTCGAAGCGACGGTGGAGGAGAGGTTGGTGCGGGCGCTGGTCAAGGGGGATTCTTCGGGACTGGAGAGGGACATCAATGAGTGTCTTTCAAAGTACGAGAAGGCGGTGGAGATTATTGACGGGCCGCTGATGAGCGGGATGGCTCGGGTCGGGGAACTGTTCGGGGCGGGAAAGATGTTTCTGCCTCAGGTGGTGAAGTCGGCCAAGACTATGAAGAATGCGGTGGCTCTGCTGCAACCTTACATCGAGGAAGGGGGCGGAGAGTCAGAGGTTAAAAAGCCTCGGATCGTGTTCGCTACCGTCAAGGGGGACGTGCACGACATCGGGAAGAACATCACGGAGATCGTCCTGAGCTGCAATGGGTTCGAGATTGTGGACCTTGGGGTGATGGTGCCTAAGGAGACGATTCTGGAAAAGGCGGCGGAGTGCTCTGCGGACCTTATCGGGGTCAGCGGACTGATCACTCCTTCGCTCTACCAGATGGAGGAGATCTGCAAAGAGATGACGGCCAGGGGGATGGACACTCCCCTGCTTGTGGGCGGGGCGGCGGCTTCGGCGCTCCACACGGCGGTCAAGCTGGCTCCGCTTTACGGGCACGTGTTCTATGCGCAGGACGCATCCGCAAGCGCGGTGCTTGCAAACCAGCTTATCACGGACAGAGAGGGCACGGAGGCTGCCGAGCATCAGAAACAGGAGCATCTACGGGAACTTTACGCACAATCTTCGCGGCAGAAAAAGGCTGGTCAGCAGGCTGTAGAACCATTCCCGGCATCCAGTTTCATAAAGGGAGAACCATTCTTGAACATCGCAGGACGGAGGCTCGACATTGAGGAAGTGAAGCCGTTCTTTGACTGGAATATGTTCGCGGCGATCTGGGGAATAAAAAGTGGAACAGGACACGACGAACTGAGGAAACTCCGTGCCGACGCACTTAAAGAGATTGATAGACTAAAGGACGGAAACGCTTGTCGGATTACCATTTCAGCAAGGTTTGACGGGTGTCATAGCGAAGGGGATGACATCGTCTCGAAGGATTTCCGGCTGCCGATGTTCCGGCAGGAAGGCGGACGGTCGCTGGCCGATTTCGTTCCTCCTAAGGAATATGGGTTCGAGTCGCCGATGGGGATGTTCGCGATCTCGGTGCACACGGAATCGCATCCGTCAGGCTGTGACTGTCCGGCTTGCAGCACGGAATACGGGCCGATGCTGGCCAGGGCCGTGCGGCTGACTCTTGCCGAGGCGGCGTCCGAATGGCTGAGCGGGCATATTCATAAAGAATTGCCATCAGAGTTCAGCGGGGCGAAGGTCATCAAGCCTGCGGCGGGATATTCAAGCTGCCCGGACCACACGCTGAAGCGGGATATTCTTAGGTTGCTGCCTGAATCAGAGAGACTTGGCATCACGCTGCTGGACAGTTGCGCTATGATTCCGGACGCCAGCATCTGCGGACTCATATTCATTCATCCGGAGGCCACTTATCCTGAAATCCGCCGCGTCAACCAGAAGGCGGTTGATGAATATGCCCGCCGGCGTGGTATGTCTGACTCCGAGAAGGCGCTCTTCCTGGGGCATCTGCTTTAGAATTCCGGTCGCTGAGCCTGTCGAAGCGACATTTTGATTAGTACGCCATATTCCACATCGCATCCTGGGCGGCGCTGCTCTTGGAGGCGTCCATCTTGCCGAAGTTCCAGGTGAATGAGAGGATAATCCTGCGGCCGAGCACATTGGTGTAGGAGTTCTGGACGTAATCATCCTGCACGTTACGCCTCAGTGACCTTGCGCTGTCGAGCAAGTCCTGAGCGGTAAGGGTGATGTTGAAAGACTTTATGTTCTTCCCGACACTGAGATTCCATCGTACATAATCATCGTCATACCCAGAACCATAACCTCTTTGGATCACATAGGCAAACTCCGACTGAAACTCAAATTCGTGAGGTGATGTGTAGGATGGGCGAATATTCAAGAATGTCTCCCAATAGTTTGTGTTCGCTTTTGAATCCAGAGAGTATCTTGATCTTGAATTGTTGACCGCCGGCGCGAGATTCAGATAAAAACGATCCAAATTCAAGGTAAACGACATAGATATATTCGTTCTGATTGTTCGTGTCGAGCTTTCCTGAAATCCACTTAGACCTGAGTAGAAGCGGTCCCCGGTAGCGTCACCCCAGAAATTTCCCATAAACGCCGTGTAGTCAAAAGAGTCCAGGTCAATTCCATCAAGTGTGCCTTTGCTTTGGTAACTTACTGATCGGCCCGCCGTCAATCCTCCACTGACGGAGAATTGCAGTTTGCCATCTTTGGACAACGGAGTGAAGAAGTTGAAGTCCGTACTGTAATTGTAGGAAGGTTTCTTCGTGTTCACAGGTATCGAGTACCTTATGCTGTTCTCATCAAACCAAATGGCGGACACTTGTGAATTTGACGAATAATCTCCGAACAACCAACCGTTAAAACGCACTTTTCCCCACGTACCTCTATATGAAGTACTTAGATATTCGGTAGTGACAGGTTTAAGGTAGATGTTTCCTGCCGTGATCCTTGTAGGATTGACAATATTGAAAGTCGGCACAATGCTGGCGGAAGAAGGCCTTACCGTACTGCTTGACAGTCTGAAATACACATTGTTGTTCTTGTCGGAATATCTCAAATTCACGAAAGGCGAAAGAGTTGTCTGCCACTCGCCGACACCAGTCTTGGTGTCAAGCCCGAAAGAACGGGCGTAGTTCTCGTTCTTGTAGAGCCTTGCCTGACCTCCGAACTGAATATTGGTCTTTCCTTTGTTGTACTGAGCCAAAAGTTGCCCATTATTGGAGAAATAATAGTTGTCCGACACCGATGAGTAATAGTTATTCACGGAGCCATCGACGTTGTTGGTCGCGTCACTGGTTGACTTCCTTACACTATAGCGTGAGCTCAATGTGGCTGACAGCGCCCAGTTCTTGCCGAACGGCTCGACGTATTTGAGCGATCCGCCTATGTCACTGTAGCTGCCGTCCTTGTCGTAAGTCAGATCACGTATGTCCTCATTGCCAGAAGAGGCGAACGTTGTTTTTGAATATTCGGTTGATTTTCCGTCGTTCGCACTCAAAGTGTAGTCTATATCAAGGGTTATCGCCCGTCTGTCCTTGCCAAGCTTCTTGATCCCGACGCTCAAATCACCTCCGGTGGAGATTCCACTCTTCTTTGAGAGTGAGTTTGACACCGAACGGTTTCTCTCCTCACCTTCCATAAGTGAATGTGTGTTACCGGTGGAGTTTAAGTCATAATCATACCAAGAGAAGGATGGTTCAAAGTAAAGCGATGTCTTCTTCCTGTTTTTCTTTTTGAACTCGGCACGTACTGTGAACTTGTCCAGATTGCCGTTCTCTATCTCGTCCGAAGTGTCAAAAAGGTCTCCATCCTCCTTGAACGATGTCCGGTCTGTCCTCGAATGTTTGTCCGCGTTCTCCGATGAATAAACAACGGAAGCATCTGTGGTGAAGCCTTTTATGGCATCGGAGTTCAGATTCGTTCCCACCTGCCATCTCTTGTGCATTCCATTGTACGGCAATGACGGAATCTCGCTCTCGTTACCGTCATACATAACAAACATCCCGGATCCCGGAGCCATAAAATTATACCCGCTGGCGATGCTCGTGACCTGATTCTTCTCTCCGTAGGCCGAGACCATAGCCGAGCCGCTGAAGAGCAGATCCTTTTTTTCCTTGAAGCCGTTGCCGTCCTTGCCGTAAGCGGTCGTTCCCCCGGACAGCTTCGCGTTGCCGAACCACCCGCTCTTATACTCCTCCTTCAACTCCACATCCATCACCTTCTCCTTTTCACCTTTTATGCCGGTGAACTCTGCGGATTCCGATTCCTTGTCAATGACCTTTACCTTGTCCACAATCTTGGCCGGCAGGTTGTCGAGAGTAGCCTTGTTGTCACCAAGGAAGAATGTCCTTCCGCCGACCGTGATTTTGCTTACCTCCTTGCCGTTGACCTTGACTGTCCCGTCCTCGCCTACCTCAACTCCAGGCATCTTCTTAAGCAGATCCGCAAGGTTGTCATTGGACATAACCCTGAAAGAAGAGGCGTTATAGATAAGGGTGTCGCCCTTCATCTCCATCGGTGTCCCGACAGCCGAAACAGACGCCGCCTTCAGCACCTTGTCGTCCGGCTGCATAAGAATAGTCTTCGCGTCATAGTTGTCTCTGACATAAATCTTCCGATAGACAGGCCTATACCCAAGATATTCAACGCAAAGCATATGCTCGCCTTTCGCCACTTTCTTCAACTCAGCCTTGCCGAGCGTGTCCGTCAGAGCGAAACTGGTGATGACAGTGTCCTTAGGATGCCTGAGATACGCCGAAGCGAACGCGATCGGCTCCCGCGTCAGCGAGTCAAGGATCTGCGCCTTCACCGTGAATGAAGTGCGTCCGAACATATCTTCTGATATGGCGATCTGAGCGTCAAGTCTGAATCCAAATGAAACCGCGGCCATTAACAACAGTATGGCAAGAATCTTCTTCATAAAAGTGACATTATATGAATATAACGTAG
>CAKVCK010000009.1 GCA_934725575.1 uncultured Bacteroidales bacterium
TTTATATAGCGGAACCGGTCACCCGGCTTCCATTGTTTAACTTTTTAGTACGGTAAATTTTTACCGAAGTATTGTATTACAGACACGAAGGTTGGTCACTCGATCTGGGAGCGGTTTTGCGTTTCAGACACTTCACAACCTACATCGGCGGAAATCTGATCTCCTGTAGTTTTTTTAGATCGAATGTAGGTGGTTTCCTCGAATTCGGAGTCGGATGGGCTTTCTGATTTCGCCGCACCTTTAACAGAAAACGGCCAGGGGAAAACCCTGACCGTTCATATTCATTGGAAATTCCAGACTTAGAAGAGGTAGGCGACTCCGACATTGAGCTGGCCTCTATGGCGGGTGATGTCACCGTCTCCGGAATAGCGGTTCACAAGGCCGTAGTCATAGCCTACGTTGAAGCGGACCATATCGAAGAAGTCAATGGCTACGCCGCCGCCGAGCATCACATCGAAACGACGATAGTTGTAGTCGTCATCATAGTTGTCGATTTTGGTATCCTTGGAGAAGCCGGCCACTGTCCCTTTTACCTTGGTGTTGGAAGCCAGGCCATAAGCCAGGGTAGGTCCGGCATAGACTCTGCCGACGATGCCGTCAGAAAGGTTAAGGCCTACGTTGAACATAACAGGAACCGAGAGATAGTGCTCTGTCACGTCAACCTTGGTGTCCACCAACCCGAAATAGCTGTCGGCATCACTCTTGGTAAGCAATGAGTAGTACACACCCGGAGCCACATTCAGAGCGCCGGCGAGGTTGATGTTGTAAGAACCTCCTACATAGAAACCGCTCAGATTGGTTGAGTTTGTGGTGCTTCCAGACTTTACCTTGTCAGTGGAGTTAGCGAATCCGATTCCGATTGAAGGCTGCGCCATAGCGACCGTTCCGGCGAGCATCATAGATGCCGCGAGGATGAATGAAAATACTTTCTTCATAATAAAAATGAATATTAAATTGTTCAACTTCGTGGAGATCCGGGAAGAGTCCCAAACTTTGAAGGTCATTCCGGATTTCCAAACCGTGACAAAGATATCAAATTTTAAACCATTTCTCCAAAATATCACGAAAATAGTCCGCTGATGTCAATTTATTCAACCAAATGACACTTTCAGGGCGAACGATCAAAAGGAAATGAAACAGCAGGCTGACACCGGAGGATGAGATGGCATATTCATAAATAGTTTTCCGGTCGCGGAAGAAAAATATTCGGCGGTTTTTGATTATCTTTGAAAGTTTGGAGCGCGCCGCCGCGCGGCGACCGTTTTCCCACTACCGGAAGACTGGCCGCAACTGATTAATACTGATAATATTGAATATTAAAGGATGGCAAAGAAAGTATATCTCGGAATGATAGCCGATGTGATACACCCTGGGCTGACGAACATCATCTCGGAGGGGGCAAGGCACGGTGACGTGATCATCGGACTGTTCACGGACAAGGCGATCGCCACGCACAAAAGGCTGCCGGTACTGACTTACGAGCAGAGGGAGGCGGTCGTGCGCAGCATCAAGGGTGTGGCTGATGTCGTGCCGCAAGACGAGTGGAGCTACGTGAAGAACCTCCGGAAATACCGTCCGGACTATATCATCCACGGGGACGACTGGAAGGAAGGTCCAGCCAGAAAAATCCGCGAGGATGTCTTCAATGTGATGCGTGAGATAGGCGGAGAGGTCATCGAGATCCCATACACGCAAGGAATCAACTCCTCCAGACTCGCCGAGGAGATCGAGGGGTTCGGCACGACTCCGGAGATCAGGATGAAAAGGCTGCGCAGGCTGATCGACGCGAAGCCGATAGTGCGCATTCTGGAATCACACTGCGGACTGACCGGGCTGATCATCGAGAAGACTTCCGTAGAGGTGGACGGCGAGACAAGACAGTTCGACGGGATGTGGTCTTCCTCCTTGACCGATTCAACATCCAAGGGCAAGCCGGACATCGAGGCCGTCGATCTCACGACCAGGTTGCACGACCTCAACGACACGCTTGAGGTGACTACCAAACCTGTCATATTCGACGGGGACACCGGTGGAAAGATCGAACATTTCGTGTTCACAGTCAGGACATTGGAGAGGCTCGGAATCTCGGCGGTCATCATCGAGGACAAGGTCGGCCTCAAGCAGAACTCCCTGTTCGGGACGGACGCTGTGCAGACGCAGGACACCATAGAAGGTTTCAGCGCGAAGATCAAGGCCGGGAAGGACGCTCAGATCACCGAGGACTTTATGATCATAGCCCGATGCGAGTCCCTTATCGCCGGAAAGACTATAGAGGACGCTCTTGAGCGTTGCAGAGCCTACGTCAAGGCCGGAGCCGACGGAATTATGATCCACTCCAAGAACAAGGACGGATTGGACATCAAAGAGTTCTGCCACAGGTTCAGGGAGACCGACAGAAACACCCCGATCGTGGTGGTGCCGACAACCTACAACCAATTCACCGAGACCGAACTGGCCGGATGGGGAATCAACGTTGTCATCTACGCCAACCACCTGCTGCGCAGCGCCTACCCGGCGATGGTGAACTGCGCGAAGTCCATCCTGGAGCACGGGCGCTCGCTGGAGGCCAACGAGCTGTGTATGCCGATAAAGGATATCCTCAACCTCATACCGGGGACAAAGAAACAGTAAGGAATATGCTCTCTCCCAAGATATTCATAGAATCCCTCGTCGCGAAAGGGATAGATTTTTTCGCCGGAGTGCCGGACTCGCTGCTGAAGAACGTATGCGCCTTCATCTCGGACACTCTTGACGACAGGCACAACATCATCGCGGCCAACGAGGGAGGTGCCATAGGGCTCGCCGCCGGGCACTACCTCGCGACCGGGCATATTCCGTGCGTCTATATGCAGAACTCCGGAGAAGGCAACGCGATCAATCCGCTGGCGTCGCTGACGGACAGGGAAGTCTATAATATTCCCGTCCTGCTGGTCATCGGGTGGCGTGGCGAGCCTGGAGTCCACGATGAGCCTCAGCACGTCAAGCAAGGCAAGGTCACCATCCCGCTGCTGGACGCTATGGGCATAAGGAACGAGATCCTGAGCCAGGACGAGGAGGATTTCCGCAGGCAGTTGGACGAGGCGGTAAGATATATGACGGGGACCGGCGAGGCGTTCGCCCTCATCGTCAGGAAAAACACCTTCGAGCCATATTCGCTGCAAAGGAACGAGGTTAATGAATATCCCCTCTCAAGGGAGGAGGCCATCCGGACGGTCGCCTCGTCGCTTGGTCCCAAGGATGTCATCGTCTCCACGACCGGAATGATCTCACGGGAACTGTTCGAGTACAGGGCGGCCCTGAACCAAGGGCACGAGCGGGACTTCCTCACGGTAGGTTCTATGGGCCACGCCAGCCAGATAGCCCTCGGGATCGCCCTTGAGAGAACGGACCGGAAGGTTTGGTGTTTCGATGGAGACGGGGCCGCACTGATGCATCTGGGTTCGATGGCCATTGTCGCCGACAAGGCCCCGTCCAATTACGTCCACGTCGTCTTCAACAACGGGGCGCACGACTCCGTGGGAGGGCAGCCGACGGTGGGATTGAAGGTGAGTCTTACGGGGATAGCCAAGGCTGTGGGCTACAAGGAGGCTTTCCTCGCCACAGACGCGGAGGAGCTGAATGCAGCCCTGAAAAGACTCAATGACTATAGCGGACCGGTGCTTCTTGAGGTCAGGGTGCACAGAGGCAACAGGAAGGATCTCGGCCGGCCGACAACAACCCCGGTCCAGAACCGTGACACGTTGATGTCGTTTCTGAACAAATGACGCTGATTATTTACGAATAAATGACAAAGGTAAAATGGGTATAGACAAACTGAACATAAGGCGCAATGTCCTACTGAACCCAGGTCCCGCGACGACCACGGACACCGTCAAGATGGCGCAGATCGTTCCGGACATCTGTCCGAGGGAAAAGGAGTTCGCAGACAGGATGGCGCAGTTCCGCAAGGACATCCTCGGGGTCGTGCACGCTGACCCGAATGAGTACACAAGCGTGCTGTTCTGCGGATCGGGCACGATCTGCATCGACGTGTGCGTGAACTCGCTGCTGCCGGAAGGCAGGAAGATGCTCATCGTGGACAACGGAGCCTACAGCTCAAGGGCGGCCGAGGTATGCAGATGCTACGGCCTGCCGCACATAGATTTGAAATCCTCGGTCTATGACATTCCCGACATCAAGACCATTGAGGAGGCTCTGGAGGCCGACCCGGACATCGCGGTGGTATATTGCTGCCACCACGAGACCGGAACCGGGGTGCTGAACCCGATCCGGGAGATCGGAGCGGCGGCCCACAGGCACGGGGCTATACTCATCGCCGACACGACATCATCGCTCGGGATGATCCCTATCGATGTCGAAAGGGACAACATCGACTTCTGTATGGCCTCGGCGCAGAAAGGCATAATGGCGATGACAGGACTCTCGTTCGTCATCGGAAAGACGGCTGAGGTTGTCAAGTCTAAGGACTACCCGGTGCGCTCGTTCTACTGCAATCTGTACCAGCAATATGCCGGCTTCGAGAAGAACGGGGAGATGCGGTTCACCCCTCCGGTGCAGACCGTTTATGCCGCGCTGCAAGGGTTAAAGGAATATTACGAAGAGGGTGAGACTCCTAAATACGAGCGTCACCTCCGTGTCAACAAAGCCATACACGAGGGACTGGACAAACTCGGTCTGAAAGAGGCGATAAGGCCTGAGATCCAGTCCGGGCTCGTCGTCTCGGTGCTCTATCCCGAAGATCCGCGCTGGGATTTCGGCAAGGTGCACGACTACTGCTACGAAAGGGGCTTCACGATCTACCCAGGCAAGATCTCCACAAGCGACACATTCCGCCTCTGCTCGCTTGGGGCCATTGACGAGAATGACATAAAAGACTTCTTCGCCGTGTTCACCGAGGCTTTGGACAAACTTGGAATAGCACACAATTAAAACAAAGAATATGCTGATCGTTGATTTCGACAAGATCAAGAGTCTGAAAATATCTCCGGCGGCCTGTGTTGAATGGATCAAGGAAAGCTTTTCCATCAAGAAGGGTTCGCAACTTCCCCCAAAGTGCAGCATCCATCCCGAAGGTCTGGACTTTTACACCTCGATGCCCTGCCTTCTTCCCAAAGAATATGACAGGTTCTGCCTCAAGTTAGTGCACCGGATAAGCGGGGCGACTCCGGCCCTTGGCAGCGACATTCTTGTCTATGAAGCTTCTTCCGGAGAATTGCTGGCACTTATGGACTGCGACTGGATCACGGCGATGAGAACCGGAGCCGTGGCCACGCTGGCCGCGCAGACACTGAAGAAGTCCGGCGAGGTCACATATTCGTTCATAGGGCTTGGCAACACGGCCAGGGCGACGCTCGCCTGCCTCCTCGAATCCGAGAGGGAGATAATGCACAATGTGCTCCTGGAGGAGTACAAAGGCTATTCGGAGGACTTCATCAGAAGATTCTCCGGTTACGGGAATGTACGGTTCTCGGTGATGGATTCGGCCGGGGAAGTCATCAGGAGAAGCGATGTGGTCTATAGTTGTGTCACCCAGGCCGACGGGCTCATTTGTGAGGACCTGAGCTGTTTCAGGCCGGGTTGTCTGGTCATTCCGGTGCACACAAGGGGATTCCAGAATTGCGACACGGTGTTCGACAAGGTGTTCGCTGACGACACGGCGCACGTGAGGGGATTCAAGTACTTTGACAAGTTCAGGCGTTTCGCCGAGCTGCAGGATGTCTTGTCCAAAGAGAAGGAAGGAAGGAGCGATGACACTGAGCGCATCCTTAGCTACAATGTCGGCATAGCCCTGCACGATGCCCTGTTCGCTTCCAAGATTCTGGACATAGTAAAGCGCGAAGGCGACGTGGTGTCTTTTGGCACAAACAAGCCTACCGACAAATTCTGGGTGTAGCGGATTGACGGCGGACAGATGAGTTCAGACCTGAAGAAGAAGACCGTTTCCGGTGTCCTGTGGAGTTTCGCGGGGCAGTTCTCAGTGCAGGGAATCCAGTTTCTTGTCAGCATTGTGCTGGCCAGGCTGCTTTCCCCTGACGACTACGGAATGATAGGGATGCTGGCGATCTTCCTCGCCATCAGCCAGGTCTTCATCGACGGAGGTTTCTCATCGGCGCTCATCCAGAGGAAGGAGTGCGATGACACTACATATTCGACAGTCTTCTACATCAATGTCGGGATCAGCATCATCTGCTACGGGATTCTGTTCGTTGCCGCACCGTTCATAGCCTCTTTCTACGGGCAACCTATCCTTAAGGACATCGCAAGGGTCAGTTCGCTGAGCCTCATCATCGGCGCTCTCTCCGCCACCAACACGGTCCAGCTGACCAAACGCATAGACTTCAAGACACAGTCCAAGATAAACGTCCTGAGCGCCATACTTTCAGGAATCACCGGAATCGTGATGGCATATTCAGGATTCGGGGTCTGGGCTCTGGTGGCGCAGTCTGTCAGCCTCGCCTTGTTCAAGCTCATAATGACTGTGATGAGTGTCAGATGGTTCCCGTCCCTGGTCTTCTCCGGCACTATATTCAAAGAGCTCTTCTCTTTCGGCTCCAAGCTGGTGGTCGTGTCGCTGATCTCAAGCGTCTATACCAACATCCGGAGCCTCATCATCGGAAAGAGGTTCTCCCCGGCGGACCTCGGGCAGTACACCACCGCCAACAAGTTCGCCACGATGGCCGGCACCTCCCTCTCCGGAGTCTTGTACAACGTCTCGTTCCCGGTGCTCTCCAAGGTGCAGGATGACGATGCGGTGCTTCTGGACGCCTACAAGAGGTTCCTGTCGGTCTCCGCTTTCGCGATATTCCCGCTTATGATGCTTCTTGCGGGCATAGCGGAACCATTGATCAGGTTCCTTGTCACAGATAAATGGTTGGAATGCGTGCCGTTCCTCCAGATCCTTTGCTTCGGATGGATGTACGACTGCCTGACGAAGATCAATCTGAACCTGCTCTACGTCAAGGGGCGGTCCGATCTCGTGCTGAGACTGGAAATCGTAAAGAAGACCATCGCCTTCACGATCCTGTTCGCATCCTGCTTCCTTGGAATCATCGGAATCTGCGTCGGCGCGGCCATCTACGACTTCATCGCGTTCTTCTGCAACACCTACTACACAAAACGCCTGCTGGGCTACGGGTTCAAGGAGCAGTTCCTCCAGACACTCCCCTACCTGCTGCTGTCACTGATGGTGCTTGCGGTCTCGCTTCTGGTCTGCAGCCTGAATCTCAGCCCATTGCCGCTCATACTCATAGCGGTCACGGCAAGCGGAACGATCTACCTAATGCTGTCCTGGGCAATGAGGCTGTCCGCCCTGAAGGAGCTTCTGACCATCCTAAAACAACTTTTCAAAAAATGAGCGGGAATATTCATTCACTCTGGAACGAGGCCATAAGCGACCTGCGGAAACGCCTGAAAACCATCATCTACGACAGAAGGCTCCCGGCCATCGAGGCCACGGTCTTCAGGAAAGAGAGGATCAAGGTCGTGTTCTTCATCATCAATCTCGGGATGTGGAAGAATGACAAGCTGTTCCGGATGTTCCTGGACAGCGGAAGGTTCGATCCTTACATCGTCACGTTCCCTCAAAGGAATGACGATCCGGACACCCTGAGGAGGACGCAGGAGGAATTGCGAAGGCATTTCGAAGCCAAAGGCTTTCCGTTCATAGAAGGCTACGATTTCACCAAGAATGAATATTTCGACCTTGCCGGCTTCGCGCCGGACATTCTGTTCTACGTCCAACCATATGGAGTCGGAGGCGAGGAGTTCAGCGTGGATAAGTTTATGAGGCACAGCCTGTTCGCCTACATTCCATACGGCATTCCGCTAAACGACATCACGAAGCTGTACAACCAACTGTACAAGAACATCTGCTGGCGGCTGTTCTACCCTACCGGATATTCCAAAAGAAAAGAGAAGGAGCGTCTCTACACGAAAAGGGACAACATCGCTGTCTGCGGATTCCCGTTCGCGGATTATCTCGCGGAGGCCTCTTCGCCCCACGATTGGAAGGATCCAGACGCCAGATTCAAGAGAGTCATCTGGGCTCCGCACCATTCCGTGCTTAAATCAGATGTCCTGGACTATTCCACATTTCTGGAGATAGCGGACGGAATGCTGGAACTTGCGCAAAGATATTCATCAAAAATCCAGTTCGCATTCAAGCCCCACCCGCTGCTGAAGGAGAAGCTGTGCCGTCCGGAGGTATGGGGCCGCAGGCGGACTGAGGAATATTACGCCAGATGGGCCGCGATGCCGAACACCTCGTTCACCGACGGGGAGTACTACGATCTCTTTATGACTTCCGATGCCCTGATCCACGACTGCTGCTCCTTTATGACTGAATATCTCTACACCGGCAAACCGCTGATGTTCATCACGCACAACAAGGAGAAGATCGCCGGAAGCGTGAATGATTTCGGGAAGGAATGCCTGAAACGGCACTACTTCGGAAGCGGCATCGAAGACATCGAGACATTCATCGATTCAGTGGTCATCGGAGGAAATGACACGATGCTGGGTGACCGGAAGTCTTTCTATGAGAAAGCGTTGAGGACTCCGGGGACGGGATCGGTGGCGGAAAATATTTTCAAGGAGTTTTCGGACGCTTTGGAATAGGATAGCCGGGAACGACCAGTCACTTCGACAGGTTTAGCGACCGATTCGGCGTAACCGTTAAGCGGCGACTACTCGTCCTTCCCGAAAAGAGACTTAAGGAGATTGTATAGCCACAACGCAATCCTGTTGGTGCGGATCAGCAGCCCAAGCGCCACATAACCCTCTATCCTGTTCAATCTATGAATATTACGGGCTATGTAACCGCTGTTTATCTCCCCGTAGAGGGCGACAAACTCCTTGGCGGTGAGACAACGGAACGCCTTGAGTTTGGCGATTTCCTTCATTGTCTCCAGAGAAAGGTTCCGAATCCGTTCATCCCCAGGAGTTTTCTCCAGCATATCGACACATAAACAAATGGATTCCAAACTCTTACGGTATTTCGAGCGGGTTAGCGCCGACACATTGCTGAAGCGGTCGTAATAGTAATACACGCCTTCGCAAAACGCACACTTGACACCTCGGATGAACAAGGAATGACAGACGAAGGCATCCTCGGCGACAGTCATCTCCACAGGAAAACACAGACCATCAGCGTCGAACACGGAACGGCGGATAAGCTTGTTCCAAAGCGAGTGGGCCATCCTGCCTCCCGCGACAGCCTCGGCTATCATCTTCTGTGAATATTCAGGATGACATTGGCGGGAAAGCTCTTTCCGGTCCTTGAAAACTTGATAGAAATCACAACAGACCACATCAGCATCCTCGGCCTTAGCGACCTTGTACATCCGCTCAAGCCATTCACTGTCAGCCCAGTCGTCAGAATCTATGTGGATGAAATACTCTCCTGAAGCCAGATCCATACCGGCCTGTCTGGCCGAGGAGACTCCCCCATTGGGCTTGTGGAGGACCTTCACCCTGGAGTCTCGGGAAGCATATTCATCACAAATCCTTCCGCTGCTGTCAGTGCTTCCGTCATCGATAAGGATAAGCTCGAAATCCGGCAGGGTCTGCGCCAGAACGCTGTCCACGCTCCGTCGAAGAAACCGTTCGGCGTTATAGACCGGGCATATTACAGAAACGTCAGTCATCGGCAAGAATTTTATCTATGAGCGACTTCTCCTCCCGGGCAGTGCGCCGCCAGTCAAACCGGGACAGATCAATGGACTGAGGCTTTCCGGCAAGGCAGCTGGCTATTCTCTCGGCCATTCTGTCAGCAAAGCCTTCTCCAAGCTCCACTGTGAAGGCCTGGTCCAAGACCTCAGGCACTCCGCCCACACGTGACGCGACCACCTTCGCCCCACACCCTGCGGCCTCGACAATCACCAATGGAAGCCCCTCGTTCCTGCTCGGCAGCACCAGCACATCAGTGCAATTGAATATCCCAGGCATCATCTCCGGTGGCATATTCCCCCAGAAACGGAAAATCAGCGAGTTGTCTGATTTCATCTCTGCCTCTACCTGCGGCCGCAATCCGCCATCTCCCACGACCCAGAACTCAACCTCACCATCAAACTTCTCCCTGACCTTATGGAATATTTCAGGAAGGCTTCCGACATTTTTCACAGGAAGCATATTCCCGGCGTAAGTAACGGTCCTTTTCCCCTCAACTCCATATTTCCGTCTTAGTTCCAGTCGTTTGGAGTCCTCATAGCGGAAGAACATCTCGTCACATCCGTTGTAGAGAACCGTCTTGGAGCCCGGACCTATCGCGTCTGATTTCACCATCAGATCACGGCTGACAAAGCAGTTCATCCAGGCCTCCCGGATAAGCTCAGCTGTCATCTCCTTGATCTGAGGATGCCTGAATGGAGTCGTGTGGATGTCAGAGCCGTGCCACGTGACGTAGAACGGAATCCCGTACCTACGCTTTGCCTCCAAGGCGATGTAAGCGCCGACAAACGAATGAGCAGCCACGACATCATATTCCTTAAGCAAATCCACATTCTTTTTCAGGAAACGAGGATAGCCGAGCGGTCTTAGATGAAGTTTGTAGAAGAGAATATGATCCATTATGGAATAATTCTTCCAGATAAGGTTCATCCGTATTCCGTTCAGTATCACGGAATCCTGTTTCCGGAGCGTCTTTTCCGGGACCTTTCCTTCTCCCGGAATGTCAAGACAACGGTGTCCAAGGACGGAACTGACAAAGGCATCCTGGTAAAGCTGGATGCAGTAAACATCGATTTTCCACCCGGTCAGCTCAGCCAAATGCCTGACTCTGGCGCACTTGGCATTGAACGCTCCCTTACGGTCGAAAATGTTTTCCTCGAATATTACCGCTATCTTTCTCATTATGGCTGCCATTAGTCCCGGACCGGGTTTTATTTCAACGGATTAAGATCGCTCTTGTACCATTCCATAAACCTGGATATTCCTTCGTGAAGGCTCGTGCTTGGCTTGTAGCCGAGTTCTGTCTCAAGCTTGGTGGTGTCGGCGTTGGTCTGATAGACATCACCGGCCTGCATCGGTAGGAATATTTTCTGAGCCGGCTTGCCGTAGGCCCGCTCGATCTCGCTGATGAAATCCATCAGTCTGACAGGGTGGGAACAGCCGATGTTATACACTTTCGCCGGGACTCCGTGGGCGCATTCCTCAGCCTTCGGGGCATGGTCAATCACACGGATCGTTCCTTCCACGATGTCATCCACATAGGTGAAATCACGGATCATGTCTCCGTTGTTGAACACCTTGATAGGTTCACCTTTGGCTATGGCCGAAGCGAAAAGCATCGGGGACATGTCCGGACGGCCCCACGGGCCATAGACGGTGAAAAAGCGAAGTCCGGTGGAGGCGAAGCCGTAGAGTTTTGAATATGAATGGGCCATCAGCTCGTTAGCCTTCTTGGTGGCCCCATAGAGGCTCACAGGGCAGTCAGCCTTGTCATCCTCCGAGAACGGCACCTTCTCGTTGAGCCCGTAGATCGAGCTTGATGAAGCATAGACCAGATGCCCCACACCGAAGTTGCGGCATGCCTCAAGAATATTCAGGAATCCGTGCAGGTTGCTCTCAAGATAGACGTAAGGGTTTGTGATTGAATATCTCACCCCTGCCTGGGCGGCCAGATTCACGACCCTGTCGAATTTTTCATTCTCAAAGAGTGAGTCCAATGCGGCCTTGTCGCAGATTGACATTTTCACGAAACGGCAGTTCGGGGACTTTGCGCTCACGGCCACGGAACCGCCCTCGAAAGGCCCGTCGAAGCCGTTCTCCTTAAGCCTTCCGTACTTAAGACGTACATCATAATAGTCATTGATGTTGTCAAGTCCGACAACTTCGTCACCTCTTTCCGCAAGCCTGGCCATCAGCCTTGAGCCGATGAATCCGGCTGCGCCTGTCACTAGTATCTTCATAAAAACTATAATTGTTTGTAAATCATTCAACAAAGGCCGGCACAACCACACGGTCATGCCAAATGCCCTCAAAATTACGAAGATACAAAGAATTAACGAGATTTCGTGAAGTTTTGGCCAGAATAATGCCCCAACGCACAGACTGCCATCATTTGTGATAGACCCAGTCAGGGTAGCCGATCTTGGATTCCAAGGACGCGATGTCGGAGGCGCGCCTGCTAATGTAGGAGGACGGTTTGCCGGCGTTACGTTTCTGCGGATTAGGAAGGCAGGCGGCGATCAGGCAGGATTGGCGACGGGTAAGTTTCGCGGCGGAAGTTCCGAAATGATGCTCCGCGGCGGCCTCGACCCCGAATATTCCCTTGCCCATCTCAGCTACATTCAGGTAAACCTCCATAATTCTTTCCTTGCTCCAAAGGAACTCGATCAGAACCGTGAAATAAGCCTCGAAGCCTTTGCGCACCATCGATCTGTGCGGAAGCAGGAACACATTCTTCGCCGTCTGCTGAGAGATAGTGCTTCCGCCCCTGCGGCGCTTGCCGCTTTCATATTCCTTTTGAGCCTGCTTGATCGCCTTCCAGTCGAAGCCGCTGTGCTTGTCAAAAAGGTTGTCCTCGCTGGCGATCACGGCGCGGGCCATCTCGGGAGAGATCCTCTTGTACGGCACCCAAGTCTTATGAATATGATAGTTCTTGTCTCCGCGGTACTCTATCGTCCTTTGGATCATCAGAGGGGTGACATAGACCGGACACCATCTCAGGATAAGCGCCCACAGGAAAGTCAGCACGAAGAATGCCAACGGCAGCCTGATCAGAAGCAGCCTTGACAATCGTCCCAGCAATGTTCGGTTCTTACTCATATTCAGTCAGTTTCAGTCTAAATTTCAGACTTCGGCCTCCGTTCGGGAAAACCTTGTCTTCTTCCTGCGAGAATCCCAGCTTACGATAGACATCCCCGTCTGACCAAGATGCGTCGGCATAACTCATCACATCGTCCGGCTCCACATCATCGATGAACGCCTTCAGAAGCTTGCCCATCCCGCCATCCACACCGATTCCTTCAAGAGAGGCGTACCGGATCCATTCACAGGAGCGGATGTCGCGATCGCCCTTCCGCCATATTCTCGGAGCTGAGAAGCCGGCGACGGCGACCAGTGTGCCTGAAGGAATATCCTCGCCTCGGATGACGTACAGGCCATAGAGGTGGCGGCATCGGGTGTAGCCCAAACGGTGAAAGGATTGAAGGAACGGTTCGGCGACCGTCCTGTCAATCCTTCGCACCTCGCAGTTGCGGGCGTATATCCGTTTCAGGCCGTCCAATGGTTATTTCAGCCCCTCAAGGCAAGCCTTGACGTTGGCCTCGATGGCCTCGGCGGAATATTCAGTCCTCTCGAAGCGGTCACCGGTGATGTGCTCGTAAAGCTCGATGTAACGGTCTGAGATCCCAGCCACAACCTCCGGAGTCATCTCCGGAACCTTCTGTCCTTCCTGTCCCTGGAAACCGTTGGCCATCAGCCACTCACGGACAAACTCCTTGGAAAGCTGCTTCTGATGCTCACCCTTGGCGAGCCTTTCCTCGTAGCCCTCGGCGTAGAAATAACGCGAGGAGTCAGGAGTGTGCACCTCGTCCATCAGATAGATCTGACCGTCCTTCTTGCCGAACTCGTACTTGGTGTCCACCAGAATCAGTCCGTGCTGAGCCGCGATCTCGCATCCACGCTTGTAGATGGCCCTTGTGTAAGCCTCAAGCTTCTCGTAATCCTCACGTCCGACAAGCCCCTGGGCGATGATCTCTTCCTTGGAGATGTCCTCGTCGTGTCCCTCGGCGGCCTTTGATGTCGGGGTCACAAGCGGCTCCGGGAACTTCTGGTTCTCGACCATCCCGTCCGGCATCGGAACTCCGCAGATGGTCCTCTTTCCGGCCTTGTACTCTCTCCAGGCGTGTCCGGCGAGGTAGCCCCTGATGACCATCTCGACCTTGAACGGCTCACATTTGTAGCCAACGGTGACAGCCGGATCCGGCACGGCTACCTTCCAGTTAGGAAGAATGTCAGCCGTAGCGTCAAGGAACTTGGCCGCGATGCGGTTCAGCACCTGTCCTTTGTACGGAACTCCCTCAGGCAGAACGACATCAAACGCTGAAATCCTGTCCGTAACAACCATCACGAGATACTTTCCGTCAATGTCGTAGACATCACGTACCTTACCGACGTACTTTCCAACCTGTCCCGGCAAGTTGAAATCGGTTTTTACAATCGCTTTCATATCAATTGAATTAAGTTCGACTTACTACCAACGTACACTGGATCAGCGAAGGCACACGCCTCACCTTTCCAAGCCGCAAATTTAACTATTCTTCTTCAAAATCTCATCCACCACGGGGGCTATCTTTTCATATTCATAGCCTCTTGTCAACCCGAATTTGATCAGTTTGAACTTTTCCTGCGGATCTCCCTTCAGCGCACGGTACTTTGCCTCAAGCACCGAGACCATCCTGCCGTCGGCCTCTTCGGGATCAACCTCCTTCAACGCCTCGGAGATCACGGCCTTGGATATTCCTTTGGCAGTGAGCGCGAAAGAGATCTTCACAGGTCCCCACCCCGACAGGCGGGCCTTCTCCCTCGCGAATGCGGCGGCATATCTCGAATCATCGACAAAACGATCCTCGACAAGCGACGCGACCAATCTCTCCGCGGCGTCCTTGTCCCCTTCAAAGGCGGTCAAAGCTTTTCTGAATATGTCCGAGCGGCAATATTCCCTTTTCACACATTGGGCCTGAAGCCTGTCCAGCACTTTCGCGAAATCCTCCATATTCCTAAAAATCAAATCCAAGGCTCAGGTACAGCCCCACATTGTGCGTGTAGCTTGACCAGTGCACGTTAAGGCTTAACGGTCCCACGATCGAGTTGTAGGTGTACTGAAGGCCGCAGCCAAGATATCCGGCCACATCCTCGTTCCAATTCTTGAAGGCGGAGATCTCATCGCAGGACAGGGCATAGTTGGCGATCGCTGTCAAGTAGTTGTTCTTGAGCAGTTTGACGCGCCAGTCCGCCCTTGCCACGCCGAGTATCTTCTGCATAGCGGCGGCGTTGTTGATTCCGATGAACGGAATCTGCTGGTCCAGATACCTGCCGGCCATACTTCCGCCGATAGTGTTTGTGAAAGGAACAGGGACCTCGTCACCAAGAAGATACCGGATGTTCACAGACGGAATGAAAGCGAACCTGTCGCCGCCGACAACCTGTTTGGCATCCAATGTAAATGCGTGGAAGTTATTGAATTTCTGCGGTCCGCCGCCGAACACCCAGTCGTAAGAGAGACCGAAGGACTTTCCTTTTGTCGGAATGTAGGCGTTGTCGAAAGAATCCTTGCGGGCGTTGAAGAAGAACGTGACATAATCATTGGACAACTGGTTGACGTCATAGTCTCCGAAAGCCTGCTCAGCCATCACGGAATTGACGTTGTAGTAGTCGTTCCTGAAGCCCGTCTTGAGGAAGAAAGTGGACCACTTGATGTTTGACAGGAATATCTCCTGACGCACATCAAGAAAGTTGATCCTGAACCTGTTGTCGCCGATGCTGAACGTGTTCCTGTCGGTGTACCTCACTCCGGCCATCACATTGAACGACATACCTTTGGGAGAGATGTACGAATATGTCAGACTGGCGTTCGGGTTGGTTCCTACCTTTCCGGTAAAGTCCAGAGACGAGCCCTGGATCTTGTGCACGCCCACGCCGAGGTTGACAAGCACGGACACGATCTCCTCCGTGTCGAAGCGTCCGCCGAGTCCAAGCTGGCAGATCGGTCCCCGCTTGCAGTTGAACCTCAACCGGTAAGGTTCCTCGTCCCCGAGAAGCTCGTAATTCACATAGTCGAAAGCGTTGGTTCCGAATATCGTGGCCACGGCGTCCTCTATCTCGGCGTTCCCCATCCTGGAACCTGCGCCGACCTTGATCTTGTTCATCAGGTACAGGCTTTCCTTGTCGTCAACGCCGGCGATCTCCACACCGGAGACAAGCACTTTCCGAAGCCGGATGTCATCGGCCGGGTCATTGTGGAAGACAGTCCTGTCGGATCCAACGACAGCCTTTATCGAATCCAGCTTGGCGGCCACGGCGAGGGCGGCCTGGTAGCCCCTGTTGATGATCGTGTCGATGCTCCTGTCGTCAAAGCTGAGCATATTGAACTCGTGCAGGTCAGGCTTGATGTTGACATCCGGGATGTCGATGTTGGACTCGAATGACGTGCGACCCAGCATATCGATGCCTGTGTTGATGATGTCCGCCAGATTGTTGATCTCATTATAGTTTTTGTAGCCTTCCGACAGGTTCACCCCGATCACTATGTCCGCCCCGACCTTCTTCGCGAGGTCAGTCGGATAGTTATTCCTCATTCCGCCGTCCACCAGCACCATTCCGTCCACCCTGACCGGAGCGAAAAGTCCCGGAATCGACATCGTGGAACGGAGAGCGGTGTTGAGCTTGCCCTCGGTCCAGATCTTGGCCGTTCCGGAAACAAGATCCGTGGCCACACAAAGGAACGGGATAGGAAGGTCGTAGAAATCAGTCTCATCCTGATAGCCGACTGAAAGCGAGCTGAATATGTTGTTGACATTCTGGCCATAGACCATTCCGGAAGGAAGGCTGCCCAGAAGGTTGTCCTTCACCATATTCGTGGCGTCCGCCTCACCCGCGCCGAAATGGATGTCATCCACCCTGCGGGTATATTGCTGGTCAGACTCAATTTTCCGCATATAGTCCTTCTTGTCGTACAGGAACGGGAAGGACAGCACATATTTCTCCTTATATTTGATCGCTGAATATGACAGATAATCCCTTGGAACCTTGTCGCTCAGGGCCATATCCCAGTCTATCCCCCGGATAATGGAATCCAGCTGCTCGGCCTCGTAGCCCAAGGCGTAGATGCCTCCGACAAGGCCTCCCATACTGGTTCCCATCACGACATCAACAGGCATTCCGATAGACTCAAGGTATTTGATCACACCGACGTGGGCCGCGCCTTTCGCACCGCCACCGCTGAGCACCAAAGCCACGGTCGGACGATGACGCACCGTTCTGATCGAGTCCAGTTTACGTTTGATTTTCTCGACTCTGAGATCCTTAGCCTCACGCCTGCTGTCCAGCACAGAATGCGGGACCTGGGCAGCGGCCGAGAACACCGATGCGGCCATCACGGCCAACGATGCCATTATCCTTCTGATTCTCGTTTCCATAGTCATTCACAGATTTTATCATATTCATTTGTTCCTATGCTCGCCGGCAAGCATTCCGCAGGCGGCAAGTATGTCCTCTCCTCTGGAAGCCCTTATCGTACAGGTGATTCCGTGGTTGGAAAGCCTATCCCTGAAGCGTTCCATAATGATCTGCGGAGTCGTCTCGAACGGAGCGTCCGGGATCTTGTGGAAGCGGATCAGGTTGACCCTGCACTCCAGTCCGCGAAGCAGCCGGATAAGAGCGTCGGCGTGACGTTTGTCATCGTTCAGACCGGCGAACATTGTATATTCAAAGCTCACTCTGCGCTGGCCTGTGAAGTCATATTCACGGATCATTTCGATCACCTCCTGCACCGGCCACGCCTTTTGCACCGGCATCATCTCCGCCCTTTCGTCCGGGAACGGGTTGTGGAGGCTGACGGCGAGGTGGCAGCGGGTGGATTCAAGGTATTTCCTCAGGTTCGGGAGGACTCCGATGGTCGAAAGGGTGACGCGCTTCGGGCTCCAGCCGAATCCCCAGTCTGCGGTCAGCACCTCGATCGCCCTCATCACATTGCCGAAGTTGTCCAGCGGCTCGCCCATCCCCATAAAGACGGCGTTCGTCAGCTCCGCGGCCTCGTCGATGGCGATGAACTGGGAAAGGATGTCCGCCGCGGTGAGGTTTCCGTGGAATCCCTGGCGTCCGGTCATACAGAAGCGGCAGCCCATCCGGCAACCTGCCTGCGAGGAGACGCAGAGGGTTTTCCTGTCCTCATCGGGGATCATCACAGCCTCGACGGCATTGCCCTCCCCCACCGGGAAAAGGTATTTCTTCGTGCCGTCAGACGAGACCTGGCAAGCCGACGGCAAGGTCACACCGAGGGAATATTCCTTCTTGAGTCTCTCGCGTCCAACCTTTGAGATGTTGGTCATCTCGTCTATGCTGCGGACCTTGCGCCCGTACATCCACTGAGCGATCTGCTTGCCGGTAAAGGCAGGCAGACCCACTTTCAAAGCTATTTCCTTCAGTTCGTCAGGGGTCTTTCCCAACAATTGCTCACGCATAACTTCCATATTGAATTTTCTACTACAAATTTAGTGAAAAATAACGCCGGATTGGCCGTAATTTTATATCTTTGTCACAAAGGCGACATCTTTTCGCCCAAATTAACAAACTATTTATTTAACATTATGGCAAAAGAGGTAGAGGGAAAGGCCACTGACAACAGCGCCGCAAAACTCAAGGCGTTGCAGGCCACAATCGACAAGATTGAGAAAGACTACGGGAAAGGTACGATTATGAAGCTGGGGGAACAGCCACAATGGGACGTGCAGGTCATACCGAGCGGTTCCGTCGCGCTTGACCACGCGCTCGGGATAGGAGGTTATCCGCGCGGAAGGATCGTGGAGATCTACGGTCCGGAATCCAGCGGTAAGACCACTCTGGCGATCCATGCGATAGCCGAGGCACAGAAACAGGGCGGCATCGCGGCGATGATCGACGCTGAGCACGCATTCGACAGAACTTACGCGAAGGCTCTGGGGGTTAACCTTGAGACTTTGCTCATCTCACAGCCGGACAACGGCGAACAGGCGCTTGAGATCGCCGACAACCTGATCCGTTCGGGAGCCATTGACATTGTGGTGGTTGACTCTGTCGCCGCGCTGACTCCGAAAGCCGAGATCGAGGGCGAGATGGGTGACAACAAGGTCGGCCTCCAGGCAAGGCTTATGAGCCAGGCGCTGAGGAAGCTGACGGCGAACATCTCCAAGACGAACACCTGCTGCATATTCATCAACCAGCTGAGGGAGAAGATCGGCGTGATGTTCGGCAACCCGGAGACCACGACCGGTGGAAACGCTTTGAAGTTCTACGCCTCAGTCCGCATAGACGTGCGCAAGACCACCCAGCTCAAGGACGGCGACGAGGCACTCGGCAACCGCACCCGCGTCAAGGTGGTGAAGAACAAGATGGCTCCGCCTTTCAAGAAGGCCGAGTTCGACATCGTGTTCGGCGAGGGCATCTCACACGCCGGCGAGATCCTTGACCTTGGCGTTGAATATGGCATCGTGGGCAAGAGCGGATCCTGGTTCAGCTACGGCGACCAGAAACTGGCCCAGGGACGCGAGGCCACCAAGCAGCTTCTCAAGGACAACCAGGAACTCTGCGACGAGATCGAGGCAAAGGTACGCGAGGCTTTGAAGAACGTGAAGGACTAAGCCTCACGTTCCCCGGCGATCGCCTTGTTGTAACATTCACGGCACAACGGCTCGTAGGCGTCCTTCTCTCCAAGGACCACGAGCTCGGTGCTGTGTGATAATCTATGTGAGTGGTTGGCAAGGTTACCGCACCTGACGCAGATAGCGTGGACTTTCCGGACTTCCTCCGCGACCGCCATCAGGTAAGGCATAGGACCGAAAGGTTTTCCGAGGAAATCGGTGTCAAGGCCGGCGATGATCACACGGATTCCCCTGTTGGCAAGTTCCTGGGCCACTTCCACAAGCGACATATCATAGAACTGGGCCTCGTCAATCCCGACGACCTGCACATCCGGACCGACGTTCAGCATCTCTTTCGGATCCTTCACGGAATGGCAAGGGATCTTGTGGAAGTCGTGCGAGACGACGTCATCCTCTGAATATCTCGTGTCGATTGTCGGCTTGAAGATCTCGATCCTGAGGTTGGCGAACCTGGCTCTGCGGATCCTGCGGATCAGTTCCTCTGTCTTGCCGGAGAACATTGATCCACAAATGACTTCAATACATCCGGATTTTTTTATGTTTTCTGAAAACATTTCGTTAGATTTGTTGAAATAATCAATAACACTCGCAAACCTTGCGGCACGGCATTGTCTCCGCCCTTTGGTTTGTCAGGCAAAGATAATATTTTTATGGGAAACATCGACGAAAAAAGGCTTTCCGGGCTGCTGGAAAGAATTGGCAATATGAAGGCGGAGCTTGATGCTCTTGAAAATGAGGTTCGTGCGCTTGGCGAGATCACTGACCTTGCAGGGGAGACCGCAGAACCGGCGGAAGTTCCGGTCGCTGAGCCTGTCGAAGTGGCTGTTCCGACTGAAGTCTCCTCCACGCCAATAGACGATGCGCCGATAGAAATCGACATCCAGGACATCGACATTCCGCCTATCGTTGAAGATCCGGCGGCGGAGTACACCGTTGCTTCAGTGGTTGGTGAGCCTAGCCGAACCACAGGCTCAGCGACCGAGAATATTCCTATCCCGGAGCCGAGAGCCCAGGTCGCAGAGCCGACATTTCCGACCTCTGAGCCCGATTCCCCGGTCACTGAGCCTGTAGAAGCGACCACGGAAAGCAAAACTCCGGCCACTGAGCCCGTTGTAGTTACAACTCCGGCCACTGAACCAGCCACAGAAATCGAAAATCCGGTCGCTGAGCCTGTCGAAGCGATATCCGAAAGACCGGAAAGTCCAATCACCCAGTCTGTCGAAACTGCCACAGATCCGGCCACCGAACCCATCGAGGCCGCGGTTCCGTCAGAAAGTCAGCCTATGGACGACCTCCCATTCGGAGATGACCTTCCTATGGAGACAGAGGATGAGCCGCTGTTCCAAACCGATGAGGCAGAGCTGCCTCATAAGCCAAGAAAGGCTATCGTGGACAGCACCAAAGCCGAGACCGCGGTTATGGACGTGATGGCCGACAACCAGGCCTGGAGGACAGACCGCCCTGGGCTTCAGGTCAAGAACGTCATCAGTGCCATCTCGCTGAACGACAGAGTTCTGCTGATCAATGTGCTGTTCAAAGAGGATCCTCTGCTGTTCCAAAACACGATCAGCGCATTCAACGCGATGACAACCCTTGACGAGGCCGTTGCGTACATCCAGACGAACTTTCCGGAATGGGATCTGAACTCGGAGCCTGTCTATAGGCTGATGATGGCCGTGCGCAGAAAACTTCGTTAGAATCTCACGCAAGGGAAGCCGTCAATTGACGGGCCCCACAATAACCTCAAACCAGGACACTCTATCCATTTAGGTCAAAAAACAGACTATGCCAGGAATCCTTTACATAGTGCCGACCCCTGTCGGAAATCTGGACGATATGACTTTCAGGGCTGTCCAGGTGCTGAAAGACGCTGATCTGATCCTTGCGGAGGACACAAGGACCAGCAGCGTCCTGCTTCACCGCTACGACATCCACGGCAAACTCCAGTCGCATCACAAGTTCAACGAGCACCAGACCGCCGAGATGATCAAGGAACGGATCCTCGGAGGATTGAATGTCGCCCTGATCAGCGACGCTGGCACTCCGGGAATATCCGACCCGGGCTTCCTGCTTGCGAGAACCTGCGCCGCCGAAGGAATCGAAGTGCAGACTCTTCCCGGAGCCACGGCCTGCATCCCGGCGATAGTCTCCTCCGGCCTGCCTTGCGACCGCTTCTGCTTCGAGGGTTTCCTACCTGTGAAGAAAGGCCGCCAGACCTTACTGAAAACCCTTGCGGAGGAGCCCAGAACGATGATTTTCTACGAATCACCTTACAGATTGGTTAAAACCCTCGACCAGTTCATTGAATATTTCGGAGCGGACCGCGAATGCTCCGTGGCAAGGGAAATCTCCAAGATTCACGAGGAACACAGGCGCGGAACGCTCGCGGAAGTGTCTGCGTGGTACAAGGAGCACGAACCTAAAGGAGAGATCGTCATCGTCGTCGCCGGCGCTCCGTCCGAGAAGAAAAAGCGCAAATCCGAGGCGGAAGAGTAATTGATGAATATGTCCGCCCGGTTCTCAAACAATCCTTTTTAATCCAAGAATATTTCCTTATGACCTGAACCAGAATTTTTTCCGAATATTATGAAAGACTTCAACTCCAACAAGGATGGCAAAAGGCCGTCCGCTTCATTCGTCGTCGGGGCGGTGGCCCTGCTGTTTCTCATTGTCGGCTATCAGGCGGCGCTGTTCATCCACAAGGCATCTGTCGCAAGGATCATCGCGAATTATGACGAGCCGGACACCGTGTTCGTTTACACTTCCGGGGACTCGCGCGAAGCGGTTACCGATATGCCGGACGCTTCGGCAGGCTCAGCGACCGATCGGTACAGGAAAAAGCCTTCTGGTGTACCAAACGCATCCGGAAAGGCATTTGGTACAGGAAACGGCACTTTGGCGTACAAATCGGCGGACAGCCAAGGGAACAACGAACTTGTCGCAGAGTCTGCCGAAGCGAAGTATAAGACCGGCACATACCGAAAAAATTCCGAACATTCCGCTCAAGTCGAGCAAATCAGACGACACTACACTCCGAGAAAGTACGAGAGTTTCCGCTTCGATCCGAACACGGTAAGCATTGACGACCTGATGCGGCTGGGCTTCACTCAAAAACAGGCACAGTCTATTGACAACTACCGCAAAAAAGGCGGCAGGTTCCGCCGCAAGAGCGATTTCGCAAAGTCATACGTGGTGGAGGATTCCGTTTACAGAAGGTTGGAAAAGTTCATCAGCATCCCGAAGATCGACCTCAACACGGCCGACTCGGTGACTTTTATGACACTTCCGGGGATCGGCAAGTTCTTCGCCGGCAAGATGGTGTCTTACCGTCAGGAACTGGGAGGATATTCCTACCCGGAGCAGTTGATGGACATCTGGCACTTTGACCAGGAAAAGTTCGACAACCTAAAAGACCTCATCAAGGTGGGCACAACGTCCACAGGGGCATATCCATTGTGGTCGCTGCCGGAAAGCGGGCTCGCCAGACACCCTTACATCGGGAAAAGGGCCGCAAGAGGAATTGTGATATTCAGAGATAACTCGCCACGAGGCGAATGGAAGGTCGAGAATCTGATAAAGGCTGGCATATTGCCCGCGGACAAAGGAGAAAAACTTGCGAAATGCCGCATCGCAGCCCCATAGAAACGAAGTGTTTTTGAGGAATATCATTAAGGACATCGCAAAAAAGGATATTTTTAGTGAATATTAACATATTCAAGGAAGAAAATATTTTGCTTTTTGCGGCAAAAGACTTAAATTTGCAGTCCGTTTTGGAAAATATAAAAAATAAGAAGATATGAAAAGGACATTTCAACCATCCAGACGCAAGCGCGTGAACAAGCACGGATTCCGTGAAAGAATGGCAACCGCCAATGGTCGCCGCGTACTCGCTTCCCGTCGCCGTCACGGACGCAAAAAGCTGACTGTATCATCTGAGGACAGATGGTAATCCGTTAGATACCGTTTAGGGCAGGTCGGTAAGGCCTGCCTTTTTTGTTTTCCGGAAAAAGTATTCAAATGGACATTGACGAGAAATATATGACCGAGGCCTTGAAAGAGGCGCGGACAGCTTTCGACGAGGATGAGATTCCGATCGGGGCGGTCGTGGTGTGCAGAGGCAGGATCATAGGCAAAGGGCATAATATGACCGAAAGGCTTCACGACCCGACCGCACACGCCGAGATGATAGCCATCACGGCGGCGACGGAAGCTATGGGCGGGAAATATCTCAATGACTGCACACTGTATGTCACCGTGGAGCCTTGTCCGATGTGCTCCGGGGCGCTCAACTGGGCACAGATAGGCAGGATCGTTTACGGGGCGCTTGACCCGAAAAGAGGTTACTCGATGTTCACCCCGTCTCTCCTTCATCCGAAGACAGAGGTTCAGGCCGGAGTCCTTGCCGAAGAGTGCTCAGCCCTTATGCTGGACTTTTTCAAGGGTAAACGATAGCCTTACACCACGATTCCGGAATACGACTCGCAGACGGTCCGGTAACTTTCAAGATTGCCGATGTCGTAACGCCGTCCCGGCATCTCCATAGCGTGTACGGGTGCCTGTGCGCAAAGCCAGGCGATGTAGCTGCCAGGCGCGTCAGTGCCACAGCCGGCGGCGATTCCGGAAGGAATCAGGCGGGCATCCTTGCGGGTGTAAAAGTAAAATGGAGGACAGCACCAATGCGAACGGGGCTCGGACGGCTTCTCGACCATATTCAGAACCTTATCGTCCGAATCCACTTCGACGACTCCGCATTTGTGCAGCCGTTCCTCTGACGGCTCGTTGTAACGCATTATGCAAGACGAGCCTTTGGAACGGGCATATTCAATAAAAGCTACAAGACTGAAATCCAAGACATTGTCTCCTGCTATGACCAGTATGTCATCATCGAAGGACAAAGCGTCGATGGCGAATTGGATGTCCTTGACAGCTCCAAGGCGGGTCTCATTGGTCGAGGTTCCGTCATCCACCACCGAGATTTTGTCATCAGGACGGCCAGCGGCCCATTGCCGGAAATGCCCGGCGAACTTATGGTTCGTCACAACGGCATATTCATCGACAAGTCCGGGCGTGCGGATGTCGTCCACAAGCCAGTCCAGTATTGTTTTCCCTTTCACGTCAAGGAGCGGTTTCGGGAAATTCTCAGTCAAGGGATAAAGCCGTGTCGCATAGCCGGCCGCAAGAATCAAACACTTCATATCTTCACCCCGTCCGCGCTATGACAGATGTAGGCCGAATAATGTCCCTTCAAATCAGGGAACTCGGCAAGATACTCTGTCTCAACCTTTTTGACTATGCTCTCACGCATAGTCGGATCTATTATCGCCATACAGCACCCTTTGAATCCGGCCCCGCTGAAACGACCTCCGTAAATGCCGTCCGTGCGGGTCATAATGTCATAGATCTTCTTGAGCTCTGGAGAGCCGGTCTCCCAGTTCTCGATCGAGGACCTGCCGCTCTCAAAACTCAAACGGCCATATTCCTCGATGTCTCCCCTCCTCCAAGCTTCCGCACCGCGCTGGACACGGTCATATTCAGTGTACCAATGCTCCGCGCGCTTGCGCCAGTTGTCCGGGAGGCGGTTTTCATATTTTCTGAACACCTCGACCGGGACATCCCGAAGATTGGTTTCCCCGAACTTACCGTAGTCCATTCCGGCGTAGGCCTTCAGAGCGTATGCGGCACTGCGGCACTCGTCCACACGCATATTGAATTTGCTTCCGGTGAGAGTGCGTTCCACTCCGCTGAAGAAAATCGCAATGTCGTAAGGCTTCATCGCCGGGGATGTCGGGATCAGCTCATAGCTGTCATCCTTGGTGTCAAGATAGAGAAGATGATCCTTCTTGGAATAGACCTCGCAGCTTTGGTCAAGCTTGCCGCAGGAGACTCCGACATATTCATTCTCAGCGGCTTTGGCCGTCAGAATCAGTTCCTTGTCGGTCAGGTGAAGGCCATTGACCGTGCACAAGGCTTTCAGGAAAGCGATTATGACCGCGGCGGAGGAAGACAGCCCACCGATAGGAAGGGATCCCTCTATCACTCCGCTCAAGCCCACCCGCAACGGAAGCAACGCACCCAGCTGGGCTGTGGCTCCTCGAAGGTAATCGGCCCAATCGTTCTGCCTTTCCTCCGGAACTGCACTGACGTGCCACTGGGCACGCTTGCGGAATTGAAGCGATGACAACTCAATGACACCGTTCCTTTTCGGAGCGAAAGCGATGTGAATGCCTTTGTCTATGGCAAAGCCGGTCACTTTTCCAAGTTGGTGGTCAGAGTGCGCCCCGATCGGACAGACTCGGTAAGGACAGAACGAGAGCCCTTCCGGCTCCCGTCCATAGATGTCCCTGAATTTCTGCTCGCAGGTCATAAGCCTCCCGATTTACATTTAGAGTCTTGCCTGAAGAGCCTTGCCCTGCTCCTCGTAGCCAGGCTTGCCAAGAAGAGCGAACATATTCTTTTTATATGCCTCCACGCCTGGCTGGTTGAACGGATTCACACCGAGAACGTAGGCGCTGACTCCGCAGGCATATTCAAAGAAATAGAACAGGCCGCCGAGGTTGAAAGCGTTGATCTTCTCGATGGAGACCTCAAGCTGAGGAACGCCGCCGTCAATGTGAGCGAGTTTCGTTCCGAGCTGGGCCATAGCGTTGCAATGCTCCACGTGCTGTCCGGCAAGGTAGTTGAGCTGGTCAAGATTCTGCTCGTCGCTTCCGATCACAACCTCACGGTTGCTCTTCTCGATGTTGACCACGGTCTCGAACACGATCCTGTCACCGTCCTGGATGAACTGTCCCATAGAGTGAAGGTCGGTGGTAAAGTTAACGGATGCAGGGAAGATTCCCTTGAGATCCTTGCCCTCGGACTCTCCGTAGAGCTGCTTCCACCATTCGCCAAGGTACTGGAACTTAGGATTATAAGCCACCAGGATCTCGACTTTCTTTCCAAGTTTTGAATATAGGAGGTTTCTCATCGCGGCGTACTGTACGGCCGGATTCTCCTCGCCTTTGACAGCAAGGGCCTTCTCCATCTCAACGGCTCCGGCAAGCATCTCACGGACATCGAATCCGGCGAGAACGATAGGCAGGAGTCCTACAGGAGTGAGCACAGAGAAACGGCCTCCGACATTGTCCGGAACGACGAACGTCTTGTATCCCTCCTGTGTGGAAAGTGTCTTGAGGGCACCCTTATGGGCATCGGTGATGGCTACGATCCTCTCGGAAGCATCCTTATAATTCTTCTCGATGTGCTCTTTCACGATTCTGAAAGCGACTGCCGGCTCAGTGGTGGTTCCGGATTTGGAGATCACTACCGTGGCGACATTCCTCTCGGCCACGAGGTCCATAAGTTCAGCGAGATATTCCTCGGAAAGGTTGTTTCCGGCGAACACTACCTCAGGAGCGTCTTTCGCTCCACCCAGCTGCTTGGCGAAATTGTGGGAAAGGGCCTCGATGGCGCAGCGGGCTCCAAGATAGGATCCTCCGATACCGATCACAACGACAAGATTAACACCTTTGGCCTTCCAATCGTCACGGATGGCCTCGCACTCATTGACAAGCGAGTCAGGTGTCTGTGACGGCAGATGCTTCCAACCCAGGAAGTCGTTGCCGGCTCCCGTCTCGCTTTCAAGGACATCAAACGCCTGCAGGGCCTTGCCGACATATTCTTTGTAGTCAGCATCATTCACAAAAGAGGAGCATCCTCCCAAATTCACTTTGACCATATTCTTCAAAATTAAGGTTAAACGTTCGTCTGAAGCGGCCTTGCGCGGCCCCTTCATATACAGTCTGCAAAAATAACCATTTTCGGCTAAAAATCAAGCGGGTAGGAAGGGGTTTTGCTTTCCGACGGAAGCGCTATGCGGGGAATATGCTCCAGTCGAAGTCGATTCGCCTCACGATGGAAGCAATATGTGGGGAATATGATCCAGTGAGGGATCCGGAATATATAAAAGTGCCGGGCACTTCGATAAGTTCAGTGTCCGGCACTTTTATATTCAGCAGTGCTTATTTGCGGCAGGCATCGGCGATGACTTTCTCGCTGCGGGCGATGAAGTCGGAGAGTGCCTTGCCTTTGAGCAGGCCGTTGGAAAGGAGGGCGAGGTCGATCACCTGCTTGAGGATGTCGTTGCCGGCGGCATATTCATCGACCACGGCCTGATGGGCATCCTTGATGGCCTGACGCTCGTCGTTTATGCGCTTCTTCTCGTCCTCGGAAGCGTCCTTGCCAGGCTCGGCAGGAAGTTCCTGCATCGGAGTGATCTTTGACTTTGCCTCGGTGACGATTCCGGCCATAACCGGGTTCTCAAGGTTGACGGTGATGTTGAACGACTCCGGCATATTCCCGTAGAAGTTCATTCCGCCGCCCATCGCGCTCATCTCGCGGTAACGCCTCATAAACTCGTTGCGGGTGATGATCACCGGCGCGGCGTTCTCGCCGAGGTTGTCGGCCTCCACGAAGTAGTCGTTGCCCTTCGGCAGAACAGCCTTGAACATCGCGCTGAGGTCATCCTTGTCGGCCTGGGCCATTTCAGGCTTTACCTTCTCGCTCTTCGGGATGAGGTTGTCGATCGTGTCTGAGTCCACGCGGGCAAACTTTGTGTCGGAGATCTTATGTTCCAGCAGGTTGACATAGTGGGCGTCCAGCTCGCAGTCCATCAGAAGCACATCGTAGCCCTTGTTCTTGGCCGCCTCGATGAAGGCGTACTGCTCGTCGGTGTCGGTGGCGTAAAGGTAAACGACCTTCTTGTCCTTGTCGGTCTGGTTCTCTGAGATGGCCTTGCGGTAGTCCTCCAGAGAGAAGTACTTGCCGTCCGTGTTCTTGAACAGAGCGAACTTCAGAGCCCTCTCGCAGAACTTCTCGTCGGAGAGCATACCATATTCAATGAACAGCTTGAGGTTGTCCCACTTCTTCTCCCAAGCTTCGCGCTCGTTCTTGAATATCTCCTCCAGCCTGTCAGCCACCTTCTTGGTGATGTAGGTCGAGATCTTCTTGACATTCTCATCGGCCTGCAGATAGCTTCTGGAGACGTTCAGAGGAATGTCCGGAGAGTCTATCACACCGTGCAGGAGTGTCAGGAAGTCAGGGACGATGTTGTCCACGTGATCCGTGACGAACATCTGGTTGCAGTAAAGCTGGATGTTGTTCTTCTCGATCGCCATCCTGTCCTTGATCTTCGGGAAGTAGAGGATTCCGGTGAGGTTGAACGGATAGTCCACATTCAGATGGATGTAGAACAGAGGATCCTCCTTCATCGGGTAGAGATCCCTGTAGAACTTCATATAGTCCTCTTCCTTCAGCTCGGAAGGCTTGCGGATCCAGAGAGGCTCGATCTTGTTGATGACATTGTCCTTGTCGGTATCGACATATTTGCCGTCCTTCCATTCCTGCTCCTTGCCGAACACGACCGGAACCGGCATAAACTTACAATATTTGTCAAGAAGCTGGTGGATCTTGCCCTTTGTGCCGTAGTCCTTGGCGGCCTCATCGTCAAGATAAAGGGTGATGACGGTGCCTCTGTCAGCCTTCTCGCAAGGTCCCATCTCGAACTCAGGGTTGCCCTCGCAGCTCCAGATAACGCCCTTAGCGCCTTCCTTCCAGGAAAGGGACTCGATCGTCACCTTCTTCGCGACCATAAACGCGGAATAGAATCCCAGTCCGAAATGGCCGATGATGTTCTGGTCCTTGTACTTCTCAAGGAACTCTCCGGCGGAGGAGAAGGCGATCTGATTGATGTACTTGTCGATCTCCTCCTCGGTCATACCGATACCGTTATCAATGATTTTCAGAGTCTTGGCAGCCTCGTCAAGCTCGACACGAACCTTCAGCTCGCCAAGCTCACCCTTGAACTCTCCGTTAGAAGCGATGGCCTTCATCTTCTGCGAAGCGTCCACCGCGTTCGCCACCAGTTCCCTAAGGAATATCTCGTGATCCGAATAAAGAAATTGCTTGATGACCGGGAATATGTTCTCAGTCGTCACTCCAATCTGTCCTTTGTTTGCCATAATATCTTTCCTTTTAAATTTTACGAATATATTCAGTCGGCCTCACCTTCTGGTGAAGCCGATTCAAGGATAGTCAAAATATGTTCCAAGAGATTCGGACTGACAAATTGTCATTCCCACTCACAGGACTTCAAGAACCGCCACAAGGTATTCCGGTCCACCTTGCAGATCTTGGCGATCTTGCGCTGCGACATCCCCACCGCCATCAACTCCGCGATCAAGGTTCTCTTACCGTACAGCTTACGTTTCTCCAACGCCGTCTTCCGTCCTTTTGGACGGCCAAGCACCACCCCCTCGGCCCTCTTCCGAGCCAACGCCTCCTTCGTCCTCTGGCTGATAAGGTTGCGCTCGATCTCCGCCGACAGCCCGAAAGCGAACGCCAGCACCTTGCTCTGAATATCCTCCCCCAGTCGATAGTTATCCTTGATCGTCCACACCTTGCACTCCTTGGTCATACAGATGTTGAGTATCTCCATAATCATAAACAGATTACGCCCCAGCCTCGAAAGTTCCGCGCAGATGATCAGATCATCCTTCCGCACACGCCGAAGCAGCGTCCCCAACTCCCTTTTACTATAGGACTTGGTTCCGCTGATGGTCTCCTCGATCCACCCATCGATGGACAGATGCTCCCTCTCGCAGAAGTTATTGATTTCAAACCTTTGATTCTCAACAGTCTGTTTGTCGCTGCTGACCCGAATGTAGCCGTAATTCATAGTTCTCTACCTCCTCTTTCCTTTCGCCTCACCCGCATCAGAATCCTACGCCCCAGGGAAAGAAAACCGAAGCCGTTCCGATGCCCGTTCCAAAGATAGCCAATGTACGCCACAATTCCAAGACCTATGATTCATAAATATTTACATTTCGCTCGTCATTCACTTACCACGCATCTCCACAGCACCTTCACGGCAACACTTTTGACCTTTTTTGTCGCTCGGAAACTCATTTCGAAGCTCTTCGACAACGCTTTTGGCCTTTTTCGTCGCCCTGCACCACCCACTTCGAAGATCACAAGACGACACTTTGGACCATTTCTGTCACCCTGCAAGTATGCAACCAATATTCCCTGATAGCACAGTCGGCTCATCTATCGCACCTAAAACGACATTCACCTGATAACGACCAAGTTACAGTTCAAGGTGTGAATATAATCGCACACCTGAAAGTCAAATATCCCTCCACAGAGCCCTCTATTGGCGCCACGCCCTTCCAGGTGCGAAATACTACGCACACCTGGAACCGCATCTATCCGATAACCATCAAGTTACAGTTCCAGGTGCTGATATAATCGCTCACCTGAATTATTACCATATTGTCGAATATATGTATGTGTCCACCTCCGCCCAGCCCCGTGATGCCATCAATAATCTGGGCGTATATGTTCAGCAGCAAGGCACAACCTGCGGATTCACCGGCCACGATGCCTGGGTAGTCCTGAGCCCCATCGAGCAGAGCATCAAGCGAAAGATCGAAAGTGTCGGGAAACCGCTGAGGGACTGGGATATAAATATCTTCAGAGGAGTTCTTACCGGTTACAACGACGCCTTCATAATCACAACCCAAAGACGTGACGAGATCCTTTCAAACTGTAAGTCCGAGGAAGAGCGCCAAAGAACGAATGATATAATAAGGCCAATTTTAAGAGGCCGTGACATCAAGCGCTACTCCTACGACTGGGCGGGACTGTGGCTGATCAACACCCACAACGGCGTAAAAGGCAAAATCCCACGCATTGACATCAACGACTACCCCGCCATAAAAGCCCATCTGGACAAGTTTTGGGATAAAATCCAGACCCGAGCCGATCAAGGTGACACCCCATACAACCTTCGTAACTGCGCTTATTCGGACGTGCGCTCATCGGATTTTTTATCGATGCGACAAGAGGAAACGCGTCAAGGGTTCCGGCAAGAAACTCTCGGCTGTACTCGAAATACGAGCAACCACGCCGGCCATCCCACGACAGCCGACCAATCTCCTTGTCCCAGAGAATTACTTTCAATGTGCTTGTAATCATACTTTCTTATGGCGTATGCGCTGAACCTTTTTGCTGCCATCCTTTATCAGGTAAGCCGATTCCGGAAGCTCGGGCAAGACCTCATCAAGAGCGTTGATGCAACCTATCGCCTTCATCAGCATCAGAAAAGAAGCCAGGGATATGCCAGCCGCTCCTCCTGTCTCAAATTTATGAATAGTATTGATCGTGAGCCCCGATTGCTCGGCCACCTCTTTCTGAGTCATATTCGACCTCAGCCTATAATCCCTGAACCGCTCCCCCAGCATCTTGACCAATTCCGGGATTGAATATTCATAATAATCCAACATCTGCAAGTATAACTTATTCTATAAAATAAATTAATACCAAATATTCAATATAAATTATTCTATAGTATTATTTATATTTACAAAGATAGGATTATTTTCTTTGATTCCAAATATCATCAGGAAAGACTTACATATCCTCTAATGAAAGGCACCTTACGGTTCTTTTGTACCGCCTGATCCGTTTTTCCTTCTGAATAAAGAAGCGGACCTTCCCATCCATCGTTTCTTTGTCGAATTTTTCAGGATTGCGTTTGACTTCAATGATCTCAGCGTTTTTGTCATCGGAACTGACAGCGACAATGTCAATCTCGCATTGCTGATGGTTGCCCTTGGAGTCTGTGTATCCTTTAGGATCCCACCAGCCACCGATCGCGCGATAGTTCATTTCTTCCATCATCTTGGCTTTGAAATATCGTTCGAGAGTGTCTCCGGTGTATGTGGTGTAGTCATCAGACATCACCTTTGCCAGCAAAGGATACTGTCCGATCTCTATCATCATCTGATTCTTCTCAATGTAACGGAACCAGAATCTCAAAAAAACATCACTGATTTCGTAACGCACTGTCTGCGACTTGCTTCCGGCCCACATCGGGCGTTTTTTACCTATGAGGTTATAGGTTTCCTCAAGCTTCGACAACTGCCCTCCGATACTTTTTGATCCAAGGTATGTGGCGATCTCCGCCTGGGTGTTGTAACCTTCTGAGATGGCTTCCAAGATAGAGAAATATGTCCCATACTTCCTGCCGAACTCTTGAATAAGCAGTTTGCGACCTTCCTCAATGAACGGAGAGTCCGGTTTACAAATATACCGGATCATCCCATCCTTGGTCAACGCATCGGCATCAACAAAGAGCTCAATGTATTTCGGCACTCCACCAGTATATGCGTAAATCGCGAGAAGATCGTCATTTGTGTACCCTGGGGCATATTCATTCATCACTTCCTTGAGAACCGATGGAGCGAAAGGATGCAGTTTGACTGTATGGTCATCCCTTCCGTACAATGGCTTCTTCTTATCCTTAAACAGCTTAGTCATAAGTGAATATATGGAACCACTCACGATAAGATTGACATTAGTCTTCAGACGGAATTGATCCCAATAATTCTGAATGTCGGAGAATATGGAAGGATTGACCTCGCTGAAGTTTTGAAACTCATCAATGACAAGCGTGAATTTCCTATGCTCCCCGGCCTGCATCAGAATGGCGAAGATATCCTTGAATGAAGTGATCCCGTCCGGAACGAAAAGACCAAGTTTGGCGCGTATCTCGCCAATGAACTCAGCGCAAAGCACAGCCTCGTTCTTCTTCCCGACGAAAAAATACAGGTATTCCTCCCCTGACATAGATTTGTCTATCAGAGTGGTCTTCCCGATTCTACGCCTTCCTGTGACAACCGTCAGCATTGAGTGGTTCTCGTAAGAACGATTCTTCATCTCACGCAGTTGCGCCAGTTGTTCTGTCCTGTCAAAGAATTTCATACTTCATATTTTTTACTGCCGTAAATTTTACGACTGTTGCAAAATTACTAAATATCTTTAAATATCCAAATTATTAACAGATTAACACTACTGAAATGATTACAGTAATTTTGGCAACCATTATAATTATGTATAACTATCTATGGCGGCCAGAATGCCATACTTATAATTAGCGAAGTCTGCAAAACTTAATAATGTGAAATAGGACGACTTTTCTCAGCCGAAAATCGTGTGGGGAAATCTGTCTCTGACGGCAAGCTATGCTTTGGTCGATAAGGAATATTATGTGAAGGCTCCGTCTCCTATGATAGTTCCGGCGAGCAAATACTTGTTGGCAATATTGAACTCAAGACTGGCTGATTTTTATATTCAGTTGTTGGGAGTAACACGGAATGGACGACTTTTCTCAGCCGAAAATCGTGTGGGGAGAAATCTCTGACAGAAGCAAATTTGCCTATGATGCGAATAGGCATTTTATACCGGAAGCGACAACGTTTTTGATGTCAGGGAAGAGCCTGCCTTACCTTCTGTGCGTTTTGAATTCGCCTCTCTCCGAATGGTTCTTCTCCAAATTGGGAACAACAACCGGTGTCGGTACGGTAAGGTGGAAGAAATATACAATTGAAGAACTGCTGATTCCCAAAGCCGAAGAATATGTAGTAGATCAAATTGAATGTTTAGTTGAGAATTATCTGAACAATGAATGTTCGCTTGATGAACTTTCTTTTCGCGCCAACCATTTGTTATACAAAATAGTAGGACTTTCCGAAGAGGAAATTTCTTATGTCGAGAACTACTACCCTCCGCTGTTATAAGGACAAGCGAATGGAAGTTCATTAAATACCTTCTTCAGCACAGAACAATTGTTCAGATGCGGAAATGGCATTACTTCTGACGTTTGTTCAAATAATCACGTTCCTCTTCGGAAAGTCCATATAGGTCAAAAACACGTTGATCAATCGCTTGGCTATCCAAAGAATCAACCAACCTTTCAATTTTCAACAAGAGAGGGTTATCGCCTTTAAGAACTGGTACAGGCAATCGTTCAACAAAAATAGGTTTGTATTCGAAATAACCTCCGATGATTTGCAGATGATGCCAAGTTGGATAAGGAAGTTTTTTCTCAATGCTCTAAAAACACAGACAAGATGAATAACTTGCGATTGACCGGAGATTCTATCGTGACATTCTTGGTTATATCTTTGCTGCAGGAGAGACCAACTCGTAATTGATGAGATTAAGAAAGGCCTCAAGAGATTATATTCACGGAGTGCGGTCAAATGAACTTGAAAAGAAACTAAAAGAGTATGGTGTTCATAATTTCGCTGTAAAGAATATCACGGAGACTTTGACAAAAATAGGGACAAAGCCGATAGAACACGATAGTGATCCTACTGTCATAGATGTATTCTACTCAAGCTTGTTTCCTGAATATTCCGGCGACATCGCTCCCTGTGTGAAAATCGAGATAAGCTGCCTTTCTATGGATGAGCCTTATGAAGACAAACTGAACACATCTCTCATCAATCAGAAGTTTGAAGATACGGACACTGATTCCGGAGATGTGATTCGTACCGTAAAGCCTTCAAGAACATTTCTGGAAAAGTGTTTTCTTCTGAATGAGGAATTTCAGAGACGGGATCCTCGCTCCCGCAGGATGAGCCATCATTTGTATGACATTGAAAAGATTATGGACACCGACTATGGAAAGGATGCATTGAACGACCTCTCTTTATACAAATCCATAGTATATTATGGATGCTTCCGATACTTCGCGTGGGCGACGTTTTCCTGTCGTCCAGTATCGCACCAGCGACTGATGATGCGGATGGGGATGCCTGTTCCGTGGGCGTTGAGGCAGCGGTCATATTGCTTATCACATTCCTCCGGTGTGTAGCCGCTGTTGAACGGATGATGTTGTGGTAAATGGAGCCTCCTCTCTCCGATGGCGTCCGCAAGGGCCAAGCCGAGGTCCTGCATCCAGCGTGGATGCAGATGAGCGCCCATTTAGGGTAGTATTTCGTGCAACTTTTATATGCGGAAACCGTGGTTTCACAGAGGGGTGTTCTATGGAACCACGGTTGTAGTACTGGTTGGGTGGTCACTTCGACGGGTCCGTGACCGACTCGCGGCAGCACGTGGGGATTACCTGGCGTAGAAGCGGTACTCGGTCGTGGAGCGGTAGGTCTCGCCGGGACGGAGGACGGTGGACGGAAGATCGGGACGGTTCGGGGAATCAGGGAAATGGATGGTCTCCAGAAGCATTCCGCCGAACTTCTCCATCGGCTTGCCGTTCTTACCGATCATCTTCTCGTTGAAGGAACGGGCGGTGAAGGTCAGAAGACCGGGCTCTGTGGTCCACGTCTCGACACCACGTCCGCACCGTGGCTCGTAGAGGTCGGCGGCCTTGCCGAACTCGCCGAGCGGCTTGTTCAGGTACCAGCAGACGGAGAAACCACGCATCGTGATGAAATGCTCGTTCGGAGTGTCAATTGCATAGTCCACACGATGCGGCTCGCGCATATCGAACGGAGTGCCCGCCACCGGCTCCGCGCCACCTTTCGGAACAAAATGCGAATTGTTCGGGAAATACTTGTCAGCATCCACTTTAAGAATATGATCCATCACGTAGCCGCCATCCTGTCCCTTGAGGTTGAAGTAGGTGTGGTTGGAAAGGTTCACGACTGTCGGCTTGTCAGTAGTGGCCTCATATTCAATTCTGAAGGCATTGTCATCGCTCCACCAGTAGGTGACTGTGCAGTTCATATTTCCAGGGAATCCCTCCTCGCCGTCAGGGCTGAGGCGGGTGAAACGCACCCCTACCCTATGCTTTTCGACCAGCGGCTCTGAGTTCCAGACCTTCCGATCAAAGCCGCTCACGCCTCCGTGGCAGATCACTGGCTCTCCGTCAAACTTCTCGTTGGCGTTGAGCTTGTACTCGACACCGTCAAGAGTGAACTTCCCACCATCGATCCTGTTGCCGAAACGGCCGATCACAGGGCCGAAAAACCTTTCCTTGCCGGTCTCGAACGTGCGGATGTCACCGCAGCCCTGCACGACATCGTCAATCTTGCCGTTACGGTCGGGAACGCTGATCCTGACGACCCTGCAACCATAATCCGTGACCTCCATACTGGCTCCGGAAGAGTTGACAAGGCGGTAGATCTGAGTCGGTGTGCCGTCCGACAGGGTGCCGAAGCTTTTGCAGGTGACACCTCTGGAGGATCTTGCCGCCGCGTCAGGGAAAACGGAAGCCAGCGACAAGAGCAAAGCTAAAGTCAAATGCCTGATATTCATAACTCAACTTTCACAAGTAGGCAACTACTTGTTGTGTAAAACATTATTTCACGTTCGAGGGTGATTGCCCACCCATATCAATTCACGTTACCCCTTCCCTAAATCCCTCCCCTCAGGGGAGGGACTTGCTTTCACTGCAAGCAGTGAAGAAGAAAAGATTATAAACCTGAGACAAGCATCCATTTCTGGGGATTCTTGTCCCCGGTCGGGATGATCGCGTCCTCGCCGCCTTCCATATCGAACAAGGCCAGATTGACAAGCACCTTGCCGTCCTGAATTCCGAGGGAAGAGCGTGGGATGACTATCTCGGCAAGCCATCCGTTGTCCTTGTCGGAAGGGTCGGACAAGGTCGCGTCATAGCTGACATAAGCCTTCGCGCCGAGGTCCTTCTCGAACCAGCCGCCGGCGTAGTTGCCTTGGTTCCGGATTCCGGAAAGGCCGACCTTCACCCTCACAGCCTTGCCGTTCAGGGCCGTCTGATCCGGCTGCGTGAGGAACAATTGAATATAGTCGTCCTTCGAGACGTTCTCATCCAGACACTCCACGAGGAAATACAGATTGTCCGCATCAGAAGCGCACCTCAATGTCGCCTGTGCCTGGCATTTTCCTCCGACGAACAACGCGTCATCCGTCTTGAGCCAGTCTGAATTGTCCCCGTCGGCGGAAACCTTGTGTGACGAGGCCTTGATGCTATGGTTAAGAGCCTGCTTGCAAAGGGTGACGCAGATGTTCTTGTTGTCGGTGCTGTTGCGCATATAGGCGACCATCTCGTGCGGATTGTCAACCATAAGCGCACCCCAGGAGCCCTTGGCCGGGAGATGCTTGAAAGGCTCTCCGAAATTCTTGGCCTTGGAGTCACCGATCCGTTCCCAAAGGTAGGTGGACTCTCCATAGGAGACAACCGTCTCACCGGACGGGAATTGCTGCAGGCTCGGAGCTCCTCCTTTCCAAAGGTCGATGGCTCTTTCTGACGGTCCTACAGGAGCCGTCTTCACATTCAGACCGGAACCGTTCCGCTCCTCGCCTTTGATATATTCCCAATTGCCGTCCTCCGGCGACCAGGCGAAAGCGATGTTGAAGTTCACTTTGCCGCCAGTCGGGTAATCGTGCGCCGACTCGAAGACACCGGCCTTCTGACGGCTTCCGTTCAGGATGATGAGTCCCGGCATCTGGTCGGTGAACAGCCATTTGTCCTGATGCTCGTCGTACCAGGTGTGTCTGATGACCCGGTATGGTTCCTTTCCGAGCTCAGGCAGCCACGTCCTGCCGCCATCAGTGGAACGGACCATAGATGTGCCCGAATGGCTTCCCGAGATCCAAGGGCGGCTTTCCGAGAAATAGAGTTCAAGGTCGCCGTCTGCCTCCTCAAGCATTATGGCCTCCCAGTTAGGTCCGCGGTACACCTCGAAAGGCTCGCTCCAGGTCTTGCCGTTGTCCGAGCTGCGCCTCATCACAATCCCCTGCTCGTCGCGCCACTGCCAGAACGCGTAAGTTCCGGTGGTCCTGAAAGACGCGAACATCAAGACATCACCATTGCTCAATACCTTGCCGAAACCATTAGTGAAGAGCCTTGTGGCATCCTGACCACGCGCGTTTGTGAGACTGTACGATGCGAACAACTTCCCCTTGCCGATCCAGTTCACCAGATCCGGACTGGTCGCCCAGAAGACAGTCGAGCCGTTGCCACCGGAAAAATAGTCCTGCGCCGTAAGAATATACGTCCCGTCGGCGAGCTTGACTATTCTGGAATATGCCGGCGACTCAGTACCCAACACAGACGAGCCGTTCACATTCACAATCGAGCGGTAGTTCAGGGAAAGCACGGAACGCTGCCAGTCGTCCGAATGGGAATTGACAGCGTCTTCACCGGCGTTAAGCTCGCCAAAAGGAGTGAGATTCAACGTCTTGGAGACAGCCTCCCCACCATTGCCGCCACCTCCATTATCCGGATCTTCCGGCTTGCACCCTAAAAGCACAAGCACGGAAGAAGCCAAAAGAACAGTGAATATATTTTTTCTATTCATAAATATCATCCATCAATATTTCATTTCAACCTCAGGCTGAGCCACTCGGCCGGATAGTCGGAGTTCTCACCCTCCACATCCTCGATCTGCCACGCCGGCTTCTCCGAAGTCTTCGCCTTGTAGTGATGCCTCAGATGAGCCTTCAGCACTTCCCCGGCTGAAGGTTTGCCTCCAAGAAGATCCCACGGAAGGGACAGTTTGGATGAAAAGCCCAAGTCCTCATCGGAGTCATCGTTAATGGTTCCGACAACCTCCACAGAGTCCGCCTTTCCTTCCGAAACCTTTCTCCAGGAGAGGTTGTCCTCGACATAGAGGACGTACGCGCCAGCCCCGTTGACAACCACCTTGTACTGAGGGCCTCCGAGTCTTGCAAGCAAAAGTTCGACAGCATCCGAATTCTCAGTCGTCAAGGCTGTGAGTTTCCGGTCATAAAGATACGAAATCAAAACAAGATTTTCATCCGTCCATCCAAAATCAGTGAATATTCTTGAGTCGGAGATATGTCCAAGGAACCAACAGTCGTTGCTGTCCTGATCGAACTTCTCAACAGGCACAGGTTCCACATCGCCTTTGACAAGTGTCTTTGAATAGTTCAGGCGGCCTACGATCGCGCGGACCATACCTCGCGTCTTTCCCTCTGCCTGATACTTTACAGTACCGGTCGCGAATATCTTGTTGTCCCCGATGTAATCCACCGAGCCCCAATAACCGTCAAACGGAGTCGTGGCGTTGGTGAAGTTGTCGGCCTTCCGGTCTCCGATGAATGTCCAGATGCCCTGCTGACCTTTGTACTGGCCGTTGCTGAGCACGACCATCTCGCCGGTTCCCAGTTTGGTGCTGTAAGGTCCGTAGCCGTAGAAGTCCTTGTTCAACTGCTTCTTCATCGGCCACTCCGGTCCTCCGGTCTTGCGTATTGCCTCCAGATCACGATGCCAGTTGGTCTCAACATCGGTCTTCACGACAACTGGAGTCTGGTCCACAACCCACTTGCCGTGCCACACCTCGATAGGGACAGCGATGCCGTTGTTGTCGTCAAGCCAGACTCCGGAAGGCATCCCGTCGTAAGTCGAACGGGAATCCACGGTCCTGGCGATCACCTCGTTGTCATCAATCCCGCAGCGTTCCTTGCCCTGCCAGGTCTTTCCTCCGTCAAACGAGCGGATCACCACCGTCTGCGGAGCGGACATATTGTCGATAAGTTCCTGCGAAGAGGTTATGTACATCTGGATCTCGCCGGAAGGAAGCTGAAGCATAGCCGGCTCCCAGCATCTTCCACGGTAAACCTCAACGGGTTCGGAGAACGTCCTGCCGGAATCACTGGAGAACATCACCTCGATCCCGCAATTCTCGTTCGTGTTCGGAAGGTCGTTGTACCCTTTCTTGTACCGCCACTGGTAGGCAAGGAGGACACGGCCATCGTTCAACTCGATGAAATCAGGATTCACATAGACCTTCTCGTCCTCGCCAACCGTTGAGACAGCGGTAGAAGTCTTCACCAGCAGACTTGCGTCAGACCAGGTCTTCCCGCCATCCTCGCTACGGCGGACATAGACATCCCAACCGAAATGGTCGTTCTCAAAGGACATCAAGAGAGTCCCGTCGGAAAGCCTTTTGATACGCGGGTAGTAGAGATTCTCCTCGACAAATCCTTCGCCTGCCACGTTGACGGATGTCATCTCCGTGAACGTGGAGCGGTCCCAGGATATTCTCACATCATTGGTCTCAGGCCATTCCTCCCGGCCGCATCCGACGGCTAGAAGGAGGATGGCAGGAACGATAGTTTTATGCAACTTTAACATATTCAAGTGTTTATTTCAAGTCTTTGAGCATCACATTCGGCCAAAGGTTGTCGATTTTCAGCCTTACAGATTCCTCGAAGCACTTTTTGGCCTCAGAAGTCTCGCCAAGGCCAAGATATCCAAGTCCCATCGTGTAATAAGCCTTGGTGTTGATGCCCTCGACGGTCGAACCGGTTGTGCCCTCGGCACCGTAGAAGTTGACGAACTCGGTAACGACACCGGATTTTCCAGACTCGACAAGACCGTCAAACAAAGCTTTGGCCTCAGCGGATTTTCCAAGCTTGGACAACGCGAGCCCCTTCCAATAGCGATAGTCTGTCCCCTTGTCATCTACAGCGGCGGCCTTCTTGTAGGCTGCCATAGCCTTCGACCTCTGTCCGGCGGACTCGTAAGCCTTGGCTATGTTCCACCAGATCTGTGCGTCGCGTGGCGTGCGCTCATCGACAAGGAACACCTGATGGTTGACAGGATATTCAAAAGCCTCGTTGAAGAGTGCCAACGCCTCCTTGGAGTTTCCTTCGGCGAGCTTCTTCTGGCCGGCGAGGATCAGGGCGTCCACATACACATCGTGGAAGTTCGCCACTCCCTCACGGGTCGGGAAGTAGCAGGTTCTGAGCAGGTTCAGGACGTAGTCATATTCACCGACAAATGTTCCGGTTATGACTTCGGCGGCGAGAGGATAGTAACGCTTGACGCAGGTCGTATGGTGGCTCTTAAGTAGTTCGAAGCGTTTTCTGACATCAAACCCGCCGGCTTCGTAAGCCTGATCGATCTCCTCAAGGAACAATGCGTTGTCCGGAGCGAGCTCCACAGCCTTCTCATAATACTTGGCGGCCTCGGCGTAGTTCTTGGTGTACAGCCAGTTGGCCCATCCGAGATTCCTCCAGGCCATAGCGTTGGACGGATCCATCTCAACACACTTCTTCCACTGTGCGATAGCGTTGTCCTTCTGCTTGTCGTACAACAGATTGCCAAGATAGTAATGAGGCTTGGCGCTTTCAGGGCAATACTTCATCGCAAGGTTCAGCACATCTATGGTCTCCAGACGGAACGGATTGCAGTACTTCGTATGGAGCGCGAGGGCATCCTTGAAATATTGCCCGGCAGTTGCCTTGTCGCCGGCCTTGTCAGCGAACCAGCCAAGCCACATCTTGACCGTAGGGTAAGGCTTGATCGAGTCGGCATATTTAAGAAGTTCGACCGATTTCGCCTCAAAACCGTTATGCATATATTTGAGCGCCAACTCAATGTAGGACTCAACCTCGTCACGCATCAAAACCTTCAGGCTATCGGTTCCGCAAAGCATATCCCTTTCGGAGACAGCGTAGGAGTTGAGCGGATCCTCGGCGAGAACCCTGTCCACACAGGCAAGCGCGTCATCTTTCCGACCAAGTTCACGGAGTATGCTTGCCTTGAGGTCAAGAGCCTCGAAGTTGCGCCCGTTGTAAGTCACGGCCTCGTCGAGACGCTCAAGCGCCATATCAAAATCTTTGGCTGATGAATATATCTGGGCAAGCTGGTAGTTTGCGGCGGAATTGTAGGTATAGTTCCAAACGGCCCTGTAAAGGGTGTCAACAGCGGCCTCGGTCTTTCCCTGAATCTTGAGGATCAAGCCAAGGTTGTACATAGCCTCGCAATCCATCGGACGGGTGTAGTCGTGGGTGAGCCGGACAAGCGCCTTGCGCAGGTACGCGGCGGCTTTGTCATACTCACCTCTCTGCCTGTACCACACACCCATTCGGGTGTTGGCCCTGGTGTCGCCCGGATCACGGCGGAGCACCTCGTTGAAATAGTCGGTCGGATCAATGAACGGATTGTGGAACTGAAGGTTACGAAGACCTACCAAATAGCATTCCTCCGTGTTCTCGATTTCCTTCGGAAGCTTAGGACGCTCGACAATCGCAGGAAGCGGTTTGTTCGGATCCTTGACCACTGGTCTATAAGTCAGCATCGTCTTGCCGGATGCGTCCTCAAGAGTCATTGTCAAGGCTTTGGTGTCAATGCCTTTATCAAGTTTGACAGTGTTCACGAATGGCTTGTCCGGAGCGACATCAGAGGTGGCTGACCACACTTCAGCGCCATCGGCGGAACGGAGCACCACCCTCAAAGCCTTCATCGGCTCGGTCGTGTTGACTCCGACCAGAACCTTCGATCCCTCAAGCACATCCATATTGATAGCGGCGTGCCTGTCGCCCGCCTTGACACCTTCCATATCCCGGATTCCGTACCAGTACTGCGAGAATTCCTTCGTCTCGTAAGGTGCGGACCAGTTGTAGTCCGGCTGGTTGTCCGAATAGGCTCCCGCCATCAGCTCGCAGTAGTGCCCCGAATTGTCGGTGAGGATCTTTGTGTCCCACTCCGAGTTCGGTCCCCAGAGCCAGAACTTTCCGCCCTTGATGATGTTGTGGTTGCCTGTGAGCATAGTTCCGGCGTGGCGGCCGTGGTCGTAACCGGCGATGAAATCCTCCTTGAGGTCATAGACAAACATCGAGTTGGACATATAGTGGTTCTTCCACCAGGAAGCGTCAATGCCGTTCTTGTAGAAATCCATTCCGTTGAACGGCTCGTGGGTGATCGGCCAGTGGGCCATCCAGTTCTTGCAGTGGAATGTGGCGAACTCCACGCTCTGCGGGAATATTATCTGATAGTTCTCGTCCACAAGCGTGGAGACGTTCGACCAGTAGAGCATCGAGTTGTTGTCCATCGTCGAGTTCATCAGACGGCCGGTGATCTCCATATAGGACTTGCCGGGATGGAGGGTTATTCCGATGGCCCAGGACATCCTGTGGCGATATTCAGTCTCCCCTACCCAGATTGTCTTGCCGCCGTCGGCGTTGCATTCGATCCTGTAGTCGCAAGGAGTGTGTGTCGTGGCCCTGTGATGATGGAACACATTCCATTCCACACCTCCGGACACCCAGGCCCCGAGCATTCCGACATTCGCCGGCTTGATCACGTGGTTGTGATAGAATATGTCGTAGCCGTTGGTCTTGTCCACGGCGTAGATGAGGCGGCCTCCGATCTCCGGAAGGACACACAATTCGACATATTCATTCTCCATATAGAGAGCCTTGTAGGTGACAGTCTCCTTCTGACGGGTCATATTGTCGTTCAGGAGGTAAGGATAGACGCTTCTGCGCGCCCTCTGGTAGGACCAGTCCCTCTCGAAGATAGGAGCCTCCTCCGGGTCGTCCAAAAGGTAGGTGGGCATATCGATCGTTCCCTCCCAGGCCTTCACTTCTACCTTGCCGTTCTGCGCTCCGGCGTTTCCGGCGCAGGCGAATATGGCCAAAGCCAACAAAAGTCGTTTCATTTTTATCAGTTCAAATTTATTTTATGAATATAGTCTCAATCAATACCATCCGTCGTTCTGTTCCAGATTCGGGTTCTTCTCCTTCTCGGACGCAGGCACAGGCCATTTCAGATAAGAGTCTCCCCCGTATGAATAGTCATAGACAGTAGCTCCCCAGCACTGCTGCAGGCCTTGGGCGAAGTCGAACTTGCGGGACTTCCATATTCCCCAACGAAGTTCCTCAAGGTAAAGCTGCTCCTCGCAGGCAAGTTCCCAGTGCTTTTCATCCTGAATCCTTTTGCGCAGATCCTCCTGACCTGTGACCGCAAGCCAGTCGGCTCCAGAGTCCAGCTTAGCGACTCCGGCCCTGCCACGCACCTCATTCACATAATTGACAGCCTCTTTCGTCTTACCCTGCTCGTTAAGGCACTCGGCCAGACAGAGAAGGACATCGGCGTACCTGATGACAGGCACATCAACCGGATTGTAGGTCACGTTCATATGCTCCTTACCGACAGTGACGAACTTGCGGATGCTGTAATACATATGTGTAGGAGAACCTGTGCGGAGATCATAGTCCGGAGCGTTCTCGGAACGGTACGGCCATCTGGTCTGGTAGTTTGTCGCGGCTCCGGAGGCGAAACCGCCAAGGTAATTGGTGTACGGAGCGATGACCGTGGCCGCCAGACGGGGATCCCTGCCGGTGTAGGCCTTGAGGATCCTGGCCTCGTTGCCGGACTCGTCATACTGGGACATATCCGCTCCATAGGCCTTCATCGTGGCCTTCTCGTTGTCAGTCATATTGTTCCTGAGGAAGTAAACGCTTCTGGCCTTCACATCCATCCCATCATAGCCCGGAATCACATCATCGAAAGAGAACGGCCTTCCGTCGGCCCACTGGTAGGAGTTGACGAAGTTCACGTTCATAAAATAGTGGCTCTGACCGTTTCCGGCTGTCATCCAGTTGCCGTAGGTACGGCTATAGACATTGCCGTGCGAAGGAAGATCCTCCATAGTGATGGAGAACACCATCTCATCCGACTTCTCGTTCTTCTCTGTGAATATGTCAGCGTAGGCTCCTTTGAACAATCCGAACCCGCATTCGCCCACCTTGAGGAAATCAGCCTCGGCCTTGTCCCATTGCTTCAGCCACATATAGACCTTTCCGCGAAGGGCGTAGGCCGCTCCTTTGGAGATCCTGCCATAGTCACTGTCGCCAGACTTGTACTTCAGCGGAAGCACCTCGCAGTCAATCACATCATTGAGGTCGTCCAGCACAACATTCCAGACCTGTTCTTCGGTCTCGCGTCCCCTTGTATATTCAGAAGGAGCGAGGTTCTCAAGATAGACAGGGACTCCGCGCCACAGGGCGTTCAGCCTGTAGTAGCAGTAAGCCCTCAGGAATTTGCACTCAGCTATCCTCCGGGTGCGGACCTCCTCGGAAAGGGCTGTGGTGCCGCCGATGTTGGCGATCACGTCATTGGCCCTGTTGATTCCTTCGTAGAATGTCTTCCAAGTGCTCAGGAAAAGGGAGTTGTTGGACTGCACGAGTCCAAGCATAAACGGATATCTCAATGATATGCTCTGGTCGTTCACATCCAGAACGGACGAGAAAGCGTCCCAGTTCGTGCCTGTTATGCTGTTGTAGTTGGCCAGCAGGTTGCTGTACACTCCGGTGACAGCGTTCTCCGCAAGGATCGCCGAACTGTACACTGTGTTGGAGCTGACGGTGTCGTAAGGGAACCTGTCCAGGAAATCATTGCACCCCAGCAGCGTCGCGGCGGAAGCCAAGGCCGCCATTATCTTTGTTATGTTTTTCATTTCTGACGGTTTTTAGAATTTGATGCTCAGACCAAACGAATACTGACGGAGAAGAGCGTAGTAGTTCATCTTCTCGGAGATCTCCGGGTCCATTCCAGGATACTTGGTGATTGTCAGCAAGTTCTCTCCGCTGAAGAAGATCCTGAAGTCAGAGGCGGAGAACTTCTTCATCCATTTCTTAGGGAGGGTGTAGCCTATGGTGAGGTTCTTAAGGCGAAGATAGTCAGTGTCATAGAGGAACACCTTGGAATAGCACTGGCCACCGTTCTGTTCAGAGCCGTAGTTCATCGTCATACGTCCGTGTTTGGATGTGATGTTCGTTCTCGGATCGTCCGGATTCTCAGGATCATAGAAGTAGTGGTCGTAGGAGATGTCCTTCGGAAGGGCGAAGTTCGTTCCGGTTGAGTAGGCGTTGAAGCCGACATATCTCCAGTAGGTCTGCGCTCCGCCCGAGCCGTTCCAAAGCATAGAGAAATCAATGCCCTTCCAGCCGAGCTCAACCTGGAATCCATAGTAGAACTTAGGAGTCATCGACGTGCCTGTGAACATATAGTCGTTGGCGTCTCCATAGACTCCGTCACCATTCTCGTCGGCATAGATGTAGTCGCCGTACCAGATGCCTTTCTTACCGATGGTCTTGTTCGGCAGGAATGTGCTTCCGGAGGCCACCATAGCCTCAAGCCATGCCATATCGTCCGGAGTGCGGATCATACCGTCCTTAGGACCTCCGGCAGGGTTCACGGTTCCGTCAGCGAAGAAATAGGATCCGTCTCCCGAATATGTGTTCAGAAGGTAATGCTCGTTGATGAGCTTGCCCTCCATCACCCTTCTCGCTCCGTCAACCACGGTGGAGACATCTCCGATGTTGCTCTTGTAGGTGCGGTTGCCATATTCATCAGTCACCCAGCCGGCCTTGAGGCGGCCTTTGTACTTGCTGACCGAGTTCCAGTTGCGGGTGAAGTTGGCTGTGACCCCATAGTGGAAGTCCTTGATGTCGTCCTTCCAGCCTAGAGTGAGCTCGATACCGTTGTTGGTCACCTCGCAAAGATTCTGATAAGGGGCTGACTTGTTGCCGATTGTGGCATAGACAGGAGCCTTGTAGAGGATTCCGTCGGTCACCTTGTTGTACCAGTCTGTCTCGAATGTGAGCCTTCCGTCAAGGACTGCGAGTTCAAGACCAACATCGGTGGAGGTTGTGGTCTCCCAGGTCAGCGCGCTGTTGGACAGCGACTGCACAATGCCGGAGGCCAGCTTGTTGCCGAATGAATATTCAAAGCCGGAGGCGTATGTAGGAATATATTCGTAGTTGCCGATGCTGTTGTTGCCGAGCTTGCCCCAGGATGCCCTGAGTTTCAGGTTGTCGATGCCGGAGTTCTTCATAAAGGACTCCTCTGAGATTCTCCAACCAGCTGAGATTGACGGGAACAGGCCCCATCTTGAGTTTCTGGCGAACCTTGAGGAGCCATCGTAACGGAGATTTGCCTCAAGGAGATAGCGGTTGTCGTAGGCGTATGTGAGACGACCGAAGACTGACACGGCGGCGTAATCCGTCTGCGTGCCGGAGATGGAGTTCATATCCAGAGCGTTGTTCATCTCCATCAACTGGTCATTCTCAAGACGCTTTTTCTTGGCGTTCAAGGAGTTGCTGTTCTGGTAATATGTCTCCGAGCCGACCATCGCGGTGATGTCGTGCTTCTTCGCGATCGTCTTCGCCCAGTTGAGGCTGTTCTGGAATATCCATTTGTAGGCGAAGTTCGTGTTCTCGGTGATGGACAGGTTATCCAGATTGTCATAGCGGTAGGCCACTTCACCGGTCCTGAACGAATAGGCGTTGAGAACCTTGGTCACGGCCTTGTGCTCGGTGTCCGTACGTCCGTAGTTGAACGAGGCGTTGTACTTTATGCCGAACGGCAGCTTGACGTTGGCGAAGGCGGTTGCGTTGATGTAGTGTGCCCTGTCGTAGCCGGTCATCCTGTCGAAGAAGTAAAGGTTGTTGCGGCACTGGGTGCTCTGCTCCGGATTCTCCATCCAACCGTATTTCCCGTCGTAGTACGGGTATATTCCCGGAGTGGCGCGGGACATATAGGCGAAGTTGAAATCCGCCAGCTCGCTGCTGCGCTCGTAGCCCCAGATTCTGGTACCGATCTCCAGCCACTTTGTCACCTGACTGGAAATGTTGGCGCGGAGCTGGAACTTCTTGGCTCCGGAGTTGGAGATGATTCCCGGATTGTCGATGTAGGACATCGAGATGAGATATTTGGTCCCTCCGTTGGAGCCGTTGGCAGAAAGGTTGTGCTTCTGGTATATTCCTTTCTCATAGATCGCGTCCATCCAGTCGGTGTTCGGATAGGCGACATAGTTAGGATAGCCGGACTCGGAGATTCCGTCCGGATCCTTGGACTTCTCCCTCCACAGGTCGATCATCGCCTGCGAGAACGGAAGGACAGCGTCCACATTCTCCGCCGACTCGTTCATAAACGACATATAATCAGCGTAGTCGGAAACCACCTTGAACTTGTTCGCTGGCTCGTTGACGGCCATCATTCCACTGTAGGAGACGCTCACCTTGCCTGCGGACTTGCTTCCGTCCTTTGTGGTGATGAGCACTACACCGTTCGCACCCCTGTTTCCGTAGATGGCGCAGGAAGCAGCGTCCTTCAGCACGGACACAGACTCGATGTCATCCGGGTTCACGTTCGCTATCGAACCCTCGAAGCCATCGACGATGACAAGAGGGTTGGAGGAGTTCAATGTACCGACACCGCGGACCCTGAGCGTAAGTCCTTCCTCGCCAGGACGGCCGGAAGCCTGGCTCACAGCCAGACCGGCGTTCATACCCTGGAGGATCTGGGCGGTGCTCGTCACAGGACGGGATTTCACCTCCTTGGCGTAATCGACAGTGGCGACCGCTCCGGTGATGTTCACCCTCTTCTGCGTGCCGTAGCCGATTACGACAAGCTCTTCAAGTTCATTGGTGTCAGGTTCCAGAGTCACATTGATGACATTCCGGCCGGCCACCTTCACCTCTTTGGTGAGATAGCCGAGGAAGCTGACGGAAAGAGTCTCCGTGTCGGAGGCCTGGATCTCGAATTGTCCGTTTCCGTCCGTGGTGACACCTCTCATCGTGTTGGGAACGGAGACGGACGCACCGGCCAAAGGCTGGGATGTCTCATCGAAGACCGTACCTTTCACTGTTCGTTGTTGCGCGGATGCGGCCAGACCGATAATGGCAGCGGCCGCGGCCAAAAAGCATTTTTTTAGTGCAATCATATTACGGGTCAGTTAATAACCAGTTAAACGTTTTTGCAAAAGTCCTGAAAAAAAGACTTTTGGGATAGAAGAATAGTTCCAATTGATGGAACATCCGGGAATCCTGAACAGATTGCCGTCCTGTTTCAACCTAACCGGTGCTCCTTCATATAATCGGCCGGAAGCTGGCCGAACTGTTTCTTGAAGCATTTGGCGAAATATGAAGGAGTGTTGAATCCGACGGCGTAGCAGACATCGTTGATCCTGTCGGCTCCGTTGGAAAGCATCGACGCGGCCACATTCAGACGCACCACTTTGATATATTCATTAGGAGTGACATTCAGAAGTCCCTTGACCTTGCGGATCAGGGTGGAACGGCTCACGATCATAGCCTCGGCCAGTTGCTCCAGACCGAACTCCGGATCGTTCAGGTTGTCCATAATCGCCTTTTCCATCGATTTCAGAAACTTGGAGTCCGTGTTGGTTATGGCGAACTCGTTCGGATCCACAGCGGATTTCCCGGACAGGTGGGCGTTCCGGAACGACTCTCTCTTGCCTGCGATCACCCTCAGAGAGCCCAGCAGGTAGTCAAGGCTGAAAGGCTTCTCGATGTAAAGGCTGGCCCCGGCCTCCATACACTTGACCTTCACGTCAGACGAGGAAAGGGCGGAAAGCATCACCACAGGAATATGCGAGCTGTTCAGTTCGGAGGTGACCTTCGAGCAGAGCTCTATCCCGCTCATCCCCTGAAGTGCTATGTCAGAAAGGATTATGTCAACATCCTTCCTTTCCAGCAATTCCAGAGCCTTCTCCGCGGACGGAACCGTGACCGCTGAATATTCCGCATTCAGTTTGCGTACAAGATAGTCGGCGAGCTCGACGTTGTCCTCGACCACAAGGACTGTCAGCCGTCCATCGTTCTCCACAGCCGGCAAAGCCTCGGCGACCGGCTCCGGAGCCTCCTCGGTGACCGTCCCGACAGGCAGTCTCAGGAGGAAATCGGTATATTCACCGCCCTCAAGCGTCAGCGAGCCGCCGTGCATCTGCGCAAGTGTCCTCGCAAGCGGGAGGCCAATTCCGAAACTCTGCGAATATGGCTGCCTTTCGGCGCTGTACTGGATGAAAGGCTTGAATATCTCCTCACGGCGTTCGGCCGGGATGGCCGGTCCGTCGTTGACGAACGAGACCTCCACAAAGCCATCCTTCAGCGAGACTTTGATGTCAATGAAAGTCTCGGCGTACTTCACTGCATTGTGGATCAGATTGTTAAGCATCTTCAAAAGGCTCGCCTCATCGACATTGATGACGATCCTGTCCTCCAAGTGCTCAAAGGACATCCTCATGTTCTTGCTCCTTGCGGTCTCCTTGAAATTGTAGTAAAGGAAGCCTATCTTCTCGATGATGTCCACCTGCTTGTACTCCAGCACCCATCCGTGCTCCTCGATCCGGATGAAGTCGAGAAGTTCCTTCACCAGCTTGTCCAAATAGTCCGTGCTGTTGCCGATCACCTCAAGATCCTTAAGCGTCTCTCCCTCAAGGCCTCCGGCCGCCATAATGTTGTCAAGCGGGGTTCTTATCAGCGTGAGCGGTGTCTTGATCTCGTGAATGATGCTTGAGAAGAAATTCATCTTCTCGTGGAAAAGTTCCTCCTCACGCTGCCTCTTGGCCTTTTCCGAACGCTTGCGTTCCTGCTTCACGGCTGACTCGGAAGCGTACCGCACTATTCCCCAGACCAATCCAAGCGCGAAAAGCACATAGAATATGTACGCCAAAGTGCTCTTGTAGAAGACCTCCTTGACGACAATCTGCACCGGTGGGTGCGAATCGTTCCACAATCCGTTGCCGTCTATGCCTCTAATCTGGAGCGTGTACTTTCCGGCCGGCACGTTTGAATAGTGGAAAGACTTGCCGTCCAGATGGTTCCAGTCCTTGTCATAGCCCTCAAGACGGTAGTAGCAGCGGTTGCTGGCCGGAGATGAGAATCCGAGCAGAACCATCGAGAAACCGAAACTGTTCTGCCTGTGTGTCAAGACAATGCTTTGAGTCTCATTGATGTTGGTGGAGATCGGACTGCCCGCCCCAGGCTTCACGACATTTCCGCCGATGAAGAAATCCATCAGCATTATCGGAGGGATGCGGTTGTCCGTGTGGAACTTACGGGGATTGAAGCTTATCACGCCGTTGTGCGAGGAGAAGTACATTGTCCCGTCCGAGGCGCGGATAGCCGTGTGCCCGTCCACGATCTCGTCCAGAAGTCCGTCATAGACAGTGTAATAGCGGATGTCTTCGAAAGGATATTCAAAAGAGACAAGTCCCTTGCTTGTCGCGGCCCAGATCCTGCCGTCCTCGTCACGGATCAGCGAGAAGGCTATGCGGTTGTTCTTCAGGACAGAATCATCGAAGGTCTCGAAAGCGTCCCGGTCCCTGTCGTAGCGCATTATTCCGCCACCGTAAGATCCCGCCCACAAATTGCCGTCCTCGTCAAGATAAACGCTCATTATCTTGTTGGCAGGCAGGTGGCGGCTTCCTTGCTCATCATAGTCGTAATGAGCGAGGATCGCCTTATCCTTGAGGCTATATTTGTATATTCCATTGGCATAGGAGGACACCCAGAGATTCCCGTCCAGCGACTCCGTCATTCCGGTGACATAAACCCCTTCGAAGCCATCCACGGGCGCGAAGGCGTCGGAGACGGAATCATATTCAAGCATTCCGAGGGTGGTCCCGACAAGTATCTCATCGGAGGAAGTCTTGAACAGCTTGTGTATCTTATTATCCCTCTGCCGGTTATTCCTAAGGCCACGGGTGTAGGTGGTGATCCTGCCGGACCGTGGCTCCAGCTTGAATATTCCAGACCAGGAGCCGAGCCAGACTCCGTCGTCATCGCAGCAGATCGAGAAGATTGATTCCGGAAGGGCGGAGGAACGGTAGCGATGGACAAGTCCGGTCGAGGTGTCAAGGTACAGAAGTCCTTTCTTCTCGCTGGCCAGCCAGATACGCCCTTTGTGGTCGTCCGACATATCCATAACATAGCACCCCTTCAGTGTCTCATTGTCTGCGAGATAGTACTTGTCGAAATTCCTCTGGAAGGCCGCCGAGTAGTTCAGGCCGGAGGACAGCGTTCCAACCCATAGCCCGTTGGAGCGGTCCACGAACACAGCGGTGGCGTTCTCGTCCGCCAAAGAGAATTTGTCCTCTGGACTGCTTCCGAAACGCTCGACAGCCCCGCTGACAGAATCATAGCGGAACAGTCCTCCGGTAGTGGACAGCCATATCCCTTTGTCTCGGTCAATCGCAAGGTCGGTCGGCCTGAATCCGATTCGATTCTCGATCACCGTCCGGAATGTGCCCTTCCTCAAATCCGCGGCGCACAGGCCGTTCTGCCAAGCCGCCAGATAGACCGAATTGTCGGACGGGTTGCGGACTATGGCCATAATGTCATCGTTGGATTTCCAGCCTTCCAGTCTGGCCGGCTCGATCGACTCAAGGCTGGCGTCGGAATGCCATAGGTCCAAGAAATACAATGCCAGCCAGAACTCTCCGTTGCCGTCTATGTAGAACGACCGGATGTTGGCCGGGAGCACTGTGTGGCCGTTTTCGGTGAACCAGTTCCTGAGCTCACCGGTCTCCGGATAATACGAGAACAGCCCAAGGCCGTTGACCGACATCCAGACCGTCCCGTCACGGTCGATGCTGATCTGGGTCACCTTGCCGCTGATCTTCGTGCCCTTGTCGCTGACCTTGTCAACAGGAAAGAAACAATCGTCCTTATGACTGTAGAATGTCACTCCGTCATCGGTTCCGATCCACATATTACCCTCTGAATCAGGGCATAGGGAGGTTATAAAGTCGGTATTGACACCAAGTTGTTCCTTGTAGTACCGCTCGAAGGATGTCCCGTCAAAACGATTGAGGCCATCCTCGGTTGAAATCCAGATGAAACCGTTGGAATCCTGCGATACCGCTGTCACGTTATTGAACGAAAGTCCGCTGTAAGACGATGTAAAATGCGAGAAATACCACCGATTGTCTCCAATGGCCGCCCGGCACTCCACAGACACGGCAAAAGGCAGCAGACATAGGAATATGCCCGCTGCCAAGCCAGTTAACTTATTGATTATCTTTCCGATCATTCAATAGAGAAATAGACTCCGTCCAGCCCGCCGTTGTCCAGATAGAAAGGAGCTCCGTAAGCATTGTTGCTTATCCAAGGGGTCTCGCGCTTCTCGAACTTCGTGTCGGCGGCCGCCTGGACACTTCCGTCGGCGCACTCGATACGGATCTTAAGGTAGCCGCTCGGTACGGCGTTCTCGAAGGTGATCACCTTGTCAACATCAATGCCGCCCCTCTTCATCGCGAATGTGCAGGTCATCGAATATGCAGGATCGTTCGCCGTGATCTCCTGCGGGTCACAGATCTTCCACTCGTCACCGCCGTCCTGATACTTGATGTACCAGAAGACAGGCTGCTGACGGCCGTAGATCGGGAACTTTACACGGATCTTTGTGCCGGCCGCGAACTTCTTTACAGGAAGGGTGAACTCAAAGTTATCTCCGGTCCAGATTCCCTTGATGCCAGGAGAAGAGATGTTCTTGCTGTTGACCGTCTCAAGTCTCTGCTTGCACTTGTCACTCGGATCCGAAACCTTGTTCCACTGGCACCAGGCCTGTGGCTGATCCGGACAAGACCAATAGCCGTCCGAAACCCACTTAGGCTGTGTGTCCTTGGTGAAATTCTGCACCCCGTCGTACTTACCCAGCTTGAAGACAACCGGGAACGTGACAGGAACGACTCCGTCAGCTGAGCGTGAGACGGTTATCTCGGCGGTCTCCCCTGCCGCCACGACTTTCCCGATGTCGGATTTCTGGTTGTAGAACGATGTCTGCATAGTCTTTCCGTTTACATCCTCGAACTCCACATCGAAGCCGCCTTCCGGAACTGTGAACGGCAGCACGACGACAGACACAGTGGTTGTGGCCGACTTCAGTTCCAATCCACCTTCCGGGAAGTCAAGCCTGACAGTCTTTGATTTCTCTCCAGACAATGTGAACGTCCCGGTCTCAGCGTCCAATGTTCCGCTTCCAGCGATCGCCCCGCCAAACGCTGACCCATCATACGGAGTGATAGTCAATGACTTCAAAGTCGCCGGAACACCTTCCTCGACAATGTCGGCCGGCACATTCATATTAAGCACCGAGAACGGAGTGGTGACGTCAAACTCTACGGTCGGAAGCACGGAGACCACCTTCTTGGCCGCCGTCAAAGGCAGATACCCTATCACACCCTTTGAATATTCCTGGACAGACGGCACCGTGGCGTGCAGGGACTTGATGTCCGTAGCACCGACGGCAGGGTACACGGCGTAGAACCTGAAATCGTGGTCTGATGAATATGCCACAACCTTGTCCGACTCGGACACGGCTTTCAGCAAGGAGGACTGGCCGGACTGGACCGTGCTCCAAGAGGCGACCGTCTGGCCGGACATAGCCACATCCGTCTTGCCGTCACGGGCGCAGAAAGCGGCGACCCCGAACGTTGTTCCTTCCGGGAGTTCTATGCCGGATGTCTTCACGCTGAAATTGACATCCAATGTTTCGTAATCAAGAGTTCCATTGTTGTCCTTGTTGCCCGTGCAGGAAAACGACGCGACCAAGGCTCCAAGCAAAAGTAAATGCCTTCTCATATTGTCTTTGACGTTTAGTGTTATCAAATGCCGACATCACCGCGCTCCGGTGACATCATTTTACAACGGCAAAGTAAACAATAATATTCCTGCACGAATGTAACAAAAATTCCAAAACATACAACAAAGCGCCGCCACAATGCTTCGGACGGCGCTTTTGTATATTCATTTCATTCTGACGCTCCCAAAGGATTACTTGTAGAGGAAGCGCTTGATGCTCATCTTAGGGGTCTTCTCGAACGGCTGGTCCACGATCTCGACCTTGGTGATCTGGCTGTAGTTCGGGAGCTGCTTGTCGGAGTTGATGCGGATTCTCTCAGGGAGGTCAGCGATTGTCTCCTGGTCAAGTCCGTCCTTGCGGAGAGCATCCTGATCCAGATAGACGAGAGCGACGAGCCTTGCGGAACGGTCAACCACAACGGACTCCTGAACATAAGGCTGGCTGTTGACCACGGCCTCGACCTCCTCCGGGTAGATGTTCTGTCCGTTGGCGGAAAGGATCATCGACTTGCTGCGGCCTTTGATGTAGAGATTGCCGTCAGCGTCGAACAGTCCGAGGTCACCGGTACGGAGGAAACCGTCCTCGGTGAAAGCGTTGGCGGAGGCCTCAGGATTCTTGTAATAGCCAAGGCAGATGTTGTCACCCTTCGCCTGGATCTCACCGACAATGTGCTGAGGATCATCGGAATCGATCCTCACGACAGCGCAGTCAACAGGCTTTCCGCAGGAACCGGCGACATATTCAGCGCTCCCTGCATAAGCCAGCAGAGGGGTCGCCTCGGTCATTCCGTAGCCGACGGTGTAAGGAAGGCGGATCTTCTGGAACCATTTCTCGATCTCCGGATTAACAGGAGCGCCGCCCATAATGAACTCACCTACCTCGCCGCCGAACGCGTTGATCAGGCCTTCACGGATCTTATTGAATATGATTCTGTTGACTCCGGGAACCTTCGTCAGGAACTTGATCATCGGCTTGTCCAGCATCGGTTTGATCTTGGACTTGAAGATCTTCTCCATCACGAGCGGAACGGTGATGAGCTGGTAAGGCTTAACCTCCTGGAACGCCTTCATAAGGGTGCTCGGGGTCGGGGTCTTGCCCAGCCAGTAGATTGATGTTCCGTTGCACAGAGGGTAGATGAACTCGGTCACAAGGCCGTACATATGGGCCATAGGAAGCATCGAGATCATCCTGTTCTTGTCCGATGTAGGACGGTGAACCTGACTGAACTCGATCGTGGCGCTGAAGTTCCTGTAGGTCAGCATAACGCCCTTAGGGTTGCCGGTCGAGCCGGAAGTGTAGTTGATGACTGCAAGGTCATCCCAGTTGTCGGTCGGATAGACTACGTCCTCCGGGCCGAATCCGTCAGGATATTTCTCGGCGAGAAGGTTGTCGATGTTGTTCCAGATGGCATCGATCTCAGGCTTGCGGCAGTAAAGGATCTTAAGGTTGTCCACGTCCATCACCACCTTGACCTCCGGCATCTTGGCGATGTCCAGCTTCGACCATTTGTCCGCGTTGGTCAGAAGAGCCATACTGTCGGAATGGTTCACAAGGTTCTCGACACTGTCAGGTGTGAAGTCGGCGAGGATCGGCACGATGACCGCCTCGTAGGTGTTCACGGCCAGATAGGACATTCCCCAGCGGGCGCTGTTTCTGGCCCATAGTGCGATGTGCTGTCCCTTCTGGAGGCCGGCCTTGTCGAAGAAGATGTGAAACTTCTCGATGAGGGTAGCCATCTGTGAGTATGTGAACGATTCTCCGCCGATGGTGTTGAGGGCGGATTTGTTCCAGTATTTTCTTGTCGCGTTCTGCAAACGGGTTAAATAGTGATCCATATTCAAAACTCAAAATTCAATTAACTTGGCAAAAATAATTGAAACTCACGGATTTTTCACAAAGAATAAATATTATATTTGTGGAAATCGGTTATTTGTGGCGAAATTATGAAGAAAAAACCAATTGTTGCGCTGATTTACGACTTCGATGGGACCCTTTCTCCCGGGAATATGCAGGAGTTCGGTTTCATCCAGGCCATCGGTAAGACCCCGGAGGAGTTCTGGAGGATGAGCGACGGTCTGGCCGTCGGGCAGGACGCGAGCAATGTGCTGTCCTACATGAAAATGATGTTCGACGAGGCGAGGAAGAACGGCGTCACGCTCCGCCGGAGCGACTTCCGGAAATTCGGACGCCACATCCAACTCTTCGACGGCGTGAAGGAATGGTTCAGCCTGATCAATGAATATGGCGAGTCACGCGGCGTGCAGATCGAGCATTACATCAACTCATCCGGCCTCAAAGAGATCATCGAGGGCAGCCCGATAGCCAAGGAGTTCAAGCACATCTTCGCCTGCTCCTACATGTACAACAAGGACGGCGAGGCCGAATGGCCGGGAATCGCCGTCGACTACACGGCGAAGACCCAGTACATATTCAAGATCAACAAGGGAATCTTCAGTGCCCACGACAACAAGATGGTCAACGAGAGTGTCGCCGAGGACAAGAAGAGAATCCCCTACCCCCAGATGATCTACTTCGGTGACGGTGAGACCGACATCCCTTGCATGAAGATCGTCAAGATGTTCGGAGGCCACGCCATCGCCGTCTACGACGAGAGCAGTCCGAAGAAGAAAGCCTTCGCCAAGACCCTCCAGCACCAAGGCCGCGTCAACTTCACCGTCCCCGCCAACTACACCAAGGACAGCAAGACCTACAAGGTGGTCTGCGCCATAATCGACAAGATCAAGGCCGACTGCGAGCTCAAGCGCCTCACCAAGGCCAGGTAGGGTATTTAAGATCGGAACTTTTATAACCGGTAAGCCTTTCAAGACCACAACGGCAGCATTTTATGAATATAATGCCGCCGTCGTATGTATTTTTGACACCGACAAGAGCACAATCGCCTCTTTATGCTCCTCTTGTCGCGCCAATATTGGATAAGGGTTGTCAGAACTCAAGCCGGAAGCCTTTGCTCTTCATCTCGTCGTATTTGTCTTTGTTGAAGGTGTACTTTACGGGGATCTTCGGACCGGAGCCGGCGGGGCGCTGACCGGTGTTGGTGAGGATGCCGAGCTTGAGCATCTTGTTGGCGAAATTGCGCCTGTCGAAGGTTACCTCAAGGATAGACTCATATAGATTCTGAAGCTGGGGCATTGTGAACACCTCAGGCAGGAGCTCGAAGCCGATCGGCTCGAAATGAATCTTCTCCTTCAGTTTCCTGAGGGCGACACGCAGGATCCTGTCGTGGTCGAACGCAAGAGGAGGAATCCGGTCCAGAGGGAACCAGCTCGCCGCCTCAGCGTCATCCCCGCCCTTTACATCAGCTTTTCTGACAAGAGCGAAAAAAGCTATGGTGATGACCCGCTCGCGAGGATCCCGGTCAACTTCCGAAAAACATCCGAACTCTTCCACATAAACCGAATCAAGCCCAGTCTCCTCATTCAGCTCGCGGCGGGCACCAGTCTCGGCATCCTCATCCATCCTGATGAATCCTCCAGGGAAAGCCCAGCTGCCTTTGTACGGATCAAGCCCCCTTCTGATCAACAGCACGGAAAGCCCATCCTTGACATCATAACCGAATATCACACAATCGGTAGTGACAGCCGGATGCGGATACTTGTAGCAATATTTCTTATTTTCGGACATATTACTGTGTAAATTTTACGCAAAGATAGTGTATATTTCTGAAAACGCAATATTTCGGGAAAATTTTACGCAAAGCATAGTGAGTTGACAGATAATCCAACTGGGCAAGAGAAAGTCTCCTTCCTAAATTTTGGTAACGTGCAAAATTTAGGAAGGAGACTTTTCTTACCGCCCCTAACCTGAATGACCTGAAAGAAAAATGTCCACCGAAACGCCAATCCACCGGAGAAACAGCATAATACCACAGTTTTGTCCGGTAGATAGGGCTTTCACCGGAGAAACGGTGCGATATCACGGGTTTGTCCGGTAGATAGGGTTCTCACCGGAGGAACGGCGCCACGTCACTGGTTTGTCCGGTAAACAAGGCTTTCACCGGAGAAAGGCATAGGAACCAGCCGCACACGCGCTACTTCCCGTAATATTCCTTGAAGGCGGTCCAGGAATAGAAGGACGGGGCGACCTGCGGGATCGGGAGGGAGGCCTCGCGGCCGTTATAAAGGACTTTGACGAGGATCTCCGAGGCACGCTTGCTGCGGTAGAAGATGAGCTGGAGGTTGGCGGCCATAGGGACCTTGTCGCTTCTCCAATAATTCTTCACCTCCTTCGGATCATCCACAACCGCCCCGAAATTATCCAGACGCATATAGGAGACCAAAGGCAGGACAGCGGTGTCGTGCGAGAAACGGAGGCTCAACTGAACCTCACCGGAAGCAAGATCCTTGTCCGCCTCCTTTATGATGTTCTCAAGGATCGCAGCGTTCTTCGTGCAACCGAAGTTGTCTGTCAGAGGCGAGCGCCCCATATAGAGGTAGCCATTATAATTCCTGACCTCCCAGATGCCGAAAAGCTCATCAAATGTGAATATGTCCGAGAACTTATCAGCCTGCTCACCGTCAAGGCACTGGATTCCGACCACGACCGTGCGGAGATTGGACTCGAACTGCCACATCCCGAACGTGGACTCAAGATAGTCTGTGTCATTGAAATATCTGGAGCAGAAAGTCTTGGGATCAATAAGCGAAGCCTGCACCTCGGCGGCCGAAGCCTTGGCCTCAGACGGAATCTGAGTCTTGACCCGGTACGGATTCTGACCTCCGTCCGGCTCAAGGACCGGAAGATAAACCCTACCTGCATCCACTGAATATGTCAGGTCTTTGTCCAGACCTTTCAGCTCGTCCATAAAAGACATCATACTCAGCATCACACGAGGCACAGCAGTGGAAAGGACGGAAGCCCTTGTCTTGCCCTTGAACACTTCCGGAAACTCCTTGTACATCGTGGCCGCAATGAACCGATGCTGCTTCTGGCCTTCGACAGTCAAGTCACCACCCCTGTTGGCCACGGACGGATAAAACTTCTCGTAACGGGAATATAGATCCTCACCAGCCGCAGTCAGTTTACCGGCCGAATGAGCCTCCGAAAGTACCTTACGGACAGCTTCATAGACGCCATCTCCGAGGCCGTACCTGGCTCCGTGACGGCCGATGTGGCTGATATATACCGGCTTGTAACCCCTCGGGGCAGGAGTGATCCTGACTTCGTCAAGCGGGTACATATAATATTCACCGCCAAGAAGATTCTTGTCGGCCATCATCTCGGAACGAGTATCGTACTTGACGACAGCGTCCTTGACACCATATTCAGCCTCAACAGCAAGCCTCTGCTCCGGAGTAGCGGGAGTCTGGGCGAATGAATATGTCCCTGCGGCGAGCAGAGCGGCCACCGCAAGGACAATGTTCTTCAGGATTATCTTTTTCATCGACACGAATATATTAAAGCAATTCGATGTCAGCCTTGATGGCGGCCGGAGCAAACTCAGGGATGAACTTCCAGGAACCGATGACCTTCGGATCACCGACGACAGCCGGATCAACGCACCCGTTCTTCTTGAAGTACTGGTAGAGAATCGTCCTGAACTCCGGTCCACGGTAAACGATCCGCTCCTCGACAGACTTCGTGTCGGTAAGGCCCGCGGCTTTGAGAAGGCCGCCAGAGCCAACTGACCTGTAAGTGGTGATCGCGGCGGTATATTCCTTGTCAAGTTCAAACTTGCTTCCGTCGGCCATTCCGGTGATCACAATGCGTGAACCGTAAGGTTTTGTCACATCAACGGTATAGTTGATTCCGGCCGCTGAGTCGAAGTTGGCCGGGCTCTTGGCGAGCTTCCAGGCCATCTTGCCGGTGGAGTAATCCTTTGACTGCTTGATCTTCAAAACGTGGGCACCTTCGGAAGGCTCTGTCACAGTGTTGATCCAAGCGTCATAACTGGCCTCAAGGTATTTCAGAATCTCGGCACCGGTCAGTCTCAGGACAACCAGCTTGTTCTCGTAAGGATAGACCTTGCGGATGTCCTGATAACGAACCTCTCCGGCAGGGACTTTCCCGTCAATAAGAAGGGTCGCCGAAAGGGATATGTCAACAGGATAGGCGCTCATAGCGAGGGTGTGCAGAAAGTTCATATAGTCGCACTGCTTGTAGTAGAACTCTCTGGAAACCAAGTCTTTCTTGATCTCGCCGACAGCGCTCGTCATAAAACCGTGAACGTTTTCGTAATCGGACTGGAAGGCCTCTTCCATAGCGGTGTCATAGTCCTCGCTCTTGATGGAGGTCATCCTGGCTTCCAAGGTACGGCTGACGACCTTTCCGCCTTTCACTACAAGTTTGATGTCTGTGACACCAGCGTTCTGACCGGTCCTGCCGCAATCCAAAACCACGATACTGTCCGCGCTCATCACTTTGTTGGCGTGGTCGTGACCGGTGACGACAACATCCACTCCCCTAAGGCTCTTGAACAGGTCAAGTCCCTGTTTCTCAAGGTTCAGGCCGTCGCCCTTTCCCATCGCGGTGTGAGCCACGACTATCACGATATGCGGCTTTTCCTTGGAGCTCACCTTATCCACATCCTCTTGAACCAGAGGCAGAAGCGACTCGAAACGGAGGCCGGAGACGCAGCTTCCGTCCATCAGCGAGGCGTTAGCGGCGTTGGTGTACCCCAGAACCGCGACCTTGACTCCTCCTTTCTTAATTATTGAATATGCCGGGAAATATGGCTTGCCGTTCCTGTCGGACAGGGCGTTGCCGGCCAGAAGCGGGATGCCTTCCTTCTTCATCTCCTTGGCGACACGGTCATAGACACGATGTCCGGACTCGAAATCGGAATGGCCGGCGACAACGGCATCGTATTTCATATAGGAAGCCAGTCTTGGATAGAGATGCGAGGAGGCTGTGTCCACATAGTTGTAATAGAACGGAGCTCCGCTGCCGAAGAAATTGTCTCCGGCATCTATAAGGATGACATTGTCGGAGCCTTTCTCGGCACGGACACCGTTCACAAAGGCACTTTGGGCCATCAGGGAGCCTCTGGCCCGCCCTCCGTCTTCTATCGGTTTGGCGAACCAGTAGCCGTGGCCGTCACCGGTGGACACCACCGAAAGGTTGTACTCTCCATCCTTCAGGGTGGAGCAGGCCGATACGGCCAACGCGGCCATCGCCGCAATGATTGGTTTAATTTTCATCTATGAATATGTTTTATTTGAGTGTGTCCGGTCGCTGAGCCTGTCGAACCACAGCGACCGGAGAAATCACTTCTGGTTCTGAAGGGCGGCGTTGACACGTGCGAGGAGATACTCGTAGTGAGCCCTGTCCTCGGACGGAGCGGAAGACTTGCGGGAAGAGGCCAATGCCTTGACCTTGTTCAGGAACACGATCCTGCATCCGTCACTCTCATCGATCGTAAGGACGCTTACGCTTTTCTGGTAAGGGCCTTTGCCCTCGCCAAGGTTGATGTCATCGCATCCGCACCACATCGGCTCGGCGGCATATTCATCAATATCGGGATCCTCAGCAAACGACTTGGCAAGCATAGACTTGACATCCTTCGCCGAAGCGGTCAGGACTTCCCTCTGGAGAGTCTTTTCCTCAGATGTCAGCCTGCGGCCGGCGATTGACGAGGCGAACAACTCATTGTAAAGGTCGTCGTAATATTCCTTTACGGTGTAAGGCTTGCCGGCGCCGGGGACCACCGAGGCCAACATAACATTCGCCGGAACAGTCGAGGCCAGAGCCTTAGCCACCTGGGCGCAGATCTTGTTGGACTGCGGAGCCGCCAACGGCAGGTTCGAGGTAACGTCAGCGTCGTTGATCCACGAGGACGCGCGGAGCTGGCCTACCACCCATTCCAAGGAAGCCTTCTGAACCTTTCTGGAAACCGGCACAGATGGCTTGACCGTCGAGCCCTCCTTGACGTTGTTCAAGTATATTCCTCCGACTTGGGCCATCACATTGCCGATGTAGCGGTAGTACTGGTTCGTCAGCTGAAGGTAAAGATCATTCCTGTGTGTGAAATCGCTGTCATCGGCACCGATCCACCCGTTCATCTTTGGAAGGATGTACTTCAAGTTCTTGATACCGTAGTCGCTGGACTTGATCGGATCATCACCAAGATCCTCTGTTCTGGCACTCGGATCATAGCTGCCATAGGTAGCGTTCCCGGAAACCTGCTGCGCCCCGTAACGGTACAGCGGATCGCCGGCCTTCTCGTCGATGATCTTCTCCGCGACGGAATATTCCTCCCAGATGTCCTTCGCTCCGACCACAAGGGTGTACAGCCACTTGATGGCATATTCATCATACACGCCCAAAGATGGCGGCACAAGCTTAACGCCTTTGTCCTGAGGCTGGGCGACATAGTTGAAGCGGGCATAGTCCATAATCGACGGGGTCGTGCCGTACTTCGCGGTAAAAGCAGCGTTCCTCAAAGAGTCGGTAGGATAGGCTGAAGAAGCGCCCATATTGTGCATAAGTCCCAGAGTGTGACCTATTTCGTGCGAGATCACATAGACAAGAGACTCATCGATGATGTCCTGCGGCATCTTCACGGCACGGACCTTCTCGTCCACTTGCGCCGTCTGCACGAAGCGCCAGTTGTTGATGAGCTTGATGACATCGTTATACACAAGCACGGAAGCGTTCAGAATCTCTCCCGTCACCGGATCCACCCAAGACGGTCCCATAGCGTTCATCGTCGCGTCAGGGACATACCTTATGCAGGAATATTTCAGGTTGTCAGGATCGAACTGAGGATCCTCCTCGGCGGTCGGGAAGTCACGAACCTGCATCACGTCCTTCAGGCCGATGGCCTCGAAAGCTTTGTTCCAAGCCAGGACACCCTCCTTGATCGGAGCCTTCCAAGCCTCCGGGAACGAATTGTCCACGTACCAGACAATCGGATTCTTGACCGTCACCTTCTGACCTTTCTGCCAAGCGGTAGTGTCTGAGAGCTCAAGTCTCCAGCGGGAGGCCAGCACATAGCCTTTGAACCCATCCTCGGCGGATGTGAGATTGTACTTCACACTTCCCTCTCCCGGGCCGACAGGGAACACTCCGATCCTGGAGTCCTGCACACGGACCGGCATCGGGTTCTCCGGAAGCAGCATAAACGAGACAGTGTATGCCATCGAGCCGGATCCCACTTTGCCTTTCAGCATCAGGAAGGTCTTCGTGAAGTCCACATTGGAATGCACCTTCACGGAAGCGTTGTCACTGAATGCCTTGAGATCGCTGAACCAGGTTGATTTCTCGTCAGCCGCCTTAGTGAGGGAGAAGTCCTTTCCCTTTGGAGCGACCGAATTGATGAGCGGAGTCACCTCGAAGACCACCTCCGAACTGTCCTTGCTCGTCGCCTGCACGGCGATCCTTCTCAAGACCTTGGGAATATAGCTGCGCTCAAGGGCGGTCCGCATCCCTGGATCGGAACTCGTGGCGTTCGCGCCCGGAACACTCAGCACCACAAGGCTGTCCTTGAGGTCAATCTGGAAATATGTCGGCTTCACGTACTTATACCCGACGTTCAGATAGGCCGGATTGCTTGTGGCGGTGATCGTGCTTCCCACGAGCATCCTGCGTCCCATCATATTCCTTGGAAAGCCCATATAGATCTTGTCCTTGGACGTGCGGTAGAGGTTGAACGTGCCGCCGCAGGCCGAATCGGCGACCTCCTTCATCAGCTTCTCGTAAGGGGTCTGCTTCTTCTTAGGAGCCGGTTTCTGAGCCGCTGTAGCCTCCGTCTGAGCCTTTTTCTTCTTTTTCTTAAACACGGACGCTGCCGCGTCTGTGGATGGAACCAACAGCGCGGCGGCGATCAAAGTCAGGATAATACTCCTTTTTGTCATAGATATTTCTTTATTGTTATTGATTATCAGTTTAGTTCACCCGATATTTATACATTACCGAAGCGGGATCCCAGAATATGCCCTCGTAGGACTTCACAAGGGTGTCGTCCGAGAATCTGTAAACGTACAGGCTGCCTTTCTTCTCTCCCGATCTGGACGGATTGTAGGTAGCGATGTAGAGCAGATCCTCTCCGTTGTCCCCCTTGTCCTTGCCAAGGAAGTTGGTGGCGATGTCCCGGATCTGTTCACCGACAGGAAGGGTTATCGCCGGCTTGGAGACCGGAGCGCTGATCAGAGACCAACGGTAAACAGCATTGTCATAGACATAGTACACATCAGCCGAGTTCTTCGTGCCGACAAACTTGCAGTCACTGTCCATCTTCAAATCACCGGTCGTGAACGTGACGGTGCTTCCCCAAGTCTTCAAGGCCCCTGAACCTCCGATGCCGTCGGTGTTCTTGATGACATATTCATCAGGATTCGTCTTGCTTCTGAAGAGGACATAGAGGGAATTGGTCTTCGCGGTCCGCAGAGTGGCCATATTCACAACCTCATAGCCGCTGAGAGTGTAATAGACGGTTCCGGCGGAGGCTGTTCTTCTGACGGCAAGGCTGCCAGAGTTGCGGAAATACGGCGAGCGGATCGTGGCATCGTTGGCGGTCTTGCGAGAGACTCCTCCGAATATGCCCGTCATCGGCTTGATGTCGATCATATCGGTGTAGTCACCCATCATCATATCGTAGCGGTAGATGTGCGAGTTCTCACCGAGGATGAACGCCGCGAATCCGGACGATGAGGCCAGCTCGCCGCCGAACGCCTTGAACCGTGAACCGGCCGAAAGCATACTTGACTTCTTGAACAGCTGGAATGTCTTGGCCTCCATATGCCACATCGTACCGTTCTCGTCATCGGTGGCTATCAGAAGGCCGGAGTAGTCCACTTTCTTGACCGTGGCGTTGGACATAAACAACTCTTTTCCGTTCCGTAGTGTCTGTCCGGGATTGATGGACGAGAACACGTCAGGGAAAACCTCCTGCTTTCCGGCGGTGGCCTCCTCGGAAGTGAGCGTCTTGATGAACGTCAGGTGACCGTCTCCGGATTCCCCGTTGCTCAGGATGGTGACACCTTCGTCATACCCCGAGTTCACGTTCAGTGTGAAGTACTTGTACTGGATGCTTTCCCCGTTGTCGGCCCTGAGCCGAAGGATGAATGTACCCAGTTTGGTGAAAGTATAGTCGATTGTAGGCGAGGTCGAGACGTTCTCGATCGTCCCCGTCTTGAAGATGTGGTCGGCGACCGTCTTGCCGTCGGCCGGCTGTCCGTAGGACCATTCGTAGGAGACCTCACGGTCACTCTTGACGGTGAGTCCCTCGTATTTCAGTTCCACGCCAAGGTCGGCGTTGATCGTGTCCGAAGCGACCTTGAACTCGATCGGCGCAAGGTCAACTGTGTCTCCCTCGTCGATCTTCCAGCAGGAGGACACGGCCACGGAGAGCAGAGCCGCCGCTGACAAAAATTGGAATATTCTTTTCATTTCTTTATTCTCCGATTAATTGAGGAAACCATATCTGCCGCTGCGCGGGTCACCCCAGCCGATGCGGTTGTTGATGTTGACCTTGTCGCTGCCCATAACCTCGAAGTTAGGGTCGTCAGGATGCTCGGCATAGTACTTCTCGTAATATTCGTATAGAGGGCAGAACACCGAGCCCGCCCAGGCTGACATATAGGTCTGACGCCAGAATTTCAGCATATTGTTGTTGTCTGAGCTCGGCTCCGCGTCGAGGTTCTCACCGTAGTGTGCGACACAATATTCATAGAAGACAGGGTTGGTCTCGGCGGTCTTGTGGAAGAGGTCGAGGAGCATCCTGAACTTCGCCGGATAGAAGTTGCCGAGGTCATAGTCCCAGCCCGGATCGGCCTTGGCGGTCGGTTTCCACCAGGACGGGCAGGCTGGGTCACCGTCGTTGACATAGACCTGGAAATCAGGTGTCTTGATGCTTTGCGAGCTTGAGCTGTCAGCTGGAAGAGGCTCGAAATTCTCGAACGGGACAAGTCTCAGGTGGACACGCACATAGCCCCCCTCCTTCATCTCCGGCTGACGTTTAAGTCTCACGGAGACTTTTGTGGAAGTCGCTCCGGCGGGAAGCACACAGTCCCCCACCTCGAAATCAACGCCTTCCCTGGCGGAGATCACCGGATAGGTGATGCCGCCGAAGACTATCGTGTCGCCCTCCTCACTCGGGACGCTCTCCAGCTTGAAAGGCCTGTCCTGGTCCGAGACAGTTCCCATAATATAGACAGGAGCCTCAACGTCAATCTCATCGTCTGCCAGAAGGGCGAAAGACTTGATCAGAACCTGCTGCCGATCCTGAAAATAGATGTGGTCATTCTGGTCGGTGTCGTACATTATCCACGTTCCGTTGCAGGAAGTGAGGAAAAGCAGAGACGCGATGACCGGATATATTATATTCTTCATATTCATTTAGTTATTAATATTTTTCCTCGCCTCCAGTTCCTCGTCCGGAACAGTCAGCGTGTAGGTGGACGCAAGGTCGCCGTGGAGGGTCTTGCCGGACACGGTCGTGATGTCCTTCTTCTCCTTCTTCATATCCATCCAGGTAAGCCCCTCGCAGTAGAATTCCCTGTGGCGTTCCTCGAAGAGCAGGTCACGGGTCAGCGCGGTGCCGCTCTCCTCGAAAGTCTCGCGACCCCTTGACTTCAGAACCTCGTCGAAATACTTCACCGCCTTCGCCGGATCCTTGTCGATGTTGGCCTCGGCGACAATGTAGTACATCTCAGGAAGTCTAAGAATATCATAGCCAAGGATCGACTTCCCGCTGTAGGAGTTGTCCTCCGAGATGAAGCAGTTGTTCACAAGCTTGCGGCACAATGAATATGAGACATCGAACCAGGCCGAAAGCCTGTTGTCGGTCGACGCTCCGCTGTCCTTCTCGTAGATAGAGGCGTAGCCAGGCGCCAGGACAAGGGCGGAAGAAGCTCCTGTACCGTTGATGTTCAGCTTCTTCATCATCGCGCTCTCATCGTTGATGTAGAGTCCGAAGATCGTCTCGTTCAGGTCAAAGGTCCCGTTGTCCGGCTGCACGAACGCGCTGGTCGGACGGAAAGAGAACTTGCCGCTGGAGATCACCTTCTGGGCGTAAACCTCTGCGTTGTCCATATCGTTCATACTCCAATACACCCTCGCCATCAAGGCCTGAACAGCGTAAAGGTTGATGTGGGCGATCCTCGCATCCGTGAAAGCCAATGCCGCGTTGCTTCTCTCGGCAGGGACAAGGGTCTCATCCTCAGCGAGATATTCCTCAGCCCTCTTCAGGTCTTCAAGAATATTCCGGCACACCTCATCGTAGGAAAGGAGCGGCGAGATGTCGAACGAATATTTCGTCACGTAAGGGATGGTGGTCTTCTTCTCGCTGTCGGAAGCCCAGTACGGAGGACCGAACAACTTGAGAACCTCGTAGTGCACGAAAGCCCTAAAAGCCAACGCCTCACCGAGATAGAGGCGGGAATGCTTGTAGGTGTCGATGTCGTCCTCGGCATGCTCCACAATGTTGTTGATGTGGTTGATGGCCTCATAGGCATCCTTCCAGATTTCCTTCTTTGTGGAAGTCGAGCCGCTGGAGGTCATCTCGCCCTCGGCCAGCTCGGCGTACTTGTAGTCCGAGGTGGTGAAGTTCTGGCTCATAACCTCCGGGAGAATGATCAGATGCTGACCGTAAAGGTTGCTTCCCGTCAGCTCGCTGTAAACTCCATAGAGAGCGTCCTCATATTCCTCGGCCGTCTCGAACATATTGATTTTCTCGCCTTTAGGATGGACATCGAGAAACTTGTCACATCCGGTCGCAAGCGCGGCGGCGATTATTGTCGTGAATATTATCTTGCTTTTCATTGTCTTTCCTCCTTGTTTAGAATGTCGGGCGGAAAATCAGGTTGATTCCGCGGCAGTACGGGTAGCTGGTTCCCCTCTCGAACTTGACGGTCGAGATGTGGGCGATGTCTGAAAGTCCGAAGCCGACAGCCAGTTTGCGGAGGCCGAGCCTCGTGATCGCCTTAGGCGCGAAGTCGTACATAACCTGAATGCTGGAGATGTACAGCTCGTTACGCTTCTCGACGAACCTCTCCGAGTACATCGAAGTGCTTGTGGACGTGCCGATTCCGAGGAAACGGGTGTGGTCGCCAGGCTGCTTCCAACGATCGGTGAACACCCGGCGGTCAACGTTATATTCAGCGTTGATGTTCTCCACCTTGTTCTGGAGCGTCGAATTGTAGTAGTCGGCTCCGAAGGTGTAGGACGTGGCGATGCTGACAGAAAAGCCCTTGTACCTGACGGTGTTCATCCACGAGCCTTGCAGGATCGGGTTGGTGTTGCCGACAGCGACCCTCTCTTTCTCGTCGTAGTCGTAGGTGTATTCACCATTCTTCTTTATGAATATCTCCTTTCCGGTCGCCGGGTCGATTCCAGCCGAGCGCATAGCGAATATGTCGTACTGCGAGCCGCCCTCCTGCAGAAGGATCTTCGGCTTGGAGCTGTCGTAAGGGTTGGTGATGTCATCCTTGATGTCATCGGAGATCTTCTGGATCTTGTCCATCACGTGACCGCCTGTGAGGGTCATACTCCAGAACAAGTCCTTTGTCCTGATGATCTGGCCTGAAACCGAGAGGTCGAGACCCTTGTTGTTCATCTGGCCGAAGTTCACGTTCATCGAACTTGTGCCGACAGAAGGCGGAAGGGTCACAGGCATCAGCATATCGTAGGTCGTGTTCGAGTAGAAGTCGAACGACAAGTTGAACCTGTTGTCCAGGAAGGCCGCCGTGATTCCGAAGTTGTTGTTGAAGGTCCTCTGCCATTTGAGGTCAGGATTGCCCATCTGCTTAGGCAGCGCGCCGATTCCGGAGACATACTGGTACTTGGAATCGTACTGATAGACTGTACGGGCCTGGTAGTAGTCAAACGAGACGCTGCCGGTGTAACCCATAGAGTACCTGAATGTAAACGTGTTGAGCCAAGGAAGATTATCCTTGATGAACTTCTCGTTGTGCAGGTGCCAGCCGGCTCCGAACGCCCAGAACGGGGCGAAACTGTTGCGTGAGCCGAACTTGGAAGAGCCTGAGGCCCTGTAGGATCCGTCCACGAAGTATCTGTTCCAGAGGCTGAAGTTGGCGTTGGCGAACACACCGACTCCCGTGGAGACCTTGTCCGAGCCGGACGGGTGGCCGGTCGGATAGCTGAGGGCGAACGACAGGTCGGACAGCTCGTCCTTGATGAAGCCTGTGGCGATGAACGAGGCGTTCTGCTTCCTGCTGTACTGAATATTGCTGCCGGCGCTGATGCGGAACATCGAGCCCTTGGTGTCCAAAGACTTACCGTAGTTGATGACGATCTTGCCGTCGGTCGAGAGGCCGTTGCCGGTCGCAAGGCTGTAGCGTCCCTTGTCAGCCAACTTGCTGTTCTCGTATTTCGCCATATCCGGAGACTCGTAGGTGTCGGCCTTGCTCCAGGACAGTCCAAGGTTGGCCTGACCGGTCACATAGAGCTCCTTGGTGATGTTCCATCTTCCAGACAGGGAGTTCGTCCAAGACTGGGTCTGCGACTTGCTGAAACTTGAGAGCGTGGCCTCGTAAAGCGGGTTGGACACCTTCGTTCCCGATGTACTGAACGGATTGAAAGTGTAGTACTTGTAATATTCCCCGTCCTCATCCTTCATCGGAAGGTAAGGGTTCATCCTTGAGTACTGAGCATAGCTTCCGTAAGGGGAATCGATGCTGCGGTTCAGCGAGAAGCTGTTCTTGTAGGACAAGGTCAGTTTGTTGCGCAGATGGTAGTTCAGGCTGAAGTTCACGCCGAGGTTCCTTCTGTTGTCACCCTTCATAACTCCGTAGGTGTCACCGAAATTGGCGTTCGCGCGATACTCCAGTTTCTCACCCCTTGAACTCAAGGCGAGGGAGTGCGTGTGGCTGAACGGCACACGGAGCGGGGCGTGGAGCCAGTCCGGATTCACGCCCTTGCGCACAAGCTGGAGCTTGTAGTCGTAGGCCTCGTCCATCGAGCCGTCCGCCGCGTCATATTTTCCGGCAAGTCTCTCGACCTCAAGCTTCTCGGCAGGGCTGCAAAGGTTGAACGAGCTGAGGTCCGGCACGCTGAAACGCGGCACGAAATTGTAGCTCAACCTAAGTTTTCCCTCCTCGGAGCGCTTCCTTTCTACGACAATGACACCGTTGGCGCCTTTCTCACCGTAAAGGATAGTCGCGGAGGCATCCTTGAGCACATCAATTCGCTCGATGTCGAACATATCCAGATCGTAGAGTTCCTGAATGCTGATCTCGACTCCGTCCAGCACGATGAGAGGGTTGTTGACACCCTCCTCGCTCTCGTTGGTTATGAGCGTGTTGGCACCACGGATGAGGATCGAAGGAACGGCGTTCGGGTTGGATCCCGCGACGTTGTTCTCAACCAGCACCATACCCGGAGTCAGAGACGCGAGGCTCTGCATCAGGTTGGTCGATGACACAGCGACCAATTGGTCGCCGCTGATCATGGTGGCCGAGCCCGTGAAGGTCTCCTTCGTCTGCGTGTAGAAGCCGTTGACCACCACAGCGTCAAGGCTGGAGGTCTTCAACTGCACGTTCAGCCTTGTCGAGGTGCTGACATTGTACTCCTTCGACTCTGTTCCGATGAATGAATATATCAGGACATCCTGTTTGCCAGGGCTGCGCTGAAATGTCAAAGAATAGTTTCCGTCCACATCCGCGGAGGTTCCGATGGATGTCCCTTTCACGAGCACATTGGCTCCGGGGAGAGGCTCGTCGTGGTCATCCGTGATTCGTCCCTTGATCGTGATCCTTGGGTTGCTCGGAGCCCCGGACGACGCATTCTTGCCCTGATTGGTCTGGGCGGAAGCGATGTCCCCGAAGCCGACAACCGACAGCAGGGTGCACAAGGAAAGAATCAGAAACCTAAGGCCGACCGCCTTCATTGTCTTTTCTGATCCCATAAGCATTGAATGATTGAATAAATATTTGTTAAACTTCGTTTTGATGCAAAGTTATGCAAATATTTATTCGGATGCAATCGCTTCCGCATCCCTATTTGTTGGTATCAGAGAGAAATAACAGGGACGGAATCTTAATTATATCTTGGGATAATGGTCACTTCGACAGAATGATGCGCCTACTTTCCGTAACGGGAGAGTATCGGATCGTAAGCGTCGATGCGACGGTCACGGAGGAACGGCCACCCTCTGCGGACATATTCAGTGCGGTCGATGTCGATGTCAACCACCTTCACCCCTTCCTCATCAGTGCCGAACTGTGCGAGGATCTCCCCCTGCGGCCCAGTGGCGAATGAATATCCCCAGAAATCCAGACCGATGGTGTTGCCGGAAGGGTCATCCTCGTGGCCGACACGGTTCACGGTGACGACCGGAAGACCGTTGGCAACCGAATGTCCCCTCTGGACAAGCTGCCAGGCCTGCCTCTGGGTCTGCTGCTCCTCCTTGGAATCAGTTCCTACGCCACCGATCGCCGTAGGGTAAATCAGCAACTGTGCCCCGTTCAGAGCCATAAGCCTCGCCGCCTCAGGGTACCATTGATCCCAACATACCAGCACGCCAAGCGAGCCAACCGAAGTCTCGATCGGTTTGAAACCCAGATCCCCCGGCGTGAAATAGAACTTCTCGTAGAAGCAAGGATCATCAGGAATATGCATCTTGCGATACTTGCCGGCGATGCTGCCGTCCTTCTCGATCACGACCGCCGTGTTGTGGTAAAGTCCAGGAGCCCGCTTCTCGAAAAGCGAGAGGACAAGCACGATTCCGAGCCTCTTGGCAAGGTCGCCGAAATATTCAGTGGAAGGTCCCGGGATCGTCTCCGCAAGGTCGCAGAGCGATGCATCCTCAGTCTGGCAGAAGTACACAGAATTGTGAAGTTCCTGGAGCACAACAAGTTTGGCACCCTTTGCGGCGCATTCACAGATATTCTCAGTCAATTTAGCGATGTTCGCCTTTATGTCCGTTGTACAGCTCTGCTGCACCATTCCCACTTTCAAGATATTCATAATGACATTCCTGTTATATTCCTTAGGCAACGGCCAAGGATTCCGGGCGCAAATTTAGCAAAAAATAGCGGGTTATCGCGTCTTTTCCTGATACTCGGTAGGGGTCATTCCCACAACCTTTTTGAAATGATGGTAGAAATTCTGGGAAGTTCCGAAGCCGAGCTTTGTGGCAAGCACGTTCATCGACACCCCAGGGGTCGTCTCTATCAGGCGTTTTGCCTCCTCAATCCTAAGATTCGCCCTCCAGACACGGAAATCCGTCAGCATAATGTTCTGGAAATACCAGCGGAAAAAGCGAAGGTCCGTTCCGCTCTGGGCGATGAGCCAGTTCCGGTCGTGCTCAGGATCAAGATAATCCTTCGAGGCGACATATTCATCAAGGACCTTGGCAAGCCTTTCCTTATGCTCATTGCTGTATTCAGCGATATCTTCCGGGAAATCAGTATCCCGCGAAATGACATCCAGCGGACTTCCATTTTTCACCTCCACCGTGGGTACTGAGACAGCGGGAAGATAGTAGTTCAGCTTCGTGACATAGTTGATGAAACGGCTGGCGAACCAGACATAGAACGCTATGTAGCAGCACATAAAGACATTGTACGCCTGAGCCGGCACAACCAACGACAGCATAGCCGTGATTCCGACCGACAAAGCCGCATAGAAACTGTTCCGTGCCCAGAGCAGATGCTGCTTGCGGTCATCGTCATAATAATCGGTGACCTGCTCGATGTAACGCTTGTAGCACAGCTTGAACATCAACGTGTAATACGCCAGCTGGAGGATCACCACGGCGACCACGATGCACGTGATGTACGGGGATCCATCGGTCAGCGAATCCGCAACAAGGTATCCAGCCGTGCCTATCGAGACGGCCGCGACATTGGCCAGAAGCCTCTTTTTCGTGATGAAAAGCGGCTGGATCATCGCGATGAGCGTGAACGTGAAAAGAAGAGACTGGATGGAGGCCGAGACTATCGTGGCCGCCGTCTTGTCCCCCGCGTCATTCGCTCCGGACATATTCAGCCAATCCGGGACAGACAGGATAAAATAGCTTGCGGCCAGAATCAACCTCGCCATCCGGATCTTCCGGCTGTCCTCGTTGGATTCAATGCGCACAAGGCACAGCACTATCCCAAGTGTCGTGACGGCCACTCCTGAAACAAATGACAGGAATATGTACGGTTCATCCAGCAGCAAGTTAAGACTATCTGTGTAAAAGCCCGCAAATATAGCAAAAACATTCCGATGTGCCGAAATAAATCCACAGTCGGGACATCGGCAAACAGCGACGCCGGTTAAAGGTTGACCGTGACGGCGGCCCCGTTATAGACGGTTTCCACCCCTTTGGAAGCCTTAGGATAGGCGAAACCGTTTTCAGGAGTGACAAGCACGATGTTGAATTTCCGTTCAGTCAGCATTCCAGGAAATTCCCCCTTGCGATCACCGAGGGTGAGAGTCCTCGCCGAGTCATCGTAGGTGAAGGTTATCGTTGAGTACGCCCCCTTCTCATAATTGTAGTTGACATTCTCGTCCTCATAGAGGGTGAACGAGCCGTTCTTCCCGGCATAGACATAAAGGTCAATCACATCGGCCGGCTTCTCGTCAGACCATTGGATCTCCGGGCCGAACGGAATAATTGAACCCGCGCGGACGTACAAAGGAATATATTCATAAGGTGCATCGACTGCGAGAGTCTGCCCACCGTTGATGAATTTGCCGTTGTAGAAGTCGTACCAACCCTCGCACTGAGGGAAATAGACGCTGCGGGAGCGGACTTTATATTCAGAGACAGGGCAAGGCATCAGAGCCGGGCCGAACATCCACTGGTCGCTGATGTCCGCCGCATTGCGGTCTGACGCGAAGTCCATCGGCAGCCCACGGAGCATAGTGTAGTCTTCGAAATGCACCGCGCCGGTCAATGAATAGAGGTACGGCATCAGGCGGTAGCGCAGCCTCATATAATAAAGGATGCTTGAATATGTCGGAGTCCCCTCCGGGGCTATGTTCCAGATCTCCCTCCGTGGCCATTGCCCGTGCGTGCGGAAGAGTGGTACGAACGTACCGAACTGGTGCCAACGGGTCTGAAGCTCACGCCATTCGTCGAGATCCGGGGTGACCTTGCCGGTGTTGTCAAAGGTAGAGACAGCGGCCATAAACTTGTCCATCACACTGAATCCGCCGATGTCCATTCCCCAGAACGGCACACCGCTCATCGAGAAGTTCAGCCCGGCGGCCATCTGGGCGCGCATATCATTCCAGCAGGTACCGATGTCGCCGCTCCAGGTGGAGGTCGAATATCTTTGCAGACCCGCGAAGCCGCTTCTCGTGAGCAGGAATACCCTCTTGTCCGGATCTATTCCGCGCTGGCCGTTGTAGATGGCGTCCGCGTTAACAAGGGCGTAGGCGTTGAGATATTCGGTCGAAGGTCCGAGAGCCGTCGGAGTCGTCAATGCCTTCTGGTAGTCCATCGGCAGGCAGTCACGCAGGTTCGGTTCGCTGGCATCCATCCACCAGGAATCAATCTTGCGGCCGAACTTCGAGTAAAGGCTTTCGTCCATCTGCTTCCAGAACATCTTCCGGCCACCTTCCGAGTAGGCGTCATAGAACGACTCAACATAGCCGAGCCAATCCTTGAGACTGTCCTTTTCCGCAAGGGTATAGACATAGCCGGCCTCCTTGAGTTCCTTATAATGCTCGGTGTTGACATAGAACTTCGGCCAGACGCTGATCATAAAACGTCCGTGCATAGCGTGAACGTCATCCAGCATCTTCTCCGGATCAGGGTAGCGTGTCTTGTCAAACTCGTGGCTTCCCCACTGGTCATCCTTCCAGTACTGCCAATCCTGGACGATGTTGTCCACTGGAATATTCCTGCGCCTGAGCTCGGCAAGCGTTCCGACCAGATCCTCCTGGGTGCTGTACCGCTCACGGCTCTGCCAGAAGCCAAGAGCCCATTTCGGCATCACCTGCGCCTTGCCGGTTAGAGTTCTGTAACCGGAGATCACCTCGCCCATATCGTTCCCGGCGATATAATAGTAGTCCAACTCCGGGCTCATCTCCGACCAGAACGAGAATCGGCTCTGCTCGGCCTCCGTCCTTGGTTCGGCCACCCTGAGACCGATGTAGGAGACATCACCGTCCGGCCTCCACCGAACGTTTATCGGAGTCTTCTCGCCTTTCTTCAGACTGACTGTGAACTTGTAGGAATTCGGATTCCAAGCCGGTCTCCAGCGCTCGGAGACCACTTCCTTGCCGCCAATGGAGACACTCTGGAATCCAGCATAGTAAAGGATGAAATGATACTCAGAGTCCTGAGGAGCCTCGATGAAGCCTTCGAATGACACATTAGCGCCTTTGAGCGGCATCTTCGGGAGATTGGCGATAACCCATTCATTCTCATAGTAAAGGGAATCCTCCTGCCTTACGACAGGATCTCCGGTGGCCGGGGTGTAGGTCCCGGTCAGGCCCCCTTCACGGCCATCCTTGCCGTAAAGTTTGAACGCCTTGTTCAGCTGAAGATAAGGCTTCGGATTACCCCAGCGGCTCAAGGAGTAGTTATCGACAAGCACGCCATAGCCTCTGTTGCTGACCACGAACGGAATCGATACCTTGGTGTTATACTGGAAAAGTTCCTCGTTACCACCCTTGTGGTTGAATTCCATCGACTGCTGCTGGCCGAGGCCATAGAAAGCCTCATCCTCCGGGGAATCGAAAGTGAAGGCGGTGGAATATTCAGAACGTCCCTCAACGGTTATCGGTGTGAAACTCATTGTGTTGCCGTCAAGGAGTTTGGTTCCGTTCCTGTCGGAAAAGCTTACGGCTCCGTCCCTTAATCTTACCGAAGCGGTCACCGAGGATGTGACGACAGACACCGTACTGTCTGTCGAACTTACCGTGAACTCCGGTCTGGCCTCCTGAGGGACTATGATCAGGCTTTTCCTGTCAGCGAACCTTGACTCCGGCGTAGCCGTGACCCTGATGAGGTTGCCTCCCTTCACCTGAAGCCGCACAAGCGCCGGGCCGTCAGCGTTTCTTTCTGAAACTTTGACCGTTACTCCATCCGTAGTCTGTTTCCATCCCTTACTGTCACATCCAGCCAACGCTATGATGGCGAGCACCGACAAAAAGATATTCCCGCTTTTCATTATTCCGAGATATTGGTTATTCATTAATATTCAAGCCCTAAATCAGCAGAATCTTAGTCAGCACCAAGGCCAGCAAGGCAAACTTACACAAAATAATCCACAGAAAAAAGCCCGCACCGACAGGTTTCTAAGGAAAAACACTATCTTTGCAGCCTTATTTTGAAACAGGAATATGGTCAAGGCAAGGGAAAGCAAGGCTAAGGGTTTCTTTTTCGGAATATTAGCCGCAGTCAGTTATGGTGTGAACCCATTAGGCGCCAAGTATCTTTACGAGGAAGGGCTTAACGTGGAATCAGTGCTGTTTTACAGGTATGGCCTGGCGGCGCTGATCATCGGAATCATTATGGGCGGAAAGATCCTGCTGCACAAGAAGGGATCCGCAGCTGCCGAAATGACAGGATGCGAGACATTCCGGATCACCAAAGGCGAGCTCTCGACCCTGACCGCCCTGGGACTGATGTTCGTGATCTCATCCTTGACACTGTACTGTAGTTTTCTTTATATGGACAGCGGAGTCGCCTGCTCACTGCTTTTCGTCTATCCAGTGATGACGGCCGTCCTGATGGCTATGCTTTACGGCGAGAAAATAACCAAGGCCACGGCCGCGGCCATAGCGCTTTCTCTGGTGGGAGTCCTCTTATTATATAAAGGTGACGGGGAAACCGTCCTCAGCACCGTAGGAGTACTCCTCGTGATGGTCTCCGCATTGAGCTACGCCCTCTACATCATCGTGGCCAACCGTGCATCCGCTCCGGAATCAGAACTGGGCACCAGCCACAACAGGCTGGCCAGATTCATCCCGATGCCGCACAGGGTCTCGATCCACAGACTTGATATGTCCGCTATGAAACTGAGCTTCTACGTGTTGATCGTCTGCGCCGTGTCGATGGTCCTGTTCTCGTTCACATCCCCGGAAAGGCATCTTATGCCGCTGGTGACGGTTCGCGAATGGGGATATTCATTGATGCTCGCCATAGTCCCGACAGTATTCTCGCTCGTTTCGATGGGAATCGCCGTGCGCATCATCGGCTCCACCCCGACCGCCATTATGGGCGCACTTGAGCCTCTGACAGCAGTGGTGATCGGCCTCACCGTCTTCAAGGAAGCACTTACGGTCAATTTGGTCGTAGGTATCATACTGATTCTGACCGCCGTGACAATCATCATCATCGGCAAGGACAAAGCGAAGGCTTAGATCACTTGCCGGAATATTCAATGACCTTCAGAGGTCGTGGTGAAAGATTCCGGTACGCCCTGTCAAGTTCATCTGGCGACAATGTGTCCGGATTCAGCGTGCGCAGGCTATCGGTGAGGGAATGCCTGAAAAGCCAGTCGTAGGTCTTTTGAATGTAGAAGCAGCGCGCCGGCCGGCCGTGATCCGCTCCCTTAAGATAAGTCACCTGCACACGGGATGCCTCACCCGATCTCTTCATCTCATCGACAACCCTTTGCGAAGCCTTCCACGAGACAGCCCTGTCCCCCGTACCGTGGATAATCCAAAGCGGCACATTCCGCAGTCCGGAATAATCCTTCAGATCCCCTCCACCACACATAGCCATAGCCGCGGCGACCTTGTCAGGATAGGTCCCGGCGAAATCAATGGTGCCGTAGCCACCGAGACTCATTCCGACGACATAGACCCGGTTCGTGTCGATCGGATAATGTTCCTCTGACCAGCTCAGGACATTCATAATCCTCCGGGGATTCCACGCCCCACCCTTATCCAGCGGCGCGATGATCACCGCGTTGATGTCCACTCCCCTTGCGACTGCATCAATACAGCCGTACCTTCGCACCCTATTCAAATCATTGCCGCAAACGCTCGCTCCGTGCAGGAATATGACCGCCGGGATCCTCGCGCTGTCTCCAACATCTCTGTTTTCAGGAATATGCACCCAGAAGTCATAGCCGTCCCGCACGACTCCCTTATGCGAAATCAACTGAGCGGCCGCCGTCTGCCCGAACGCCATTAAGACCATCGCCCAAACCGCGGCCAAAGTGATGAACCTTCTCATTCTCTCTCAAAATCATTACACGGAGGCGATGTCCCGCAAATTTTTCGCCAAAATAGAGGAATATGCCTTCCTACGCTTCTGCCAGGGGCACTCAAACAGGCTACAGGCTTCTGAATATTCCCGGAAAATGAGTAACTTCGCAAGCGGATTCAGAAGTTGCTTTCACTCTAAGAACATTTCAAGCAAATCAAAACAGCTTCTAAATATTGAATATGGGAGAATCGAATCTCAAGACGGCCTTCATCCAGCTGCACGTCAGCGTCCTGCTGGCCGGATTCACAGGATTGTTCGGCAAACTCATCACGCTCAACGAGGCCACGCTGGTCTGGTACAGGCTGTTCTTCACGACGGCCATACTCATCATATTCACAGGATTTCCGAAAGTCAGTTGGAGGAAGTTCCTTCAGATCGCCGACTGCGGCACGCTTCTGGGCCTCCACTGGGTTCTGTTCTACGCCTCCATCAAGGCGAGCAATGTGTCCATCGGAGTCGTGTGCTTCGCCAGTGTGGGATTCTTCACCTCCATCTTCGAGCCCCTGATATTCCACAAGCGGTTCTCCATCTCCGAGATGCTTCTCGCGCTCATCACCATCGCCGGCCTGGTCTGCATATTCTCATTCGATTCCCGCTACCGCCTCGGCATCGCCCTTGGAATCGTCTCCGCCGCCGTTTGTTCCTTATATTCAATAACAAACAAGAAGGCGAGCGAGGGCGTGAAGTCGAGGACAATGCTGCTTTACCAGATGGCGGGCGGCCTGATAGGAGTCTCCGTCCTGATTCCGCTGTACCTTCTGGTCTATCCTTCCGCACAACCCGTGCTGGTCTTTCCGACAGGATCCAACCTCTGGTGGCTGCTATGCCTCGCCCTCTTCTGCACCGTCGGCCTTTATATGTTGCAGATCATAGTGTTAAGGAAGCTGTCCGCCTTCACGGTCAACCTCACGTACAACCTTGAGCCCTGCTACACCATCCTCATCGCCTTCATCGCCTTCGGTGAAGCCCGTGAACTGAACGCATCCTTCTACATCGGCATCTCGCTAGTCATCCTCAGCGTAGTCCTGCAATCCGTCCGCGCGTTGAGAAAAAGTTAGAAACTGTTTGAGAAGCTGTTTTGATTTGTTTGTTTTTCACCTCTATTTTCAAACGAATCAAAACAGATTATTCGGCTGCTGGAGGTTTTTCAGACTAATGTTTATGCCGCTTTGTGACAATACGTGAATGGCACACACTTTGATTATGTTCCTTCCCGGTTAGTTAATTTATTTATATACAACTATGAAAAAGTTTATAATCATAATGTGCCTGCTGTCGCTGACGGCAACGGCAGGATTCGCACAGACGGAAAAGCGCATTTACACAACATCGGAGAAAATCGCCATAGAGAACGCAAGGATCAACGCCGACTCAACCCTGAAGGCAAAGGCGACGGCTGACGCAAAGACACTGAAAGCAATCCAGAAAAGAATCGAAGCCGAACGAGACTCCGTAGAATACGTGAACGCGGTTAAAGCTCTGGACTCCTTGAACTTCGTGTTGGAAGCCGACAAACTTGTTTTCAAGTACGGGAATATGGCTTTCGTGCAAAGCAACACGAATTTCATCTCGCTCTATGATGACGAGGCTGTCGTCCAAGTCGCTCCATACAACGCCGGTGGACCTAATGGAGTGGGTGGAATCACTCTTGACGGACGCGCGTCAAACATAAAGATGCGCACGGACAAGAAAGGAACGATCACATATTCAATGAACATCCAAGGGGCGGCAATCTCGGCCGTGGTCACGATAACCCTTCCTAAAGGCAGCAGCACAGCCACTGCCGTGATCGAGCCGACATTCAGTTCCAACAGAATCACCTTGAGCGGGAAACTCGTTCCAAAGAAAGAGTCCATAGTGTTCAAAGGAACCTCAATCTAATGGGAGACAATTTTGGGATCATCATATGTACAAATCTTTCCATCAATCCGAATCTCCACAAGACAGGACCTCAACGAAATTCCTGTGTTGTGGAGATTCGAACATTTGGCAGAAAGGATTTGAAGTTCCCGCCCCCAAAGTGCATTCCTACAAATCAAAACGACTTCTCAGTAACGTTGTCCGGCATAATTGCGTTTATACGGATAAATCACTTTATTCAGAAGTTTTGTCCGGTCCAACAGCCTTTAGCCGGACAAGTCTACATTCTCAGTAACTTTATCCGGTCAAACAACTTTCCACCGGACGAAATCTCCGCCATCAGTTTTCCCGATGCCACCTTAGGCGATTCTCACTTTTCCGCCGACAGAGGGAAAAGCGAATCTATCTCGTACTGAGGCAGCCCCAGAACCCTGCGGATCTGACCATTCGAGGAACGGTATTCGTAGCGGAGTTTCCGGGCGAGGTCAAATCTTTGAGGCTTGGTCAAGTCTTTAATGGAGGTGCCTCCGTAGTCGGACCGAACCAGGACACTCAGACGGGAGAACAGTTCCGCATCCGTCAAAAACTCACCGTCATCGAGTCCGGCAGCCAACTCTGCGTACGCCTCCACGTTCTTGCTTACCATCATAAAATAATGATGCGCATCTCGGAACATAGACATACCGAACTTGACGGCACAATAATTCCACGGAGCGACATAACCGCCTATGACCTCCCACTCCACCGGAAGCACAGGAGTGCGGCATCTGAACATTTTTCTCTTATCGTCCACGAATATCCGAGCCAACGTCTTACCCTTAGGCCAGTCCAGAAAATAATACCGCCCGGTCCCCCAAGGATAACTGAACGGAGTATGGGTGCGATCCGCCACATAGCCGTTCCGATTGGTATAAACGATGTTGTTGCGCAATGAACCCAGATCATCGATTTGATTGAGGGTTATCAGAAGGTCTTTCACCAGCGGAAAAAACCTCGACAGCCTCTTCCGCACAAAGCCCCAAAACGCCAGGACAGCCTCCTTTTCAGCGGAAACCACAAAATGGAAATGGTTATTCATCACCTCGAACGCGATAATCCGAATCTCCGGAAAAAGTGCCGCCGCCTGAGCAATCACATTCATCACAAACACAAGATCTTCCCTTAACGCAAAAAGCAACGGAGTGTCCTTCCCCGAAGTATAGGCGTGCCAATACGGTCCGCCATCCCTAAATGTCGCCTCGGAGCACCTTTCTCTTTCTATGAATATACCCATAATCTTTATCGTATTTTGTTTCGTATATTTATTATACACTTTATGTCGTGCGCCACGAACTTCCACGTAAGCGATCAGCTATTCCTAACTTATCCACGTAAAGTCCATCTCTACGGACAAACGCCCTAAGTTCTGCATTTTATCCGGCCAGACCACGATTCCACGGAGGAAATATCGCCGGAGGGCCGTTTGTCCGGCCAAACGGCGTTTCAACGGACAAACCAAGACACCCGCTCAACTTAGACCGCCACAACTACCGGAGAATTCAGGAAACACAGTCTCTTCCTTACACCAGACAGTCTCTCGGATTATGGCATTGACCATCTTCCTCGTCACGCCATCACCGACTGTCGGCAAATAGATTTCCTCCTGATATTTGTTCGGGCAAGGAGATATTCTGACGGTGTCTTCTTCCCTCAGCTGGGCAAGTGGTACGATGAGTTCTCCTTTTCCCATTTAATGAAATCGTCCTGAGAGTCAAGGTCATATCCATCAAGATTATACCCTTTGCTGGAATATTTGAACACGTCTCTGTCGCTCTCCGCCTCATACTCATCAGGAGAGTCAGGCTCGAAATCGTTATGCGTCCGGTACGCCACATACGCAAGCCTCCAATAATGCATATAGACATTCAAAGTCATCTCCTTCAAAGTTGTCAGCGGACTCTTGCGAACCTTTTCAATGAGTTCAATCTCAGCCTCAGGATCATCCACACGCCTATACAGCGGACATATTCCGTTCAAGACCGAACGTTTGATAGTTCCGTACCTTTTCCAGTATGGAAGGTTCGCCTCAACATAGTCGTTATATTCATCAGGGTCCGCACACACAGCGTCCACAATGGCCCTGACATATTCCTCCAAACGGAGCAACGGATTGAGGACATCGGTATATCTATGTTCCGAATCGCGTTCATCACCGACAAACGGCCGGCTTCGAAGATCGATGAATTTGTGACGCTTGTCACTCAAGAGCATATAATGGAAACCACGATAGTTCCCCGTGGATATCCAGTACCAGATATTCCCGTTCCGGTCACGTTTGTCCTCACCCCAATAGTACCGCCTTCCCAGCAGATGAATTTCCAACCACAAGGAGCGTCTCGCGTCATCACCCATTACCTTAAGCCGATGCATCTCATTTTCAATCCGGAGCATCACCTCCAGAGAAGCATCGTCCACGACATTGCCGTTGAGAGCCCTGTCAAGACTCAACAGTGGCCAAAGTTCCTTATATTCAGGAACAATAATGTTGTTTACCATCTTTATTAATATTTTGTCCGAGATAATGGCGTTTCCCCGGATGAATCACTTTATTCAGAAACCTTGTCCGGCAGAACGTCAATCCTCCGGAGAAGTTTACATTCTCGAATCGTTTGTCCACCCCAAAGGGTTTCTGCCCGACAAATTCCTCACAACAAGCCCTTTTGTCACATAATAGCGTGTTTCTTATTGGGAAAGAAACACCAGCGCGGAATCCGCCAGCTTACAAGGCCTCAAACGATAGCGCAACAGTTCGGTGAAAAAGTCGTAAGGCCTGATGTCGGACTCCGAGATTGTTTTTGAATCTGATTGACCTATCATAACACCGAAGACCTCCGCAGCAATATAGATTTGTTTGCCATTTACCGTCAGTGGGTACACGAATGGACTTCCGCCATAGAACCGACCGTACAAGTGGAATTCCTGATATTTGTAGAACTTCTTTTCTTCCGCCAAATCCAGCGCATCGTTCAAGGACATTCCCGAAATGGTCTCACATATTTCCTCCCTTTCGGATTCAGGAATATGGGCGACATCCCAGAAATGCGAGAGCAGTTCCACTATGTCATTCTCCGATAGATCACTCTTCAGGGTGAACTCATAGCCATAGTCCGTTTCGGCGAAGTCATAGATGTCCGGAAACATCTGCTCCACCAAAGCGTTCTTGACATCATCCTCTTTAAGGTTCAAACGCAAGTTGAACCAATCATTAACATAATCGCGGATGCTTTTCTTGAAAAAGCAATATGTCCGCACAATACCGAAGCTTACATATCTTCCCATAATTTATTGTGTTTTAAAGATTTATTTTCATCCGGCAAAATGCCGATCCACCGGACAGGTTAGCATTCCTGGATCGTTTGTCCGGCCAAATGGGATTCTGACGAACAAGTTATCGACTCATACACTTTCTTCTTGTTAAGATGGCCACTTCGACAAACTCAGTGACCACTAACACATACTTCCCTTATGGAGGGTGCCCTCTTTCTGGCACGATCTTATTGATCGCACCTGCTTCCAACAGGGGAAGAATCTCTGAATATTCTTGTCTCATACTCGAATATTACTCTGGCCGCACATCGCCCCGAAACAACAAAAAAAGCGAGTCAGGTGCGATATAACCTAACTCGCTTTGCGGGCTCTTGGCGCCGCGGCTATCAATCTTGTAAAGTATTGCCTGAAATCGTCGCTTCAGTCTCTGAATATACTTCTTCTTTAACAAAAAGTAATATCGAACAGTTGGACTTTAAGCCAGCCCATCAAGCGTAACTTATTGAAAATCAATCAATATTCCTCTTCGTTAAAGTAAAGGACAAAACCCTCTACAGACCATTCAGAGGCCGTTTTTGAGGAGTCCGAAAGATTTTAAGGCAGATTTCAATGTTCTTATATGCCGTCAGATACCAGTCGTGGTTTCTTCCTAAAATCCGCTGTAAATGTCTTCGCTTCTTTGTCGCAAAAATACAAAAACCTATGGAAAAACCAATACTTTTGGTGGCATTTGATATGCTAGGCAGATTTTTTCGGTAATTTTAATTTTTCTAAAAACGTTCTTTTTGGGAAAAACTGAAGATGCCATCATATTCCAACATATTCCAGCCAGAGACATTCGTTCGCACTCAAATTGTCGATTTGGAAAACGAAGACAAAAAATCTGCCTGATTGCCCTCGTTATCGCAGGCTTTTTTCCAATGCCAGAATCAAATTGAAAATACCGGATGAGGGATTGTCAAGATTTTTCAACCTCCGCGCACGTTCTGTCGCTTCAATTCGATTCTTCCACAAGAAAGCCTTTTGAGTGTCCGTCAATGCCGCCTTTTCATAACCCGCCCAGCAATCGTCTATTTTCAACAATTCGCTATAGGCTTCCGCAGTTGAAATTTTTGTCCTCCAATCCTTTCCATGGAGAAGAAACCAAAACTCAATGGCCGGATTGCTGAGCAATTTGTACGCCCGACAGTCTTTTATTCTTTCATTGACGACAGGTACATCCATATCATACATGAGAAAGACGAGAATCTTGTCGGTCTTCGATATTTTCAGTTCCTTCTTCCTGACATCAATCAATCTCTGCGAAATACTATCTCCCTCTATCTTAGGGACTATCCTTATCGGAGAACGATATGCCTGTTTAAGATAATCCAGATAAGCCTCCTCCGTTTCTCCCTCGCAGAATATCAGGAACACAGGCTTCATCGTTCGTGACGGAGATGCCGTACGTTGCTTTGCCATAATCAGTCCTCCAGAAGTTGCTTCAAGTTCATGACAGTTGAATCTACAAACGGAACCGCATCAAAACGCCCCTGAATGTATCCTTTCTCAGCATCCATATTGTCTCTGAAATCCTTATAATCATACAGAGAATAGACCTCAGTCGATCCGTCATCCAATTTATTGACGAATACGACCTGATCTTTCCTCAGACGTTTCATGTCAATCAGATTAGTATTGTGCGACGTGAACAACAGTTGGGAATTTTCAGATGCATGAATAAGGTCAATGATAAAATCCGCCAGACGTGTATGAAGTCCCATGTCAAACTCATCCATCATCAAAGATTTACCGTTCCTGACAACGTCAAGAAGCCTCAAAAGGATCTGGAACAACTTTCTCGTGCCATTGGACTCCTCGACATCAAGGTCAAAAACGACATTCGGAGACCTTTTGTGTATCGTCTGAAACCTGAGGATGTCAATCATTCTGAAATTCAATTCCGGAGAGGCCGGGGATGACATAATTGGCGCCGGAACTTGTTCGTGCCTGACCTTTATGTCGCAAATGTCAGTATCACAGATGGATAGCGCTTTTAATATGACTTTCTTATATGCACTGAAATTTTTTTCTACAGAGACACTGTTCAAATCAACAAGTCCCAGAAGAAAAGTATTCAGAAAGTATCTGTACAATTCCTGAGGCAATTCACGGTTCATTGAACTGGCCCTGCTGAGGAACAGATTCTTTTTTCCGGTATTGATTGCAACATCCTTAGGTTTCACAATTATACCTGGAGAGAACGAGTAGACTTCTTCCGCATTCTCGTCGCGAGTGAATACTTTTGCCCGCTTTCCATTGGGATAGTAGTACAGGCTCTCCCGAAGCACTTCGGTTCTGGTCAATGCAAAAGAATACTCATACTCAATCCCGGAGCAAACGAAATCGATAAGGAACTCACTTGGCTTTGCGTCATATCCATCGAACTTGAACGGCATAAAATTGAACACTGTGCCTTCATTGTTCAGGTGAGACTCAAGAACCATCCGGCAGCAAAAATTGATTGCCTTGAGGATGTTTGATTTTCCGGACGCATTAGGCCCAAAGAGCCCGATGGTCTTCAATACTTTCGTCCCATTCCAGTCAATGACATTGTAGGATAAATCTCTTGCCTGTCTGCAGTTGCTCTTAGCCGCTATAAAGTCAAGAAATATCCTGTTCTTTATGGAGAAAAAGTTCTCTAATTCAATTTTAAGCAGCATATTTACCCCGTTTTTTGTAAATTTTCTACAAATTTAAGGACTTAATCTCATTTATAAAAGCATTTGCCAAAAAAAATCCTGCTTCCAAATCAACTGCGAGTTTATGGACAGAAGCTCTTGACATATCCAACCTCAGGTTAGAATGGCAACCAAACATCCGCGATTGATTCCTATTGTGCTGCAATATCTTGGCCGACAACAATTGGACAAAAATCACCACGTGGCAAATGGTGTTTTGCGGCGTGGTGATTATGGGGGGAGGCGATATTCAAAACAAGAATCGAGTAGAAGAAAGCAATTCGCTTTACTTCCACCCGATTCAAATTCGAATTAACCGGGACAGTTAGTCCACTCTATGTCGAAGATTGCCACACGGTCTTTTCTATTTTTGACCCCTGACGGGCATAGGTTGGTAAACTCAAGTTGGAATACACCTGAAACATTGAACTCTTTTGAATACTCAGCTGCTATTGACTTTGTTGGTTCAAGATTCTCAACCGTTTCAGTCTGTACGACTTCTCCGGCTGTATTCTTGATATCAATCCGGAATCTTATTTTTTCATTGTTGTTGTACACTCCATATTTAAACTTCAGTGTTCCGCATCCATCTGCAATAAAAGGAGAGGTAAGGACACCTGTCTGGGCGGTTCCACCACAGATGACAGCTGCCAGATCTTTAAGTGAACCGTCTGTGAATGTAGTCGGACCTACAACAGCTCCAGTCAAAAGTTTCCAGCCGTCAAAGGAGTAATGTTCGCTGCCGGCCTTGAAAGCGGTAGATGTCTTACCAATGTTAAGAGTCTGGAAATCAGATTTATTGACTTTGAGAGGTACGACATCTGTCTGGGTATAGCTGACATTGAAAGTCTTTATGAATCCGGACTTGAAAGGAGTCTCTTTATCGAATATCTTAGCGATTTTCTGAGAGACAGTCTTGTCGCCGATTGCGGCATTTACATAGAGCAGTATTTCCTCCCCTGAAGTTACTGTGAAAGGCGCGACTCCTATATAGAATTTGGAGCTTTCTCCGCCTGCAATCTGAGAGCCTTCCGACACTTCAAGACGAATGAACTTCTGTCCTGCGCCACTGGCAACAATGTCATTTCCTGCCAATTCAATACTGAAATTACCGACAATAGGCTTTGGCGTCACCAAATCAACGCTGCTTATGACTATCGGCTCCGACAAGGTATTGGTGACATTCACGCAAATCACGGATGCCACATTCCTCATCGGTATGGTCGGAAATTCGGAAGCCGGGACATTGTCTACAAAGCCGACTACCGGAAATCCGTCCCTGCCACCAGCCAAATGGGCCATGCTGTTATTGCCGATCTGAATTACTTTCCCGGCAAATGAAGACATTTCAGTCCTGCCAATGTATTTCGAAAACTTAACCGGAGAATCGCCATTAGTTATATTAATTTTCGGATAAAAAGCATACCAATCATAATTAGAACCAGCATTCAATTCTTCTGTCAAAGTTCCCGAAAACTTGTTTGCAGCGACATTGTCGCAAGTAAAAGAATTATCATCAATATAATTCTGAGTTCCTGCAATTGCGTGAAACAATCCAATTGCGTCTCCTTCCACCCATTGTGTTGACATGCCGTCATTTGCAGTTTTTGTGGCAATATCTGAAAGATATACGCAAAAGTCAGTTGACTCCACCTTGTCATTTACCCCCGGATTCTCAATCTGTTCACAAGAACCGAGAACAAATGCTATCAGGAAAATATGTATTAACTTGTTTCTCATTTTTAATTTTCTGAAAAAGGCATCATGCCGGATGATAACGACTCCGGCATGATGCCGATTGAATGTTAGTTTCCGGTAGCTTCAGAATAAGTCAGAGTATACCCTGTAGATACAGAACCAGCGTTACGCGCCCTGTCACCGTCATCACATGTCAAAGTACCACAGCCTATTCCGTCAGAGATAGCCTGAAGAACCGGCATAGGATCCACTTCCGATGACCTGCGGAGATTGAAGGTCATGATTGCACCATATCCTTCACTTTTTGCCCTTTGGGCATAAGAACGAACTAATGATGTCGCCTGAGAACTTCCAAGGTTATATGAACTTGGAGCCCACCTGTCTTTGGTTACACCTGAAATGCCCGGAGTCCCGTTCCAATATGTGAAGTCGGTATACGCATAGTCGATCAGTGCACCGGCAGCAGAACTGATCTGACTTGTATTGCCATAAGCAAATACAGTTATCAATTTGTCTGCGGGGAGCTTCGCATGGAGCTTTGTGATTATGTTGCCGAATGAACCGCTGACAAGAGAGCCTGAATAGTTGGCATACTCGTCGTCGAAACCGATACCGTCAAGACCGTATTTCCCGACTGCGTATGCGAGGATAGTTGCGAACTGCTCAGCCTGGGTGTCGTTCATGTTGGCTACACCTATGCCCTGCCAGTCACCGAGGACGGTAAGGAGGACTTTGATTCCGAGCTCCTGAAGAGGATGCACATAAGTGTCGACACCTCCATTCTCGAGAACCGGGGTAAGCTTGTCGTTGAGATAGAGGGTAGGACGAACCTGAGTGCCGACAGTCTCCTTGTGGATGTTGGATGCGAACAGTTCCACGATGTCGAAGAACGGCTCACCATTCTCATCAAAGTAGTCGCCGGCATTGAGAGGATTTGTGTCGTTTGTCTCGATGTAGGCGGTGACAATAGGCGTCTTGTCGCCGTAAGCCTTTGTCATCGGTGTAGTATCATCTGTGTTCTGAATAGAAGGAGCCATTTCCTTGTTGCAGGAAATCAGCATTCCGGCCGCTGCAACCAGAGATGCAAAGAAAAATTTTGTATTCATAATAAATTAGTTTTAATGAAGTGGGTTAATACATATATCCAAATAGATGGAATATCTTTTAAAAATCAATGCTGCCGTCATCTTTCCAGTCTTCGATTGGGCCTTTGTAGCCGGGAATATCTACCGATGCACCTTTCTGGGTCACTGTAAGAGAATAGCGGACTGTCATCCCGTCAACGAAACTGATTGTCGCACTGCGCTCGGCAGCATCCTTATTCTCGGCAATTGTCATCGTTATGAACTCATTTCTTACGGCTCTAGTCAAGTCCATCTTCTCGTATGTAATCCATTCGGGGATTTCAATGCTGTAGTTGTAATTGGTGCTGACAAATAGCTCCAGTGTTCCTCCGACTGCCTCAAAGCTAAGTGCTCCCATTACTTCCACATTGATTTCGCCTTGCTCGAAAGAAAGGATGCGCATAGACGGGGTGCCTTTGCTGTTTACTGCAAACAGGAAAACCTTTCCGTCGGCAGGAATTGGGTTTGGAAGCTGTATGGAAACCTGTCCTTTAATCTCGTTTCCTATGATTTGTGATGTTATCCCCTCTATCACTATGCCTCCGATCGCAATGGCTTCCACCGTTGTACCCTGGTCGGCAGCAGTGACGGTATAGCTGACCATTATTGAAGATCCGGGAGCATCCACAGGAATTGAAGTGTTTTCCACATTCAGTGCGAATTTCTGTGCCTTAGGTATCACTATAGGCTCTTTGTTTCCGGAAAGGATGAATATCACTTCATCTTCTCCGTCGATCACATCCTTGAATATGCCGGCTCCACCTGCAGAACCGATGTCCTGCCAGTTTTCTCCGTCAAAGGAAAGTTCGAAGTTGCCTGTGGTCTCATTAACCCTGATTTGAGGTATTTCGGTCTTGGAGGTTGCTGGAATCTTGTTGCCGTCGTCGAGCAGCCATTCACCGTTGACCTTCCAATAGTAAATCCCGTCAGCATCTTTGCCAACGCTGATGACAGGAGTTTCTCCGTTATCTCCATCAGCACCGTCTTTGCCGTTTGTGACGGTTATGCTGCTTCCGTCAGTGAACATGATGACATGGCCGCTGCCGTCTTCCAAATTGACGACTTTGTCGATTTTTACTTCTTTTTCAAGGGCGTTCACTATGGTCATGAGTGAACCCACATTGTCATTTATGCTTTTGACCGTCTGTTCGAGTTCGGTGAGGCGTTTGTCAAGGTCGTCCACTTTGTTCTTGAGCTCAGTGTCATCATAGGTGCAACTCACCGCTGAAAAAAGCAGCGGAATGAATATACACGATAAAATTCTTTTAATTTCCATTTTATGTTTTATAAGGTGTCATGCCAATAGTACTCATACTGGCATGACACCGATTAAATGTTAGTTTCCGGTAGCTTCAGAATAAGTCAGAGTATACCCTGTAGATACAGAACCAGCGTTACGCGCCCTGTCACCGTCATCACATGTCAAAGTACCACAGCCTATTCCGTCAGAGATAGCCTGAAGAACCGGCATAGGATCCACTTCCGATGACCTGCGGAGATTGAAGGTCATGATTGCACCATATCCTTCACTTTTTGCCCTTTGGGCATAAGAACGAACTAATGATGTCGCCTGAGAACTTCCAAGGTTATATGAACTTGGAGCCCACCTGTCTTTGGTTACACCTGAAATGCCCGGAGTCCCGTTCCAATATGTGAAGTCGGTATACGCATAGTCGATCAGTGCACCGGCAGCAGAACTGATCTGACTTGTATTGCCATAAGCAAATACAGTTATCAATTTGTCTGCGGGGAGCTTCGCATGGAGCTTTGTGATTATGTTGCCGAATGAACCGCTGACAAGAGAGCCTGAATAGTTGGCATACTCGTCGTCGAAACCGATACCGTCAAGACCGTATTTCCCGACTGCGTATGCGAGGATAGTTGCGAACTGCTCAGCCTGGGTGTCGTTCATGTTGGCTACACCTATGCCCTGCCAGTCACCGAGGACGGTAAGGAGGACTTTGATTCCGAGCTCCTGAAGAGGATGCACATAAGTGTCGACACCTCCATTCTCGAGAACCGGGGTAAGCTTGTCGTTGAGATAGAGGGTAGGACGAACCTGAGTGCCGACAGTCTCCTTGTGGATGTTGGATGCGAACAGTTCCACGATGTCGAAGAACGGCTCACCATTCTCATCAAAGTAGTCGCCGGCATTGAGAGGATTTGTGTCGTTTGTCTCGATGTAGGCGGTGACAATAGGCGTCTTGTCGCCGTAAGCCTTTGTCATCGGTGTAGTATCATCTGTGTTCTGAATAGAAGGAGCCATTTCCTTGTTGCAGGAAATCAGCATTCCGGCAGCTGCTGCCAGAGATGCAAAGAAAAATTTTGTCTTCATGATTGAAAAGATTTAGTGTTTATATATTGTGGTTATTTTACCAGTCTTTTTTCCATTTGTTATAACCGCTGTCACCAGCAATAGACTCAATATCCGTCTTATCAAAGATGATAGCTATAGTACCATTGTCATCATGTCTTATGCTACCGTCTGTCATAAAGTTTATAACAAATGTCGGATCCCAATTATGCTCGTACTCATCTTGAAGATGGGTACGCATGTCTGCATGCAGGACGATATTGGATTTTTCATAGCCAGCTTTATTCCAGGCTGCCACTTTCTTACCATTTGATTCCCAGAATATCATGTCTGCCGTACCTTTCTGCCATGGGGCATTTATGCAGCCGTACTTAGTAGCATCCAGACCGGCGATAGGTTTTCTGATATGTTCTTTGCTTACATTAGGATCGTCAGGATGGTAAGGGTCAACGATTTCAAAAGGATAGTCCTCATCGCAATAGCCTGTCCATGCATAGTCAAGATACTCTCCTACCTTTATTCCTCCTGTGGCTTCCGTGTCCCAGAAGTACTCCGTCGGCTCTTCATGGTCAGTCAAGGTCAGCAACTTGTCCGTACCAAGCACTTCCCTTAGTGCCTTGACCAATTTAGGATAGGAAGTTGTGTTCATCGGAGGCATACCTTCCTTGCCGTACTCGGAGTTACGGTCCCAAAGATTCACTCCGTCAAGACTGTAGGTGTCAAACAATTGCTTTACCTGCACCGCAAAGTCCTCTATCTGGGCATCTGTCATATTGCAGAAGCCAAGACCGGTATTTCCGCCCTCGATGGACAGGCAGACCTTGCGTTCTGTCTCCTGTACGGGGAGGATATATGTCGTGTAGTTGTCCAGCACATATTTCATGTCGGAACTTAGGTTCAACAATGCCCTGCCCGTAGCCGGCTCATAAGTGACGGTCGTCTTGCGCAGATTGATAATGTTGCCAAATGTCATATATGTATCACTGAAATCACTGAAATCCGTTCTCAATAAATTGTAATCAGTAATTAGTCTTGGGTCATACTGCGAGGTGTTCAGGTAAAACACCATCAGAAGGTCGTCAAAGAGCGGCAGCCCTTCCTCGAACTTCTCCCTGACTGTGATGTCATAATAGACGACATCCCTTGACATTTCTCCGGCAGAAGCAGCCGCAACCACCGGGAGAAGATAATGTCCGGCCTTTATCCTGTTGCCCAAAGAGTTGGTCGCCCGGCAGGTCAGCCTTGCAAGGTCAGACGAAGTCTTGCCTGCGGACAGTACAAGCGCACCTCCGTTATCGAAACTGTAGAATGTCTCCGGAAGCGGAAGGTATTTCCTTCCTGTTTCTGCGGCATAGCTTTCGACAAGCGACTGGTCAGCTTTCAGGACGACTGTCTGGTCGAAAGATGAAGGAGTGTTTATTGTTGCACGGAGACCTTCGGTAATGACACCGTTTCCCTCTGTCATGACGCAGTACACGGTATTCCGAGAGGTTCTGATGCTTGTCAGTGATACGGAGGAACTCTTAAGAGTTTCTTCATCAATCTGTTTTCCTGAAGGATAACCTGCTGGCTCCATTTCGCACGAAACGCCCCCGATTAATAATGTTGCCAAAGCAAGTGTTGATATCATATTCTTTCTCATGCGCTATTCCTCCTCTTTGTTGATTTCCGGAATTTCGATTCCTTCAGCCCAGCTGAGATCGAAGGCAGCGATTCCGTCGTTGTGATACATAGAGTAGTCCTTTACGGTGTTGCCCTTACCCTCGTCGAATTTCCAGTAGCCGATGAGCGTGGCGTCTCCCTCTGGATTTCCTATCCTGTACATATTCTCCCATATCTGCTCAGGAGTCCTGGCCACTGACCAGACCCTTGCTTCTGCAATCTTGCCCTGGAGCGGACGGTAGTCGTTGTAGGACTTGCCGATAAAGAACTGGTAGGATGTCTTTTCTTTGCCGTCCTCTACAATCTCATTGGCTCTCATGGCCAGATTGATTCCTCCTGTCGCTGTTCCCATCTCCTTGGCTTCGCTCTGTATCTTCCCGTCTACATAGACCCGTGTAATTCTCGTGTCGTAGTCGTAGGTGCATGCAACGTGATACCAGCGTCCTTCATAGAGTTTCTTGGACGGGTCGCTCTGAGGGAATTTGCCGAATGATGTGCCGCCTCCGCTGCCGTCGAACTGAAGCTGCTGACGCTCGAAATTGGTATCGCCGATTCTCAGCAGGAGATACTGCTCAACTCCCATGACAGTTGATATATTACAGTCTCCGAAATCGTTTTCCTTGTCAAACTTATCAATCCAGATGAGCGCCTCGTATGTGACGGCCCTCAGCCCGTTGTAGGCGTCCGCAACAGTGCCCGGCTCGTCCATGAGAGGGAAGTTTATCCAGTTGTCGGTGAGCTGTGCGGCCACAGTGATGGCTGATGAACGGCGCACCAAATAGTATGCAATCCCGGCATCGCCCATCACATCCATATCCGTGGAAGTCAGTCTGACCGGGAAAAGGTAGGTCTTGTCTATCTCCATGGCTCCGATCTGCTCTTCTCCTTCACCTGCCAAGCCCTTGAACGGGATGACCACTTTGCCGGACATGGTCTTGCCTGCCGGAATGGTGACCGTCTCTTCCTTGAAACCGGAGTACTTCTGCGGAAGCATCTCGTAGGATGTGCCGTATTTACTGTTGTAGTCGGCAACGAGGGACTCGTCCACTGCTATGGTCGCAGTGACATCATTCTCCGCCGGATATGCCATGTTCACTGACAGCTCTTTGGAGAACTCCGTGAGCTTGTTGCCGAAAGTGGCAGACTGCACCGGTTTTCTTGAACTCACATCCATATAGATTGAGTTGCCGAACTTGTAGCCGTCCGCTTCGTATCTGTTGCAGGACACTGAGACGGATGCAAGCAATATGATGTATGTCAATATTCTTTTCATAATATCTATCTTGAATGGTTGAGTGTCTGTATCGCCCGGCGGGTGCGAATGTAGTTGCCGTCATAGCTGTAGTAGTCCGTACCTAAGTCATAAACGGCAAGTCCGCGAAGAGGACCGAATGCCATCACCCTTTCAGTAATTTCCTCGACTGCACCGTTCTCCACTAATTTCTCGTCGGAGATGCTGCGCTCCAGCGAGGCTGCAAGCAGAATCTTCTCTTCCGGTATGCCAAGGGTGGATGTCGCGGCAAGAACTGCCATGTGCACGTCATGTACATAGTCCATCCCCTCAGTGCCGAGCACGAAAAGGTCTATCTTCTGCCTGTCTGCGGAACTGACGAATGCAGGGTCTCCTTCAAAGGCCAGCAGCTGACCGTCCTGTCTTGCGGCGGATAGTTTTGAGACAATCAGCGAGGAGAGTTCGGCATTGAGGGCGTCTTCAAGCCTGAATGTTCCGGTGAAGGACCAGCCGTCCAGCCCGTTGTCTCTGACCGAGGCTATTGCCCTGTCGAGGTATGCGCCAAGTTTCGCTGCATCGGCAAGTTCCTCTCTCCGTGACGCGAAGTCTATCTGATACAGCACTTTCGTGCCCACACTCCGCATCCATTCCATATCCTCCGCATCGTGCTTCGAGAAGTTGTCCGCATTGGTCATGGAGACAATGTCAAGCGAGTCCGGAAGACTGCGCATGAAGCTCTTCTCGTTTGACGGGCGCTCCGGGGAGTTCTCCAGACGGGCATAGACAAGGAAGTGGTCAGTCTGCTTGTATGCCCTGAGAGAGGCCTTGTAGTCTTCCCACAGTTCCGGGTCCTGATCCCACGGGTGCTGCACGTCAATCCTGACCGACTCCATTTCCGTCCAGTCGGAGCAGGAGACCAGCAGAAGACTGCATATGGCCGTGTTTATTATTGTTTTCAGTTTCATTATAGTGTTTGTTTTTAGTACTGTTTGACATCCCACCATACCTGCGTTCCCATAGTGTCGCCTTTCCTCGTGCCGCTCGACTCCGAGTTCAGTATGCTGATGGCCTGCTGAAGGTTTGCTCCGTTCATTCCGTATTCCTCCACCGGGTAAGTCAGCCTGCGCGCGTGCCGGTTCAGGTCCACTGCACCGCCGCTCTTGTCCTGAGGTGCAGGAAGAAGTCGCGGATAGCCGGTCCTGCGGTATTCGCTCCAGCCTTCCACGCCTAGAGGGAAGGACGCTATCCATTTCTGGGTGATTATCCTTTCGAGGTTGCGCTCGGAGGCGTCCTCTGCCGGCATTGTGCTGTCGGCGAGATTGCCGCTCTCCTCCCAAGCTATGGTGATGTCGCTCTGCCTGCCTGCTATGCTGTAGGTTCCGAGAGGGTCAACGTATGTTGCAGGTTTCTTTTCACGGTCAAGGATATAGTCTTCCGAACCAGCTGCCCCGCGTTCCTCGAATGAAAGACGTATGCCGTTTTCGTACAAGTCTTTGGCTCTTGTCGGGTCGCCCCAGCGCAGTTCATATTCAGCCATGAGGAAGCTGACTTCGGCTGCATTCATCCATAGATAAGGGTCGGACGGGGTTACTTTCATGTTGGAGTAGTTGGTTGTGAAGGCTGTCTTGCCTGACACGTCGCTGCCCACACGGATTCCGTAATACATTTCTACGGTCTCATCTCCCTGCTCCACAGGTACTGAGGTGAACATCTTTTCGCGGCGCGGATCCTCATAGCCGTTCATGTAGTTGATTATGTCGGCTGCAACACGGGAATCCGACCAGTCATTGTAGATGAGCGCGGTGCGGTTTTCCGGTGCGTGCATCAGCGCGTTGTCGGAGTTTGAGGTGATTACGCCTGCCGCTATCGCTTCAGCAGCCTTTTCCCTCGCAAGTTCAGGCTTCACATAACTGAGCCTCATAGCCATCCTGAGCTTCAGGGAGTTGGCGTATTTGAGCCACTGGGGGATGTTGCCGTAGTAGACATAGTCGTATCTGTTCCATGACGATGCCGCAATGCCGATGTTCTTCGTGAAGCCCTCTATGGCGGAGTCAAGTTCATCGAACATTGTGCTGTAGACGGTTTCCTGAGAGTCGTAGGTGACGAACACGGATTCGTTTGTAATCGGGTTGCTGTAGGGAATCGGGCCGTAGGAGTCTGTCATCCTGTGCATTATCGCAACCCTGAAAAGTGTGGCGAAGGCGTTTGCGACCTCGTCGTCCGACTGGTTGACTATTCCCCTGTACGGGGCGTAGGTCTCGGACATGACATTGGCGAAAGGCCACTTGCGCCAGTCGTCGGACGGGTTGAAAGTCTCGAAGCGTGCAAGCCATGTGTCCACTGTGGAGGCGATGTATCCTGCGAACGGGCCGCCGGAAAGGCTCTCGTTGAACTGGTACATGTGCTCCTGGACAGGGATAACAAGATTCTGGAGGTTCCTTATCTTGGACCCCGTGCGGTAGTTGTTCACTTCCATCTGCTCTCCGGTCACCTGGTTAGGGTTGGTGTTCATCTCATAGAACCCGGTGGTACAGGATGTCATTGACAGCATTACTGTCATGATTATAAATGTAATATTATGTTTCATAATCACTGCTGTTTAGAAGTCCAGTTTGATGTTGAATCCCATGCTACGCAAGGACGGCATCATGAAGTAGTCGATTCCCTGGTAGTTGTTGCCGGTGGAGGCGATGGCCTCGGGGTCGAACGGCGCCTTGCAGTATATCATCCAGAGGTTGTGGCCGACTGCGGATATGGTGAGGGAGCATTTATCCCTGAACAACTTGCGCGGAATGGTGTAGCCTATGGAGAGTTCCTGAAGACGGAAATTGGTCGCGGAGTAGGTGTAATACAACGGCAGACCGCTCTGGGAGCCTATCGCCTGGTACCATTTCTGGGCGTCCATCCATTCGCGTCCGTTCACGAGGACCCCGCCTGCATCCCTTGCGTCGGCCGAAGCCTCGGACACTCCGTACAGGTCAAGGTTGGCCTGGGTTGCGGAATAGCATACACCTCCTATGCGGCCGCTGAACAGGAAACCGAGATGGATACCCTTGTAACTCAAATCGTTGCGCCATGCAAGGTTGTATTTCGGGAATACACTGCCGAGGAAGATATCCGTCCCGATATCATCTATGGTGATGTTTCCGTTCTCGTCAACCTCGATATATCCTTTGTCGCTGCCCATTATTGCAGATGTCGTATATAGATCTCCAAGAGAGCCGCCCTGTTTGAGGACATATTTCGCTTTTCCGAGAGCCTTAATATCAAGTTTGGGCAGGTTGAGTGCTTCGCCTGTAATCGGATTTTTCGCATCGCCGGCAAGTTCGAGGATTTCATTCCTGTTCCAGCTGAACGTGAAGTTGCTGTCCCATGTAAAGCCGTGCCATGTGTGGTTGTAGCCTACGCTTGCCTCGACTCCCGTGTTGCGCACGCTTCCTGTCTGAAGGTAGATGGTGCTGTATGACGACGACGGCGGGAGCTGTGGGTCGAAAGTCTGGTTGTAGGTGTCGGCGAGATACCACGAGAGGTTGATGCTGAGGTCCTGCCACAGACGCGCCTCAAGCCCCACCTCGTATGTGAGCGTGCGTTCCGGTTTCAGGTCACCTATCGGATAGTGAGTCTTGTCCTTCCATATCTTTGAAGTCGCGTCGTATTCGTAGGTCGGGATGGTCAGGAACCGTGGGAACGGCATTCCGACTGAAGCGACTGAGCCCCTGACTTTCAGATAGCTGAACGCACCCATGTCCCACAGTCCAGTAGGTATCCATGAGAGACCTGCGGACGGATAGAAGAAGGATTTGGAGGATGAGCCTGCAAGCTGGGACGCCCAGTCGTTGCGGCCGGTAAGGGTAAGGTATAGCATCTTCTTCCAGCCGAGTTCAAGGCTTCCGAATATGGAGCGTGTCTGGTCGTGCCAGCCTGACTTGCTCGCACGCTTCTTGGTGTCATCGAGGTCGAAGACATTGAAGACATTTGCCAGACCATTTTCCTGGATGGGACCGCCGTAGCGGAGTTCGTCGGTCTTGATGTCGTTCAGAGAGGCACCTGCATTCGCGACAAGACTCCAGTCTTGCCAGGTCTTGTTCACATTGACCATGATGTCTGCGTATGTCTGCGTGTCATAGGTGCGGGCTTCGGTATAGTGACCGTTCTTTCCTCCTTCGGAAATAGTCGCCTCGGTAGTGGCGTAGTATTTCTGGGTATAGAGGTTGTTCGCGTTATCGATGCGCACGCGGCCTGCAATGTTGAGCCAGTCCAAAATGTCATAGCTCACATTCAGGGAAAGCATATACCTCCTCTTGTTATTGTTGCGCAGGTTGCGGTAGTTTATCCAGTACGGGTTCTGCATGCGCAGGTCGCCGGCGAGGTCGTCGCCCCAGAACTGCTCCATCAGCTTGGTGCCGGAATTGTACCTTTCGAAGTTGCGGTACAGGTCGAAATTCTCGCCGCGGGGGAAGAGATATGCAGATGTCAGAGGGTTCGCATAGACTCCCTGGTTGGTCATGTTCTGGTCCTTCTGCATTATATAGCTTGCACTTGCGTCAAGTTTCAGTTTGTCCTTCAGGAAATAGGATGTATTGCGGAAGGTGAAGTTGTAGCGGTCATAGATATTGTTGGGTATGATGCCGTCGGAGTTCACTGCGGCGGCTGAGAAATATGTCTGGTTCTTGTCCGTTCCTCCGCTGATTGAGAATGCGTTCGTGTAGGTATGTCCTGTCTCGAAATAGTCGTTCGGGCTGTAGTTGTAACGTGCCCCTTCGGGGATGTATGCTCCCCAGCTGTACACTCCGCTGCCGCTGTCACGGCCGTTCAGCCCTGTCCCGTAACGGTTCTGGAACTTGGGCAGCACGAACGGGTTCAGAAATTCGGTATTGCTTGAAAATGAGACTTTTAACTTTCCTGACTCTCCTTTCTTGGTAGTAATCATCACAGCACCGTTTGCTGCCTGCGAGCCGTACAATGCTGCTGCAGCGGCTCCGGTGAGAACGGAGATGGACTGGATGTCCTCAGGGTTAAGGTCCGCGATGGACTCGGACGCACCTTTGGAATCGAATTCGGTTCCTCCGCCTCCGCCAAAGTTGTACATCGGGATACCGTCAATGACGTATAACGCATTGGAAGACTGACTTATGGACTTGTTTCCGCGGAGCACCACTTTGGATGCGCCTCCAACTCCGGAAGAGGAAGTATTTATGGCAACACCCGCCACCTTTCCTGCAAGGGAGTTGATGAAATTGGCATCCTTTACTGATGTCAGCAGCTCGGCATTGACCTCCTGCACATTGTAACTCAAAGCCTTCTGGTCTCGACGGATGCCGAGTGCGGTAACGACAGTGCCTTCGAGGGAGACTGCCTCCTCGTTAAGAGTCACGGTAAAGTTCTTGTTGCTGCCTATAACCATCCTGACAATTTCATAGCCAAGAGAATTGAACTCCAGGCTCCCTCCCAGAAGATTGCTGGGCACGAGAAGCGTAAAGCGGCCATCAATGTCCGTCGTCGTTCCGGTTGTAGTTCCTTGCACGAATACGGATGCTCCAGGAATCGGCTGACCATTATGGTCAATGACGGTTCCGCTGACTGTACGCGGCTCCACCTTCGGTCTATTGGAAAGATAAATGTAATGCCCGTTGATTTTGTAGTCAATGCCAAGCGGGGTGAAAAGTTTGGCGCACACGTTTCCGATGGTCCCGTTTTTCATTGATATGCTTACCTTCCTGGCAAGATCCACTTGACCGACAATGAATGTAAACGGAGACTGTGCTTTGATGCTGTCCAGCGCGCTGTCCAAGGTGACGTTCTTCAACTCAAGATTCAGCCGGATGTCTTCTTTCTGTGGTTTTGCGAAAGATTGGACTGATGATAGAGTCAGTATTATCATGGAACAGATGAGACAGCAACTTCTTTGCAGAATACTGTTTTTGTTCATAACTTTGGAATTATGGTGATAGGTGTTTGGATATACCTTGCTTTAGTGTTATTCGACCGGCTTATCTCCAGACCTGTGGATGTTCCAGCGTCCGCAGGTCTTTATTTTGTTCCGGTTACGGCTGGGGTTATTGTAACGTTTTATATCATGGTGCAAGTTTTATAATGTTAAACTTCTGTGATTGTTCTAGCGGATATGGATTGTTCCTGTCTTGTAGTCGCGCGTGTAACTGAAGTCGGCAAAGTACTGGAGGCTCTTCAATGCCATGTCAATGCCGTCGCTGACCAATAGTTCTCCTCTGGAGATATTAATCTCAGGCTCAGGACATTCCACAATAATCTGCACTCCGAACGAGCGTTCTATTTCACTTATGATGTCACTGAAACCAAGTCCCGCAATGTTGAGTTTGCCATTGGTCCAAAGCAGCTCACCTTCCTGGCTCACCGCATTTTTCGCAAGTACGTTATCGGAAAGAGTAACGGTTTCTCCCGGGTACAGATATGCCACCTGTCCGGATTTGCTGTTGACTTTGACCTTTCCTTCTATGAGAGCGACATGGAACGATTTCTTCTCAGGATATGCATTGACATTGAATTTCGTGCCCAGCACTTCTATATCACTGGCATAGGTGCTCACCACGAACGGCTGGTCAGGATTGTGGGTAACATTGAATAGAGCTTCTCCGCGAAGTTCGACGTTGCGTTTGCGATCCGAGAATTTCATCGGATACGTCAGTGTAGTTCCTGAATTGAGCTTCACTTGAGTGCCGTCAGGAAGTGTAATGTCCATTCTGCTTCCTGCGGGAACCTCAATGCTGGTCATAGTGTGTGCAAGCATCGAATCCGTGCGTTTCGTGGCGACATAACTGCCTGTAAGGAATACTATCATAGCAATGACAGCAGCTGCGGCACTGTAAAGGATTCTCCTGAATATCTTGATCCCTGATTTTTCCCCAACTTGCCCTGCTTCCGCGGTTTCAATCTCGCGGATAGTCTTTCCGTTTGCGGCGAAATGCAGTAACAGAAACATCTTCAGTTCCTTATCAAATTCTTTCTGATGCATCTCGTCGCTCCGCAACCATTCTCCTACGGCTGCGTTTTCTTCGTGTGAAGTTTCTTTTGCGAAATACCTATAAAGCAAGTTCTGGTCAATGTTTGTCATATTCATTTCATGTTACCTACTATATATAACAACTTAATCTGTCGGATTCGCCAAAAAAAATGATAAATTTGCATGGAGAGGAGATTTTAATGATGTCTGACATGCAGGGTGAGATAAAAAAGGACATTTTCGAAGACCTTTACAAAAACAATCTAAAGGTCTTTGAGGATTTTGCCTTCTTCATACTTGGAAATACGGAACAGGCCGAGGATGTCGTGGCAGACTGCTTTATCCGTTTATGGAATGAGCGGGCCAGAGTGTCACGGGAAAAGGCCATCGGATGGATGTACACTTCCATTCGCAATGCCTGCCTGAATCTGTTGAAGAAATCCTCCACCAAAAAAGAGGTCAACGAATCAAGCTCTGACAATGAGGTCTTCGCGGCCACATATTACCAGGCAGCACTCGAAAAGACAGACCTTGCCGGCTTGTACGTTGAAGACATAACCAATCGTCTGAAGGATTGTCTGGCACGTGTTCCGGAAAATCAACGCCGCGCTTTCCTCATGAGCCGTCTCGACAACATGAAGCACAAGGAGATCGCCGCCAAATTGAATATCACAGAGTCAGTAGTCGACCACAGCATACGTAATGTCACCAAACTCCTAAGCATCTACATGAAAGACTATCTGCTGTTTACATTTATCCTGCTGTTCCTGAAGGCGCACAGTTTGATTTAGCTATTTTAAAATCTCGCAATGTTCGGTAGTCGCAGGATTGTTCCGATAGCAAGTGACAGTAGAGTATACAATTTCGCTAGTGAGAAATAGTTTCAGATAATAAACGGTCAATCGGGATATAGAGCCCTAAAACTATTTTTTGAGAAAAATGTTTATCGTAACGAAATTTTCGTAACTTTGCTGAGGGTTTTAAAGTTTTTGATATGCTTATTAGAGTAGTTGTAACTAATTTTAGGTCATATAGGCAAGAGACTGAATTTAACATGTTGCCATCCTCGAATGTCCGAAGGAAGGACTGGCATATTTTTAAACGGGGTCGCAGAGCAAATGTCTTGCGCACGGCTGTCATCTATGGGGCAAATGGTGCCGGTAAGTCGTGTTTGGTAAAGGCACTTGGTCGTCTCCAGGCAATGGTGACAAGGGGCAGTTTGCCACCAACGGCTTTTAGGGATGCCAATAAGTATAATACTTCGGAAATGCCGGTGACTATTGAGGTGGAATTTGCTACAGAGTCCGACCAGTTTTCTTATGGCGTAAGTTATCGTGGCAATCTTTGTCTGGAGGAATGGCTATATTCTACCCTGAAAAAGCCTGTTTGTGTATTCGAACGTAAATTTGATGATCAAACATCTAAAACAGGCATCAAGCTGATGGGAGACAAGGCAGATGAAGCGAAAAACAAGTTGTTGATTTCGCTTCTTGAAGACAACCTCCTGAAGGTCAATGAACTGATGTTGTCGAAATACGATGTAGTAAAGAATCCACAGATGACAGATGCATACCAGTGGCTTACCTCAAAACTGCACGTCATTTTCCCGGAGACGCGTTCAACTTCTATTTTTGACAATAGGTATTCAGACGCCGCGTTCAAATCTCAATCGGAAGCTCTTATTTCTTCGTTGGATCTCGGTATTAATGAACTGATGCTGAAAGACGAAGATATAGAATCGTTTAAACAAAGTATTTCCGAATGGCCGGAGTTGGTGCAGGGGGTTGATGGCATCGTTAAAAGGCTTTCCCATTCTCCGGAAGGTTCCGATGAGGTAATGATAGATACCGGCGCTTTTACCGTCAGTATGCGCCGTGAAGGTAGTAAGTACTTTGTTCGCCGTGTTAAGGCACTACATAGGGTTAATGATAGTCTCTATGATTTTGAATTAAAGGAAGAGTCTGATGGAACGCAACGAATCTTTGATTTTGTGCCAATGGTACAAACTGTCAGAAGTGAAGCTTGTACCTATGTGATTGATGAACTTGACCGCAGTCTTCATCCGATGCTCGTGAGAACACTGGTTTCCAGGATAGTCTCGGACAAGAATATGAAAGGACAACTTATTTTTACGACTCACGACGCGGGACTTCTTGACGGTAAACTGTTTCGTAATGATGAGATTTGGTTTGCCGAAAAAGACCGCGAAACCCAAAGCACCCATCTTTATACACTTGATGAATTTAAGCCGCGTGCGGATTTGGATTTGGAGAAGGGCTACCTCAACGGTCGTTTTGGCGCCATCCCATTCCTTGCTCGTTTTAATGAATTAAATTGGGAATGATATGGGGTTCAAACTTCGAGGATATACGAGGGAAGTCCCTCAAGAGAAGGTTCGGGATTATTCGCTATTTGCCATAGCGACAGAGGGAACGGAGCGGGAGCCGGACTATTTCAAACTTTTTGATGGTATTGACCGTATCAAAGTTGATATTATTGAGCCCGAAGTTTCCGACGGGCAGGATGAATCGGAAAAGAGAAAAGCATCTTCTCCATCTAAAGTTTTGGAGAAGGTCAAGGCTTACATAAGTGAAAATCAATTGAGCGCAGAGGATGGTGATTCTCTTTGGTGTGTAATTGATGTTGATCGGTGGCCACAGGAACAAATAGAAGAATTGCACATGTTCTGCGCACAGAAGAAAAATTGGCATCTTGTTATAAGTAATCCCTGCATTGAAATATGGCTCTTGTACCACAAATTGTGTGATTTGTCCAAACTTGGCATTCTGACAGCAAAGGATGCCAAGCAAGCGCTAGACAAACTTGAAAAGGGAGGCTATTACTATATAAAATATCTTCCATTGATGCTCAATGCTATTGAAAATGCTCGAAAAGCTGATGCCAATCCTGACGGCTATATGCCGGAACACCTCCAGACGAAAGTTTATATGCTTGGGCAAGCGCTCTATGAGCGTATGGGCAAAGTTCGTTTTGATAAGTTCGTAGCATCCCTACCAAGCATAGAGAAAGACATTTTAATGCACACAAAGGGCTAACTCTAGATGTGCTTTTCCCCTATGTGCATCTATGCGTTTGTATTATTGATTGCAATAGTAGTAAAAAATAATTGAAAAAGCACGTATTTCCATGTAACAAGAAAAATAAAAGACGCACTACAGCCACCTGTAACGCGTCTTTTGAAAAACAAGAAAAGGCGGCCCATTGTAATAATGTTCCGCCTCAACTATTTGGTTATTAAGCAATTAACTACTAATACTCCTCCTCGTTAAAAAAGAAATCGTCCTTGGTAGGGTAATCCGGCCAGATGTCTTCGATGGATTCGTAGACTTCGCCGTCGTCCTCAAGTTCGGTGAGATTCTCGATGACTTCCTCCGGAGCGCCGGAGCGGTTGGCATAGTCGATAAGTTCTTCCTTTGATGCTGGCCAAGGAGCGTCGTCCAGGCTGCTGGCAAGTTCAAGTGTCCAATACATATTCTCGAACAATTAAATTGTTAATAATCATTAATATAAATCAAAAAGTCACAAAAAGCGGCTCTATTTGCCCCAAAGATATGCAAAAAATCATAACAATAAGTATTTTTTGCCTAATTTTGTAGGCTTGGAAGTTGTTTCAACAACCGTACCAAAAGAAGAGCTAAGGAATATGTCATACGAGAAAAAGGAAATATACGAGGAAAAGACGACCGCCGAGATCGCTATCCACGTCAAGGAAATCCTCCGTCTGTTAGGCGAGAATCCTGACAGAGAGGGGCTTGTGAAGACGCCGGAGAGGGTCGCGAAGGCGTTGCAGTTCCTCACGCAGGGATATTCACAGGACGGAGGAAAGATCATCCAGTCCGCCATATTCGATGAAGAGTACCGCCAGATGGTGCTGGTGAAGGACATCGAGCTTTACTCCACCTGCGAGCACCATATGATGCCGTTCCTGGGAAAGTGCCACGTGGCGTATATTCCTAATGGGAAGATCACCGGGCTGAGCAAGGTTGCGCGGGTCGTGGAGACTTTCGCGCGGCGGCTTCAGGTGCAGGAGAGGCTGACGGTCCAAATCAGGGACTGCATCGACAACGCGCTGCACCCGCTTGGGGTGGCGGTGGTCATAGAGGCGATGCACACCTGTATGTCGGTCAGAGGGGTGCAGAAGGCCAACGCCACGACCACAACCTCCGCATTCTCAGGAGCTTTCCTAACTTCGGCACGGACGAGGAACGAGTTTTTGAACTTGATAAAATGACATCGAGGCGGGCGTTCTAAAAAGGCAGCGACAATCGCACCCAAGCCCTTTGCACATATAAGAGACAAACAACGAACTAAAAAACATAACGATATGTCAAACAAGATAATACTGACAGGCGACCGTCCTACCGGACGCCTTCACATTGGCCACTACGTCGGCTCCCTGAGGAACAGGGTGGCCATCCAGAATGCCGGCGACTACAAGAAAATGTTCGTCTTCATCGCTGACGCGCAGGCGCTTACCGACAATTTCGACAACCCGGAGAAGGTTCGCCAGAACATCATCGAGGTGGCGCTCGACTACTTGTCAGTCGGCCTCGACCCTGCCAAAGTGACAATATTCATCCAAAGTATGATCCCGGAACTCACCGAACTGACATTCTACTATATGAACCTTGTCACGGTGGCGAGACTCCAGCGTAACCCTACCGTCAAGGCGGAGATCCAGATGCGCGGCTTCAGTCAGGACGGCGAGGAGCAGGCGTTCGGAAGCGGCCTTCCTGTAGGCTTCTTCTGCTACCCTATCTCCCAGGCCGCTGACATCACGGCGTTCAAGGCCACAGACGTGCCTGTGGGCGAGGACCAGAAGCCTATGCTTGAGCAGGCTGTCGAGATCGTGCGCAGCTTCAACCGCATCTACGGCGAGACCCTCGTCGAACCGAAGGCTGTCCTGCCTTCCAACGCCGCCTGCCTCCGACTCCCTGGCACCGACGGCAAAGCGAAGATGAGCAAGTCCCTCGGCAACTGCATCTATCTCGCCGAATCAGCGGACGAGATGCACAAGAAGGTGATGTCGATGTACACCGACCCTCAGCACATCAATGTCAGCGACCCTGGCCACGTGGAGGGCAACACCGTCTTCACCTACCTCGACGCGTTCTGCCGCGACGAGCACTTCGGACTCTATCTTCCTGAATATGCCAACCTCGACGAGCTGAAGGATCACTACAGAAGAGGCGGCCTCGGCGACGTGAAGGTCAAGAGGTTCCTTGAGAAGATCCTCAACGAGGAGCTTGAGCCGATCAGAGCACGCAGAAAGGAATATGAGAAGGACATCCCGGCCGTGTACGAGATCCTCAAGAAGGGCAGCGAGGCCGCCGAGGAAGTAGCCGCCGCAACTCTCGACGACGTGAAGAAGGCGATGAAGATCGACTACTTCAACGACAAGGCGCTCATCGAGGAGCAGGCCAAAAGGTTCAACCAGTAGTTTAGGAATATACCAACACGTATGTTTGCCTAATCTCCGTGCGCAGGATGGTTATCGCCACGCACGAGAAGTCCTGCTGAGAGACTTCGTGCGCAAAAAGACCGAGGTCACGCACGGGGAATGGTGTCAAAAGTGGTCTGTGCGCATAAAAGCAGGTATCACGCACGAGGTATCGCTCAAAGCGAGTCCGTGAGTGGAATGGTTGTTATCACGCACAGCAACAAAAAGAATTATGAACAAGAATGAATATGCCCGCTCCAACAAGGAGTGGTTGGCCGCGAAAGCTAAAGAGGAGGGCGTGACGCAACTGGCCAAAGGTGTCTGCTACAAGGTGCTCCAGTCCGGTCCGGAAGGCGGCAAGCAGCCGACTCCGAACAGCGTGGTCAGCTGCCATTACCTTGGCCGCACGATTGACGGCAAGTGCTTCGACACCAGCCTAGGAGGCTATCCGCTGGCCATCAGGCTACGGGACCTGATCGAGGGCTGGATCATAGCCCTGCAGCAGATGCGCGTCGGGGACAAATGGGAGATCTACATCCCGTCCGAACTGGGTTACGGCAGCTTCTCGCAGCCGGGGATTCCGGCCAACTCAACGCTGATTTTCGAAATCGAATTGCTCGGAGTACAATAATGATCCGAAAAGCCACAGAGCAAGACATCCCGGCCGCATTGGAGCTGTTCACAGCCGCGAAAGCCATTATGCGCTCAAGCGGAAACCTCACCCAATGGGAGGATGGATATCCAAACGCCGACATCGTCCGTTCCGACATCAACAAAGGCGGCGCCCGCATCGTCGAGCGCGATGGTCAAACGGCCGGCTACTTTGCCCTCCTCCCCTCACCCGAGCCGACATATTCATCAATCCAAGGCAAATGGTTGGATGACGCGGCTCCCTACTTCGTCATCCACCGCATCGCAAGTTCCGCAGCCACCCACGGCATATTCCAAGAAATCATTGAATATGCCGCGTCAGTGTCGCCGAACCTTCGCATCGACACCCACCGCGACAACCGGATTATGCGCCACCTCATCGAAAAGGCTGGTTTTGAATATTGCGGAATCATCCACCTCGCCGACGGCAGCGAGCGGTTGGCCTTCCAAAAGGTTGCCCCAAAGGTCCAGATGGTCGCCCGGTAAAGTTGCATTTTCCACGACATTTTCGTAACTTGGACATTCTGAATCATCAGGCAAGATGCAGGAAAAGATATACGAGGAAATCGAGTGGTTCGCGATGCGCGTCACCTATCGCCGTGAGCTGGAGGTCAAAAGGCTTCTGGACGAGAAAGGCGTGGAGAATTTCATCCCGATGAAGTATGAGAAATCCGCCCGCACCGGCAGGAAACGCCTCGTCCCCGTGATCCACAACCTGATCTTCGTCCGCGCTACCGCCTCGCAGATCCAGGAGCTGAAGAAGCCCACCTGCATTTCCCTGCTGCAATATATCATGGATCAGAGGCTTGGAAAGAAGATCACGGTTCCCGAGAAGCAGATGCGGCAGTTCATAGCCGTGACAGGAACCTACGATGAGACACTCCGCTTCTTCGGCCCGTCCGAGATCAACTTCTCAAAAGCGCAGAAAGTCCGGATCACCGGCGGGATATTCGAGGGTTGCGAGGGTGTCTTCGTCAAAGTCAAAGGCTCCCGCTCGAAGAAGGTTGTCGTGGAGATCCAAGGGGTCGTCTCCGTCGCCATCGTCCCTGTCCATCCGGATCTCGTAGTGCCGGTTGAGCCGCAGTGATATTCGTTAACCCTCCATCCGCGGCTGCCTCAAAAGACCCCGGCCGGCTCCGAAAAATTTTCCCACCGATTTAGGCTAATTAATTTGTCCTTTAGGATATTTTTGGTTAATTTTGGGACAAATAAGCGCTTACACGAACCGCATCCTTAGAGCCAATCATAAGCACAAAGGTTTGCTTTCGTGTCTTTTGCTACCTAAGACATTGACACGCAAACTATTACATTGAGTGTCAAGCCCCAAGATTTTGTCAGGACTCTAACGAACCCTTTAAAACAATGATAATAGCAGTCGATTTTGACGGAACAATCGTTGAACACAAATACCCGAAGATCGGAAAGGAGATCCCGTTCGCCGTGGACACCCTCAAGCGTCTTCAGGCCGATCATCATACCCTGATCCTCTGGTCTGTCCGCGAAGGCAGGCTCCTGAAGGAGGCGGTGGACTGGTGCCGAGAGCGTGGACTGGAGTTCTACGCCATCAACAGCAACCATCCGGAGGAATACTACGAAGGCGAGGACACGCCGACCTCACCCCGCAAGCTTAAGGCAGACCTGTTCATCGATGACCGCAACTTCGGCGGCCTCCCCGACTGGGGCGTGATCTACCAGATGATCTCCGAAGGCCTCACCTTCCGGGAATATTACCTCAGCCAGTCCGGCAGTCAGGATGCGACCAGGAAAAAATCCTTCTGGAGCCGCCTGAAGAAATAGAACCCACGTGGACATATTCATACAATGAAAGCACAGATAACCACCGCGGTAATAATGGCCGCCGGCTTGGGCACCCGCTTCGGCAAGTACACAGAGGCTATTCCCAAAGGCTTCATCGAGGCCGGCGGGAAGCCTATGGTCATCCGCTCCATCAAGACCCTGCTCAGCTGCGGCATCCAAAGGATCCTCATCGGCACCGGCTACAAGAAGGAAGCCTACGAGGCCCTGAAGACCCGCTACCCGCAGATCGAGTGCGTCTTCAGCCCAAGATATTCAGAGACGAACAGTATGTTCACGCTCTACAATATGCGTCAGGCCATCGGCGGCGACAGTTTCCTCCTTCTGGAGTCAGACCTCGTCTTCGAGCGCAAAGCCATCTCCTCCCTGCTTGAGTGTGAATATTCCAGCGCTATGCTGATCACCCCGGTCACAAAGTTCCAGGACCAATACTATGTCGAAATGGACTCCGACGGCAACCTCGCCGCCTGCTCCACCGACAAGACCGAGCTCACCCCTTCCGGCGAGCTGGTCGGCATCCACAAGATCGACACAAGTTTCTACCAAGCGATGTGCCGCGACTACTCCACCAAGCTCGCCACCCACCCCAAACTGGGTTATGAATATGAGCTCCTGGCCATCTCGCAGACAATCCTCCCCCTCCCCGTCCTGAAAGTCCCCGGTCTCCTCTGGTACGAGATCGACGACTCCAGCGACCTTGAATATGCCGAGACGCACATCGTCAGCAAGATAGACACCCACGCCGCCCCTTGCCGTCATTGAATATAACGCCTTACCGACTGTATATTCCTTAGCCACTTTATGGATGTCAAGAAGCTAAAAGCGCTCATAATGATGGGAGAGTCCACCACCGTCCAGTTCAAGGAACGGGTGGACGATGCCTATAAGATCGGATGTGAGTTCGTCGCATTCAGCAACTCGCAAGGAGGACTTCTGGTTGTCGGTGTCAATGATAAGACCGGGGAAATCAGCGGGCTGACATACGAGGAGATCCAAAAGACATCGAATCTTTTGTCGAACGCCGCGTCAGACAATGTCTGCCCATCAATAACGATTATGATCGAGACTGTTCTGCTGGACGGGAAAGCCGTTGTCACCGCAAGAGTGGCTCAAGGACTTGACAAACCCTATAAGGACAACAAAGGCATAGTCTGGATAAAGAATGGCTCCGACAAAAGGAAAGTATTCACCAACGAGCGGCTAAGGATCTTGATGCAGAGCTGCGGAAGGCTATTTGCGGACAGGGACAGCGTCCCTGAATCATCCTACAACGACATCTCTCTGCCGACGCTGAAGCTGTTTCTGATAGAGAAATATAGGAACAGCCTTGCTGAAGACTTCCAAATATCAAGGTTGGACGATTTCTCGGTCGAGGATCTTGTCGGTAGAATCGCACCCGGAATCACACCACAGCAACTTCTGCAGAACACATCCTTGATGGACAACGAAGGCAGACTGACATTGGCCGGCCTTCTGCTACTTGGAAAGAACATCCTGAAATTCTATCCGGTCTTCACTATCAGATGCATCGCTTTCGTAGGTAACGACCTGAGCGGAGACCGGTTCAGAGACCGCCTTGTCGGCACCGATATGGAGGGTAACCTCCTTACACAGTTCAAGGCCGCTATGGCATTCATCAACCGGAACTTGAAAAGCCGTCAGGTCGAGAATGAGTTCAACAGCCTCCCGGCACTGGAAATCCCACCGCAAGTGTTTGTGGAGCTTATCGTCAACGCCTTGATACATCGTGACTTTTACCAGACCGCCCAAATAAGGCTCCTGATTTTTGACAACAGAGTCGAGATCCATAGTCCAGGCAACCTGCCTATGGACGTGACAGAAGACACTCTGCTGAACGGAATATCCAAGCCTCGCAATCAATTGCTGTTCAACAACGCCGTCTACCTACTCCCATACGTAGGCATCGGCAGCGGAATCGTCAGGGCATTCAGGGATTTCAAAGACATCACCTTTGAGAACAATCTGGCGACAGAGGAATTTGTCGCAACAGTCTGGAGATTAGAGGATAACACGATGATTTCCGGGAAAGACCTAGAAAAAGACCTAGAAAAAGACCTAGAAAAAGACCTAGAAAAAGACCTAGAAAAAGACCTAGAAAAACTATCCGAGAATCAAAGAAAAATACTCATTTGCATCAAGGAAAACGAAAGTATAACTCAATCTCAATTGAGTAAGGAAGTCGGCATCAGCCCAAGGAATATCCGCAATAACATCAACCGCTTGAAAGAGCTTGGTCTACTGACCCGCATCGGCCCCGACAAGGGCGGCCATTGGGAAGTCAAGGTCGCCAACCAAGCCAAATTTTAGTTTACTCCACAAAAAGGAAGTTCAGGAACATCAGACATAATGAGAATAAATAAGTCATTGTTTTCTTTGAACTATTCCCATAAAAGTCATTGTCCACTATGTCTAATACAGATCGAAATAAAACCGCGGAATACGATGCAGTTATGCTAAAGAACTATAATTATTGCGTTGAATTATCACAATATGCGATTAATTCCATAGGATCCGGAATTCAAGGTTATCTTAAGGAATCAGTTCTTCACAATGGAGTAGAGTACTTAAAAGCTAGAGATAAAAAAAGCATTGAATTAGACAGCAGACTAACTCCTATGGATAAGGATCAGAGGAAAATCAACTCGGACGCAATCTACGATCTATTAGAAGCGAAGGCAAAAGACTTTCTGAGACGTAATGGCAAGCTGCTTTAAACCTGTTTTTAAGGCAATTTTTATATTATGAGAATACAAAACATTCATATTCAAAATTTTCGGGGAATCCGTGATCTTCATATTACAGATGTTGATCCACAAATGAATATCATTGTTGGCATTAATGGAGCTGGAAAAACAAGTTTCCTTGATGCTTTGTCAATTTTATTGTCGTGGATGATAGCGCGTATGAAGTCGGCCTCCGCAAAAGGAACCTCTCCCAAAGATTCAGATGTAAGTCTTGACTCCAAAACACCTTGCTCATTATCAATCACAATTGAAAATGGTGTTTCTTGGTCCATTCATAAATCCAAAGCTTTTTCTTCACGCAACACCTCTTATAAAACAGATCTTGGGCAGATGACCGCATTTGCTGAAAGGGTTGTCCAAGGCGTGGATTCAGGTGGTAATGTACCTGTCATTATGTACTACCCAGTAGAAAGGGCCATCGCTTCTGCACCAGTTAATTTGCATAGATCCGAGCCTGTTATTTGGGATGTCTATAAAGATGCGTTGTCGGGCAATGCGAATTTCAGGTCATTATTTGAATGGTATAGACGCCAGGAAGATATAGAAAATGAAATGATTCGGGATGATGCGAGATACCGCGATCGCAGTTTAGACTCAGTGCGCCGTGCCATAGGATCTTTCTTCCCTGATTTTTCAGAACTTCGCGTGCGTAGAAGACCCCGTCAGGCTATGGTTGTCAAAAAAGGGAACAAGGTAATTGAGTTCTCTCAGTTGTCGCAAGGAGAAAAGTGTTATCTATCATTAGTTTGCGACATTGCAAGACGTTTGGCTATCGCGAATCCTGGGCTGAATAATCCTTTAGAAGGGGAAGGTATAGTGTTAGTAGATGAAATAGATCTGCACCTACATCCGAAATGGCAATCTGAAACCGTTCCAAAATTAATGGAAGTTTTCCCGAACTGTCAGTTTTTTCTTTCCACACACTCCGCTATTGTTCTATCTGACATAAAGAAAAGTCAGATCATACCAATTAAAGAAGGCGATAAAGTCGACATATCATTTGATCCTTATGGAAAACTGTCGAGCCAAATTATGACTAACTACTTCGACACTCCACGCCAAAGAAGCAGATCCGTCGCAAACGACATTGACAATGCTTTCATAGCTTTAAGAACAGGAGATGCGAAAGAATTCAACAAACTTTTCAACAAGCTCTTGCTCATCATCGGAGCGAGTGACACGGATATGGTCAACCTAAGGATTGAGGCGCAAAGAAGGGGGCTGATATGAGAACGATAACCAAGTCTATGCCACCAGATTCCCTTGAACAATTCAACAGAACACGACACACTGACTGGTCAGACATTCATCAGCCAGAGAATAAAAAGGTATACGAAGATTGTTTAGACAAAAGTATTGAAGATCAACATAATCTATGTGGATATACCGAAATAGCTTTGATGCCAGCCACAAGGCACATTGACCATTATATCAAAAGAGATTTTGATCCACAACTAACTTTTGATTGGATGAATATGATTGCCGCAGTAAAGGATTATCGCTTTGGAGCCGATTGGAAAGACAAGCTAATCAAAAAGAAAGATTATGACAAGAATATACATCGCTATCAGAATATTCTCAATCCAATTGTAGATGAAATGAACGACCGCTTCATCTTTTTCACCGATGGAACAATTGAGCCTTCGGATAGTAATGATTCCACAGCTGCCAACACAATCAAAATATTTAATCTGAATGAGAGTTCTTTGAAATCCCGTCGAAAAGACATTATGCAAGATGTCCGTAATATGGCCGAGGGTGGTATAGACAAAGATTCAATTCTTAATTACCTAAAACGAGATGGATTCATAAGCGCAATTGAATATGAGCTGTCGCAGATTTAAGCATTCAAAACAGATGATGATTTCACAACGATAAAAGATAACTACGATGATATACTTGCAAGATCTTAGATTGACCAATTTTAAATGTTTTGAGGAAACATTGACATTGGATTTTGGGAAATTGACTCTTCTTACAGGAGCGAACAGTACCGGAAAGAGTTCTTTGATGTATGGCATCTTAGGGGTACTGCAAAGCAAAGAATTTCCTTTGCAGTTTTCACCGACCGGAAATTACGTACAGATGGGAAACTTTTTAGAAATGGTCTTCAAGCACGAATCTGATAGGAATTTGGGTATCGGATTTTCATTGATAGATTCACAAAATAAAGAATATGTGATAGTTGACACTTTGTGGAAGTGCGATCCTGCTGGAAATCCACAAATAAAAAGATGTGAGTGCAAGGGTGACTTCTTTCATTATATTCTAAAAACTAATTCTTCAGGAAATCATATTCTTGATCTAGATATTACCCCAAATAAGAACAAGAAGAAATTGGAAATTGAGAATTTGCTCGAATATGCCAATGCCCAATTTCCCTCTAATAATGACACGTTAAAGTACCTTAGATATGCCACAAAAGAAACTCATATCAAGGATTTAGAAATGGAATCTTTCTCTGAGGATACGGGGGACGAGTTCAGATACCCATTAATGTTTGCCTTACAAGAGACGATGTCTATGATAAAAAAATATAATGGCAACGTCAACTATATTAGCTCATACCGTCAACCAGCTCAACGCATATATGCCGAAATGCCTGTTGCTTCAAGCAAGATAGCCCCTTCGGGAGAAGGGTTTATAAATGAACTTTTGAAGTGGAAAGACAACAACCAGGATAAGTTCGCTCAATTTATTGAAGCGATGAAGTCTATCGAATTGCTAAGCGACGTGGAACCTGTAAGGTTGGGATCCGGCCAATTTAAAGTTGACGTGAAAGTACACGAGGATGACGAGATGACAAATCTTTGGGATGTAGGCTTTGGAATATCTCAAACGATGCCTATTATTATTGGAGATATCGAATTGGGAAATGGCTCAACACTGTATATATCGCAACCAGAGGTACATCTTCATCCAAGCGCACAAGCCAAGTTCGGAGATTATCTGGTGCAACAAATCAATAAAGGCAAACGTTATGTCATCGAATCTCATAGCGAATACCTGATGAATCGCTTACGTTTGTCTATTGTGCAAGGGCTAATTGCCGAGGAGGATGTTAATGTGTACTATATGAGACAAGAGGATAGAAAAACTCATATTCATAAGGTCAAATTCAAGAAGAACGGCCAGATAGAAGGTGCGCCTCAAGATTTCTTTGACACTTATATGATTGACGTAATGGATATAGCAATGAAAGCGCAATGAAAAAGGACATCTTTATAGATACAAATATTGCTTGCCGCTTTACCAATCCGATGGATCCAGAGATGAAGAAACTTATCTCCTGGATTATGAAATATGATGAGAATAGTCAAGACAACGCCGTATTATTAGTGTCGAACAAATTGTTGCACGAATATCTTGCTTCTTGTAAAAGTGCTAACGGAGTCACAAGTATCCCTATAATTGTTAACAAGCTGACACAAGAAGGAAGATTGATGAAAACCAGTAATGCAGACATCAAGGATTTTCAAAGACAGTATTTTACTAAAAAGGTGAAAAAGCACCTGCGGTCTAACCAAGAAGATCGAAATCACATCCCGGTAGTTTTGCTTTCGGAAAGGAAATACGCTCTGACAAATGATGAAAAGTTCACCTTTGATCTGGAACATTTCCCCGGCTTTAATGTCATAGTAAGTTCTCGTCCTGAAAACTTACCATACGAATAAGCAGAAACCTGTTGTCCATAGAATAATACAAAAGCGCTGAATCATAAGGTCAAGAACATTGATATCATCGGTGAAGGCTCTAACTTCTTGACAGATTAGTTCATAGACAGCCACAATCAATGCCAAAATTGTTAAGCGGCATTTGAGTGCTAAGAACCTCATTAAACTAGAAAACTATCAATAAACATAAACGAGGATTAGCACTATGGAGGCCAATTGTTGCAATACATTCAACTTTGAAACAAGTTCTCAATTAACCATCTACAAATAACCATATTCATTTCAGAACGTTAGACAGTTAACAAGAGGGATAGTGACAGCTATTCAAACAAGTAGACGTATAACTAATCATAATAATGGAGAAACAAGCGTTCAATGATATATTAGCAAAAGTACCTGGCTCTTTTAAGGCAAAACTTGATAAAATCAGGAGGTACCTTTATTTAGGAAAGGCCTCTGTAATGGTAGGAGCCGGATTTAGTCGCAATGCTGATGTACCAGCACATGTGAAAGTGAAGATGTGGAATGATGTGGGAGAAGATATATTCTGCCGGTTGCAAGCCAGCCCTAAAGCAGAACCGTCAGATCTTGTGTTCAAAACACCTATGCGTCTTGCTTCACAATTTGCTGCGGTTTATGGGCGAAGCGAATTGGATAACCTTATTCGCGATTCAATTCCTGACGATCATATGACACCAGGAACAATGCACTATCAATTGCTTAATCTTCCTTGGCGAGATGTGTTTACCACAAACTATGACACATTGTTGGAACGTTCTCGTAAAAAACTAAAACGTAACTACTCCGTTGTCACTTCAAAAGAGATGCTTCTTTATAAGACAAGCCCTCGTATTGTCAAACTTCACGGTAGTTTTCCAGACAAACCACCTTTCTTGATGACTGAAGAAGATTTCAGAACTTATCCTATAACACATCCGGAATTCGTTAACACTGTTCGTCAAGCTTTGGTGGAAAGTATTTTCTGCTTAATAGGCTTTTCAGGTGATGACCCAAATTTCACATCTTGGCTTGCTTGGCTGCAGGATGTGATGGGAGAATATGCCGGGCCATCATATCTGATAACTTGCGACAAGAACTATGACGAATCGTTTAAGACATTGATGAAGCAGCGCGGTGTTGAGGTTATTAATTTTTCAGAGTATCACGGACTAGGTGATTTCAAAACTGCACTTGATTTCTTTTTTACGTTCCTCTCAATTCGCGAACCGGAATGGAAAGGCTGTATAGATTATGATGATCGAGACATAAAGCCAAAGGAACTGATTGAACAGATGCGTAAAGTACGGGAATCGTACCCAGGATGGTTTATTCTACCGAAGAAGTATTATTGCGATTTCAATGATATGCAGTATAATTTCCCATATTTGGAGGAGGCATTCAAAACAATCGAAGCAACGGATAGGGAAGCATTGCTATACGAGTTAGATTGGAGGGCTGACATCTCATTGACATACAAAGATTACAATTGGTTTAGGAATAATATAGAGAAAACTCTACAGGGATATACAGAAGAACACTTATCTGACAATGCTATAACAATTGGCATTTCTTTACTCCGGCTTTATCGCCATCATTTAGACAAGCAAGATAATGCCCATACTCTTCAAATTCGATTGGAGAAGGAAATCAATCGAATGAATCGGTACACGCTTAATAAGTATTACTATACAGCCGCCTGTAATGCTCTTTCTCTGCTTAACTATGACGAAGTAGCAGATATTCTGAAGATTTGGAATCCAACTTCATCCGATTATGTTGGCGTGATTTATAAAGCCCTTATTATGGCAGAATGCAGTGACCGCAGCGAGAGTATTGAAATATTGAGCGAATCGCTTGAAAAAATCACACTCTCATTGACACAGAATCCGACACAAGAAGAGTTGTCACTTCGTTCTGCCATGGAGAATCTTCTGGCATTTTACAGCGGAGATAGAATGCCGGAAAATGATTCTAGATTCTCATTTCTGGAACTATCTTATTTCATTCGTAGCAAGACTGAAGAGTCCCATAAAAACATAGGGACTGTTCATAGTTTTAGAGTGGGCTCTTTCAATCGAACTTGGAATATGAATTCTGGTATTAATAAAGATCTGTTCTATTCGTATCGCTACCTTCTCCTTTGTGAAGCCTACGGTTTCCCGTATGGAATGGCGACCAATGTTGTAGATGAACAGATTCTAGAATATATTCTTCCCAAGTTGATTGGTTTAGATAATATATGCTATGCCTTAGGACCTGTACTACGAAGTGGAAGTAGAAATGTCACCCTAGCTTATCTTTGTAGGAATATGTTGACTCTACTATCACAAGAACAGGGTGATGATTTGGCAAAAATATTGCTATCGCACACCAATCAAATCGCCTTTGAAAAGGCTCGAAAACGACGTTGTTCCGAAGTATTGTTACCGTTCCTGTCAAGGCTTGCTTCATTATGCTCTATGGAGACGGTAGTGAACATCTTCCGTTTTGCACTACAAGCATACCTTGACTCTCGTACAAGTAGGCATGAAGATCTACAACTCATCTATGACAATTTACTTCCCGAAGGAATACAATCCATATATGACGAAGCATTTAATTCTGATATCTTTTCCGATGTATGCACTGAGGACATTCCATTACCGGATGATGGAATGTACTTATACAAACCAAATAGCAAAGCAATAGATATAGTATGTACTGGCTTGGCCTCAACGGATAACCCTATAGCGGAATCAGCTTACAGAAGAGCAACTAAACTATTGGAGGCCAATCTCAATAATGAAGACAAGTTAAGATTGGCTGAAGCGATCAAAAAATGGCGGTCAAACACGACTCCAAGTCTCTTTACAAGGGCATCATACAACGAGATCGTTCCTTCTGAAGATGAAATCAACTATTTAAAACAACTAGTGAGAGAAGATGTAAATATATTAATTGAAGGAAATTATACCTACGACAAATCATCAATCTCTATTTCTTCTCTTGATAGAGACTTGCGAAATGTAGTGATAGAAGCCCAATTTCTCACAACAAGACAAACGACTTCAGTATTCGAAAAGATTTCTAATGTATTAAACACAAATTCATTAGAGTATTCCAAAGACGACTCCAATGATGTATTAGGTGGTCTCCGTCATTTCATAGTGCCTATTTTTCAACTGATAAGTGAACTAGTTCGACAAGTAATCGATAAAGGATACGTTGAGTCAGTCCCCTCGTCAAAATTATTCAAAGTACTGCAGGGATTCCTATCTTCACATCTCCCAGTAAGAGCCACAATGGCACGTTTGAATGTAATATGCCGTGCCGAAGGTTCGCTCAAGATTCGTAATACTATTACCGCACAACTGTTTTCTGACAATAATATTGAGGTTATTGATTCTTGCAAAGGATTGGTGTATTATGTATCACATTACGACAGTTATCAGAAAGTGTTGCAAAATATCATATTCTACTGTAGTCATGCAGTATCTGACAAGATGCGTATATACCTTCAAACACTGTCATCAATCCACGTTAATATGATGAGTGATAACACAAAAAAACAATTGGCCAGTATGATGATGGCAGTTCTGGATAGAATTCCAGTGCAAGACATTTCTGAAGAAATTAAGCTTGATATATTGCATGATGGCATAAGCCTTGCAGCCTCGCTTGATGGCATTACTACGCCCGATGTTTTAGTTAATGCCATCAATAAATGGAAGAGCTATGCTATCAACAACATCGTATTTAACGACATTCTCAGACCGTGGTTTGTAAGGAATGATTGAATATCGTTTGCCATCAAATTTGAAACATACGATAATGCGTCATATTTAGTAATGTGTAAAAAATTAGTTGCATCAGTTGACCGGTTTGACAAGGTAGTTCCACTTACCGAGTTCCTGGGCGA
>CAKVCK010000010.1 GCA_934725575.1 uncultured Bacteroidales bacterium
CCCCGACATCGATAAGATGTCGGGGCTCCTTTTTTTACTTTCTCCTGTATTCTTCCAATGCTTTCTCAAGGACTATTCGTAACTGAAAAACTCCACGTCCGCTCTTGTGCGCCCATTGACGACACTTGATGCTGTTATCGTTGCTCTATAGCTCCGTTTGCCCCTCTCTGGCAACCTTTGTATGGTTTTTCATCGCCTATAATCTACTTTCAGTAGCTCTCTCTTCTGCGGGTACACCCGGCTGCTTTCCATAACCGTCTGGCAGTCACTATGTGAGCATCCATCCGCTGATATTCAATTATTTACACATTGCCGCTAGTCAAATTTGACCGGCGGCGTTTTGTAACGTGCTTATACTCTGTAATTTCCTGATTACGCACAATTTCTTTTGTATCCACGTTTACATACGCTGACCTTTGCATGCGCTCATACAAGTTTACAATCAGCACAGTAGGCCATATTGTGACCGCTCTGTATATAAATTGTATGTAAATTATTCACCCATAAATAATTAATGCTATGTTAAAAATCTCTAAAGACGGTGTCTCCGTCATCGCTGTGCTCGACAGGCGCAGAGCAAAGAAATCAGGTGTGTTCCCGGTCAAGATCGAGGTTGTCTACAGTCGTATCCAAAAGTATTACCCGACAGGTGTCGATCTTCCTGCATCAGAGTGGAAACGAATATCCTACTCCAAGAGGATGCCGGAGTGTCACGCGGACATCATCACGAAATTCAATCAGATAAGCTCGGAAGTTGAAGCGTTGCTTGAGAAAGGGGCCTTCTCTTTTGAAGCTTTGGAGGCCAGGATGGGTAAACCCGTTGATAAGACGTTAAACGCGGCGCTTGAGTCGATGATGGCCAAATTTCATACTGAGGGAAGGATAAACTCCTATTATCGCTGCCGCACAACTCTTAAGAGTGTCGAGCGATTTGCAGGTAAGGAAATTCTGTTCAGCAAGTTATCCGTCTCCTGGTTCAATGCCTTCGAGTGTTTTCTCAAAAAGGAGAACAAGGCCATAACCACAATAAGTATCTATATGAAGACCTTGCGTTGTGTGATGAACGACGCTGCCGCCGCGGGTCTCGTCAAGGAATCGATGTTCCCGTTCGGCCGCGGTAAGTACATCATACCCAAGGGCAGTTCCAGAAGCCTCGCCCTCTCGTACGATCATATTCGTAAAATCGTGGAATATAAAGGATCCGCCTCCCGCGAGCGCTACCGCGACCTTTGGCTCTTCTCCTACCTTTGCAACGGCATCAATTTCCGTGATATGCTATTCCTTAAATATAAGAATATCATAGACGGCGAGATCTGTTTCCTTCGCTCCAAGACAGCGCGCGTCTATGGCGGATCTAAGGTTATCCGCGCGGTGATTACCCCTGAGATGCTTGATATCCTTCATCGTTGGGGCAACCCCTATGACGGCAATCCGGAAACCTTCCTTTTTGAATATGCCGAAGGAGCGAACGATATGCTTTCGATCTCCAACACTGTCAGGAAGGTCATCAGTATGTGCAACAACGCCCTTAAGAAAATCGCCGAGGAGTTGGGCATCCCACCGTTCACGACCTATTCGGCAAGACATAGCTTTGCCACCGTCCTCCTGCGTCAAGGCGTGGATCTCACGTTCATCTCCGAATCCCTTGGCCACTCCAGCCTTATGGTCACCGAGCACTACCTCGGAGGTTCGGACCGCCTTGACAGAATGCGAAACGCACGCCTTCTTACCAACTTCTGATGACCCTATGAATATGCAAATTGTATGTCCTTGAGCTTTTAGGACATATTCAACCATTATTGTATGTACGTGGAATGACTCTATTTGGTCGGAATGACTGTTCCTCCCAGTAATAAATATGTTTTAATGTACCCAATAAGGGGCACACACTAACACAACGACAAATATATGAGTTTAATTTTTCATAAGCAAGATTTTTTGTAAAGAAATCGCCTAAAATCCTACAAAAAATTATTTGTCACTGGGAGTGATAATGACGAGAGAATTTGACGCCAAATAAGGCATAGAGGAGAGCGAAAGGCGCTATTGAGTTTTAACTGATGATAACTATAAACATTTAAGTTCAATCTATACATTTTATTTTTTTTGTTATGAACAAAAAGTTGATCAATTCTTTCCTGCTTGGAGCCTCATTGGTTCTGTCTGCAGGTGCTTTCGTATCCTGTCAGGATTATGAAAGCGACATCAACGACCTTACCGATCGCGTGAGTGCGGTCGAGAAGGTGTCTAAGGAATTGCAGGCCCTTATTCAGAAGGGATCTGTGATCACTAATGTGGAGTCCACCGCAACGGGTGTCAGAGTGACATTGAGCGATGGCAGCACATTCGATCTCACCAATGGTACCAATGGCAAGGATGGTAAAAACGGTGCCGATGGCAAGGATGGCAAGCCGGGAAGTGTGGTAACAATCGGTTCGGATGGTTACTGGTACATTGATGGTGTCAAGACCGACTACAAGGCTCAGGGTAAAGACGGCAAGGACGGCAAAGACGGTGTTGCCGGCAAGGACGGCAAAGATGGCAAAGACGGTGTTGACGGCAAGGATGGCAAAGACGGTAAGGATGGCAAAGACGGCAAGGATGCCACAGGCATCTACTACTATCCTGGTACCGAGGGCGCTGAGAACGGTTTCTGGGTAAAGGTTACCGTTGTCGGTGGCAATGAGACCAAGGAAGTGACCACATTGAGGTGGGCTCCAAAGGAGGAAGACCGCATTGGCGTTGTCTGGACTGACGGCCAGCTTAAGCTGACTAACGTAAAAGGTTATGAGGGTACTCTTGTGATTGACCTTAACGCTGATCTCAAGGCTCTGGTCTTTACGCCTGAGATGGTCCTTGACGGCCAGAACGCGATGGAGTACATCTACATCCCTTATCAGCCTGTGACGGTGGGCGGCAAGGCAGAAAATGTAAAGCACGCTCATATGCGTCACACCGCTGACGGTTGGAAGGATGTCGAGAACACCTACACTGTAGGTGCTACGACAAGCCATAGAGGGGTCGCCTACCTTAACCCTACCTATGACAAGCTTTACAGCCTTGACCCTTCAAATGCGATTGTGTCTGAATACACACAGAAAAACCTTGGGACAGTGTCTCAGGATCCTGATTTCGTGAAGACAAGAGCCGCAAGCGTTCCTAACTACGCTTCAAATCCTGCCGCGGCCGCCCCTAAGGCTACATTCCTTGATGTGAAGGACGGTATTATGCACGTCGGCATCACAATGAAAGGTCAGTTGGTAAAGACTCAGGAAGAGGCCAATCCTTATCAGGCATTCTCATTCTACAATCACAAAGCTGACAAGAGCAAGATCACTGATCTCGCCGTCACCGCTCCTTTGGGAGAGGGCAAAGAGACAATCACCTCAACGTGGGCTTCTGTCTATGCTTCTCAGATGGTGTTCGAGAGCCTTTCATACACAGACTTCGCAAAGCAGTACACCTATGTTGACCCGGAGCACAATTACACCTCTTGGTCTTCTGTGAACGGCAAGTTCGTTCAGAAGATCAACGAAAAGGGTAGGCTTCTTGGTGAAGGTACTGATGCTCACAAGACTCCTGTAGAGGGCGGTATGCATCTTTATCATAGTGTACACGACGCGGCGCAGATGGTAGCGACCCTTGAGCTTGCGTACGACAGCGAGACTGGTCTCAACCTTAACAAGCTTGTTGACGCTGACGTTATCTACAACTCTTGCCGCTCTTGGAACGATAACAACATCAAGACCCGCACCGAGGCTCAGCTTAAGGAGCTTGGTATGAAGTTCAATTTTGTTCAGGTTCCGTTCGCTGTAGGTGAGAATGGCACCGAGCAGACCCAGAACCATAGCATTCTCGACAAGAGGGCTGATGGTACTTACATCGTTGCCTGTGGCGTCAAGTCCAACAGTGACACCAATCCTGTGGCTTGCGAGCCGGATCCAAGCAAGGTGGGTAAGAACGCTCCGAAGTCTATCGTCGGCAGGACTCCGCTCATCCGAGTTGAACTTAAGGACACTGTCAACAACAAGATCGTCGAGGAAGGTTACATCAAGTTCATCATCGTTGAGCCTGAGAGACCTATCATCACAAAGACATTCGATCTTGGTTACTTCTACTACAAGTGCACCGATCAGTTCCAGACCGCTACCTGGCACGCCATCGAGCAGAAGGTTCTTGACGAGGGTGTTGATATGGGCAAGGAGACATTCAACCTGCTCTATGAGGCTGTGAAACTCCCTACTGATTCTGAAGATCCTAATAGCCCTGAGAGCGAGTTCGCTCAGTGGGAGCCGACCGGAAAGACGGACATCTATGGCCAGCCGACCTTCAAGCTCACCAACAAGCCTGTAGGTAAGATCTATGAGCTCAAGGATCCTGATCACGAGACTACAAACGTAATCAGAATTGACCTGACCCGCAATGACTTCATAAACTGTGTTACCGATAAGACTTACCCTGTCGTAGAGGAACTCAGGTACATCAAGTTCATCCCGAGAAAGGGTCTGGGCAACACCAACTTCAACCGTGAGCCTGTATATCTCCCTGTAAAGGTTACCTTCGCTTATCCTAAGGCTGTGATGGCCAACAAGATTCCTAAGTACTGGTACGCTGACAACAGTTTCAACCCTGCAAATGATGTCCTTGACAAGGATCAGCTTAGAAACATCCACGGTAATGTCGAAGCTCCAGGAAACGAGGTTGACATCAAGGAGGCGAACTGCGACTTCAATGTATATCTTGACGAGCGCTTCGCAAAGACCACCATCGGACATTCATTCGGCAATGACTGGTCATCTGATTTCGTCTTCGGTGTAAATGACAATGCTCCTACTATCTCAATACAGCCTGATGCGTTTACTCCATCTATGGCTTGGAATGTTCCGGCTAACTTCCCTACATTCAAACAGAGTGAGCTTCGCTATGTCTATTACTTCACCCTTGCCAACAATGGTAAGAGTGTCAAGGGCGCGAGCGGTAAGACATATAAGCTTTCTGTCGCCAACACAGTTGCCAACACCAAGATCGCCAAGAATGAAGCAGCAGTCGTTTCTCTCTACACTGACAATGTCAATTACGAGTACAAGAACACTGTCCTGAAGGCTGGCAACGAGGAGATCGCAAGGATTGAGTACTTGCATAAAGTTACTGAGTTCGGCGAGGAAGCCTCACGTGATTATGAGGCAAGGCTCGTGATTCCAAGCGAATCTGAGGCCGCGAAGGATCTGATCAACCTCCCTGAGGGCAAGAAGTCTTTGTCTATCAATGATGCTGAATCAGTTGCCAAGTTCTTCAAGGAGACATTTGATGTCAACCTCGGCGTGGCTGTATTCAATAAGTGCGGTGCTTATATGCCGCTGAAGGACAACACCTTCAATGTTGAGCTCCTGAAGCCGGTTTATGTTGAGCCTAAGGGGCCTGCTGTGTTTACTGACGCGGTTGACAACGGAACAACGATTTCCCTCTTCGACCTTGTTGAGTTCTATGATTGGAGATCTATCGGTACCGCAAGCGACTATGTATTCAGGACTCATAAGACGACTGACCTCTACAAGTACTACAATGTTGATCTCATCACTGTTAATCCAGAAGAAATCAAGACTGACCTTTCAGGTGAGTTCAAGACTCTGAAGGAGTACAGCAATGGCGTTGAGTTCCAGGTTCTTGACGGAACAATGACCCGTATTGACAATGGTCACGTTGTCCCTGCCGGCCATACTTCCAAGCCAAAGAATGACGCTTACAACTACGATTTCCTGAGGTATAAGAACAATACCGCCACCGTTGTCAGCTTCAAGGTTCAGATCCCTGTCAGAATCCACCACAAGTGGAGCCAGAAAGACCTTGTTGTTTGGGTTGAAGGTACTGTTAACAGGACTGAAGGCAATTAGTTCATAATTGATTAATCTATCGATTTCCCCGGTTTGCGAAAACGAGCCGGGGATTTTTTCTTCAATGAACTTGACCATCATATTAATAATACACTGAAGTGCTGATGATGAGAAAGATAGTTTTGATTTGTTTGTTTGTGATCCTCGGTGTGTCCGGAATATCCGCCTCGACAGCTGCCGCGCATCCTGAAGACCGGCAGGATATTCATTCAAGAGAGTTCCGCCCGGAGTGGTTTGTCCAGGTTCTTGGTGGAGCGGCATATTCGTTGGGAGAGGCTGACTTTGCACGTCTTCTTTCACCCGCGGCTCAAGCCTCGGCCGGATGCCGCTTCAGCCGCTTGTTTGGCGCAAGGGTAGCTTTCAGTGGTTGGCAGGCCAGGAACCGGTACAACTATCCTCGTTTCGACTACTCCTGGAACTATGTGCGGTCCAGTGCGGAGATTGTCTTGGATGTTACGTCTGCGCTCGCCGGCTGGCGCGAGGGTCGCCTTGTCAGCCTGAATCTCTTTGCCGGAGGTGGGGCAGCGGTCGGCTTCAGGAACTTGGATGCCAACCGTGCCCGCAGAAACAATCCGGATTTCCACGGTTTGGAAAAATTATGGACAGGAACTAAGTTTTTCTGGGCGGGGAGGGGAGGCCTTGAGCTTGACCTGCGTCTTGCCCGCAGTCTGTCCATTTGCCTGGAGGCGGACGCTGGAATATTCCCGGATGACTTCAATTCAAAGGTTGGTAAGGATGACGGCTTCGACTGGCAGTTTAATTGTCTTGTCGGATTGAAATTCGCCCTTGGAAGATGAAAGGCGGAAATTCTGGGCCTTCGTTCAAGTCCAACTGATGGAGAATATGCTGATTATTCAGGCTCGTCTCATAAGAAATGTTAAATATTAATGGATACTATGTCAATTAATCTACAATGAATACGATGAAGAAATATTTCAAGGTGTGCGCTATGCTTGCCGCCACGGCGCTCCTCGCTCTGTCATCGCTGATGTCGTGCTCGGACTATCAGGATGAGATCAACAATCTCGGAAAACTATACGAGGAACACGAGCAACGCCTCAAGAAACTGGAGGATCTGACCGAAAATTTCGGTAAACAGCTCCAGAGTCTGGCCTCTTTGGTCAATGCTCTGGAAGGAGGAGACTATATCAAGTCTGTCGTGCCGATTGAGAATGGTTACACAATTTATTTCAACAAACAGGAACCGATAACAATCACCAATGGCAAAGATGGCCGGAATGGACTTGACGGAATGACTCCGGACATCTCGATCAGGCTGGATTCTGACGGATGCTACTATTGGACGCTGAATGGCGAGTGGCTTTTGTCCGGAGGACAGAAAGTCCGTGCCAACGGGAAGGATGGAGCAAAAGGCGAAGACGGTGAGAAAGGCGACAAAGGTGATAAAGGTGATAAAGGAGACAAAGGTGATTCCGGCAGTGCGAGCGGGGCTCCGATGCTTCGCATCAATTCCTCCACGAATGAATGGGAGGTCTCCGCGGACGGCGGCAAGACTTGGACTACCACGGGAACCAAAGCGACAGGGCCGCAAGGAGAGAAGGGAGATAAAGGCGATACGGGAGACAAAGGAGATAAGGGTGACAAGGGCGATAAAGGTGATAAGGGCGACAAGGGCGATGCCGGCAGTTCCGGTGGCTCCGGCTTGTTCTCCGGCGTTAAACTCTCGGATGACGGAAAGACCTTGATACTCACAATGTCAGATGGCACAGTCTATAATATTCCTATTGCCGTGAATGAACCAGAGCCGAAAGAAAAGTACATCTGGGTGGGTGGTAACTTGGTTGACTCCAACAATGCGTCCAGTGTCGGAGGTGTTTGGCTTAAGAAGGGAAAGGTCTCGTATGACTTTGAGTCGAAAGTCCTTACGCTTCAAGGAGTGGAGATCGAGACTACCCTTGACAACGTCGGCATCAAATCGGAGGTGGACGGCTTGACAGTCAATGTCATCGGAACCTGCTCGATCAAATCCTCATCTTCTGCCATCAACGCGCTTGCTGACATAAGGATAACCGGCAGTGGAACCCTTAGCCTGGTGGGGACAGTCGGGATAATGTTGCAGCCGGCATCATCGGTCACAATCTCGGATGCTGATGTCAGAGTGAAAGGCAAGTGGGGAATCACCAGCCCTCAGGGTGGCGATGGCTACATGAAGGTCGAGGGAACGAGGACATATCTTGCCGTGGAAGGCACTTCCGGCTCTATCGCCGAGATTGAAGGTTTAGGATTGGACGGATGTAAGATCACCGTGCCTGAGAATGCGGTCTTCGACGATTATTATGGTTCTGTCGTTGTGGATGGTGAGGTCGTGAAGTCGCTTGTGGAGATCAAGAGTGTGTATGATCTTTCCATTGGGGGCGAGAAAGTTTCCGCTGACAATGCCGCCAGTGTCACAGGAGCGTGGCTGAGAGGAGGCGGTGTCTCCTATGATGTGGCTTCCAACACCCTTATGCTGACCAATGCCGAGATTGTCTCCTCCACGACCGGAATCGTGTCTTCCATTGAGAATCTCAAAATCCGCGTGAGCGGTAAATGTGACATCAGCTCGGCCGGCTCCGCAATAGAGTCAGCCGGTTCTTTGAATATTCTTGGAGCGGGAACCCTGAACCTGAACAGTGATTCCGGCAGTGGAGTGGCTCTCGCCGAGAATGGATCAAGACTCACAATCAGCGGCTGTAAGGTAAACGCAGTCGGCGCCAGAGGTCTGTCTGGCCTCGCCGATGGCCTGTCTTATCTCTCGGTGACCGGTGCGGACACGGAAGTCACGGCCACTGGAGCGCTGGGCTCGGTGGTGAATTTTGATGCGTTGACTCTTGACGGCTGCGTCATTTCAGTTCCGGAAGGAGCGAAGTTCGATGCCTCCAACCGTGGGGTCGTCCAGAACGGCGTCATTGTCACATCGAAAGTCGTGATAGGAAAGGAGTCCACATACGATCTTTGGATAGGCGGTGTCAGGGTAACCGCTGAGAACTCCGCCAACATAACAGGATCCTGGCACGGAGGTGGTTCGGTCTCCTACAGCGCCGCCAGCAACCTGCTGACTTTGAACAATGCGACAATCAGGCTGACCGATGAGTCCACAATCGGGGTGGATTCTCGTATTGATGGACTGAAGATCCACGTCAGCGGCACGTGCTCCGTGGTCTCAAGGGCTCCGGCGATGTCGGTGTCCGGATCTGTCACGATAATCGGTGGCGGTGTGCTGAACTTGGAAAGCGAGGGGTGCGGATTGTCATTGTCCGCCACGGACTCAAGGTTTAATGTCGCCAAGGCTACAGTCAATGCCAAAGGTAAGTGGGGTATTGTCGGCGGAAAGGCCTACAATGCTTATCTGGAGCTATCCGATGCCGATGGAGTCCTGTCGGCGGAAGGCTCCGAAGGTTCAATAGTGGACATCGCAGGAATATCTCTGCCAGATGGCTGTGCCATCACGTCTCCAGAAGGGGTGGTTTTCGATGCCGCTAAGAAAACGGTGGTGACGAACTCTGGTGAGATTGTCAAGGAGAGAGTGAGGATCGGCAAAAAGTAAAAGCCGGAATCTCTTGCAAGTCAAGCCATTTCATCTTGATCCGTTTAACGGTCGGATGAAGTGGCTTTATCCGTTATCCCTCCTTCTGTGACCACGCCTCTTACCCTAAGGATTGTCTGGTAGGAGCAAGAGGAAACGGACACAGAGATGGATTTGTCAAAGTTCCCTGTCCCTATACGATTGGAAAACAACACCTTGATCTCGCCGCTCTCTCCCGGTTTTATTGGCTTTTCCGACCACTCCACCTGCGTGCAGGCGCAAGATACGATCACCTTTTGTATGACAATCGCCACGTTGGTGTTGTTTCTGTACTTGAATATGCAGGTCTGTGATCCACCGCTCTCGGCGAACTTTCCGAAGTCGTGCACCTTGTTCTCGAACGTCAGCGTTTTTGCCACCACCACACTTTGACCTTGCGCTGTCGCGGTGGGATTGATTCCAACCGGCCGCGTTTGTGCCGCCAGCAGCAGAACTCCAGACAGAAGATATTCAATAACAGTTGTTGCTCTCATCTTTTAAGGTTATTTGCCCGGTCTCTTTCCGGCTATAGCTTCCTTTGATCGCCGCTGAGACTGCCGATGCGGTTGTGTCATTGGGGCACAGAAACTGACGTTCCACCGCCAAATACGTATGCAAAACGTATGTCGGCGGCAAAACCCTACCTATTAATATGTCTGTTCGGAATGCCTGCACAAGTGCATCTGGAAGAAAAAGCGGTGTCACTCGTAGTAATAAATGGATTCCACCCTCTTTTTTCTCATTTTCTGACTAAAAAATCTTGCTTATGAAAAATTAAACTCATATATTTGTCGTTGTGTTATTATGTGCCTACGAATGGGCACCTAAAAACATATTTATTACTACGAGTAACATGTTTAACTTTTTTATTAACTAATTATCCTTTATGAAACAATTTTTCAGATTGGTTTCGATGTTGGCCATTGCTGGGCTGACATTTGCGTACACCAGCTGTACTGATTATTCAGAGGATATCGACAAGACCAACAATCGCGTCGATAATCTGGAGACCAAGTTGGCTGATGTAGAGAAACAGGTAGCGTCTAACAAGACCGCTATTGAGGATCTTCAGAAGGCTAAGGCTGAGGCTGAGGCAGCCATCAAGGCCCTTCAGGAGACCGTTGCCACACTTGAGACTAAGGAGGATCACAAGAAGGACATTGATGCTCTTCAGTCTACTATCGATGGCCTTAAGAAAGACGTCCAGGCTATTGACACCAGAGTCAAGGCAATCGAGGACAAACTTCCTTCTTACGCCACTCTTGAGTATGTTAACGCCACATTTGCTACCAAGAAAGAGATGGCTGCCGCTAACGAGGAGATCGGTAAACTCGACGCTCGCCTTAAGATCGCTGAAGGTCAGCTTAAGACTCTCTCTGACAAGTATGATTCAGACCTTAAGATCTCTGAGATCATCACCAAGATCGACACCGCTCAGAAGGCTGCCGAGGCTGCCCAGAAGACCGCTTCCGAGGCTCTTGGTAAGGTTGACGCTCTTGTAGAGGCTCTTGGTGTCTATGCTACCAAGGGTGCTCTTGAGGCTAAGATCACGGCTCTTGAGAAGGCTGACAAAGATGCCGCCGCCGAGATTGAGAATCTTAAGAAGACAAAACTTAACATCTCTGACTTTGACAAGTACTTCGATGAGGCTATCGAGAAGGCTTGCAAGGAAGGCGGTGAGGTTTACGAGACCGTTTACAAGCCACTTGAGCAGAAGATCTCTGATGTTGACGCAAGGCTCACTACTGTAGCCAACGCTCTCAACGCCAGAATCAGCAAGCTTTGGGGTGTGTTCAACACTGAACTGAGAAGCCTTGTCTTCGTTCCTGGTCTTTATGTTGATGGTATCGAGGCTGTTGAGTATTGCTATGGTGACTTTGGTGCCGTTAAGTTTGTAGAGAATGAGTATGAGGGTACAACTGACGCTCAGAAGCCATTCGTTCTTGGTGGTGCTTGGGACTATGCGAATGAGAAGGCTGTTCGCGTGAACCCGGCTGTGCCTGTAGAGTATGAGATGAACCCTTCAAGCGCTGTTGTCACCGCTGACAACGCTCTTAAGGTTGTCGTTAGGGAGGCTGAGTCTGTTTCAACCAGATCCGCTGCCGATCTCTATGAGGCTACTCTGGCAGAGACCAAGAATGGCAACCTGTTTGTCAACCTTACATCAAACAAGGTCGCAGACGAGAGCAAGCCGGATATTAAGAATGAGAAGGAAAATATCACCATTTTCGCCCTTCAGGCCAATGTGAAGATTTCCGCTGGTGAGGACACAACTGTAACTTCAGATTATGCCCGCATCTATGAGTCCAGATTGATGATTGACGCTATCTCTTATAATAGTGTAGATTATGGAACAAAGGCGAATGCTTGCGAATATGGGCTTCCAACAAACCATCTGTTCACTACCGCTCCTGATGCTGTCGCAAACAAAGCTGAACTGAAAGTTGATTACAAAGGTTCTCTTGATATTAAGAAACTTCTTGAGACCCACTACTTTATCTACTCTATCACCTCAAAGAATACTCACGAGGATCACGTTTATGAGACTGACTATCCTGAGAATGACTACGGCCTTTCTTATAAGTTCTCTCTCGTAGATTACTATGTTGATGGTGATGAGGCTTCTGAGAGCAGCTTCGCTGCTATTGATGAGAACACCGGTGTCATCACTCCTGGTGTTAATGGTGAGGTTACCCCTTCTGCCATCGACAGGCAGCCATTGGTTCGTGTGACTGTTGTTACCAAGGCTGGCGATGTTGTCGCTGTTGGTTACATCAAGGTTCAGATCGCTCCTAAGGATTACATCAAGTCTGACGGATTTAACTGGACTGTTGCCGCTAACGATTGCGAGAACTCTACTGTTGAGACCAAGGCTGACGAAATGACCAAGATCTATGTCACTGTTGACGCTGACGAGGTTGCCTTCGACAAGGTTTACGCTCTCCAGACAGAGGAGTCTAAGGCTGTTCAGTACAGCTTCGCTGACACCAAGTTCACAGAGGCTGCCGAGGCGATCGGTGTTGTTACCGAAAAGGTATCCAACGATGGAGTATCTACTCTTGAGTGGGTTCTCACTCCTGCCGACAAGTCCGCCATCTACAAGAAGGAAGGCCATACCGCTACAATTTGGGTAAGATACGTCTTCATCAGACACAATGGCGAGGAAGTTGAGGATGAGTTCGAGGGTGTTTACGTTCCTCTTAAGGTTACCGTCACCAAGAACGCTGCCGGTACTGTTGGTGTCAAGCTTGCCAACTATTGGTTCGACAATCAGACCAAGGCTATCCTTAACGTTAAAGTTCCTAATATGGAACCAGGTAAGCCAGTTCCTTCTACTTGGGTAACTCCTATCAATCAGGTATGGGAAGGCAACAATCCTAAATTCACTGTAGCTGGTAAGACTGTAACAAATCCTGTTTACAAGTATTACTTCGCTCCTGTTCAGCCTAAGGTAGGAAATGTTCAGTTGACAGTTGACTCTAAGGAGGTAGTTGATCTCTATGATGGCAAAGTCACAATTACTGATAATGCTCAGCTTTCTGTGAATGAGGTTGCGCTTTCAGCTGATTATGAGGCAGGTGTTTACACTAACACTGAACTTAAGGCTAATGGTGTTGTAATCGCTACGATTAATCAGGAGACCGGTGAGGTTACTTATGAGAACAACGAGACAGCTAAGGCACTTCTTAACTACTCTCCATCTGTTCCTAAGTCAGCGGCTGAACTCTATGCTAACATAGGCGTTGTTCTTAAGGCTGCTGATGGCGATTGCAACCTCGTAGCTGCTGTCGCCGGTGGCGTTAATCCTTACTACTTCCTCAGACCTCTGAATATGCCTGCTATCACAGGTAAGGTATATCGTGACGGTGTTGACGCTTACAAGCCTGAGGCTAACCTCAGCATCTTCGATGTATTCGAGTTCACTGACTGGAGAGGTGATAATGGTAAGTTCGTAACTCCTGACTATAGCAACCTCTGGTACTTCAAGTACTACAATGTCAAGAACTTCAAGGTTGACGAGGCTGGCATCAAGACTACCCTTAACTATGATGGTGATATTAATGATGCGGAGGCTCCTCTGCTTTCTTCCAAGACGGAGAAGATTCAGATCTGGCACTGCACTGGAGATATTACCAAGCCTACGAGGGTTCCTGCTGCGACAGGTCTTGATATTACCTACAGCTCTGAGACAATGCCTAACTGGGGTGAGACTCAGTACAACGGTCTGAAGTCTAAGTTCGGTTATCTCCGTTATGTAAACAACGGTAATAACGTTGACACAGCCTTTATGCTCCGTATCCCTGTACAGGTTACTTACGAGTGGGGTGTTATCTCTACATACGTTGACGTAACTGTTGAGCCTACTCTCTAGTAAGATCTTAACATAGAATAGTTAGGTGCGCATCGTTCTGCGGTGCGCACCTTTTTAATGACTTACGTATGATGAAAATCGAATCATTCGCTTGTTATTCCGTCGCCTTGATCTTGGCGCTTTCCCTTTTGGCTTCCTGCTCAGGTAAGAAACCGAAGGCAGAGCCTACTCGTCAGGAGATTTTCCTGTCCGAACTTACGGCCGCTGACACAACCGAGGTACTTACAAGAGCCCAATCGGTGATCGACAAGATAATCGCCGGTGATGTAAACGGCGCTCTTGATGGCTTGGGACAGGTCGAGAATGACACTTTGTTCCAGATTAGCTCCGAGAAGATCGCTGCAGCCGCCAACCAGTTTGACAAGATGAATCTCAGGCAGGCAAAGCTTGAGAGCTACACCTTCACTGATCCGGACCACAATGTTGTCAAGTTCCGTGTCTCCTTCGGCCATTCCGAGGATGAGTCCAAGCTCCTTTCCACCGCCTTCGCCATCAATGCCCTCAAAATCGAAGGCAACTGGTACCTCACTCTGATGCAGTAAGCATCTCTTAAAAGACCAACCTCTGTTGCCATATGGCACGGAGTCATAATGAAAATGACCGGAAAGCGCACTGTCGCCTCCCGGTCATTTTTCGTAATCTTAGCGAATCGCTCTGCTCCATTCGTATTGAATATCTCTCTATCTGGGCCGAGATCTCTGCTATGAGATTGATGGCTTTTGAGGAGACTGTAAAAGGTGGTGTGTACATTTATCCCCGTGTTATTCCGTCATTTATTCCGTCATTTGCTAAACTGCCGGCTGTTGTGGAGATTCTATTCCGTCACAGTCCCTTTGATCCGAAGGAGAATCGGTCGCTTCCCGGTTGAGGTATAGACAGACACGCCTTTGTCAAAGTGATGCGGTGTGCCTTCATTGTCATATTTCACCTTGATCTCGCCTTCCTCCCCGGGCTTGATCGGTTTTCTTGGCCATTCGACCTTGGTGCAGTTGCAGAACACTTTCACGTCGTAGATCAGTATGGTCGTGTCCGTCTGGTTCTTGTATTTGAATGAGCATTCCTGGACCCCGTCTTCGTGCGTGATCTCGCCGAAGTCGTGCACTGTCCTCTCAAACGTCAGCAACCTGCTCTTTTTCTCTCCTTGGTTCTGCGCCAAGCAGTTGCCTGACACCCCAATCATCACAATGATGGCGACAACGCTTGCCAGCCCTCTTTTCATAACCGCTAAAAACCTATTCCCAGTCTTCATATTCAATTCTAACTGTTTCTTATCCTTCTATTGATGGTTCCCTCCTTTCTTCCACTTTGGAAAAGTCCTCTCCACCATATCTATTAATATAATATAGGTATAATTGTTCCCTCCGCTCGCTGAACCTGCCTACTTTGACACCGTTCCTGACCTTACGGTCGCTGAGCCTGTCGAAGCGTCCGGCCCAATAATATCTCCACCCCAAAGATAATGAATATTTACGTCAATCCTGTATGCAGTGTTGCCATTATCAATTATAACTGCATTATTTTACATAGAAAAAGAACAATTACTTCTTTTTCTATGCGAATATCGGTATATCGGCAATAAAGAATAATTAACCTTAATTCCGGCCAACGGCACTATCGTGTGTCGGCCTGCTTTTTTCGTGCTTGTACGTTTTTGAACTGGCGCATCCACGAAAACGCCGATTGAAATGCCACGAAAACGCCGATTGAAATGCCACGAAAACGCCGATTGACTTGCTCTTTATCATTAAATTTCATACCTTTGGCAAATAATTGGATCTGTTATGGAATATCTCAGAAGAATTGCTGATGACATACTGCAAGACAACCTTGAAGCCTCGGGAGCGGTGCTTGTCGAAGGACCAAAATGGTGTGGAAAGACTACAACGTGCAGTCAAAAGGCGAATAGTTCCATTAGTTTGCAGGATGTTGATATGAGAGATGAATATCTGGCGACGGCGGCTTCCAAGCCATCGCTTCTTCTGAAGGGGGACACTCCGCGCCTTATTGACGAATGGCAGGACGCACCTGTGATCTGGGATGCCGTCCGTACTATATGTGATAAGAGAGGGGGTGTCCCCGGACAGTTCATCCTTACCGGCTCCAATAGGGTGAAAAAAGAGGAGACCAGACATTCTGGAACAGGCCGGATCGCAAAAATGAAGATGCTCCCTATGAGTTTGTGGGAGTCAAGGGAGTCAACGGGACTGGTGTCGGTCAAGGAACTATTCAGTAATCCTGAATATGATATTGACGGGAAGACTTCTAAGTTGTCGGTGGAGGATTTGATTCTCGCGGCTTGTCGTGGTGGTTGGCCAGCGTCACTTATTCCAGTCAAAAATAAGGTTCGGCTGCTTGTGGCCAAGAATTACCTGAAGAGTGTGTGTTCAGAGGACATCTCAAGAATAGACGGGGTTCAGCGTGACGAGAAGACCGCGGCGATGATAATGCGTTCATACGCCCGCAATATTTCTACGGTTGCCAAAAAGACATCTATGCTCTCGGATGTCACTTCTTCCGGAGAGGTCAGTTGCTCTTCGGACACTTTTGATGATTATGTCAAGGCGTTGGAAAAGTTGTTTGTCATTCAGGATATCGGTGCCTGGTGTCCTGCGATAAGGAGTAAGTCAAACATCAGGAGCACCCCTAAAAGATCCTTCTGTGATCCTTCTGTCGCGGTCGCCGCCTTAGGATTATCTCCGGATATCCTGATGACACAGCTGAAAACGTTCGGTTTTTTGTTCGAGCAAATGTGTGTGCGTGACCTTCGTGCCTACACGATGGATCAGGATAGTCACATTTCCTACTATCGGGACAGGTACGGCCTTGAGGCGGACATCGTACTGCATCTGTCGGACGGACGCTATGCCTTGATTGAATGCAAGCTTGGCAGCCGCGAGATCGAGGAAGGGGCCGCGCATCTGCTTGAACTCAAACAACTGATAAAAAAGCATAACGAATCAGAGAGGCAAAACCCGCTGAGGGAACCGGATCTGCTTGTGATCATAACAGGTGGCCAAATGGCCTACACAAGACCGGACGGAGTCAAGATAATACCTCTGGGATGCTTGAAAGATTGAACGTTGAAGTGATGTGTGTCCAAAAAAAACATTCACGTTTATTCGTTATATTTTATAGTCAATTTTGCAGATTGGAAAAATTGTCGTAATTTAGCATCGATAAATGTGCAATTTATATTCAATAATATTATGAAACGTATTTTTGCGATTCTTGCAAGCGCAGCGCTTGTGGCTTCTCTGTCCGTAGCGAACGCACAGAAGAAGGACTTTGACCCTTATTGGTTTATGCAGCTTCAGGGTGGTGCGGCTCACACAATCGGTGAGACCTCATTCTCTGACCTTATCTCTCCTTCAGCCGCTGTTTCATTCGGCTATCAGTTCTCGCCAGTTTTCGGCGCAAGGCTGAATGTCAATGGATGGCAGGGTAAAGGCGCGGTGAACGGCCCTACCACTGTTTACAAGTTCAATTATGTTGAAGGTGCTGTTGACCTTATGGCTGACATCGCTTCGATCTTCGCTGGTTACAAATATGACCGTACCCTCAATCCTTACATTTTCGGTGGTGTCGGCGTGAACTACGCTTTCAACAACGATGAGGCTGTGGCCGTAAAGGACAAGTTCGTTGACGGTTATCTTTGGGAGGACAACAAGATCTCTCCTGCTTTCAGGGCCGGTGCCGGTCTTAACATCAGACTCACTGACGTGATCGCCCTCAACCTCGAAGGCAACTGCAGCTTCCTTGATGACCACTTCAACTCAAAGAAGGGCTCAAAGGCTGACTTCCAGATCAAGGCTGTCGCAGGTCTTACCTTCAGCTTCGGCAAGGCTAAACCAGCTCCTGCACCAGTTCCTGTTCCAGCTCCTGCACCGGTTGTCAAGCCAGAACCAGAACCAGAGCCAGTAGTTGAGGAGAAGGTAGAGGTTGAGCCTGCATTCGAGTCTCTCACCCGCAACATCCTCTTCGTCATCAACAAGTGGGATATCCGTGACAGCGAGCAGATCAAGATCGACGAGGTTGTCGAGGCCCTCAAGGCAAACCCTGACACCAAGGTTCGCGTTTCCGGTTACGCTGACAAGGCCACTGGTACCGCCAAGAGAAACCAGTTCCTTTCTCAGAAGAGGTCTGAGGTTGTCGCAGAGGCTATCGTGAACGCCGGCATCGACAAGGACAGGATCATCACTGAATACTTCGGTGACACTGTCAATCCGTTCGAGACTCCTGAGGAGAACCGTGTTGCCGTCTGCCTCGTTAAATAATTGTGGCGCGGTAATTGAATATACAAAAAGGCTGGGTTTCAAACCCCGGCCTTTTTTTGAGAATAAAAGAACAACAGTTAGTTAATAATTACATTTTATTATGAGAATTGTACGTGTTACTGGCAGGGAGATTCTTGATTCAAGAGGAAACCCTACAATCGAGTGTGAAGTTGAACTCGAATCAGGCATCATCGGTGTCGCTTCCGTTCCATCTGGCGCATCAACCGGCGAGAACGAGGCTCTTGAGCTTCGTGACGGAGACCCTAAGCGCTACGGCGGAAAGGGCGTTCTCAAGGCTGTAGCCAACATCAACGAGAAGATCGCTCCTGAAATCATCGGAATGTCCTGCCTTGAGCAGAGGGCTATCGATGAGGCTATGATCAAACTCGACGGCACCGCTACCAAGAGCAACCTCGGCGCAAACGCCATCCTCGGTGTTTCCCTCGCTGTCGCTCACGCCGCCGCCAACTATCTTGACATTCCTCTCTACCGCTACATCGGCGGAACCAACGGCCACGTGCTTCCTGTCCCTATGATGAACATCATCAACGGTGGAGCCCACTCTGACGCTCCTATCGCTTTCCAGGAGTTTATGATCCGTCCTGTAGGTGCCAAGAGCATCGCTGAGGGTGTAAGAATGGGTGCTGAGGTGTTCCACGCTCTCCAGAAGGTTCTCAAGGGCCGCGGACTCTCTACCGCTGTAGGTGACGAAGGTGGTTTCGCTCCAAAGCTGGGCGGCATCAACGACGCTCTCGACTGCATTATGGAGGCTATCGAGAAGGCTGGTTACAAGCCAGGCGCTGACGTTACCATCGCAATGGACTGCGCCGCTTCCGAGTTCTGCTTCAAAGAGGGCGACAAGTTCTTCTATGACTACAAGCAGCTCAAGACCGGTATGGCCAAGGATCCAGAGGGAAAGAAGCTCTCTACCGAGGAGCAGATCGCTTACCTTGAGGAACTCATCACCAAGTATCCTATCGACTCCATTGAGGACGGCCTCAGCGAGGAAGACTGGGAAGGTTGGGTTAAGCTTACCGCCGCTATCGGTGGCAAGTGCCAGCTTGTAGGTGACGACCTCTTCGTTACCAACACCAAGTACCTTGAGAAGGGTATCAAGATGGGTGCGGGTAACTCAATCCTCATCAAGGTTAACCAGATCGGTTCCCTGACCGAGACCCTCGACGCAATCGAGATGGCTCACCGTCACGGCTACACCACCGTTACCTCTCACCGTTCAGGCGAGACAGAGGACACCACGATCGCTGACATCGCTGTCGCTACAAACAGCGGCCAGATCAAGACTGGTTCCCTCAGCCGCACCGACCGTATCGCCAAGTACAACCGTCTGATGAAGATCGAGATGGAGCTCGGCGAGACCGCCCAGTATGGTTACGCTAAACTTAAGTAATATCGATAGATTCTATCGAATATATCAAAAAGTCTGAAAAATGGCGGGTTCGATGTCAAAATCGGCCCGCTTTTTTGTCATTTGGAGAAATATGTGTAAATTTGGCTTAAATTTTTCAGATGTCAACCTTGCCGTGTGAGCGGCGCGTTAACAACCATATTTAAAAATGGCGGAAAAAGAAAACATAGGATACATTTCGCAGGTCATCGGACCTGTCGTGGATGTTCATTTCGAAGTGTCGGATGCGGAGGCTCAGCTTCCGCGTATTCACGATGCACTTGATGTCGATAGGGGCGAGGGTAAAAAGCCTTTGGTCATTGAGGTTCAGCAGCATATCGGTGAGGACACGGTCAGGTGTGTGGCGATGGATTCGACGGATGGCCTCAGAAGGGGATTGAAGGCTGTGGCCACCAACGCTCCGATCTCGATGCCCACCGGCGCGCAGATCAGAGGCCGTGTGATGAACGTTGTCGGGGATTCCATTGACGGACTCGGCGATCTCAACGAGGACAATTCCTTGCCTATTCATCGTGAGCCTCCTAAGTTCGAGGATCTGAAGACCTCGCAGGAAGTGCTTTACACCGGCATCAAGGTCATCGACTTGCTGGAGCCTTATCTGAAAGGAGGAAAGATCGGCCTTTTCGGTGGCGCCGGAGTCGGCAAGACGGTGCTTATCAAAGAGTTGATTAATAATATCGCCAAGAAACATAACGGATTCTCGATCTTCGCCGGAGTGGGAGAGCGTACCAGGGAAGGTAACGATCTGCTTCGTGAGATGATCGAGTCCGGCGTCATCAAGTACGGTGACGAGTTCGTGAAGTCGATGGAGGAAGGCCATTGGGATCTCTCCAAGGTCGATCGCAATGAACTTGAGAAATCCCAGGTTGCGATGGTGTTTGGCCAGATGAATGAACCGCCGGGAGCGCGTTCCTCTGTTGCTCTTTCCGGACTGACTCTCGCTGAGTCATTCAGAGACAGTGACAAGGGTGACGGCCCGAGGGACATCCTCTTCTTCATTGACAACATATTCAGGTTCACCCAGGCAGGTTCCGAGGTATCCGCCCTTTTGGGACGAATGCCTTCCGCCGTGGGTTACCAGCCGACGCTTGCCACGGAGATGGGCCAGATGCAGGAACGCATCACTTCGACGAAGAACGGCTCTATCACCTCTGTTCAGGCTGTTTACGTGCCGGCGGACGACTTGACCGACCCTGCTCCTGCGACCACCTTCTCGCACCTTGATGCGACGACGGTGCTCAGCAGAAAAATCACTGAGTTAGGAATATACCCGGCTGTGGATCCGCTTGAGTCCACTTCCCGAATCCTTGACCCGAACATCGTGGGACAGGATCACTATGACACCGCCCAGAGAGTCAAGCAGATCCTTCAGAGGAACAAGGAACTTCAGGACATCATCGCCATTCTCGGTATGGACGAACTTTCTGACGAGGACAAATTGACCGTGAACCGTGCCCGTCGTGTGCAGAGATTCCTGTCGCAGCCGTTCGCTGTGGCTGAGCAATTTACAGGCGTGCCGGGTGTGATGGTGGACATTCAGGACACGATCGACGGCTTCCGCAGGATCCTTGACGGAGAGGTTGACTACCTGCCGGAGCAGGCGTTCCTCAATGTCGGAACCTTGGACGACGCGATCAAGAAGGGCGAGGCTATCCTCGCTCAGGCGAAGTAGGAATATGCCGGAGAAATTTTAGGAATATGTCAGAGAAAAACTCAGAGATGATTCTGGATGTCATTTCACCAGAAAGGACATTGGTTCACGCCGCCGTGGAGGCCGTGGAACTTCCCGGCACGAAGGGCCGTTTTGAGGTCCTTAAGGATCACGCTGCGCTGATCTCTTCGTTGGAGAAGGGCGTGATCGCTTATCGGAACGGTGAGAGCGCGGACAAGGTGGCGATTTCCTCTGGCTTTGTGGAAGTTAATGATAATCACGTTGTGGCGTGTGTGGAACTGTGATGAGAAAGTGGATCTACATATTCATTGGTCTTTTGCTTCCGTTGTCGTTGGCCGCGGAGGAGAAGAGCGGTGGCTTTGATATGGATGAATATCTCTATGGCCACGTCCGCGACTCCTACGAGTGGCACATCACCACTGTGAAAGGCCATCCTGTCAGCATCCCGCTGCCTGTGATTGTCGTGAGCAAGACCGGAAACGGCTTCCATATATTCAGTTCCAGACATTTGGAGCACGGGGAATATGAAGGTTTCCACATCGCCCCGGCCGGGAGCAAGTACGAGAACAAGATTGTCGAGCGTGCCGCTGACGGCTCGGAGGTGAGGCCGTGGGACTTTTCCATAACCAAGAACGTGTTCGGTCTGATGATCAACTGCGCCCTGCTGCTGTTCATCGTGCTCGGAACCGCCAAATGGTACAGGAAGCACGATGCCCGTGAGGAGGCTCCGAAAGGCGGAGTCGGTCTGATGGAGATGCTCGTGACGATGATCGAGGATGATGTCATCAAAAGCTGTGTGGGAGAGGACTACAAGAGGTACTCGCCTTACCTGCTGACAGCGTTCTTCTTCATATTCATAAACAACCTGATGGGTATCGTGCCGTTCTTCCCCGGAGGAGCGAACATCACCGGCAACATCGCCGTGACGCTCGTGCTGGCACTGTTCACCTTCTTCATTGTCAATATATTCGGAAACAAGCATTACTGGAAGGATATTCTTTGGCCTGAGGTTCCGACTTGGCTGAAGGTGCCGCTTCCGCTGATGCCGGCGATCGAGATAATCGGAATATTCACAAAGCCTTTCAGCTTGATGGTCAGGCTTTTCGCCAACATCCTCGCAGGTCACTTCATGATTCTTGGAGTCGTGGCTGTGATATTCCTGACCGCTGAGCTTGGAGCGGCATTGAACGGCAGCCTGACGGTCGTGGCGGTGCTGCTTGGTGTGTTCATGGATTGTCTGGAACTGCTTGTGGCCTTCATTCAGGCCTACGTCTTCACGATGCTGTCGGCCGTCTTCATAGGACTGTCGCGGCAGAGACCGGAGGCTTCGGAATAATTTTGGAATATTCAGAATAATTAATTCAAAATCATAGGATTATGTTACTTTCTACAATTTTGCTTCAGGCCCTCTCTCTTGGTAGAGTAGGTGCGGCTCTTGGTGCTGGTCTGGCTGCTTTCGCCGCCGCTTTCGGTATCGGTAAGATCGGTACGGCTTCCCTTGAGGCCGGCGCGCGCCAGCCGGAGAAGGCTGACCACTACAGGATGACGGCTATCATCGTCAGCGCCCTCATCGAAGGTGCCTGTCTGTTCGCTATCGTTGTTTGTCTTATCGCGAAATAGCAAATGTCACTCATCACTCCTGATTTCGGATTGCTTGTGTGGATGACGCTGATCTTCGGCATCGTCTTCTTCGTGCTGGCGAAGTGGGGCTTCCCTATGATCACCGGCTCGGTCGAGAAGAGGGCGCAGAGGATAGGTGATTCCATCAAGGCTGCCAAGGAGGCGGAGGAGAAGCTTCGCAACCTGGCTGAGGAACAGTCCCGGATGATCGAGGAGACCAGGCAGGAGCAGAGCCGGATTCTGAAGGAGGCCGCGGCTTCGAGGGACAACATCGTCGAGCAGGCGAAGGTTCAGGCGAGGGAGGAGGCTTCCCGCATTCTGGATCAGGCCCGCACGCAGATCGCCGCCGAGAAGGAGAGCGCTTTGCGGGATGTCCGCAAGGAGGTCGCGCTGCTTTCGGTCAGCGTCGCTGAGAAGGTGCTGAAGGCGAGCCTTTCGGATGGTGCTGAGCAGTCGGCTCTGGTGGACAGGCTTGTGGATGAGGTTTCCTCGTCTAAGGACTTGAAGAATTGATGCTGGTGCTGGTCACTGAACTTGTCGAAGTGACCTTAATTAAGGATTTGCAATGAACACAGGAATTATTGCGACACGTTACGCCACCGCTTTGCTGAAGCTGGTCGATGAGACAGGCTCCGGGGAGACGGTAGCGGCTCAGGTACAGACTGTTGAGAAGGCTCTTGACGAAGTGCCTGATTTCCGGCGTGCCGTGGATGATCCAGCGGTCGCGCCGGCGAAGAAGATTGCCCTTTTCGAGGCGGCTCTTTCTTCGGGCGCTGAGTCTGTCGAAGGGATTTCGCTCGCTCCCGACCTGCGTAAATTCCTCGAACTCCTGATCCGCAACGGCCGAATCGGCGATGTACGTCTCATATTCACGACTTTCATCACTGAATATTACCGTGCCCGTCACATCAAACGCGCTAAGCTTGTGGTCGCTGATCCTGCGCTGTTGAACCCTGAGCCAACTCCTTCGGACCGTGAGCTTGCCGAACCATTGCGGCCGACTCTTGATGTCCGTCTCCGGGACTTGATCGAGAAACAGACCGGCTGCAAACTGATTCTGAAGACTGAGGTCAACCCATCCCTGATAGGCGGTTTCGTCTTCGAGGTTGAGGACACGGTGTTGGATGCCAGTGTCTCCCGTCAACTCGACATCATCCGGAGTCAATTCATAGAAAAGAACAGAAGAATAGTTTAGTATGGACAACATAAAACCAAGTGAAATCTCCCAGGTGCTTCTGGAACAACTGAAGGACATTGACACCTCCCTCCAGTTCGAGGAAATCGGGAAAGTCCTTCAGGTCAGCGACGGTGTGGCCAGAATGTATGGCCTGACCAACGCCGAAGCCGGAGAGCTGCTCGAATTCGAGAGCGGAGTTATGGGCGTTGTGATGAACCTGGAACAGGACAATGTCGGAGCCGTGCTTCTCGGCCCTACGGATGAGATCAAGGAAGGAATGACCGTCCGCAGAACAGGTCGTATCGCATCCATAAATGTGGGCGAGAAGATGCTCGGAAGGGTTGTCGATCCTCTTGGCGAACCGCTTGACGGACTTGGAAAGATCGAAGGTGAGCTGACAGAGATGCCTCTTGAGCGCAAGGCTCCTGGCGTTATCTACCGCCAGCCTGTGACAGAGCCTCTTCAGACAGGACTTAAGGCCATCGATGCGATGATTCCTATCGGACGTGGCCAGAGGGAGCTTATCATCGGTGACCGCCAGACAGGAAAAACGGCCATCGCGATCGACACGATCATTAACCAGCGTTCCAACTACGAGGCCGGAAAACCTGTCTATTGCATCTATGTGGCCATCGGACAGAAGGGTTCCACTGTAGCGAACATCGTGGAGACTCTCCGTGCCAAAGGTGCGATGGACTATACGGTTGTCATCGCCGCCACCGCGGCCGATCCAGCCGCCCTGCAATATTTCGCACCGTTCGCCGGAGCCGCTGTCGGGGAATATTTCCGTGACACAGGCCGTTCCGCCCTTGTTGTCTATGACGACCTTTCAAAGCAGGCTGTGGCTTATCGAGAAGTTTCCCTGATCCTTCGCCGTCCTTCCGGACGTGAGGCCTATCCTGGTGATGTGTTTTACCTTCACTCAAGGCTTCTTGAGAGGGCAGCCAAGATCATTGACCAGCAGGAGGTCGCCGAGCAGATGAACGACCTCCCTGACTCGTTGAAGGGCAAGGTCAAAGCCGGAGGCTCACTGACGGCGTTGCCTATCATCGAGACACAGGCCGGTGACGTGTCCGCTTATATTCCTACAAATGTTATCTCCATCACGGACGGTCAGATCTATCTGGAGTCCGGGCTTTTCAACCAGGGACAGCGTCCGGCGATCAATGTCGGAATCTCAGTGTCCCGTGTCGGCGGCGCCGCACAGGTGAAGTCAATGAAGAAAGTCGCTGGTACTCTGAAGATTGATCAGGCGCAGTTCAACGAGCTGGAATCCTTCTCCAAGTTCTCTTCGGATATGGACAAGGTGACGGCGATGGCTCTGGACAAGGGCCGCAAGAACAACAAGCTCCTGATCCAGCCGCAATATTCACCGATGCCGGTAGGGGAGCAGGTGGCGATTCTTTACTGTGGCACTCACGCGCTTATGAGCGAGATCGCGATCGACCAGGTTCCGGAGTTCCAGTCCGAGTTCCTGACGAGAATGAGGGCCGCGCACCAGAAGGATGTGCTTGACCCGTTGTCTGCCGGCAAGATTGACGAGACCATCATCGGTATAATCGAAAATGAGGCATCCGCTGTGGTGAAATCGATTCTGGCACAGTCTCATAAGGCGTAATATTCATAAAATCAGATGGCATCTCTAAAGGAAATAAAGGATAGGATCGCTTCGGTCGGCGGCACGCTGAAGATCACTTCGGCTATGAAGATGGTCGCGTCCGCCAAGTTGCACAAGGCGCAGCAGGCGATCGGGAATATGCTTCCATACGAGAAGCGTCTGCACTCGATGCTCATCGACCTGATGGGTTCTGTGAATATGTCCGCTCCAGCTTCTGAGGAAGGCTCTGACCGGTTGGTAAGCCTGTCGAACCAACCTGACGTGGCGGAACATCGTTTCGACACGTCGGCAAGTTCAGTGTCCAGTAGGGGCTACACGGAATCGGAAGAGACATATTCATTAATGACTCAGCGTGAGGTGCATAGGGTGGCGATTGTCGCCTTCGCATCCAACTCTTCGCTGTGCGGCGCGTTCAATTCCAACGCCATCCGGGAGGCCACGGCGGTGATCAATGAATATCGTGCCTCGGGGCTCCGGGATTCCGATGTTGTGGTATATTCGGTAGGCCGCAAGATGGCGGAGGCGATGAGAAAACTGGGATTCCCAAGTCCTTCGGATTTTACGAAAATGTCTGATTCTCCGTCTTATGAGGCAGCTTCCGCCTTGGCGCAGGAACTGCTTGACGGTTTTGTCTCAGGTCGTTTTGACAAGGTGGAACTGGTTTATAATCACTACAAATCAACCTCTTCGCAGCCGACAACCAGACAAACTTACCTGCCTTTGTCGTTGGCCGATGCTACAGCTGACCTTCAGGCTGGGAAGATTACAGATTCTGTTCCGGATTCCGACACGGGCAAGGTCGTTGAGACGGTGGTTCGACAGGCTCACCAACCGGTCGCCGATTCTGTGGGTCGACAGGGCTCACCAACCACCGAAGCGCCCGACCTAATCGTAGAACCATCCAAGGAGGCCTTGATAGCCACCCTCCTCCCGAAAGTGGTCCGCCTCCGCATATTCACCACCCTTCTGGACAGCGCTGCCGCCGAGCACTCCGCCCGCACCGTGGCGATGCAGCTCGCCACCGACAACGGCAACGCCCTCCTTCAGGAACTCACCCTTGAATATAACAAGGGGCGCCAGCAAAAGATCACCTCCGAGATCCTCGACCTCGTCGGTGGTTCGTTGCAGTAATCCACCGGTCTTTAATCAAATCTTTTTTTGTGTCTTCTTTGCGAAATTTCGTATCTTGAACCAGAAAATGACCAATGATTATGGGACACAATCTTAAATTCTTGATTATTACAATAATAGCGATATCTTTGACTGACGTGCTTGCCGCACGGACATATTCAAGAAGAGTAGTGCTTGGTGACGAGAGGTTCGAGGAGTACCAGCCGCTGCTGCAAGGGAAGCGGGTTGCGGTGTTCAGCAATCAGACGGGTATAGTCGGAGACAAGGTGACCGGCTCCAAGTTGGCAGACGCTCTTGCTGAATATGGCGGGTGCTTTCCTCGAAAGAGAGTTGATGAGATTTCCTTGATCCCGTTCACCGAACCTTCCGTCCCTGGCGGAAAGATTGAGTACGGTCAGCACATTGTTGATGCCTTGATCGAAAAAGGAGTAGATGTCAAGGCAATCTTCTCTCCGGAGCACGGCTTCCGTGGCAACGCCGATGCCGGAGAGCACGTCAGCAGCAGTGTGGACGAGAAAACCGGAGTGGAGATCCTGTCGCTTTACGAGAAAGGCTCACGGATTCCGAGCAAGGAGAAAACCGATAAGTTTGATGTCCTTGTGATTGATATTCAGGATGTAGGCCTTAGGTACTATACCTATTATATCACAATGCATCATCTGATGGAGGCCTGCGCCAGAGACGGGAAACAGGTAGTCATTCTTGACCGCCCGAACCCGAACGGCTTCTATGTTGACGGTCCTGTTCTGGATATGAAATTCAAGTCCGGTGTCGGTTGGCTGCCGATCACGACTGTTCACGGAATGACGCTCGGAGAGCTGGCGCTGATGATCAACGGCGAGAAATGGCTGGAGAACGGTACCTGCGACCTGACTGTGGTTCCGTGCCTGAATTACACCCATAACACCCGCTACAGCCTTATCCTGCCGCCTTCCCCGAACATTAAGGACATGAGGGCCGTGTACCTATATTCATCAACCTGCTACTTCGAGGGTACGGTGGTCAGCCTCGGCCGTGGCACGCAGTTCCCGTTCGAGGCCTACGGGCATCCGGCTATGACGGGATATTCCTTCTCCTTTGTGCCTCGAAGCATCCCCGGCGCGAAAAGCCCGCAGTTCCTGGATGAGGAGTGCCACGGCGTTGACCTTCGCCGCAAGCCGCTCCGCGACATTTGGGCGGAAAAGATCAATCTTGAATATGTCATCGATGCTTACCGCAATCTGAATATGGGCGATAAGTTCTTCGGTAAGAACAACTTCTTTGAACTTCTCGCCGGTGTGGACTGGTTCCGCTCGATGATAGGGAACGGTTCCTCCGCCGCCGAGATCTCCGCCCGTTGGGCCTCCGATGTCGAAAACTTCAAGTCCCGCCGCGCGCCTTACCTCCTTTATCCCGAGATATAAAGCAAAAACCGAAGCGAGGTTCTCACCCGGCTTCGGCTAATCTTATTCAATACTTATGAAATAACTATTGAGTCAGTTTTTGGTTTATGAGTAAAAATATTTATGTCGATTACTCTTTTATGCCATTTCCGTGCCAAAGTTGATTCCGGTTCGAAATATTTTTTCCTATATTGTCTATGTCTTTGAATGTCATTTGTTTTCAGTACTTGCACGGAAAATTATAACTGTGATTATAATAACCGAAGTTATAATTTTGTCGATAAAGCTTTGAAAATGTTTATGAGTGGCTGTTTTCTAAGTACTTACTGAATTGTTATGGTGGTGCTTTTGCCTTGTGCTGGAGTTCCTGCCTTGTGTGGACGAGAATTTGGCAATATGCCGGGGAGTGGTTAACTTTGCGGTGTTATGGTGCGGACAGCGGACATAGATTCTTTGTTCAGGCTTTACTACAGGCCTTTGTGTGTCTATGCTCTGCACTATCTCAAGGACAAGGATCAGATCGAGGATCTGGTGCAGGAGGCTTTTACGGCATATTGGATGAAACAGACTTCGGATGGTGGGATTGACAGCCCGAGGGCTTATCTCTACACGGCCGTGAGAAACCGATGCATCGATGTGCTTAGGAAAGAACAGCATCAGAATGTGTGCTTGGACAGCGTAGGTGAGGATGTCCTTCCAGTTGAGGATGGCGTTGTGATTTCCGATGATGAGGCCGTGGACAATTCCGTCAAGGAGGCGCGGATCTGGTCAGCCATTGATCGCCTCCCGGCCAAGAGACGGAGAATATTCCTGATGAGCCGCCGTGACGGGATGAAGTACAGCGAGATAGCACAGTCGCTCGGCCTTTCCGAGAACACCGTCCGCAATCAGATCAGCAAAGCCCTGGACTCCATCCGCCAAGGTGTAAGGAAGGTCATCCTCTTCCTGATGTCGCTCTAGAATATTCAGACATCGCCTTAAGCCTTGAGAAGGAGCGGCTGACAAGGAGCTTTTGCCGTACGTTTTCTGCTCCATAAACCATAGGCCCCCGCTCTTCCAGGTGTGAAAAACCTTGCGCACCTAAAATGTCATCTGCCTGATGGCAAGCGAGTTGCACTTCCAGGTGCGAGCATATTCGCGCACCTGTGAGTCGTCGGCTTAGTTACAGAGCGTTCTGTTGGTGTTCAGGACTTCCAGGTGTGAAAAACCTTGCGCACCTAAAATGTCATCTGCCTGATGGCAAGCGAGTTGCACTTCCAGGTGCGAGCATATTCGCGCACCTGTGAGTCGTCGGCTTAGTTACAGAGCGTTCTGTTGGTGTTCAGGACTTCCAGGTGTGAAAAACCTTGCGCACCTGAGAGTCATCGGCTTCGTTACAGAGCGTTCTATTGGTGTTCAGGACTTCCGGGTGTGAAAAAACTTGAGTACCTAAAACGTCATCCGCTTGATGGCGAGTAAGTTGCGTTTCCAGGTGCGAACATATTCTCGCACCTGAGTGTTATTGACATATTGTGAAGAATGTTGTTATATTTGAAAATATTTCAGAAAAAGGATGGTACTTTTTAGAATCGCTGCGTCTTACTTGTGAAACTACCCTAATAGGATTCGGGCAGTAGATGAGTTTAAAAATGAGAGATGATGAAAAATCTTATCAAAGGTGTTTTGCTGGTGATTCTTGCTTTGCCACAGGTCTCGTTGGACTGTCTTTCGCAAGATAAGGAGACGGTCTCAATGAACTTGGACAGGCTTAAGGAGCGGTTAGGGGTGCGGTTTGTTTACGATTCGGAACTCGGGAAACTACTTGATAAGAACTATGAGGGGACTTCCGTCGAGGGGCTGACGCTGGAGAAGGCCTTGGGCAGACTTCTGGAAGGAACGGGAATCAAGTGGGAGGTTCGTGGCGGGTATGTGGTTCTGACACGTGACGTTATGACCAAGAAACGTTATACGGTCTGTGGGTATGTGACGGACGAGGCGACGGGGGAGACGCTGATCGGGGCCGGGGTTGTGGTCACTGAGCCTGCCGAAGTGACCGCAAGCTCAGTCGCTTCGACAAGCTCAGCGACCGGAAAGACCGGCACCTCCACCAACAACTTCGGTTTCTATTCACTGACGCTCCCGGAGGGCGAGGTCGAACTGACATATTCATACATAGGATGCGCCGCCAAGACAAAGAGAATCTCCTTGAAAAAGAACCTCACGCTCAATGTGGCTCTGGCTCCGTCCGCGGAGATCAAGAGCGCGCGGATAACCGCCCGCAAGGACGCTGGAATCCGCTCCACCTATATGGGGGCGATCGAGGTTCCGAACGAGTTGATCGCCAACACCCCGGTCGTCCTCGGCGAGACCGATGTGCTGAAAACCCTCCAGATGATGCCGGGTGTGCAAGGCGGAAATGAAGGATTGTCAGGAATATACGTCCGTGGTGGCGGCGTTGACGAGAACTTGATGTTGCTGGACGGCACGGCCATCTACAATGTCAGCCATCTTTTCGGCCTGCTGTCCGTGTTCACTCCTGAGGCTGTCAAGAAGGTCACGGTCTATAAAGGCTCGTTCCCGGCACGGTACGGAGGCAGGGTCTCCAGTGTGGTGGACGTGCGGACAAATGACGGCAACTCCAAGAAAATCTCCGGAAGCGTTACCGCCGGATTCCTCGCCGAGAAATTCCATCTGGAAGGCCCGCTGAAGAACGAAAACACGACGTTCTCGCTGAGTGCCAGAGGAATGCACACTTTCCTTTTCGACCGTGTCATCAAATGGGCCGGCAGCCCGCTGAACTATGCCTTCTACGACATCAACGCGAAGGTCTCCCACAAGTTCTCCGATCGGAGCCGAGGTTGGATCGGTCTCTACAGCGGACGGGACTATTTCCGTTACGGGAAAACCTCCAAGTCCAGCAAGCGGTTCTATGGTTCTGATTACGAGCCTTATACAATGCTGACCAAGGATGAGTCCAATCTTAATCTGAGCTGGGGCAACAATGTCCTGTCCGCAAGGTGGACCTACATATTCAGTAACAAGCTTTTCGCTGATTTCATGGCCTACGGCAACCTTTACAGGATGAGGATGCATTCCGTCACCGGAAATTCCGAGACATCCGAGGTTGGCGAGACATCCTTCCGGAGCGATGCCGGCTACACTTCCGGAATCCTTGACGCAGGCTTAAAAGCAGATTTCGATTACACTCCTTCAACCAACCATTTGATCAAGTTCGGCGGAGAATATGTCCGTCACGGCTATCGTCCTGAAATCACGAAATCCCAGATTAAGGAATTGAACGGCAGCCGTGTCTTCGCCGACACCACCTACAGCGACGCTGCCAGCCGACGTGTGAACGGTAACGAGATGTCACTCTACGTCGAGGACGACATCTCCATTGGCAACCGCTTGACTGTGAACCCAGGCCTGCACCTCAGCCTGTTCAATGTGAGAGGGCGTTTCTATTTCTGCCCGGAGCCGAGAATCTCCGCCAAATTCGACATCACTGATGACTGGTCGGCCAAGGCGGCATATTCAAGGATGTCGCAGTACGTCCATCAGTTGACCTCGGGGACTCTGGACATTCCGACCGATCTTTGGGTCCCGATAACCGAGGAAATCCGCCCCGTGACTTCGGACATCGTCTCCGCCGGCGCGTGCTTCGCTGGCCTGAAAGGCTGGGAATTCTCCCTCGAAGGCTATTACAAAAAGACCGGCAATGTCCTTGAATATAAGGATGGCCGTCTTGCTCTTTCATCTTCCGTCAACTGGGAAGACAATGTGGTGATGGGCGAGGGACGCTCCTACGGTCTGGAACTTTACGCCAGCAAAGTTGTCGGAAAGACCACCGGAACCTTCGCCTACACCCTCTCGAAGGCTGAAAGAATATTCCGGGACGGCAGCATCAACGATGGCAAGTGGTTTCCTGCCCAGTTCGACAGGCGGCACGTCATAAACGCGAGCGTGAGCCACAAATTCAACTCCCGCATCGACTTCACCGCGGTCTGGACGTTTATGAGCGGAAACTGTATGACCATCCCGACCAGAAGCACGGCCCTCATCACACCGTCGGGTAAAGACATTTCGATCGACTATGTCAGCGGGCGCAACAACTACCGCCTGTCTCCGACTCATCATCTGGATGTCAGCGTGAACTTCCACAAGAAGCGCCGTCACGGCGAGCGGATATGGAATTTCGGAATATACAACCTCTACTGCGCCCAGAACCCTTCCTGGTGCGTCTATGATGCCTTCGAGAAAGAAGGGGAGTGGAAGCCGGCCATCTCCAAACGCTCATTCCTCACTTTCCTGCCGTCGTTCAGTTATACCTTTAAATTCTAATGAATATGCGAACGAAGATATTCATATCGATGCTTGTCACCTCTCTGGCTTTATCTTCCTGCGAGAAATATATTCCAGTGGAATTTGCCGGTCCGGAGAAGATGCTTGTAGTCAACGCTTTGATGGCTACCGGCGACACAACGCACACTGTCTATGCCGGTATCAGCACGCACGAGAAAACCCTGCCGTTGGAGTCCGGGAGCCTTGAATGCTGGATCAACGGGACGCTCGCCGCCACGGTTGACAAGCCGGAGAAGTCGGATCGTACCATTTACCATAATATGTTCAGATTCCGTGCTGATTTCAAGGCCGGGGATGAGGTGAGGATTGTCGTGGAGTCGGATGAAATGAGAGCGGAGGCAACGACCGTGGTCTTGGAGGCCCCTGTCCTTGCCGGAGTGGACACGACTCATCTGAACAGGAAATCTTCCAGCGGAGGCTATTTCAAGACTTTAGGGATGGGTGTGCACGTGAAGGACAAGCCGGACGAGAAGAACTATTATATGCTTCAGGTCTGGTATTTCGGGGAAAACTACAGAAAGCAGTTGGAGATTGACAATTCAAGTGAGCCACTCCTTAATTCCGGAATAAACACCAGCGTCGGCAACAATGATATGGCCTCAGACAGCTATTTCTCCAATAAGTACAACATATTCACGGATAAAGGTTTCGAGGGTGGATCGCATATATTCAAAATTTCTTTGACCGACAAGTCGCTTTCCGATGTGACGGTGCGGCTGCTGGCTTTGGACAGGGAGACCTATAATTACATCAACACCGCTTGGTTCGATGATTCAGACCTTGCTGATTGGCTGTTTTTTGTCGATAAACCTTATCCTACCAATGTGATCGGCGACGGCATCGGCCTTGTCTCGGTGATGACATCTTCTGACTATAAAATCGACTGATATGAAAAGAATTGAATATGCCCTCGTAGGTCTTTTGACTTTATGCTCCTGCCAGGAGAAGATTGATTATTGGATGACTGACGCCGCGACCGCCACGATGGACCGCCTTGTCGGGGAATATGTTCTTGAATCCATCGACTGGAGTCTCGGTGCGGTGGATCTTGATGGAGACGGAGTCGCCGATTCGGACTTTGCCAAGGAAATCACTGCGGTCAGGCCTGGGGATATCTATACTCGCTTGTCTGTCGATATGGATGGCAATGAACGCTATATGGCCAGAATTGATTGGGTTGGATGTGTTGTGGCTGACATAGAGTACTATCCTGGAAGATCCTGGCAGATCATCAATTGGAATTTTTTCAAGGTAGGAGGAACGATTGAGTTTGACAAGGACGGGAACTATACCGTCACCCCTGTCGCTTCCCCAGTCGAGTATGATGAGTTCTCCGGAAAGGAGGAGAGAGTCTATTGCATAAAGAATATGGAGTATTCTTTTGAAGGATCTGACCGACTGATATTCAAGGCTGAGACAGCGGTTTATGACTATGTCACGGACTGCATCCAAAGAGGCACGATGACATTTTCCTTCAAATGCGTCTCCGGCAAAGGAATGGTTCGGCAAGCTCACCAACCAAATGTGTACAACTCGGTCGCTGAACCTGTCGAAGCGACTGCATAAAAGATAATTGTCATGAAAACCAAGGAAGACAGAATGATAGACTTCGTGGCCAAGTCCTACGAAGAAAACCGCTTTGATCCGGACAAGGTTCTCCGCTCGGTCGCTGAGCGGTCATCGGTCGCTGAGCCTGTCGAAGCGCACCGAAGGTCTAAATTCTTTGGTCGGGTATCTGCCCCCGGTCACTTCGGCAAGCTCAGTGACCGGAAATTGTCGCTTAGGCATATCGTCACCAGCGTCGTCAGCGTCGCCGCCGCAGCCTTGGTCGGAATATTCCTGTACACATCGTGGCGCACCTCCTGGACTTCCTATACGGCCTACGACATCGCCCAGACCTTCACCCTTCCTGACTCATCGTCCGTTACTCTGGCCCCTGGAGCGACCCTTCGTCTCCAGCGCCATAAAGACAATCGCTTGGTCCAGATGACTGGTAAGATCTACTTCGATGTCCGCCACGATGACCGCACTCCTTTCCGTATCGATGCAGGCTCAGGCTTCTTCAAAGTCCTCGGCACCCGTTTCCAGGTTGACGCACCTGTTACGCCGTTGCCAGCTCCGGTCGCTGAGCATGTCGAAGCGCACCGCCGCAGCGGCATCCCCGGTCACTTCGGCAAGCTCAGTGACCGAGGACCTGATTCCATCAGCGTGAGCGTTGTCTCAGGCAAGGTCCTGTTCTCTGCCGTAAGGTCTGGCGAAGAAGGCCTGATCCTGACCAAAGGCCAGTCCGCCGTCCTTCGTCAAGGTTTTTCCGCTCCGGCACGAGTCTCTCCGAAACACCCCAATCCAGCCGCCTGGGCCACCGGAGAATTCATTTACGACAACGCTCCTCTTCCCGAAGTCCTCTCCGAACTCTCTGAATATTACGGTGTGACTCTCGCGCTCTCAGATGTCGGACAATCCTTGGATGGTCTTTCTGACAACGCTCAGGGTTCTGGTTCAGACATGGAACCACGTCGTCTGAGCGGAGAATTTTCCACCGCTTCGCTATCCGACATCCTCTCTCTCATCAATTTCGCCCTTGGCATCAGCGTCGAGGTTGAATAGCGTGGAGGCTTAAATGTTGATATTCAGCGAGAACCATGACTATCCTCCTGTACGTAACGGGAAGGAGGAGACCCTTTTAATGTATTTATATACAGTGTTTTGGCCCCCACATTGAAAAATATTGCAAGCAATAGCAATATATCGTGCAAGGTTTCCGCCCACCGTGATTTAGTAATGCGTCGGACCGGGAACGGTCTTACGATACTTAAACTATTATTAACAATTAAAGATTTAAACTAATGAAAAGTTTTTTCAGTACAGTTGTGACGGCGGCTCTCTGCCTCGGCTCATTCGCATTCGTCTCTTGCGACAAGAACAGCAACAAGACTCCGGATCCTCTCACTTTCAGCGTCACCAAGGCTGAGGTTGAGGTTGGCAAAACCGTTGAGGTTACCGTGAAGAACGGCAAGCAGCCTTTCACAGTAAAGTCAAGCGGTGAGAAGGTCGCCACTGTGAAGGTTGAGAAAGAGAAGATTACTGTTACAGGTGTGGCAGAGGGAACAGCCACGATCTCTGTAGTTGACAAAGATCAGGCGACAGGTTCGTTTACCGTAACGGTAAAGGCTGCGGCAGAGAAGCTGGAGTTTGACAAGGCCGGGGTCACTGTCGGAGTAGAGAAGGAAGAGACTGTCACAGTTAAGTCAGGCACAGCTCCATACACCGTGAAGGTTACGGATGATGCTGTCGCTACCGCCTCTGTCAGTGAGGCTGCCATCACAGTGAAGGGTGTCAAGGCCGGAACCACCACACTTACCGTGACCGACAAGGACGGCAAGACCGGAGAGGTTGCGATCAAAGTAGAGTAACAATCAATCAAAGAATCGATTTCATTTATTATTGGTAAGGGGATCCGCACTTTCTGCGGGTTCCTTTTTTTTGTTCCTGATGGCTTGGTCGGTAATACATTTCTTTGCCATTGAACTTGTCGAAATAACCGCAAGTGGTTGGCGCCTGAATTATTGCATAAAAAAACGCACGGATGCCGCCAAAACTGTGCGTACATCCGTGCGTAAATTGTTAACTACTTGCTTTTCAAATAGTGATGCGGAGAGAGCGAGATTCGAACTCGCGAGCCCCTTTGGGAGGCCACACGCTTTCCAGGCGTGCCTCTTCAGCCACTCGAGCATCTCTCCAATGGTCCGCATTTTTAGTTGCGGACTACAAAGATAATCAAAACCTTTGAATATTCAGCACTCGTGACGAATATTTTTCTTTTGTGTTGGCGCTTCTGTCGCTTTGACGTATCTATTGTCGAAGCATCGCAGAGATTATATTCATTACAATGTGTTCCTTTTCAACTTTTCGACGTAGGCCTCGATGCGGCGAAGCTCACGAGGAATGGAGATGCTTTGCGGGCAGTGTTCGATGCACTGTTTGCAACCGATGCAGTGGCTGGCCTGACGGACGGACGGGATGGCACGGTCATAGCTCACGAGATAGGCCCGGCGCAGTTTTCGGTAGTTCTCCTGCTCGGTGCTCTGGGCGATCTCTCCCTCGTTGACACATTCGTTGTAATGTTTGAATATTCCCGGAATATCCACTCCGTAAGGGCAAGGCATACAGTACTTGCAGTCGTTGCAGTTGATGGTCGGGAAGCTGGCCATTATGCCGGCGATCTCGGTGCCGAGGAACTCCTTCTCATCATCTGTGAGGTACTTGAAGTCCTTGAATGTGCGCAGGTTGTCCTCAAGGTGCTCCTGATAGACCATTCCGCTGAGGACTGTCAGGATTCTCGGGTACGATCCCACGAATCTGAACGCCCACGAAGCGAGTGAGGCTTTCGGATCACGCTCCTTGAGCCTGTTCACGACACTTTCCGCCGGATTGGCCAGACGGCCACCTTGGAGAGGCTCCATAATCACGATCGGAATCTCCCTCTTGTCCAGCTCGTCGTACAGGTACTCGGCGTTGACATTGCGCTGGCCGTCAGCGTGTTTCCAGTCGAAATAGTTCATCTGGATCTGCACGAAATCCCAGTGGTACTTGTCGTGCAGTTTCAGTAGCTCGTCGAACTGCTGTTGGTTTCCGTGGAATGAAAGTCCGAGTTGACGTATCTTGCCTTTCTCTCGGTCTGCCTGAAGCAGATCCATCATTCCGTTGTTCACGAACCTGTCATCGAAAGCCTCCAGGCCTCCACGGCCGAGAGAGTGAAGCAGGTAGTAGTCCAGATAGTCTGTCTGGAGGTACCTGAACGAGTCGTTGTACAGTTTCAGGGATGCCGCTTTGGAATGATCACTGAAGTTGGACAGCTTCGTGGCGATGTAGTAGGAGTTCCTTGGATGTCTGCTGAGTGCATTGCCTACAGCCTCCTCGGAAAGTCCCTGGAGATAGACCGGAGATGTGTCGTAGTAGTTGACTTCGTGAGCCAAGGCGTAGTCAATCAGTTTGTTGGCGTTCTCCTGATCCACGATATCCTTCCCACTCTCGTCCTTCTTCATCGTGAAGCGCATACATCCGTAACCCAGCAGGGAAACCATGTCCCCGTTGCCCGGATTCTCACGCATCTCCATCTTACCGTTCTCCAGCACATCTTCACTGGAACCATCGTCAAGGATGGCCTCGGCTGTCTTCTTAGGGGCGCACGCTCCGGCAAGAGCCACGGCTCCCACGGCCGCTGTCCCGGCACCGGCTTGTTTGAGAAATTCTCTTCTGTTAATATTCTCTTTCATATTCATGGAATTTGTTGAGACCGCTTTTTCTGAATATGTCCCTTCAGAAGGCTTGTCTCAAAGACCGGTTACACATTATGATGAACATTGTACCCATTGACGGTGATGGCGCTTATCGGGCGGGACGGGCAGAGATTCTCGCACGCTCCGCAGCCGATGCACTTCTCCTCGTTGACCGAAGGGATCCTTGGGCTCTTCTCGTCATCAGGATTCTTCCTGACCATCCTGATCGCTCCGACAGGGCAGTGACGCGCGCAGTTTCCGCAGCTGACCCCGTCACGGTTCACGACACAGAGGTCATAGTCCACGCCGGCAGTGCCGACCTTCCATTCGGTTTTCTCCTCAGGAGTGATCTTCAGGATGGCTCCAGCAGGGCAGACCTCGGAGCATTTCACGCATTCCGGACGGCAGTAGCCTTTCTCAAAAGACATCTCTGGCTGCATCAGGTGCTCAAGTCTGGAGGATGGTCTGAGAACATTGTTCGGGCAGACGGTCACGCAGAGCTGGCAGGCCGTACAGTGCTTATAGAACTTCTCCACGCTCTCGGAACCGAATGGAGTAACAGGCGTTTTTCTGTTCGGGGCTTTCTTTGGAAGCACCTCGGCAAACCCTCCGTCCCGTTTCTTGTCCTTGATCTCTTCCTCAGCATTCAACGGCAATGAGGACAGCAGCGACCCTCCGATGACAGCCGCTCCGCCTACGATGAAGGCCCTTCTTCCCTCGTTGGCCGTGGCTGAAGAGGAACGATTTTGGGCGTTTTTGCTTCCGAACGGTGTCTTCAGACACTCTTGGGCGACATTTTGTGCGCTTTTTGTTCCCTCGGAGTTTGCTTCGGCAGTTCCAGCGTTGCCTTTTGTGTCAGTGCCGGCGGAATTTGAGCCACCCCAGGCGAAACGGTACTTGAGTGCTCCCAACCGACACGAGTCGATGCAGTTAAAACAGTCCACGCATCTGCTGTAGTCAATCCGATGGTTGCCAACATCGATGCAGGCCGCCTTGCATTTCCTTTCGCAGGCGTGGCAGCTCTTGCACTTTGATTTGTCGATCACCGGGCGGAACATCGCGAACCGTGAGAAGAAACTCAGCGTGGTTCCTACCGGGCAGATAGTGTTGCAATAGGTTCTGCCGTTCCTCCAGGCGAGAACCACCACGACGATGAATGTCACCGCCGCCACAATCAACGTCGGCAGACTCTTCAGCCAAACATTCTTGGTCACAAACGCGTAGCTGTCCTGCCTCTCGGCGATCCAGGCGAGCAGGTTGTTGCCCCACTGCCAAACCGGTGCGAGCAGACTCTGCACCATTCTGCCGTAAGCGCTGTATGGAGCCAGAAGCGCTACAAGAGCATTGAGTCCGGCGACCAGCGCGATCACGAACAGCACCAACACCCCGTAGCGCAACCATTTGATTTCCTTTGAATATGAGAACCTTGCCTTCTTGCCTTTTCTCCTGGAACTGAGGTTGGACACGCAGTCCTGGAATATACCCAACGGGCATATCACCGAGCAGTAGATCCTGCCGAAAAGGAGTGTCAGTACCAGAAGAATGGCGATGACAACGAAGTTGAGGGCCAGAACAGCCGGCAGGAACTGGATCTTGGCGAGCCAGCCGAACCAAAGATGAAGTGTTCCGGTGAAGTCCAGAAACAGCAGCGTTACCGCAACGAAGCAGATCGCCGCCAGAGTGATTCTAATTTTTCGGAGCATAGTGTTTATAAGACAAAATGTTCCGTAAAAATAATGAAAAAAATTGAAATGATATTAATCCAGAATCACCAACGCCATTGACTTGTGCGAGAACGTCAGCTTGACAACATCGGCCGAAGCGCGGTTGAGAGTGGCCTGCCACCAGTTGTCGAAAACCACTCCACTGGTCTGCCATACCAATCCCTCGGACTTGATATTCAAAGAATTATCGGGGCTGAATATGGACACGGCCCTCCCTTCGCCGACAAACAGCTCGCAAGAGTCTGTCAATGCGAAAGCCGTCGAATAGTCGGACACCGCATCGACATATATTCCGTCTTCATCAGGATTACCGCTGGCTCCGTAAAGCCGGGCATATTCCATAATCTGTCCAAGGTTGCCGATGGTGTGGGCCTCGCGCTTTCCGGTGGCGCCTAGCAGATGCACGGTCTTGACTTCCGGCCAATGCTCAAGGAGGTGACGGAATGCCTTGGTCTGGTCGTTGTCGTCCTGCTCCTCGACCTTTATGGATATGTCTGAATATTCCTGGAGATGCTTCCTTGAGATGGAATCCATATCCCCGATGATCGCATCCGGATCCCGGCGGTCTTTGAATATCTTGTCGCGGTTCCTTAGAAATGAGTCCAGTGCGCTGTCGCAGCAGATGATCACGTCTGCCCTGCGGAGAAGTTCGCGGGGATATTCCTTTTTAGGGAAATCGCCACCTCCTATGATGACCGCTTCCATTATGCTTTGGTTTTGGCTATTTCGGCTTTTGAGGTGCCGGGGGTGGTCGTGTAGGTCTCTGGCTCGCGGAATCCGGCGAGGAAGGCCTTGATGTCCATCCGCTTCTTGCCGGCTATCTGCACGTCCTTCAGGGAGATGGCTCCGTCGGCGGTGGTGATGTAGAGGTAGGTCTTGCCGTCGGTGAGGATTCGGCCCGGAATGGTTCCTTCGACAGGCTCATCGACCTTTTCGGCCGTGAAGATCTTCAACTGGGCCGGAGCGCTACCTTCCTTGACGAGTTCAGTGAACGCCGCAGGATAAGGACTGAGGCCACGTATGAGATTGTAGATCTGTTTGGTGGAGTCGTTCCAATCGATGTGGCACAGTTCACGGGACAGCTTCGGCGCAGGCTTCAGCACCTCGGAACCTTGGATGAAACTCCTCTGTACACGCGTGTCCACATTGCGCTCGATGATGCCCTGGGTTGTCTGTACAACCAGATCCGCCCCGATCTCCATCAGTTTGTCGTGCACGTCTCCGGCTGTGTCAGTGTCTGAAATATTGATTCCCTGACGCAGAATGATTCCACCTGTGTCGATGTCCTTGTCGATCATAAACGTCGTTGCGCCGGTTCTGGTCTCCCCGTTGATCACGGCCCAGTTGATAGGAGCCGCTCCACGGTATTGAGGCAGAAGCGCCGCGTGCAGATTGAACGTGCCAAGCTTAGGCATTCCCCACACCTCTTCCGGCAACATTCTGAAAGCCACCACGATGAAGAGATCGGCCTTCAGAGCCTTGAGCTGCTTCAGGAACTCCGGATCCTTCAGTTTCACCGGCTGCAGAACCGGAATCCCGTGCTCGACAGCGAACTTCTTGACTGCGCTTTCGTTGACTTTCTGTCCCCGGCCGCTCGGCTTGTCCGCCACTGTGACCACACCCACGATGTTGTACTTTTGCTCAAGGAGAGCCTGCAATGGGGCCACCGCGAAGTCCGGCGTGCCCATATACACGATCCTTGTTTTCTTGAATATTCCCGCTAACATACTCTTAGTCTTTCTCCACCAGTTCTTTAGACTGTCCAAATTTGAAATGTCCGTGTCGTGGACCGCTTTCCACGTCAGGAACAGGCCTATCGGCAGCAGGATCAGCGCCGACGCGAACGCTCCCATAAACGTGCTGATGCTTCCGTCCCTCGCCAGCTTGACTCCGGTGATGTCCACGATCCAGTATAGAACGAAGAACAGCAGTGAGACGATGGCCGAGACTCCGATGCCTCCTTTTCTTATCAACGCTCCGAGAGGGGCTCCTATGAAGAACATTATGAAGCAGGCGAACGCCTGTCCGTAACGTCTCAGGAACTCAAGGGCCGTCCATCGCAGGCGGACCGTGTAGTCAAAAGCCCCGAACTCATAGCTTTCAAGGTTAGACTTGAGCTGTCTTGCGTTGTCGGCCGCTCTTTCCAAAGCCTGTGCCGTTGCCCTGTCATCGCTGAAACTGAGATATTCAGGATCGCTGAAATTCCTTGATATTCCGCATTTTGTCGTGTCGAGCTGCTTATTCTGGGTGAACAGGTATGACGCGGCGGTTGTGAAAAGCTGCTGGGACTTGGTGCTGTCCCGCTGGGCCATCAAGGAATCCTTCTGGACTCTGAGTTTTTCCAACGGCAGCGCCTTGACCTGATCCCCGTACCTTGCGCTGTCCGACTTCTGGAACGCATAGTTCTGGAGGGCGATGACCATCTCCTGCCTTGAGAAGTCGATCTTCTGGAGTTGCAGGGATGTGTCCCGGTAATTTTTCTCGTTGGTCTCCTGGTAGTTGGTGCCGTTGTACATCCTGAATGTCAGGTAGGACTTGTCCTTTGACATCTTCATTATCGCCGAATCGGCCAACGTAAGACGTGTGTTGCCCTTTCCGTGATGGTCGTAGAGCATAACATCCTTCATCATTCCGGTCTTGTCATTGCGGCTTCCGACCCGGAGGACATAGCCGTCAACCCCGTCGTAGAACGTTCCGGAAGGGATCTTTATCTCTTCCTTGGTCTTGCCGATGTCGTCCCTCAGCGTGAAGATCTCGTTGTAGGAGACCGGCACGAGATTGTTGATGACGAAGAACGTTCCGATGCTGATGAAGAACGAGGCTATGAGAATCGGCAGCATCACCCTGAGGACCGACACTCCGGCCGCCTTCAAGGCGATGAGCTCGTTGTTCTCGCCCATATTCCCGATGGTCATCATCGAGGCGAGCAAAGTGGCCAGCGGCAGCGCCAGCGGCAGCACGGTGCAGCTTCCCCAGAAGAGGAACTCCGCCACGATGCCCAGACTCAGACCCTTTCCGACCAGCTCGTCGATGTAAACCCACAGGAACTGCATCATAAGGATGAAGATGACCACAAGCAGGATCATAAAGAATGGTCCTATGAATGAGGTCAGTATGAATCTGTCAATCTTCTTCATCCCCGAAGTTTTGTTTTATGAATATACCAATGAATATACCCGTGTCTATGCCGTGATGATCTCCACCATCTTGTCCAGCGCGGCCTGAAGTCCGTCGATATTCCTTCCGCCCGCCGTGGCGAGAACCGGCTGTCCGCCGCCACCTCCCTGGATGAACTTGGCGGCCTCACGGATGTCCTTCGCGGCGTTGTGGCCCGCGGCCACAAGGTCGTTGGAGTACATCAGTGCGAGTTGTGGTTTGCCGTCGTGGCTGAAGGCTGCGGCAAGGGCGAAATTCTCCACTTCCTTCTGGAGGATCGAGGCCGCTTCCCTGAGCATAGCCGGATCGACATCCCTGCTGAACTTAACAACTTTTATTCCATTGATCTCCTCGGCGTTCTCGGAAATCACTTTGGCGAACGAGGCGGCCTTCTCTTTGGCATATTCCTCGATCTTCTTCTTTGCGTCGGAGTTCTCGCTGATGAGTTTCGCCACTGCCGCTGCCACGTCAGGAGCGTTATTGAACATCGTGCGGATGCCCTTGAGAGTGTCCGTGAGTGTGTCGAGAATGTTCTCGGCGGCCTCTCCGGTCACGGCCTCGATCCTGCGCACGCCCGCTGCGATGGCGGACTCGGAGACGATCTTGAAGAAGCCGATGCGGCCGGTGGAGCTGGCGTGGGTTCCGCCGCAGAGCTCGATGGAGTCACCGAACTTGACTACGCGTACCTTGTCGCCGTATTTCTCGCCGAAGAGTGCGATGGCTCCCATCGCCTTGGCCTCGTCCATCGTGGCATCCCTTTTTTCCTCCAGAGGGTAGTCCGCGCGGATGAGCTGGTTGACCCTGTGCTCGACTTGCCTGAGTTCCTCGTCGGTGACCTTCGCGAAATGTGAGAAGTCGAAACGGAAATAGTCCGGGCCGACGAACGATCCCTTCTGCTCGATGTGTGTTCCAAGAGCCTCTCTCAGAGCGAAATCCAAAAGGTGGGTCGCCGTGTGGTTGGCTGTGATCTTGAGCCTGCGCTCCACGTCAACCTTCAGGGTGAAGGTCTCCTCGCAGTTTGCCGGAATCCTTTCGGCTATGTGGATTGTAAGGTTGTTCTCCTTGATTGTGTTGAGGATCTTGATCTCCTCGCCGCTTTCGGAGACGATGACTCCGGTGTCGCCCACCTGTCCGCCCATCTCCGCGTAGAACGGAGTGCGGTCGAAGACCAGCTGGAACATAGTCTTGTTCTTCTGCTTCACGGTACGCTGCTTGAGAAGCTTCACGCCATCAAGCTCGAAGTTGTCGTAGCCGAGGAAGGCCTCTTCCTCACCGTCATTGTAGATCGTCCAGTCCCCGAACTCGTTGGCTGTGGCGTTGCGCGCCCTGTCCTTCTGCTTCTGGAGCTCCTTGCCGAATCCCTCCATATCAACAGTATAGCCTTTCTCCGAAGCGATCAGCTCAGTCAGGTCGATCGGGAATCCGTAGGTATCGTAGAGGATGAAGGCGTCCTCTCCCGGGATTGTCTTCGTGGCGGCGTTCTTGGCGATGTAGTCGTCCATCAGTCTGATTCCGCGGTCGAGAGTCCTCAGGAAGGACATCTCCTCCTCACGGATCACGCTCTCAATCAGTTTCTGCTGTTTGGCGATCTCCGGATAGGCCTCTCCCATATCAGCCACAAGCTGAGGCACCAGCGAGCAGAGGAACGGCTCGTCGAACCCGAGGAACGTGTAGCCGTAGCGTACCGCGCGGCGCAGGATCCTTCTGATGACATAGCCGGCCTTCACGTTGGACGGCAGCTGACCGTCGGCGATGGAGAAAGCGATGGCCCTGATGTGGTCTGCGATGACTCTCATCGCCACCTCGGTCTTTTCGCTCTCGTGGTATCTGTGTCCGGAAAGTTCCTCGATCCTGCGGATCATTCCTGAGAACACGTCCGTGTCATAGTTGCTGGTCTTGCCCTGAAGCACCATGCAGAGCCTCTCGAAGCCCATACCGGTGTCGATGTTCTTGGCAGGGAGCGGTTCCAGGGATCCGTCAGCCTTGCGGTTGTACTGCATGAACACGAGGTTCCAGATCTCGATGACCTGGTCGTTGTCAGTGTTCACGAGATCCTTTCCCGGAATCTTGGCGATCTCCTCGTCCGGACGCAGGTCGATGTGGATCTCGCTGCAAGGGCCGCAAGGGCCCGTGTCGCCCATCTCCCAGAAGTTGTCGTGCTTGTTGCCGAAGATGATGTGGTCCGCAGGCATGAGCTTCATCCAAGCCTGCCTCGCCTCCTCGTCAAGGGCTGTCCCGTCCTCTGCGGAACCCTCGAACACCGTGGCATAGAGCTTTGACTTGTCGATCTTGTAAACCTCCGTCAGCAGTTCCCAGGCCCAGCTGATGGCCTCTGCCTTGAAATAGTCCCCGAAGCTCCAGTTGCCCAGCATTTCGAACATCGTGTGATGCCTTCCGTCGTGCCCCACTGCCTCAAGGTCATTATGCTTTCCGCTGACTCTCAGACATTTCTGCGAGTCGGTCGCCCTTTTCATCTTAGGCACTGAGTTGCCGAGGAATATGTCCTTGAACTGGTTCATTCCGGCGTTCGTGAACATCAACGTCGGGTCGTTCTTGATCACCATCGGGGCGGACGGCACAATCGTGTGTCCCTTGGATGCGAAGAAGTCCAAAAATTGCTGTCGAATCTCTTTAGCGGTGTACATATCTAAAAATCAATTAATTCGTGAATATTCTCCCGTTCCCTTTCGGATTTCTCGTTCAGAAAGGCACGGAATTGGCAAAATTATAACATTTTTCGGGATATATCGCAAAAAAGGGTATATTTGTAAGTTATGGGAAAGTATATTCTCAATCCGGAGACCTTATTATATGAGATAAAGGAGGTGTCCTTGAAGTCGAAAGTCTTCAAGGGAATACTTCTGTTCGTAGGCAGCGTGGCGATGGCCGTGCTGTACCTGTGGCTGTTCACCTCTGTCCTTGGATATGATCTTCCGAAGACAGTGTTCCTCAAGGCCGAGCACGCCCGCTGGGATGCCAAGATTGACCTTATGAACACCAAACTGGACCGCTATGAGGAGACTCTCGAGGCTCTGAGGGTAAGGGATGACGACATCTACAGGTCCATATTCGGAATGAATGAGATCCCCGCCGAGGTGAGGAACGCCGGCATCGGGGGAGTGGACAGGTATTCGTTCCTTGACGGCCTTGAGCCGGACGACAGGCTCAAGAACACAGTCGTCCGGATTGACCGCCTGACACGCAAGACCTATGTCCAGAGCAAATCCTTCGACGAGGTCGCATCTGTGTCAAAGACGGCCGGAGATATGGCATCCTGCATCCCCGCGATCCCTCCGGTGGTTCCGGATGAGTCCAAGTACCACCTGTCCAGCAGGTTCGGTTACAGGTCGGATCCTTTCACCGGCAATGCCAAGATGCACACAGGGCTTGATTTTGCGATGAAGATCGGCAATCCGGTCTATGCCACCGGCGACGGTGTCGTGGAGTCGGTGAAATTCGAGTTCTTCGGCTACGGCAACTCCATCACGATAGACCACGGGTTCGGCTACAAGACAATCTATGCCCACCTTAACTCTGTAAAGGTCATTGAGGGGATGAAAGTGAAGAGGGGCGACTGCATCGCCGAGAGCGGGAAATCAGGACGCTCCAGCGGCCCGCACCTCCACTACGAGGTAGTCTATAAGGGACAGAAAGTCAATCCGGCCAACTATCTAGATTTGTCAATGTCCCCGCGGGAATATTCAGCGATGGTGAGGATGAGGGAGGATGAGTCAGGGACTTCGTCCTCACGCCATTCCTTCAGTGTCAGGCGGCGTTAAAGCGGAGGGACGATGGGAAGGAATGTGAGATACGAGTTTGACAAGACCAGAATGGAGTTCCGCAAGGTCACCCATTCCGTGTGGAATATTCTGGGAAAGGCTCTGAAATATTTTCTGGTGACGGCCTCGCTGGCCGTTGTCTATTATGTGGTCTTCTCGCTTGTCGTCAGCACTGATTCCGAGCGCAGGCTGAAGAGAGAGAACCAGATGTACCGGCAGATGTATATGGATCTGGCCGCCAAGGAGGAACTCGTGGGGGATGTCCTTGACGGATTGAAGATCAAGGATGACGAGATATACCATCGCCTTTTCAATTCCAACGCTCCGGACCTCGGCAACATCTATTCGGAGAGCATTCTTTCAGATGCGGATTCCGTGCGTGACAAGGACATTGTTGAATATACCCGGAAAAGGCTGGATGTCCTGTCTGACGCTTCCGACAGGGTGGAGGCGAATTTCCGGAGAATAATGGAGGTCATCTCCGGTGACAGGGACAGCCTGCCTCCGATGACCAATCCGTTGCGCGGCTTCTCTTATGCCAGGACCGGGGCCTCGCTCGGAGACAGGATAAACCCTTTCTATAAGGTGTCTGTGTTTCACGGAGGTCTGGACCTGATCTCGCAGCAGGGTGAGCCTGTGCTCGCGGCCTCTGACGGAACTGTGAAAGAGGTAACGCATTCATCCAAAGGTCTTGGGAATGTTGTGGTTGTCGATCACGGCAACGGCTACCAGACCCGCTATGCCCATCTTGAGAACACCCGTGTCTCGAAAGGACAGAAAGTGACGCGGGGGCAGCAGGTAGGTCAGGTCGGGATGTCGGGAAACTCTTTCGCCCCGCATCTTCACTATGAGGTGCTGAAGGACACGCTGAGGCTGGATCCGCTGAACTATCTGTTCGCCTCGATCAGCCCGGACGACTATATGAGAATGTTGTTTATGTCCGTGAACACCGGACAGTCAATGGATTGATTAATAATATTTAAACTTGTCATAGGTATGGAGAAATTATATTATACAATCGGAGAGGTCGCGGACATCCTTGGGGAAAGCACATCCCTTGTGAGATTCTGGTCCAATTCGTTCCCTAAGTACATCAAGCCGAAAAGGAACGCGAAGGGCAACCGTCTTTTCACGGCCGATGATCTGGATTGCCTGAAGCAGATCCACCTGCTCGTCAAGGAGCAGGGGCTGACGCTTGAGGGCGCCGCGAAGAAGATGGCCGCGGACAGGAAGAAGGTCGATGGCCGGGTGAAGGCCTTGGACAGCCTGAAGGAGATCCGCAGACAGCTTGTGGATGTGAAGAAATCCTTGTGAATATGAAAGTTAAGGACATCACTGCCGTCATTGAGTCTTTCGCTCCGCTGTCCATTCAGGAAAACTGGGACAACAGCGGTCTTATCATCGGTTCACCGGAGCAGGAGGTACACGGGATCCTTCTCGGTTTCGACTGCACGGCCGGGCTCGTGGACGAGGCTGTGGAGTGCGGCGCGGATATGATCGTGACGCATCATCCTTTGATATTCGGAGGCATAAAGAAAATTTCCCCGGAGGATCCGGTGGGGCTTGCCGTGTTGAAGGCCGCCGCCGCGGGAATCGCTGTCTATGCCGCGCACACAACCGCAGACAAGGTGCTTGGCGGAGTCAGCGGGGCTATGGCCAGGCGGTTGGAACTCAAGGATATCAGGATCCTTGACGAGGAACCGGGCGGCTATGGGCTAGGTGCGGTCGGAAACCTTCCGGAGCCAATGGCTGGCGTTGAGTTCATTGAATATGTCAAATCGAAGTTCGGCCTCAAGGTCGTCCGTTGCTCGCATATTCCCGATGTGCCGGTCAGCCGTGTCGCGATGTGCGGCGGCTCCGGAGGATCGTTGATCGGGAACGCCCGGGAAGCCGGCGCTCAGGCCTACCTGTGCGGCGACATATCCTATCATCATTTCTTCACCACTAAGGATTTTATGGTCATAGACATAGGCCATTTTGAAGGGGAAGTGGAGATTGTGGAAATATTATTTTCTCTGTTAAGGAAAAATTTTCCTAACTTTGCAGTCTATACCAGCGCGAGGCTGGAGACAAGTAATCCGGTATATTATTATTAGTCAGATAGCTATATGGCAACTAAAAAAATCAAGAAAGTCGAGACCCCGATAGACCAGAGGGAGACGTTCGTCTCTCTCCAGAAGAATTTCGCTGACTCTGAAATCAGCGTTGAGGAAAAGCTTAAGACACTCTACGCCCTTCAGGAAGCTGACTCCGCGATTGACAAGATTATGCAGATGCGCGGCGAGCTCCCGTCAGAGGTCGAGGCTCTTGAGAACGAGATAGCTGACCTGAAGGCCCGTCAGGCTCAGGATGCCGCTGTCATCGAGGCTTACAACCAGACGATTGCCGAGAACAGGCAGAACATCGTCGATTGCGACACCCAGATCGACAAGTACCAGCAGCAGTTGAACGACATCTCCAACAGCCGTGAGTACGACTCCATCAACAAGGAGATTGAGAATCAGGGACTTCTTCGTCAGATCGCTCAGAAGAACATCAATGACACAAAGGCGGCCATCGCTGAGAAGAAGGAGGACATCGAGTCTTTGAAGGACTATATCGCCGTCCGTAACGATGACCTTAAGGCCAAGAAAGAGGAACTTGCGACGATTGTCGAGTCCACTTCCAAGGATGAGAAGAAACTTAGGGCCGTCAGGGAGGATTGCGCGAAGAAGATCGACCCGAGGACTATGAGCGCCTACGACCGCATCCGCGCGAGCGTTCACAACCATCTCGCCGTCGTTTCTGTCTATAACGGTGACTCTTGCGGAGGATGCTTCAACACCATCACTCCACAGCGTCTCGTGGACATCGCCTCCAACAGGAAGCTCATCATCTGCGAGCATTGCGGCAGGATCATCGTCAATCCAGACTTTGAATAGGTCAATATTCAACTTCGGACTATATGCCTGACCAGACTGGAAAAACAACCAGAAAAAAGGCTAAGGCAGTCAATCTTGACACACTTGGGCTTGAGATGGGAAACAAACCGCCTCAAGCTCTTGAAGTCGAAGAGGCTGTCCTTGGCGCTATGCTTATAGAACCCTCGGCTGTGGACACGGCGCTTGAGGAACTTTCCGCGTCTTGCTTCTATGATCCTCGCCACAGGATGATTTTCGAGGCTATGACCGAGCTTGTGAACGAGCATATGTCCGTTGACATCATCACCACAAGCACCAAGCTTCGGGACAAGGGAAACCTTGAGGCGGTGGGAGGTCCTGTGGCGCTGGCAGGGCTTTCCGAGAAAGTAGGGGCCGCGGCGCACATCGAGTACTATGTCCGCATCCTGAAGCAGAAGAGCATCCAGAGGGATCTGATCACGGCCGCGTATGAGATTCTCAAGCAGTCATACGATGATTCCGTGAAGGTTGACGACTTGATCGATCAGGCTCAGACCAAGATCTACAACGCCATCCAGAACAGCCAGAAGAAGGAATTGCAGGACATCGGCTCGGTGATCAACGAGGCGATGAAGGAGATAGAGGCTAATCAGGACAAGTCCGGTCTCAACGGTGTCCCTTCCGGCTATCAGTCCCTTGACAGGGTAACCCGCGGCTGGCAGAAATCCGACCTTATCATCCTTGCGGCCAGGCCTTCCGTCGGAAAGACGGCGTTCGCCCTCAATCTGGCCAGAAATGCGGCCGTTGACTACCATAGACCGGTGGCCGTGTTCTCACTGGAGATGTCGGCGCTCCAGCTCGTTATGCGACTTATGACGACTGAGTCCGGTCTTCCGGCCGACAAGCTGAAGGGAGGAAGCAAGCTGGAACCGTGGGAGTGGCAGCAGCTGGAGACCAAGCTTGCGGCCTTGACGAAAGCCCCTCTCTACATAGATGACACTCCAAGCATCCCGTTGATGGAGTTCAGGACCAAGATCAAGAGGCTTGTGAAGTCCAAAGGGGTACAGCTGGTGATTGTGGATTACCTGCAGCTGATCCAAGGACCTACCGAGCTCCGTGGAATGCGTGAGCAGGAAGTCGCCGCGATCTCCAGAACGTTGAAGGCTACTGCAAAGGAACTGAATGTCCCGATCATCGCTCTGTCCCAGTTGTCCCGTGATGCCGTGAAGCGTCAGGGAAGCAACGGAAAACCTCAGTTGAGCGACCTTCGTGAGTCCGGTTCAATAGAACAGGATGCCGATATGGTGATATTCATCCATCGCCCTGACTATCTTGGACTTGCCGAGACACCGGGCGGAAAAGAGACCACACAGATCATCATCGCCAAGCACCGTAACGGCGAGGTATGTGACATAGATATGTTGTTCAAGGCTGAGCAGGTTCGCTTTGTGGAGCCGGGAGAATCATTGACAGCGGTGGCGGAGTCGATGGGCGGCACCGAGTCGGCGATGAATTCCGCGATGAACAATGAGTTTGACAATAACACTGAATTCTGATGAAACCGACAAGACTCTTCGGCGCTTTGGCCGCCATATTCATCCTGTCGTCCGCGGCGGCATACGCCGGCGGTGAGGGAAAATGCATTCCGGTAAAGAAACTAAGCGAGGAGAGTCTGGCATTCAAGGGAGGTGAGAATCTGGTTTTCACCATTCATTACAAATGGGGGATCATCAATGCGGACGTGGCCCAGGCCACACTCCGGGTTGACACCACGGTCCTGAACGGCCGGAAGGTCTTTCACGCGTCATTGACGGGGAAGACACAGAAGTTTTACGAGAAGTTCTTCCGCGTGAAGGAGGAACTTGACTCCTGGTTCACCCGTGACGGACTGGAGCCGATGAAGTTCACGAGGTTCGCCAGAGAGGGAAAATATACCTGCACGAATCTGTATTCATATACCCGTACACCTGACGGTAACGGGCAGATCAACGCTTCCCTGAGCAATTCAAGGAAAGGCGAGTTCTCTGCTACCCTGCCGTTGGACAAGTGTACCCACGATATTCCGCTTATGTACTATGTCCTGCGTAATATCGATGTCACAAAACTCAAGGAAGGCGGCGACTATCCGATGACCTTCGCGGTTGATGACGATGTCTATACCCTGCATTTCAGGTACTTGGGCAAGGAGAACAAAAGCGTGGACGGGATCGGTACTGTCAGATGTCTCAAATTCAGTTTCGAGGTTGTCTCCGGAGAAGTCTTCTCAGGTGATTCCGACCTTTACGGATGGTTCTCGGACGATGACAACAGGATTCCGGTCTGGTTCTCAGCTCCGCTGAAGGTGGGACAGGTCCAGGGACGTTTGAAAAGCTGTAACGAACTTAAGCATCCGTTTTCTTCAATCGAATGACAGATGGCAACCGGAGAAGTCTCACATAAAGGTATGATAGTGTCGGTCGGAAAGGGCAAGGTCTCGGTCCAGATTGTGTCCGAATCCGCCTGCTCGGCCTGTCACGCGGCCGGTCTTTGCGGGGCGGCGGAGTCCAAAAAGAAGATCGTGGACGTTCCTGTCTATGGAGACCGGTCATATTCAATAGGTCAGGAGGTCGAAGTCTGCCTCGCGAGGAAGATGGGACTCAAGGCTGTCTTGCTTTCTTATGTGATTCCTTTGGTGATATTACTGATTTTAGTGTTATCTTTGTCATATATTGGCTTCGGCGAGCTGGCCAGCGGGCTGGTTTCGATCGGGGGCATTGTTGTGTATTACCTCATACTTTACCTTTGCAGGAACCGTCTTGCGGAGGGGTATGTGTTTTATATTCGGAAATAACTAATTAATTAGCTTTTATTTGGCTTTATGACAACAACAATCATCTGGACCATCGCAGTCATCACGGGCCTCGGCCTTCTGCTTGCGCTGGCTCTCTACCTTGTCGCGCAGCGGTTCAAGGTGGAGGAGGACCCGCGCATTGAGGAGGTTGAGAAGGCTATGCCGGGAGCGAACTGCGGAGGTTGTGGTTTCGCCGGCTGCCACGCGTTCGCCGAGGCTGCGGTGAAAGCCCCGAATCTGGACAACAACTATTGTCCTGTCGGAGGCAATGAGACAATGAAGAAGGTTGCCGCGATCCTTGGCTACGAGGTCAAGGAGAAGGCGCCGATGGTGGCTGTGGTGCGCTGCGGTGGCACCTGCGCCGCCAGACCGAGGACCAATGAATATGACGGCACGGCCTCCTGCAAGGTCAAGGCTGCCCTCTACGCCGGGGACACGGGCTGCGCGTTCGGATGTCTTGGCTGCGGGGACTGCGTTGCCGCCTGTCAGTTCGGGGCCTTGTCTATGGATCCGGAGACCGGACTTCCGGTCGTGGACCAGGAGAAGTGTACCGCCTGCGGTGCCTGTGTGAAGGCTTGCCCTAAATCCATCATCGAGCTGAGGGCCAAGGGACCTCGCGGAATGAGGATGTACGTGTCCTGCGTGAACAAGGACAAGGGACCAGCTGTGAAGAAGGCTTGCTCGGCCGGCTGCATCGGCTGCGGAATCTGCGCGAAGACTTGTACTCACGATGCCATCACCGTTGAGAACAACGTCGCCTACATTGATTTCACCAAGTGCAAGCTTTGCCGTGAGTGTGAGGCGATGTGCCCTACAGGCGCCATCATCGGAGTTAATTTCCCTAAGCCGCTGGACAAGGATGCCGTGAAGGCCCGTGTCCAGGAACGTCAGAAAAAGGCAAGAGAGGCCGCTGCAGCCGCAGCCGCCGCTGTAAAGAAGGAGGAACAGAACAATGGCTAACAGAACATTCTCAATCGGAGGAGTGCATCCGAACGATGCCAAGATCTCGCGCGATTGCGCCATCGAGGCTCTTCCGCTGCCTCAGACCGTGTATATTTCCCTTGCCCAGCACATCGGCGCTCCGGCGAAGCCGGTTGTCGCTGTCGGTGACAAGGTAAAGGTCGGCCAGCCGATCGCCGAGCCGGGCGGATTCGTTTCGGCATTCATCCACTCTTCCGTTTCCGGAACCGTGAAGTCGATCGGCCCGCGCAAGGATCTCGCCGGCAACACACAGACCTATGTGGAGATCGCTGTGGAGGGGGACGAGTGGCTTGAGAGCATCGACCGCTCAGAGACCCTTGTGACAGACATTCCTGAGGACGGCAAGGCCATCATCGAGAAGATCCGTCTCGGCGGAGTCGTCGGACTCGGCGGAGCGACCTTCCCGACTCATGTAAAACTGACCCCGCCTCCTGGAAAGAAGTGCGAGATGCTGATCATCAACGGCTGCGAGTGCGAGCCATACCTCACGTCCGACTTCCGTACCCTTCTTGAGAAAGGGGAACAGGTCGTAGTGGGAACCGCTCTGATCAAGCAGGCTCTCGGCGTGGCAAGCGCCACGATCGCCATCGAGGACAACAAGCCGGAGGCGATCGGGCATATTCAGAAAGTGCTTGCGGAATTGAAGGGCAAGTCATCGAAGTTCGATGGAATCGAGGTGCTCCCTTTGATGAAGAAATATCCTGAAGGTGGTGAGAAGCAGCTGATTGACGCTGTGATGCACCGTCAGGTCAAGTCCGGTGGACTGCCTATCGACGTGGGCGCGGTCGTCCAGAACGTCGCCACGGCACTTGCTGTCTATGACGCGGTGCAGAAGAACAAGCCGTTGATCGATAACTCTGTGACCGTGACCGGCGAGTGCTTCCCTAAGCAGGCCAACCTGCTTGTCAGGGTCGGGACTCCGCTCCGTTACATCATCGACTACCTCGGAGGTGTTCCTGAGAACGCCGCCAAGGTCATCAGCGGAGGCCCTATGATGGGCAAGGCCATCGCCAATCTTGACGCTGCCACCCTTAAGGGAACCGGAGCCCTGCTTTTCCTTACCGAGGAGCAGACCAAGAGGCATCCGGAAGGCCATTGCATCCGTTGCGGAAAATGCGCGGACGCCTGCCCTATGGGCCTGGAACCGTTCCTGCTCTACCGTCTCGCCAAGGCCGGCAACACGGACGAGCTTGAGGCCAACGCCGTTCAGGACTGCATCCAGTGCGGATGCTGTCTTTACACCTGTCCTTCCTATATTCCGCTGCTGGACATCATCAGTATTGCGAGAGGTCAGGTTATGGGAATAATGAGGGCTCGCGCCGCAGCCGCAAAGGCCGCCGCGGAAGCCGCAAAAGCAAAAACTGTTTAAGAATATGGAAAGATTGTTGGTTTCACCATCTCCGCACCTTCATTCCAAGACCACTACTCCGGTCTTGATGAGGGATGTCGTGATCGCCTTGATCCCAGCCGTTGTGGTCTCGGTCGTGTTCTACGGCCTTGCCGAGCTGCTGGTTCTGGCTGTCAGCGTCATCTCCTGCGTGGCGTTGGAGTATTTGATCACTAAATATCTGCTTAAGGCACCGTCCACGGTCGGTGACTGGTCTGCCGCTGTGACCGGCATCCTGCTGGCTCTCAACCTTCCGGCCACGACTCCTTGGTGGGTTGTGTTCATCGGCGCTGTGGTCGCCATCGGAATCGCCAAGATGACCTTTGGTGGTCTCGGACAGAATGTCTTCAACCCGGCTCTCGTCGGCCGTGTGTTCCTGCTGATCTCGTTCCCTACCTATATGACCAACTGGACGATTCCGGGAGGTCTTTTCGGAGCGGACGCGATCACCGGAGCGACACCTCTCGGCATTGTCAATGAGGGACTTATGAAAGGACTTTCCGCCACGGACATAATCGCGCAGAACGGCCTTTCATATTCACAGATGCTCTTCGCGAACATCGGTGGATCGGCCGGTGAGGCAAGCGCCGTCGCGATCCTGATCGGATTCATCTATCTGCTTGTCCGCAAGGTCATCAAGCCGTGGATCACCCTTTCCATCCTTGGAACCGTGGCCGCTGTCTCCTGCATCTTCTGGCTCGCGGATCCTACCCAGTTCACCGACCCTGTCTTCAACCTTCTCACCGGTGGTCTTCTGCTCGGTTCCTGCTTTATGGCGACCGACTATGTGACCTCTCCTATGAGCACGAAAGGCGGAATCATCTTCGGTGTGGGAATAGGTTTCATCACCTTGATGATCAGATATTTCGGTTCTTATCCAGAAGGAATGAGCTTCGCTATTCTTATAATGAACTCGACGGTTCCGCTCCTGAACAAGTGGTTCCATCAGAAAAAATACGGGAGGGCATAGGTTATGGCTGTAAAATCAAATCTTACCACGATGGTGGTCTGCCTGACAGTCGTCAGCCTCGTCTGCTCCGCACTTCTTGGCGGAATGTACGCCCTGACAGCCGAGCCGATCGCAAAGGCCAACGCTGACATTCTCAAGGCCTCCATCGGAGCAGTGCTTCCTGAGGGAGGCGAACTCTCCGAGGCCAAGCCGATCGAGGTCGGAGGACAGGCTTCTGAATATTATGTCAGCACCAAGGATGGCGCTCCGGTGGCCTACGCCGTGAAGTCTACCTCGGTAGGTTTCGGCGGCCCGCTCGTCCTGATGGTCGGCATCACCGCCGACGGAGTTGTCTACAACACTTCCGTCCTGTCCCACAATGAGACTCCTGGACTTGGAGCCAAGTGCAACACCGACGAGAAGTTTATGAACCAGTTCAAAGGCTTCGACCCTGCCTCAAAGAGTCTGACAGTCAAGAAGGACGGTGGCGACGTGGACGCGATCACTGCTTCCACAATCACATCCAGGGCATATTCCCTGGCTGTGGACAATGCGGTCAAGGCTTTCATTTCAATCAAAGGAGAATAGGCTATGAGCAGCAATAAACTGAATCTTTTCACAAAAGGTTTCCTGAAGGAAAACCCTACTTTTGTCCTGCTTTTGGGTATGTGCCCTACACTGGCGACCACGACTTCGGCCATCAACGGTATGAGTATGGGTCTCGCCACGCTATTCGTCCTGGTGCTTTCCAACATAGCCATCTCGGCGATCGCTCCGGTGGTTCCGGACAAGGTGCATATTCCTGTCTATATCGTGGTGATCGCGACATTCGTGACCATCCTCCAGTTTGCGATGCAGGCCTACACTCCGGCTATGTACGCCACCCTTGGTCTGTTCATCCCTCTGATCGTGGTGAACTGTATCGTACTTGGACGCGCCGAGGCCTTCGCCAACAAGAACGGAATCCTTGACTCCGCCTTGGACGGACTTGGAATAGGTCTGGGCTTCACCCTTTCGCTGACTGTTCTGGGAATCGTGCGCGAGATCTTGGGCAGCGGCTCCATCTTCGGCTTCAAGTTCATCTCCGGAGACGGAATGCTCGCGTTCGTGATGGCTCCGGGAGCGTTCCTCGCCCTCGGCTATCTTATGGTCCTGTTCAACAAAATCGCTAAAAAGAACTAAGTTATGGAATATTTCCTTATCATAATCTCGGCGATATTCGTCAATAACATTATGCTGGCCCAGTTTCTGGGCACGTGTCCGTTCCTGGGTGTCTCCAACAAGATTTCCACGGCGACCGGTATGGCCGGCGCGGTGTGCTTCGTGATCACCCTCGCGACTTTGGTGACATATCTCATCAACCAGTATCTTCTGGTGGCCTTCAACCTCCAGTTCCTGCAGACCATCGCGTTCATCCTTGTGATCGCCGCTTTGGTGCAGATGGTCGAGATCGTGCTGAAGAAAATCAGCCCGTCCCTTTACCAGGCTCTTGGAATATTCCTGCCTCTGATCACCACTAACTGCGCCGTGCTTGGTGTGGCTCTCAACGTGGTCACTAAGGAGTTCGCTTTCGGTGGTCCGGCCCATATGCTGAACCTCGGCGAGTCCGTTGTGTATGCCTTCGCCACCGCTGTAGGCTATGGAATGGCCCTCGTGCTGTTCGCCGGCCTTCGTGAGCACCTCGATTTAAATGATGTCCCTAAGCCGTTCAAAGGCATTCCGATAGCCCTTATCACCGCTGGAATCCTCGCTATGGCCTTTATGGGATTCTCTGGTTTAGTATAGATTTTGTAGATGTCATAAGCCTTGTTAAATTTCATTAATTTTTAGGTTATGAAAAAGGCTTTATTGATTATCGCTGTACTCGTCAGCTCCGCCGCGGTCGCTCTTGCGCAACCTAAGTCCATAGGTGGCAGGCTCGGCAACTATGGAGTTGATGTCAGCTATGAGAACTACGTTTCCAGAGGCGCTGATTTCCTTGAGTTTGGCCTCGGCCTTGACAATGGATTCAGCACGAGCTCATTTCACGTTGACGGTATCTATAACTTTATGATTATTCAACCAAATTGGACGTCCGTCGGGACTTGGGGATTCTATGCAGGCCCGGGCGCGAGTGTCGCATTGTGGAAGAATAGTGATGACGAGAACACTGTCTACGCTGGATTTGTCGGCAATGTCGGTCTTGAGTACACCTTCAGCTTCCCTCTTCAACTTTCAGTTGACTTCCGTCCGAGGTTGATGTTCGGTGACGGTGGAGTCAGAGGTGACGGACCGTTTTCTCTGGGTGTCGGTGTCAGGTACGCATTTTAGTTTTTTCATAGGATAATTGAGTATGTGCGAACTTTCCTTGGAGGAGGTTCCCACTTTTTTCGTAGTTTGAGCAATAATTTTAGTAATTTTACAAACTATTGTTCAAAGTTGGTTATAACCATCGGTTTCGGATATGAAAGGAAAGTCCGCGCTCAGTTTTAATTGGGCTGAAGAAGTGATATTCAATGATAAGAAGATCGTTCTGGATGATCTTCCTATGACGGAGGTCGAGGCTTGCTACGAGTTTCTGAAAGAGTTCGCCTCCGAGAAGGTGATCTATGGCATCAACACGGGCTTCGGCCCGATGGCGCAGTGGAGGGTGGATGACAAGTACTTGAAGGATCTTCAGTACAACATCATCAGAAGCCATTCCACGGGTGCCGGCGACCCTTTGGATGACATATACGTCAAGGCGGCGATGATCGCCCGTCTGGGAACCTTCCTTCAGGCACGTTCGGGAGTGCATCCCGATTTGGTCAAGCTTCTGGTGGAGATGATCGACAGGAACATATTCCCGTTCATCCCTCAGCACGGCAGTGTCGGTGCGAGCGGTGACTTGGTTCAGCTGGCACATATGGCTCTTTGTATGATCGGCGAGGGAAAGGTTCATTACAAAGGTGAGTGGCGTCCGTCCGCGGAGGTGTTGAGAGAGAATGGCTTGGAGCCGTTTAAGATTCATATACGAGAAGGACTGTCAATCTCCAACGGCACGTCCTTTATGACCGGAATCGGCATTGTCAACCAGATCTACGCCGAAAGGCTTTTGGACTGGGCAACTTTGGCTTCCGTGATGATGAACGAGATCGCCTCGTCGTTCGATGACCTTATGTCAGAGGAACTTAACGAGGTCCGCCGTCACGAAGGACAACAGGTGATCGCCAGGCGTATGAGGCAACTCTCCGAGGGGAGCGGCTGTCTGCGCAAGCGTGAGCACGACCTTTACGACAACGGTCACGCATCGGAAGACACATTCGACCACAAGGTTCAGGCTTACTATTCGTTGAGGTGTACACCGCAGATCTTGGGACCTGTCTATGAGACGTTCGCGAATGCCCACAGGGTTCTTGAGGAGGAGCTTAACTCCGCCTGTGACAATCCTATAGTGGATTATGAGGCGAAGAATGTCTTTCACGGAGGCAACTTCCACGGGGACTACATCTCCTTGGAGGAGGACAAGGTGAAGATAGCCACGGTCAGGATGGCGATGACTGCCGAGCGCCAGCTTAACTACCTCTTCCACGACCGAATCAACGGAATCCTTCCTCCATTTTTGAATATGGGAACTCTCGGACTCAACTACGGAATGCAGGCGTGCCAGTTCACGGCCACCTCGACTACGGCCGAATGTCAGACACTCGCAATGCCGAACTATGTTCACAGCATTCCGAACAATAATGACAATCAGGACATTGTAAGTATGGGGACCAACACGGCCTTGCTCACGAAGCGTGTTATCGACAACACCTATCAGGTTTTCGCCATACATTTCATAGCTTTGGCCCAGGCCGTTGACTGCCTCGGAATCGCGGACAAGCTTGCTCCGACCTCAAGAAAGGTCTATGACGAAGTGCGTGCGATCGCCCCTAAGTTCGTGGAGGACAATCCGTTCTACGAACAGATCGCTGCCGTTGAGAAATATATGAGAGACAACCCGCTAAACCTTAAGTAGATGGAACTGTTCCCCGAACTCGAAAAAAGGTACACGAAAGACCAGTGCACTGCCCGTGAGGCACAGCGGATGGCCGAGTTCATAGCATTCGGACCGATCGTATTCCAGGCTTCCCGCCTGCTGGTGAAATACGGCATTCTTGATCTTCTTCGCGAGCATCGTGAAGGCTTGACACAAAAAGAGATCTCAGAGGCTACCGGAATTTCTGAATATGCTATGAAATGTCTTTTGGAGGCCGGTCTGTGCATCGGAACCGTGCTTGTGGACACTGAGACGGACAGATTCACGATTTCCAAGGTCGGTTGGTTCCTGCTTACGGACGAGGCTACGAAAATCAATATGGATTTCAACAACGATGTCAACTATGAGGGCTTCTTCCATCTGGACGAGTCTTTCAAGGAGCATCGCCCGGCCGGACTTAAGTGCCTTGGGGACTGGGACACGATTTATGAAGGGCTTTCAACCCTTCCGGAACCGGCACGGACAAGCTGGTTCGCTTTCGACCATTTCTATTCCAACAACTCTTTCGAGGAGGCATTGAAGATCATCTTCGACCGTCCGGTCAGAAATCTGTTGGATGTCGGAGGCAATACCGGTAAATGGGCGCTCCAGTGCGTCGGCTACGATCCAAATGTGGAGGTCACGATTCTGGACCTTCCGCAGCAGATCGACCTGATGAGGAAGGAGACGGCAGGAAAGCCGGGTGCGGAAAGGATTCACGGCTGCGGAGGCAACCTTCTCGATCCTTCGACGAAATTTCTGACGGACAAGGAATATGATGTCATCTGGATGAGCCAGTTTCTGGATTGTTTCTCCGAGGATGAGATCCTGAGCATACTCACGAGGGCCGCCGGGATTCTCCGTCCTGGCGCCAGACTCTGCATAATGGAGCTGCTGTGGAACAGGCAGCGCTTCGAGCCGGCGGCTTTCTGCCTGACTATGACCAGTTTGTATTTCACGGCGATGGCCAACGGCAACAGCAAGATGTACTATTCCGAGGATTTGACAAGGCTGATAGAGAAAGCCGGGATGAAGGTCGAGAAGATCATCGACGGAATCGGCCAGGGACATAATATATTGATTTGTGTAAAAGAATAGAATAATGAGCAAAGAAGAAATTATCACTAAAGTCAACGGTTTCCTTGTTGACGAGTTCGAGATCGACGCGGCGCTTCTGAACGAGAACGCCGCCCTTAAAAAGGACCTTGGCATAGACAGCCTTGACATCGTGGACATCATTGTCTTGATTGACAAGGAGTTTGGAGTCAAGGTGAAGACCGAGGAACTAGGCCGGCTCACGACCTTGGGCAGCCTTTACGATTTCATCGAAGAGAAAATCGCGTAGAAATACCGACGTTCGCCCGGAAAAACTTGGAAGTGTTTAAGTTAAGAATACCTTAATTTTTGAATATGTCAGAGAACGGAGAAAGAAAGTGGCAGGGTACGACTGACGGGACCGCGTGGATGCACAGGGCGCTGATCAGGATGATGAAGTTCATTCCGCTGTGGGTCTTTTACCTGCTGATGAGCTTTGCTGTGCCGTTCTATATGATATTCAATCACAAAGGGTACATCTCCAGTTACCATTATTTCCGCCGCAGGCACAAGTTCTGGCCACTCAGGGCTTTCTGGCACGTGTACAAGAATCATTGGATGTTCGGAGCTGTCATATTGGACCGGTTCGCTTCATATTCAGGGAAGAGGTTCAAGATTGAAGTCCCTCAGATGTATATGTACAGCAAGATTTGCTCCCGGAAGGAAGGTTTCGTCCAGTTGAGCGCCCACATCGGGAATGACGAGATGGCCGGCTATGAGCTTAAGCCTCCCAAGAAGATGAACGCCTTGGTGTTCGGTGGAGAAGGCGAGACTTTGACAGAGAACAGGGCAAGGGTTCTGGAGAAAAACAATGTCCGTCTGGTGAACATTTCCGAGGATATGTCCCATCTTGTGATTCTGAACAACGCCTTGGCTGATGGCGAGATAGTGAATATCCTCGGAGACAGGGTCTTCGGATCGAACCGTACCATACGCTGCGAGATTCTGAATGGGGAGGCTGATCTGCCATTGGGGCCGTTCCTGTTGGCGGCGATGAGGGATGTTCCGGTGATTTCGGTCTTTGTGGTGAAGACAGGTCTGAGAAGATACACTGTGAATTTGTCCCGTCCGGATGAGTGGCTGTCGAAAGGCTTGGATGTGCGGGAAAAGGCCGAGGAGATGGCGATGGCCTATGCCTTCAGCATCAAAATGATGCTGTTGTTGCATCCGGACCAATGGTTCAATTTTTATGAGTTCTGGAATGACTGAGGAAGATCTGAAAACCTTTGATTTCACATCTGTGAATATAACGGATCTTCTGCCTCAGAGGAAGCCTTTTGTGATGATTTCCAGCCTGTTGTCGTGCTCTTATGAGAGGACGGTGACATTGTTTGAAGTCCGTGACGACAATGTCTTTGTGGAGGATGGAAGGCTTGTTCCGGAAGGCCTTGTGGAGAACATCGCCCAGACCTGTGCCGCGCGGATAGGCTTTATCAACAAGTACATACTGCATAAACCAGTCAGCGTGGGCTATGTCTGCGCGCTGAAGGATTTCAAGGTCGATAGGACTCCTGCGGTCGGCGAGACAGTCGAGACGGAAATCAAACTCAAAGGAGAATTCGGAACAATGCTTATAGTGGACGCGGTGGCAAAATCAGGCGGGAATATGCTGGCGGAAGGCTCAATGGTGATCGCTTTGGACGAAAGCAGGCCTGTCAATGAATATAAAGCCGTGGTCAAAGTCTCTGACAACATCATCTCGCCTTTGGGAACGACCACGGAAGAGAATTACGCGGCGGTGAAGGCTGGGAAGTCGGCTCTGAGGCTCTACGAATCCTCAAAGAATCTCCCGGAACCGTTCTTTGCCTCTTTGATAGACGAGGATTCCTTGGCTGATGAATATGCCGGAATCGATTCGTCCGCAAGGATTGGTGAATATGCCGGACTGGATGGCCTCACACGTTTTGAAAAACGGATAATCTTATCTGTGTCAAAGGCTTTGAAGGGTACGGAGATAGATCCGGCCTCTGACGATATGCTGTTCGTGGTGTCTTCCACGAAGGGTAATGTGGAACTGCTGGACAGTGAGGCCGAGCCTTGCGGCGGGGATCCTGCCGAAAGGGAAAGGCTTGGAAACTCGGCCGAGAAGATAGCCAGGTTTTTTGGGAATAGGAACACCCCGATTGTCGTGTCAAACGCCTGTATCTCCGGACTTTGCGCCCAGATTACGGCAATGAGGGAACTTCAGGCCGGAAGATTCGGCACGGTGATCGTGACCGGATCCGATGTCCAGTCACGTTTCATCATCTCTGGCTTCCAGTCGTTCAAGGCATTGTCGCAGGAGGCTTGCAGACCGTTCGATGCCCGGAGAAAAGGACTGAATCTTGGCGAAGCCGCCGCCACGATCATATTCCAGTACAAGACACCCGCACCGGATGACTGGGTGCTGCTCCGTGGAGCGATCCGTAACGATGCAAATCATATTTCCGGGCCTTCCAGAACAGGAAAAGGCAGTTTCAGGGCGATCAAGGCTGTGCTTGGAGATGTCAAGCCGGAGGATTTGGCGCTCGTGTCGGTCCACGGCACATCGACCGCCTACAATGACGAGATGGAGTCCATCGCATTGACCAGAGCCGGATTGCAGGATGTGCCGGTGAACAGCCTGAAAGGCTATTTCGGCCACACGATGGGGGCGGCTGGAATCCTTGAGACCATCCTTTCGATGGCCTCTGTCGATGACGGGACTGTTCTGGGAACACGAGGATATTCAGAATGCGGAGTATCTTGTCCGCTGGACATCTCGCCGGAGCCGAGAAGAACTACGAAACGGGCGTTCGTCAAGCTTTTGTCAGGGTTCGGAGGTTGCAACGCCGCCGGTATATTCGTAAAAGGGGACCGCGTTTTGAAAGGAGGTGAAAGATGAAAGTAAAGGCGAGTGTTTTGATCACTCCTGACAAGGTGGTCGTTGGGGAAAAAATCCTTATCTTTGAATCTTCCGGCGCGGATCTGCTGGTGGAGATTTACAGGAAGAAGGTGGGTGATTATCCTAAGTTCTTCAAGATGGACCCTTTGGCCCGTCTTGGGTTCGTCGCCTCTGAATTGCTCTTGGGTGAGGAAACGCCGAGGAAGACGGACTGCGAGGACAGGGCGGTGATATTCTTCAACAAGAGTGCATCGCTTGCGGATGACGCCGAATATCAGAAGACTATCGGAAAAGATGGATTCTTTCCGAGCCCAGCTGTGTTCGTGTACACCTTGCCGAACATTGTGACAGGGGAGATCGCGATCAGGAACAAGTACTATGGAGAGACATCCTTCTATGTGCTTGAGGAAAAGGATGGCAAGGTGATGAAAGAGATTGTGGAGCAGGCTTTTCAGGATCCGATGACGGAATCCGCCATCGCAGGTTGGCTGGAATGCTCTGATTCCGAACATTTTGAGGCCGAATTATATTTAATTGAAAAACAATAATATGGACGCGCTTATCAACGAATTGAAAATGAGGATTATCGAGGCTCTCAAACTCGCTGATCTCAAACCGGAGGACATCGACGCTGACGCACCTCTCTTCGGAGAGGGCCTTGGACTGGACTCCATTGACGCTCTGGAGCTTATGCTGCTTTTGGAGAAGAACTATGGCATCAAGCTGAAGAACCCTGCCGAGGGCAAGGAGGTCTTCAAGTCCGTCAGGACTATGGCCGAGTATATTCAGGCTAACCAGGCTAAGTAAGTGTCCGCACGGATTGTCATAACAGGAGCCGGAATCATCTCCGCCATCGGGGTGGGGAAGGACAAGACTTTGCGTTCCCTGATCGCCAGGAAAAGCGGCATCGGGAGGCTTAGGCATCTTCAGACCGCCCATTCCGACCTTCCTTGCGGGGAAGTGAATATGTCCGATGAGGACCTTAGGAACGCTCTCGGGCTTCCTGCCGACAGGATCATTCCTCGTACAACCTTGTTGGGGATAATCGCTGCCAAAGAGGCAATGGAACAGGCAGGGATCAAGGGTACGGACCGTGCCGCATTGATCTCCGGGACCACGGTCGGCGGGATGGATGTGACTGAGCGTCATTATCTCCAAGGCGGTGACCAGTCTCTTTTCCGTCTTCACGACTGCGGAAGCTGCACGGATGAGATCGCTGATTTCTTCGGTGGCTTCGGTCTTGTGACAACAATCTCCACGGCTTGTTCCTCGGCGGCGAACTCGATAATGCTCGGCGCGGAACTGATCAAGAGCGGTCTCTGTGATGTCGTTGTCGCCGGCGGTGCGGAATGCCTGACCAGATACCATCTCAACGGATTCAACTCCCTCAAGATTCTGGACAGCGAGCCGTGCCGGCCTTTTGACGCGACCCGTAATGGATTGAATCTTGGCGAGGGAGCCGGATTCGTGGTTCTGGAAAGTGAGGGGCACGCTTTGGCAAGAGGCGTGCGACCTCTCGGAGTCCTTAGCGGCTACGGCAACGCCTGCGACGCTTTCCATCAGACCGCCTCTTCGGACGATGGCGAAGGAGCATTCCTTGCGATGTCCAAAGCATTGAATATGTCAGGATTGACCCCTTCGGACATCGACTATGTGAATGCCCACGGCACGGCCACGCCGAACAATGACGCCAGCGAAAGCCGGGCGATGATCCGTCTTTTCGGTTCAGATGTCCCGCCGGTCTCTTCCACGAAAGCGTTCACCGGCCACACGACCAGTGCCGCAGGGAGCATAGAGGCCGTGATTTGTCTGCTTGCCATCCGGCACGGCTTCATTCCGGCCAATCTGAACTGGAAAGAGCCGTTCGACGGTGGTGTGGTTCCGGATGCGGAAGGTCATCAAGGAGTCCGGCTCGATCACGTTCTTTGCAACTCCTTCGGTTTCGGGGGCAATGACTCATCTCTGTTGATCTCACGTTATGACAAATAGGATTTACATACGCTCGGCCGCCCAGATTTCCGTCCAGAAACCTCTTTGTGAGGACTGGATGACTGATCCGATTCCGCATTCAGGAGAGTACCTCAGAAGCCAGGATCCGGATTTCAAACAGTTCCTGAATCCGATGCAGGCGCGCAGGATGGGCTTGATTCTGAAACGTGCCATCGCTGTCTCGTTGACCGCATTGAGGAATGCCGGTATTGAATGCCCGGATGCCATATTCACAGGTACAGGGCTTGGGTGTATGGAGAACACGGAGAATTTCCTCTCGGCTATGTGCCGGGACGGAGAGGAGATGCTTCCTCCGACCTATTTTATGATGTCCACGCACAACACGATCAGTTCGGCTGTGGCCATCCTGCTTCGTTGTCACGGGTACAACTGCACATATTCGCAGAAGGACATCTCCTTCGAGAGCGCTCTGTTGGACGCTTTCATTCAGCTTCAGGCTGGAAGGATGGGCAACGCCCTTGTCGGTTCCCACGACGAGACGACTCCGGACACATACAGGCTTCTGCGCGGGGCCGGCTATTTTGACGACACCGTCACAGCCGCCGAGGCCTCTTCCGCGTTTGCCCTTTCCGCATCTTCGGCCCCTTCAGCAGGCTCTGGGACCGATGTGGCATTGAAGAACCCTCTCTGCGAACTTGCGGACGTTCAGATTCTCCACTCTCCGACGAATCTGGAATCCGTTGTCAATGAATATAATGCCTCACGTGTCATCCGCAGCTCCGACTATTTCAAACTGTTCGGCAAGTGTTTCTCGACCTCAGGTCTCGGAACCTATGAGGCAGCAGTAAGGATCGCCAAAGGCCTTGACAAGGACATCCTTGTCGTGAACGATGCCGGAGAGGATGTCGGACTTGTTTATCTCAAAGGAGTATGTGGAGACTGCTGACACTGTCCGTCGCCCAGAGCCTTCTGCTTTCCGGAGGCCAGGTGCTTCTCAAGTTCGCCCTTGAGAAAATGGGAAGTTTCGAGTGGACGTGGGCGTTCTTCGGCCGTCTGCTCGTGAATTGGTGGTTTCTTGGCTGCGGCCTCTGCTACGCCGGCGGCACGGTCCTGTGGATGTACATCCTCAAACGGTTCCCGTTCAGTATGGCCTACCCGATGATCAGTCTGAGCTATGTGTTCGGAATGCTCGCGGCGATATTCATATTCCACGAGAATATTCCCGCAACGAGGTGGATCGGAGTTTTTTTGATCATCAGCGGCTGCGTGTTCATAGCTAAGTGATTATGAGAAGTTTAAGAATGATATTCATTGGCCTTGCGCTGCTTTGCGCCTCTTTGTCGGCTTTGGGAGCGGTTTATAAGCCGTTAACAGAGGCGCAGGCGGCCGAGGCCATCCAAAAGATTGACGCTTCCTGCGCCGGAATCAAAAGCCTCAGGGCTGATTTCAAGCAGGTCAAGGACATAGCCATCCTCAATGAGAAGATGGTCTCGACCGGAAAGATGTGGTTCGCCGATGGAATGTTGAGGTGGGAATATGTCTCCCCTTACACCTACCTTTTCATTCTGAACAAGGAGAAGGTGCTTCTGCAGAGCAGCCAGACATCCAGCAAGATGGATGTGAACTCGAACCGGCTTTTCAAGTCCATCGCGCGGATCATAATGAACAGCATCACGGGGCAGGGCCTTTCCGGCTCCGGGGACTTCAAGGTGAAGATGTTTCTTGACGGCGGATGCTATTTGGCTGAGTTGGAGCCGCTTAAGAAAGAGATGAGGCAGATGTTCAAGACTGTTCGTCTGCATTTTGGCAAAGACTTGAAAGTCAGTGAGGTGGATTTGGTTGACAACAGCGGCGAGACGGTGATCACGATCCTGAACGCTGAATACAACAAGACGGTTGATGCGAAGGTTTTTGTTGTCGATTAGTCTGCTTCTAGTGGCGGCTTTTTCCTCGGATGCTCGGGGTACTTCGGTGGTCACTGAGCTTGTCGAAGTGACCGACACAACCGAAACCGCTTTCCTTTTCCATTTCGAGGGCGATGAATCTACCCGCTACACCGTCGCCATAACCTTCAAAACCGCCTCTTTCTCAGGAATATGCGTGGTCAAAAACATCGGCACCCAGATCGCCGGTACAATCGTCAACGAGTTCGGCATCAGAGCCTTTGACTTCACGATGAACCGTGACCGCCGCCACGTCAAACTGCTAAATGTGATGAAGCCTCTTGACAAATGCCTGATCCGCAAGGCGATAGCGCGTGACTTGAAGCGACTCTTCAATGCGACCACGACCGATGAATATGTTTCCGTGGAAGGCGATAAGATCATTATGCGGAGGCCGAGCCGGAGTTACACTTTCTCAAAAATGAATATCCCGGAATGAGACTTTCAGGCACATTCTATACTTTACTCTCCGTCAGGGAGACCGAGAACGGATTCGAGCCACTCATCAGGCTCGAACCTGACAACATTATCTTCAAGGCGCATTTCCCTGGATATCCGATCACTCCGGGTGCTGTTCAGATCCGTGTGGCCACTGAACTGCTTGAGATCCATCTTGGGACGTCATTGACCCTCAGAACTGTCTCAGACCTGAAGTTTATGGAACCTCTTTATCCGGGAGCTGAGGCGGCATATTCATTCACAAAATTGGTGGAGGTTGATGGCCACTTGAAAGTGGAACTCACTGTCCGCTCGGAGGAGAAAGTCTTTTCAAGGATGAGCCTTGAATATTCCATTGTGGTTCGACAGAACTCACCAACCGTGGTTCGGCAAGGATTAGCAGAGTCAGTCGCTTCGACAAGCTCAGCGACCAGAGCGGAATCGGTCACTGAGCTTGCCGAAGTGACCATCCTAAAGGAACTTAAAACCTGCATCATAGTTCCGGTATATAACAATGTCGGAACAATTAATGGCGTGGTACAGAGAATATTGAGGTTCTGCCAAGACGTGATTGTTGTCGATGACGGCAGCACAGACGGGTCGTCCGATTCCCTTGAAGACCTTGGTGCCGTGGTCGTCCGCTATGAGAAAAACCGTGGAAAGGGTTACGCACTGAAGACCGGTTTCAAGGAAGCCAAAGCCCGAGGCTTTGAACGAGCCATAACCATTGACGCTGACGGACAGCACTTCCCGGAAGATATCCCGGCGTTTGCCGCTGAGGCCAAGAAACATCCTGACGCGATGCTGGTCGGCAGCCGTAACTTAAGAATGGAGAATATGCCAGGCGGCAACACTTTCGCCAACAAGTTCTCCAATTTCTGGTTCAGGCTTCAGACAGGAGTGAACCTGCCAGACACCCAGTCCGGTTTCCGTCTCTATCAACTGACCCGCATCGGGAAACTTCACTTGCTGACCTCCCGCTATGAAGCTGAGCTGGAGCTGCTTGTGTTCCAATGCTGGAAAGGAGTCCAGATGCGTCCGGTCGGAATCCGTGTCTATTATCCTCCGGAAGGAGAACGTGTCACCCATTTCCGCCCGTTTTGGGACTTTTTCCGAATCAGTGTCCTGAACACGGTTCTGTGCGTGTTTGCCCTCTTTTACGGCTTGCCTTCTCGGCTGCTTCGTAAAAAATGAGTATCTTCGCAAGATAATCGTGAGATACCACAAGTGACAGACTTTTTTCTGAAAATCCACGACTTCCTTGTCGGAAGAAAATGGCTGGCGGCCCTGCTGTCGGTCCTGCTTGCGGTTGTCTGCCTGTTCCTTGCCTCACGGCTTCACTACGAGGAGGACATATCCCGATTCCTGCCGAGTGACGAGGAAAGCTCGAAATATTCCGAAGCCTACAACGCTCTTGGCAAGAAGAACAACATCATTCTGATTTTTTCAGCCAAAGATGGCTCTGAGGCCGGAGAGGATGAGATTTCTGAGGCGATTCACGATTTCGAGGACGTGTTCGATGCCGTGGATTCCACCGGACTTGTCCCTCAAAGGCAGATCACGGTTGACAGCGGAATGGCGTTCGGGATGATGAATGAGGTGGCTTCCGCTTATCCTTTGTACTTGACAGAGGCTGATTATCAGCGCATAGACTCGCTTCTGAATATTCCTGGTTACATTTCCGGACAGCTTGCCGCTGACCGTCAGTCGTTGTTGTTCCCGACCGGAGACGCGATGGTGGCCAGTGTACGAACCGATCCTTTGCATCTGTTCACTCCTGTGCTTCAGCGGCTTCGCATCAGTGCCGCCAACTCGAACTATGACATTGTCGAAGACTGCATATTCACAAAGGATGGCCACGGACTTGCCTTCTTGACTTCTCCTTACGGGACGAGCGAGTCAGGGATGAACTCCACGGTGGCGGAACTTGTCGATGAGGCTATAAAAAGGCTTGAGGGTGAGCATCCTGAGGTCTCTGTTTCAGCTGTCGGTGCGCCTTTGATCGCCGTGACCAACGCCACACAGATCAAGAAGGACAGCATCTTGGCCATCTCCCTGGCCTTGCTTCTGATAGGTCTGCTGCTGGTTTTTACCTACAAACGCTTCTCAGACATCCTTTGGATAGTTCTTTCGATTACATTCGGATGGCTTTTCGCTGTCGGGGGCATCGCCCTGATCCGGGACAGTATGTCGATCATCGTCATCGGTGTAGCTTCAGTGATCATTGGCATTGCCGTGAACTATCCGCTGCATTTTATGGACGGATTGAAGTCCGGCGTGAGTCCTCGGCAGAACCTCAAAGAGATGGTCGAGCCTCTTCTTATCGGCAACATCACCACGATCGCCGCGTTCCTGTGCCTTGTCTGGCTGGATGCCGTGGCGATGCAGGATCTTGGACTCTTCGGCTCTTTGATGCTGGCCGGAACGATCATATTCGTGCTTGTTTTCCTGCCGGTGTTCACCAAGGCCCGCAAGAAGGAAGGCGGAACGCTGGAGCTTGGGCGCATCCTTCCGGACAAGGCCCCGTCAAGCGGCTGGCTTCTGGTCGCCGTGATGGTGGTTACGGTCGTGATGTATTTCCTCAGCGGGCGGACGGAGTTTGATTCCGATATGAGGAACATCAACTTTATGACCCAGAACCAGAAACAGGATCTTGAGATGTTGCAGGGCGGTTTGGAACAGTCCGGCTACAAGCAGATCTACGCCATTGCCGAGGGTGTTGATCAGGAGACCGCACTTGAACAGAACGACAATCTGCTCGCAAGACTGGACTCTCTGAAAAGCAAGGTTGCCTTTGTCAAAGGGGCCGGCAATTTCGTTCCGTCAGAGAAGACGCAATCCGAAAGAATAGCGAGGTGGAACGATTTCTGGGGCGGTGGCCGCGCGGAGAGACTTGTCAAGGATCTGTCTGATGAAAGCAGGGGACAGGGGTTCGCGGAGTCGGCGTTCAGCCCGTTCACGGACATATTGACCAATGAATATTCAGTCGCTTCCGCCGATGAGTCTTCTTTGATGGATTCGTTTGAGGGCACTTATTTTCTTAATGATGACGGAAAATGTCTGGTGGTCAATCAGATATTTTATGCTGATGAGTCCGGTGCCGAGGCGATAAAGGAATCCTTGCGCTCGGACGGAACGCTTGTCTTCGACACAGGCGACATCAGCAACCGCCTTGTGACCGTCCTGTCCGGAAGCTTTGACTACATAGGAGCTATATGCAGCCTTGTGGTGTTCCTATTCCTGTGCCTTAGCTTCCGCCGTCTGGAACTTGGCCTTCTGTCCTTCTTTCCGTTGGCTGTCAGCTGGTTCTGGATCCTTGGACTGATGAGCCTTCTGGACATCCGCTTCAACATCGTCAACATCATCCTCGCCACCTTCATCTTCGGCCAGGGCGACGACTACACGATCTTCATCACCGAAGGTCTTGTCTATGAATATGCCTACGGGAAGAAACGCTTGGCCACCTACAAGAACAGCGTGTTCCATTCCGCCGTGATAATGTTCATCGGTATCGGTGCCCTGGTGCTGGCCAAGCATCCGGCGATGCGCTCTCTCGGTGAGGTGACCGTGATCGGAATGTTCATCGTTGTGGTGATGGCCTACTACCTGCCTCCGGTGATGTTCAGATGGCTAACTGAGAAGAAAGGTGTCAAGCGTGACATTCCGCTCACTTTGAAGAGGTTGGCATATTCCCTCTACGCTCTTGTGGGGTATGTGCTGCTGATGTTCCTGTTCGCCTATCCTTACACGTTCCTCCATTTCCTTTTCAACGGGAATTCAGAGGACAGTAAGCTGAAGTACCACCGGTTCATTCAGAAGATGTCTCGCTTTTTGCTGAGGCACGTGCCGGGAGTCCGATTCACGCAAGCCGGAGATGCTGATTTCAGCAGGCCTTCAGTGATCATCGCCAATCATCAGTCGCATCTGGACCTGATCTGCCTCATGGCCTTGAACCCCAAGCTGGTGTTTTTCACGAACGAATGGGTCTGGAAGAATCCGATCTATGGCTATGTCATCCGCAAAGCCGATTATATTCCTGTGAGTGATGGCGTTGAGACGCATCTCGATAAGATCCGTGCTTTGGTCGCGCAGGGATATTCATTGGTCATCTTCCCTGAGGGAACGAGGACCGTTGACGGCTCGATCGGGCGTTTCCACAAAGGTGCGTTTTACCTTGCCGCCGAACTTGGTTTGGACATCACTCCTGTGTTCATCCACGGCGCTTACGACGTTTTGCCGAAGACAGATTTCATGCTTCGGGAGGGCTCCGTGCACGTTGAGGTCGGGACCAGGATTCCTTGCGGCGGTGATTACCGCTTGATGACCAAAGAGTGCCACCGCCTCTTCGTCAACCGCTATTCCGAGTTGCTCAGGACTCTTGAGACACCTGAATATCTTTCCGTCCACGTCAGGTACAAGTACATCTACAAAGGTGCCGACGTGGAGTCCCGCTGCCGCAAGGCTCTGGCTCGTGTGAAGGAAGTGGCGTTTTTGCGTGTGGCTCCTTCCGGGGATCATTTTGAGATCCATGACTGCGGGCAAGGGGAGTATGCGTTGATCTTTGCCCTGATGCATCCTGAGATTCAGGTGGATGCCTACGACAAGGATGAAGACAATGTCATGCTGGCCTCAAACATCTCATCCCTTCCTGCCAATCTTCATTTCCATCTGGAGTCATGAGACGGACTTTGATCATTCTTTTGGCTGTCTTGCTGTCAGCCTTGTCTTCGCAGGCGCGCAGACTTTCAGTGTTCTTCCCCGAAGCGGACAAGGCCAACGGAGCCGCCGTGATAGTCTGTCCCGGAGGCAGTTACTATTGGCTTTCCAGAAAGATTGAGGGAACGGAAGTCGCGAAGAAACTGGCAGATGCCGGATTCACGGCGTTTGTTCTTCACTACCGTCATGCCGGCACGAGATATTTCCTTTTCGGGAATATGGCAATTCCTCAGAATCACTACCCAAACGCGTTGGATGACCTCCGTGAAGCCGTGATGGAAGTGCGGCGCAAGGCTTCTGAATATTCCGTTGACCCTTCCAAGGTCGGTGTGATGGGCTTCTCCGCCGGTGGCCACCTTGTTTTGAACGGTGGGGAGGAAGCGGTTGAGGATCAGGGAATATCCTCGCGTCCATCGTTCATCGTCTCCGTCTATCCGGTTGTCACGATGACCGATGAGGCTATCGTCCACAAGCGTTCCAGAAATGCACTTCTCGGGAAGCTCCGGAACGACCCGGACCTAAGACGAAAATTGTCGATGGAACTGAATATCCCGTCAGATATGCCGCCGGTCTTCCTTGTGAACTGTCTCGATGACCCGACCGTTGACTACCGCAACTCCGTCGTGATGGACAACGCCCTGACAAACTCCAAAATCCCTCACCAGTACATTCAGTTCCCCACCGGCGGCCACGGCTTCGGCGCCTCCTCCCTCCAAGCCGATTGGTTTCCCCTTTTCCTGGATTGGTTTGGACAGTTGCCGATTCAAGACCATTGGATTTAATTTCATCTACAGACTTGATACGTTGTAGGTATCCGTTAACCGCTTTATGTAGGCACTGACATCGAATGGTTCAAGTCCATCTTTCACATTGCTGTATAGAGGATGCCTTGGATGGCCTAATGATGTGATTCCTTTTGCTCCACCTATCCTTAACCATTTTCTGCCATCGCCCAATGTGTCGTGAAAGTATTTGAAATTCCTTGACAGATATTCCCTGCACGTGATATTGTTTCCGAATGCGACCAGAACGTCTGCTACAGGATATTTCTTTGCATATTTGGTAATCATCAATTGATTGGTATGATTCATTCTCTCATCCAATTGCGGAGATAGATTTTTAGGGTTAGTGCAACGCTCTGAAGATAGGTTCAACATTACGAAACCATCATAACCATTGTCTTCAACTATGCGAAGAACACATTTCATCGTGGGGTCAGGTTGCGTGTCATCTGCTGTGCTGGGATTCAATCCTATGACAATCAGGGCATTATTACCCTCCTGTTCCAATACGAATCTATGATTCTTTATGGCTTTGCACATTGGATGATATGGTATCTTATTGGCAACTGATAATTTTTCCCCGTGCTGGAGTCGGAAAAATTCTTTTGGGCGTTCGATTTCAGTACGGAGCTCTTCTTCCGTCGGCATATAGAGCATATATTTCGAAGCGAAGAGGCGGTCATTGTCGTGGAGAACAGAATAGCGGGCGATGTCGTTGTCCGTCTCGGAACAGAGGACTATGCCGATTGTCGGATTGTCGTCCTTTCCTCTCACTTTTTCGTCGTACATTCTGACGTACATATCCATCTGGCCGACATCCTGATGTGTTATAGTGGTGGTCTTGAGGTCTATGAGTACGAATGATTTGAGAATGTAGTTGTAAAAGACGAGATCTATGAAGTAGTCTTTCTTTTCTGTGCGGACGAGTCTCTGTCTCGCCACGAACGAAAACCCTTTGCCAAGTTCCAGCAGGAAACTCTGGAGGTTGTCAATGATGGCACCTTCAAGTTCGGATTCAGTGAAGTCCCTGTTCGGGCTGAGGCCAATGAACTCCGCAACGGTGGGATTCTTGATGAATTCCATTTTGTCGTGTTCAAACGGAGCTGTCAATGTTTTCATTTCAGACTCGACAACTTCCTTATCTTGCGAGAGGAGTAGCCTTTCGTAGTATTGCGATGCTATGTTACGATCAAGGGTACGGTAGCTCCACATTTGCTCGGAAGCTTCTTTCAGATACCAGGCACGTGCTTCCGTGTTTGTGACGCTGAGAAGTCGCTTGTAATGCGACCAAGTCAAAGTTCCCCACACTGTGGGGAGTTTTTCCGGGAAAGCGAGATAGAATTGCCGAAAATAGTATAATGAATTGACAGAAAATCCTTTACCATATTCTTTAGTAAGGTCTGCAGACAGTGATTTTATCAGTTGTGTTCCATAGTCTGCACGGTCTTTCCCCTGCTGTTCCTGCTCGACGATGCGTTTGCCTATCTGCCAATATGCTTCTACCATTGCGGAATTGATGGCTGAATATGCCTTCTGACGTGCAAGGTCAACTATATGCCGGATTTCTGTCAGAAAGTCCTTGTCGTATATGTTCTGTATCTTATTCATATTGATGACAAATTTAACAAATTAATTTACGATTGGCTGCTCCTTGAATATTTATCAATTAGATTTATGAGACGAATTATCCTTATATTACAGACTGTTCTGAAGTTTGCCCTTTTTCAGGATTGGTTTGAGAACCTTCCGGCTCAAAGCCGCGGTGAGTAACCATTGAGGTCGCTTTGTGGTTTCGTCTTGCCGGAGGTTTGGCGGTCGAAGTGAAACGGAGAACGTCAATCTTCCGGTTCCGCTCTGCCCATAGAGGCAAGTCTTTCGGCATCGCAGCGGATGCGGAGATGACGAATGTCTTGCCGGGCGTTGATATATTGACAGATACAAATATGGCACTCTGGAATAGGTTGGCTCTGGTAAATTTTCGTGGACTATGTTTCGGTTCTCTTTGGAAAGCAGAAGCAAAAGGGCTGGATTAAAAGCCGTGACAATAGTGAATCCAGCAGGAATTATGTACATTTGTTGACAAAAAACAATTATGACAGAATGGGAAAAGATACAGGCTTGTCAAATCTATAATGATTTCGATGAGGATCTGTTCAACCGCAGGGTGGCGGCAAAAAAATTGTTCAAGGAGTTCAACCGCACCGAAGACGAGGAGGTTGAGAAGCGGCAGGATATCCTGCGTAAGCTTTTCAGACAAGTGGGCGAGCGTGTGTGGATTGAGCCGGACTTCCGTTGTGAGTTCGGAAATAATATAACAATCGGTAACGATGTTTACATCAATTTCGGATGTGTAATCCTCGATTGCGGCCAGGTGACGATAGGTGACAACACGCTCATAGGTCCGAATGTGGGCATCTACAATGCCAACCACGTGCTTGATGCCGAGGAGCGTGTCGCCGGCGGACTGATTCCGAATGACATTCACATCGGCAGGCGTGTGTGGATAGGCGGCAATGCCATTCTTCTCCCTGGTGTGACTATAGGCGATGATACGGTCATCGGAGCAGGAAGCGTAGTTACTCGCGACATTCCGTCCGGAGTGGTGGCGGCAGGGAATCCTTGCCGGGTGCTAAGGGAAATCACAGAAAAGGACAAAATGGGATTTGTACCAGAGAGGCATTGAAAAGATTGTTGTTCCTTTCGTTTTCATATTCAGTTCCATTTCCAAATGCATCAGTCCATCCAGCATAAACGGCTCTGATGTGGCGCGGAACCCGAATCGATCGTAGAAGTGCTGATTGGTAAGCTGCACCTCTATCTGTATCAGTCTGGTGTATCTGGGAAGTATTGCTAAGGAGCGAGTTGGGAATGTCGGAGGTTTGGCGATCTTCCGGTTCCGCTCTGCCCATATAGGCAAGTCTTTCGGCATCGAAGCGGATGCGGAGATGACGGATGTCTTGCAGGGCGTTTGGTTCGGAAGCTTGGCTTCCGTCATTGAACATATCAGCGGACTGACGACAGGAAGTCGGCTGATACCTCTCTGCCCATTGGGAGAGCCTTCTGACATTGGAGCGATAGCGGAAATGTCAGGGGGCTTTCGGGCGTGTGATAATTGGCTCACTAATGGCTCAAACTTTATAGGCATAGGAATATTTACAATCACATAAAATAATGACAATTAATAAGATACTACATCGTTAAGAAATGAATAATTGGCTCAGAATCGGCTCATATTTTCTTTCTTACTGACAGTCAAACAATGGGCAAACAACTTTATTAGAATCTAAGGAACGGATTCTCCTATTCAAATCCACGCATAACACGGAAATTCTGAAAGAGTCATCACATCATTGCATAAGGATTATTCGGACAACACTCCGATACCGATCAAGGTATATTCAAACAAGATAGTGTTCTGGAATCCGGGGTGGCTTCCGGCGCAGTGGTCGATGGTGAATCTTTGGGAAGAACACGTGTCTATGCCAATCAACAAGAAGATGGCGCACGCATTGTACTTGTCGGGAGACATCGAGGCCTGGGGACAAGGTACGCTGGAGATTATCTCAAGTTCATTGAGGCATTCCGCCAATATTCAGTGACAGGATGTCCGGGATAATGGTAAGCATCTACAAAACGGATGATGCCTTTTACAGTGAGTTGGAGCTGGATGACCGGATGATCAAGATCATCAAGTACATTCAGAAATCAGGAAGGGTGTCGAACAAGGATGTGCAAGCCATAGCTGGCGTGTCCAAGGCCACCGCCACGCGACTCCTTCAGGCCTTGTCTGAAATGGTGCTGGTCAGACGTGGTGTCGAGGCCGGAGCCTACTACTGCTTTAAGTAGGGGTATGACACGTACATTTCTCTTTCGATAGTGCATCGCAACCCCCACAGTTCATAGTTGCGGGAAGGCAGAAGATTGAAAGTAAACATGTGTATTTCCGAAGTGACGCGAACCAATGAGCCGTTCGTTTCGCTAATATTGATTTGGGGTACGTTCACATGCAGTAGCAAGTGATCGTAAACTATCAAAGACAGTGTAACGGTCGAGTGCAACTATTGCAGAACACTATGTGATGTGATATACACTTACGATTCTGCTTTATTCGTCTGGACAAATCAGAGGAAATGACGCAACAACAGAATAAATGAAGAGTTAGCATGATGCAGTTAATATACTGTTCTTTCCTCTATGCTATAAGACCTATAATCTTCACTATAATCTTCATCCACACCATTCCATAGCCGTATTGACTTAAAGTCGAAACGGAAATCTGGGTCATCGTAGAACATATTAGCGAGATCTGCGATGTTATAATTTTTGATGTCGCATTGTCCGTCCCCTTCAATATTATCAAAGGGATATGAAGACAGGTCTAATTGAAGAATTTCACAAAGAGAATGCTGGGCTTTTTGTAGGCAATCATATACACCAACCACCTCGTTCACCGCGTTATCTCCGTTATGCATCCAATTGGAGTATAAAAGATAAACCACCATTGTATATAATTATTAATAAGTTATGTTGTTTGTTATAGTCAAAGTCTAGTTGTTTTATAATTACTTTGTAAATGTTATCATTCATAGTTGATATGGCACCAACCTTAACTAATCACAAATATACACAAAAACGCCCGAAATGATACTCATTGTAGTTATTTTTATCTATATTTGCATTTACAAAAAGCGAGAATAATTTTACATTACTTTTTAAGGATGGAACACTTCAAGTTTATTGATTTGTTTTGCGGGATTGGTGGATTCCATCAAGCTTTAGCAGATTTAGGTGGTGAATGTGTTTATGCCAGTGACATTGATGCAGATTGCCGAAAAACATATGAACGAAATTATGGTATTAAGCCAGATGGTGATATAACAAAAGTTGAAGCAGAGGATATTCCCAAACACGATGTCCTGTGCGGTGGTTTCCCTTGTCAGGCATTCTCTAAAGCGGGGAAAAGGTTGGGCTTTGCAGATCCGACAAAAGGAACATTGTTTTTCGATATAATGAGAATTGCAAAGCATCATCATCCTAAATATATGCTTTTAGAGAATGTGAGGAACTTGGCATCTCATGATGGTGGTAATACTTGGAGGGTAATCCATGGTGCAATTGTAGATGCCGGATATAATATCATTGATGAGCCTGTTATATTTAGCCCTCATTACATTGGAATCCCTCAACATAGGGAAAGGGTGTTCATAATGTGCGTAAGGAAGGACATTGCTACTCTTCCTCCATTTTATTTTAATCCAGAAAGAATACCTCCGTGCTCAATTGACTCCATTCTTCAAAAGGATGAAGAAATTGACGATTTGGACAGATATAAACTCAAACCAGAAATGATTAAATGGATTGACAATTGGAATGAGTTCATACAGGGTATAAATTGCGATAAACTTCCCGGATTTCCAATTTGGGCAGATTCATTATGCGATATGAAAGATAATCCTATGATTGGGGATTGGGATAACCTTCCTAAATGGGAGCAGAATTTTATTCGTAAGAATAGTGAACTCTGGTCTCAAAATAAAGAATTCATAAAAAAATGGCTAGTGAAGGCCAGAAAAAATCCTTTGTTTTTCGGTTCAAAAGCCAAACTTGAATGGCAAGCCGGTGAAACTAAAAAGCCAAATCTTTGGGAACATATTATGCAGATACGCCCTTCTGGATTACGAGTAAAACCAGGAACCTATTTTCCCGCTCTTGTAGCAATTACCCAAACATCAATCGTTGGCAAAAGAAAAAGGTACCTGACTCCTCGCGAATGTGCAAGATTGCAAAGTTTCCCTGATACATTCATGTATGATGTAAAGAATTCACAAGCCTACAAGCAGTTTGGCAATAGCATTAATGTCGGTTTAGTTAAACTTTTTGCGCAGTATATGTTTGGAGATAAAGAAATACAACAGAAGTACTCTTATAAAGCGCAGTTCGGCAATGAAGATAATGGTCCAACCCTTTTCGATAATATTGATGATTAACAAGATACATACTATTACTAATCAACAAAGGCATCGCAAATGCGATGCCTTTTTCATTTATAATGATACTTATTGTAGGTATATATGGACATAGATGCATTACATAATCTCGGACAGATAATCCGGGAAAAGCGAGAAGCCATAGGATTGACTCAAATTGAGGTGGCTGAAAAAGCCGGCCTCGACCGAAACTATATAGGTATGGTTGAAAGGGGGGAAAGAAACCCATCATACCTCTCTTTGATCAAATTAGCAAATGGATTGAATTTAACTGTTGACCAACTTATTAAACCTTAAAATATTTATGTTACTACCAACGACATTAAATGAAATCTCTACTAACACCAATACTGGGATTGAATACGAAATAGCGCTTTTCTATTGCCTTCTTGACATTAAAAATGAGGAGAAGGAAAAAGTAGAGGAGGCATTTTCGACACGTACAGATGCCGCTAAAATAAAGAAAATCATTTCATATACGAACACTAAACAAATTCTCACTGAAATCTCCAGAAGAGGACTTACTGTAATAGATGTCTCATTTGAGACTCAGAATGATTCTGTTGGTCCCGCCGATGTCGTCCTATTTTGTTCCGATGGCAGCAAGATAGGGTTGTCGGTTAAGTATGCAAATACTTGCACGTTAAATGTAACGGGACGAAACTTCATAACAGATTCTCAGATTTCTCAATTAAAACAACTTTTGCCAGAATATACCAATCGCTACATACATGAAATGACAAAGAAGTATGGTCACGTCGGTAATTGGTTTCGCCAAAGAAAACCGAGTACAACAACTGATGCATATATTGACCTTATCCGTGATGCTGTTATAGAGAATTGGATGAACGTGCCCAATAAGGTCACTCTTCTTAGTACTTTGTTCCATCATGATTCGCCTATTGAATTCTGGGTTATCACCTATACAGATTCATATTATGATTTGAAGACAACTCCGCAAACAATAGATATAAACCGCGCTAATGATATAACTGTCAGGAAGTATCAGACCTCTTATGTTGCCTTTTACCTTGATGGAGTTATGGTCGGACATATGCAGGTAAAGTTCAATAATGGATTCTTGGAGAAGTGTAAAAAACATACGCCTGACGTAGTTTGCGAAGGCGTGAGAATGGCGTTTGGACAACCTTTCTCCTCTTGGAATTTTAGCGTAGAAAAATAGAATAGTATGGCAATGTTAAAAAAGATATTTGAGACCAACAAGGATATCGTTATCAATTCCGATATTGATGGATTCCTTTGTGGAATAATTCTCCAGAAATATATGGGATGTAGAGTCGTAGGCTTCAGCGACAGTAAAGATAAAGTTTGGCTGGTGCCAGAAATAGAGAATATGGACTCACCTGTATACATTGATTTATATGTTGCTCGTCCTAATGTGATTTGTATAGAGCAACATATCATTGCATTTGATAAAAGTCATCACAATGAAATCATAGGATTTGGTTCAAAGATTAATCCTAATATAGAAAGAGAAAGGACCTTTGTCGGAGATATGCAAAGCGATTATTACCATAAGTATCCATTTGGCACCGTGCATTATTTAATAGCCCTTTTGGCAAAAGAAGGAATACTGGTCTCTCTTCCAAATTTAGAAGTTTGTCATCAAGTACCCAAATATGGATATGCAAAAGATTTTTTAACTACTACTGCCGGTCACATAATTCTTCGTGCGGATGACGCATTATATTCTACATTAAGTCCGTATAGAGAGAATGCACTTGATTGGTGGAATTGGTTAGACCCTAATCATCAGATACCTGCAATAGAAAGTCTTCGCAATTATATTTCCTCTTGTGACATAACTAGGGCAAAAGAATATAAGGCTGCAATAGGAGCGTTCTTTAAAGGATTAGGCTGTGATGGCCAAGATGGCGCATTCAAAAATGTAACGGATGATAGAGGAACTATTCTTAAGAAGGTGACCAATTATAAAGATGTTATTTGCTCCATCATGGGGATGCAACTTGATTTACCAACTAATTATAAGATTCACAAGGGCAAATATGCAATTACATACGCAAGACCCGGGTATGATATGAGCATTCTGCACGCAAACAACTTATATTCGTATGCGTTTATCTTTGGGCCTAGGCCTAAGTATATGAATTTTAGTTTTACTCTTGATATGGAATAGAAAAAAGCCCCTGCAATTCTCTGTAGGGGGCTTTACTTCGACTTTCTCTTAACTCGATTGGATTGAAAATCAAGATTGTTAATTTTTGTTTTATTTTTCTTCTGGCATCGAATGAAATATTTTTCCATCTAGATTTTTCCCATTCTTTCCCTTACTCCTCTTTACACCATCTGCACCCCAAGTGCCCCATTGTTTAAAGAAGAATGACTTGCCATCAGCATCACACTGTTCTTTGATGGAAATCGCCCACTCTTTTTTCATGGGGCGAGCTTGATTGCCACTTTCACCACCAACTATAATCCAGTTAATTCCTTCGAGATTTAATCTTCCCAAGTCTTCTATAAGTGGCTCGCAGGATAGAAAACGAACCGAAACTTTTGAGATGCGCCTCAGAGAATCAATCCGATCTTTGCGACATGCCACATCAACTGTGACTCCAAGCCAGACATTAGGCGGCACAATATGTGTTTGAAAGAATTCTTCCATTCGTTCGGCTCGTTTTGTAAGAATCTGATACCTATGTTGTGGCGTTCTCTCTATTATAGACATCACTTTTTCTATAAAATAAAAAGGAACATCTTTATGAAACAGATCACTCATTGAGCAGACGAATATATTTCTTGGCTTTCTCCATTTCAGAGGTTCACCAAGCGAGTCTTCATGAAGTGCGATATTAAATCCGTGAGAATACTTAACAATTCCCATAGCCTTAAGTCGACGCGCCATAGTCTCAGCATAGCAATGAAGACATCCGGCCGATGCTTTTGTGCATCCGGTAACAGGATTCCACGTCGAATCTGTCCATTCGATTTTTGAAGAACTCATCGCTTGCCAAGGATATTAAATTCTACAATTTCATTCCTCTGATAGATTGACTTATAGTTTACTTTCGGAGAATTGGCATGATAGGAAATCAATCCATCCTTCTTCATTTTTTTAATCTCATCCGATGCGTGCTTGCAAATATGCCCTTCATCCATAGTGTATAAATAAGCATCTCGATTATTCTTTATTTCTCCATTAAGTATCTTTCTATTCAAACCAAGTTTAAAGGCCTCTATCTTGGTCAAAGGTTGTTCTCCGAAAAGAACTCCTTGTGCTTTACTAGCATCGTCATCAATATCAAAATTTGCCAGTCCATTAACATCATTCACAGCCCAAGCGGTTTTAAGAAATTTATCTACAGCGCGCACATGGGTTGCACCAAAAACAATACCATAAATGTTGGCGTTTTTCTTTATCGTGAAAGGGTATAGTTTAACCTTACTATCTAGTGGAAGCCGTTGACGCAGGTGATTAAGTATCGTTTGATGGATATATTTGTAAGGTTGCTTGTGAATCTCCTCCATATTAACATGAAAAATGTTTTGAAATTCACTTGTCTCTCCAAAACGAATAATGTACGAAGAAGATATATAGTAAAGAAAGTCTGTCGTAGGTTTCTGGCATATTCCTAAGAAATATTTATCTGAAGTGAACTTCACTCCATTTTGATCAAGATATACTAAAGACGGAACCTTACCAATAGATGATTCTAATTTGTCGTAGAGTACTTCAAAATCTTCATTATAATAATGAAGTTCAACACCGGCACTGGTTAATTGGGGGTTCTCTACAAGAAATGCTTCACAAGCTTCTTTCAGTTGCGCAAACTTCTTCTTATCATATTCGTTTATGAAAAAATGCACCTTGGTTTTCTTCTGTAAAATAATTTTTATTTGTTTTTTGACTTCAGTCAAAATCCTTATTGTACTCCCAGCTATACCGGTCTTGTCATACCCTGTTCCTGCAAAGAAATCAAATATATGTACCATCTTTGCACCGGCCATAATGAAAGTTGGTAACCACTCACAAGCATAAGCCTCAAAGATTTCGAGTTTAGTAATCGTTTCCTCCGAAAAGGGTTCACTATGTAGATTTTTCCCTGACATACTACTAATGCTATTTGGTAAAGCACACAAATTTACTAAAAAAACATTCATATATTAAAATTTCTAAAAACAATTGATTATATAACACTTAAAGCATAAATCAGCGGCTATTGTCAACAGCCGAAATCACTAATGGGCATTATGACTTCCGATACTTCCCATACTCAATCTTCTCGATCTTGCTGGTCTCGACCCACCTCTTGATGTAGCGGTCGGCGGACGGCGCAGGGATGCCAAGGGTGGTGGCGAGTTTTTGATAGGATTGGCGGTCAAAGGTTTCTGGGAGGGTGTCGAAGAAGGTTTGCTGACGGGAGTTTGTGGGTGCTGTGACCATTGGCTCTTCGACTTGCGGGAGGGTGCTGAAAACCTTGTCGATGTGGACTATGAGGACATCGCAGATGGTCAGGGCGGTGCGGAAATCGGGTTCCATACAGGTCAGGGGCGATGAGAGGTCGCAGGTTTCGAGGATTCGCAGGGCGGTGAGAATCAAGATTATCCGGAACGTGGAGAGGCCGAGGCGGCGGACGGAGGCCACGATGAACTCGCCGTAGCTGTCGAGCTGACGGGTCTGGATGGTGGAGAAGTAGGTGTTGAATCTGGACATCTGGGATGATGTGAGTTCCACACGGATTGGTTGCATCGGCTGGAGGAGTTTGTGTAGTGAGTGGAACTCTTCGCCGAGCTGCTTGAAGTAGTCGTCGAGGGCGATGCCGGAGCCGCTGTCGAACACGTCGTGCCAGTCGCTCTTGGCATTGAGGTAATAGAAAAGGAAACGGCTGAAAAGGCCGTTCTCGGCATCCTTGATGAGCGAGCGTACCTGCTGGGGCGTGCCCGTGAGGAGCGTGGAGAGGCAGGGAGACTTGATGCTGACATATTCCTTGTCCTTTCGGCGGATGTAGGATATGGCTTCGTGGTGGAAGGCTTTGCGGAAGCCGTCGGAGTAGTTGCCATAGTCGGAGTCGAAGGTGTTGGCGAGGGTGTCGCCCTCGGTCTCGAACATAAGGCCTATGCCGTTGTTCTCGTTCAGGGTCTGATAGACGGCCGTGGCGGAGGAGTTGGCTGGGATAAGCAGGAGGCGGAGAGGAGGTTCTTCCGGCTTTTCGAGGGATTTCTTGTTCTTGGAGGCGTTATATTCATTGAGCTTGGACTTGTACTCCTCGCGCTCGGCTTCGTTGAGTTGGCGCAGTTCGTCGTGGATGGGGTCGATGAGATTTCGGCAAAGGGTTAGACGGCCTTTGCCGGCGGATGCTCTGGCGGTGATGAACGTGAAGAGGTTCGGGTGGATTGTGCGCTTGTCGTAGATGCCGGTGATCTTGGTGAGACAGGCAGAAATATATCTTGATTAATTTCAATTGAATCACCATATTTGTAGTTATGCGATGAGGTTATAAAAGAAATGAAAAGGATTGGTTTTATCGCGCTTCTTTTGTTCAGCGCTGTTTGCTTGAAGGCACAGTCATTGACTGATTGCGAGAATGTTGTCAAAGAGACTGTAAATGCCATAAACAGTTATTCAGCCGAACAACTTCACCAGAACCGTATTCAATGACGTCAGCCACTGCAATATGAGCAAGGACGAGAGAATTGACGGCCTCATCGGGTACGAGATTCTGTCACGGCAGATGACGATTATGTCTTATAGGAACGAGAAGCTGATTTTCATAAAGTGAGCATACGGGGACATTGTTTTATAGAGACTGGCAGACTGAGCATAATGTGCAATCTGCACTACAAGCCTTACGAGCCTTTCGCGGCAAGATTTTGATTAACCGTTCTTTTTGCCTATTTTCGCAAGATTAATCGACTTTCAGAAATTATCGAGATGACAGAGGATATTGAATTCCAGTCAGTGGAGGCCATCAAAGACTTCCAGGAGGGGAAACTGCGCGAGGCTTTGGCCTATCTGGCGGCCAACTCTCCGTATTACCAAAGGATGTTTTCCCGTTTCGGGATAGATGTCTCCACAATACGCCATATAGAGGATCTTGTCAAGATTCCGTTCACGGAGAAGAAGGATCTGCAGCTCTACAATGAGGATTTCCTGTGCGTGCCTAAGGACAAGGTTATCGATTACATCACGACCTCTGGGACCTTGGGCGATCCGGTCACGTTCTGCTGCACGGAGAAGGATCTCCAGAGGCTCGCCTACAACGAGAAGAAATCATTCGAGTGCGCAGGAGTGCATCCCGGCAACGTCGTCCAGCTGATGACCACCATTGACAAACGCTTCATGGCCGGCCTCGCTTATTTCCTTGGCATCAGGGCATTGGGAGCGGGAATCATTCGGGTGGGCAATGGTGTCCCTGAACTTCAGTGGGACACAATCCAGCGCATCAAGCCGGACACGATCATGTGTGTGCCTTCGTTCATCCTCCGCCTCATCCAATACGCCGAGGATCACGGCATCGACTACCGTAATTCCAGCGTGAGAAGAATCATCGGAATAGGCGAGGGGCTCCGCAACCAGGACTTCTCGCTCAACCTTCTTGGCACGAAGATCAAGGAAAAATGGGACGTGGATCTCTATGCCACATATTCATCGACAGAGATGGGAACCACGTTCTCGGAATGTCAGCACGGGATGGGCGGTCACGTGCATCCTGAACTGATCATCGTGGAGATCATCGGAGAGGACAACCTGCCAGTGTCTGACGGCGAGGAAGGAGAGATTGTGGTGACCACCCTTGGAGTCGAAGGCATGCCTCTGCTGCGTTTCCGGACCGGAGACATCGCGGCGAAGAGAGTCGAACGGTGCAAATGCGGAAGGAACTCCTACCGGTTGACTCCGCTTGTAGGCCGTAAGAATAATATGATAAAGCTCAAGGGTACAACGCTTTACCCACCTGCTATAAACGATGTGCTGGATAATGTGGACTATGTGGCCGACTATGTCGTGTACGTCCAGGATTCCGAGGCCGGGACCGATGACGTGGTCGTTAAAGTCGCGTTGGCCCACGATCCCGGCTGCGATGTAGTTAAGGATTTGAAGGACCGTTTCAGAGCGAGACTCCGTGTCGCGCCTAATGTGGAGATGCTTCCGAAAGAGGAAATCATGAAGGTCAAGTTCCCTGCCCAGAGCCGCAAACCAGTGAAATTCGTGGATTTAAGAAATAAGAAATGATGATTGACGAAACCATCTTCGATGACATAAGGCCTTACCGTGACGAGGAGATTCCGGCGGCGATGCACCGCATAGCGGACAACGACTTGTTCCCGCTGCTGTCCTCGTTCGCCTTTCCGGACAGAAACGTGGAGGATGTACGTGCGGAAGTCCGGAGCATCAACACAGTGTATGACTTCCAAAAGCAGATGATGTGGTACGTCAACGAGCAGATCGTAAAACGCAGTATGTCGTCCTACACAGTTTCCGGAATTGAGAATCTGGATCCATCCGGACACTATCTTTTTGTGTCCAACCACAGGGACATCATGCTGGATGCCTCCGTACTCCAGAATATTCTGCATGCGCACGGATTCCAGACCTCCGAGATCACATTCGGGGCCAACCTGATGAGTTCCAGTCTGGTGATCGACATCGGCAAGTCCAATAAGATGTTCAAGGTGGAGCGAGGAGGCAACATGAAGGATTTCTACAAGTCCTCCGTCCATCTGTCCGAGTACATCCGGCACGCCATCACGGAGAAGGGTGAGTCCGTCTGGATCGCCCAAAGGAACGGCCGCACCAAGGACGGCGACGACGCGACTGATCAGGGGATCATCAAGATGTTCGGCATCAGCAAGCGCGAGGACAAGATCAAGGCACTTTCGGAACTGAATATAGTCCCTCTTTCGATTTCCTACGAATGGGAAACCTGCGACTATATGAAAGCCTTGGAACTTTACCAGTCAAGGTCTGAAAAATATGTCAAGAAGCAGGGCGAGGATCTTTCCAGCATCCTTTCCGGCATCACCTCCTTCAAGGGCAACGTGCATCTTACATTCTGCCAGATGGTCACGGAGCAAGATCTGATGGCCTACGATTCACTTCCCGGCATTGAATATAACCGTGAGGTGGCGAGGCTCCTTGACCGCAGGATCCACGCCGGTTACAGGCTGACTCCCAACAACTTCATCGCCCATGACATCCGTTTCGGAAAGCACGAGTTCAAGGGCATAAAGTACACAGAGGAACAAAAGGAGCGTTTCCTCCATCATCTTCATAAACTTGAGAAATACGATGTCGAGGAGCCTGAGGTGCTTACAGACATATTCCTAGGAATATATTCAAATCCTGTGGATAATTGTTTTGATAGAAATTACTCAAGTTTCGCATCTGCGAAACACCTCTGTTCTTCACCACAAGTGGTGAAGGCAAGTCCCTCCCCCGAGGGGAGGGATTTAGGGAGAGGGTAACGTGAATGGATCAGGGTTGCAATTACCTTCGGACGTGAGATAATGTATTTTACAGCAAGTAATTGCCTGCTTGCGAAAGTTGAGGAGATATGAATAGGGTAGTGATAACAGGAATGGGCATCTGGTCGTGCCTGGGAAAGACTTTGGATGAGGTTCGGGATTCCCTTTACGAAGGTCGGTCCGGAATCGTGTTCGATCCGGAAAGAAAGGAGATAGGATTCCGTTCGGCCTTGACGGGAAAGGTGGAAGTGCCTGATCTCAAGAGGGAACTGAGCCGCTCGCAACGTGTGTTTATGCCGCAGCAGGCCAAATTCGCCTACTGCGCCACGAGGGACGCTCTGCGCGATGCTGGAGTGGATGAGGAATATCTCGCCTCAAATGAGGTCGGCCTTCTCTACGGCAACGACTCCTCCGCTCTTCCCGTGATCGAATCCGTGGACATTATCCGCGAGAAGAAGGACACGATGATGTGCGGCTCGGGAGCGATCTTCCAGTCGATGAACTCGACCGTGACAATGAATCTCGACTGCATATTCAGACTGAAGGGAATGAACCTGACAGTGTCGGGAGCCTGCGCGAGCGGTTCGCACGCCATCGGTCTCGGTGCCTTGCTGATCCAGCACGGACTCCAGGAAATGGTTGTCTGCGGAGGAGCGCAGGAGGTCCATCCTTACGCAGTCGCGTCCTTTGACGGAATATCGGCGTTCTCTGTCCGGGAAAACGAGCCGGAAAAGGCCAGTCGTCCTTTCGACCGTGACCGTGACGGCCTTGTCCCGAGCGGAGGTGCGGCGACGGTGATTCTGGAAAGCTACGATTCCGCTGTCCGCAGGGGTGCGAGGATCTATGGCGAGGTGCTTGGCTACGGTTTTTCCGGCAACGGCGACCACATCTCCACGCCGAACGTGGACGGCCCGAGACGATCCCTTGAAATGGCTGTCAAGCAGGCTGGAATAGACAGGAATATAATCGGCTACATCAACGCCCACGCTACCTCCACACATGTCGGCGACGCCAACGAGGCCAAGGCGATCGCCTCAGTCTTCGGTGACAGGACAGTTCCTGTGACCAGCACGAAATCCCAGACAGGACACGAGATGTGGATGGCCGGTGCGAGCGAGGTGATATATTCGATGCTTATGATGAAGAACGACTTCATCGCCGCGAATCTGAATTTCGAGAATCCGGACGAGGATTCCGCGCGGCTTTTGATTCCGGCTGAGAGGATGTCAAGGCATTTCGATGTGTTCCTCTCCAATTCCTTCGGCTTCGGAGGTACCAACTCCACATTGATAATCAAGAATTTGTAATATGCCGGCCATCAGCGAGACAGTGCGTGTCAAGGTCCGCTTCTCGGAAGTGGATCCGATCAGGATGGTCTGGCACGGAAACTACATCAAGTACCTTGAGGATGCCCGTGAGGCTTTCGGCCACCGCTACGGAATCAGCTACCTCCAGATCAGCGGACACGGCTACTATGCCCCGATATACGACCTTCAGGTGCGTTTTCTAAGAGCTGCGACTGTTGATGACACCCTGCTCGTGACAATCACTTGGAAACCAGCCGAGGGTGCGAAACTCTGTTTTGACTACGAGATCCGTAACGAGAAAGACAATGAGTTGATCCTCAGGGCTTCGACCGTTCAGTTGTTCACGACCGAGGACGGAGAGTTCGATCCTGTAGGCCCGGCGTTTTTCCAAGAATGGAAAGATAAAATGCTATCTGAATAGTCAAGGTGGAGAGAAGCGTCATAATCATAGGAAGCGGTTTGGGCGGACTGGAATGTGGCTGCATTCTGGCCAAGAAAGGTTTCCGGGTGACGATTCTTGAGCGAGCCTCCAAGCCTGGTGGTTGCCTTCAATCTTTCAGACGTGGTGGGCGAATCTTTGACACGGGGCTCCACTATGTCGGTGGCCTTGGCGAAGGCCAGTCCCTGCGCCCTTTCTTTGAATATTTCGGGTTGATGGACCTGCCTTGGAGGCAAATTAATCCCGATTGTGTGGATGAAATCGTCATTGGCGCTCAATCCTACCCGCTTGCCTCGGGACACGATCGTTTTGTGGGACGGCTTGCGGAGCGTTTCCCGGCGGAAAGAAACAATCTCAATGAATATGCCCGTTTCCTCAAAAAAGTAGGAGACGACATATTCAAAATCTTTGAAGGCGACAGTGTTGAGATGAATGACCTTCTGGGGCGAAGCGCTTATGAATATCTTCGCTCCACAATCAAGGATCCCCTTCTGCGTCAGGTTCTTAGTGGTGCGTTTATGCGAATGGAGCTGCGTGAATCCCTGCCGTTGTACGTCTTCGCCCAGATCAACGAGTCGTTCATCCAAAGCGCCTGGAAACTGGAAGGTGGCGGAGACCAGATAGTCCGAAAGTTGGTTGATTCCATAACCTCTATGGGTGGCACGGTCAGGACTAACGCCAAGGTGACTTCGATCAGAGCCGTTTGTGGAGAGGTCTCCGAGGTTGAGGTGAACGGGTCGGAGACTGTTAGGGCTGATTGGGTGATTTCCGATGCCCATCCGGCTGTGACACTTGGCCTCATCTCCGATGGTCTCCGCAAGGTCTATAAGGAAAGGATTTCGGCTCTGGACAACACGTTTGGTGTGTTCACGGCCAACATTTGCCTGAAGCCCAAAGTCCCGGCCAGTCCAGACGGGAACATATTCATTCATCGTGAAGGTATTGACCTTTGGCATTCGGATCCGTCAGTCACTGAGTCTGTTATGGTGCATTTTTATCCTGAACCTCGGGGTGGTGTGACGCATCTGGATCTGATGAGTCCGATGTCTTTCATTCAAAGCGAAGATGAGTCCGATCACGGTCTTTCTTTATCCGGCAAAATCGCATCTGATTCTGAGGGGGCCTACAAATCGGCGAAGCAGAAAAAGTTCGAGGAGTGCCTTGATCTGGTCGGAAATAGACTTCCGTGGCTTGAAGGCAGCATTGAAAGCTTCTACACCAGCACCCCGCTGACATATTCCCGTTACACCTCCACTCCCCAAGGTTCCGCATTCGGCATCCGTCACGATTGGAGAACCCCTCTGCGCACAATCCTGTCTCCCCGCACTCCACTGAAAAACCTCCTCTTCACCGGCCAGAGCCTCAACCTACACGGTCTCCTCGGTGTCTCAATGACCTCCGTCCTCACCTGCCGCGAGATTCTCGGCAACGATATCATCGTCCTCCGCTGATTCTCGTCTTTTCCCCTAATGAATATTCCCATCGTCATTTTATGATTACTATTTTATGACGATGAGAAATTATTGCGTATATTTGTTGGAAATGAGGTGAATATGAAGAATCCTTTTGTGACTAACGGATATGCTGGAGCTGAGTATTTCTGCGACAGGGTGGTGGAGACCAAAGATCTTAGGACTCTGCTGCTTAACGAACATAATGTCGCTCTTGTGTCTCCAAGAAGGCTTGGCAAGACGGAGCTAATCAATCATGTCTTTGACTGTGAGGAGTTTCAGAACTCATATTACTGTTTCCTTATTGACATATATGCCACCAAGTCTCTTGGTGACTTCGTTAATGTGCTAGGAAAGGCGGTGCTGGATGCATTGAGACCGAAAGGAAAGAATGTTTGGGAGAAGTTTGTCTCCGCTTTGGGTTCGGTTCGCGCCGAGATTTCATTTGATATAAACGGTCAGCCGAATTGGAGTGTCGGATTGGGTGAGATCAGAAATCCGGCCGTGACTCTTGATGAGATATTCTCTTATCTTCAAAATGCGGATCGTCCCTGCATCGTGGCTATTGATGAATTCCAACAGATAACGAAGTATGCCGACACTAATGTGGAAGCCTCAATAAGGACCTATGTCCAGAAAACGACCAACGCTCATTTTATCTTCTCCGGTAGCCATAGGCATCTGATGAATGGAATGTTCACATCACCTTCCCGCCCGTTCTATCAAGGTGTCACTGTTATGAATCTCAACCCGATTCCTCTTGGGAAATACATCGAGTTCGCTGTAGAGAAATTTGAGGAAAGAGGACGGTCTGTTGACCCGGAGGTGATAAGTGTGCTTTACGGAAAATTTGATGCTGTGACCAGTTATATTCATAGAGTGTTGAATATCTTGTTTTCAATGACAGATAATGGCGCCACCTGCACGTGTGATATGATTGGTGGAGCCACAGATTTCGTGATAAGGCTTTCTTCTGACACTTATGAATCCCTTCTGTACCAAATGCCGGTAAAGCAAAGGGATGTGTTCTTGGCAATCGCTTCTGAGGGTAATGCGAAAGAGGTTTCGGGGAGTGCGTTTGTGAAAAAATATGGCTTGACATCATCAAGCAGTGTGGCATCAGCTGTAAAGGGACTCCTTGAAAAGGACTTCATCACCAATGACTTGGGTACATATTCGGTGTATGACAAGTTCTTCCTTATGTGGCTTGAAAAGAAAGGATTACTAACGAAGAAATAATGAATTAATTTTGAATATCTTATGTCGAAATATGCTTTTGTGACCGGGGGAAGCCGTGGAATCGGCCGCGCGGTCTGTGTGAAACTGGCTCAGATGGGGTTCTGTGTCGTGATCAATTATATTTCCAATGATGAGGCGGCTCAGGAAACCTTGTGTCTAGTTCAGGAGGTGGGTGGCTGCGGAGAGCTGCTGAAATTCGATGTCGCAGACACGGACGCGTCCGTCAAGGCGATAACCGGTTGGCAGGAAAATCATCCGGATGACTATGTGGAGGTGTTGGTCAACAATGCCGGCGTGCGGAAGGACAATCTTCTGCTTTGGCTTGAGCCGGAGGATTGGTTCAAGGTGATGTCAACTGATTTGAACAGTTTCTATAACGTAACCCGTCCGTTCCTTCAGCCGATGGTCTCGCACCGCAACGGCCGCATCATCAATATGGCCTCGCTGTCCGGTCTCAAAGGACTGCCGGGCCAGACGAACTACTCCGCCGCCAAAGGAGGTCTGATCGCTGCCACAAAGGCTCTGGCTCAGGAACTTGCTCCGAGAAAGATCACGGTCAACGCCGTGGCTCCTGGCTTTGTGGAGACCGATATGGTCGAAGGTCTTGACGAGGCTTCCCTAAAAGCACAGATTCCGGCCCGCCGTTTCGGCAAGCCCGAGGAAGTCGCCTCCCTTGTCGGCTTCCTAGCCTCTCCGGACTCCTCCTACATCACCGGACAGGTCATCTCCATCAACGGAGGACTCTACTAGTTTTCATTACATAAAAGAAAAAAAATCACCAGGACAATGTTACATTATCCCGGTCTTTTCGTTTATATTAGTGAAAAGTTCAAACGATGATCGAAGACTTTCTCACAGAAGCGTTCCTGGCCCTTCGTGGCCGATGGAAGACAGAGGACACCCTTCAGGATGCCTTCTGCAGGCTTTGGGGAGGAAAGTACAAGATCGGGAGCGTGAAGGAGGCGATGGGGTTGCTTTCAAGGACAGGCAGAAACCTTGAGATCGATGAGTACCGGAAGGCACGAAAGAGGCAGACGGTGAACCTTGACGGAAGACAGGTCGAGGAAGAACCAGATGACGCGATGGAAAAGGAACTGCTCTTCCGGAAAGTCGAAGCGTCAGTTGATAGCGAACTGACCGACCTCCAGAGACTTATCGTTCGGAAGCACGAATATGAAGGCCAATCCTTCGAGCGCATAGCAAAAGACCTTGGAATGCAGCAGACAGCTGTCCGGATGCACATCTCAAGGGCAAGAAAAATTTTAAGGGACAAATTCAGAAATGAAGATGAATAAGATTAATGAATATATCGACAAGTACTTCGCGGGAACCCTTTCCGAAGCCGAGGAACTGAAACTCAAGGCATCCCTTTCTTCGTCGGAAGGGCAGGCTCCTGAATATGACGAAGCGCGCGCAGTGATGGGTTACTTCGCCGTCGGCAAGTCTCTTTCACTGAAGAATGCTATGGAATATTCCCGAAGAGACAGTCGCCATCGTGGTTCCGTCTGGCTTCGTGTCGCCGTGGCCGCTGTGTGCGCCGGTATATTCATAACTATTGGAGTGAATGTCTATAATAAGGAAAACATCTGCGTCTCGTATGTCGGAGGGCAGAAGGTGACCGACAAGGAGGTTGTAATGAACGACGTCGATGGCATCCTTGCCGACCTCTTCTCCGGTGGCACTGATGTGGATGAACAGTTAAATGAAATATTCGGAAAATGATGAAACGAAAAACATTATTGATAGTGGCTCTGTGCCTCCTGTCCTTTCTTCCGGCACGGGCGCAGGAAGGACTTCAGATTGACAGTCTGTTCCGGGAAATGTCCGGCGGACAGGATGTGGCCGAGAGTATTGTTACCGGCAGTGAGTTGAGGCCGTACAGACTGAAGTATTTCCGCAGCATCAGTTTCAAGGCCAACGCCAAAATGATCTCGAGAATCGCCAGACTGATCGAGGCTGATGCTGTGAACGGTGCCGAAGACACAAAGATTGATTATGTGGGCGGACAACTCAATTACGCTATCCTTAGGATTCCTTCCAAGGGGACTCGTGAGAACAGATATGTATGTTTTCAGGCGAAAAAAATCAAGGATGAAGTAATAACATTCGGTGGGCCTACAGGTGTAGTCACGGGCTATGTCTTGGATGAAAAGGCAAAGGGGCCATTCATAAAGGCGTATGTCACGGTGGTTTACCTGAAGGGTAAGGCCACGATGGACGATCTTAATTATATGTTTAAAAAAAGATAAAACCAATTGATATGAAAAAGATAATAGTATTCGCATTAATGACGCTCGTATGTGCGTCAATGGCTTCCGCACAGATTCGTCCACGTGTCAACGTGGATGGTAAGAAGTTGAACTATCTGTCGGATTCTCTGGTTATTGTTTATTCTCCGGATTCCGTCAAACTGTACGGCTCTGGCAAGAGTAATCCACAGACTGTGACAATCTACGGATCTGAGTCTGACAAGTCGTTCAAGTACAGCCGTAAGGATGAATATAACCCTGGAGAGACAAAGGTTGTCATCAATGACAACAAAAAAAGGAAAGCGAATTCTGATTCCCAACGTTTTGACTTCAGTGTGCCTTTTTACCGTAAGTTGAAGAATGAGCCTGTTGACTGGGACAAGATGCTGAATCCCGGCAATTTCGGTTTCGCGTTGATTTCGACAGATTCGGACGTTATGAATTTCAAGGGTCAGCGGTCCTATGAGATATTCTTGGATCTCAACTCCTGTGATTTCCGCTCAAATTCTGGTCGCCATCTCTTTTCCTATGGCGTCGGTCTTTCTTGGAAAAATTTCTCTATGACTAAAAGTAGGATGTATAAGGATGATGAAGGAATCATTCACCATAACGTTGAATGGCCAGAACATTCTGATCCTAAAGTCTCCAAACTCAGGGTGTTTAGCGTCACTTTCCCAATTATGTACAGTTGCAACATCGCCTCTGGTTTCGGATTCACTCTTGGCCCTGTCGTGAACCTTAACACTTATAGTTCAATCGTGAACAAGTACCGGCTGAACGATGAGAAGCAGAAGGACAAGTACAAGCGAGCGCACTGCAATCTCGCCACAGTGGATGTGATGTTCCAGCTTAATTTCAGGGATGTGGGTGTCTATGCGAAATATTCTCCGATGAATATTATGGACACTGATTATTGGCCTGAGTTCAAGCATTGGGCAATCGGCCTGACGCTAAACCTTTAGCAATGTTTTGAAGTAATCAGATCATTTGAGCATATTCATAAAACGCCCCCGAAAGTCTTGTCTGGCTTTCGGGGGCATATTGTAAGAGACTCTTTTGCCTTATCGTTCGATGGTGGCCTCGCGGTCAGGTCCGAGGGAGATTATGCTGATCGGAACTCCGAGATAATCCTCCATAAACTTGATGTAGTTTTTGAATTCCTGCGGGAGCTCGCTTTCCTTGCGGATTCCGGTGAGGTCTTTCTTCCAGCCTGGGAACTCGGTGTAAACCGGTTCTATCTCAGCGGCGATGTCGAACGGAACCTGATCGGTCTCAACGCCGTCCACCTTGTAGGATGTGCAGACCTTGATCGTCTTGAAATCGTCTAGACAGTCAGACTTCATCATGATGAGGTCGGTGATTCCGTCGATCATCACAGTGTACTTCAACGCCACGAGATCCAGCCAGCCGCAGCGGCGAGGACGGCCGGTGACCGCACCGAACTCGTGACCGACCTGACGGATTTTCTCGCCTGTCTCATCGAAAAGCTCTGTCGGGAACGGACCGCTGCCCACGCGTGTGCAGTAGGCCTTGAATATTCCATATACGTGTCCGATCTTTGAAGGTGCTACACCAAGTCCGGTGCAGACTCCTCCGACCGTGGTCGAGGATGATGTCACGAACGGGTATGAACCGTAGTCGATGTCAAGCATTGAGCCCTGTGCTCCTTCGGCAAGCATCGGTTTGTCTTCCAGCCACTTGTTCACGAAGTACTCGCAGTCGATGAGGTTGAATCCCTTCAGGAACTCGATGGCGCTCATCCACTCGGCCTCGTCCTTGTCCGGATCGCACTCGAAGTGCAGGTCTGAGAGCAACTGAATATGTCTGGCCTTGAGTTTCTCGAATCTCTCTTTGAAATCAGGAGCGAGGATGTCACCGACTCTGAGGCCGTGCCTGCTTATCTTGTCTGTATATGTCGGTCCGATACCCTTGAGGGTTGAACCGATCTTTCCCTTTCCGGCGGCTGCCTCATAAGCCGCGTCCAGAAGGCGGTGGGTAGGAAGGATCAGGTTGGCTTTCTTGGAGATGAACAGTTTCTCTTTCGGGTTGATGTTCATTTTCTCCACATTAGCGCATTCCTCCCGCAGGGTGATCGGATCCAGAACGACACCGCTGCCGATGATGTTGGTGGAGCCTTCACGGAATATTCCTGAAGGGATGCTGCGCACCACGAAGTTCTTGCCGTCGAAATGCAGGGAGTGTCCGGCGTTAGGACCACCTTGGAATCTCGCCACGGCCGGATAACGGCCTGCAAGCACATCCACAATCTTACCTTTGCCTTCGTCTCCCCACTGGAGGCCAAGGACTACGTCAAGTTTTGAACTCATATCTGATAATATTCGTTTGTATATTCCTTTAAAACAGTTCCGGTCTTCATTGTAAGTGTCGTGCATTTGTCTCTTTATGTGGACATAGCAACTTGCTTGAAGACATTGGCTGTACTAGAACGGGAGGTCATCCTGCGGCATATCGGCAGCCGCGACCTCGATCGGATTCACCGGAGCTTGCTGCTGTGGCTGTTGAATCGGCTGCTGCACTGGCTGCGGAGTAGGTTGCTGTACAGGTTGCTGCACGGGCTGGTAACCGCCTTGCTGGTACTGAGGCTGAGCGTATGCCGGTCCTTGAGCCGGACCACCCACTGGACCTTGAACTGGTCCCTGAGCCTGTCGAGGGGCCGGCCCATATCCAGGCTGCCCCTGTGGCTGGTAACCGCCTTGAGCCTGTCCTCCATCCTGCGCCCCAGGATTGTCCGACTTCCTCCCAAGCAGTTGCAGATTGTCCACCGTGACTTCCGTGGTGTACCTCTTGTTGCCAGTCTGGTCTGTCCACGATCTGGTCCTCAGCTTGCCCTCAATGTAAACCTGAGTGCCTTTGCGGATGTACTTCTCCGCCACATCAGCCGAATTCCTCCAGGCCACTATGTTGTGCCATTCAGTGTTCTCTCGAAGTTCTCCATTGCGGTCACGATAGCGTTCAGTCGTCGCAAGGGTGAACGTCGCCACCTTTGTGCTTCCTGAATTAGGGTTGTTGTTTCCATCAAGGTAACGTACTTCCGGGTCCTTTCCAACGTTACCGATCAGCATTACTTTGTTCAGTGACATAATCTTGATATGTTTAGTTATGTTAAGTTAATTGTTCGGGCTATCCTCTTTGAGCAGATTTTCTCCTAAGCCCTCGGGCAAAAGATCTCCCGTTCTCTCCGATTTCCGGCCCAAAACATTGCAAGTTAGTCAAAATATTCCGTATTCCAATAAAAAAGGAATCCGTGGAGGTCAAGTCGTTTATATTCAGTAAAATAATTCACCTTCCTACCTGTCGTTCTCCGAGGAGGAGGGGGGTGCTTTGTGCTGGTATTCAGGATTTTGTCCTCCACTGCCCACCTTAAAAGTTCAGAGCTAGTCCGATTCCTGAGCTGGTCGGACCGATGGTGACGGAGAAGCTGTACCCAAGGCCGCGGCGGCCGTAGTTACGGTTGTAGTCATCCGCGATCTCGTTGAATTTCTTGTTGCCCTTTACCCAGAGCGGGATGCCGAAGCCAAGGCAGGCGGCACTCGCGGCGTACCCTACCGCATATCCAGTACCATTCGAGGGGCCCGAATTCTTCTTGAAGAAATCATCCTGAAAATTCGGGTCATTCTTTTCTCTGTTTGAGAAAATGAGATCCATAGTCGTTATGCTTATCCCGAAAGCTCCGATTCCCGTCAGAATCATCCCCCAAGTATATTGGCTGGATGCTTTCCTGTATTTCTCTCCGTAAAGCGAGTAGCCGATGTAATCGGTAAGCTCCTGCCTCCGGAGCCTTCGGTCGTGCATATAGTAGTGTCCCCTGCGATAGTCAAGGCAGCCGTCATCGTAACCGTCAAAATATCCGTTGGCATAAGGACCTGTGGCCAAGTGTCTTCTGTCAGTGAACACCTGCCTTGTCCCGTTCTCGAAATCGATGCTCTCGATCCGTGAGACAGACAGCCGGTAGTCCGGCCCGTCAAGATTGTTGTAAAGTTTGTAGATGATGTCAACTTCCCCGATCTCAATGATTTTCGCCTCGATAACACGGCGGGAGTCCACAAGATGAATTCTGTCCTGAGCTGAAAGACCGCAGCACACGATAGCCAGTGCCACGGTAAGAATGGTCTTGAGTTTCATATTAATGGCTTTTTCCATAACCGACATAGCAACAAATATGCCGATTGCCATCGATTGGTGCTCACACCGCCAGAACGCATTCCGGATAGATCTGATTATATTTGCCATCCAAACTTTTCTTTTCTGTGAATATGAATATGATTTGCAGAAAGCCGTGCTGTTTGCTAACTTCGCATCAATCTTTTTGTTTGAAATGTTCTTGTAGGAGAAAAGACTTTCAAACAAATTCCTTAAAAGAATTAGGAATATGGCGAAATATGGTCTCATAGGTGATCCGATCAAGGGATCAGGCAGCCCGGCACTGTTCGAGGCGGCGTACAAGGGCGTGAAAGACGTGGAATATTCATACGACCTTATCGAAGGAAGTGACTTTGAGGCTTCCTTCCAGAGATTCATTGATGAATATGCCGCTGTCAACGTCACCGCTCCGTTCAAGGAACTGTCATATTCAAAGGTCCTTGAGATGGCCCGCAAAGGCGAAGGGGCGGTTTCAGGACCGGCGGCCCGCATCGGTGCGACGAACCTTCTGGTGAAAGGCTCCAATGGCATCGAGGCGTACAATTCGGACTTCACAGGCATCGTGACGGCTGTCGTGGAGGCATATTTCCCAGGCATTGTGGAAGAATTCATCGGCAACTTCGGGGAGAAGTTCTTCGTGAAGATGCACCAGTTCTTTCTGATGACCTTGAGCCGTACGTTCAACCGTCAGCCTCAGGCGCTTGTGGTCGGTTGCGGAGGTGCGGGAAGGGCCGCTGCCGTGGCCGCCGCCGAACTTGGATTCGCCACCATCCTGATGAACCGAACCCCCGAAAAGGCGCGGGCGATAGCGGAAGCGATGCCTGAATATGGTTTCCTGCCGGATCCGATCTCGGATTTCAAGGAGGCTGTCAAGGAATGCGATCTTGTGATTTATACCTTGCCGATGGCCTTGCCTGAAATAGCGGAGTTTACTGCCGATGATTTCGCCGGAGAGGATTCCGGTCAGAGAAAGGTGATCCTTGAGGCGAATTACAAGACTCCGTCCTTTGATGACGAGGCCCGGATGAAACTTGCTTCGGCTGATTGTACTTACATCTCAGGCCGCCGCTGGCTTCTGTACCAAGCCCTTACCGGCTATTCCATAATGACCGGTCTCCAGCCCGACCTCAAAGCGATGTCCGAGGTCGTTTTCTAAACCGTCCGGCCACCGACCGCTTCCGTTCACAGACCTTGCCAAATCGCTGTTCGGTCCCCTTATGGTCGCTGAGCTTGTCGAAGCGCACCGAGTAGAAAGGTCAGAAAAAAAGAAAATTCAAAATTTTGCACGTTACCAAAATTTTGAATTTTATTTTTCTGACCCACTGCAACAGGACTGACAAGCCTATGGATTAAGCCCATATGTGTTAACGAACGTCAGGGGAAAAATCAAAAGGCAGATTTTGGTAACGTGCAAAATCTGCCTTTTGCCTTTTTCCCCCTGATGTCACATATTATTTGTGCTCCAGATCGTTGAGGTGAATCTCCAGCGCGCGGGTGGATATGACCAGCTCACGGATAGAGAGGCCGAGCGAGGAGATCAGGAGCAGCAGGGCGATTCCGAAGATGATGATCGCTGTGACCCTAAGGCTGATGAAGCAGAAAAACATCGACACGACACAGCAGAACAGACTTGATATTCCAAGAATCTGCATGCTCCGTGTCAGGTTCAGCCTTTTGCGAAGGTTGGCGATCTGAGCCGCGGTCACCTCCGACCTGTCCTTGACATATTTATCCTTGAGATTCCGCACCAATTGCGCATAAGACAGAAACCGGTTAGTGTACGCCAGCATAATCAAAGATACCGCCGAAAACAGCAACGTAGGAGTGACCAAAGAGAATTCTTCCATAACGCAATCATTTTAAGGTTGTCCGGCCGGAAATGACCCCGCGTCAGCCGACCGCTCCTTCGATTGCAATGACCGTGCCCATAGCTCTATTGATGCAACGATTCCTGTAGATGTTGCCGAGTCGGGATTTACTGCAAATTTACAGTAAATCCCGAAAATAACTATATGCGATTATGGCACGATGTATTTGTTTGCTTCGTATTATGTGGCGCTTTAAATGGAGCTGAAAGGCTTACTGCCTCTGTCGGAGGGCTTCGAAGAGGAGGATAGCGGCGGAGACGGAGACGTTGAGGGAGTCGAGGTCGCCGAGCATCGGGATGCGGATGTGGGCGTCGGCGGCTTCCCGCCAGAGGTCGGTCAGGCCGGTGGATTCGGTGCCCATTACGATTGCAGTCGGCTTCTTCATATTTGTGTCGTAGTACAGGGACGAGTCTTGAAGCTGCGCGGTGAGTATCTGAATATGCCGGGACTTGAGCCAAGCGATTGTTTCCTCGGAGGTGGCCACGGCGACCTGCCTGGAGAACACGGCTCCGATGCTGGCCCGGATGAGGTTCGGATTGTAGAGGTCGGTGAGGGGATCGCAGACGATGACGGCATCGGCTCCGGCGGCGTCAGCGCTTCTGAGCACGGCTCCGAGGTTGCCTGGTTTCTCCACGCTCTCAAGGACAATCACCAACGGATTCTTGCTGAGTGTCAGGCTGTCCAGAGTCCTGTCACGGAACTCGACCTCAGCGATGACACCCTCCGTGCCGCCTCTATAGGCAATCTTGCCGTAAAGTTCGTACGGAACCTGCACGACACCGACTTTCGGATTCCTGCTTTCGGCCTTGCCAAGAAGGTCATTCAGTTCCTCCTCGGTCAGAATCTCCCCACAGATGAACAGCGTTCTTGGTACGAATCCGGCGTCAAGGCAGTGCCCTAGTTCCCTGCGGCCCTCGACCACGAAAAGCCTTTCCGAGCGTCTCAGCTTGGATTTCTCCTGAAGAGCCAGCAGTTCCTTGATCTTCGGATTCTGCGCCGATGTGATGTTCTCGATTCTCATTTTCTTTAACTTTTGCTTTACGAATGCCGGAAATGATTCGGTGTATGAATCATCTGGATATTCATAGAATGCTTCCGAAAACAAAAAGGGTGACTCGGACATCGAGGTCACAGCCACCCTTCTGATTTTCCAAACCTGATTATTCCTCAGTCTCTGCGTTCTTGTCGTTCTTCGCGATCTTCTCCGGACGCATCTGAGGGAAGAAGAGCACGTCCTGGATGGTAGTCTGACCGGTCATGAACATTGTCAGACGGTCGATGCCCATTCCGAGGCCGGAGGTAGGAGGCATACCATATTCAAGGGCGCGCACGAAGTCGTAGTCGATGAACATCGCCTCGTCGTCGCCGTGGCTCTTGAGGGCTGCCTGCTCCTCGAACCTCTCCAGCTGGTCGATCGGGTCGTTGAGCTCTGAATATGCGTTCGCCAGCTCCTTTCCGCAGACGAACAGCTCGAACCTCTCGGTGAGGGTCGGATCCTCACGATGCCTCTTTGTCAGCGGAGACATCTCGACAGGGTAGTCGATGATGAACGTAGGCTCGATGAGATGCTCCTCGCAATATTCTCCGAATATGGCGTCGATCAGCTTCCCGACACCCATCGAAGGCTCGGTCTCGACGTTCAGTTTCTTGCAGGTCTCGCGCAGCTCATCGACTCCCATGCCCTTGACATCCACACCGGCATATTCCTTAATCGCCTCAAGAATAGGCAGTCTGCGGTAGCCGGCCTTGAAGTCGATCTCCTTGTCACCGATCTTCACGACTGTGGTGCCGTGCAGCTTGAGAGCGATCTTTTCGAGCATCTTCTCCACGAAGTCCATCATCCAGATGTAGTCCTTGTAGGCCACGTAGATCTCCATGCAGGTAAACTCCGGGTTGTGGGTCTTGTCCATACCCTCGTTGCGGAAGTCCTTGGCGAACTCATAGACGCCATTGTAGCCGCCCACGATCAATCTCTTGAGATAGAGTTCGTTGGCGATTCTCATGTAGAGGTCGATGTCCAGGGCGTTGTGGTGGGTGATGAACGGACGGGCCGCGGCACCTCCAGGGATCGCCTGGAGGATAGGGGTCTCGACCTCAAGGCAGCCTGCCGCGTTGAAGTACTCCCTCATCGTGGCGATGATCTGCGCCCTCTTGACGAACACGTCCCTTACCTGCGGGTTGACGATGAGGTCAACGTACCTCTGGCGGTAGCGGAGCTCCGGATCGGTGAAGGCGTCATAGACGACTCCGTCAACCTCCTTCACGATAGGAAGAACCCTCAGGGACTTGCTCAGAACTGTAAGTTCCTTTGCGTGGACGCTGAGCTGTCCGGCCTGGGTGATGAAGGCGAATCCCTTGATGCCGATGATGTCACCGATGTCAAGCAGTTTCTTCCAGACGGTGTTGTACATCGTCTTGTCCTCGCCCGGGCAGATCTCGTCCCTCTTGACGTAGATCTGGATCCTTCCGGTCTCGTCCTGGATCTCGCCGAAGGAGGCCGCGCCCATGATTCTGCGGGACATCAGACGGCCTGCGATGCAGACTTCCTGGAAGTTGCCTTTCTCCGGGTCAAAGCCGGCCTCAATCTCCTTTGCGGTCGCGTTGACCGGATAAAGAGGCGCCGGATAAGGATTGATGCCCAATTCCCTTAACTTTGCGAGAGACTCGCGTCTGATTCTCTCCTGCTCGCTGAGTTCGATGTTTGCCATATCTGTTGTGTTTTTATATTCAAATCCTAAGGAATATCCTCCGCCCCGCGCAATGCGGATGCCTGCCATTCCGCCGCTTCCTTTCTCCGTTAAAGGCGAATAAGATACGTCCTGAATATGCAAAAATACTACTTTTAATTCACATTCTGAAATTAAATCCGTACCTTTGTCTATTATGGGAAAAGAGCGCAAATGGATATTGAAAGAGCCGGCTGATCCAGAGAAGGTGGGAAGGCTTTCCGCCGAGCTGGGTATCGACCGGGTTCTCGCCGACTTGCTCGTCAAGAGGGGGGTCGAGACTTTCGAGCAGGCGCGCTCGTTCTTTCGTCCGAGCCTTAGCGACCTCCACGATCCGTTCCTGATGAAGGATATGGATGTGGCTGTGGAGAGGGTGCGCAAGGCGATTACATCCGAGGAAAAGATTCTGGTCTATGGTGACTACGACGTTGACGGCACGACCGCCGTCTCGTTGGTATATTCATTTCTCAGAAGATATTCCTCGAAGGTGGATTTCTACATTCCGGACCGTTACGATGAAGGCTACGGAGTGTCCTACAAGGGCATCGACTGGGCAGGGGACAACGGTTTCGGGCTCATTATCACCTTGGACTGCGGCATCAAGGCCAACGAGAAGGTTGAATATGCCGCCACGAAAGGGATTGACGTGATTATTTGTGACCATCATCTTCCGGAGGACACGCTTCCGCCGGCAGTGGCTGTACTGGATCCTAAGCGTGAGGACGACTCCTATCCGTTCGATGATTTGAGCGGCTGCGGGGTGGGTTTCAAGCTTGTGCAGGCATATTCACAGAAATACGGCATTCCGTTCGAGACTTTGATTCCGCTGTTGGATCTGCTGGTGGTCAGCATCGCGGCGGATCTCGTGACGATGGTGGGGGAGAACAGGGTCCTTGCGCACTTCGGACTCAAGCAATTGAATGAGAATCCGCGAAAAGGGCTTCACGCGATGGCGACCCTATCGAAACTGGAACTCGGGCATCTGACCATAGATGACATCGTGTTCAAGATCGGTCCGAGGATCAACGCCGCCGGAAGAATGGAGACCGGCCGTCTGGCCGTGGAGCTCCTGACCGCTTCCGATGATCACACCGCCACAATGATCGGCGAGAAGATCAACGACAACAACAACGACCGCAAGAGCATCGACAGGGAGATTACCCAAGAGGCTCTGGAGATGGTTCAGAATGGTTCCGCCCTGTCAACTGACGCGGCGACGATCGTTTATAATCCGACCTGGAACAAGGGTGTTGTCGGGATTGTGGCCTCGCGCCTTGTCGAGGCGTTCTACAAGCCGACAATCGTGCTGACAAAGTCGAACGGATTCATCACCGGATCCGCCCGAAGTGTGGCCGGATTTGATCTCTACGAGGCCATCGAGAGCTGTGCCGACCTTCTTGAGAACTTCGGCGGGCACGTCTATGCGGCAGGCTTGACATTGAAAGAGGGCAATCTGGAAGAGTTTGTCAGCAGGATAGATAAGTTCATTGCCGGCAAGATCACCGATGAGATGCTGACCCCGATGACCGACATCGACGCCAAGCTGGAGTTCAGCCAGATCACTCCGAAATTCTTCCGTCTCCTGAAGCAGTTCCAGCCTTTCGGCCCCGGCAACACCAATCCGGTCTTCCTGACCGAAAATGTCTCCGATGGTGGCAACGGCCGCAAGGTCGGCGCCGGTGGAGTCCATATGAAGCTCGACCTGATCGACGAGAAGCAGCCTTTCCACCAGATCCCGGCCATCGCCTTCAATATGGCCGAGTTCTATGACTACATCAAAGCCGGCAACCCCTTCGACATCTGCTACTCAATAGTAGAAAACTACTACCGCGGCAACACCACCCTCCAGCTTCGCATCAAAGACATCAAGGAGCGCGACGAGTTCATTTAGGAATATATTTCCTCACCATTCGGTTCTTGCTGCTGCAAGTGTCAGTGGTGATTACCTCCTTATGGAGACGAAGCCACCTACTCTCAGGTGTGCGAATATCCTCGTACTTTGAATGCAGACTAAACCGCTATTAGGTAGATACTTTTTTTGGTGAGCATGATAGCTCATTCGTAAGGGACGATATTACATACAGAAGACTTTCCAGGATTGATGTCGTACAGCAGAAGGCCTTTATGTGTACCAAATGGACATAAACACTCAATTGGTACAGGAGATACGCTTCTGGAGTACAAAAAAAGACAAACCTAAAAATCAGAAAAGTTCCTGTAAAAGAATGTTTTTTTCATTGAAAATGTTATATTTGTAGCAATTCCGAAAGGAAGAACATATTTTAGATGAAAGTGTTTGCTTTTATCCTCTATTAAGGGAATCTGGAAAATTCAACATCAAACGGAGGTAAAGTGACGTTTCATCGCACGTGTATGCTTGTGTGTTTCACCCGGCATATTCGGTGTGGTGTATAGTCAATTCTTGTTTGATAGGCGATTCCAGAGCCCCCTTAATGAGAATATGGCATTTGCGCCACACTTTCTTAATTGGTTTAAATAATCAGGGATGGCGCTAACCAAGGTTTTGGTAAGAACTATGGATGTGTTAGATCAGTTTATCACGACTTTCATTCATGGAGTTCCAGATGGTGTAATCATTGATGCACATACTGTCATTGAATTCCTTAGGACCAATCACAGTGAAGCCTATCTATCTTTTTATCATGCAGAAGAGCCCATTTCTTCGTTCCATAGTAGAATAAGTAAACTGATGGATAATTACGATGGAACATTTCTTCAGCGTCTTGACTTTGACAGTTATTCTATGAACATTCATCATAAGCTGTCTTGCTGTGCCTGCTGGAGAAAAATTGCTGATAAATAACCATTATTAACCTCAGAATGTATATGAAAAAAGTTTTTTTGACGCTTTTGTCTTTGATTGTGTCATTCTTGATATTACCGGCATTTGCAAGCACGGATGAAATGTCACCATACGAGAAAGCAAGAACCAATTTGGCCTCAAAGACTCTTGAGCAGATCTTGCAAGTAATGCCTCTGATTGACAGAGGGTACATGGCAGTGGCTCTTGAGTTAATGAAAGAGAAAGCGACTGATGAATATGAGTTGACTTTGATGAGTGAAGAAGTGATTATCGCGTTATGTGGTTTGAATAGTATGCTTAAGACCGAACCTTATAATATTCTTGGGTCTGATTTTCAACTTCCAAGTGCAGTTATGTCTGACAAATTGGATGAAATTGGCAAGCAGTATGCGTTAAAGCGCCGTGATATTGAAAAAATGAAGACCTCTCGCGATAAGCAAAGAGAGCAAGATAGGTATATGGCTATGAAAGGAGTTGAATATGTACGATTGAATGTGGCAAAGGCATTTTCTGCTTGGGCGACAAAGAAAGAAATAGAAAAAACTTATGCTTGGAAAGATCGATTGGCGTCTGATGCAAAGGCCGTATTCGATTCATTATGCTACCATTACAGCAATGAGGTATGGAGGAAGAATTTGATAATTAATCCTGAAAAATATGATGCTGATTCTGAACAACTGGAACTGTCTGTCTATTATAATAACTTTGATGGAAGTAAATCTGTTTCGCTAACAGGTTTTCTATCTATTCCACCTGCTGACTATGAGTTTTTTAAACTTGACCGTGATGTGATTCTTGATGACAATACATATGCGAAGGATATGATTGTTATCAATGATTATGTGTTTCCTTCAATTATGAGTTTATGTTGCTCTTTTAGAAATACTCGATCCCTTTCAGCCAGTATTTTCCACAATTTAGATATCCTGTTTACTGAGAGCAACGGATACTCTATCTCTCCTGATGATATTAATGGGATTCCCGAGGTTGCCCGAGAACATTTGCAAGGACATGTCTTTCATTACAAGGACTATGTGGATTCACTTTCTGTCTTAATACCGTCATATGAAGTACGGTATTCTGTGGGAAACATATTTGATGATTTTGTAAGACGCTTCCCAAAATGTTTGCAACCTCTTGCCGGAGAATTTCATAATCATTATTATCTTGATAGTAACGGTTACTATGACAGACTTTATAATTGGGATAATTGGGAGGATAAAAGAGTTTACACTCAAAAGGAAAAGGATGAGATCGTTAGAAAATTTACAGTTGAATGTATGAAAATGGTGTACGATCGATTCTGCGCTAAATATGAATCTTCCTCTAAAGTGGAACTGCCTAAGTATGAAGATGTAGAGAATATATTGAAATCTGGAACAGAAGAAGATTTGGAAAAAGCAATGCCGGATTTGCCTGACAAAAGCATTGATATAAATAATGAGTATGACGCACTTGAAGAGGCAATAAGGAAGACGGAAGCACAGCTCCGAAACCAAAATCAGCATCGTTCTCATTCGTGGTTTCTGACGTGGTTGCTGGGACTCTTTATGTAGCAGGATGCACTTAACAAAGGTAGCAGTAGTGATGGAGTGTCAGGTCTCCGTTTCAGAGGTTAATTGCTTCATTTCAAGCAGTAAACTATTCGGCATTTTAGCTGAAGTTTCCCATACATATAATTGCCTACCAGCTTGGTAAACAATTATAAGAATAGGTTTGTGTGATGTAACTGTTTGTTGTATAGTAATATAGTATTGACAAGGCTAAGCCGGCTTATGCCTCTTCGACTTTCCAGCCATCGATGGTGCGGGTTTCGGTAGATATATTCACTCCTACCTTCAACAGGCGCATTTTGTTTGCGGCATCAGCTGTGTCAAACTTGTACGGAATAAGATACCCTTTGTCGTCAATCTGCTTCAAAGCCACTTCCGCAGAACTGTCCACCTTAAACTCAAAGACATAGAGGCAGTCCTGTGTCCGGCAGACCGCATCGGCCCGTCCTATGGCGGACTTCACCTCGCTGTGAATATAATAACCGAGCAGGGAGAAAACGAGATAGATGATGGTCTGGAAATGCTTTTCGGTCTTGTTTTCCAAGTCGTAAGGAATCCCTGCCATAAAGGACTGCATCCGCTGGAGGGCTTCGTTGATGTCGTTCCGGTTAAGAGCGGCGCTGAATTTTGCCACGAATATATTCCCGGACATACGTTTGCTGTTGTAGCGGGCGAGAAGACATTCTGTAAAACCTATTTTGACTTCTTCGTTAGGGTAGCCGAGGGTGTATAACTTTGTCCTTTGGTCGTACCCTTTTATGGTCAGATAGCCTGCCTGATAGAGCATCGGCAGAGTGTCATCGCAGAGCTCAGGCGAGACATCGAAAGCCGATTCAGGAATGTCAGTCATTCTGTCCAACTCCATCTCGTCAATCGGATTGCTCTCCATCCTCTCAATAAGGAATGTCGGAGTGCCGCTTTCGAACCAGTAACTTCCAAGCCGCTGCGTGTCAAGTGCTTTTATCAAACTATAAGGGTTATAAATATCCTCGGATTTGTCGCAGAAATGGTAACCGTCATAGTTTTCCTTCAGTTTTTCAAGGGCCTCCTCATAAGAGATTCCGAGACCGGAAGCCAATTCAGTGACAGAACCTTTCATCTGAGTCTCGATCTCAGTCTGAGAGATTCCGCAGACCGCCGAATATTTCGGCAGCATCGAGATGTTCATCAGGTTGTTGAGTTCACTGAATATGCTCAGCTGCGCGAATTTGGTGATTCCGGTGATGAATACGAACCTCAGATACGGATCCAGACTTTTGATCGGGCTGTAGAAGTTCCGCATAATCTGCCGCATAGGTGCGAGCCTTTCTTGGTTGTTCATCACATCAAGCAGAGGGGAGTCATATTCATCGATGATTATCACAGCCTTATTTCCAGTTTGTTCGACCGCTCTTTTGACAAGGCTTTCAAATCGTGCGTTTATGTCTTCTTCCTTAAGTTCCGGATCTTTGCCGAACGTACCCTCGTATGCCGACAGTTTGTAACTCAATGTTCTAAGCAACTGTTCCTCATCTAAATGCTTCGCCGTTGACATATCAAAGTGGAACACCGGATGCTTCCTCCATTCTTTCTCAAGTTCTCCCGCCTTGAGTCCGTCAAACAGTTCTTTCTCCCCGGCGAAGTAACTGTGGAATGTGGTGGAGAGCAAAGATTTCCCGAATCGACGCGGGCGACTTAGAAACACATAATTATAGTTATGTGCCAACTCATAGATGTAGCCTGTTTTGTCAATGTACAAGAATCCTCCCTTGATAATCTTATCAAAAGTCTGCACCCCGATCGGGTATCTCTTAATCCTTTTCTCCTCCATAGTCGCAAAGTGTATGATTTACAATTCCAAATATAATGAATATTTCCCAAACAGCAGATATCTTGTTCATTATCGTGTTAATAGCCTTTTGTCCGGCGCAGGATGTGTGCGTCAGTTTTTGCCGTGGTGGATAACTGTTTGAATATTATTGAAATAATGTTTTGCCTTTGGTTGGTATTGACTAAAGGAGAATGCCTTATAACCTGATATTCAGGTTGTTATGCTCTACGGCTTCTTTGATGAGCGTAGCGATCTGGGCGAAGCTCAGGCCGTCGATGTCGATTATGTGGTGGGCGGTGGCGAGGTACTGGGGGGAGCGGGTTTTCATCAGGGATTCGATGCGGTGACGGAGGGCTTCTCGTTCGCTTGGTATTTCCGTTCGGTGCGCTTCGGCAGGCTCAGTGACCGGTTCGGCTACTTTATCGGCCATATTGACAGGCTTGACGACCGATGTGCTATTCGATGAGTTTTCTGACAGGTCGCTGAACTTGTCGAAATGCATTGTCTCGGCGTTGGAATCACCTTTTGTCACGTTGTCGGTCGCTGAGCTTTTGGTTAGGCTTGGCTCACCAACCATCAAAGCATCTAAGCGAACCGGCTGAACGGAACTCAGCATCGGACGCCCCTCGGAGTGTCCTTCGAGGTTGTCAAGGAGGGTGTCGGTGGTGGCGCGGAGATAAAAACAGTCGGTGTGCTGACGGATGAGCTGACGGCATTGTTCGGAAGTCACGGTGCCGCCGCCGAGGGAAAGGATGACGCGGGGACGGGACTTGTCACTGAATATCTCTTCAAGGGCCTCACGCTCCATCCGGCGGAAAGCCGCTTCACCATATTCATTGAATATTTCGGGAATATTCTTGCCTTGCTTTTCCTCGATGTAGGTGTCAAGGTCGATCAGGCGGCAATCGGGGAGCAGTTTCGCAAGGATTTTCCCGACGCTACTCTTGCCGCAACCCATAAAGCCTATGAGGGAAATGTCTTTCATATCACCCTGATTGACAATACTTTCCTGGAGACCTTCTGCTGATGTCCCGAATGCCTTCGATGATTCACGAATATGTCAGTTTAGAACAGCGTTGGCTCATCAATGTCCGGAATGTCGTCCGAGCCGAGAAGATCGGCTGCGCTGCCGGTCTGTGCGCTGTCAGGGGAGACCTCCGCCGGAGCCATCTCATTTTGTGACTCGGATTGCTCCACATCATCAATGATGTCCAATGGTTCGTCCTCAGTGTCATCCTCCGGCTTGTGCAGAGGTTCGATGAACTTCACCTCTTTGAGGTCGTACTGGTGACACTTCTTGCCTTTGGCCGTGTAACCCTTCTTGGCGATGAACTCCTCAGCGTCAACGTTCTCCGGATCACGATGCTCGTACTTGCCTCCGAAGATGACCTGGAACTGAGGATGTCTGTCCTCGGAAAGGGCCACAAGGTAGGATTTCGCTCCCGGGGCGATGAACGACAGCGGTGTGTTGTCGCTAAGAACAAAACTGAACCTCTTGACGTAGAACGCCTTGGCGGTTCCGTCGTAGTAGAGGGCGGTGTAGGTCTTGTTCGGATCAAACTTCTCGATCTTGATAACCTCACCTTGGTATCGGTTCGATACATCGAACGAAGTCGTGTAGAACGTCCCGTCCTTGAATATTGCCAGAACCTTGTCCTCCGGTCCGAACTCACCGAGGTACTGTCCTCGCTGCTCGTCGTTAAGCTTCTGGATGTCAGCGTCGTACCAGATGTCCTTTCCGCCGATCGTGGAGACACCCTTGGATTTAAGCTGGATCCGCGCGATAGGGTTCTTGGACACCAGGTTGCCCCTGGAGGCCTTGCCCTTGATCGCAAGGGTGGAGAAATCATATTCCATCTGCGTCTTTTTCAGCTTCGGACGCGGACGCAGGTATATTCGTACAGATTCAGCCTCGCCGTTGTGGTTGACGCTGAACCAGAGGATCTTTGAGCCTTCCTCGCCGGTTGTGATGTCGTAGTCCTTGTCCCTCGTGACGCTGGTGATCGCGAACCTTTTGGCGTAGGAGACGCTGCTCTTGCCCTCGCGGTAGATGACGTTGTAGATGGTTCTGCCATCGCCTCTGTTGAACACTCCGACGTAGAGCAAGTCCTTCCAGAAGAATGCCTTGTCCGTGACCTTGGTGATGCGGTACTTGCCGTCCTTGCCGATGACGATAACCTCGGAAAGGTCGGAGCAGTCGCAGATGTAGGTGCCGTTGTCGTCCTTCTTGAGGTTTAGCCCGACGAAGCCCTCCTCGTAGTTGGCATAGAGCTTGGCGTTGTTGCTGACCACCTTGGTGACGGCGATGCTCTCGAATGCGGTAATCTCGGTCTGGCGGACGAAAGGCTTGCCGTACTTGGCCTTGAGCATCTTGAACCAGTCGATCGTGTACTCGGTGATGTGCTCGATGTTGTTCTTGACGGTCCCCATCTCCGCCTCAATAGCCGCGATTTTCTCGTCGATGGCCTTTGTGTCGAACTTGGAGATCTTGCGCACAGGCTTTTCCACGAGCCTTTCGATGTCCTCCATCAGGATCTCGCGGCGGAGAATGTCCTGATAGGTCTTCATCTCCGTGAACACGTCCTGCAGCTGCTGCTCCCAGCTGTTCTGGTTCTGTTCCAGGATCTTATAGACCTTGTTCTCGAAGAAAATCCTTTCGAGGGATGTGTAGTGCCACTGGTCCTCAAGCTCGGCGAGCCTGATGTCAAGCTGCCATTTGAGAAGATCCCTTGTGTGGTTCGTGTCGTAGATCAGTATGTCCTTGACAGAGAGGAACTGAGGCTTGTTCTCCACGATGACGCAGGCGTTCGGCGCGATGTTGCACTCGCAGTCCGTGAACGCGTACAAAGCGTCGATCGTCTTGTCCGGGGACACATCGTTCGGAAGGTGGATAAGAATCTCGACCTTCTCCGTGGTCATATCCTCGATCTTCTTGATCTTTATCTTGCCTTTGTCCTTGGCTTTGAGGATCGAGTCGATGAGAATGTGGGATGTCTTTCCGTAAGGTATCTCGGTGATTGCCACCGTGTTCTTGTCGATCTTCTCGATCTTGGCGCGAACCTTCACGCTTCCGCCCCTGGCTCCGTCCTTGTAGTTGCTGCAGTCAGCCGAGCCACCGGTAGGGAAGTCCGGGTAGATCGTGAAATCCTCGCCCTCAAGAATCTTCACTGACGCGTCGATGAGTTCGTTGAAGTTGTGAGGGAGTATCTTGGAGGCCATTCCGACGGCGATTCCCTCGGTGCCCTGAGCGAGCAGGAGCGGGAAACGGACCGGAAGCTCGGTCGGCTCCTGGTTACGTCCGTCGTAGGATGTCATCCAGTTGGTGATCTTCGGATCGAAGACAACCTCCTTTGCGAATTTGCTCAGACGGGCCTCGATGTAACGTGGGGCGGCATTGCTGTCGCCGGTAAGGATGTTACCCCAGTTTCCCTGGCAGTCGATCAGAAGGCCTTTCTGGCCGAGCTGTACGAGGGCTCCGAGGATGGACTGGTCGCCGTGCGGGTGGTACTGCATCGCCTGTCCGACGATGTTGGCCACCTTCGTGTAACTTCCGTCGTCCATTCTGAACATAGCGTGAAGCACACGTCTCTGCACCGGTTTGAGTCCGTCAACGATGTGCGGGACGGCCCTTTGCAGAATGACGTATGAGGAATAGTCCAGGAACCAGTCCTTGAACATTCCCGAAAGCTTGTACTTCCTGCTGTCGGAACTAAGCAGCTTGTCGTATTTCCCTGAAGATTTCGCCGATGTCTCGTCAATCGGCTCCTCGTTCAGTTCCTCGTCCTCGTTGCCTCCTTCCGGAGCCTCGATGTCATCCCACTCGTCCTTTGCCATACCTGAATATTCCTCTTTAATATTTTGATTATTCCTTTTATTGTCCTTCGTAACCAGAGTTGTCCGTTATTTATTCCTCGTACCCGAACTTCCGAAGTTCCTTACGGTTCTCCCTCCAGTCCGGATTGACCTTCACGAACAGCTGAAGGAAGACCTTCTTCTGGAAAAAGTCCTCCATTTCCAGTCTGGCCTCCGTGCCGGTCTTTTTCAAAGCCGAGCCTCCCTTGCCGATGATGATGCCCTTCTGGGAGTCACGCATCACGTAGATGACGGCGCTGATCTCGTACCTTTCACGGCCTTCCTTGAAAGCCTCCACGGCCACCTCGCAGCTGTAAGGCACTTCCTGGCTGTAGTTCTCCAGAATCTTCTCTCTGATGATCTCGGAGGCGAAGAAACGGAGGTTCTTGTCGGTGAACTGGTCCTTGTCGAACCACGGCGGCGCGACCGGAAGTCCGCTCATCACTGCGTTCAGCACGCTCTCAAGGTTGAACCTCTCCTTGGCCGACACCGGAATTATGGTGGCTTTCGGAAGCTGCTCCTGCCAGTAGGCGATCAAGTCGGTCACCGTCTTTTGGTCGCTGACATCGATCTTGTTGATGACGACCACCACCGGACAATCCAGCTTCTGGAGTTTTTGAATATATTCAATGTTCTTGTCGCTCTTTTCAACCACGTCCGTCACGTAGAGGATGATGTCCGCGTCCCCGATGGCGGCATCCACGAACTTCATCATATCCTCCTGCAGGCGGTAGTTCGGCTTGAGCATACCGGGAGTGTCTGAATATACGATCTGGCAGTCGTCGGTGTTGACGATGCCCATGATCCTGTGCCGGGTGGTCTGCGCCTTCGCCGTGACGATGGACAGTTTCTCTCCTACCAGGGCATTCATAAGCGTGGATTTGCCAACATTCGGATTACCGATGATGTTGACAAATCCAGCTCTGTGTTCAGTGTGTTTGTCCGGACTAGACATAGGCCCCCATCTTGAGGACATTGACCTCGCCCTCGCTGAGGTATCTCCACTCGCCCTTCTTGAGGCCCTTCTTGGTGAGACCCGCGAAGTAAACCCTGTCAAGAGCCTTCACGTCGTAGCCGAGGGATTCGAAGATCCTTCTGACGATCCTGTTCTTGCCGGAGTGGATCTCGATGCCGAGACGTCTGTGGTCCTCGGCGTCGATATATTCAAGCTCGTCGGCCTTGATGTTGCCGTCGTTGAGGTCGAGACCCTCTGTGAGGATCTTCTCCTTGTCGGCCTCCTCAAGCGGCTTGTCGAGAATGACCTGGTAGATCTTCTTCTTGTTGTAGGAAGGGTGTGTGAGCTGCTCGGCGATCTCACCGTCGTTGGTGAACATCAGCACACCAGTGGTGTTCTTGTCAAGCCTTCCGACAGGGAACACGCGGAGCTTGCATCCCTTGAGAAGATCCATGACGGTCTTCTCGGCGTGAGGGTCGCTCGCACTGGTGACGAAGCCCTTCGGCTTGTTCATCACGATGTAAACCTTCTCTTCTCCCTTGAGTCTCTCTCCGTTGAAGCGGATGTCGTCCTTAAGGACGTTGACCTTTGTCCCAAGCTCGGTCACAACCTCGCCGTTGACGGTCACAACGCCGGCCTGGATGAAGTTGTCAGCCTCGCGGCGTGAGCACACTCCGGAATTGGCGATGTACTTGTTCAGACGTATCTCTTCCTTGATAGGTGTAGGAACGTTGTCGTTGTCGGAAAAAGCTGCGTCAACCTGTGGCTTCCTTGAAAGCATCTGGTTGATTCCGGCCTCGTCAGCCTCGGTGAAATGCGGCTCGTCCTTGCGGCCGAACTTCTTAGGTCCCTGATGTCCGGCGCCTCTGCCGGCTGAGAAACCTCCCTGCTTAGGGCCGAATCCGTGGCCGCCGGCCGGTTTTCTTGAATATGACGGCCTTCTCTCGCCGCCTTCCTGGCTGCTGCCGTAACTTCTTCTCTGTCCGTAGGATGGACGGCCCTCGCCGAATGAAGGACGGCTCTGTCCGTATGACGATCTTCTCTCCTCTCCCTCGGAGTTGTTGCCATAGCTTCTTCTCTGTCCGTAAGACGGCCTGTCCCCGTAGGAAGGACGACCCTCGCCGAATGAAGGGCGACCGTAGGATGATCTCCTCTCGCCTCCCTCGTAGCTGTTGCTGCCATAGCTTCTTCTCTGTCCGTAAGACGGCCTGTCCCCGTAAGAAGGACGGCTCTGTCCGTAGGATGGAGTTCTTCTCTCACCGCCATCGGCATTCTCTCCGTAGCTTCTGCGCTGACCATAGCCACCGCTGCGGTCTCCGTAGCTGCTTCTGCGGTCTGATGAATATCCTCCTCTGCTGTTGCCTCCACGGCTCTGATAACCACCGCGCTGGCCGTAGCCGCCACGATTGTCGCTGGAGTAACTCCTGTGATTGTCGTAAGACTTGTACTCTCCGTCAGCGGAGGATGAAGCGGCAGGCACTACCTTCTTTCTTGGCCTGAGTTTCCTGCCCTCAGATGAATAACCTGTTTTTGGTCCTTCTGCAGCGTAATCCCTACGCTCCTCGTGGTTCTCTTGACCACCATTCAAATTTTCTTCCATAATGTTTGTGGCTCACGCCATTAATTAAAAATAAATAAGTAAAATGTTTTTCTATTGTAATTTGAAAACGTATGTTATCGTTCCTTGCTGGAGCGCCGGTGCGTCAGCGCTCTGGTTGAAGTGTGTCTGCAAGGCCGCGGCCCTTGCCGCCGCCCAGAGTTTGGAGTTGTTCACTGTCGTTCCCTGTCCTCCAGGGACGGCCTTTGTCACATTGCCGTAGTTGTCAACCCAGATGTCCACCACGACGGTGCCGTAGTCCTGCTCTGAATATGCCGGCCTTGGAATCGCCCCCAAGGTGTTTCTGCCTTTCAGCCGGGCGTTAGGTGTGCCTTCGGTCTTCCCGCTGGAAGTGTTTCCCTTAGGATGTCCGGCCTTGAACTCGTTCTTAGGTTCGGTGGCGCTGTGAGGTGCGTTCGAGGAGTCCTTATTGCTCATTCCCGGGAACAGGGCATTCTTGTTGATTTCCTCCTTCTGCACAGGAGTCTCGACATCACCGAAATCGTCAGGCTTCGCCTCGGCGGTCTTGTTCGCCTTCTCGGACCGGTGAGGCGACTCGCTCCTCTGGATCAGTTCCACCGGCTTCGTCCTGTCGATCTCCTCGGCCTGAGGCTGACGGCCTCTGTTCTGCCGTTTGATCGGCTGCGGCTCTTCCTCACTGAAATCCACGAGGAACGTCTGCTCCTGTGGCGGAGGGTAGATGTACTTCATCCCCGTGAACACGCATAGCAGGCAGGCAAGCACGTGGATCGAGACCGTGAGCACGATCCCGGTCACCGTGGAGACCTTGGCCTCCCTCTCTCTGTCACGAAGGTACGGTTTCATCATTCAGGCTGTGTCGCAAGTATTACCTTATAATGGTTACGTTTCGCTATGTTCATCAGCGACACGACTTCCTTGATCGGCACACTCTCGTCTGAGTAGATCGAGAACGTCGGATCCTCCTCAGTCTGAAGCAGATCGACAAGGTCGTCCTCCAGTTCGGAGTACTGCACCGGAGTCTCGCTTCCGTTCAGATGGTAGGTGTAGGTGTCGTCGCCCCAATCCTTGATCGAGACGGTGACGGTAGGCTTGGCTGAGACCTGCCCCGTGCTCTTAGGAAGCAGGAGCTTCAGCGCGTTCGGATTGACCAGTGTCGAGGTGATCAGAAAGAAGATCAGCAGCAGGAACACCAAGTCAGTCATCGAAGACATCGCTGTGTCCGACAAGACCTTTGTGGTTCTCTTGAATGCCATGGATTATTTCTCCTCTCCGTTGTCCGCAGGTTCGTGCAGAAGGTCCATAAAGTCGATTGTGGCGTTCTCCATCATGAACATAAGGTTGGAGATCTGTGCGACCAGATAGTTGTAGCCGAAGTAGGCGAGGATTCCGACGATAAGACCTCCTACGGTTGTGATCATAGCGGTGTAGATACCGCTTGACAGCAGCGTGATGTCGATGTTGTTGCCGGCGTTGGCCATGTTGAAGAAGGCCTGCACCATACCGAGCACGGTTCCGAGGAATCCGATCATCGGCGCTCCACCGGCGATGGTGGCGAGCATAGGAAGCCCCTTCTCAAGCCTTGCGACCTCGACGTTGCCCATGTTCTCTACGGAAGTCTGGATGTCCGCCAGAGGCCTGCCGATGCGCTCGATTCCCTTCTCCACGAGACGAGCCACCGGGGAGTCATACTTCTGGCAAAGCGAGACAGCAGACTTTACCTTTCCTTCATGAATATAGTCGCGTATGTCACGCATGAAATTCTTGTCAACCTGCCCAGCCTTGTGGATCATCCACCATTTCTTTCCGAATATGTAGATGGCGATCACCGATAGAAGCGCCAGCACGATCATCAGCCAGCCACCCTTGGTGGCCATCTCGATGAGAGAGAACGACTGCTCAACCTGCTGTGGAGCAAGATCCGCCACAGGCGCGGCCCCCTGTGCCATATCCTCGGCCATCTCAGCCGCCGCAGAATCCAGGCCCACGGCCTGCAAAACTTGGAACAACATAATTATCACCTATGTTTTTTTATTATTTACAAATATGTCCGGCGTGCCAACTGCACATTTCACGCCACTAAACCACAAAGGTACGCAAAATTTTCGAGACCTCGCTCATTAATATTCCACCTTCAGGGCAACCGCATCAAAATACCTCCTTCCTTTTGCATACGGCAATGCGGTGAAGACATCTTCACTACTATGCTAA
>CAKVCK010000011.1 GCA_934725575.1 uncultured Bacteroidales bacterium
TGACAAACTTTTCAAAGAACTGGTTTTATTTACTGCCAGGGCCGCTTAGGCCCTGGAAAAATTAACGAACTATTGATTGGTTATAATGCAAAATAAAAGTGCGGATGTTATTTTTGCCGTTCCCAAGGGCTACCACACCCCGCAATAACAAGCAAGAAACACCCACACACACGTGTGAGTATCTACTGCTATTACTGTTATTGCTTACTAAAGTGGTAGTTTAGGGAAGCACTAATAGTTTGTAAATACCTATTTATATGTTCTAAATGTTTTTTATCTACTACATAACTTTACTTTTCCATAAATTTTTTCAAAAATACATATTATTTCAATATATCCAAAGACAAAACGTTAAAATATGTTTGGATCAAAAAAAAGACCACTTGTACCATCCATATCATCAGATCATAAGTTGAGCGATCAGAAACGCCTTCAACAATGTTGGCTTGCTGGTAATAATATAAGGTAATTATATACGAGTTGACTACACAGCCACATTGCATCGGTGCACATTGGAGTCCACAATATGATCTGTAAGCCAGTAGTTATCAAGCGGGTGTTACTTCAGCTGTGCGGCATTTTTCACATCTGGAGCGTCAAAACATTGTCCGCTGGTCAGATGCGTTTTCAGGTGTAATAAGTTCTGGTTTCTCCAACATTGGAACTTGATCGCATTTGCCCTCCTTTCCAGTCAGTCGTGAAATCCAGCGCTTGGCGTCTCCGTCATATTGCAAGGTACGGCTGACTATTGCTGTCCCACGCCAACATTCACATCAAGGCTGACGGCCGGCGTCGTTATCTATCAACGACACGCGACATCCAGCTGCCTTCCGAACATAGTCACCTTTGCCAAGGGCATACATATTGCCATTTTGCAAAACAGCGGCATACGATTATTCTTCTACACCATTGTGAGGCACGGTCGTATGCCACCCATAGATACAGAAACCATAGGTGGCATATCCACAGGCCTCTCGTCGTACTCAGGGTTGGTTTGCGTGCCGCCATATTCACAAAATGCGGGTGACGACAGCACGTATGTAACTGTTTGGCGACCGCTTGCATACCACATTAGTCAACTGCTATATCGTTACCATAACTTGTCCCCATCAAACCACGCTGGATCTTTTAAACAGCCAAGTGCACTATGCGTACCAATCTACAGAGACATCATATATGACATCGAGAGTGCTTGTGAAACTCCCCAGAAGAAGATAGTAAAGGATTGCACCCTTTTCCGGTTGCGAATGTCTCGACAATAAGACCATCATTTTTGCCGATATCGGCAAAAATTAGTATTTTTGGAGTAAAAACATACAATCACTTGCCGATATGAAGTATATTTCAGTCAGCGAATACGCAGTTTCACATAATATTCCGGAGAGGACGGTACGCAACTGGTGTGCGTCCGGGAAGATTGATGGTGCGTTTCTTACAGGAAAGACTTGGAGCCTTCCGGCTGATACTGTGATTCCAAACGTCAAGACATCAAAAAGGAAACCATCCCCTCTGCTGAAAAGACTGCGTGAGGAGAAAGAGGCCGGCCTGAAAGGAGGCATCTACCATAAAACCCAAATAGACCTGACTTACAACTCAAACCACATCGAAGGGAGCCGGCTGTCGCACGAACAGACCAGATATATTTTCGAGACTAACACCATAGGCCTCAGCGATGAGTCAATAAATGTTGACGACATTGTCGAAACTGTCAATCACTTCAGGTGCATAGACATCATTATCGACAAGGCGGAGGAGAAGATCACAGAAGGCTTCATAAAGGAGATCCACAGAATACTCAAATCCGGGACCTCCGACAGTATGAAATCGTGGTTTAACGTAGGTGATTACAAGAGACTCCCGAATGAAGTGGGCGGCAACGAGACTTGCGCGCCGGAAAATGTTCACGCTGAGATGACTGCGCTTCTGAAGCTTTACAATCAGAATAAGACAAAGACTCTTGATGACATCATAGACTTCCACAAGAGGTTCGAGTCAATCCACCCTTTTCAAGACGGGAACGGCAGAGTCGGAAGACTTCTGATGTTCAAGGAGTGCCTCAGCAACGGGATAGTGCCTTTCATCATAACAGATGACCTGAAAATGTTCTACTACCGTGGCCTGAGGAACTGGCCGGACATTCCCGGCTACCTTCGCGACACCTGCCTCCACGCACAAGACAACTACAAGGCGGTTCTGGAATATTTCAGGATTGAGTACTGAAGTGCGTAGTTCAAAAGGCCAGAATCGTTTATGGCCGCAAACAACCGATAGGAACGACATAAATCCCATCCTCCGGACGACGATACGCATAGTCTCCTGTGGCTGTAAGTATCATTTTGAAGGCCGGCTCCTTCATTTTTGATGTATCAATCTGATTGGACAACGCAGTCAATGTGGCGGCTCCGTCGTTGATTAATGACTGCCCGCCTAATTTGATCTCAATAAGTCCGTAGCGGCCACCACGCAAATGTAATACAGCATCACATTCCAGACCACTTTTATCACGGTAATGGTAAACTTTCCCGTTCATAGATTCTGCGAACACCCTCAAATCCCTTACACATAATGTCTCAAAGAAGAGCCCCATTGTATTAAGATCATTCATCAAATCCTCCGGTCCTATCTCCAGCGCCGCTGTGGCAATAGACGGATCAACAAAATATCTAGTATCAGATGTGCGTATGGCAGTCTTTGAACGAAGGTTCGGATTCCAAGCCGGCATATCCTCAATCACAAATATTTTTCGGAGTGCATCCAGATAAGAGTTTATGGTGTTCTCATCAAGACTTGAGGCATCATTGTTCTTCAGGTCCTCACGCAAAGTTGCAATGGAGGCTTGGGTGCCTTGATGGCGCGCATAAGAGCGCATAAGACGACGTACCCTTTCAGAAGCACGCTTTACCCCATCGACTCTAGAGACATCCTCCTTTGTTACGGCATCATAGTAATCGAAAGCCTGCTCAAGAGCTATCTCGTCCGGAAGTCCGACAGCCATAGGCCATCCGCCTCTACATATCAAGAAAGCAATGTCTGTCAGCTTCAAGTCATTCTCTGCCATTATTTTTTCAGGAGAGGTGAACAACTCCGACAACCGAACTCGTCCATTGGACTCTCCTGATTCGAACAAGGTCATTGGACGCATCGTGAGCCAAGCGAACCTTCCGGTCCCTGAATGTTCCCTCTCCTCTTCCGCCTTTTTGTCCGGAACCGCCGAACCTGTCAGAATGAACTGCCCCATTTTATGACGCTCATCCACAGTGTAACGCACTGCGTCCCAAAGTTTCGGTACAGTCTGCCATTCATCAATAAGCATCGGGGCTTCTCCTCCTAAAGCCACCTCCATATCTATTTCCAAAAGACTTTTAAATTGCTCCTTCACATCTTTTCTGGCCAGAAGCACCTTGCTTGCGGCTATTTCTTCCGCAGTTGTTGTCTTGCCGCACCATTTGGGGCCCTCTATTAGAACGGCACCCTTTGCCTGAAGCTTCTTCTCAAGGAGAAAATCCAATATTCTATGCCTATATCCTTCCATATTGTAAAATATTCTTTCTTAGGCAAATATAACACAATAATATCAAAATTCAGTAATTTGGCAGAAAAACATTCAGTAATTTGGCACAGGATTGTTCAGTAATTCGGCGATAATATTCATAAACAAAAGCACCCGAGGCGCTTGGAGAGGCGGATCGGGTGCGGGAATTTGTTATGTTCGTTGTTGCCTGTTGAAAGTCGCTTAGAACTTGAGGGTCAGGCGGCCGATGGCAGTGGTGCCGGACATCGGGACGAAACCGAGCTGGTAGTAGCGGTTGGAGTCCGGATGGCCATCAGACTCGCTGATGGCAGAATATACCCATCCGGAGGTGGCCACATGGGCGTTGAATATGTTGTTGACATCAAGGCCGAGGGTGATTTCCCTCAGGAAGCCACGGAGTTTGACTGGATAGCTGAAGCTGACACCCGACAGGGAATATGCAGGGAGGGAGCGATCCTTGTTCTGCGTGTTGTCAAGGTACTGGCGGCTCACGAAGGATGTGTGCCAAGTGGCCTGGACTCCTTTGACCTTGACTATGGCGAATCCGTTGACGATGGCGGACGGGGAGAACGCCAGCGTCGAGTTGTCATAGTGGATCTTCCTTATGCCGGTCTCCTTGTTGCCCCAGTCTTCCACAACCTCGTCAAAGTCCTTGATCTTGTTGGAGCTGAGGGCTGCATTGGCCTCAAGGGTCAGCCACTTGGCGACATCCACCCCTGCGGTAAGCTCAACTCCGGCGCGATAGGAGTCCTTGATGTTGGTGGTAAGGTTCTCACCGATGTCGCTCTGCATTCCGGTCTGCACAAACTGGTTCACATAGTCCATGTAGTAGAAGTTCGCCGAAGCGCGGAAAATGGAACCGGAATACTGGTAACCCAATTCGTAATCATTGACGTGCTCCGCCTTAGGGAACGGATAGTTGTAGTTGTCCGTGAAATTATTGCGCTCCGGCTCACGGTTGCTCATAGCCAAAGAGGCATAGGCTCTATGGTTGCCAACCCTATAGCTGACACCCACTTTCGGATTAAAGAAATTGTAGGTCTCGTTGATGTCCAGACGCTGATTCTCGTAGGTACCGTCCTTCTGCTTGACGAACTTGTCGTTGATGCCATCCGTTGTGTAGCGCACGTGCCTGTACTGAAGGTCAGCGAATGCCGTAAAATGCTCTCCGAATTGCTTGGAAGTCTTGACAAAACCACTGTAATCATCCTTTCTGGCATCAGAGTCATAATACTTGTAACTGCCGTTGTCGAAGTCAGTGTCGTTCAGACCGGCAAGTCCAGGATAATGATTGACAACGTCCGTGTTCGAGACATAAGTGAGATAACCGAAATGGTTGCCCCGGAACATCTGGCCGGAAAGTCCTCCGATGACATCCCATCCGTTGTTGTTGTAACTGATGTTATAGACAAACCCGGCAGCATTCTGCGACAGGCCTTTCTGACGGACGAAATCGGATGTTACAGGTTTCCCGTTAGATTTTACCATGTCAAAACCGAACTTGGAGACCTTGCTGCCCGATTTGAACTCATCATAGTAGCCATATCCGTAAGTGTAATGAAGGGACAGTGTGGTCTTCAAGCTCTCGTTGATGTCCCACGCAGCGGAAAGGATGTTATGGTCTTGCCAGAAGTTGTCCGTAGTCTTCGGCCAGTAGCTGCCGTCGTTCAGAGTGTAGCGGGTTGTCTTGTAAGTGTCAGGATCCATTGACTCATAGAGAGAATTGAATCGTCCGAGTCCCACACGGTACATATCAGCGTAGGTCTTGATGCCGGTGGCTTTACCATAAGTCCCGTCCATAATCGATAAGTCGCCTGTTCCGGCGGTGACACCACTCCAAGCCTGGCCGGTATGCTCGTAGTTCCCGATGTTCCTGTACCTGATGATGAAGTCTCTTCCAAGCCAGCTGAGGCCAGCATACCAAGATCCTGATTTTCCAGCTGTTCCATGAACATATCCGTCAGTTCCTGTGGTGTGGAAAGCGGCGTCAGCCACAAAATGATTGCCGAGCAGCCCCGTGGACATCGAGAAGCCGGTGTTGTAGGTGTTGTAGCTGCCGTAGGAGGCGTTCAGTTCCACGAACGGATCGTAGGACGGAGCCTTTGTACGAAGAGCGACAGAGCCGCCGAACGCGCCGTCACCGTTGGTTGAGGAACCCACACCACGCTGGATCTGAGCACTTTCCAAAATGGCTGAATAACTGTTCATATTCGCCCAGAAGACGCACTGATCCTCTGGAGAGTTGAGCGGCACACCGTCGATCGTGACATTGATTCTGGAATCCCCCGCTCCTCTGATACGCATGTATGTCGTACCTGTTCCGAGACCGTTCTCGCTCCAGGATAGCACACCCGGAGTCGTGGAAAAGAGGAACGGAAGTTCCTTGCCGGTTCCTGAAAAGTTTTGAAGAGCCTTGCGGTCAACGTTCGCGATCGCATAAGGGGCGTTCTTCTGCGCGCGGACACCTTTCACAATGGCCTCGTTCAGAACCTCGGCCTTTGTTGTGTCCGGTTGGCTTTGAGCGTTCAAAGCCTGTGGAGTCATCGCGGCAAGCGCCGCCGATACAAATAAAAAACCTCGCATAATGTTTTGAATATTAATGCAAGGGGCTGCCGATTACGGCATTCTGAGACATCGCTTCCCTTCGGCGGCATTATCCGCATCAGGTTCATTGGGTATGATCTCAACCGGGCGACACGCCCAGTACCCCCGCTTGTTATTTTCTTTTATTCAGTCGCTTCGACAGGCTCAGCGACCTCTATTTCTTTTCTACCAGACGCACCTCATAGAGCCTCTTCCAGCACTTGCCGGTAAGGTAAATCTTACCGTCCTTCGGATTGTAGGCGATTCCGTTCAGCACATCCGTGTTAGTGTCACGCAAAGACTTGGGCAGTAGCCCTGTGCAATCAACAGTCCCCTCGACCGTTCCGTCCGAAGGATTGATGATCACAATCATATCCGTCATATAGACGTTCGCCCAAATCTTTCCGTCAATCCATTCCAATTCGTTCAGCATCTGCACAGGCCGGCCATTCATCTTGACAGTCAGCACCTTCTGCTGCTTGAACTTCTCGTCCATAAAATATAGACGAGCCGAACCATCAGAAGCAATCAGACTCTTCCCGTCCGTCGTCAATCCCCATCCCTCACGAGGGTAGCTCCAAGTCGATTTGTATGCCAAAGTCTTTGCGTCATAGACAAATGCAACTTTATTCAACCAAGTAAGTATGAATATGTTCCCGTTCAACTCGACCGAACCTTCAAGGAAATATTTCTTGTCGAAATCGAACCTCTTCAAAGCCTTTCCTGTCGCCAGATCAACCTTTCGGAGAGTCGATTCGCCGTATTGTCCGGTGGTCTCGATCATCTCCCCGTTCAGGAAGAAAAGCCCCTGCGTGAACGAAGTCTCATCGTGAATATATTCCTTCACAACCTGAACCTTGTACTGACGCACCTTGGCATCAGCACACGAAGCGGAAAGCAGCGCCAGCGCAGCCAACGCGGTTCCTATGAATATATTCACGAATCTCCTCATTATCTTCTCATTAAGGCCACGGAGCCAAACTCCGCCGGCATATTACTTTTTCTTCTCCCTGTAGGCCATCGCCGCCTTTACGAACTTCACGAAGATCGGCTGAGGCTTCTCCGGCGTGCTCTTGAGTTCAGGGTGGAACTGCACACCTATGAAGAACGGATGAGTCGGGATCTCGACTATCTCAACCAGACCTGTGTCCGGGTTCTTTCCGGTGGCCTTGAGTCCGGCGGCCTCCATCCTTTCAAGGTAGGCGTTGTTGAACTCGTAGCGGTGACGATGCCTTTCCGAAATCATCTCGCTGCCGTAAATCCTATAAGCCAACGAGTTCTTGTCAAGCTTGCAGTCGTAGGCTCCAAGCCTCATCGTCCCGCCCTTTATCGTTGTGCTCTTCTGCTCCTCCATCAGGTCTATGACCGGATTGGCGGCGTTAGGGTTGACCTCGGCCGAAATCGCATCCTTGATTCCAAGCACATCCCTGGCGAACTCAACCACGCACATTTGCATTCCCAGACATATTCCGAAGAACGGAACGTTGTGCTCGCGGGCGTATTTTATTGCAAGAACCTTGCCTTCCAGTCCCCTCTCGCCGAATCCAGGTGCGACGAGAATTCCGTCCATATTCCCGATTTTTTCCTCCAGGTTGGAACTGTCAAGATGCTCGCTCTGAACAGTGTGGACATTCACCTTGCACTCGTTGGCGGCTCCGGCGTGGACAAAGGATTCCAAAATTGACTTGTACGCGTCCTGAAGCTCGACATATTTCCCTACAAGGGCGATGTCAACCTGATGTTTAGGGTTATAGAGCCTGTCAAGAAATGACTTGAGGTTTGTGAAGTCAGGTTCCGGAGCGGATATTCCGAAATGGTTGAGAACCATCTCGTCAAGATGCTCGTCCTCCATATTCAGTGGCACCTGGTAGATTGAAGGAGCATCGATTGACTGGATGACGTGGCCAGGCTTGACGTTGCAGAAAAGGGCGACCTTGCGCCTGAGTTCGGGAGTCAACTCCATCTCTGTGCGGCAGACGATGATGTCTGGGTGGACACCGGCCTGCTGGAGCATCTGGACAGAGTGCTGCGTAGGTTTCGTCTTGAGTTCTTTTGCGGCTCGCAGGTATGGCACAAGAGTCAGGTGAATGCTGATCAAATCTTCATCCGGTAATTCCCACTGAAGCTGACGGATCGCCTCCACGAACGGTTGGGATTCCATATCTCCCACAGTGCCACCCACTTCCGTGACAATGACATCGTACTTGCCGGTCTTGCCGAGAAGCAGCATCCTGCGCTTGATCTCGTCGGTGATATGAGGTACGATCTGTACGGTCTTGCCAAGATAGGCTCCTTCCCTCTCCTTGTTGATGACCGTCCAGTAGATCTTTCCTGTGGTCACATTGTTGGCCTTGGACATGTGAACTCCGAGGAATCTCTCGTAGTGGCCGAGATCCAGATCGGTCTCGGCTCCGTCATCCGTAACATAGCACTCGCCGTGCTCGTAAGGATTCAACGTACCCGGATCGATGTTGATGTAGGGATCGAATTTCTGGATGGTGACCCTAAGTCCTCTGGCCTGAAGAAGTTTGGCCAACGATGCGGCAATGATACCCTTTCCAAGGGATGAAGCGACACCGCCAGTAACGAAAACATACTTTGTACTCATATTCTTTTCTGCTCTTTACTGGACTACAAATTTATGTCAAAAATGTCATTACCGAAAATTTTTGTTTATTAAATGCTTTTCATTGACTGCCGAATATGTTTTTTTCGTAATTTTGCAGGATAAAAGGTGGGACGATCTGCCGCGCTGCGGGATTTCGGTCCCGGGTGAGGAAAGTCCGGACAGGGCAGGGCACCCTACTGGGGAAAGCCCAGATGGGAGTAATCTTATGGCACCGTAACAGAAAACAACCGCCTGGCGACAGGCAAGGGTGAAAACGTGAGGCAAGAGCTCACGACGCGCGTCGGTGACGCCGCACGGGTACGATGTCAGGGCCTGCAAGACCAAATATACTGGCAGATGAGGGCTGCCCGCCCGATGCCAGGGGGTAGGTTGCGTAGATAAATGGCAGATTCAAAAACAGAAACCGGCTTACGGTCCCGCCTTTTTTCTTTTCACCTCGAGTTCGCCTTGGCGGTGGCCTCAAGGTCAAGGGCCTCGGCGAGGATCAGGATCGGGTTCTTCACCTTGTACTCCGTGGACATCTCGATCTGCCACTTGCAGGTCTCGCACTCGCTGCAGACGAAATCAGGAGCGACAGCCTTGATCTGCTCGAAGACCGGACGGCCTATCTCCTGTGAGTACTTGTAGTTCTCCTTCTTGAAGCCGTAGGTGCCGGCGATGCCGCAGCAGCCGCTGTCCAGAACAGTGAACGTTACACCCGGGATCATATTCATAAGAGCCTTCGTGAATATGCTCCATCCGAGCTTCTCCACATGGCAAGGAATATGATAGGCAATCCTCGCGCGGTAGTCATCCTTGAAAACCATCTTGACCTTGCCGGAATCTATCAATTCAAAAAGGAACTTCTCGACAAGGGTTATGCTGTCACGCACGGCGGAATTATCCACAGAAAGCACGTCAGGATATTCATCCCTCATCGTGAAGACGCAGGTGGAGGATGTCGCGACAATCGGCAGCCCGGCGGCAACAGCCTTCCCAAACTCAGCCACATTATGCTTCGCGTGCTTGGTGGCTCCGTTCCACATTCCGTTGGAAATCATCGCCACGCCGCAGCATTTCTCGTCCATCAACTGAACACCATAGCCAACCGCGTTCATCACCGTAACAAAAGCCTTGCCGACCTCCGGCTGCTGGAACTCCGTCGAACAGCCGTGGAAGAATGCGACTTGCCTTGAATATGCCTTCTGGGCTTCCTGCGCCTCTTTCCTGAACCAAGACTCAAAGCCGTGAGCCTTGTATTTCGGGAAAGTACGGTGGCAGTCGATGTGAAGGGTCGCATCCATCACGGCCTTGACCGGTTTGGAAGCCACCATAAAGTTCACCACCGGAGCGAAAGGTCTCGCCATCTTGCCCATAAAATCCGTGCTTGCAAGAAGACGGTCACGGAGTCCCGGAGTGCTGGTACTGAAACGGCGGCGGGCAGAGTGAATCAGGTCGGCGATCTTAACGCCGGACGGGCAGGCCACCTCGCAGCGTTTGCAGTTCATACAATACTTCAGGTTCTCGTCGAAAAAGTACTTGTTCTTCAGACGAAGCCTCTCCCCGTCAGGACCGGCCTGCTTAGGCCCTGGATACAACGGATTGACAGCCACCACCGGACAGTAAGCGGTACAAATCGTACATTTGATGCACTGCTCGAAATTATTGAAACTTATATTTTTCTCTTGCATATCTTTTTCAATGTCAAATGAATATGATCGACTTACTTACCAAGAATACTGTCCGCCGCTCTGAACGCTGTCACAATCGCCACGCCGGCTCCGCTGCCTTCCGCGAGAGGATTGCAGCCTCCGACCTCGGAACCAACCACATAGAGGTTAGGGACAATCTTTCCGTCACGCAAAGGATGGAAGTCACCGTTGGTCTTCACACCGAAACCAGTGTAGTTCTGGCGGGCGAAAAACTTCTCATCGTACCAGTCTTTCCTCTCCGCAGGATAATCGACATCGAGTCCGAACACGGGTTCCTTAACGGCATCCGGAGAGGCGACCAAACCCTTTCCGAAAAGGTTGCCGGTTGCGAGGACGAAAGTGTCAGCCTCTATGCGCAGCGCGCCGAGATTGGCGGTTCTGATGCTTGCGACACGCTCTCCGTCGAAAACAGCGTCTAAGGCCTCGTCACCCATCAGGAAAGTTCCGCCGGCAGCCTCGAAAGCCTTTTTCAGAAGCCTTTGCGTGCGGATACCCGGCACGGAAGGAGGCGTTGTCCCGACAAAAACAACCTTGGCCGGAATCATTTCCTTGATCCACTGCATAATGACCGGTTCCTCAAAGCCGAACACCTCCGGCAGGATAACAACATCCTCACCGTTAAGAAGTTCCTGAACCTTGTGGGCGAAAGCTTTCCAACTGGATTCGTGGTTCATCACGCGTGCGATGTTCACGGATCTCATCTCGGCCGGATTCTTGCGAAGAGTCTCGACCTCATCCAGTTTCACGGACTCGATGCGGCACGTTGTGCCTCTTTTCTCAAGACCTTCCGCTATGAAACGGGTGTTGAAATCCAAAAAGCCGGAGAAGTTCACTATCAAGGCCTTCTCCCCTATCTTTTCATCCTTTGATGCAAGAAGAGTAACGTCATCCATCGCCAACCATGCCGGTTTCAGTGTGCCAAGGGCTGTAATTCGGTAACCGTTGCTGATTGTTCCTGTCGCTTCGACCGCTTCGACCGAAGAAACCGAAGCTGTGCCTTGCCCGGTCCCTGAACCTGTCGAAGGGACTGTATGAAGAGCCACGCCACATTCCGAGAAGAATCCCGGAGTAGAGGCGACATATTCAGAAAGCATCTGCTTGCCTATCTTTGAATATGGGTGTTCGGAAGGAAGGGTCTCCACCGCAGACAATGGTTCCGCAACATCCGTTCCGTCAGGAAGTTTTCCCAGCAGACCGAAAGCTCCGGATGAAAAGTGGAGAGCGTTCTGTCCGGCGGACACCATAAGGCATTTCTTCCCCGCCTTCTGCAACTTGATTCCGCAGACAAGCGAAGAAAGTCCGCCACCTATAAGTACAACGTCAAATTTCATAATCTCTTCCTCCTATATTTCCTCACCAAGTCCCATTACCTCTGAATATACCCACTGAGTGTAAGCGCTTTCACGCAGCGTCTCTCCCCAGGCTACAGGGTACATTCCCTTCCATCTCTCGTTCATAAAGTCCTTGAGATCAGCGCGTGCCTTGGCCGTACATTTCCTGGCTTTGGCAAGACGGCCGGCGGCCCTGCAGGCGCAAAGCTCACCCTGACAGGTTCCCATTCCGAAACGGGTCCTGCGCCTTAAATCGACAAGATTGTTGACTTCAAGATTCTCGATGGCTGAATCAACCTCTGACACAGAGACTTCCTCACACTCGCAGACAAGACTGCCCTTCACGTCACCGTCAAAGTCGAGATTGGCAGCCTGAGTGCCGAAACGCCCAACGGACGCCTTCTGAACCATAGTCGGAACCTCCCAGATCTTCTTGGAGATCTCCTCGATCCCACCTGGTTCGGATCCCGGAAGCGGAGTGTCAGCGGTCACACACTTGGCGTCCCGGCCAAGTTTCTTGCAGACAGCGTCAGCGGCCATCTCACCCATAAGCCTGTAAGTCATAAGCTTACCGCCGGTGATGCTGATGAAGCCCTTGATTCCGTCACGGGTCTCGTGATCCAGACACACAATGCCTCGGCTGATGTTACGGCCGCTCGGATCATTGTCAGCCGAAACCAAAGGACGGACTCCGGCGTAAGCCCTCAGGACACGTGTCTCAGCCAGACAAGGAGCCAGTTTGGCACCCTCGGTCAAAAGCAGATCAACCTCGTCTGGAGTCACCTTCAGATGATCGCATTCCTCGTACGGAACCCTTGTGGAAGTCGTTCCGATGACGCAGACCGTGTCACCAGGGACAAGAATGTCAGCGTTCGCTGGCTTGCGGCAACGGTTGATAACCACACTGTTGACCCTGTGTGCGAAAATCAGCAATGCCCCCTTTGCCGGAAACATACTGATGTTCGCCCCGGCCATCTGAGCTATATGATGTCCCCAGATGCCGCCGGCGTTGACCGTCACAGGAGCATAGTAGTCTGTCACGATCCCTGTGTGATGGTCAAGCACCTTCACTCCCTTGATCGTGTCCTGCTCCTTGATGAACTCTATGACTTCTGAATATACCAGGACCTTGGCTCCGTGAATCTTCGCGTCAAACACGTTCGAGGCGCAGAGACGGAACGGGTCGACCGATCCGTCCGGAACCTTCACGGCTCCGATAAGGGACGGATTCACAGACGGTTCCATCCTCTTGGCCTCCTCCGGATCAATCACTTCGGCATTGATTCCTGCAGCAAGGCAAGCCTTCACGAAAGTATCCTGATAGGCCAGATCATCCTCAGGAAGGGTTATGAACAATCCTGAAGTGTCATCCACGCAATGACGCGCGATCTTCTTCAGGATCATATTCTCTTTAATACATTCTGTCGCGGATTCCTGATCCGTGACAGCGTAGCGTGCACCGCTGTGAAGCAGTCCGTGGTTCCTTCCCGTGGCACCGGTGGCTATGTCGAAGCGCTCGATCAGCAAGACTCTCAATCCTCTGAGGGCGCAGTCCCTGGCCGTTCCGGCTCCGGTAATACCTCCACCGACGATGATGACATCATATTCGTTCATTCTATTCCTGTATATTTTTTAATCTTTTCCCTTAGGTTCGTAGACAGACTAACCGGTGTGTAGCTGTCAGAGCGGTCAAGCCACTCCAATGCAAGCGCCGGTTGTCCGCACATAAAGCAGCCAAGCGCTATGTTGTAGGCCGCGCAAGCCTTTTTCTCATCATTCCTGCACTTCAACAATGTCGTCCATTGGCTGATGGCCTCTTTCCATTTGTATGAATATGCATATTCAGCTCCTTTGTCCCAGGCATTCTCGGCCCCGTCGTAATAGACCACGTAGAAGTCGTCCTGCTTCCAAGTGGACATAAAGGTTCCGGCGGCAGTGTATCCCGCCTTCTCTGCACCAGATGCCATATTCTTCCAGACCGCCTTGGTGATCACATCCTTCGGCGTCTTGCCGTCGGTGTAAACATCCACATTGAACGAGCGGCCTCCGGCAAATCCATACACCCTGTCCTCCTTGTTCATCGAGTCATAGACGAAAATCTTGGTCGTGAACGGCACGGAGGCGGTGCTGATGTAGGAAGAGTCAACAGTCACCCTTCCGGATGTCAGCCTCACTGGTTCCTTGACCGTCGGGATTCCGAGCTCTGGAATATCAATGACAAAAACGACATCCTTTCCGGTCTCCATCACAAGACTCAACAATGAATCCTTTGAGGCGTAATCAGTTCCATCGCCTCCACGGGCAGTGAACAGTTCCACAGCCTGCTCCCCTCCGAAATAGTCCTCCTCCAGACGTGTGGCGAACCCTGCCGCCGCCGAAGCGTTGAACAAAGTGTCACGAGGATTGCCGTCCGTAAGATAAACCACAGCCATCGACTTGCCGGCAAGATTAAGCCCGGACTTGGAAGGCCCGCGCATCTCAGGACTGACAACAAAAGCCTGAGGCGCGCAGGAGACCAGCGCCATAAGCGCCGCGACTACCATCAAAGATGCCCTTTTCATAATGCTTGAATATTATATCGGCTCGGCGATGAGGTCATACTCATCCGCGCCTGTTATCCTAATGTCAATGAAAGTACCGCACAAATCCTCTGCCGGCTTTCCGCCGAAAGCATCGGAATCATATTTCACCACGATCTCTCCATCGACTTCCGGACTTTCATACTGGCTTCTGCAGATCAGCACTCCGTCCGCATAGTCATCCACAATGACACGTTCTGTTCTTCCTACCCTGGACTCGTTGAAAGCCAAGGATATTCCGCTCTGGACCTGCATCAATTCAGCAAGTCGGCGCTCCTTCTCTTTCCTCGGAACCGAATCACGGTAATTCTCGGCCCCGAACGTGCCGTCCTCCTCTGAATATGTGAACGCTCCCAGACGCTCGAACTTCGCATCCCGGACAAAATCCAGCAGTTCGGCGAACTCTTTCTTCCCCTCACCAGGATGCCCGACGATCATTGTGGTCCTCAGTACAACACCCGGAACCTGATTTCTCAGTTTTCCGATCAATGTCCTCGTCCACTCACCGTTGACGTGCCGGTGCATCTTGTCAAGAACCTTGTCGGAGATGTGTTGGAGAGGAATGTCAAGGTATTTGCAGACTTTCGGATTACCAGCCATCTCGTCAAGCACATCCTCCGGGAAATCAGCGGGGTAGGAATAATGGATCCTTAGCCATTCTATGCCCTTTACCTCGGACAGCCGACGCAGAAGCTCAGCGAGAGCGCGGCGTTTGTACAGGTCAAGGCCATAGTAGGTTGTGTCCTGGGCGATCAGAATCAGTTCCTTTACCCCTTCCCTCGCCAAAGCCTCGGCCTCGGCCACCAATGTTTCCATAGGCACGGACTTGTGTGCACCCCTGATGAAAGGAATGGCACAGTACGAGCAGCGGCGGTCACATCCTTCCGAAATCTTCAGGTAAGCGTACGCCCGGTTGTCCGTCCTCAGTCTCGCCGGTTCCTTGACAGGGACGCAGCCCAACGCCTTCACGACAGGATCCAGATCCCTTGCCCCGAACCAGAAATCGACTTCGGGGATAAGTCCGGGCATCTGAGCCATATACCTTTGCGAAAGACAGCCGAAGACCATCAACCGTCCAACCTCGCCGGCCTTCTTGCGCTCGGCTGCGGAAAGGATGGTCTGGATGGACTGCTCCTTCGCGTCACCGATGAATCCGCAAGTGTTGATCAGAAGCACGTCCACCGGACAAGTCTCATCCTCAGGCACGATGCGCCACGCATCCTTGACCTGAGAAAGGAGATGTTCGGTGTCCACGGTGTTCTTGGAACAGCCTAACGTTATGACCTGTAAAGATTTCACTATTCGTTCACCTTATCTTCGGTTGTGTCCTCGGCCTCTTCTCCGGCGTTTTCCTCCTCTGGATTGACAAAATCCAATGAAGCGAAATTCTTGAGAGCGTTGTACCAATCGACAACCTTCTTCATATGCGATACATAGAAACGGTCACCGTCATAATCCGGAACCGCTTTTTCAAACAGTGCCTTGATATCCTTCGGATCAGCCTTTGACGTCGGAGCGTCAGCGTCACCAAGCACGTCCTTCATCTTGAGGAAAACCTCCTGAAGCTTGATTTCACCCTCAGTGGTATAGATTGAAATGTCAGCCAAGGTTGTTATGCGGCTCTTTGCGTCAGCGACAGTCCTTTTCTTGTCGGAAAGAGCCTCGATGATGACACCATTGCGTGCCTGTGCCACATACTCGAACAGGCCGTGCTGGCCTGAGATTGAAAGAATTTTTGCAAGATCTGTTTTCATATTCAGATAATATAACTAAAAATTAATTTTACATCAAAATTTGAGCCCGACGAACGTTTTTTCCGTTTCTGTTTTCAATTTGGCCAAAGTTCCGTCATTACGGATGAACGCATCCACACGGGAAATGTCAAAACGTTGGGCGGCCATCCTCTGGATGATGCTTTCCGGCGAAGCTTTGTCCCTTTCACAAGCCCGTCTAAGCCTTGTGGCAAGCGGCGCGTCGACAAGAATGACCTTCGAGACCACAGACAAAAAATCCGGCTTCTCAAGGATGATCGCGGATTCCATCACACAGAACGGTTCCTTACCGAAGAACATCTCTGATTCCGCCTGGCCGTCGAAACGGGAACTCTGCATAGCGTTCCATCGTTTGAAGTCGCGAAGGACAGCCGGATGCACAATGCTCTCAAGCTTCTTCAGCTTTTCGGGAGCCGAGAAGGCAATCAACGCCAACTTTCCCCGGTCAAGAGTCCCGTCACCCAACCTTATGCCACACCCGAACGCCTCTTCAATGGCGTCAAGCAAGGAATCGTCCTTGGCATAGAGTTTCTTGGCGGCGGAATCCGTGTCATAGACAGGAATCCCGCGCGCGGCAAGGAAAGCGCATACCGAACTCTTTCCGCCGCCGATACCTCCGGTCACAGCGACAGTCCTCATTGCCTTCCCTCCTCGACACAGTCAAACACTTCCGGCGACACAGAGCACTCTATCACACTCTCAGGGATTCTAGAGGCGTGAGCGATGCACTTGCCGCCGATCGAATTAGTGAAATCCCGATAGTCAATATAGAAGCTCACATCCTCGGTCGGATCCTGGGACATAGGGAAAGCGCACTTGAACACAACCGTCGCGGTTGACGGATAGACCGACAGTTTTCTGCCTGCCGGAACGTTACGGACACCGATCGGAACCTCTGAACGGATCTCCACATAACGGGTGACATCCAGAGAGTAGTTCACTTCTGTGTCAGACATCCGGATACCGGCCACCTGCTCAAGCTTCACGACCCCGTGAGCGCTTGACTTAAGGTTCAGCAGATCAATGGTCCTGGTAAAGACCCTGTCAATGTTCTCAAGATGGAACGGCTCGCCATAGACGGTCACGGAATCCGGCTGGAGGCGGATCTGCCCCATTGCCATATACTGCGGCTTGAAACTCAACACCTGCACAGCCTGGACCGGAACCCTTTTGTTGTTCTCGAACGGAAAGCGGAACTGCACCGTTTCGGAAAGGAACGACTCCAGACGCACACCGTCACCGAATATCTCGGTGACATAGTTGCTGAGCTCCGCGGCCGTGATGTAGAACAGCTCACCGTCCTTGTGATGCAAGTCCTTGCTGTCAAAATGGATAGTCAGGGCCTTGCGCTTCGCCTGATGACGGATCCGGAGCAAAGAGAAGCCCGATGTCCGGCATCTGGCGGCGATCATACTGGAATTGGAGGAAACATTGGAGTGCCCCTCAATGTTGCACTCGGCAACAACCGGCACGCTCATCGTGTCGGAATAGTTCAGGGAAAGATTGTGAATCAGCCAAATACTGAACGCAAGCAAGAGAGACATCAGAAAAACTGAAATGTCTCTCCCGTCAAGATGCAGTCTTCCCAGCAGTCTATGTAGCCGTTCCTTCCACATCCTCTTGAACAGAATAATCCGTTACTGCTGCGGAGCGTCCTGGGTGAAGTCCCTTACAAGGGAATTCTTGTCAACCTTAAGCTTGACATCTCCGTCAACCTTGATGAGGACCGTCCTGTCCTTGATCTCGTCAACGGTACCGTAGATGCCGCCGGCGGTCACGACCTTGTCGCCCTTCTTAAGTCCGTTGCGGAACTTCTCCAGCTCCTTCTGCTGCTTGCGCTGCGGACGGATCATAAAGAGCCACATAATCACGAACATCGCGATGATCATAACCCAGAACATTCCACCGGCGCCCTGAGGCTGTCCGGCACCTGCAGGAGCGGCTGCCTGCAGCAATGTGAAAGTAAGAATATTCATTTCTAAAAATTAAAGTTAATATTCACAAATTTAAGCAATTTTTTCGGTCTTCACTATATCACCATCCTCAATCTGCTTTTTGATGAGACGGTCGAGGAGGCCGTTGACGAACGAGCGGCTCTTCGGCGTGCTGTAGAATTTGGATATTTCCACATATTCATTTATAGTCACGCGGAGCGGCATCGCAGGGAAGGCCTTCGCCTCGGAGAGCCCCATCACGATAAGCACTGTGTCAACGGTGAAAAGGCGGTCCTTTTCCCATTGGGTGGTGTTCCCGGCGACCAGCGGGGCGTATTTTCCGAAGTAGGCGAACGAAGTGCGCAGAAGCTTGTAGATGAATGCCTTGTCACTCTCGGCGTTCTTGGAGAGGTCCATTTCGCTGCGGTAGAGCGGCGGAAGCGACCAGCGGTAACCCTTGGCAAGCGACTTCAAAGTGTCGCAGCAGGTAGTCAATGAATATGCCAGGTCATCACACCAAAGGATGGACATATCCTCCAGAATCTTCGCAAGCTCGTCATTGTCAACGAACTCTTCCTCGAATATCCTGATGAACAGCGACGCGTCCTCGGCGAGGGAAGACTCCGGCGAGACCATATATTCCTTAAAATAGTCCTTTGTGCAGATTGAGTCGTAAACACTCCTGACAAGAGCGTCATAAGAATCCCAGGAAAGCTTGCGGCGGGAGATGATCTTCTGGAAATCAGGATCCTGCTCCAGCAAAGGAGAGATGAGGTTCCTCGTGAACTTTAGGTTCGGGTTCCTTTCCTCCTCGGTAGGATTGAACTTCTTTTGGGCGTTCTCGATTCTTGTCCGCGCCTCGGCCGTGAGGTACGGGATGATGTCTAACATAAAGAGATACAGAGACCTCGTGGCTTCGCAGGATGCTTCCAGCAGGGATTCAGCCTCGGCGAGAGTCATCGACTGATTCTCGGCGTAACTGTAGAGCACCTTGAAAGCCTTTATCCGCAGGATTCGTCTGTTGAGCATAATTCCATTCAAAATTTTATGCAAAGATAACACACAATTTCAGATTTTTCTTAAATTTGTGCGGATAACAAAACATTCAGCGCAAGATGTACAAAGATGACTACGAGCGGCCGAACTACGCTGACCGCAACTCAGAGGACGTTTACTCCAAGCCTGTAAGGGCCGGAAAGAGGACGTATTTCTTCGACGTGAAGACCACAAAAGGCAACAACGACTACTACCTGACCATCACCGAAAGCAAGCGCAGGCAGGAGCAGGACGGCAGTTTCTCGTTTGACAAACACAAGATATTCCTTTATAAGGAAGACTTCGACAAGTTCCAGGAGGGACTGTCCGAGGTTCTGGCGTATATGAAAGAGAACCTTCTCCCTGACGTGCCGGAGCACACATACGAGCCATCCGACCGTACCGGCGCCGCGGACGGTTCAGACAACTCGTTCAGCGACGTGAAGTTCGAAGAGCTTTAGCGTCTACTGAAATATACACTGACATATTTTTAAATGGATATTTGTCCTTCCTTTTCGCGGGGAGGACATTTTCTTTTGTATTTTTCCTCATTTATTCCTAAATTAGAGGTTTGAAAGACATTTAGCGCGAACTTAATGTTAAACACATAAAACTACACTGAAAAAAAATGAGCAAAGAAATGTCAAGACGCTCTTTCCTGAAGACAGGAACAGCTGTGGCCGCGGGACTCGCTGTGGCTCCGAACATCATCATCGCCGGTGAGAAGACTCCTAAGAAGGAGAAGAAAAAGAAGGTCGCGCCAAGCGACAAGCTCAACATCCTCGGTGTCGGCATCGGAGGACGCGGAGCGGCTGACCTTAAGGAAATGGAGACCGAGAACATCATCGGACTCTGCGATGTGGACTGGAAGTACGCAGACCACGTGTTCAACAAGTACCCACAGGCAAAGAAGTACAACGACTACCGTGTGATGTACGATGAGCTGCTCGACAAGGCTGACGCTGTTATGATCGCGACCGCCGACCACACCCACGCCATCATCGCCGCCCAGGCTATGGCAGCCGGAAAGCACGTTTACGTCGAGAAACCTCTCACTCTCACCGTCTATGAGGCAAGGCTTCTGACCAAGCTTGCCGCCAAATACCGTGTCGCCACACAGATGGGTAACCAGGGAGCTTCCAACGCCGGCACAAGGAAAGCCATCGAATGGCTCTGGAACGGCGAGATCGGCGAGGTCAAGAGAGTGGACTGCTTCACGGACCGTCCTATATGGCCACAGGGTCTCGAAAGGCCGACCAAGGTGGAGGAAATCCCTTCAACACTCAACTGGGAATCCTTCATCGGCCCAGCCCCTATGCGTCCTTACAACTCGATCTACACCCCTTGGAACTTCCGCGGCTGGTGGGACTTCGGAACAGGTGCTATGGGTGATATGGCCTGCCATATTATGCACGTTCCGTTCAAGGGTCTGAAACTCGGATACCCTACCAAGGTGGAGGCAAGCTCGACAAATGTGCTCACCGACTCCTGCCCAAGCGCCGAGATGATCCACCTCACCTTCCCTGCAAGGGAGAATATGTCCAAGCTCGCTATGCCTGAGGTTGACATCCGCTGGTACGACGGTGGCTTCAAGCCGGAGAGACCGGAGGGACTTCCTGCCGGATTCGACCTGAACGTCAGTGGCGGTTGCAGCATCTTCTACGGAACAAAGGACATTATGATCGCCGGCACATACGGAAAGGATCCTATCCTCGTCTCCGGAAGGAAGCCTGAGGTGCCTCACGTTCTGCGTGAGATCACAGTCTCACACCAGCAGGACTGGATCCGAGCCTGCAAGGAGGATCCGGATTCAAGGATTCCTAGCGCGTCAGACTTCAGCGAGGCCGGTCCGTTCGTGGAGATGGTTGACCTCGGTGTGGCCGCTGTAAGGCTCCAGGCCCTCAACCAGGTTCTCGAATGGGACGGCGAGAAGATGGAGTTCACAAACATCCCTGCGGACGCCACCATCAAGATCCTTGAGAAGGACGGATTCTCCATCAAGGACGGCCACCCTACATTCAAGAACAAGTACACGGATCCGATGAACGCCCGTGAGTTCGCGGCCAGCCTGATCAAGCGTCAGTACCACAATGGCTACGAGCTTCCAGAAATGCCAGAATAATAATTTTTTAACATCAAAAACATTCAAGAATATGAAAAAGATTGTTTATGCGGCCGCGGCTGTGGCAATGATCCTCAGCGCGGTGTCCTGCGGCAACGGCAACAAGAAGGCCGCCGCTCCTGCCGAACTCAAGTGGACAGGAGCCGAGACAGTTGAGACCAAAGTGACAAAGGAAGGCGCTCCTGCCTACATCAGCGTCGAGAAGCCTCAGGTTGACCTCTCATCCGTGCCTCAGGACAAGGATGGCTACTATGTTATCTTTGACGGGGAGACACTTAACGGCTGGCGTGGCTACGGAAAGGACAATGCCCCTTCACGCTGGACCGTTGAAGACGGATGCATCAAGTTCTCCGGCACCGGTACCGGCGAGGGACAGACCGGTGAGGGCGGCGACCTGATCTTCGCCCACAAGTTCCAGAACTTCCAGCTTGAACTCGAATGGAAGATCTCCAAGGGCGGAAACTCTGGTATCCTCTACCTAGCTCAGGAAGTCAAGGAGTATAATGCCGACAGCACTACAAAATGGTCTCCTATCTACATTTCTTCTCCTGAATATCAGGTGCTTGACAATGCGAACCATCCTGACGCGATGCTCGGAATCGACGGCAACCGCCAGTCCGCTTCCCTTTACGATATGATCCCAGCTAAACCACAGAACCAGAAACCTTACGGCGAGTGGAACACAGCGAAGATTATGGTTTACAAAGGAACTGTCGTACACGGACAGAACGGTGTCAACGTGGTTGAGTACCATCTGTGGACTCCACAGTGGACCGATATGCTCCAGGCCTCCAAGTTCTCTCAGGAGAAGTGGCCTCTCGCATTCGAGCTCCTGAACAACTGCGGTGGTGAGAACCACGAAGGCTACATCGGTCTCCAGGATCACGGCGACGATGTTTGGTATCGCAACATCCGTGTAAAGGTTCTCGACTAATGAGAAAGTCAGCGATTTTAATGGCGGCTTCGGTTCTTCTTCTCGGTGCGGTTTCCTGCTCTGAGAAGAAGGCTGAAGTGCCTGTTAAAAAGGAGATCAGCGTCCAGCTTTACAGCATCAGAAGCGTGATCGGCAATCCGGAGAAATACGCCCAGAACCACGAGGAGGCATTCAAGGCTCTCGCGGAGATGGGTTACACCTCTGTAGAAGCGGCCTGCTACTCTGACGGGAAACTCTACGGAGTCGATCCGGAGCAGTACAAGGCCGATCTTGAGGCGGCCGGACTCAAATCCCTTTCCACACACATAGGCCACAACCTTAGCGATGAGGAGCTTGCCTCCGGTGACTTCACCGAGTCGATGAAGTGGTGGGATCAGGCGATAGCGGCACACAAGGCAGCGGGTTGCAAATACATTGTCTGCCCGAGCTTCAAAGTTCCCGAGACCCTCACCGGCCTCAAGACCTACTGCGACTACTTCAACGCCATCGGTGCGAAATGCAGGGAGAACGGAATGCTCTTCGGCTATCACAACCACTCACACGAGTTCAAAAAAATCGAAGACACCGTCATCTATGAATATATGCTTGAGAACACCAATCCTGAGGACGTGTTCTTCGAGATGGATGTCTATTGGGCTGTGATGGGCAAGGCATATCCTGTCGAACTCTTCAGGAAATACCCGAGACGTTTCACCCTTCTCCACATCAAGGATCACCGTGAGCTCGGCGAGAGCGGAATGGTTGGCTTCGACGCCATATTCAAGAATGCGGACATAGCGGGAATGAAGGATTTTGTGGTTGAGCTTGAAGCGTTTACCAATGGCGACTGGAAGGAAAGTATGAAGATGTGCGCTGACTATCTTCTTAATTCGGACTTCGTCAAGGCGACATACGAGGAATAAATATTCCTTAATACCTTATTATATAGAACGGCTGGAAATCTTATTCCGGCCGTTCTTTTTGTACGCACATATATTCATACATTCACAAGTATTCCGGCAAAACAAGAAATATTAACATAATTTTAGTATATTTGAAAACTTTAGACTAATTGTTAATTTTATTACAAAGTTTCTTAGACATATTCAATTATGGACAAGATTCTACTTAGGAATATTACTTTGAACGAACGTCAGGCGGACATCACAATCGCCGACGGACTGATCCAAAGGATAGCGCCGCACTCCGAAGAGTACAGGGAGGCAGCCTCTGGAGTAGAGGCTCTGGACTGCACAGGCAAGGTAGCGGTTCCGGGATTCATTAATATGCACACACACGCCGCTATGTCCCTTATGAGGGGCGTCGGCGAGGATATGGTCCTTCAGGACTGGCTGAAGCACATCTGGGCCATTGAGTCAAAACTGGACGCACCGTTCATCTACTGGGGTACGAAGGCAGCCGCGCTTGAGATGATCAAGACTGGAACCACAACATTCAACGACCATTACTGGTTCTCACCTACAGCAAGGATCGCGGCCTCGGAAATGGATCTGCGAGCAGCCGTCTCGTACCTATTCCTGAACCACAACGACCCAGCTGAGGCCGAGAGGGAGAAAGAGCAGTGCATTGAAATGCACGAGACTGTGCCGGAATGGAACTCACGGTCAATCTTCACGATCGGCATTCATTCAATCTACTCGGTCAGCGAAGACCTCATCCTTTGGGCGACTGAATATGCCCGCAGACACAATCTGAAGATCCACATCCACTTGGCTGAGTCGGAGCGCGAGGATCTTGACTGCAAGGCGGCGCACGGCGGGCTGTCCCCTGTCGAATATCTTGACGCGCTCGGAGTGTTGGGGCCGGATGTCATCGCCGCGCACACGCTCTGGCTTTCCGATCACGACATCGAACTGCTGGGCAAGCACAAAGTCAACTGTGTGCACAACATAAACTCGAACACAAAGCTGTCGTCCGGCTACAAGTTCAAGTGGAAAGAGCTAACGGACGCGGGTGCGAATGTATGTTTGGGAACGGACGGATGCGCCTCGTCCAACAATCTGGACATTTTGGAGGCAATGAAGACCACGGCCATATTCCAGAAAGCTTGGAGAAAAGATCCGTCGGCCCTGCCACTCCAGACTCTTATGGATATGGCCACGGTCAACGGTGCCAAGGCATTCGGACTGAAGACAGGAAAGATAGAAGAGGGTTACGAGGCTGACATCCAGATTGTTGACACCGACAACACGTTCTTCCTCTCCCCTGGACCGTTCCTTGCGAACTTCATCTACTCGGCGCACAGCGACTGCATCTCCTCGCTCATCGCAGGAGGAAAGTTCGTGATGCGCGACCGCAAGGTGTTCGGAGAGAAAATGATCCTCAAAGGTGCGCGAACGGTGCTGAACGAAATAGACTATAAGAAATAACCTGCCGCAGACGCTAAACAGCCGTTCAACGCGGTAATTAATGAATATAAAAATATGGATCCAAGAGCAGAAAGAATCTACGGAGCCGCTGAATATCTCAAACAGCAACTTGGCGATCTCAAGCCTGAGGTCGGAATCGTGCTTGGCAGCGGTCTCGGAAAACTTGCGGACAGCATAATCGATCCGCTTACAATACCTTACAAGACAATCCCTGGATTCCCGGTCTCCACTGCGATAGGGCACAAGGGCAACTTCATCGTTGGAAAACTCGGAGGGAAGACGGTCATCGCTATGCAGGGCCGCATCCACTACTACGAGGGGTATCCGATGGAACTTGTCACACTTCCTATACGTGTGATGAAGGTCATAGGAATCAAGTACCTGTTCGTGTCGAACGCAGCCGGTGGGGTCAACTACAACTTCAAGGTCGGAGACCTGATGATAATCACGGACCACATCAACCAGTTGCCTAATCCGCTGATTGGTCCGAACCTGGAGGATTTCGGTCCTCGGTTCCCGGATATGACAAGGCCTTACGACCTTGGTTTGATCGCATCTGCCGAGAAGATCGCCGGCGAGATGGAGATCAAATTGCACAAGGGGGTCTATTACGGCGGAACGGGACCTACTTACGAGACACCGGCCGAGTACAAGTACATCCGCACGATCGGCGGGGACGCGACAGGAATGTCCACAATCCCGGAGGTCATCGTGGCCAGGCACTCGAATATTCCTGTGTTCGGAGTGTCGGTAATCACGAACGAGGCGCACGATGACTATGCTCCTGACTATGTGAACGACGGGGACGATGTCGTCAAGGCCGCTGACGCCGCCGCTGACAGGATGTGCGCACTGTTCACAAGGATGATAGAATCGCTATAATATTAATTGACAATGAAATACGTTTACATTCTATATTTTGTGTTCGCCGTGTTCATCATTGGGTTCGGCTCAGCGCTTTTGATTAATGGTGTGCCTGTTTCCTGGAAGATCGTCTGCATCCTGCTGATCGGAATTTATTTCCTCTATCGCGGGATAGCGACCTGCGTCAACCAGAAGCGCCGCCGCGAGCGTGAGGAGATCGACAACGGGAATGATCCGGCCAACGCATAATTTGAATAATATGGATTTAGGACTGTTCAGAGTGGCCGCCGCCGTGCCAAGGGTGAAGGTGGCGGATGTTGAATATAACGCCGAGTCAATCTGCAACCTGACCGGAAAGGCCGAAGAGGAAGGAGCATCGCTGGTGGTATTCCCGGAACTCTCGATAACCGGCTACACCTGCCTTGACCTTTTCGGCCAGAACCTCCTTCTGACAAAGTCGGAAGAGGCTGTCGGAAAGATAAAGAATTTCACCAGAGGCAAGCACATCACCGTTGTTGTCGGTGCTCCGGTCCGTTTCAGAGGCCGGCTTTACAACTGCGCCATCGTTCTGCGTAACGGAGGCATCAAGGGCATCGTCCCGAAAATCTACCTTCCGACCTACGCCGAGTTCGACGAGGGGCGCTGGTTCGCCTCCGGTTCGGACTTCCTTGGATCAGACAATTCAGCTACAGGACGTTTCGTGGACGACGGCAAGGACTATTACAGAGACGGTTTCGACTCGATCATCAAATACTGCGGCCACAGGTGCAACATCTCCCCTAACCTGCTGTTCACTGTCGGTAACGCCACGTTCGGAATCGAAATCTGCGAGGATTTCTGGACTCCGATCCCGCCGTCATCATTCCTCGCCCCTTCAGGCGCGCAGGTTATAGTGAACATCTCTGCGTCCAACGAGGTGATGACCAAGCACCAACAGCGCAAAGAACTGATTTCCAACCAGTCAGGACGTACTGTCTCAGGTTACATCTACTGCTCGGCAGGCTATGGCGAGTCGTCTATGGACACCGTCTATGGCGGCTCCTCCATCATCTGCGAGAACGGCAGGGTACTTTCCGAGAACGAAAGGTTCCAGCTGCACGACACGATGATATTCGCTGATCTTGACATCGAGAGACTCAACGTGCTGCGACAGAAGAAGAACTCCTTCAGGGGAATGACGCCTGACGGAACCTCCGCCTGTGAATATTCAGGATTATATTCCTGCTTCGACCTTGGTCCTGCGGCACCGACTGACTTTGACAGGAAGTTCTACCGCTATGTGGAGCCGCATCCGTTCCTCCCTGAGGGAGATCCGGCGGAGATAGCCGAGCGTTCCAAGGAGATTCTTCAGATCCAGACGACCGGACTTATCGCGCGTCTGGAGCATATCAACTGCAAGAAAGCCGTGCTGGGAATATCCGGCGGCCTTGACAGCACGCTGGCCCTTCTGGTGACCGTAATGGCTTTCGACAAGCTGGGCATTCCAAGGGAGAACGTCATCGGAATCACAATGCCGGGACTTGGAACAACCCACCGCACGAAGTCCAATGCCGTGGATCTGATGGAGGTTCTTGGCGTTACGACACGTGAGATCTCCGTGGTAGCCGCTGTGGAGCAGCATTTCAAGGATATCGGCCACGATCCTAAGGTGATGGATTCCACCTACGAGAACGCCCAGGCCCGCGAGAGGACCCAGATCCTGATGGACATCGCCAACCAGGAGAACGGCATCGTGATCGGCACCGGAGACCTTTCGGAGTTGGCACTCGGCTGGTGCACCTACAACGGTGACCATATGTCGATGTACGCCGTCAACGCATCCGTGCCGAAGACCTTGATCAAGTACCTTGTCCGTTGGGCGGCGAAGAATGTGTTCACAGACGCGGCCACAAACGGAGGAAGGTCAGCGGCCGAGATTCTCATCGACATCGCGGAAACCCCTATCAGTCCGGAGCTTACCCCGGCTGACTCAAAGGGACAGATCAAGCAGAAGACCGAGGATCTGATCGGCCCTTATGAGCTGCACGATTTCTTCATCTACAACTTCATCAGGTACGGTTACTCTCCTGTGAAGATTTTCCATCTGGCCTGCAAGGCGTTCGGCGAGGCAGAGAACGGGGTGGATTGCTCCGGAAAGAATGTGGTAAGGCATCCTGAGGTGACCTTCGACAAGGCCACGATCCTGAAGTGGCTGAGGAAGTTCTACTGGAGGTTCTTCAGCCAGCAGTTCAAGAGGTCCTGTATGCCGGACGGCCCGAAGATCAGCCTCGTGAGCTTCTCGCCGCGCGGGGACTGGCGTATGCCATCCGACGCCCAGGTTCAACTCTGGATTTCTGAGCTGGATAAGATCACCGTGTGATGAGCCAGTTTGACACTTGCTTTTTTGAGAGATATGCGAGAATCTCGCTGGAGACGCTGCTGGACCGGAGGTTCGCGGAACTGCTGAACAAGGACAGGCCGGACCTTCAGAGTCCGGACGGGGTTTCGTTGGGCATTGAGGTGACGAGGGCGATGCCGGAGACAAAGGAGGCGGCGCAGTCGATGCTCAAGGAGATGGCCGGCGTGGCACCGATCCCGGAAGACCGGGAGGACTTCGACACGATCCTATCTTCGGGTTACGGCTACGGCCTTCAGGGAGGACGCTATGTCGGAACCAAGGAGTACGACTACTGGTCGATGGCGCTGCCGATGCGCCGGATCATCGAGAGTAAGGTCCGCAAGGCCGGGGACGGCTTCTACGGCTCATTCAAGACACTTGACCTGTACGTCTTCTGCAAGGACAGCCTGAGCGAGATTGAGGTGCTGGACATCCTGCGCTACACAATGAGGCTTCAGGAGAACCAAGCGGCTAAATACAACTGTCTCTACCTCTCAGAGATCAGCGGCCTTGATGTCTGCAACCTCACCGGAGACATCTCCGACACCTACCGCGTAGCCCGCCACCCGATCTCACCCGACCTCCGGAAGGAGTTCTTCCACAAGGCTTTGCAACAGTAAAATTTCGGAACATTATATGAATATTCGGAAAAACAGTGGTTGGTTGATACACATCGCTATTTGGGCGGTGATCCTTGCGATGCCGTTCTTCTCGCCGCAACCGGGAAGGGCGCTTCACGGCGGACTGGACTATTCCCGGTATCTGCCTGTGACGATCTCGTTTGTCATTGTGTTCTACACCAACTACTTATTTCTGATAAAGCACTTTCTCTCCAACAAGAGGTTCGGGGCGTTCCTGTTCTGGAACACGCTGTTGATCGCCAAGGTCAGCATCTGCGTCCATCTCTTTTTCAGGTACATCATCTCGCCGGACATCACTCCGCCGCCCCATTCAACACTCGACACAATCAGTTTCACATTCCGCAACACGGTGATCTATATTGCGATAGTGGGCATCGCCGTGGCTGTCAAGATGACAACGGAATGGTACAACAACGAGGCGCAGCGCAAGGAGATAGAGAAGAACCAGGCTGAAGCCGAACTGGCGAACCTAAAGAACCAGGTCAACCCGCATTTCCTTTTCAACACTCTGAACAACATCTACTCGCTGATCCAGATCAACCCTGCACAGGCACAGGAGGCCGTACACGACCTCAGCGGAATGTTGCGCTACGTCCTCTACGAAAGCCAGAAAGACACCGTGCCTCTCGCCAAGGAATGCGAGTTCCTCAATGAATATGTCAAACTGATGGGCGCACGGCTCGCTTCCGGAGTAAAACTGGAAGTATCACTTCCAAATTCTCTGTCAAACAGGCAAATAGCTCCGCTTCTCTTCATCCCGCTCGTTGAGAACGCCTTCAAGCACGGCATAAGCGACACGGAGGAATCCTTCATCAGGATCGGGCTCAAGGAAGACGGGGAATATGTCACCTGTCTCGTCGAAAACAGCTGCTTCCCGAAAGACGACACCGACCGGAGCGGCTCAGGAATAGGAATAATGAACCTCAAGCGCAGGCTGGATCTGCTCTATCCGGGGGCATATTCATTTGAATATGGCAGGGTGCAGAGCGTCTACCGTAGCCTGCTTCGGATCAGGACAGGAATATGAACACGATCAGTTGCATAGTCGTTGACGATGAGCCGTTGGCGGTAAGGCTGATGGAATCCTACGTCGCGAAGACCCCGTTCCTGTCGCTCAAAGGAAGTTTCACGAGCGGCACGGCGGCATATTCATTTCTTCAGGAGCAACAGATTGACCTGCTGTTCTGCGACATCCAGATGCCTAACCTTAGCGGGATGGAGCTCTCGAAGATGCTGCCGGATAGGACAAGGATCATATTCACAACCGCTTTCAGTGAATATGCCGTTGAAGGGTTCCGGGTGCGGGCGTTGGATTATCTTCTGAAGCCGATCTCGTACGATGATTTCCTTTCGGCGGCGATCAAGGCCAAGGAATATTTTAAGCTCATCGAGGAATCGGTCTCTTCGGCAGGCTCAGTGACCGAGCAAAGAAAAATAAAGAGCATATTCGTAAAGACCGAGTACCGCCTCCAGCAGATAGACCTCGACAAGATCACCTATATAGAAGGTCTTAAGGACTATGTGAAGATCCATCTGAATGACGGCACGGCACCGGTCCTGTCTTTGATGCGCCTGAAGACTTTGGAGGAGATGTTGCCGAAAGAAGACTTCGTCAGAGTCCATAAGTCCTTCATAATCCGAATGGAACGTATAGAAGCGATTGAACGCAACCATATCATAATAGGCTCGGATCGCATCCCTATCGGAGAGACCTATCAAGCCTCTCTCTATGCCACCTTATCCGGCAGCGCGCTCATTCCGGCAAGCCTGAATATTCAGAAATAGGCGAATCGAGACCTTTGTTAATCAATAGAAGACGAAGTTGTATTACAAAAGAGGGCGGCCTGAACAGCCGCCCTCCCCTATTATATTCATAAAGAACAACTTATTCCTTGATGCAGCGCACTGAGTAGGCATCGGCACGGCCAGCGGAGGCAGTCGCGGATGCAGACACACCTGCGGCTTCATTCATAAAGGACAGCACACAGAACGCCATACCAAACGCACTGCCGTATGCCTTGGCCGGACAGTTACCCCAATACGATCCCCAAAGTCCGCTTTTTGACCCCATCAGCATAGCATAAGAGCCATCATAACGCGCGGCCGCCGGGAAGAACTGGCTGCCGCTCTTCATATTGAAGAACCATCCATAGTTATAGTCCTGCACATCTATGACGCCATCAGTATTCACATCCACGACATCGAATGTCGAAGGATCCTGTGAATATCCTCCAGAGGTCGTGAATGTCCTGAACACATCGGCAGGAGGTACCCGGTAACCGACAGGGCAAGGGTCATAGAAAGATTTAGCGCCCTTGTTGACGTACTGATTTTCGGAATTCCTCACATAGCCCTGCGGATTACCCCACAAGGCTCCAGTACTGTCCGTCGGGTTAAGCCAATCCCTTGAGGATGAATACTGTGCATAGTTCGAAAGGCATTCCGTCGGATTAGCTATCGCATAAGCTATCGTATTGTCCGCCACAGATCCCCAAGGTGAGTTTACAATTTTGACTTCCGCCCCGTCCGGGCCATAAAGCGTGGCTCCGATGGTTTGGGTGTCACCGGTAAGGGTCGGTGCGGCCGGGAATGGATCCTTGCGTCCCCACTGGTACAAAAGTCCGTACGGCCTCACATCTGGAGTCGCAGAGAAAGCGGCGGTCATCGCTCCCAGATTCATATTCATCACCTCATAGCCAGTCTTGGTCTCCGCTGTGGAAATCTCATCTTCAGGGAACCAGATATGCCAGCTCCAGATTATCGTGCCATCGGCGGCCTTCGCGGCGATCACCGCATTGCCATTCTGGGCCGCGACCTTGAATGTTATCTTGCCGTCAGCGAACGCGACCTCGGTTATCATTCCCTTGGATGTTTCCCACAGAAGTTCAGCTGAAGCCGGTGACAATTTCTCTGGAGCGGAAAGGCCTTCTGTAGTGGCTCCGTTTCCCTTGACAGTAGCGTCGAGAGAATATTCACCCTCCTTTGTGATGACATAACAGTTCGCGGTTCCAGTCTTGCTTAGATCTTCCGCCACAACAGGGGTAGGCTCCGGTTCCGGTTCAGGGGTTGGTGGTTCCGGCTCAGGATCGGTGCCGGTCTTGCCGCAAGCGGCGGCAATCAGAAGCATAAAGCTTCCGACAAATCTTGTCAGATTCTTTTTCATAACAGTTCGTTTTTTATACAGCGGCCAAAATACGCATTTTTCCCGAAAAAATGTTCATTATCTCCACAGAAAATGCGGTCCGGATTTCTGAACGACCAATGTCCCCAGCATCGTGTCCGGCCGGACTGTCGGAGTGGACCATAAGAATGGCACCGTGCTGGAAACGGCAGGCCGCGCCAGTGATATGCTGAAACGCCTCCCGGGCGTTAAAGGTTATGAGGATGGTGTGGAGATATTCGGCCGCGGGACAGCGGAAGTCTATATCAACGGGCGCAAGATCGGCGATGGCCTGAGCCTGAGGGACAACCAAAGTTTCAGATATGAATATGGTGGCGGAGCCTACAATCAGCTGAATGTCAACTACCGTAAAGGCGGGATGGACATCTCCGCTATGCTGATGGGCAACATCAAGAACGATGGCAGCGGGGCGAGCTAAGCATCAATCCTGCGGCCTCGGACGGAGACACAAAAGTTGATGAGACGATACTTGCCGGATTCGCTGAATATAGCCGCCAATTCTGGAAAAAACTCTATGCCCAGGCAGGACTGCGCCATGAGAAAGTCATCTCTGACTTTTATGAATATGACAGTCATAGTATGGACAGGGACTATGACGATTGGTTTCCGTCAATCAGCCTGACAATGCCTGTAGGGAAAGTACGTATCGCCATTTTTGCAAAACAGCGGCATACGATTATGCTTCTAAGCCATTGTGAGGCCGGGCCATATGCCACCTACGGATACAGAAACCATAGGCGGCATACCCATAAGCCTCTCGTCGTACTCAGGGTGGATTTGCGTGCCGCCATATTCACAAAATGCTGGTGTCGCCAGCTCGTATATGATTGTTCGGTGACTGACTGCACGCCATATTAGTCAACTGCTATATAGATGCAAAAAATAAAATTGCGGATTTTGGTAACGTGCAAAATCCGCAATTTTCGTTTTTTATGACCGCCATCCGTTATTAAAATGGAAAATGGCGGCGATGTCTGAATTACAATGTAGTGAGGTGGAAGTTGCGCCAGAGAACCTTGATGTTGTTGCCGTCGTGGATCTGGAGCATAATACGGCCGGACTTGGAACCGATCAACCCATCATTGATGTCAACCATAGGCTCACCGTTCAGCCAGGTCTTGACGTTGTCACCCTCGACACGCAGGCGAAGAGTGTTCCATTCACCTTCCTTAAGAATATCCTCTTTCTCGTCCGGAATCTGAACCAGCCAGCCACGACCGTAAGATTCGTAGATGCCGGCGGTGTCATATCCCTTAGGAGCGACCTCGCACTGCCATCCGTTCACGATGTTGTTCTGGTAGCCACCCTCAACAAATGAATGGAAGAACAGACCTGAATTGCCGTTGGAGCACTGCTTGAACTCGACGGACAGGTCGAAATCCTTGTAATATTCACGGGTTCCGAGATAGCCGTAGCGGAGATCCTCGCCGTTCTCGGTAACGAGATTACCTTCCTCGTCAACGCCTGTGCGCATACTTCCGAACAATTCCCATCCGTGCAGATCCTTGCCGTTGAATAGTTCGACCTCCTTGCCGGCCTTGTGAGGCAGTTCCTTGATCTTGATATTCCTGAATGAAGCAGGGTCACCGTGGTCCTGAAGGCAGATCACCCCCTCGTGGGCGAGACCATATTCGGTCGCGTTGCCCCATTTGCCGCTGGCCTTCTTCTCGAACCAGTCGTCTGTCCAGGCCTCGAACTCAAGAATCTTCTCGCCGTTGAGCCAATGCTCCACGTGTCCGTTGTCAAAGACGATCTTGGAGTTATTCCACTCGCCCCGAGGATTGACCTTCATCTTGCTGTAGTCAGGAAGGTGCATAGCGTAGTCAACGCCAAGCTTCTGCCATTCCTCAAGTTTCGCCGGAGCGTTAACTTCCTCCCAACCATCATTGTCAATGAGCTGATATTCAGGACCGGTGACGTAAGGCACCTTGAATTTCGGATTCTCGACAACGTGGTACAACATTCCGCTGTTGCCGCCGTGGGTGAGTTTCCAGTCCCAGGAAAGCTCGAAATTCTCGTACTTCTTGTCCGTTACAATGTAGCCGGACTCATCGGCTCCGTTACCGGAAGCCTGGATGCAACCGTCCACCACGGTCCAACCATTGGTCAGAGAGTCTCCATTGTAATCACGCCAGCCGTCAAGGTTCTCTCCGTTGAAGAGAAGTACCCATCCGTCAGCCTTCTCGGCGGCTGTCAGCGTATTCTGCTTCTGTGCGCAGGAAACCATAGACACGGCGGCGCCGGCGATAGCCAATCCAAATAAGATTTTTTTCATTGTTAGTGAATATTTAATGAATATTAAAGTGTTATTATTGTCTCACAGCCTGCAAAATTAGGCAAAATATAGGAGTAAAGCAACTTGTGCCGAAATAACGAAAAATCCACGTGCCTGTCGCAGCCGCGTGGATTCCAATAGTATGCTTAGCGATAGCGGGATGAAAAAATAAAATGGCGAATTTTGGTATCGTGCAAAATTCGCCATTTTATTTTTTTCAGACCGCCCGTCAATCAAATCTAAGCATAGACTCATCCAACCACTTGGTTCCTACGAGTGCCTGATAGTTGCCGGTGTCCTTGCCGGAAAGGAAATTACGGAAATAGCGGTTCTCCGAAAGGACTTTTCCGTCAGCGGAAGTCAGTTTGAGGGTCACTATGCAGAGACCATCCGGAACATCAGCGATGTCAATGACAGGAGTCGTCGTGTCGTCCGCAGGACTGACAACTGCTGTTTTTGAATATACCTCCTCACCATTCGGGTTGAGTACGGAAACGCTGGCGGTCAGGTTCTCCAGATCACCGCAGCTGGCGTTCACAACCTCAATCTGGCTTGTGGCCGGGTTCAGTTGGATGTGCAATGGCTCACAAGCCTTCTTCACGGCGGCACAGGCGGCTGTAGGGCGGAACCAATAGTCGTAGGTCTGCCAGGCGAGACTTGGCCAGGCACTGTGTGACATCCAGATCAAGAGTCCCTTACGGCCTACGTTGTTGGCCTCGTACATCGCACGATAGCCATCATAGTTGACCCACTGGGCATATTTCGCGAAAACCTCGGCTGAGTCCATAGCCTGTTCACCGAAACGCCTTCTGACCATTCCGACAAAGGCTGTGTCACCTTGGGCCCCTGTACGGGTGAAATCGTGCTGTCCCCAGACATCGTTCGTAGGCCAAAGATGGTCTGAAGTCAGCATCCGGGACAAACTCTCATATTCCATAATCGCCGGCATTCCCCTCTCACTGTGGAACTTGGAGGTTGGATTCTCGAAGTAGAATGACGGTTCGACCGCGCGATACGGGCCGTGACCGCTTACACCATCATCAGCGGAACTTGGAATATAAACGATGTCGGAATGCAGGGCTTTCACCGTCTCAATCAGACCAGCGTTCAACGCCGCTGGAGGATAGCCCTCGTTACGGCCACAGTAAAGTCCGATGCTTGGATGCTTGCGGATAAGGCTGACATAATCCCTGGCATTGTCAAGGAACATCTCATTGTCATCCGGATCAGGACCGTCAGCCGGGTTAGCAAGCCAGAAGTCCTGCCAAACCACGATTCCGTACTTGTCGCAGGCGTCGTAGAACTCCTCGTCTCCTGTCTGGCCGACCCAGTTACGGATCATATTCAGGTTCATATCCCTGTGCATACGCGCCGCGGTGTCATATTCATCAGCGGTATAGCGGAGATTATATTCACTGAAACCCCAGTTGCCGCCTTTAGGGAAGAAGCGGCGGCCGTTTATGAACATCTTGAGGTCGCTCATCACATCGCTGTAGGTGAATTCCCTGATGCCCGCCTGCCATTTGATTGAGGTCATCGCCTCAGCCTCACCGTCAGGGATAAATGCGAACGATGCTTCGTGAAGCGTCGGCTCACCATAGCCGTTCGGCCACCAAAGATCAATCTTCTGATCCTTCAGTTGCGGATATTCCTCAGGAGTGAATACTATTGTTCCGTTCTCCCCTGCCTCAAGATCAACCCTCTTGGTGAACTCAATTTCTCCGATTGTTCCACGAAGAGTTCCACTGATAGTTTTCTCCGTTCGCCGAGCCTGTCGTAGCGACTTGCCAACTCCGTCCGCAACGTTGACCGAAACAGTCATTGACGCTAGTCCGTCCGTTATCTTACTCTGGACAAGCGGATCGCTCAATCTTACAGCCTCGACTTTTTCTATCCGGACATCATTCCAGATTCCCATATCACGACCTCTGACTGTCGGTATCCAATCCCAACCGACCGTGGCGTGGAAGGTCGGGTTATCAGCGCCAAGCTGGCCTCCATTGAAGTCAGGACTCTCAGCGTTTTTTTCCTTGACGGCGGCGAAGTGCGCCGGCTTTATGATGTGCACGGCGATGACATCATTCTTGCCCTGAATCAGATCCGTGATGTCAAAACTTGCGCGCTTGAACGCTCCCGCGATGTTTCCGACATAACTTCCGTTTACGTAAACCTCTGCTTTCCAGTTGATTCCATCAAAGGATAGGAAGAGTCGTTCGCCTTTCTGGCGCTTTGTCGCTTCGACAAGCTCTGCGACCGAACCTGGAGTCCATCTGTACCAGAAATCAGAATTGAAGTACGATTCTGAGATCTGAAGATTATTATCCGCGATTCCCGGATCAGGGACTGCCCCGGCGGCAATGTAGCTGTAAAGAACGGTTCCCGGAACGACAGCAGGCAGCCAAGACGAATCGTCATATTCATTGGTAGAGAGAGTCTCTCCACTCTCAGCTACAGCCGAAGCACGCTGAAGTCTCCATTCCGGTTTGGCATCTTCATCCACTTGATGTCCAAGGACTTCCATCTCGCTCAATGCGAAATGGCCGCTCTCATCAGCTCCTTCCATCGAAAGACGGACATAACGGGCGTTACCTACCGCTTTTAATGAATATGTCAGCGAATCTGTCTGTGGAAGATCCGCGACCGTTTTCCAGTTCTCCGCGTCATCCGAGATCTCAACACAGCCATTCTTCGCCTTATGGATCCAATAAAGGCGTAATTCATTGAACTTCTTTTTAGAACCAAGATCAACATAGACCCACTGAGGTTTGTCGTCCGCGCTCATCCACACGCTTGAGTAGACCGCGGACGGCAACACATTGAAGCCTCGTGACTCTTTTGAATCATAAGCCCCAGTGTCATAACTCTTCCCGAATGAAGGATCCGTTGAGAAATCCACAGCATAGACCACCCAGAAAAGAGCCCCATTCATATTAAACTCTATCTTGAAATGATTGAAATCAACAGCATTATTCAGAGGTATTTCCAAGTCAAATTCACGAGCGGGGCGGGTAATGCTCTCAGTCTGCTTGTTAGGATCGGTGATGACTTCTGGGTAACGCTTGCTTCCCGGCAGTCCGGAATTCCCGACAAAGCCAACCGTTTTTATGTCCGCTCCGTGGTTTCCAGCAAAACAAGTGATTGACCACCCTTTAGCCGGCTCCTCATAGACCACATACCCCCGGACACGCACGCAAGCGGCGGAAAACTTCTGGGCACTCCATTCATATTCAAGGAAATTCACCGCTCCTTCCAGCCTGTTGTTTGAATATGGTCCCGCATCCACCGTCCATTCCTTCTCGCGCCGTGGCAGTTCCCCCTCAGCCGTTCCGACTCTCAGCCAAGCCGGTTCCGAAGTCGCCACAACACCATCCGTAAAGAGTTGCGCCGTAAGGTTATAATCATAAGAAGACGAAGCGTATGCAGCCTTGTTCAAGGCGATATTAACAGTCGTGTCGTTCGATGAACAACCAACCATAGCCGCGACAACCATCATCGCAGCGGCATCGGACAATTTCTTGATAGACATAACTTGCTATTAATCTATAAAACAAAAATAGCCTCTCAAAGAGGTATGATATTACTTATTTTCAGGAATATATATACATATACCGGAGATTAGCCAATGAGTGTCTTCTCCACCGTAGACATAGGCAGCTGGAACAGCCGGAATTTCTGTTATTCTCAGATCTGCTATGCCATTCGCACCCAAAGCTTTTGCAGCATCAACTGCCTCCTGCAGCAATTCTTTACCAGACAATTTTTCTTTGGTAAATGTCTCTTTAGTTTGTCCCTTGTAGTAGGCATAATTATCCCTCTCATTAAAAGTGGCATCCGTTTTATCCTTATCTGTTTTGATAATAGCAGGAAAAACTTTTATTGATAAATCACCCAATGCGGTAAACTCCCCTGGATAAGGATCTGGGCTCAAGAAAAAACCTTGCTCCACAAAAGGGCGATAGTCCAAGAACAGCGTTTGGACAATGCGTTCCCTTTGTTGGGTAACAGCACAACTTGAAATGGCTGATAACAATGCAATAATAATTAATAATCTTCTCATTGTATTGTTTCCATATTTTATCTTGAAATCAAGATTTTCATCTTGCCTTAATAATTTACTGTAAACGTTAAACGCATAGTTGCACTGATGCAACGCATCGACATATGATGCGAAGTTAGTAATAAAATATTCAGAAAACAAATGAGTTATAAGCGCACAAAATCAGGCAGAAGATCAGAGGCCGCGTATGCTTACGAATAGGATAAGAAGCCGGAACTGGTGGCCGCCATAAGGCTTCGGCCAAGCGGGCGATGTACGAGTTCACGGAGAATGTCATCGCCCAGATCAGTGAATCGGAACCGGGCAAACGAAGTGAAAATCAGGCGGAAAGTCTTGATTATTTGGCCGGAAAGTTGTTTCTTGTGTAAACACAAATGCAATACAAACGCAATACGGAGGAACTTATGAGGCTTGGGAAAGATGACATATTGGTGATCAAGGCTGTTCTGCTTTACATTCTTACACATAGTGAGGATGGGAAAAGGGACATCTACAGCCTTGTCAAGGCAGCCTATTATGCGCAGCAGAACCATCTTGCGCAATATGGCACTCCCCTTTTCAAGGATTGCATCTGCGCTTTGCCGTTCGGGCCGGTACCGTCCAACATCTACAATGTTCTTAAGATGGCAAGGGGCGACTTCCGTGAACTGAACTACCATATGGCAGACGATATGCACTTGGCATCGGATGCCATCGCATTCAAGGATGAACGGTATTCGGCTAAGGAGGATCCTGATCTGGATTTTCTTTCCCAATCTGACATAGAGTGTCTGAACTATGGGATCAGCAAGGTAGCAAGAATGTCTTTCAGCCAGATAATGGATGACACGCACGGGCAGGAGTGGAGCCGCGCTTTCAACAGCCGGTCTTCCCTCAATGAGATGGACATCAGGAATATAGCCAAGGAAGGGAACGCTTCCGATGACGCGTTGCAGTACCTTGAGGACTTTCTTGAGACTGAACGGTTTGCCAGGTTATGATGGAGCTGGGAGCATTTCCTGACGAACTCCGAAAGCAAGCCTTACGTGCTGAAGAAGTTCAAATTATAAGGTGGTGGAGTGATTTTTGCAAGAGAAAAGTGAACACTAATCTTTGAAAGCACTATGTTCTTCATCGGTGATATTGGTTGGCTTGCTTGGCCATTGTTGCTTATCGCTATGATTGCGATTTTTATCGGTGTGGCTGGGTTGATTATATTCCTTGTCGGTGGAACGATCGGAAGTGCCGTGGTTGGATTGACTTCCAAGAACAAAACAAAGAAAAGCGTGATGGGAGACCTGCTGTTACTTCTTGGAGGTTTGGTCATTCTTGCAAGCGTTGTTCTGACGATCATCTGGGGATAATCCTCTTTATATTTGTCCTTTACAGCCGCGGAAATGCGGCTATTTTTGTGCCATAAATCGTATAAGATTATGGCTAAAAGAATTACGGATGAGGATCTTCGGCTAAACCTGATTATCAACGGGGACGGCGGGAAGAAGGAGATGCTGGAATTGGAAAGGCAGATGAAGGATTTCAGCTACCGTGAGTTCGAGGCTTCACCTACAGCGGAGTGCGAGGGCATCTGCAACGTGATCACATCGTTCGCGGTACGTGACGCGGTGAAGGAACTGACGGAAAGGGTGCTTCAGCCGCTCCGTGACAAGGTCGGGCATCCGCTGCGGATCAACAGCGGGTACAGGTGTCCGGAGCTCAACAGGATGGTTGGCGGAGTGCCGACATCGCAGCACGTCAAGGGAGAGGCCGCCGACATCGCGGCGGCGGATCCGTTCCAGCTGGCCAAGGTGGTCAGGAACACGCCGGAGATCTGGAAAGAGGTTGACCAGATGATCATCTATCCGACCTTCGTACACATCAGCCACCGCAAGGGCGGGCCGCAAAGGCGGCAACTACTCTACAACAAGAGATACCAAGGGGAAAGGTTTTAATATTCAATGAATATGAAAGTTCTAATCGAAGTTTTGCTTTACGTCTGGCAGTTGCCGCAGAACCTGCTGGGGCTGCTGCTGTTCTGGTGGTACGGCTGTGGGTGCAAATCATCCAAGGGGAATTATGTAACGTTCTGGATAATGTATTCAGAGAAGATGCACGGTGGGATCAGCCTCGGACGCTACATCGTGCTCCCCTACCATTATCTTCGCTCATCATCGAGCACATACGTTCTGAAGACAATCCATCACGAATATGGCCACACACGGCAGTCCTTGCGCCTTGGATGGCTCTACCTGATTGTCATAGGCCTTCCGTCGCTGCTGTGGGCGTGGGCACACTCCACGTTCAAAGGGCTGCGGGAGGTCAGCTACTACGACTTCTACACCGAACGCTGGGCCGACGAGTTGGGAGGCGTGAAGCGATGAAGCCGGGCTGGATTCTACTTCTTGTCGCTGCATTGGTGGCCACGGTCTCCGTTCTGAGCTGGAGGCTGGGCTACCGTGCGGCGGTCGCTGAGCTCATCGAGGAACCCAAGGCCGACACTCTCGTAGTAAAGGACACCGTCACTGTCGAGTTCCCAGTCCCCATCCTAACAACCATCACTGACACGATCCTTGTCGCCTATCCCGACATCGTGATCATCCACGACACCACATTAGTCCAACTTCCAAGGGAGCGCAAGGAATATTCCGGCAAGGACTATCGCGCGGTGGTGTCCGGCTTCCAGCCGTCCCTTGACCTGATCCAAGTCTTTCCCGAAACTAAAACCATCACCCAAACCATTTCCGTAGCTCCACAAAAAAGGTCCCACTGGTCCATAGCCCTCCAAGCCGGCTATGGCTTGACCCTCCAAAACAGCCACATCACTCCACTCCCCTACATCGGAGCCGGAATCTCTTACAGCCTTGTCGAATGGTAAATATTACGGAATATTTCACTGAATATTTGCACAATAATCAAAAGATTATTATCTTTGTATCATCAAAATAAAGGGAACAACAATGAGAAAGAAAACCAAAGAACGCAAGGAAATAGAGAAGTCACTGCTCTACTACCTTCAGCTTTACAACGAGATCAAAGGACGTAATGAAGCTTGGCAAATCCTCTCTTGGTTGGAAGACTCGATTGATGAACTCGTAGAGAAACTCAAGATGATGTAAAACCTCCCGGCGTAGGCCGGGACAAATTCTTTTGGAATATGGTCACGAAGGAACAGATGGATGCACTGAAGGAAAGATTCATTAGTGCAAAGAACGAAAAGGAAAGAGTCGCTGTCAATGAAGAAATTCATCGGGTCTGCGAAGAGGATCCGGCTGCGGTCGCAGAAATAATGAAACTTCAATTGCAGGAAACCCACCGTAAAGTTGACGAGATTCTGGTACGCAAACAGTTGGAAGAAGTTCTGCCGGCAATCAGCCTTGCTCATATAGCCAAAACCTATTTCAATAAATCAAGGGCTTGGCTGTACCAAAGGATAAACGGACTTCCTGTCAACGGGAAACCAGCCCAATTCACCGAAAGTGAACTTGACACTCTGAACAGGGCGTTGAATGACATCGGTGGAAAATTGTCCAGAATTCACGTTTCGTAGATATGGAAGAAGGCAAAAAGGATTTCGGCTATCTCTTAATGTTTGACAGCACAAGCGCATAGCCGCACGGCCCCGGAGTGATCCGGGGCTTTTTCAGTCTATGATGTCAACGGCCTTGAGGGCGTCGGAGGCGCGGTCGGTCTTGCCGATGTAGATGGAGGTGATGGCAAGGCTGGAGTGATCGGCCTGCTGCTGGACGGATGTGAGGGGAACACCGGAATTGACCATATTCGTGATTCCCGTGTCTTTGAGGGAATAGAATTGGAGCTCCTTCGGGAAGCCGAGGGCGGGACGGACAACGGAACTCCAATAGGATGCGAACTTGCGGGAACTGGCTTTCCGGGTGCCAGGGGAGAAGTCGTACAGCGGGTGGTCTCCGAACAGGTAGTGGCCGGGGTTGGAGAGGTTGAGTTTCCGGACATATTTCATCATCGAGTCGGGGATGGTTCGGGTAGAGTCCTTTTCGTTCTTGGCGATGTCGGCGCTGATTCGGATGAGCTGGTTGTCGAGGTCGATGTCCCTGCAACGTAGCATAGAGAGTTCTTTCGGGCGGATGAAGCAGCAGTAGCACATCAGAGCCATCACGAGGTAAGGGACATTGTGTTCATCGAGCCAAGCGACCAGCTCGTTGAATTCTTCCGGGGTGAACAGGCGGCGGGTTTTCAGGGTAAGGCGTTTCGGCTTGCGCTTTACGGCCATAAACGGGTTCTCTTTATATATTTCCGCTCAATCATCCAATTGAAGAGGACGCGGAAAAAGAGGATGCTGTTGTTGAAGGTTCTGGCGGATACGGCCAGATCTCGGTCATCCATAAAGTCGATGGCATCGCTTTCTGTGAATGAGCAGACGTATGAAGACTCATCGAAGCCGTGCTCAAGCAACCACTTTTTGAATATCTTGACGTAGGAGGTGTAGCCTCTGACCGTGTCGGGACGGTTGTCTTTCGTCTTGACCGCAAGGAACTTGTCAAGTGTCTCGAACATAAGGGCATAAGCCTTGGGAGCTATTCTTTCGGTGAAAGGGTTCCAGCCCCTTTGCAGCTTGATGCTCAGGTCGGCTATGATCTTCCGGCCTACACGCTTCCTTTCAGGCAACGATGCGATGCGGTTCAGCTTTATGCGGATCCGTCTCATCTTGCCGGTCGGTGGGTAAATGCAAGAATATGAAATGTACCAAACTTCTCCGGTAACGAGTTTCGGAGGAATGAAATCTATGTATGGTATTGGTGGCGTTAACACATTTTTTTTCTTTGCACAATGCGCTGAGCGCATCATACAAGGAAAAGTCTTGTCCCGTCTTTGTCCCGCTTTTCTCGGAAAAATCCCGTAAGTTATTATCTATTAATTTATTACAGCGATTTTGCGGAGGATACAGGATTCGAACCTGTGGGGCCTTTCAGCCGACTTGTTTTCGAGACAAGCACCATAAACCACTCGGACAATCCTCCGTGTTTTGCGATGCAAAATTAATAAATTTCGGAATAATTATCAATTTGCGGACGCATTTATCATAAGATGTTTCCGGATTTCCTCCTTGGTCAGCGAAACGGCGATGAGGAACTGGGCGAGAATATACGTCAGCATCACCCAGAAACCACGCATCGGAATTTTAAGATCAGTAAATACTCCTGTCGCCAGAATCGTGTCAGATATGACAAAAAGGACATAACCGACGACGGTCACAACATAAAGACGGCTTTTAGTTTCAATCGCGGCCATTATTCCAGCGTGGAGGACAAATGCGAAAACGCAGACATAGACCGTGACACACATTCCCATAAAGCCTTTCACCGCGAACAATTGAGATGCTATGCTCATAATCGTGACCAATACCGCTAAAAGAGCGACGCTGAATATTCGTCTATGTCCATTTTTGTCCGGGAATGGAATTGTGCACAAATAGAACAGGTGCCCGATGAGAAAGGCAAACAGTCCTGCTAAGAAAAAGCCCTGACCGCTGAACATAAGCAAGACATCCCCAAGCGCCCCGAACGCCAAAGCCAGCATCAAAGTGAAGACCTTGCGCCCACGGACATCATTCTCCCTCAAAAGCAGCCAACAAAACAACGCCAGCGACGGCATAATCAAAGGCTTGGTGCACATCGCAAGAATATTTCCGCCGATGAATTTGCCGGCAAGATTTCCTACCGACGAAAGGATGAAAATACAAAGCGCCAACTGACGCGGCATCTTTAAAGACTTCATATTCATTGAATATTTCCGTGAATATACGAAATAATATCCCCGTTTGCAACCTATTCCTTCAATGATAGTTTCCGCACAGACAATGGAATAGGATGAATCAACTCCGGCTCGATGTTCCGCCTCACCGCATCCGCTAAATTCCGCAGCGTCAAATCTCTGGTCTGCCTGGACAGCTCGCACTCCCAGACCACAATCACATTCCAGCCCAACGCCTCAAGTGCCGCCACTTCCTGCGCGTCCCTCTCCTTGTTGCGCCGGATCTTCTCCTGCCAAAACTCCACATTCGACCGAGGCATCCTGAACTTGTCGCATCCCGGATGCCCGTGCCAGAAACACCCGTTTATGAATATCACAGTGTGGTATCTCCTCAGCACGATGTCCGGACACCCCGGCAGCTTTCTGGAATACAATGAATATCTGAACCCTTCCGAATGCAGCCATCTTCGCACGACCATCTCCGGCCGTGTGTCCTTTCCCCTGATCCGCGACATACAATTATGCCGCTGCTCTTTGGTCATCGTGTCAGGCATAGTCTTATATTCTTATACGAATATCTTAAAATCTTCTTTAAATCGCAACTTTCGCAAGACTAATCTTGCCGATGACATTATCTTGTCACACACCTATAGGAAAGCTTCCGTATTTCCTTTACAGGCTTTCGAAGATATATGCCTAAACACATACTTTTTCCCCTGCTCCGGGTGTTGGACTTGATCCAGGATTCAAAAGATCGAGAACGGATCTGGTTACGAAAAAGCCCCGCAGAGAACATTCTGCAGGGCTTCGGAGTGGTGTCGGGAAGAATCGAACTGCCGACACATGGATTTTCAGTCCATTGCTCTACCATCTGAGCTACGACACCGTTTCCGTTTGGGATTGCAAAGATAGGCATTTTTCTTTTGGTTGCAAATTTTTTTGAGAAGAAATTGCATTTTTCTTCGCCGAGTGGATGTTTTTGGCTAAATTCGCTGCTATGACAGGCAGGATCTTCATACAAGTTATCCTTCCGCTCCGGCTGGAGTGGGAGCCTATATACTACACTATACAACCATTCGAAGTAGGGAAGAAAGTCTATGTCAATTTTAACAATGCCAATTATATAGGAGTAATCTGCAACAATAATATTGCAAGAAGGGATATTGAAGCGATAGGAGTTGATAAGATCAAACCAATTGATGGTATTGCTAACGATCAAGACGATGTTCTTAAGGAAGAAATTGAACTTTGGCGCAAGATCTCTGAATATTATTTGTGTACAATAGGCGAGGTTTACTTGGCCGCATACCCGATTGTTAAGGATGAAAACAAGGCTAAACTACAAAGGTCAAAAGAAGTCGCAAGATTAATAAAAAAAATTGACAAACTTCAGCTAGCAGCTGATAAGGCAATAAAAGAAACCTCTAAAAATAAGTATCTACATGAAAAACACATAGCTCTCAAAAACTTAGAACGTCTCACAAATGGATACATACAAAGCGACACGTTCAAGACAGATAGCAAAAATGAAATTGTGCTGTCGGCAGCACAGGAGGAGGCATATTCAAAGATAAAAGAGATTTTCTACAAGGGGAAGCCGGCATTGCTGCACGGGGTGACGGGATCGGGAAAGACGGAGATTTATATGAAACTGGCGCAGGAGACGCTGGAGAGAGGAAAGAACGTGCTTTATCTAGTGCCGGAGATAGCGCTCAGCAGACAGTTGGAGGACAGGATCAGCGAGACTTTCCCGGAACTATTGGTGTTCCATTCCGGCGAGACTATGTCCAGAAAGCGGGAAGTTGCCACCGTCCTAAGGCACGCCGGGGAGCCTTCCAAGGGGAAGGGCTATGTTGTCCTCGGGACACGAAGCGCCATATTCCTGCCGCACAAGGATTTGGGGTTGGTGATTGTGGACGAGGAGCACGACACGTCGTACAAACAGGACTCCCCCGCCCCTCGGTACAACGGACGCGAGACGGCGATAATGATGGCGAAGATATTCGGTGCCAATGTCATACTGGGTTCGGCCACGCCGTCATTGGAGTCGCTCTACAATTGCAGCGTAGGGCGTTACGGGCTTGTCTCCTTGAACAAACGGTTCTACGACGCGGCAGACTCGGACATCGAGATCATCGACACTATTGCCGAGAGACGCAAGAACGGAATGATCGGGAACTTCTCCAGAAAACTTATCGAGCACATAAGCAAATGCCTCGACGAGCAACGTCAAGTGCTGATACTCAGAGAGAGGCGGGCATATTCACCGATAGTGCAGTGCCAGGAGTGCGGTGAAATCCCGAAATGCCGCTGCTGCAACGTCAGCCTGAGCCTGCACCGGCGCGCCGACGGAAGCGAAAGACTCGTCTGCCACTACTGCGGCAGGGTGTATGAATATACCGGGAAATGTCCGAAGTGCGGCGGTGAGCTGAAGCCGCTGGGATCCGGCACGCAGAAAATCGAAGAAGAGGCCGCAAAACTGTTCCCGAATGCAAGGATAGCGCGACTGGACAGCGACACGGCACAGAGCCGGAAATATGAGACGGACGTGATCAGAAAATTCTCCAATGGGGAAATCGACATACTCATCGGCACAAGGATGGTCGCCAAAGGATTCGATTTCAGCGGATTGTCTCTTGTGGCCGTGCTTCAGGCCGACTCGATTCTCGGACAGGAGGACTACAGGGCGGACGAGAGAGGACTCCAGCTTCTGGAGCAGTTCAGAGGACGTTGCGGACGACGGGGAGAGAAAGGTCTGTTCGTCATCCAGACCTCCCAACCGGAACATCCTGTCTATCAAAGCATAGAGGGGCAACTGGACGAAAACGGCACGATGGCCCGGTTCCTCGGAGAAAGAAAGATGTTCGGCTATCCGCCATATTCAAGAGTCATAGGAGTCATCATCAAGGACTACAATCAGGCAAGGGTGGATCTGCTGAGCCGGGAACTCGGAGAGTACCTGCGAGCGGCTTTGGCGGTTAAGGTCAGCTTCGCCCCCGGCGTGCAGAACGGTCCGAATGTCATAGGGCCATATTCCCCGGCAATCGACAAGATCTCGAACCAGAACATCCGCCAGATCAGGGTGTTGCTGCCTAAAGACAGGTCGCTCGTGAGGAACAAGGAAACACTGGTGACCGCTGTTGAGCGCTTCGAAAAGGAGAAAAAATATTCAGGCCACATCGCGCTTGATGTCGATCCTTCATAAAGTCCAGAATCATCATAACATTAATCACATCAACGCACAACATCCTATTATGTTGATAACTTCTATTGCTTTCTTATTCTCATATTCCAGAATTTTTAAGTAACTTTGAAATTTGAACCATAGGAAAATGGCAGAGACTTGATTGTCTCGATGATAATCAGCAATCAGACAAACTATTTCCTCGGCTTTCATAAACACACAGGATATGGGAAAAGTCATAGCAATAGCCAATCAGAAAGGCGGAGTGGGCAAGACCACGACCGCGATCAACCTCGCTGCGTCGCTCGCGGTGCTGGAGAAGAAGGTCCTCATCATCGACGCCGACCCGCAGGCCAACACGACTTCCGGTCTGAACTTCTCCCCGGACAACGATGAGAAGAGGACCATTTACGAGGTTATGATAGGCGAGATTGACATTCAGGATGCGTTGATCCAGACGGAGCTTCCTGACCTTCAGATGATTCCGTCACACATCAACCTTGTCGGAGCGGAGATCGAGATGATCGATGTAGAGGGCAGGGAAACAATCTTGAGGAAAAGGCTGGCCCCGATACGTGACAACTACGACTACATCATCATCGACTGCTCCCCTTCCCTGGGTCTCATCACCATCAACGCCCTTTCGGCGGCGGATTCCGTTATGATTCCCGTGCAGCCGGAGTTCTTCGCCCTTGAGGGACTCGGAAAGCTGCTCCAAACGATCAGGTTGGTGCAGAACGGGGTTAACCCTTCCCTTACGATAGAGGGATTCGTCGTGACGATGTTCGACGGCAGGACAAAGGTTCACGCTCAGGTTGTGAACGAGCTCAAGGAGCATTTCCAGGATATGGTGTTCAATACGGTGATCCAGAGGAGCATCCGCCTCAGCGAGGCTCCTTCGCACGGCAAGCCGATCATCCTCTATGATGTGCTCAGCAACAGCAGCACCAACTATATGAACCTTGCCAAGGAAGTGTTGGAAAAGAATGAGAACTAAAGATTATGAGCAGCAGCAATAAACAGGAAAGCAGGCTGGGCAAAGGGCTCAGCGCCATTCTGGGAGACATCCAGACAATCGGACCGGAAAGAAAACCGGTAGGTTATATCAATAAGGAAATCGCCGGCTCGAAGCCGGAGCAGGACTACGGTGACGTGCTCAGAATCCCTGTGGACCTGATTGAGCCGAACCCTTACCAGCCGCGTATGGCGTTCGACAACGAGGCGTTGGAGGAACTTGCGGATTCTATCAGGACATTCGGACTCATCCAGCCGATCTCGGTGCGCAAACTCAAGAACGGACGCTATCAGATCATCAGCGGCGAGCGTCGTTTCAAGGCCTGCAAGAGGGCGGGAATGGACATCATACCGGCCTACATCCGCACGGCTGACGACCAGGGAATGCTGGAGATGGCCATCGTGGAGAACATCCAGAGGCAGGATCTCGACCCTATCGAGGTGGCGATGAGCTACCAGAGGCTTATGGACGAGTGCGACCTCACACAGGAGATGATGGCACAGCGTGTCGGCAAGAAACGCGCCTCTGTGGCCAACTACCTCAGGCTTCTCAAACTCCCGACCAAGGTTCAGCACGACCTCAAGACCGGGCTTCTGAGCATCGGCCACGCCAAGGTTATTCTCGGAGTGGAGGACCCTCATATTCAAGAACTTCTCTGCGACCTCGTGATCAAGGACGGCCTTTCGGTACGCCAGCTGGAGGAGAAGGTTCACAAACTTAGCAAGGACGAAAACACCAAGACTGCCACAAAACAGCAGGAACTTCCGGACGAATATTACAGGGTTCTGGAGCACATCGGCAAGTTTTTTGATAACAGCATCAGCCTGAAACGCTCGGCCTCAGGAAAGGGAACGATGACAATCAAGTTCAACTCTGACGAGGAAGTGAGCAGGTTCCTCAAGGCCCTTGAGGACTCGAACATCTAAGAAGAACAATGAAGAATCTGATTCTCAGGATATGTCTGGCACTTGTCTGCCTGGCGGCCTTTTCCACGGGTGCGAAAGCGCAGTTCAGGGAAGAGGCGTTCAACCAGACCTACAACAACCCTAACGACACGACATCGGCAAGGGATTCAGTGGACAAGATGTGGTCATTCCGGGAATTTTTCAGAGGCGTCAGCCACAAGGACACGACACTCAGGATCGGAACGATGTTCGCCGGCTCGACAGTGTTCATCGGATCCGAGCAGATCTACAACAAGCAGTACTGGAAGCTGCCGATAATCTACGGCAGCATCGGAACGACCCTTGGACTGGGAATCCACTACAACAGCAAGTACAGGCACTCCAAGAAGGGCTATGACATCGCTATGGCGCTTGACCCGAATATGGAGTTTGATCTGGACACACGTTCCAGGGATATGGCCACGTATATGTTCGCCAGCGCCGGGCTCATCTATTGGGCGACCTTGATGGACGGAGTCGTCAACTATAAGAGAGATGTGAAGAACCAGCCGGGAAAGGCTACGATATATTCAATCCTCCTTCCGGGGCTTGGGCAGGCGTACAACGGTGAATATTGGAAGATTCCGATATATTGGGGAATGATGATCGGTTCCTACCATTTCTACGCGCTGAACAGCAAGAACTACAAAAGGTACAAACGGATACACAACGAGGCAACGGCGACCGACGGCAGCTATCAGGGAAGCATTCCTGCGGAGAGGGCGCTGTATTTCCGAAACGTTTACCGCAGGTACAGGGACTATTCGGTGGTCGCGCTTGTCGGGAGCTATCTGCTTCAGGTGATAGACGCCAACGTGTTCGCCTATATGCAGGATTTCGAGATAAGTGATGACTTGACACTCAATGTGTCGCCAACAGTCATCTCACCTTATAATGAATATGCCTGCGCACCGGAAATGAAGATTCCGTCCGGCGGAGGCTTCGGCTGCGGGGCTTTCGGAGACAACGCCATCGGCCTTAAGGTAGGAATCACGTTTTAACAACATTTGACTGATGAGAAGGACCACATACACAATAACGGCATTGCTATGTCTGCTGATGTTTGCCTTTCAGGAAAACGCTGACGCTCAGATATTCAAGAAAAAGATAAAGGAGGAGAATCAGGAACTCAAGGCACAGGTGGACTCATTGCTCAAGGTATTGGATGAGGTCCGGAAAGAGAACAGGCTCAGGGACAGCATCGCCGATGAGATGATCGATGTCTATGAGGAGAACCGGTTCAAGACCGCCGCAGGACTCAGTCCGGAGGAATACAACGCCGATGTCACTGACAGCCTGCTCAGCATCTGGTACCTGCACCGTCAGGCCAGAAAGAACGAGGAAGGGAACGGATATGATATGGACTCTGTCCACTTCACGACGAATGTTCCGGATGAGGTATTGATGGAAAGGTTCCGGAAGATGAACTCATTCATCACACTCCCCTACAACGAGAAGGTCCGCAACTATATGATACTTTACTCCGAGAAGATGCCGACCAAGATGGGCACCATCCTCGGACTGTGCAAGTACTATATGCCGATCTTCGAGGAGACCTTCAACAAGTACAACCTGCCGGACGAGCTGAAGTATATGGCAATCATCGAATCAGCACTGAATCCGGTCGCCGTCTCAAGAGCCGGGGCTAAAGGGATGTGGCAGTTTATGTTCAGGACAGCACAGCTTTACGGTCTGGAAATCAACTCGTTCGTGGACGAGAGGCTCGATCCGTTCAAGTCCGCCGACGCTGCCGCACGCTATCTGATCGATTCCTATAACGTCTTCGGGGACTGGAATCTCGCTATCTCCTCCTACAACTGCGGCTCGGGCAACATCAACAAAGCAATCCGCAGAAGCGGCGGCAAGAGAGATTTCTGGTCAGTCTATAACTATCTTCCACGTGAGACAAGGGGCTACGTGCCGGCGTTCGTCGGCGCGATGTACGCCATCAAATACAGCAAGGAATACGGCCTCGTGCCGGCCAGCGTCCAAATGCCCGCCCAACTGGACACGTTCGAAATCCACAAGAACCTACATTTCAAGCAGATAAGCGAATTGGTAGGAATCTCGGTCGATGAACTCCGGAATCTCAATCCGCAATATATCAAGGATGTCATCCCCGGCAACAGCGGGACCTACATCCTCCGCATTCCGTACAATTACTCAAGTGATTTCATCGCGCACGAGGATTCAATCTACACCTACAAGGCCGCCGAATATCTCAACCCCCAGGCCCTGCTAGACACAAACAAGCCTAGCGACGGATCCACTTCATCCGGCGGCACGATCACTTACAAGGTGAAGAAAGGTGACACGCTCAGCAAGATCGCCGTAAGGTACCACGTGACGGTCAACCAACTCAAAAAGTGGAATCATCTTCGGAGCACAAACCTGAGCATCGGACAGAAGATCCGCATCTACAAGTAAAGCACCAATTGAACCTTCGCCTCAGACGAAGGACGTTTGGGCTCTTTCATAAATGAATATCTGACAGTGGAGGCTCTGAGGTAACATTTCAGAGCCTTAGTCTTTTTAGCTCCAAACCTGAACTTGCTCCCTGCGACCAAGGAAGCGCTCCAGCCTCTCCCATAATAGGCAGGCACGGTGAAATTGCCCGGCGCGTCCCGCTCGTATGAATATATCCGGTCATCCCAATCATCGACTATGAATATCGTCCCTCGAAGGTAAGCGCTGAACCCCTCGGTCTTTCTTCCACCCTCAACATAGCCCAAGCCTGCGAGAGACCGGCAGAGAAGGCCTTCGGTGCGTACCCGCATTTTCCAAGCCGGCTTGTCGGACGGACCGTAACGGGCCGAAAGTCCCGAACTTGACCAATCAAGATCACATCTGGCCCCGGTCCGGTACTTGAGAATCTCCTCATAAGGGCGGAGCCGCTCCGTAATCTTCACGGTAAGCACCGATGTTCCAGATAATTGCAACGGTGCCTTAAGCAAAACCTTCAGCTGCCTTTGGGAATGTTCTCCATCCTTCATCGCATAATCCACAGTCGCCACGATTCCGGACCGTTCCACTCCGACAGCGACTCCGGCCTCGTCCGAAGCCTTTGTCCAGCTTCTTACCCCACCGGTGTAATCCGAAGAGAAATCAGCCGGATAATAGCGTATGACTGATGACAGTCTCCAATCATCCCCTAAAGGTACGACAGCCCCGGTAACAAATCCTGCGCAGTTTCCGAGGAAATCATAAACGGCCTCTCCGAACATATCCACACCTCGCCAGGAGTAACGGAAATCTCCGGACACCTTTTCCCCGATTGGTTTACCTGACATATTCAATTGGTCAGTAAGGCAGTAGCCGGTCAGCGAGAATTGTCCTTGCCGTCCGTAATAGGCCACGTTACCGCCGGTCAAAGAAGAGATCTCCGCCTTCTTGCCGCTCTCGCACCAAGTCCTTAGCCCCGGAAACGAGACCAAGGACGAGACCACAAAGCGCCCGAACGAGAAATCCGCAGCCACTCCCCTATGCGACCCGATTCCTGACCAAGACCAGGACGGGGAAATGCCTGAAGGCCTCTTGCTGAAGGACGCAGATGAGGAAAGACTCGACAGAGACATTCCGCTCCAAAGCGCCAGCCCTTGCCCAAACCTTGCGTTAAAGTCGCCCACAATGACTTTTCCCAATCTCTTTTTACCATAATATACAATGTTCGCCGACCAAGCTGACGGAGGGAATTGTTCTTTATCTGAATATTTTGTCCTTGCCGCCAATGACAGTTCCGCAGCGTCGCCATAACCCAACCGGTACTTCGCGCCGTAGTTATATTCATCACCTTTGACCGCAAATCTGGCCAAGGCCTCGTTGCTGACGCTTCTTGAGGATATATAAGGTTGCCCGGGAAGCGACCGGCCACGCAGGGAGATGAATGGTTTAAGGGCATTTGCCGCATCCTCTCCGAAGCCCTCGACTGAGGCCAACTCCGAGAATGAAAGAATATCCCCCGTCCGTGTCCGGTAGTCAATCAAGCTGGCTATCTGATACTGGCTCAAGAGTCCGCTGGAAAGCATACGGCTTCCGGTCGCAGTGTTGATCTCCAATGGATGTGACAGAAAAACAGTGTACCTTTCTATCTCGCTCTCGTCCAGTTCCTCCTCAGAACCGGCTCCGGTCAGGCAGACGATCGCCCTCAGCCGCTCATCGGTCTGAGCCAGTGCCTGCGGGGCCACTGACAGCAGCGCGCAAAGCATAATGATGAAGTTTCCTTTGATATTCATAGTCATTCAGTTCTGGGCGGCAAGATAAGGCAAAGAAACGTAAATAACGAAAAGAAAAATAAAACGATGGTATGTTTTTTCTATTTTTTATGGAATATTGCTAATTTTGTCCTTTAATATAACACCATCAATGCAATGAGCAACGTCAGATTATTCGACAAATCCTTCAAGCCGTTCATTCCGAACGAGCAGATTGAGAAAGCCATCGACAAAGTAGCCGGAAAGATCAACCGTGACTTCGAGGGTAGCACCGACTGCCCGGTACTTCTGTGCGTACTGAACGGCTCGCTGATGTTCACCTCCGAGCTGATGAAAAGGCTGACATTCAACTGTGAGCTGATCTGCATCAAACTCTCATCCTACGATGGAACCCACACTACAGGAAAAGTCCGCGAGACGATGGGGATGACCAGAAGCGTCGAGGGCAAGCGTGTGATCGTGGTGGAAGACATCGTGGACAGCGGCAACACAATCGTGGCTCTCAAGGAGCTCCTGAAGGAAAAGGGAGCCGTCGAGACTAAGATCTGCACAATGCTGCTGAAGCCGGCTTCCTACACCAAGTATGTCAAGCTCGACTACGTGGCTATGGAGATTCCGGACGATTTCATCGTTGGATTCGGACTGGACTACAACGAGCTCGGCAGAAACCTCAAAGACATTTATGTATTGGACACAGATATGAAATATTTTATTCTTTTTGGCCCTCCAGGCGCCGGGAAAGGCACCCAGGCCTCAGCAATGGTTGAAAAATACAATCTCTGCCATCTTTCCACGGGAGAGCTTCTCCGCGGTGAGATCGCCAACGGCACAGAGCTCGGCCTCAAGGCCAAGGCTCTGATCGACGCCGGTGAGCTCGTTCCGGACGAGGTCGTGGAAGGAATGATCGAGAACAAGTTCAAGAGCGTTACCGGTGTCTCAGGGTTCCTGCTTGACGGTTTCCCACGCACTATCGCGCAGGCCGAGGCTCTCGACAAGATGCTGGCCAAGAACGGCGAGGCCGTCACATCGGTTGTCTCCATTATGATCCCTGACGCTATGATCAAGGAGCGTATTCAGCACAGGGCCGCCATCGAAGGCCGTGCGGATGACGCCAAGGAAGAGACCATCAACAACAGGATCAAGACCTACCACGAGAAGACCGAACCGCTCGTAGAGTTCTACAAGAAGGCCGGCAAGTATCAGGAGGTTGACGGAACCGGCACCATCGATGAGGTCCGCGGCAGGATTTTCTCACTTATGGACAAATCATAACGTAATATATGATAGGTTCACTTCTTGTCACCGTTCTGCTTGCGGGCTCACCCCTGAAGCTGAACGGTGATAATATTTCACAGATAGTCAACGAATTGACTGTGGAGGAAAAGGCCGCCTTGCTTGTTGGAAGCGGCTCAAAGGCGTTTGACGGGGTTGGCTACACCACTCTTTACGTCAAAGGTGCGGCCGGAACGACACATCCGATCGAAAGGCTTGGAATCCCGGCGATTGTGCTGGCGGACGGTCCCGCCGGTGTCAGGATAGATGACCGCCCCTGCACCAAATTCCCTATCGGGACATCCCTGGCATCCACCTGGAATCCTCAGCTTGTCGAAGAGGTCGGAAAGGCCATCGGCAACGAAGTTCTTGAATATGGTGTCGATGTCTTACTTGCGCCAGGCATTAATATTCAGCGTAATCCTTTGTGCGGCAGAAACTTCGAATATTACTCCGAAGATCCGCTGCTGGCCGGGAAGATAGCGGCCGGCTACATCAATGGAATCCAGAGCCAAGGGGTCGGGACATCCATCAAGCATTTCGCGGCCAACAACCAAGAGCTCAACAGGCTTTACCTTGACGCAAGGGTTTCTCCCAGAGCGCTTCGGGAGCTGTACCTAAGGAACTTCGAGATCGCCATCAAGGAAAGCGATCCGTGGACCGTTATGACTTCGTACAATTATGTGAACGGAACGCTCGCCGCCGAGAACTATGACTTGGCGACAGGTGTGCTCAGGAATGACTGGGGCTACGACGGACTTGTTATGACCGATTGGGCGGCCGGACTTCATTCCGACAAGATTGTCTCAAGCGGGAATGATATGATCCAGCCTGGCAGCGACGAACACTACAAACGTCTTGTCAGCTCGATCAATGACGGAACGATGCCTATGGCGACCGTTGACACGGCTGTGGCCCGACTGCTGAGGCTGATTGTCAAATGCCCTCGATTCAAAGGTTATGAATATTCCAACAAACCAGACCTTGAGCATAACGCCTCCGTTGCCAGAAAAGCCGCCGAAGAGGGAATCGTACTCCTGAAGAACGAGGCGAAGTCTTTGCCTTTGGTTCCTGAGTCAAAGATCGCGTTGTTCGGCGTTACCTCCTACGAGTTTATCACTGGAGGGACAGGAGCCGGGAATGTCAACGGCTCGTACGTTATCAATCTCAAACAAGGCCTCTCTGACGCTGGTTTCGGACTCGACAAAGCCACGGACGAGTTCTACAATAACTGTCTTAAGTACGAAAGGTTCAACACCCGCAGGATCAACGGAAAGTTTGACAAATGGTTCGTGGACGCTGAGCGTCCGTCAGAGGCTCTGCCTTCAAGAACCGTTCTTGAACAGGCCGCCAAGGAAGCGGACAAGGCCGTCATCACAATAGGACGTATATTCGGAGAAGGGAAAGACAGGCTTTACCAGTTCAGTTATCTGCTGTCAGACGCAGAGATGAGGCTTATCAAAGAGGTTTCCACAGCGTTTCACAACGAGGGTAAAAAACTGATCGTAGTGTTGGACGTAGGAGGGATTGTCGATTTGACAGCCTGGCAGGATATGGCCGACGCGATCGTTATGAGCTGGCTGCCGGGATGCGAGGCGGGGCACGCCATCGCTGCCGTGCTTTCCGGTAAGGAGACCCCGAGCGGAAGACTCCCGATGAGCATTCCAGTGAGTTACTACGATGATCCTACAGCCGGCACTATGCCGCAGATCCTGACTGACAAACCGATAAACTACTCGTTCTACCGTCCGGCTCCATCCGGTGTCACAAAACGGTACGACATCGAGAACGTAGATTACGTCAACTACCGTGAAGGAATATATTTAGGCTACCGTCATTACATCACGGACAAGGTCCGCACCGCCTACCCGTTCGGTTTCGGCCTGAGTTACACCGAGTTCAAGTACAGCGGGATGAATGTCGAGGAGGTTGGTGAAGAATATGTGGTGAAAGTCAATGTCGAGAACACCGGAAAATATTCAGGAAAGGAAGTCGTCCAGATTTACGTGAAGGCTCCGGGAAAGGATATGGACAAGCCTTCCCGAGAGCTCAAAGGCTTCGCGAAAACGGAGGTTCTCGCCCCGGGCCAGTCTCAGACTGTAGAGGTAGGAATCCCGAAGACCCTTCTCGCTTCCTACGATGAGCTGCGCTCCGGTTGGGCGATAGAGAAAGGGACATATTCATTCATCGCGGCCATAAACGCCGAGAAGCCGGTTCTTACGAAAAAGGTCAGGATCAAGGAGGCATCCTTCTCCCCTGCTGGAGACTATTTGAATGTAAAACCTTTGTTCATAGAAAGATAGACACAATTATGATTATCACAAACATCAAGGATTGCGGCCGGTACGAATGCCTTAACCCCGCTTTCGCAAAACTCTTTGAATTCATAAAAAGCACCGATTTCAACAAACTTCCGGAAGGTCGTAACGAGATCGATGGAGACGCTCTTTTCGTCAACAATGTACGTCCTGACGGCAAAGGAAAGGATGAGCAAGCTCTTGAGATTCACCGTAAGTACATCGATGTACATTTCCTTATCAGCGGAGCGGAAACCATTGGATGGAAAGCGACAGAGGACATCAAAGGATGGACAAAACCTTACGATGAGACTTCCGACTGCGCCCTGACCGACGAGAAACCGACGACCTACATTGATCTCCTTCCTGGAGAGATGGCTATCGTCTGGCCGGAGGATGCTCACGCCCCGGCGATCTCGGAAGGGAAACTGCACAAGATCATCGCAAAGGTTCTTGTGTAATCCTGTGCTTAGGGTCTGCCAAGGGCGTTTGGCCCCGTGGCGGACAAGTTATTGATATTCAAGAGAAAGAGAAATGTCCTGATGCCGTTATCGACATTAGGACATTTCTCTTTTCGTTCATATTCAAGGCTTTAGGTGCCACGAATCATCTTAGTTGCCCACAGGGCGGATGACGAAGGTGAACTCACGCTCGGCGGCCGGGATGAGGTACTGGTCCAGAGGAATCGTGCCCCAGGAGTTGATTCCTCCAACACCCATCTGGACAAGGTCAAAGTTGACGTAGGTCGTGCCATTGGATCGGTCGTTCTCGTGCGCCTTAGCCTTAAGGTTCAGGGAGTGGCGGGCCTCGCCGTTCTGGGTGTTGGTCTTGTTGGCACGCTTCGGAGTGCCGTTCTCAAGGCAGTCCAGATCCCTCATCGAGAACGGAAGGGCGGAAGCGGAGAACTTCCCGTCAGCGGTGACCTCAAGGCCGGTGCCGTTGGAGTCAAGGAGGCGGAAATATCTCAGGCCGGTCTTCGTGCCGGACTCCTGCGTGCGGACATAGCCGTAATGGTACTGGTCGTTGACGCTCTGCACATAACGGCCGACAACGGCGGCGGTGTTCCTGTCGGAGTAGTTCTCCCAAGGCCCCCTGCCGTAGAAATCCACGGTGGAGAAACGACCTGGCATCGCGAACTTCATTCCGAAACGCATAAGGTACGGAGCCTTGGCCAGACCGCCGGCATCCTTCATCGTCTCTGTCGCCTTGATGCTTCCGTCAGGGAAGATCTCGTAGAACATCCTCACGATGGCCGCACCACCGGCGATAGGTTCATATTCAGCGGCCAAAGACATCAGTCCGACACCATCTGTAGCCTTGTCAACCACAAGTGAACCAGCTTTGAGTTTATAGGCAGGATAACGCCAGGTGTTGTACATCTCACGGATCTTCTTAGCACCCATATCGTTCTCGTTAGGGGCACGGGCGAACTCTGGGGTCAAAGGCTCGGAAAGCATCTGGACACCATTCACAGTGTAACCGGCAAGGAATCCTGTGGCCTTGTCAAACGTGGCGGTCCAGTCAGCCGCACAGTCAGCCATCGTGCCGGCGAAAGCGAAGGAGCCGGAGAACACATACGATTCGGCAGTCTCGCTGTGAACCAATGACTTACCACAGACAGAAGCGGATCCAGCGATGAAAGCGGCGCCAGACTTTTCCTTAAGTATAATCTGGTCGTAAGCGACCTCGGTTCCGGCCGGAAGCACGCCATCGTCTGTCTTGAGGACGTACGAAACGTTCAGGAATATGTCTGCGTCGGCCTGAGGGATGGTCTTGAAACCAAGGTTCACGGTCTCAGTCTTCTGCGGGGCGACGTTCAAGTTCTCCACGACTCCCGAGGACACCGCCTCCCCGTCCACGGTGATATTCCAAAGCATCCGGTACTGGCCCAGATCCTTGAAGAAATATTCATTGTAAACGTTCACGCGGCCCTGACCCGCAAGGGAGGTGTGAATATTCCTGTGCTGGTAGCGGACTTCGTAGGCGTGAGGGTGCAGGGTCCTGTCGGCAGCGATGACGCCGTTGCAGTTGAACGAGCCGTCCGAAGGATCATATTCATTGAAATCACCACCGAACGCGAAGATGTGGTCGGTTCCGCCCTCGTTGGACGGCCAGCGGAGCGCCTGGTCAACAAAATCCCAGATGAAGCCGCCCTGATAGTTAGGATACTTGCGGATGAGGTCCCAATATTCCTTGAAATTTCCCATCGAGTTGCCCATCGCGTGGGCATATTCGCACTGTATCAGCGGTCTGTCAGGGTTTCCTTTTGCGAAATCCTCACACCACTTCGGAGAGGCATACATCGGGCAGATGATGTCGTTCTGACTGGCCTTCTCGGCTCTTTCGTACTGAACCGGTCTGGTAGGATCATTCGCTTTGAGCCAGTCGTAGCAGGCGACGAAATTATCGCCGAATCCGGCCTCGTTGCCAAGGCTCCAGATGATAACCGAAGGGTGGTTGAAGTCCCTGCGTACCATCCTCTGGTCACGGATGAGGTGAGCGGCCTTGTAATCCGTTCTCTGAGCGAGGGTCTTGTCGCCGTACCCCATTCCGTGGGACTCGATGTTGCCCTCGTCCACCACATAGAGGCCGTACTTGTCGCAGAGGGCGTACCAGCGCGGGTCATTCGGATAGTGGCAGGTGCGCACCGCGTTCATATTCAGTTCCTTCATTATGCGGATGTCGTTGATCATATCCGCCTCGGAGACAACATAGCCCTTGTCGGCGTTCATCTCGTGGCGATTCGCGCCCTTGATGAGGACAGGCTGGCCGTTGACAAGCAGCTGGCTGTTCTTTATCTCCACCGTCCTGAATCCGAAATCGATGGAGGTACTTTCTACAACATCCTTTTTGTCGGAAGCCGTCACTTTCAGTGTGTAGAGGTTCGGGATCTCGGCGCTCCAGAGGTCAGGATTCTGGACCGTTCCATTCAAGACAGCCTCCCCTTTTACCGGAGTCGCCTCCCAATAGGCCACCTGATTGCCTTTCCTGTCGATGACGGCGACACGGACGTTCCTCACGCCTTTTGTGACCTTCGCGTTGACAGAGAAGTTCCCGTCCATCCCGGCGATGACGTTCACATCCTCGATGCGCTCCCTCTCGCGGGTATAGACATAGACCCCGCGGGCGATTCCGCTGAGCCTCCAGAAGTCCTGGTCCTCAAGGTAAGAGCCATCGCACCAGCGGAAGATCTCAAGGGCGATGAGGTTCTCGCCTGCCTTGACGTACTTGGTCAGGTCGAAGCGGGCCTCCAGCTTGCTGTCCTCGCTGTAGCCGACCATCCTTCCGTTGACCCAAACGCGGACGTTGGAGGTGGCGGAGCCGATGCAAAGGCAGATCTGTTTTCCGATCCACGACTTGTCCACGTTGAATGTGCGGCGGTACTGGCCGACATAGTTGTGCTCGGTCGGCGGGTAAGGAGGATTGTTCTCGTAGTGTCCCCTCCAGGCGAAGCCGACGTTAAGGTAAATCGGATCGTTGTACCCGTTCAGTTCCCACATCCCCGGAACCGGAATCGTGCCCCAGTCCGCGTCATTGTAGTCCACAGCCTCGAAGCCCTTGGTCCGTCCTTCGATGGTCTCGTTCCATTTGAACTTCCAGACTCCGTTCAGAGTCAAGGTCTTCTGCTGGTCCGTCACAAAGGTGGCTGCCATCGGCAGCCGGTTCTCCTCGAACACGTTCGGATCCTGCCACGGCTCCATCTTGTCGTTCTTCTCCGCAGGCAGCGGGGTGGCGGCCAAGGCTGCCGCCAGAATCAGTAGTGCTTTTTTCATATTCAATAATATAACAATTCTATTTATAAGGTCGCTTCAACACTAAACTATTTCTGCAGCAATGTCACGGTTCCGTCCATTGTGGAGGCAAGAATATAGGTCACTCCCCCTTCGCTCCAGACCTCCATCGGATTCACAAGCGCGATGGAAATCTTGCAGGCCCAAAGCCGACTGCCGTCCTCAGCGCCGAAGCCGATTATGTTACCCTTGTCTGTCGGCATAATCACCTCATTTCCAATGCGGACGATCGAAGTCGGCGAAATCTCGTACCCGGCCCCAGTCTCAGCGCACCAATCCACATCAAGGCTCGCCGCATCAACGGAAGTAATTGTGTGCCACATAGATTTGCAATAGACCTTCTTCCCGTCAGGCGAGACACCGACCGCCTCGCGCGCGGACTTCTCATAATGCCGGAGTTCCTTTCCAGTCGCAGCGTCAAGCGCATAAAGTCTTCTGTCCGGAACAGCTATGAATATCTTCCCTGATGCCTTGACTGGCCACACGGCCGCCGGTGAATACATTCTCGAAGGCTTCTCGCATTTCCACTCCCATTGAAGCGCACCGGTCTGAGGGTCAAGCGAATAAAGCCTGTTCCCCCAAGTGCCGAACACAACCTGCTCCTGATCGACATAGGCACGACACTCAACGAATCCCTGCACGTCTGAATATGTCCACACAGCCTTTCCGGTCTTCAAGTCAAGGGACCTGAAGCAACCGTCCGAAGCGCCGACATAGACCCTGCCATTGAATATCACAGGACTGCCCAGCACGGATTTCCTTGCGGCATATTTCCAGATCGTCCTTCCGTTTTTGGCGTTCAGCGCATAGATGTTGCCGTCGGTGCAGCCGAAGACAAGGTATTTTCCCTGCACGGCCGGAGTTGAGAATATCTTGCCCGGGAACTTCTTCGTCCATATTCGCTTGCCGTCCTTGACGCTTATGCAGCGCACATTGCCTGAAGCGGTGGTGTACCAGGCTCGGTTTCCATTTCTGGCAAAGCCCGCGACTATATTGCTGTCATCCTTCAGCTTCCATACCTCCTTGACTGGACTGTCGTTGTTGACATCGTAGCGCATCCAAGGGTACGATGCCGGCAATCCGTCAGCATCATAGGTGACGGTGTCCTTCACCTCTGTCAGTTTCCTCGTGTACCAAGGCTCCATCTGCACGGTAGTGGAACCGTAAAGTCTTCTTTCTGAAACGGTCACGCTGTCGTTCTGGATTGTGAACACATTGTAGCCCGGCTGCCTTCCGGCCGTCAAAGTCGAGCGGTCAAGAACGCCTGGCAAGCCATCATAGTCCAGCGCCACATTCCTATGCCAGTGTCCTCCAATCTCGAACCGAGTGCCGATCCTCTTGAGCTCACGTGTCACATCAAAATAGTTGAGCACCGATGTGTCCTGCGGATAATGGTTTATGAATATCGTCTTCTTTCCCGACTTGAGGCCTTTGAGCCATTCCATACTCTCCTGCGGAATCAACGCGGGAGCCATCCTCATATCCGGCCCGCAGTTGCAGCCGATGAACCTCCACCCCTTGCACTCAAACTCGTAGTTCTCGTAGCCGAACACCTTCAGAAAAGTGTTGCATCCGCTCTCCGACCATTTGGCATCGTGGTTTCCGGCCACGACATAGTACTTGTACCTGAGTGAGTCCAGCATCTGCTTCACCGCCGCGATCTCCTCGTCCGTTCCGAAATCCGTCAGATCGCCGCCTATCAGGACGAAATCCAGTCCCTCCAATGTGTTGACATCCTTGACGCAACGGCTGAGGTCCTTTACGGAGCCGCTTCCGGTCGAATAATGCAGATCAGTCAGGAACGCGAACTTGATCGGTGACTCCTGCGCCACAGCCACCGCCGCAGACACACACACGGCAGCCATCAATGACATTATCTTTCTCATATTCATTTTAGCATCATTAATTTTCTATTTCCTTTCGGCTCGCTGAGCCTGCCGAAGCGTCTTCAGCAGCATTCATCTACAATTGTCACTTCGGCAAGCTCTGTGACCAAGTTCATCTCCTCGGCAGACTCCATAACCGAACCAGCGATGTCTTTCGGCACGCCAGCCTACAAATTTACTTAATAATAAGGAATATTCAGCCAGCCCGGCAGCATATTATAAAGTTTTTCCAACCGTTTTAGTGAAGAAATATTTGCGGATAACAGAAAAAGCGTTATCTTTGCATTCCAATCAACGGTGCTTTGGCCGAGCGGTTAGGCACAGGTCTGCAAAACCTGCTACAGCGGTTCGATTCCGCTAGGCACCTCCTCAAGAACCTCTGGCAAATTTGTCAGAGGTTTTATTGTTTATGCCTCGACAAGTAATTCCCTGTCATATAATCAATTACAAAATACCGCCAGTCATTATTGGATGGCGGCGTTTCGGAATATGTTCATTATAAACCCGTTACAGATCACGACAAGAAGTCGGTTGGAAGATTGGAGAAAGGAAGCGTGACGGGTAACAGGTTGATAATCAAGAGAAAACGCAGACTCCTGGTGCGGGATTCAGCGCCAGGAGCCTGTTTAACAACTTGATTATCAAGGATGTAAGCACCACGTCATTCGGTGACGCTGATGACGGAAATGTTCCAGGCGGAGGTTTTCTCTGTAATGTTATCGTCTGCCTTGATGTTGTCCGGATTGGATTGAGGGTAGAATTTGCGGACGACAAGAGTGCCTTGACGGCGGTTGGAATATTCAGTCATAGAAGACTCGGCTCTTGACTCAGCTGATGGCTGAGCGGACATATTCAAAGATTCGCAAGGGATTAGCATATCCGCAAGAGAGCAGGAGGCATCCGCTTTGAGGGAGGATTCCGCGCCGGTCACTGTGAATTTGCAGGTGCCGAAAGGGATGACGGGCTTCCGACTGCCACTTTCCTTGAATATTACCGTCAATGAATATTCCCCCCTTTCAGTCAGTTCGCAGTCGAAGGATTTGCTTTCCAGCTTGTTTCCGCTGAAGGAAGTGCTTTTCCCTTCCGGAGATTTCAGGACAACGGTGACATCCAGATTTGCGCCAGTGCTGTTGGAACAGTTGATAGACATCCTTTGGGCGAACATTTCAGTTTTCCAAAGACCCACAGAAAGAATAAGCAGGAGACAGATGACGGATTTCTTCATAGCATAGCGATTTAAACGTTACAAACTTACATAAAAAATCCGAGACTTTTACATCCTGGGAGTAAAAAATGATAAATCTCCGTGCAAAGGCAGAGATTACTGACGAATTAAGGATATCCACTACTCAACGTAGAGGAGCAGTCCCTTGAGGTACTCGCCTTCAGGATGATAGATGTTTACGGCGTGGTCGGCGGGCTGGTTCAGACGGTCAAGGATCCGCACGCTGCGGCCGGTCTGGGCGGCGGCGGAGAAGACGGCGAGGGCAAAGGCCTCCTTGTCAACCACCTGCGAGCAGCTGAACGTGAAGACCAAACCTCCAGGAGCGACCTTGGAGATCGCGGCGGCGTTCAGGCGCTGGTAAGCGCGGAGGGCATTGTTCAGAGCGCCTCTATGCTTGGCGAATGCCGGAGGGTCAACGATCATCAGATCGTATTTGTCCTCGGGGACGTTGCGCAGGAACTCGATGGCATCGGCACAATAGCCTGTATGTCGGGACGGCTCGAAACTGTTCAGGGACATATTCCTTTCAACCATATCGATGGCTTTGCGGGAACTGTCAACGGAATCAACGTGCACGGCGCCGGCGCCGAGGGCATAGACGGAGAAGCCTCCCGTGTAGCAGAAGAGATTCAAGACGTTGCGGCCTTTGGAATATTTCCCGACAAGGGCCCGGTTCTCCCTTTGGTCGAGGAAGAAGCCGGTCTTCTGACCTTCGGTCCAGTTGACGAAGAATTTGTGGCCGTTCTCGAGGACGATCTGTTCGTCATCCGAGAAGCTCTCGGAACGGTAAAGGTAGCCGTCAACGAGATCCAGGCCGGCCTTGAACGGAGCGGTGCCGGAACTCTTGTCATAGACAGCCTTCAAGGACGGGCCATAGACGGATTTCAGGGCCTCGCAGATCGCGCCTTTCGCACGGAACATTCCTACGGAGTGGGCCTGCATAACGCAGACGCCATCGTAATAGTCTATGATCAGGCCGGGGAGACCGTCGCCTTCTCCGTGGATGAGACGGTAGCAGTTGGTGATGGCGGGTCTTTCGACAAGGCAAGTCGCTTCGACAGGTTCAGCGGCCGGAGAAACCGGACAAGCCAGTCCCGCGGCGACACGTACCCGGAGCGCCCGGGCGATCATATTCCTCCAAAAGTCAGGCGAAAGGACATCCTCTCCGGCGAAACTCAGCACACGGACAGCGATAGATCCTATCTGATAGTGCCCGTAAGCCAGAAAATCACCGCCCTGCGAGAACACACCGACGATGTCACCTTCTGCCGGTTCACCCACGATCTGGGCTATGGCACCCGAAAATACCCACGGATGGAATCTCAAAAGAGAATCCTCTCTACCTTTCTTTAATATTATCTTTGTCATTTTCAGTGTGTTTTGGAGGGTTTGGAAGCATCTGCTCCGGAGTCAACGGATTCTTCTCCGAAGCCAACAGCTTGTAGTACATCTCACGGCATATCCAAGCGTCAGTCGCGGCGTAGGCCTGCTGCGAATCCGAAAGGACATCCGCCTCCCAGTTGGAAAGCTGCTGGGTCTTGGAGATCCGCACACCAAGGATTATCGCAGCCATCTTCTTGACACTCTTGTCTTTGATGCCATATTCCCAGACCATCTTCTGAAGATCAACGAAGGATTTCGGCTCGAAATCGTGATGCTTCTTCAATCCGCGGACATCATCAGTGACCGCTGCTCCCACCTTGATTATTTCTTTGTTACCCAGTATCTTGCGAAGGGACTTAGGGATTCCGCCCATAAGCTTCACCCTGAACAGGAAAGCCCTCTCCTTGCCGGAAAGCTGCAACAGAGAGACCCCGTAGTGCGGCTGGTTCGCCGAGAAACAAGGCCGGGACTCCGTGTCGAAACCGATAACCTTCTGCCGCCTCAGATAACTGATGGCCTTGAGAAACTCAAAGCCTTGGTTGTCAATGACCTTAATCTTACCTGGAAAGCTCGAAGGCTCCAGCTGTTCCATTTCCTCCGGACTAATGCTGATTTTGTACGACATAGGAATAATAAGTGTTTGGAGCAAGAACCCCGACCGTGTCTGGGTACGAAGCCGGGACAAGACTGTCAATGAACGGGAGGACGGACACCTTGGAATCCAAGGAATCACGCACCGCCATATAAAGCCTTGCGACAGGGTAGGCAATGTTGTGCGTGAAAACGTCCCTTTCCCTCATCTTTCGGAAGCAAGCCTCAGTGAATGAAAACGTTGTGTCAGACGAACATATTACCGGGACATCGCAGCCTATCCTTTCGAAGAGATCGCTGACATCGCTCCCGCCATATTCAGAAAGAATCGGGTTGCAGATGATGAGGATCTTGCAGCGGGAAGGAATTTTGAGAGCGGCGAGCGCGCCGTTTACCGTCAACTCCCGCAAGACAGTCTGTCCGTCTTTCGTGGCAGGCCGGTTCATATAGGCGGTGTCGGCGAAATTCAGGATAGAGACGATTGTCTCCCCCGCAAAGTCCGGCAGGCCGTCGCTGATTTTCCGCGCGTCAATATTGTCGAAATCGTCACAGATCATCATCCTTTCGCTGAGACGAAGGCACCCCGACGGATCGCCGACCAGAACTATCGTCCCCGAGGATTTGCCGTTGCTTTCAGCCAATGTCCGCAGTTCCGGAAGGGAATCCGTCAGGAGGGAATTGACGTAGGCTATTGTTCTATAGCCATTTTCAACCCGCCTTGAACAGCTGGAAGCCGCAATGACGGATAGAGCCAACAATATTACCGCAAAAAATCTCTTCACTGTTATCAAATACCTTCCAGACGGCATTGCCGCCAGGAACACTCTAAATTCGTACAAATCCGAACCGTTGTCTTGATCCGTCCGCCTAAAGATTCCTCTCCTTTAAAAACCTTTCAGACAAATTAAAACTGATTCATACTGCAAAGGTAAAAAAATCTTCACTATCTTTGAAGATAGTTGTGTATAAAACTCCTTGACAAGATGGTTAAAGTATCAAAAAAATCGAGCCTGATGCCGGCTTCCGCTATCAGAAAGCTTGTGCCGTTCGCCGACGCGGCCCAAAACAACGGCGTCAAAGTCTATCACCTCAATGTCGGCGCACCTGACATCAAATCCCCCGAATGCGCCCTTGAGGCGGTGCGCAAAAACACTCTCGACCACGTTTCCTACACCAATTCGGCGGGCCTGCCGGAACTGCGCAAGGGACTGGCGGAGAAATACTACCGAAGCATCGGCATCGAGGTCTCCGTCCCCGAGATCATCATCACAGTGGCCGGAAGCGAGGCGGTCAACCTCGCGCTTCAGATAGCCTGCGACGAAGGCGACGAGCTCATCGTGATCGAACCTTTCTACACGAACTACAACACGTTCTGTTTTGAAAACGGGATCATTCTCAAAGCGGTCCACACCGACATCGAAAGCGGCTTCAAGGTCCCTCCGATCGAAGAGTTCGAGAAACTCGTGACACCACGCACGAAAGCCATCCTCATCAGCAACCCCGGCAACCCGACCGGAACATTGTACTCGAAAGAGGATATGCTCGCGCTCGGAGAAGTAGCCAGAAAGCACAACCTTTTCCTGATTTCAGACGAGGTCTATCGCGAGTTCAGCTACACCGACGAACCTCGTTTCTCGGCGATGAATATACCCGGTCTCGCCGACAATGTCATTCTTGTCGATTCAGTCTCAAAGCGTTACAACCTCTGCGGCTGCCGCGTCGGCTGCATCGTCTCCCACAACAAGGAGGTGATGGAAGCGGCGATGAAATATGCCCAGTCCCGCCTCTGCCCGCCGGTTTACGGCCAGCTCGCCTCGATCGGAGCGCTCGACACCCCGCAATCCTATTTCACGGAAGTGAGGAATGAATATGTCGCCAGACGTGACTATGCGATCTCCAGGCTCAATGCGATGGAGGGGGTATATTCCCCTACCCCGATGGGTGCGTTCTACACAATCGCCCGCATTCCGGTGGACGATGCCGAGAAGTTTGCGAAATGGATGCTGACGGATTTCAGACTTGACGGCCAGACCACGATGGTGACTCCGGCGAAGTCCTTCTACAAGACTCCTGGATTCGGAGCCGACCAGATCAGGTTGGCCTACGTCCTTGGAGTTCCGGAACTTGAAAAAGCGTTCGACGCGCTGGAGGCCGGGCTAAAGGAATATCCCGGGAGAACTGTCTGACAAAAACAGTTCAGCCAAGTAATCCAAAGGTTTTATGAAAGCGATCATCGCCATAGATTCTTTCAAGGGATGCCTGACCTCGGCCGAGGCCGGGAAGGCGGCTCTTAAAGCATTCGCCGATGGAGAGGCCGAAGTCATTCCGGTTTCTGATGGCGGTGAAGGATTTTCGACAATTCTGACGGAGAGTCTGGGCGGATCATTCAGGACGGTTTCCTGCCACGATCCGCTCGGGCGTTCCATCAAAGCGAGATACGGAATCATCGGAAGGACCGCTATCATCGAAACCGCCGCGGCCAGCGGACTTGGCCTCCTTCGCAAGGATGAGCTCAATCCCCTTCTGGCCACCTCCTACGGCACAGGCGAATTGATCTCGGACGCTCTTGAATATGACTGTGAGGAGATTTGGCTGGGTCTTGGCGGTAGCGCCACCTGCGACGGCGGGACCGGAATGCTGCAAGCGTTGGGCTACAGATTTCTGCCGGAGGACGGCGGCTCAGTCGTTTACGGAAATATTCCAAGAAGGATTCTCAAAGAAGATTCGTCCGTTTACGAGAGCATTTCGTCTGATTTAGGGAATATTCCAAGAGTCATTCTCAAGAATATTTATGGAATGGATAGTTCCAGTCGGAGCAAGTTGTTGGATTCCTGCAGGATAACCGGGTTCTACGATGTCTCCGTACCGTTCTGTGGCCCCGGTGGAGCCGCAAGGATGTTCGCACCGCAGAAAGGTGCCGATCCCGAAACGGTCGAATCGCTGGACGGGTGGCTTACAATGCTTTGGGGAGTATTTTCAAAATATTCAGGGGAAGATGTCCTGAATATCCCGGGAGCGGGTGCGGCCGGCGGAATCGGCGGGGCGCTTGGCGGAGTGCTCGGAGCGTCTATGGTTCAAGGGATCCAGAGGGTTCTGGACATTTCAGGGCTGGATAACAAGCTGGAGTCCTGCGACCTGGTCATCACCGGAGAAGGCCGGGCGGACGCACAGACCCTCCGTGGCAAAGTACCTGTCGGGGTTCTTGAATATGTCAGAGCGCATACTGTTCCGGTTCATCGTCCCAAGGTCATCCTGATCGCCGGCAAAGTCTCTGACCGACAGCAGATTCTCAATGCCGGATTCGATGCCGTGCTCCAAATCACACCGGAAGGGATGCCTCTCTCCGAGGCCCTTGATCCAGTCACTGCTTCGGACAACATCACACGAACTGTTCGGTCTTATCTAAATCCCTAAAACCTCATAGATCTTAGGGATGAGGAGCGAGAGAATATATTCATTCTCCATAAAGTGAGTGCCGTCGTAGATGGTCCAGGTGCCGTCGCCGAAGTATTTCCGCCACGAACGGATGGAGACAACGCCGCTGCGGCGGTAATGGTCGCGGGTGCCGAAAAAGGCATAGAAATAGTCCTTGCCGCCGTTGCTTGGGGTATTCTGCAAAGCGTCGCGGAGAACCCGCCTCCATTTTTTCAAAGGCTTGTAGGTGAAATGCAGTTTCTGGCGGTCACCTTGTTTTGGCCTGTAAATCCTGTCGAACAGAGCCGTGATGCCAGGAATCAAAGTCAGCCAGGCCAAGGCCACGAAATATCTCGGAGCGTTCAGTGACGGGGAAACGAAAAGATGAGGATACCCCCTCAGCGCGATGGCGTGCGTGGCACCCATACTCTCCCCTATCACAAGATCCGGCCGGACCTCCTCCGCCCAAGCGGTCAGCTGACCGTGAGCGATTTCCGGATCAAAATCGTAAGTCCTGATGATTATCTCGAAATCAGGTCCCAGATTATCCTTCAAAATGGACGGGATGCGGCTGTCTCCGCCCCCGCCCATTCCGTGGACATAAAGTATGACGTGTTTGGCCATTCGCTATTTCTTTGCGACCAAGTCGCTCATCGCCAGATTGATAAGTATGTACCCCAAGAAACTGGTCAGGAAGATGAACGACCAATGGGAACGTTCGACAAGCGCGATGATGATCGCCAGTCCCACAATGACCAGAAAGGCGATTCGTTTCGCCACTTCCAGTTTCGAGGCTTTCTTACCGCCACCGAACTTCATCGAGAACATCGGAATCTCACAAATCAGAAGATAGCACAGAACCAATGTCAGAACCGGAACGAAAACCGGTCCCTGACACCAATGTGCCAAAAAGCAGTCAGGCCTCACGGTCACAAGGGTCGCAAGGGAGCCGCAGATCATCGCCGCGGCCGGGGTCGGAAGTCCGATGAAGCTGTCGTGCTGACGCTCGTCAAGATTGAACTTGGCAAGCCTCAACGCCGAGAACGCGGCGAGGACAAGCGGTAAATATTTCAGGATCAGGATGTCCGTTCCGCTGATCTGGTAAAGCATCACGGCAGGAAGCACTCCGAAGCTGACATCATCCGCCAGCGAGTCCAGTTCCTTCCCTATTTCCGAATATGCCTTCAGAAGCCTTGCGGCCAGTCCGTCGCAGAAATCAAAGACGGCGGCAAGGATCATCAGTTCGAATCCGAGTTCCAGCCTGCCGTTCAAAGAAGCGATTACCCCCAGAACTCCGCAGAGGAGGTTCATAGAGGTAATCGTGTTTGGAATATGCTTGATAATGCTCATTTACTTTATTCCAAGTTTCTTCTTCAGATCCTTAGAGAGGGCATCCTTGTGGACGAGAACATCCATCGACTTCGCGCGGACGAATGAATCGGAGCAGTACCAGATTCCGCCGTACTTGCTTGATGTTCCCCAAGAGTTCTTGACCATGAAATAGTTGGTACCGTTCTGATCCTTGGCCACACCGAAGATCTGCATTCCGTGGTCATCAGTGGTGGTCTTGTTTTCAAAGCCTTCCTGACGGGACTCCTGGGTCACTGAAGCCTCCTTTGGCAACTCGGCGACAACTTCCTTCTTCTCGCCGGCCTTGCCGATCCAACGCTCCTGATCAGAGCCCGTGGTCGCCTTAACATCATCGAGAAGCACACCGATTCCATTTCTGGTGAAGCCCTTCTCACTCACGTCTGATCCCCAAGCGAGGGTATAACCCTTGTCGATAGCGTTGTAGATCACCTCCATGAACTCGTCCAGAGGAATGTTGTAGGCGGAGTCCCACCTCCAGTTGTCGGCGATCTCAATGATGAACGAAGTGTAGAACGGGTGGTGGGTGAACGAAGTGAGGGTCACATAGTCAGACGGAACGATTCCCATCTCGTCCCTGTAGGAGGCTGGGGTATAGTTCTTGCCGTTATATTCAAATGTCTCTGGGGTCTCGCCGAGGAAACTGTCCACGATGGCGTCGAAGCCTTTCTTCCAGTTCGTGGAAAGGGTTCTGTTAGGATTCTTGGCGATGGCCTCCACATAAGCCTTCGTGGTGGCGTCGAGTTCTCCGTGAATCGGGAGAGGCTGGAGTCCAGGCATCGCGTCCTGAGGCACAAGGCCGTAGTCCTCAATGACATGTAGAACATCATCGGCCTCTGAACCGGCGGCGAAGTTTATGTGGCCGTCCGTGCGGACATATTTCACAGCCCTGTCCTTGTAGGAATGCGAGACAACGAACATCTCCGAGAAATCCGGGTAGAGTGTCGTGTCCTTGATGTTCTTGATTCTTATGGCCTCTGACTCAAGGAATCCGAGTGCCGAAAAGCACCAGCAGGTACTGGAACGGTACTGGTTCTTGACAGATGTGATAGGGTTCTCCTTCACAACGGTGAACTGGTACTCGGCCTCAGGCTGAGCCGGCTTTGGCTGCGCGTTTGCAGAAATAGAGACAAGCGCCACCGCCGCGGCAATGATGATTTTCTTCATATTCGATAATTTTAATAGTTCTCAGCCTTGATTTGGAAATAACTTCTCGGATGCTTGCAGACAGGGCAGACCTCCGGTGCCTTCTTGCCGATCACGATGTGGCCGCAGTTAGAGCACTCCCAGATCATGTCCTCGTCCTTGGAGAACACCACCGCATCCTGCACATTCTTCAGCAGCTTCCTGTAGCGCTCCTCGTGGGTCTTCTCGATCGCCCCGACCTTCTCGAACAGGAAAGCGATCTCGTCAAACCCTTCCTCCTTCGCGGTCTTGGCGAATCCGGCGTACATGTCGGTCCACTCGTAGTTCTCCCCTGCCGCGGCGTCAGCAAGGTTCTCCTCCGTAGAAGGCACCCCGCCGTTGTGCAGAAGCTTGAACCAGATCTTGGCGTGTTCCTTCTCGTTCTTCGCCGTATCCTCGAACAGCTTGCCTATCTGCACATAGCCATCCTTGGCGGCCTTCGAGGCATAATACAAATACTTTGTGTGAGCCTGGCTCTCCCCCGCGAACGCCGTCCGCAGGTTCTCCTCGGTTTTCGATCCTTTAAGTTCCATAATCAATGAATATTTAATATTACCTTATTGTTTTCCTTTCCGTGCTTTCGCCGATCCATCGATTCAAGCCACGATCCCCTTCACCTCGTTCACTTCCCCGCCTCCGGTTCCAGCCTTGCAAATGTAATAAAAATACCCTGATAAAGAAAGACCCCGCACAACTCGGCCTCTCCCAGACACTTCCCCATCGCACCACGTAGAGGCCAACTATTTGACTATCATTGAATTTCAGTTCCGCCCTCCATCCACCAAGAGGAGGTGTCTTTTATCAATTAACCATCAATATGTTAGCCTCCACAACGCTTGTATCATTTCTTGAAGAACTGTCCGACGTCAAATGAATTGGTGACCTTGACAAAACCCTTGTCGTACCGGTACAAGAAAGGGGAATAGCGGAAGCGAACAAACAGCCGTACATCATTGAACCGATATTCCGTGTTCTTGATCTCATAGAAATCCGAACTCACCTTATCAACCACCTCAACCTCGAATATTCCCCTTTCAAGATTAGCCTTCACGAAGTACCTTCCATCCCGTTCCAGATACTCGTAAGCCCGCTCAGCCTCTGAACGTGAGGCTTCCACATAGAATTCCTTTATGCCATTCTCATCCTTCTTCCTGTAATATTCCGCCGCGTCGAGCGAGTTTGTCACCTTGAGAATCCCTTCGTCATATTTATAAAGGGATTCCGAATAGCGGAAATACATAAAGTACTTTGTGTCCCGGATCGCATAGAACTTGGAGTCCAGCTTCTCCCCCACCTCGATCTCATAGATTCCCTTGTCAAGTGAAGTCTTGATGAAATACCTCCCGTCAAACTCCAGATGATCGTACCTCGAAACCGCATCCGCCCGGTCCGTCTCAACGTAAAACGCCCGTACATCGCTCCCGTCCGCGAACGCAAGCGAACGCCCCAGCAGAACAAGCACCAGTGCCAACAAAGATTTTCTCATAAGTTTTCTTGTTAATAATAAACGCAAAACAAATCCTCTTCCACTAACCCGTGGATCTTCATCCCAACTAATCCACAAGTCATCAGCTCCACGAATCCGGTGAAAGGTCCACGAATCCGGTGAAAGATAAGGAGAAAATCACTAATAAGCAACAAGGAGTGAATGAATACAATATTGCGATTCTATAGGATTTGGCCACAATGATGTCGAGCCGCCTTCAGTACCACAATAGGAGCATAAACTGGCAATATCGCTCCAGTCAATGGTTCAAAAACATACGACGGCAGCATTATATGACAGAAATGCCACCGTGACCGACCAGGAAACACTCTCCGGCAACACTTAAAGGTGATTTCGTTCCCGCAGAGGGCAAAGAAAAGTGCGTTTCCTACACCAAAGATACGTTACGGTATATTCTGTACACAGAATGGCCTTCGCACGCACAGTTTCTATCCTGTAAGACAACTGGAGCCGCTCTTCCAGGTATGCAGAACTATGCGCACCTAAAACAGCAACCATCTGATAAACAACCGGTTAGAGTTTCAGGTGCGAGCATATTCGCACACCTAAGAGTCGGCGGCCCCAGTACAGAGCGTTCTATCGGTGTTCCGGACTTCCAGGTGCGCGTGGTTTACCGCACCTGAAACGCCATTGACCTGACAGCCAGCAAATTGCTCTTCCAGGTGTGACACCTGAGTGTTATGAGCATATCATAGAATAGTCTGCGGGGCCTCGGGGCCGCACCATATGTCTAGCCGATCTTAAAGGTACGTGTTGCCATTTTGCAAAACGGCGGCATACGATTATGCTTCCACGCCATTGTGAGGCCGGGCCGTATGCCACCTACGGATCCGGAAACCATAGGCGGCATATCCACAGGCTTCTCGCTGTACTCAGGGCGGCTTTGTGTGCCGCCATATTCACAAAATGCTGGTGTCGCCAGCTCGTATATAGTTTTCGGCAACTGCCTGCACGTCATATTAGTCAATTGCTATAATAGTTACCAATTATTATTTCTAAAGGCGATATAGTTCCCGCAAGGTGTGTTGGTTTTACGAAGAGATATTCATAAATTTGTTGGAATGAAAAGGATTGTATTTACAATCGCGGTATTTGCGGTTATGTGCTGCGGACAACGTCCGAAAGCGAATGTGGAAACGGAAACAGAGGCAGAAACGGAAAGGGTGGTGATGACTGAGATGGAGACTGAGACGGGGATGATGACTGAGAATGGGATGGAAACCAAACCTATAACGGAGGTACCAAGAATGGAGATTGTGTCCGAGGATTCTTTGGGGCTGAACATCTACTATCCGGATTTCGACAGGATCGATCTGGTGTGTGGGAGGATGCCTTGCTCTGAGGACTCAGCGGTCATATTTTGCTGCGAGGCGGCGTTCACGGGGCAGCTGTTGAAGGAGTTCAAGCACGGGAACATCGCTGGAGACCACGTCTGCGGGGGTGAATATTTCAAAGGATATACCTGTCGGGTGAACACAGGATGCTTCACTTTCGCCGATGGAGAGTGGGGGTTCTTTCTCAACGACCATAAAATGGAGCTGAAGCGAGCGGCGGAAAAAGGCGGGATGGGTTTTGGTCAGAATATGGTGATATTCAATGGCATAGTGCAATCATTCTTCCGGAAGGCGGGGTCTTCTTATGAATATAGGACCCTCTGCGAGCTGAATGGGAGACTTTGCATTGTTGATTCAAAGAAAGTTGTCCGCTATGATGAGTATGTCAAGGCGCTTTCAAGGATGGGTGTCAAGTATGCGCTGTATCTTGATATGGGGGCCGGATGGAATTATTCCTACTATCGGACCGATGACAGCTCGCTCCATACATTGCATCTACCTCCCGCTCAAAGCAGCGACTACAGGACGAACTGGCTGACTTTCTATAAATCAATATATTAACAAGGCACATAAGGATATCTTCACAATCAGTATAATTCTTGAGAATATGAGCATAGCAAGATTCAAGGAGGCGCAGGAGCGCTTCGGGGAATATGAGACGGCGCTGGAGGAAGTGCGTCAAGGACGGAAGAGATCACACTGGATCTGGTATATATTCCCGCAACTCAAGGGGCTGGGGAGAAGTTACAATTCTGAATATTACGGGATAGCATCGTTGGAGGAGGCTAAGGAATATCTTGGAGACGCGGTGCTGAGGGAGCGGCTGCTGGAGATTTCCGGGGCGCTGCTGGAGCACAAGGGAGAGGATATTCATAGCATTATGGGAGGAATTGACGCACAGAAGCTGCGCTCCTCGATGACGCTGTTTGAATCCGCCGCTGGTGATGACGATGGATGCAAGGTCTTCGGAGAGATTCTTGACACCTTCTTCGACGGCAAAAGGGACGTACGCACCCTCGGGATGCTTAACTCTGAACCGAAATAAAATATATAAAAAAGCCACGGAATGATGATTCCGCGGCTTATAAATTAACCGATATAATTGATTAAGCCTCAGCCTCAACGGTTACCTTGACGGTAGCCTTGACTGCTTTGTAGCACTTGACGGTGCCTTCGTACTCGCCTACGGTCTTGATCTCACCGAGGGTGATGTTCTTCTTGTCAACCTCGATACCGGCGGCCTTGAGAGCCTCCTCGATCTGGGCGGTGGTGACAGAACCGTAGATCTTGCCGGACTCGCTGACCTTTACGGCCACCTTTACAGGCGTGGCCTCGATCTTGGCTGCGAGAGCCTCGGCGTCAGCGATGAGCTTGGCCTCTTTGTGAGCCCTCTGGCGCTTTGTCTCCTCAAGCTGCTTAAGAGCGGACTGAGTGGCGGCGCAAGCGAATCCCTGAGGGATAAGGTAGTTGCGGCCGTAACCTGACTTTACCTCTACCACATCTCCGGCCTCGCCGAGATTGGCAACTTCTTTCTTCAAAATGATCTTCATAATCTCGCTCTCCTATTATTTAAGAAGGTCAGTTACATAAGGAAGCAGAGCAAGGGAACGAGCCCTCTTCACTGCCTGAGCGACTTTCCTCTGGAACTTCAGAGAAGTACCGGTGATACGGCGAGGGAGAATCTTACCCTGCTCGTTGAGGAACTTCTTGAGGAACTCAGCGTCCTTGTAATCAACATACTTGATGCCTGCCTTCTTGAAGCGGCAGTACTTCTTCTTCCTAACCTCTACTGTAGGAGGATTGAGATAGCGGATTCCTGCGTTCTGTGCGTCATTCTGTGCCATAATTCATTCCTCCTTGATTATGCGTTTTCCTCTTTTTTCTCTTCAGCGGCGACCGGAGCCTCGGCAGGAGTCTCCTCAGCCTTAGGAGCGGCAGGCTTGTTCCTGTTCTCCCTTCTCTTCGCGGCGTAAGCCTCGGCGTGCTTGTCAAGAGCCACGGTAAGGAACCTGATGATCCTCTCATCACGGAAATACTGGGTCTCAAGGGTAGCGATGAAACTTGGCTCAGCCTTGAACTGGATAAGATAATAGAAACCTGAGGTCTTGTGCTGGATAGGATATGCCAGCTGACGAAGTCCCCAGTCCTCCTCGTACACTACCTCGCCACCATTGTCGGCGATAAGCTTGGTGTACTTTGCAACCGCTTCCTTCATCTGTTGTTCAGACAAAACGGGAGTAGCGATGAAAACGGTCTCGTACTGTTTTAACATTTGACTTAATTGTTTAATAATAAATAAATTGCAGTCCTTTCGGGGACGTATGCCAACCCAAAAGGACTGCAAATATAGTCAATTATCTCAACTTTCGCAAATTAGCGGTCAAATCGCATTTGAATATTCATACAAAATCCGCGAATATATCCGGCACTTCGGCAAGCTCAGCGTCCGGAATGACTATTGCCGCCAACCTCAAAGTGAGGAAAACTACTTTTCAGGAATATTCTCAAGCACTGCGACGAGGAACTTCCAGGTCTCGGCGACGGAGGCGATGTTCACGCGCTCGTCAGGTGAATGAGGATAGAGGATGGTAGGCCCGATGGAGACCATCTCCCAGTTCGGGTACTTGGCACCCATAATGGCGCACTCAAGTCCTCCGTGGGTGGCCGTGATCTTGAGTTCCTTTCCGAAGAGGTTCTTGAACGTGTCCTCCAGAACCTTGATCATCGGAGTGCCAAGTTTCGGTGCCCAGCCGCTGTAAGCGCCTGATGTCGAATATTTCGCGCCGGCGAGCTCAAAGACGTAACGGATCGAGTCAGCGAGGTACATCTTGGCGGCGTCGATCGAGCTGCGGGTCAGAGAATGAACCGTAAGATGTCCTTTCTGCGTGCGGACGATAGCCATATTGGTAGAGGTCTCGGTCAAGCCCGGAAGAGTGTCGCTCATCCTCTGGACTCCGTGAGGGCAGGCAAGGATGGCCTTGACAGCCTTTCCGATCACCTTAGGGCTGATGTAACGGGCAGCGGGGGCGTTCTGCTTCTCGTAGATGAGGATCATATCCGGATCAGAGTACTGGTACTCGAACTTGGACTCCTCGAACTTCTTCTCGACGAGAGCCTTGACCTTGCGCGAGTCCGCTGACGGGACGAGAATCTCGGCCTCTGCCTCGAACGGGATGGCGTTGCGGAGGGAGCCACCGGTGATGGACGCTACCTTTACATCATATTCAGAGATCACGGCTTCGAGAAGGCGGCAGATGATCTTGTTGGCGTTGCCCCTGAAGAGAGAGATGTCCATTCCTGAGTGTCCGCCCTTGAGTCCCTTTACGGTGATCTTGTAGCCCACGAACCCTTCCGGAGTCTTGTAGGTCCTGTAGGCGAAGTCAGCTGTGCCGTCAACTCCACCGGCGCAACCGGTGCAAAGCTCACCTTCCTCCTCGGAGTCGAGGTTCAGAAGGATGTCACCCTTCAATATTCCGGCCTTCAGAGAGTTGGCTCCGGTCATGCCGGTCTCCTCATCGTATGTGATGAGAGCCTCAAGCGGGCCGTGCTTCAAAGTCTTGTCCTGAAGAACGGAAAGCGCGAGAGCGACACCGATGCCGTTGTCGGCTCCGAGGGTGGTCCCCTTTGCGGTCACCCACTCCCCGTCTATCTCGGTCTCGATAGGATCGGTAAGGAAGTCGTGCTTCGTGTCGGCGGTCTTCTGCGGAACCATGTCCATGTGCGCCTGCATGATCACACCCTTGCGGTTCTCGTAGCCTGGAGTGGCCGGAGCTGTGAATATGATGTTGCCGGTGTCGTCCTTCTTCACTTCAACACCGTGCTCTTTTCCCCAGTTAAGGAGATATTCCTGAACCTTGCCTTCGTGCTTTGAAGGACGAGGAACCCTTGTCAGGCCGTAGAAGTTCTCCCAAACGGCCTTTGGCTGCAAATCTTTAATTGTCATAGCGTTATTCTATTAATATGTGAATATTGTTTGCTGAATATTCTTGCCGGATTACTTTGAAAGCGGGAAATAGCCCTCTGTTCCGAGCTGGTAGATGGCCATCCTGTCCTGAAGGAACGATGTCACGCCATCGGAAAGACGAACCGTGCAGATGGCAGGGATCCTGTAGATGGCCACATTGGTCTTCGACTGGACTCCCTTACCGGAAGCCTCACCGATAGGCTGAGGGATAACCTCAAGAAGATACGGTTTTCCGGACATATTGTCGGCGGAGACGATGCCATCGGTGTCCGAGATTCTGAAGGCCACGTAAGTTTGTGACTTTCTGTCCTTTACCGGAACGACATCACATTTGAGTTTCTGGGTCTGGAAATCACTGTAGCCGATGAACATAGACATATATTCCTTCTCCAAAGCGGAGATCTCTTTCAGAGCGGCTCCCATCGCCTCGCCGCTGTAAGTTGCGTCGGTGTCACCGGTGACGATCTGAACCCTTTTCTGACGAAGATTGAATATCATATCGGCTGCCTCCTTGGCTCTCTGCTCAAGGGATTTCTGGACAACCATATTCTGCTGCACGGCGATGCGGTTGTATGAAGCGTCCTCCTTGACTCCACGGTAAAGCGTAGCGGCCTCGGACGTAAGGTTGGAGCTTACGCCCTTTCCGTTGAAATCAGCTCCGGACTGGGTGGTGAACCTCCACTCGGCACTCTCGCCGAAACTTCCGTCATTGACAGCGATAAGTCCCTGGGATGTAAGCGAAAGGAATGACTGCGTGGCCTTGTCAGGATTGACATAGTAGCGGAAATTCTGATCGGCCTCGATGTAGGGGGTCATACGGACCGTGCCGAGCGTGCAGGTGGTCTGGTCAGACTGACGGGCGTCCACACCGAGATACTTCCGGGCGTACTTGGCGTAAGGGCCTGCGTAGAAATATTCACGGACGGCCTCCACCTCGATTGTGATGGTGGTCTGAGGAAGGGCGTAGGAAACGGTCCCCACGGGGTCCTGGGCCGAGATTCTCCCTGCCGGCAGCAAAGCGGCGGCCAGACAGAGAAGCGATACTGTGCGGTAATTCTTCATATTCATAAATTTTTTGTCATTTCCATCTTTTGTGCGTCCAGAGGTAGTTCTCCGGGTGTTTTTCCAGATCGACCTGAAGCAGGCTGTAATATTCCTGCATTATCGAGTGAGGGGTCATCGCCGAGGCGTCGCGGCATATTTCCTTGAAAGTCCATTCGTAGTGGCCTCTGGAGACCGGGATCAGGCTCATGTAGAACACGCTGTAGTGCAGTTTGTGGGCGATTGACGCTCCGCCGAGCATCGTCCGGGTCGGTTGGTGCATGAAATCGACAACATCGTTCACCGTGGAGTTCCTGTACGGGCACTGGTCGGTAGGGATAATGTAGATCTTCTTGTCTTCCTTGTGGGACAACGCAAAGCGCAGCAGGTTCACCGAACTAACATAACCAGTGTAGCCATACCTGAGCACGGGAGCGCATCGATTCACCCTCATGATCTCATCCCACATCTTGCTGCTGAGCGGTTTATAGACAGCGATGACATCGTTGACATCTATCTTTCTCCGCTCTGATTCCGGGCGGTAATCATAGTTCAGGCAGCCTCCGGTAAGTTCCCAGTTGCCGAAATGACTGTTCAGAACGACAACTCCCGGGCTTTCGGCAAGCGCGGCCTCAACGGCCTCTATGTTGGTATGTTCAACCAAACGTCTCTTGTGCAGCCTTTCCGGATTGCGGCATCCTCCGAACCAGATCGCCTCTGCCAGTATTTCTCCAAAATGTTTGTAGAACGCGTCTGAAATCTGCTTGAGTTCCTTGTATTTCTTGCCTGGGAATGCCCGCGAGAGGTTGATCATCACGACATCACGCCGATAGTGCAGCACATCACGCATAAGCCAGGCAAAGAACCCGGCCCAAGCGTAATGAAATCCCAGCGGAAGCGCTGAGACCACACGCAGAAAGCCCTGCACCAGTTTCGTCAATATCTTCATCTCTCTACAATCTGTCGCATATTCAGACAAATATAATGAAAGGCTCTGTGAATATGAAATTTTTTAAAAAGATCAGCCTCGGCGGTGAGGCAAAACCACACGAAGCCGAGGCTGAAAGGGATTATATCCAAAACTTAACTTGGAGAACCGAGTCTCTATCTTGACACTCTAAGGGCTTTTGCTCTGTTGCCTGCAGCCGCAGAAGAAGTAGCGCCTTTAAGTTCGGCAGAGACATCCGGGGCTGCCAGTTCGGCACCTTCGGCGACATCCTTACGCACAAGATAGTACATCGCATTAGGAATTCCACCACGATTGCCGTTGAGAGAATGGGCGGTGTTGTTGAAATCATATTTGCCAGCCGCGTCCATGCCGCAGACCCAAAGGCTCTGCATATAGACGGTCAAGCCTTCGTACTGATATTCATTGGCGAAAATCTTTATGACCGTCTTGTTCGCATTGGCGACATAGCCTCTGAAAGCCTGACGCCAGCCACTCGGATTCGTTTCCGAAGCAGTATTGTCGTAGTCGTAGTCGTAAGGAGTGTAAGCCTTGACTTCCTTGTTGCCGTTCTCATCGGAGAATACCAATGACATCCAGCCGGTGTAGGCCCACTTGATGCCATTCTCTGTGGTTATGTCCTGAGGCACGCTGATGTTGAAATGCTCGAACCTGTCGACATCGCCGGCAACATAGTCCAGCACAATCGGCGTTGTGGAATATTTGTTGTCAGCTCCACCCCAACCTGTCATGTTGAACGTCTGACCGTCCTCTTTCGCCGAAATCCTGACTGTGAAAGGTTTGGAATCAGCAAGGCTCCAGCCGTTGCCATATTCAGACACGTCATACGGTTTCACCACCCACTCTCCGATGTAGTCGGAATAGGCGCACTGATGGCTTGTCTGATCTTCAGCGTTCTCGGCGTAGAAAGGGTAGCTCAGACTGACTTCCGAAACGACATTTATCTGATCTCCAATGTGTTCAAGAATGCCGGCGGTAAACATATAATCATCTTTTCCGTTGAACGCGAAGACACTTTCCGCCTCTCCTTTGACAATATAGCCGTTTTTCTCAAGGGACTCCCAAGTCTCTCCGGCATCCACAGCGTCAGCTATCTCATCCATCATCCAAACCTTGGCGTCCACTTTCTGAGAATATGGCACAGCGGCGATCCAATAGTACACACCGTCATCGGAAGGTTTCACTTTCGCCATATAGTCAATGTGGCCGGTCGTGGAGTTGTACACCTCATAAGGAGTGATGTCGAAAGTCACGTTGAACTTTCCTGTCTTCCTGTCCTCCATGAACCAGTTCGCTGAAGCCTTGCCACCTCTTGTGGCGGCGACCCTGACAGTGTAGTCTGTCTCCGGGCGCAACGCGCTGACTGTGAAAGATGTCTCAGTGATGTTTGTCTTAAGGACATCCACATTCCTTCCTCCCGAGACATAGGTAACCTCACACCTGTAGCCTTCGGCCCCTTTGACCTCAGGCCAGCTTGCGGTCAACGATGCGGTTCCCTCCGTGATCGTCACCTCAGGCGCGTTCAGAACGCCGGACCATGGCGTGTCGCCGTTCTCCTTCGAACACGAAACGAGAGCCAGCGCCGCCGACACCAAAATGATAGTTATTCTTTTCATTTTCTAAATGAACATTTAATCGTGAATAATTGACTCAGAACGATGCCATCGCCCTGACCTTGTAGACCTTCCTCTTGTCGAGATCCGACGGGACATCCAGCGAGGTGCCGGTACGCATGTCGAACGCGGAGGCTATACTGGGGCCGAGTTCGTTGGATGACCAATAAACCTGATCGGATATGGCGGTCCCTTTGTTGCCGGCAAGGCACTTGTTGAACCAGTCCTTCGACTCGTTCTCGCTCATCCCGGCTTTGGTCGATCCCGTCCCCTGTTCCACGTCATTGGTGTCGTGGCCTGTGTAGGCCTTGTACAATGACGCCAGCTCATGCATGGATGGCAGAAACCAGTCCTTTAGTGCTCCGACATTCTCCAATGTCGCGCGTTCAAAAGCCGGATAGAAGTCCATCCAATCCTTGAACTCACGTACGCGGCCGGTGTTGTACTGCCCCGTGCCGGGCTGTCCGTCCATGACATTGTCGGATCTGAACGCCCAGGCGGCTTCATGTTCCTTGAGAGAGACAATCAGACCGTGCTCCCCTTTCTCGTCCACGCTCACGACAACTCCCTTCACGAAGCCTTTCTGGTAGTAGTCTCCCACTGAATAGGCCTTCACTGTTGGTTGTTCTGGTTCTGGAGGGATGTCAGGAGTGTCCGGTATGTCAGACTTGCCGCATCCGCTGATGACAGCGGCGGCGGCAAGCAATGACGTAAGATAATTCAAAAATGTCCGCATTATCTGGCAATGGTTTCGATCTTGTCAATAGACACCTCCTTGCCCATACCCGTGTTGACGGAACCTTCCGTCTTGGATGTATGTGTGATTTTGATCACATCGGTAGGAATCCCGCTCTTGTCAACACCTACGAAGTATGCATAGAATTTCGTTCCTCTTTCGACTGTAAGGTTGATCGTGACCGCACCGTATGCACCCGCCGGTTCTTTCTTCAGTTCCTCAACTATCTCGGTGAAACTTTTGTCCGCCCATTCATCAGTCCCTGTGAATGACTTGCCATACGCTCCTCCTACCTGATAGAAAGGATCAGCCATGACACCCAGCGTGTAGTTCGTTTTGTTTGGATAATACTCGTCATACATCCAGGCCTTCATGCCGCTTGAAGTAAGGTGGACGGCACTCTTGACATCCTCGACAGTGGTGAACTCCGCCTTGAACGGTTCGGTGGTGTAGGTTCCGTCAGCCTTGAGCCCGATTGAGTAGGCATAGTAGGTCGTGCCGGCTTTCAAGCCTTCCAAATCGATGTAGTTGCCGCTGCCGGTCTTAGACTCGTTCGGCAGGAGCCTTGAAAGGAACTCTTTCCTGTCCATATTGGAATAAGTCCCGTTCCACTCCTTGAGTTTGGCGTCGATCAGGTCATCCATGTGCTTCTTGAGAGCCTCGCCCTCGCTCATCGATGCGGTAAGCTTGTTCAACTCCTCCTTTGAGATATAGTTCGTGAGGAAGGTCTGGTTCTCGCCGGCCTCGTTGACAGTCACCGCCACGCTGGCCGATGTCTTCTGGATGTTGAAGACTTTCAGGCTGTAAACGGCGCCGGTCGGTGTCGCGGTCTTGGTCCTGACCTCGTGTTTCTTAACATTCAGCTTGTCGCCGGTCTTTGGAAGGCCGTCAGGCGTGCAGGCGATCATGAACAGGTAGTAGTCCTCGTCAGGGATGAGGTTATTGAATTCAACCTTCGAGGTCTCCACGCAGAGATCGTTCTGGAACGTGCCTTTTCTCGCGGCAAGGAGGTCGTTGACCATCTGCTCATCCGTGGCACCCTCAAAGTAGGACTTGCGCTCAAGGATCACGGCATAGACCTCATCATAGGCAGGAGTGACGGTGGCGTTGTACTGGATGTCGGTCAGTGTCTCTCCGGAAATCTTCCAGTCGTTCTTCGGGGTCTCAGCCGTCTTGACCATGACGACAGTAGGGTCGGTGGTGAAGCTGCCGTCATTGGCGATGCCGATTGCGAACACAGGGTACTCCGTCTCAGGGAGGAGGGAGTTGGCCACCTCAGACAGCGCGGTGTCGTACTCAATCTCGCCGCCGACGGTGATGCTGCTGATGAACTGAGCCTCTGACATGGCGGCATAGGTGTCGTTCTCGCTCTTAAGGGCTGAAAGGTAAGAGGCGACATATTCAGGAATCTTCGAAGGATTGCTGCCGCAATACTGCTCGTAGATGGAAGGCAGCATGATATCATAGTAGTAGTACACGTCAGGGTCGTTACAATTGATCTTGACCTTGAACCATGTGGAGCCGACCTCCGTAGGGGTGATGTTGAAAGTCACATTCTTGTCCAGTGTGGCCTTCGGGGTGGAGAAAGGCACGATGTCCGCAGCCGTGGTGGCCTTCCCTGAATAGTCCACACCGAAAACGAAAAATATGTAGTCTGTGCCGGGTTCGAGCGAACGGAACCGGTAGTTCTGCATGCCTGAAAGCAGGGCGTTTTTCAGAAAGTCCTCGACAGACAGTCCCGCCTGGGTGGCCATCTGGCCGAACCATTCACTGTACGCCGCTTCGAGAGTCTCGGGGGTCTCCTTGTACTTGGACTGATAGTCCTTCTTGGTGAGAACACTGAAATAGTAGGTGTTCTCGTTGTCCTTAGGGGTGATTCTGACACTGAACGAGCCTTGCGTCAGCGCGGTCTGTTCAACGGTGAAGTCGGGAACCGGTACTGGTTCCGGCTCCGGGGAATCATTGCTCTTGCCGCAGCCGGTAAACACTAACGCGGCAGCGATGAGGAATCTGAAAAAATTTTTCATATTACTAAAAAATAAAAAAAGTTCGAGCCAACTGCTGGAACATTAAATTTGTTAAGTGCGTAAAGGTATAAAAAAAATCTACCTCCATTTCAAAATAAATCACAAATATCGTTTTAGTAACCTAAATCGCTGAATATGCGCGAATAACACCCAAATAACAATCTTTAAGCAAAAAACGAAGCATGACATCAAATCAATAATCGCGAATCCGCCGACACACAACAATTCCCCAATGCCATCCTGCTGCTAACTTCAAAAATGAAATAAAAAAAATAATGGGAACTATATATATGTTGACTAACTTTTGTCTTATAGCATTGATGTTTTAACCAATTACTACCGCGCAACGCTTCTGTGTGATAATTCGTATGCTTATTACTTGAATTTCATTGCGACAATCCGTCGTAAGGCATCCTGAAAGACAAGGCACTGAAGAAGATTTCGCTGTTATGCTTAGTGTGGGATAAAAGGATTTCCACACCCCGATCCAAATCAGAATCTCACCTCGCGTGCCCAACATGCCTTGCGCGCCAGAAAGAGTCCGCCCGGATCTGAACAAGATGGCAGAACCTCACGTCAAGGTCGGTAGACAGGAATCTGGAAGGCCGTCTTTGCACGCGGAGCGGCTGAACGCGTTTCGTAAGGCGCTTACTGTCATAAGTGTCTTCACGTGATCTCATAAAGCATATGAAAGGACGAACATTGTCAATTGTCCGGCCACGGCGTTCGTCCCCGCCCCGAGCCTGATGTCTTAGGCGGTGCACCGCTAGTCCATCCCCTGTACCAATGGTGGGATTTATTGCGTTTGGTACATTTCTCCTCGTAAAGCCGTGCCGACAAATGAATATTTCTGGCTAACTAGAGCCGGGCGCGCAAAAAGGCTGACCTCAGTTGACGAGGCCAGCCTTTTAGCATAATGATCAGACTATTTCGAAAGAGTCTTGTCCAGCAAGAAACGGACTACTGGTGCAGGAGCTTAGAGACTGTGAGGATGATGATCACATCCCGGCTTCAGGATGACCTCGATTGAGCCGCCAAGCTTTTTTGTACCGCGCAGCCGTCCCGCAGCACCGGGGCGCAGCGGTTGACACGCATTATTTCGTCCCACATCCTGCTGCTCAACGGCTTATAGACGGCGATTACATTATCTACGTTCATCACCGATTGTTCCCGGTTTGGGCGGTAGTCGTAATTCAGGCAGCCTCCGGTCAGTTCCCAGTTGCCGAAATGGCTGTTGAGCACGACAACTCCGGGACTTTCCGCAAGCGCGGCCTCAACGGCATCGATGTTAGTATATTCCACCAGACGTTTCCTGTGCAGCCTTTCCGGATTGCGGCATCCGCCGAACCAGATCGTCTCTGCTATCACCTCGCCGAAATGCTTGTAGAACGCATTGGAGATTTGCTTCAGCTCCTTGTATTTCTTGTCAGGGAAAGCGCGGGAGAGGTTGATCATCACCACATCACGGCGGTAATGCATCACATCACGCAGCAGCCAGGCAAAGAAGCCCGCCCACACGTAATGGAACCCCAGCGGAAGCGCCGAGATCACCCTCAGAAGTCCTTGCATCAGTTTCGTCAAAATCTTCATCTTTCCACAATCTGTCGCATATTCAGACGAATATAATGAAAGGCTCTGTGAATATGAAATTTAATTGTGGTTAGACGCACATCATATTTCAATCCATTCGACCTCACCGCCCCATATTGACAGGAAACGCAAGAAGTCCGCGCCTGAGATCACGACGCTGGCCGTGTTCTCGCAAGGGTGGAAACTTATCTTGTCTGCGGTGCGCAACGTGCTGTCAATGTAATATTTGACCCGGTGTCCGTTCGGAAAAAGCTCCTTGGGATCCGCATCCTTCGGATCGATGTCATTGATAAGTCCGAAGGCCGACACCGACCCAGGATGCAGATCAAGGCATCGAACCATCCTTTCCTCTGACGCGAAAGAGAGTTTTCCCTGCTTCAGAGTATGCTCCAGACTATGAATGTCGAGAGTCTTATGGCATTCCATACTCACAAGGTAATGCCTGTTCCCCTTATGGTTCCGAAAGAAAAGGTTCTTGCAATGCGTAGCCTCGGGAATATTCCCCCAATACGTCAGACACTCCTCCACCGTGTACAATGCGGGATGTTCGTACAATTCATATTCAATATCATTGGCCTTCAGGAAGTTCAGCACTTTGTTCCTCAGCCGGCCACGCTCCAATTCATCGATTTCCATCTGCGTTTCTGTTTTGGGTGTAAATTTAGACATTTTTTCGGTTATTGGAACTTGCTCGTGGCCACCAAAGACATATATTCTTTCCCAAACTTTCGCTATCTTTGTAGTTTGCAAAGAAAAAGATTATGGCAGACAGCAACTTTATTGACTATGTGAAGATATGGTGCGCTTCGGGGCACGGGGGTGCGGGGTCGATGCATCTCTACAGGGCGAAGTATGTGCCTAAGGGTGGACCGGATGGCGGAGACGGAGGCCGTGGAGGGCATATCATCCTTCGGGCGAATCCGCAGTTCTGGACTTTGATACACCTTAAGTACCGCAAGCACATCAAGGCGGAGGAAGGAGGACACGGGGAAGGTGGACTTCGGACCGGGAAGAACGGGGAGGACATCATTCTGGATGTGCCGGTGGGAACCGTGGCGAAGGACGCCGAGACCGGAGAGGTGCTGTTCGAGATGATGGAGCCGGGGCAGACGCGGATCCTCTGCAAGGGAGGACGCGGTGGTCTGGGCAACAACAACTTCAAGACAGCCACCAACCAGACTCCACGGTACGCTCAGCCGGGAGAGGATGGACAGGAAGGATGGTTCATCCTGGAGCTCAAAGTACTGGCTGACGTGGGACTTGTAGGCTTCCCTAACGCGGGAAAATCCACCCTGCTGGCGGCTGTCACGGCGGCTAAACCGAAAATCGCAAACTACGCCTTCACGACACTGGAGCCGAATCTTGGAATCGTGCAATACTATGACGATCAGTCATTTGTAATGGCGGACATCCCTGGGATCATCGAGGGGGCGCACGAAGGAAGAGGCATTGGAATACGTTTCCTCCGCCACATAGAAAGAAACTCGGTTCTGCTCTTTATGGTCTCCGCGGAAGAGGACGACATTAAGGCAAGCTACGAGACCTTGCTCAACGAACTTAAGGAATATAACCCCGAACTACTGGACAAGGATCGTGTGCTGGCCATAACCAAGTGCGATCTGATTGACAAAGACATCGAAAAGGAGATCGAACCAACTCTCCCTAAAGGGATTCCTCACGTGTTCATCTCATCGGTCAGCGGTGAGGGTATCAAGGACTTAAAGGATATGCTATGGTCAGCGCTTCACTCATAGGATTCCTGCACAGGATCGATCAGGACGCGACCTTGTTCCTTAACAGTCTCAGCACTCCGGCGACCGAACAATTATGGATGCTGATGTCCGACAAGACTGTGTGGATTCCGGCCTACGCGATCTGCGCGTATTTCCTGTTCAGGAGGCTTGGATGGAAAAGGGCTCTTGTGGTACTGGTCTCAGTCGGAATAGCGTTCGGACTGTGCGACCAGTTCTCAACCATCGTGAAGCATTCAGTTGACAGACTGAGACCGAGTTACAGCGCCAGAATGCTTCTCGGAGGACTGAACGTGCTGGAAGGCCGCGGAGGGTTCTACGGGTTCTTCTCGGCGCATGCTGCGAACGCTTTCGCCCTGGCTATGTGCCTGATCATCGGGTTCAGAAATGACCGGACGCACACGTACAACGGGTTCTACAAGTTTGCGTTGACGTGGGCTGCGCTCGTGGCCGTCAGCAGGATATTCGTCGGGAAGCATTACCTCGGCGACGTGATTGTCGGGACAATTGTCGGACTGACAATAGGTTACTTTGTCGGAATGCTTGCCAGATATGTCATCCAGACGCGCATCGACAAAGTGCCGGTCACAGGGCTGACTATGATTTTTGACGAGAGGAGATTTCCTATAACTCGGGCAAAATCTTCTCCATCCGGATCCCGCGGGAGCCTTTGATGAGGATTGTGTGATCGGAGACTGGGTTTTCTTTCAGCCAGGCTACCAGATCATCCGAGGTTGGAAACCATTTCGTATTTGAGGTCTCTTCGACAGGCTCTGTGACCTCCTCAAGAGCCTTGCGGAACTCTTCTCCGACAAGGCAGACAAGATCCAAATGCATCGAAAGGACTTTCTTTAATATGGCAATATGCTCGGCGACAGACTCTTCACCTAATTCTCTCATATCTCCCAACATAGCGGCTTTAAGCGGTGCCTGAACAGTCGCCAGATTCTCCAATGCGGCGGCCATACTCGTCGGATTGGCGTTATAGGCATCCTCAATCAGAATGTTGCGCTCTGTCTTCTCAAGCTGCGAGCGGTTGTTTTTAGGAATATATTCACTCACAGCCTGAATGGCATCTTCAAGGGATACTCCGAAATGGAGGCCAACGGCGATGGCGGCGGCTATGTTGTTGGCATTATAGGATCCAGCCAGATGGGTTTCTATACCGAGGAGGTTCTCTGTGGGGTCCGTCGCTTCGACTGTTGATAAGCCTGTCGAAGCGACCGTGTCCGGAATGGCCATCCGGACAAAAGGATGCGCGGCATCGGAAGGCAGAACCATAGCGCCCCAATGCTCAATACCATATTCAATGACATTCAAACCTTTACGTTCGGCGGCCATAGCGACCAGATTCTCATCATCCGCATTCAGGAATATGCTTCCTCCGTGTTCGGAAATATAGTCGTACAACTTTCCCTTGGCCTTCTTCACGCCCTCAAAACTGCCGAATCCAAGCAGGTGAGCCTTGCCGACATTCGTGATGAGACCATAGTCCGGCTCACAGACCTTGACCAGTTTCTCTATGTCATCGGGATGGTTAGCCCCCATCTCAATGACAGCAAGCTGCGTCTCGGAATTGATGTTCAGGACAGACAGAGGAACTCCGATGTCATTGTTCAGGTTTCCTTGCGTTGATGTTACCTTGTACTTTACGGACAACACTCTCGTGATCAGTTCCTTGGTCGTGGTCTTGCCGTTGGTTCCGGTCAGTCCGATGACAGTCAGACGCTTGCCATCGATGAAAGTGTTTTCTCTGTGGTGACGTGCGAGAGCCCGCAAGGCAACCAGCGTGTCCGGCACGACGAGAACACGAGGATCGCCAGACGTGGCCGCTGTTGAACTCTCGTCCACAACAGCATAACGAGCCCCCGCCTCAAGAGCCTTGAGAGCATATTCATTGCCATCGAAATTCTCGCCTTTCAGTCCGAAGAACATCTCGCCGCCGCTGATGGCGCGGCTGTCCGTCGTCACACGGCCGCATTCCAAGAATGCCGAATATAATCTCTGCACATCCATATTCGAAAACAAATCCAAAAATATTTCTTAAATATATTAGTAATAATGCAAAACAACAAACTCGGAGCGAAGCGACGCAAGGGGTTTGGGGAATACGGTCCCCAATGCCCCACCGGGGCTGTCACGTAGTGACTGGGGGTTAAAAAGAAATAGTGACTCTGTCACTATTTCTTCCCCGTGCTGCCCCATCCCCCTGCTCCTCGCTCCGTCTCCGAGAGAACTTCAACATCCTCCCACTCTACACGTTCATGGCGGGCGACAACCATCTGGGCGATGCGCTCGCCTGGAACAATCTCGAACGGCTCGTTGGAAAGGTTCACAAGCGAGGTCTTCAGTTCCCCACGGTAATCCGCATCCACGGTCCCAGGGCTGTTGATCACGGTGATGCCATGCTTCGTGGCGAGGCCGCTGCGGGGACGGACCTGCGCCTCATAGCCAACAGGAAGCTCAATGAATATTCCCGTAGGCACCAGAACCCTTTCCAATGGCTTCAGCACAATCGGTTCGGTGATGTTAGCCCTAAGGTCCATCCCGGCCGACGCCTCGGTGGCGTAAGCCGGGTCGGGCCATTGGCTTTTGTTTACTATCTTGACTTTCAATGCATTCATATTCACAAAGATGATGACAAAAAGTCCCATGATTCGGAGCGAAGCGACCGAAGGGGTTTCGGGGAATCCTTTCCCCGTGCCCCTCCGGGGCTATCACGAAGTGACTGGGGGTTGAATGTCTTTTAAGAGTTGGCTTCTTCGGTCTCTTTCTTGTCAGGGATGATGAGGTTCAGGATAACTCCGACAACCGATGCGAGGCCGATGCCGGCGAGGGAGAACTTGCCGAAGCTGATGACCGCACCACCGATACCGATGGTCAGGATGAGGGAAGCGATGATCAAGTTGCGAGTCTTGTTCATATCGATCTGAGCCTTCACGAGGTTGTTGATACCGACAGAAGCGATACTACCGAAAAGGAGGAGCATAATGCCGCCGAGAACGGCTGTCGGGATGGTCTGGATCGCCGCGCCGACCTTTCCTACAAGGGAAATCAGGATGGCGGAGATGGCCGCGATTCTCATACAGGCAGGGTCAGTCACCTTTGTGAGAGACACAGCGCCGGTGACCTCTGAATATGTTGTCACAGGAGCGCCGCCGAGGAACGCAGCAAGGGTGCAGGCGAGACCGTCACCCAACATCGTGCGGTGCAGGCCAGGATCCTTGACGAAATCCTTGCCGGCGATCTCGCTGATCGCATAGACATCACCAACGTGCTCGATGATCGGAGCGATGGCGACAGGAGCCATAAACACGATGGCCTGCCAGGAGAGGCTCATCTTCGAGAAATGCGGAAGCTGGAACCAAGGAGCGTTGGCAACTCCGGAGAAATCCATAGAGCTTCTGTAGAATATCACGGCCACGATGTAGCCGGCGAGGGCGCCGAACACAACCGGGATGAGCTTAATCATACCTTTACCCCAGCACGAACAGATGATCGCCACAAAGAGTGACACGAGAGCCAGAATCCAGTTCTTGCTGGCCATATCGACTCCCGTTCCGGCCAATGAAAGACCGATGAGGATGATGACCGGTCCGATCACGATCGGCGGGAAGAGCTTCTTGATGAAGTTGACTCCGAACAGCTTGACCAGAAAACTCATCAGAATGTACACAAGGCCCACGGCGACAAGTCCGCAGAACATTCCAGACAATCCGTAGAGTTCGGTAGCCTTGATGATCGGAGCGATGAACGCGAAGCTGCTGCCGAGATAGATCGGAACCTTGCCTCCGGTGACAGCGTGGAAAAGAAGAGTGCCGAGACCGGCCGCGAGAAGAGCGATGGCTGGATCAAATCCGACCAGAAGTGGGACGAGGACCGTGGAACCGAAGGCCACGAACATAAACTGAACTCCGACGATGGATCGTTTCAGTGGGGATAAGGTTTGTTGTGACATAAATATTAAGTTATTTAGAAGCTCGATTGTACAAGACGAAGGCTATTATGCCGAAAATCACGTTAGGAAGCCACAGGGCGACCACCGGAGGCAACGCCCCGGAATAGACAAACATCTGGCTGAAACGCATAAATAGGATGTAGGTGAAACTGAGGCCGATACCGACCCCTATGTTCAGACCGATGCCGCCTCTGCGCTTTCTTGAGGAAAGGCTCACACCCATAAGGGTCAGGATGAAAGCCGAGAACGGCAGCGCGAAACGGTTGTGCTTCTCGATGAGCGCATACATAACATTGGCGTCCCCTCTCATCTTCTGTGTGGCGATCAACTCGTCAAGCTGCCCGGCCGGCAGAGTCTCGACGGTCTTCTTGTTGCGGTAGAAATCCGTGACGGTCAGGTTAAGAACGGTGTCAAGCTCCGACCCGGTGGTCACACGGTCCTGAAGACCCTCGGTATATTCCCTTATAAAGTAATTCTTTAGTTTCCAGCCATTGAAAGTGCTGTCCCAAACCGCTTTCTCAGCTGAAATCTTCTTGACGAGCTTGTTGTCCTCTATGTCTTCCAAAGTGAAATCGTAGGCTGTGTTGTTCCAAGAGCTGAAAGACTCGACCGAGACGAACTTGCCAGGGTTGATCTGGTAATGCACGTTATTGGACGACAATGAGTTTCGATGCTTGACGTATTTAAGCTCAAAATTGATTCGTTTGATGTTCGCCCTCGGAATAACCCAAAGGTTGAGCGAAAGGGAAAGCGTGGCGATCAGCAGGGCGGAGACCATATACGGCACCATCATCCTCTTGTAGCTCACGCCGCAGGACAGGATCGCGATGATCTCGCTGTTGGCAGCCATCCTGGAAGTGAAGAATATGACAGTGATGAACACGAACAGCGGGCTGAACATATTCACGAAATACGGGACGAAGTTCACGTAATAGTCGAAGACGATGGCGTGCAGAGGCGCCTTGTTCTCGACGAAATGGTTGATCTTCTCGCTTATGTCGAAGATGATGACGATTCCGATGATGAGAAGAAGGGCCATAAAGAAGGTCAGAATGAACTTCTTTATGATGTACCAGTCTATCTTCTTCAGTCCCACGTTCATATTCCTAAAGTCTTGAGCTTATTCTTTTTACGGTCACTTCCTTCCAAGAGGCGAAGTCCCCCGCCTCGATGTGCCTGCGCGCCTCACGGACAAGATCGAGGTAGAAGGCAAGATTGTGCTCGCTCGCTATCATCGCGGCGAACATCTCCTTCGCGATGAAAAGATGATGCAGGTATGCCCTTGAATATGTCCGGTCGACGAACGACGCTCCATCCGGATCGATCGGCGAGAAATCCTCCGCCCACTTGGAATTGCGCATATTCATTATGCCGTTCCAGGTGAAGAGCATTCCGTTGCGGCCGTTGCGGGTAGGCATCACGCAGTCGAACATATCCACTCCCCTCGCGATTCCCTCAAGGATGTTGGCCGGTGTGCCGACTCCCATCAGGTAACGAGGCCTGTTGTCCGGCAGGAGCGGGCAGACGAGCTCCAACATCTCGTACATCTTCTCGGTAGGCTCACCTACCGCAAGTCCGCCGATCGCGAAACCGCCGACAGCCTCGCTGTCTCTAACGAGACTGACAGCGTGGTCAACCGCCCGTTTGCGCAGTTCCGGATAGACACAGCCCTGGATGATCGGGAACATCACCTGATTGTACCCGTACAGAGGCTCGGTCTCACAGAAATGCTTGAAATAACGCTCAAGCCATCCCTGAGTCAGTTTCAGAGACTTGGCGGCGTACCTCTCGTCAGCGTCACCAGGGCAGCACTCATCGAGCGCCATCATTATGTCCGCACCGATAACCCTCTGGGTGTCAACGTTGTTCTCCGGAGTGAAAGTGTGTCTGGAACCGTCGATGTGAGACTGGAAACGGCAGCCTTCCTCTGTGATCTTACGGATTTTGGTCAGGGAGAATACCTGGAATCCGCCGCTGTCGGTGAGGATCGGCCTGTCCCAGTTCTCGAACTTGTGCAGTCCGCCGACCTTCCTCAAGATGTCGAGTCCAGGTCTCAGATAGAGATGATAGGTGTTGCCAAGGATGATCTCGGCCTTCACATCCTCCTTCAAGTCCCTGTGATAGACCCCTTTGACAGAGCCTACTGTCCCGACTGGCATAAATATCGGAGTCCTCACCTCACCATGATCGGTGGTGAAAACGCCTGTCCTTGCCCTTGAGCCGGGATCCTTCGCTATCTCTCTGAAAACCATTCTTCCAAAATTTAACCCTCAAAGATAGTGATTTTTAGCCGAAAACTCGTACATTTGTTTGTTTTGACCATACGCATAATAACAAAAAACACAATAACGTTATGAGCAACAAGCACATCAGCCTCAGGCTGATCATTATGAACTTCCTCCAGTACGCCATCTGGGGAGCGTACCTGACATCCATGGGTAGTTTTCTCGGCAAGGCCGGACTCGGTCCCCAGATCTGGCTTTTCTTCGCCACACAGGGATTCGTCTCCATATTTATGCCAGCCCTGATCGGCATCGTGGCCGACAGGTGGATCCCGGCGCAGAAGACACTGTCTCTCTGCCAACTCATCGCAGGTGTCTCTATGCTCGGCACCGGACTGTACGCGATGGGCAACGTCAACCTGACCGATGGAGCGTATCTGGTCGGTCCGGACTTCAATTTCAGCATCTTCTACATCCTCTACACAATCAGCGTGGCGTTCTATATGCCGACAATCGCCCTTACCAACTCCGTGGCCTACGCCGGCCTTGAGGGAGCCGGCAAGGACACTGTCAAGGCGTTCCCGCCGATCCGTGTGTTCGGAACGGTCGGATTCATCTGCACGATGCTGCTGGTGAACTTTATGAAGGATCCTTCCGGAATCCAGTACCAGCACAGCTACTTCCAGTTCTTCACCTCCGGAGTCCTCAGCCTGATCCTCGGGTTCTATGCGCTGAGTCTCCCGAACGTGCCTGTCAAGAAGGCCAGCGGCAGCAGTTTCATGGAGGCCACCGGCCTCAAGGCATTCTCTCTGTTCAAGGACAGGCAGATGGCCGTGTTCTTCATATTCTCTATGCTCCTCGGCGCGTCTCTCCAGATCACCAACGGCTACGCCAACTCGTTCATCTCATCCTTTGCCGGAAGTCCTGAATATGCCGACGCCTGGGGCGCGCGCAACGCCAACGCCCTGATCTCGCTCAGCCAGATGTCCGAGACCCTTTGCATCCTCCTTATACCATTCTTTATGAAGAGGTTCGGAATCAAGAAGGTGATGCTCATCGCGATGTTCGCCTGGGTTCTCAGATTCGGATTCTTCGGAATCGGCAACCCTGGCTCGGGAGTATGGCTGTTCATCCTTTCCTGCCTCGTTTACGGTGTGGCGTTCGACTTCTTCAACATATCCGGCTCCCTTTACGTCAACCGCAAGACCACAAAGGACATCCGCTCCAGCGCACAAGGACTGTTTATGCTTATGACAAACGGTCTCGGAGCCTCGATCGGAACCTGGGCCGCAGGCAAGGTCGTGAACCATTACGTTTACAACGCCGCCCAGCCTGACTGGGCCACAGCCTGGTACGTGTTCGCCGGTTACGCTCTTCTTGTAGGCATCCTGTTCATATTCCTGTTCAAGGATCCCGGCAAGGACGAGGAGTGCGCCGAAGAGGCCTAAGGTTTCTTCACCGACGGGCCTGTCTCGACCTTTGAGAGCCCGAACAAGCGGCTTTCCGACAAATAATATTTGATATCGTAGCAACGATATTCATTGTGATTCCTGACCTTGTGGTACGATGTGACACAGTCAAACCTGTAGCCCATCTGAGCAAGGTCAGGAATATTCATTGATGTGACACCCTTCTCCAGCAGTGACATCAGAATCCCGTGGTTGCGGTCCAGCGCCCCGATGGTTCTCAGCCGCAGCCCCTTCAGATGGCCGCTGTTGACATAGTGGTACCTGCTTTTGCAAGTGACGCAGCAAAACTTCATATCGCTGCGCCCGTAAGGAAGAACATCCCCGCACTCCAGACATCTCCCCCTCTGCTCATCTTCCTTGTAAACCATATTACAAATCTTAACAAGACTGGCGATCCGAACCGGCGAGTCATTCACCATCAACGGAAACAGCCATTCTACACCTCCTACAAATATGCGAGGCTTTTGCGAGAAAAGAAAGGGTAGATAAGAAACCTCATCAATATTTTTCTGTTTCTTATCATTTTGACGCCACACAATGATTTCTTTGGGGTGGCAAAATATTTCCACGCCGCCCCTAATAAAAATTTATCTACATAAAAAACACATCATTTTCACAGAATTAATTCTTTGGAATCGCGGCTCGGGAATGAATATGACTGTAATTTGATAATATTCAGAAAAATCTCTCCGTTAATTCTTTAAGGCCTGGGGCACGTGCGATATGCCGCCGTAACTTTGCGTCAGACAAAATTTCAAAACAACTTGAATTATGGAACAGTTGAACAGATTGGAAATCCGAGGGAATGTCGGCAATGTCAACATTCTCAAGGTCGGGGAGACGCGGGTGGCGCATTTCTCCGTAGCGACAAACTTCGCCTACAAAGGCAGGAACGGGGAGCCGGTCATCGAGACGACTTGGCACAACGTCACAGCCTGGGAGGGTGTCAAGGGTATCTCTTCGTTGGATGTCATCCAGAAAGGCTTTCCCGTCTATGTGGTAGGCAGGCTTCGTTCCCAAAAGTACACATCGGGAGACGGCATAGAAAGGACAAGTCTGGAGGTGATCGCAAACTCTGTCGAAACCGTCGATGAGAACATCTCAGCCCAATATATGAAGTAGGTTCATTAACTCTAAGCTTTCCCGATGACCGGATGTGGGGACGGAACGAAGGGAGGATGGTCATCGGGATTTTTGCTTTACTTGAAATAGTGCTTCAAGTTGACATTTCGCGCACGATTACACTATCAAATAACGACTTATTACGTGTCAAATAAATTATTTTTTCAACAAATTGCAGAAAAATATTTGGAGATAACGAAATAATGTGTACCTTTGCGTACACTTTCTGTCTAGCAGGCAAAGGCTGATCGGACGCTTAAGCGGAATTCCTTGGATTCAAGGCCGCGAGGCAGCAGAAATGCCAGGTGCGAAGAACGCATCTCCATCAGAACTCCTTACCGCAAGCGGAAAGTTATTTTTTATCACACAATTATGTAAGGATTGTGGCAGAAAAATAAAATCAGGAATTTTGGTTACGTGCAAAATTCCTGATTTTCCTTTTTTCTGCCACGCAACCCAAACAGTCGTCACGTCGACAAGCTTAGAGACCGCTCACCTACCGGTTCTTGTACATATCCTCATAGTACCGTCGATACTCCCCGCTGGTGACATTGTCAAGCCACGGGCCGTTGTCAAGATACCAGCGGACGGTCTTCTCGATCCCCTCCGCGAACTGAAGGCTCGGCTCCCAGCCAAGTTCATTCTTCAGCTTTGAGGAATCAATCGCATAGCGAAGATCGTGTCCCTTCCGGTCCGTGACATAGGTGATAAGATCATCATCCGAGCCTTCCGGCCGACCAAGCAGTCGGTCAACAGTACGGATAAGAACCTTGATCAGGTCAATGTTCTTCCATTCATTGAATCCGCCGATATTATAGGTGTCAGCAGTCTTTCCCTTATGGAAGATCAGGTCTATCGCCCTGGCGTGATCCTCGACATACAGCCAGTCCCGGACATTCTCCCCCTTCCCATAGACAGGAAGCGGCCGACGCTGCCTGATGTTGTTGATGAACAAAGGTATCAACTTCTCCGGGAATTGGTATGGCCCGTAATTGTTGGAACAGTTTGTGACTATGGTAGGCATCCCGTAAGTGTCGTGATAGGCTCTCACGAAATGGTCACTCGAAGCCTTGGACGCGGAATACGGACTATGCGGCTGATACTTGCAGTCCTCCGTGAAGAACTTATCACCGAAAGGCCCTCCACCGCATTCATTGCCATCCGGATCACCTTCCGGCCTTGTCAGCTCCAAAGCTCCATAGACCTCGTCAGTAGAAATATGATAGAACCTCTTCCCTTCCCAACCTTGCGGCTCCCAAAACTCACGGGCAGCCTGAAGCAATGTCAAGGTGCCAAGGACATTTGTCTTTGCGAATATGAAAGGATCCGTTATCGAACGGTCCACGTGGCTTTCAGCGGCCAGATGGATGATTCCGTCAACTGAATATTCAGAGATGACTTTACGGATTGAGTCATAGTCACAGATGTCGGCCTTGACAAATGTGTAGTTCGACCGGCCTTCGATGTCCTTCAGGTTGGCAAGGTTGCCGGCGTACGTCAGTTTGTCAAGGTTGATGACGTGATATTCAGGATATTTATTGACAAACAGCCGTACTACGTGGCTGCCGATGAAGCCGGCGCCGCCGGTGATTAGGATTGAGCGGTCATATTTCATAATCCTGATATTTAGGGTCACATTGACAGGCTCAGTGACCGAGGAGACTATTCCTGCGGTTTCTGCATTTTGCCGGCGTGGAGTGTATCATAGGCCGCGCGCCTGCGGAATATGTCGATGGCCGTGTAGATCGAGGACATCATCGACTGTGGATCAGCCTCGTCACGCCCCGCCATCTCGTAAGCTGTGCCGTGGTCAGGGGAAGTCCTTACAATCGGCAATCCGGCCGTAAAGTTCACACCATCCTCAAAGGCGAGAGCCTTGAACGGAGCCAGACCTTGATCGTGGTACATCGCAAGGGTCGCGTCGAACTTGGCGTAATGCCCAAGACCGAAGAACCCGTCAGGGGAATATGGACCGAACGCCAAAAGCCCCTCGGCGTTAGCGGCCTTGACCGCCGGAAGGATGATTGTCTCCTCCTCGTCCCCGAGAAGTCCTCCATCTCCGCAGTGCGGATTCAGTCCAAGCACGGCGATCTTCGGTTCCACGATGCCGAAATCCCTCTTCAGCGAAGCGGTCATCAACCTCAGCTTGTTCACGATCTTCTCCTGAGTGATCGAGGTCGGCACATCCTTTAAAGGAATATGCCCTGTCACAACGCTTATCCTGAGTTGGTCGGAGACCATGAACATCAGCACGTCATCCACACCGAACTCTTTTTGGAGATATTCAGTGTGACCGGTGTTTCCGAAGCCCTCGGCAACCATAGCCTTCTTGTTGATCGGAGCGGTCACCAGCACATCGATGTCGCCGTTCTTGATGTCCCCAACGGCGCACTCAAGCGACTTGATGGCCGATTTGGCAGACTCTGGAGTGGACTGTCCCGGCTCAACGAACACGTTGTCAGGCAAACAGTTGACGATGTTGATCTTCTTAGGCTTGGCATCCTTTGCGCTCTGGATCACGTACGTGTCCATCTGGTCAAGATTGTGGATGAGCTTGCGGTAGAAGCCAAAGATCTTTGACGATCCGTAGATCACCGGAGTGAATGACTCAAGGATTCTCGCATCCGCCAATGATTTGATGATCACCTCATAGCCGATTCCGTTGCCGTCACCCTGAGTGATTCCGACTATCGGTTTTCTGTTATTTTTTTCCATAATGCTTACTATTGTGTTTGTGGTCACGTCCGGCCGGAGCCTACGTGGACATATTCATTTACAAATTTAGGAAATTGAAAGGAATAAGTCGCTTTTTTATTGCGGATGGCAGGATTTTTTTAACTGAATTCCAATGTTCCAACCTCAGAGGCGGCATTCGCTTCATAGCCCTCATCAACGGGAAGCATCTTCCCAGCCGCCACCGCGCCAGCCCCGGCAGCCACCGCCAACCTGTCGCATCTCTCGTTCTCCGGATGCCCGTTGTGCCCCTTGAGCCAGTGGAAAGCCACCCTGTGCATCCTGTAGACATTCAGGAACCTCATCCAAAGATCAGGGTTCTTTACCTTTTTCCATCCTTTCTTCTCCCAGTTCTGAAGCCACCCTTCATTAATAGCCTTCACCACGTACGACGAGTCGCTATAAACCTCAACCTCAGCATTTTGCCATTTAATGGCCTCCAGCCCCTTAATCACCGCCAGCAGTTCCATCCGGTTGTTTGTCGTCCGGATGAATCCTCCGCTCATCTCCTTCTCATGCCCAGCGCACTTCAGCACCACGCCATACCCTCCCGGCCCCGGGTTCCCGCTTGAAGCCCCGTCCGTGTAAAGGAATATTTTCGGTCTATTCGAATTTGTCTCCATACCAACTTGATTTTGCCCCCACGCAGCACGACCACCCCTCAACTCCGCCCCAATGTGCAGCCTGATTCATCTGCGAAAATAATCAAAAAGCTAGCAGTTTTGCAAACAAAGAATCATACAAGATTATTTGCGGGCAAACCAAATTATCACTATTTTTGACATATTATTTTAATCGATAATCAAATATATCGCGATTTTGGCATAACATATTATGGAATATAGCTTCGATATTTTCGACAAGACCCCTCTGCGTCTGGCCACAATTCTGGCAGAAAACTGCCGCAAGCGCAGGCTTGACAGAGGCCTAAGCAGACGTAGTCTCTCCGAAATAACCGGGATTCCGGAACCGACGCTAGAACGGTTTGAGACAAAAGGGAAGATATCTCTTGAGGCATTTCTGAAATTGGTCGTGGAATTTGGTTGGTTTGAAGAAATGAGTGCCATCATGAGTAAAAGCAAGTTCACCACGGGAGAGGAACTTGAGACAATCAATAAAAACCATGGAAGACAAAAAGGGCGATGAAAGACATACTGAAAATCACAGTTTCATTAAACAGACACACTGTCGGCACTTTGCAGATGACACCCGAAAAAGACCGAAGTGTGTTCGAGTACGACAAGGCTTGGATTGCAAGTGGCTTTTCGATATCCCCATGGGAATTGCCACTCCAGACAGGACTCATATTCTCAAAAGAAAATAGTCATGGTGGCGGATTCGCGGCATTTGAGGACAGTCTGCCGGATGGGTATGGTCTTTATCTGCTTGACAGAATGCTTCGCCGTGAAGGTAGTTCATTGGGAGAACTATCCCCTCTTCAGAGGCTGTCCCTGGTCGGCAACTCTGGCATGGGAGCACTTTGCTATAAGCCAGAAACTTTAAAAGAACATACTGCCACCATCACAGACAACGACTTTGACGAACTTCAGCGTAAAGCCATCAATGTTCTCTCCGAGAAAAGCGATGCGGATGCATCGTTCCTGTACTACAACAGCCGAAATTCTGGTGGAGCAAGGCCCAAAGCGGTATATAAGGCTGCTGACGGTTCTGACTGGATAGTAAAATTCAGACACATATACGATCCCTCAGATATTGGTAAGACAGAATATCAATACATGAGGACAGCCATGAAATGTGGAATTGACATTCCTGAGATCCGTCTCATTAACGACCGCTACTTCTCAATTAAAAGATTTGACATCAAAGATGGCCATCGCATCCATACACTCACTGCGGCAGCCCTTCTACAGTCAGATTTCCGTTCTCAAAGCATAGATTACGTAAATCTACTTGCTTTGACAGGTTACCTTACACAAGATCTCGCACAGGTGGAGCAGATGTTCCGCAGGATGGTTTTCAACATCATATGCGCCAACAAAGACGATCACGCCAAAAACTTCAGTTTTCTCTGCGAAAACGGCAAATGGTCACTTGCTCCTGCATACGACATAACTTACTCCCCCGAAGGCACCAAAGGCGAACATGCTACATCTGTCAAATATTCGGGCAATCCCAGCCTTGAAGACATCATTTCCGCCGGCACTGGCATCCGCATAAGCAGAAAACGCTGTATTGAAATCATCGAAGAAACCGAATCTGTCTGCCAATCAGAATTGGATCCCGATAAGATTATAAAAATCAAATAATTTCAGCAAAAAGCGATTCGGGCCGGCAGGGAGACAGAATCCAACCTTGAAAAGAGCCTCTTCCACACCATTTGTGTAGACAGGAGCACCGGCATATGATAAATATTTAGTTCTTGAAAATCGACTCCTTGTCACTATGACGCGCTTCAGTCGCCTTCCTCTACAAACCACTTCCACGCCATCATGCCCCAGAAACGCATGAGAGGCACTTCCATGTGGCTGACCCTATTACCGAATGACAGGGCCAGCCACACCCGACCACCGTAGAAGGCACTGAAGGGGCATCTCGTGTGCGCGTGCTTTGTAAAATTTCAATTAAAGACAGGACGGAAAGCCCTATAGATCCTCGCCGGCGAACCGAACCTTGAAGCCGAGGACGGTGGCGAAGATCATCTCGATGTCTTTGAGGAAACTATAGTGACGGTGTTCCCCACCATCACGTCCCAAAGCTCAGGCAGCTCGTCAAGCTTATAGTGCCGCAGCACCGCCCCAAACGGCGTGATCCGCGAATCCCCCGCCACCAAAACGGAAGACCAGCCATCATCATTCGCAGTCCCTGGACCCGCATCCGAACAGACCCCTGAGCCTGTCGAAGGGGCCGCCGTCTCGCCAGAAAACGCAACAGCCGGCCGAACCTTCATCGTCCGGAACTTATGGCACTTGAATATCCTACCGTCCTTCCCCATCCTCTCCTGCACGAAGAACACCGGCCTTCCCGGCATCTTAACCTTAACCAAAACAGCCCGGCCACAAAAACAGAGCATAAAGCGAGGATATATCCTGGCTTGTCACCTTATCTTCTTCCCGTACAAAAGCATATGTAATGTTGGAAATCAAAATGTCGCATCCTGCAGGATTATCCTTCAATGACTCAAAGACAGGGGTGAATTTGTGCCGGAAGCGTTCCTCGTAAGAGTCCTTATCCGAATCAGAATGCATAGCCAGTGCCATCATTCAGAACTCTTCAACTCTTTCCTAATCGAATTAAGGCAACAGGATCAAGCTGTAGAAATCTCCAACTCCTCATTTCCTCTCTGACTGCAAGAATATGCTTGAAATCAACAGAGTCAAAACTGCTGATGATGGTTTTTGTCGTGTGATCCAACGGGTATGAACGACGCTTTCCTCCTGGACCATCCTGAGGTATGATCACAGACAGTCTGCCATCCAAACTCTCCGTGGTCATATAAGGAACCTGACGCCTGCCTGTTTTCACAGGAGGACGCCAATGGATTTCAGTTCCTTTCGGTAGTATCTTAATCCATTTATCATCAGAATGTTTGATTGTGGTAAGGCTCTCTCGCGTCACCTCAATATCTTCCATCCCAATGTCATTCGTAAACCTATGAAGTTCCAACTCATAACGCAGACGGGTATATCTCAAGGTCTCTTTCACCCCCCAAACATCAGTGACTGTCGGCGGGAGAAGCATCTCCACGACAAACGACATGGTCTCGGCACTTGATTGTCCATCATAGTGAGTAAACAGTTCCTGAGGATTCCCACGCTGCCCACGAAAAGCTTTTTGTATCTTGTCAGCATCCGCCAAATCAGATAACAACTTCAATGCGTCAAACAAGTTACTCTTGCCAGCCGCATTAGCTCCGGCTATCACAGTAAACGGAGTAAACTCCATTTCAAACTGTTGAAATGATTTAAAACCGTCAATCTTTAAATATGTTATCATTTGTCAGCTGCAACTAAACAATCGCCATAATTCATGAATATCACAAAGATATGAGAATTATTCGAGAATACCAATAGCCGTGCTGGTTAAGTCATTCTGGCATAAAATGCCTTCTTAAATGCATTCCCAGCCACATTCATCAGCACTCAGAAAGTTGCATGGACAGGATTCATCCCTCCGCGACACGAAACAGCGGATAATGCGCCCATATTCGCAATAACGTTGCCCATGGCTTCTACAAACCATGCGATTACAATATCCACCGAGCAACACTTGTGTTCCTGTGCATCCTTCGGCTCGCTAAGTACAGACGTGAATAAAAGGCGGTCGGCCTTCGGCCGTTTTTTGCGCCCGAATCATCCCCTGCCAACTCTCATGGTAAACAGGGGGAGCTGGCACGCCGCCAATACCGCAATACGCTATTAATCTATCCTTTCGAAAATATTAGGACTGCCAACTTGCTCGGAAATGGAAGTGCAGGCGTATGGGAAATATTACTCAGCGCATGAATGTTTGAACCAAAAAATGTTATCTTTGCACAAGAACGGAATAATTCGGAATCCCATAATGGAATACAAAGACCAACATATTCTAAGACTGATACATTTCGACAATTTAGAAGATACTCTAAAAAACGGGATGTACAGCAAGAATAGTGGCCATGTTATTCCGAACTTCACCAACATCGGCGATACAACGCTCATTAAGCAAAGGGAAACGTTCAGGGTCAGGATAGTTCCGCCTAACGGCTACTTAGGTGACTACGTGCCATTCTACTTTGCAGGGCATTCACCAATGTTGCTAAATATTAAAACCGGCAATCGCGGTGTCCAACAAAGGCCTCAAGAGGAACTTCTATATGTGGTATGCAAGATAAGCAGCATTCTCGATCATTGCCACGAATGGTGTTTTACTGACGGGCATGCCAAGAACCATATTACCCGATTCTTCAACAATCCAGATGACTTGTCTAAACTGGATTGGCCTACGATTCGCAAACAGTTCTGGTATGACACGGAAGACGATATGGACCGCAGAGACGCAAACAAGCGGAATTTCTAGTTAAAGGTCACGTCCCTATAGAATGCATCTGCGGCCTGATTGTTCTTAACCAAGAACAAGAAGAGCGAGCCAAATTAATCCAACAGAAGATTGGAGTCGAAATCCCAATCTATGTAGACACTCACAGAAAATACTTTTATCCATGATACGATTCACGAAAGGTAATCTCCTGACTGCAAATGCAGAAGCTCTTGTAAATACCGTCAACACAGTAGGTGTGATGGGTAAAGGGATTGCATTGCAGTTTAAAGAAGAGTTCCCGGAAAATTTTGCCATATATGCCGACGCATGCAAGTCCGGCGAATTAGTGCCTGGAAAACTTCTCATAACCAATGAAAAGAATCGCGCCGGAGCAGAGAAAACCATCATAAATTTCCCTACCAAACTGAATTGGCGAAATCCATCTAAATATGAATATATAAGAGATGGACTTGTCGAACTTGTAAAAGCAATCAGCGAACGCAAGATTACAAGCCTAGCCATTCCTCCGTTAGGATGCGGCAATGGCGGTCTTAAATGGGAAATAGTGAAAGGAATGATAGAGGAGGCTCTAAAGGACGTAGATGCTGATATCTATATCTACGAACCTAATACAGAAATAAAGTCAATACTACAGTCAAAGCCTGTCAGCAAAGAAGTGAAACTGACACCGTCGAGGGGGCTTATTACTTATGCAATGTACTATTACGACTCTCTTGGAGAAAACTGCAGTTTATTTGTGGCAAACAAACTTGCATATTTCCTACAACGCCAGGGGGCGAAGTCGTTTGCAAAGATTAAATTCACAGCCCATTATTATGGCCCGTACAGTCCACAGATAAGTCACATCATCTATAGTCTCAACGGAAGTTATATTCAAGGCTTTGAGCAAATGAACGCAACCGCATTTGAACCACTTACGATGCAGTATAGCCGTATCAATGAAGTAAGTTCATATGTAAGGACTCTTGATAAAACCGAGCAGGACAGCCTTAAAGAAACCATCAGACTAATCTCCGGATTTGAATCCACCTTGGCACTTGAAGTGTTGGCCTCTGTAGATTTCATCAGGCACAACAATCCCGGGATCAGCCTGGAGGACACAATCGCCGCCATCCACAACTGGTCGGAGCGCAAGAACAAACTCTTCAAAAATGAATATATCCAGATAGCCTATGACCATCTGGATACATTCTACGGTGAATCGAAACTGTTTGCAGGACTCTGACCTTCTCCGTTACATTCTCTTCACAATCTCCGCATAATTCCCTATCACGTCCCCAAAACTCACACCGACTCGCTCCCGTCTTCGCCGTACTTTCCGTCCTTGGCCTCATAGATGACGGACGGCTCCAGAACTTCGACCGTGTGCCAGGTGCCAGCGGGGACAACGCAGCCGTAACTGCCGGAGGACGGGTCCATGACAATGCGTGCCGTTTCATGGAGGCTATGCCCAATTGCCATATCCGGCTTCTGTTCAATGCCATCTCCAGGTTCAATGCCATCTCCAGCTCGCTCTTCCTCGTAAAGCACCTCGACCAATTTTCCATGAAGCAGAAATACATTCTCGGTGCTGTTCGGGTGCCGATGGATAGGAACCACAGTGCCAGGAAGAAGAGCATTGAGCATACGCTGGCTGTTGTCGTCGGATGACGTGCGCAGGTCATAGTTCTGACGAAGCCGTGGATTTTCCGCAGCCTCGGAGAGCAAATTCGAGATGAACTTAATGTCAATTTCCATCATAATTCAACTTTGTATTTTATTATATTGCGCCTCACGGGTACCGTTCAGCATAAAACAGATATCATAGCCAGAGACATACGTCACCAGCCAAGAAGGCTAAAGCATTCCTTGGAATTGAATATATAAGTGAATTAATTACACTCGCAGCCGGCAAAGTGCTGAAATGTATTTACGCATAGGTTAGTGCTGAATATGGAACCCCACACCTTACATATTTGACAAGGTTTGATCCATTTGTTTGGAGCATTTGGAATGGTTGCCACGATATTCACGTTTTATCATAAGTTTAAGTTTTTTCTCTTTAGTCACCAACACATCCGGGACTCTTGCCCTGCTCAACACAACACGAGTACACACTTTTGACACCGGAATACTTGGATTCCGCAACAAAATGTCAATGGTTGACAGCAACTGCTCGAGAGCTTTGTTGTAATCCGCACCCTTAAGTTCCACCAGTACAAGAAGATCATCCTCTGAATAAATGCCAAAATCGCATTTACTGACATCCTTACTTGATATTAGTCCTCCATCAACACGATAACAGACCAATTCCTTATTCAAGTCATTTCGCAGGTTATACAGTCTTGCCGCCCCTTTATCTTTCAAAACCACGTTAGGTCTTCGATCATGTGACAGGACATATCCACCGTCATGATATTTCTGAAAAACGGGAAACCAGAAGAATCCACAATCACAAATTCTCGCGCCACTGTATTAGCACCATTGCCTTCCGCTCATTTATTCCTACGCCCCATTGACATCAATATTCATTAAAGTGTCAAGCATCTCGTTAATCTCAGCAGATACCGAATCAATTCTTTCAGCCATAATGTGCATCAAATCCGCATCCATGATCTCCTCCACAGCCCCATCTTTCACCATCAGCGCACAAACGGATGATGGGTTAATCCAGAATCTATCTGAGGTGACTTTGTTTACCGCTTCCCCAGATCTCAATCCTACCTGATAAGCATAAATGAGGTTGTTCAATGCCGCCAGAACATAAGGACTATGAGTAGTCAATGTGAAACCATGCTCATGTTCCGTGCCATTACACGTTCGCACAAGTTCCTCAACAAGAGCCTTCTGGGTCGCAGGAAACAGATTCTGTTCAGGTTCTTCTATTATGAAATCCGTACTCTGAGGAACAGTCAGGAACTTATAGGCCCATTCAAATCAAAGAAGTATTTGACCCCAAGGTCAAGAATGTCAGTCTTGTTCTTTGGGCCGAAAAATTCTCTTGCGGCAAACCAATCAAACAGGAAACTTCTCAGATTTGTGGCCTTGAACTCTGGGGTGAACTTTCTTCGTGTTGTCTTTCCCATTTCGCTGTAAAGTTATAGTCTTTTTTTGACTTAACACCCTGTCCGAAATTTGGAGGACATTATACAACTCACGGGCGCAAAAACGACAGCCACGCACCCGGATAATGTTATTTCAAGACATCTTCCGGAAGGAACACTCTGGCCGCCCCAGCATTCTTAGGCGGCACTTTGGTGAACAGGGCCACATGAACGGCCTGCGCCTTCTTCAGAAACGGGAAGCGCCCCCTATTAACATCATGAATGACATTGAGTCACAAATATCTTTCACAGAGATAATCTTTTTCAAAGATATTCCAAAGCCTTCACTATCTCCACAAAATTCTCGATGACATACTCCAGATCCTCATCGGTCATCTTTGTGTTCAGAGGGAGGGTGATCTCATTCTCAAACTGATGGAACGCATTCGGGAAATCCTTGATGTCAAACCCAAGTTTCTTGTAAGCCGTCATCATCGGAAGAGGCTTGTAATGCACGTTGGTGGCAATTCCCCTTTCCGCCATCTTCTCAATCACAAGGTTCGTCTCCTCGTGCGTCTTACCAAGCAGACGGACAATGTACAGGTGACCGGATGAGGAATATTCATTCGTGTAGTGAGGCAAAACCGCCACATTCAAATCCTTGAACGCCTCGTTGTAACGCTCGATCATCTGACGGCGACGCTCAAGCATGCCCTTGTAACGCCCCATTTGAACCAGACCGATGGCTGCGACAACATCAGTCATGTTGCATTTGTACCAAGTCCCGATGATGTCATACTCCCAAGCCCCGAGTTTGGTCTTCGCCAGCGCATCCTTGTTCTGCCCATGAAGGCTCATCAGCTGAGCTATCCGATAGAGTTTCTGATTCCAAGTCTCACCGTCAATCTCAGGAACGCCACTGAATATGCTCTCTGGATTCTTGTCCAAGACCTTCTCAGCGACCTCATCGCCAAATGGCAAATTCCAAGTCAAGGCTCCACCCTCAGCAGTCGTAAGATTCTTCACCGCATGGAAAGAGAATGAACTGAAATCAGCGATGGATCCGAATTAATGCTTTTTTCAAAACCTCCTCAAGAAGAAAGAGATTAGTTCCTTGAACGAGAAGGATTAAGATATCCCAACACAGTCAATGCGTCTCTCACACTATCAAGGAATTTAATAAATGATGGCAGACTGCTCAATTTTTCCACAGACACTTTGCTTCCAAGTATGTCATACAACTCGGAAATTGCCACTGAATCATATTTTCTTGACCTCTTTTGGGCAAGCATACGCAGATCATTTTCGATCAACATTTTGGGATCGGCGATGGCCTCCAGTCTTTTATCAAGCCCTAACTCCGCGTCAGTGTCATCCGACCCGATTTCCTCCTTGAACAACTCCTTGTCAGCCAACATCCAGGCCTCCGTCATTCTAACTGGTATGATGGGAATCAAAATGTCGCATCCAGCAGGATTATCCTTCAATGACTCAAAGACAGGGGTGAATTTGTGCCGGAAGCGTTCCTCGTAAGAGTCCTTATCCGAATCAGAATGCATAGCCAGTGCCATCATTCCGAACTCTTCAACTCCTTTCCTAATCGAATTCCGGACATAATCCCCAAAGGTTTCTCCCTTTTCTGCCCTAATAGGATTCACAAATATGTCAACGTCATGGCTACATTCAGTGTAGACTAAATGTTCAATACTCCTTAAGACAACATCATTCAAAAAGCGAATGTCTGTCTCACCTTCCGTCGCAAGACCCACAACCAACATCCTCCGTCCCATCACGCTATCCCTCCTCTACACTGTTTGTATTTAAATACCCCTCCAACATTTGAACACTCATCTTCCTCTCTTGCTCCGTGAAAGGGAGCGAAAGTTGGCAATGATCAGCTACGGGCGTTACAGAAGTGACAAGCATCTTTCTGCGTTGCCCCCCCACGTCTGCCACCCGGTTAATCAATTCCGCAAAACATATGGACACGCAAGGATCCGTTTTCCATGATGCGACATTCCTCACAAAAATCGAAGAATGCGTGTTGACGATAATCTGCCTTAAAGGAGCCTTGGTGTCTGAAAAATCAGCTGACAGCCCCTTTAGCAAATCGCACATGGCACTGATGCGAAACGGATGAATTCCATTCTCGGGCTCTTCAAAACATAATAAACCCTTATACTTAGGATCTTTCCACAAAATGCATAAAGTGAGTATACGCAATGTTCCCTCGGAGAGTACTCTGGAACTGAACATTTCTTTTTCCTTATTATAAAGGAAAATCACATACTGCTTATTCTCAACATCATCCACAACATCGATGTCCACAAAAGCAGGGACAAACGAATGAAGTTTTCTTCCTATCTCCTTTAGAATATAGGCATCAGTCTGCTTCATGCGATACAAAGTCGCGGCAAGATTGTGTCCATAGGCATCAACCTCATCTTCTCCCATGAGTTTATTCGTAGGTTCACGCAAGGCAACAGGATCAAGCTGTAGAAATCTCCAACTCCTCATTTCCTCTCTGACAGCAAGAATATGCTTGAAATCAACAGAGTCAAAACTGCTGATGATGGTTTTTGTCGTGTGATCCAACGGGTATGAACGACGCTTTCCTCCTGGACCATCCTGAGGTATGATCACAGACAGTCTGCCATCCAAACTCTCCGTGGTCATATAAGGAACCTGACGCCTGCCTGTTTTCACAGGAGGACGCCAATGGATTTCAGTTCCTTTCGGTAGTATCTTAATCCATTTATCATCAGAATGTTTGATTGTGGTAAGGCTCTCTCGCGTCACCTCAATATCTTCCATCCCAATGTCATTCGTAAACCTATGAAGTTCCAACTCATAACGCAGACGGGTATATCTCAAGGTCTCTTTCACCCCCCAAACATCAGTGACTGTCGGCGGGAGAAGCATCTCCACGACAAACGACATGGTCTCGGCACTTGATTGTCCATCATAGTGAGTAAACAGTTCCTGAGGATTCCCACGCTGCCCACGAAAAGCTTTTTGTATCTTGTCAGCATCCGCCAAATCAGATAACAACTTCAATGCGTCAAACAAGTTACTCTTGCCAGCCGCATTAGCTCCGGCTATCACAGTAAACGGAGTAAACTCCATTTCAAACTGTTGAAATGATTTAAAACCGTCAATCTTTAAATATGTTATCATTTGTCAGCTGCAACTAAACAATCGCCATAATTCATGAATATCACAAAGATATGAGAATTATTCGAGAATACCAATAGCCGTGCCGGTTAAGTCATTCTGACATAAAATGCCTTCTTAAATGCATTCCCAGCCACATTCATCAGCACTCAGAAAGTCGCATGGACAGGATTCATCCCTCCGCGACACGAAACAGCGGATAATGCGCCCATATGCGCTTTTACAATGGCTTCGGGGTTATCGACACCGCCTGGCTACGGTAGCGAGCCAGATTCTCCTTCAAGGGTAGCACGGAGATTTTCTCACCACCTTCAACCACATGGCTGTGTCATTGTTGTAAGCAGTAACTTTGTTTCCGCAGATTTCAGAAAAATGAGAACCGACAGATTTCAGAAAATTAGAACCACCCGATTTCAGAAAATAAGAGTCGTCAGGTGATTCGTGAAGAATGAGTTCTGCAGTGAGATTTTGAAAAAAAAGAACATGGTTGTCTATTTTAGAAAAGCTTAAGGTCTGAAAACAGACAACCATGACACAGTTAAGTTTAATTTCAATTGTCACTATGTGGAGCAAAATTAATGAATTATCCCGAAAATCCCTTAGTCAGATGCAGATTGCGCTGAAGCTGGGCATCAGCAGGGACACGGTCCGTCGCTACCAGCGAATGAACGAGAAGGAGTTTGAGGGATTGATTTCCAGCGAAATCCTTCGCCGGAAACGCAAGTTGGAAGCCTTCGAAGGCTTCATCAAGCAGTTACTGCAGGACTGCCCTTTCTTGTCTGCAGCCCAGATCCATGATCGTCTGAAGGAGCATTTTCCTGAACTGCCGGAAGTGTCGGAGCGTACCGTGTACAATACGGTGCGTCTGGTTCGTGAACGGGAGGATCTACCCAAGGTGCAGGAATGCGGCCGGCAGATGTCCAAGGTTCCAGACTGCGAATACGGCGAGAAAGCCCAAGTGGACTTCGGCGAGAAAGTGCTGCGGACATCAAAGGGCAGCCAGGTGAAGGTGTATTTTATGGTAATGGTACTGCAACGGTCAAGGTATAAGTTCGTGTATTTACAGAACAGCCCATTCACCTCAAAGACAACAATCTATGCCCATCATCTGGCCTTCAACTACTTTGGCGGCATGCCTCGAAAAGTCATCTATGATCAGGACCGCAAGATGCTTGTAAGCGAGAACTTCGGTGACTATGTGATGACCGAAGAGTTCGCCAGATATGTCAACGCAGCAGGCTTTGAACCAGTCTTCTGCATGCCTTATGACCCGGCCAGCAAAGGCCAGTCGGAGGCAGTGGTCAAGTATGTGAAGAACAACTTCCTTGCGGGACGCACATATGTCAATCTGAGTTTTTCATTTTTGTATACCTATAATTCCTGCTTCTCGACTTTGGCCTTGGCCGGACGGCCTCTCTTTCTTGTCATCGGCTTGGCTTTCGAGACGTAGACAGGGGCACAGCCGCCAGGGATGTCGAAGCCGAAGGCCCTGCATATGTCAACCTGCGATCCGACAAAGGGAGTGATGAACTTCATCTTGCCGGTATGCTCTATACATCGGATCGTGCGCATCTCCGCCAGTACCGCCTCGGTTGACGGGAACCTCTTCCGCAGGACTTCATCCCTTTGCCATACGGAACGCACATACGAGGCGAGGATGAGGCCCACGAAGTAGATGAGCATGCGTCCTCTCTTGCCGCCTTCGGACCAAGTTCTGAGCCTGTCGTGTCCCAGGGGACCCTTCTGGAGGGCGAAACACTTCTCCTGCTCGTCGCGCATGCCGTAGTTGTCCATCGCCTGCAGGGGGTCAAAGTCCACGCCGATGGTCTTGCTCGCGAAGAAGCCGGCCGTAAGCAGCATCGTGTCCAGTTTTTTCTGGTTCACTCCGTATGATTTGATGGTGCCGTCGGCATTGAAGGTGATGTCGAGCAGGTTGAACCTCCTCGCCGTGTCCTCGCGGTCTGCAACCGGTTCCTTGGTCTGGATAATTATGTCAAGCTCCGCCGACTGCTCCGACACCGAGTGCTGGATGTCACATATCTTCTCACCGCGCTTGAGCGGGTTGTAGTAGAGATTGAGCCTGTATTTGTCCGCCTTGATCACGTTGTCCCCGTTGCCTTTCACGGAGTATTCCATGTCATACTGGGCGTAGTAGAGGTTGTCCTTTGGAGCAATCGTCATGCCCTGCGGGAAGCCGTGGCTCATGTCTATCGCCTTGATTTTGGCCATGACATCACTGCCGGTAACCTTCACGCTGGTTATGACCTTCTGTCCTTTGGCGATATAAAGCTCCAGATTCTTCATGGACTCGTACCCCCTGTCGGTGACGAGCACGAGGTTCTTGAACCCGGCATGCTCCAGCTCCCTCATTATGAGACCGACGGTCCTGCAGTCCGGCATATTCCCCGGCAGCTCCTTGTAATAGATGGGCATGTGCGAGGTCAGGGAGTACACCACGACCTCCAGGGTCTGCCTGAGAGGCAGGCGCTCCTTGTTCTTGCCCCAGCGGATGTCCACGAGGTTGAAGCCGTATGTCGACATGGAGGTGGAGTCCACCGCGCAGAGCTCGTCCCTGCCCACCCGCCTGGCCCTGCACCTGAACAGGTCCATCCTGTGCCTCTCCGTTATGCTTTGTGTCAGCCTCGTGATGCTGACGCTGTTGAGCTCATGCTCCGATGGAGCCTTGACCTCCTTCTGCCACTGGCTCAGTTGGTTGTATGAGAGGTTCTCGATGAACGGGAAGTAGGCCAGCGTGAGGACGTCGTTGACCATCTCATGATTGCCTCCCAGCACTTTCAGCAGGTCATCCTTGACTCCTGTCGCCTCGGCGACCTTGTCAAGAAGCCACGTGGCTCCGTACTGGCGGTCAACGTCCTCGTCCTGGTAGGACACCCGGCCTCGCCGCCTTGTGCTTGACAGCTCCGTGACCTCGCTCATGTCCCAGGCCACCGGAAAGATGAGCCTGTCGCGCTCCGCCACCGAAGCGTAGAAGTAGTTCGTCCCCGGATGGAATCTGTCCCCGTCTTCGAGCGTGCCCCAATGCTTGTATGTGTACCGCTTCTTCCCGTCTTCACCAACGGTGAACACTTTTGTCGACGCGTACCTGTGTCTGCCTATTGTATGAACGACCACCTTGTTCTGAGTGTCTTTGTTCGCCGGTCTTCCGAGTGCCATGCCCAATTGTATTTACGGGTATAAATATACCTATAAATATTGATATGTGTAATACTTTTGCGGTTTATTTTCAGATATTTAAGACTTTTGGGTACAAGAAATTGAAAAACTCAGAATCAAAAGTAGTTTCATCAAAGTAGTGCACAAATTGAATTCTTCCTGTGCCTTTATTTCTAATAGATTTGCTATTGTCTCGTAACGTTAGCAACCTGTCATAACTGCTAGGATTGATACCGATACCATTATCTACAATTACAATTTTATCCAAGGTTGCAGTTCTATTCTCTGCATCATTTTTAAATAGTCCCATGGTATAGTGAAATTCCATACGAATTCTACCATGACGCATAAGTTCGCCATGGAATCTCTCTTCTATAGACTCCCATGCATTGGAGAACGCCTCGTACACGGGTTGAAGTTGGACTCCACTCTTCTTGATGGCATTTAATTCATTCTTATAAAATATGCCGATGGCTTTGATAAACTCAGACATAACAAAATATTACTAGTTTAAGAATATTGTGATTTTATACTCTCTCCTCCATGTATTTCTCCGGGTCGCGCAAAAAATCCATAAGATTTATAATATACACGCCTTCTTCATTCATGTAGGTAGGTTGTAGCCCGTTTACAATTACGATTCTGCGAAATCCGTCGCGAAGTTTACGTAGTGAGGTCAGTTCTTGATCTCGTTTTTCTTCTGTTTCCATCGCATAGGCCGATTGGATGTATACTCGCTCATAGCCACGGTTGCAGACGAAATCGATTTCCAGCGTCTTGCGCTGACGGGATCCATCCTCGATTTTCACTTCGGTAAACACCTGTCCTACATCCACCTTCATTCCAATAGCACGAAGCTCGTTGTAGAGCATATTCTCCATCATATGCGTTGGTTCTACTTGCCTAAATCCTAATCGGGCATTTCTCAGTCCCAAATCCTCAAAGTAATACTTAAACGGCGAATCTATATATTTTCTTCCTTTAATGTCATAACGAGTAACACGTTCCAACACGAACGCATCCTCCATATATTCCAAGTAGAGACGTATGGTATCCACCGAAATGCTACTATGCTTTACACTTTTAAAAGTGTCTGCAATCTTTGGAGGATTGGTCAGCCCACCCACACATGATGCCATGATGTCCACCAGTTCTGACAAATCGCTATCTTGACGAACTTCATATCGCTCTTTTATGTCACGCAAATAAGTATGCTCCATCTGCTGTTCCAGATAACTCACCTTCTTGTTGACATCGTTTTCTAAAACGACCTGTGGCAATCCTCCATAGAGCATATATTCACGAATCATATCTTGCGAATAGTCATCACGGAAATCTGCTACTTCTCTGAAGGTCAATGGACGCACGTGTATTTCATCCCCTCGTCCACGAAATTCAGTGATTACATCCTTAGACAGGAATTTTGCATTAGAGCCAGTAACAAACACATCCACATTGCTTATGCTTAGGAATGAGTTCAATACATCCTCAAACTCGCTGACCATCTGTACTTCATCCAGCATAACATAATATTGACCGTCTGATGAAAGACGGCTATCTATGTATTGAAGTAATGCGTCGGGGTCTCTCAAACTTTTATTCAGTCGGTTCTCCAAATTTACCCCTATAATATGGTCTTCTTTCACTCCTTGTTTTATGAGGTAGTTCTTGAAAAGGGTGAACAACAGGTATGACTTGCCGCATCTGCGCATTCCTGTTATCACTTTTATCAACCCATTCCCACAACCGTGGATAAGTAGATCTAGATATTTATCTCTACGGATTTCCATATTTCTATTCGTTTATTTTGCGTAAATACACATTATTAACGGCCACAAAGTTAGCCTTATTCCTTTGTACACGCAAATTTCAAGGCAAGAAAATGAGTCAATGGTCACATTTTTAAGTCTTACAAGACAGTTTTTCCTTCATACAACGCCGATAGACATTATCAATAGTTGGGGCATCTGTAAGCGTTCACTTCTCCAACCCATTGATTTTTCAGCGGGTATTTGGAAGATTTTGTTTAACAATCGTTGATTTTAAGGGTTTACAGGCTGCAGTAGCACGGCAGGAGGGCTGTCAGATCCTCGCCTTCATGGGCGGTTTTCAGTTTGCCGAGAAGATAGCTGATGTACTTGCCGGGGTCGATTTCATTTCTGAGTTTTTCAATTTCTTGTACCCCAAAGTCTTAAATATTTGAAAATAAACTCCAAAACTGTTGCGTATGTCAATATTTATGGGTATATTTATATCTGTTAATATGATTATGACATGGCACTCGGAAGAC
>CAKVCK010000012.1 GCA_934725575.1 uncultured Bacteroidales bacterium
TACCCCTTAACGGGCTATTGTATACGTAAGTGGCTGTATGCCACAGTGTTTTTAAATTTTTTAACGTAGTATTGATAATAAAACGTATTACACCCGACTACAAAGTTCAACTAAAAAGTTGATATGGCTATGCACAACGTATGAATATTTATTTCAGATTTTAACGCCAAGCGTATCGTTACAGAATCTATCGTTTCAACTGAATCTTCGCAATGATGTAGTTGCTCTCCTCACTGATGCTGTCAAGGACATCCGGATTAACCGTGACGGCCTTCAAGGATGACGGATAACCACTTATCAATGAAGGATCAAGGAGGCAGTACAGAACTCCGTCCCTCAACTGGTGAAATGCCCCGGCCAGCACGTTTTCACCAAACTTTCCGATGCCAAACCAAATCCAGTTCGCACCCGTAAAGAGGCCACCGTAGGAATTAAGGTCCATCCCTTTCTGGACATTGAACAGCAACAGACGACTCTCCCCATCACACAGGTACTGGCTGATTGTTGCGAACTCGCTGCCCAACAGAGAGTCCATCGCCAAAAATGAGTCATCCTGCTCAAAAAAGCTGCCGGGTATGGCGTACTTTCCGAAGTCAAACGACGGACCATCATACATCTGGCCGGATCTGTAAAGCTTGACCACGTCTGAATATGAGTCAACCACAAAAACCGAGTCACCCGATGCGGAGAATATCTGAGCCGCAGGAGTCAGGTTCATAACCTTCTCGTCAGACGGATAGAAGAACTTCGGAGAATCCCCGGACAGCAGGGCGAAGCGTCCTTCACGGCCCGAACCGTAGCCGTAGTATGTAAGCACACCGTCAGGAGTGAGCCACGACATAACGCCAAGCTCCTGATCGTCAAATGTCCGCGCCCCCAGCATAGTTCCGTCAAGGGAAAAATGCTGAATCTTCGATGGGACGGAGTACACGTACAGGCTTGAATCCCTGTATTGCACGTCGTTTATGTGGACATATTCCTCCGGGCCGTTTCCACGGCGGCCTATCGCATTGAGGAAACGGCCGTCAAGGGTGTACCTGAATATGTTGCCGTTCTGACCGTCAATGACCACGTATGAGTCATCAGTCACAATTATGTCCGCCATTGATCCTATCAGGTGTTCACTGTCGGTCTCCAACGGCACCAGGATGACGGATTCGACAACATTAGCCAACGGGTTTATCGAATTGTTGAATTCCACCTGAATGCGCTCAGACACGGGAGCGGCTGTCCGCCCGCAGCCTACGGCCAGAAGCAAGGTCGCAAAACTCAAGAAAGTCTTCTTTATGGTTCTCATTTTAAAGTTTGATTAGATGCCTGTTATATTTCGCCGGAATCTTCTGTCTCAACACCTCAAAATTAAGGCAATATATTCATAAAATCAAAAAAATCATTGTCCAATTTTTTCAAATTTCTCACGGATATGGTTGAAATAGTACTCCGAAGCATTATCCGAATACTTTGAAGTGATCATAATATTGGATATCTCCGTCCCAATCGACAAGAAATAGATAATCATTTCCGAATGTTTCCAATAATCGTCACTCATAGTTTCCAATGTATATGCATTTATCGACAGATTCAAGACTTTAGAGAACAGAGCCCGCGCATCTTTAAGTCTATAATCCGGTACAAGAATGCGGCACTTAGCAACATCAGACTCTGCAAACCGCTCAAACAGAGCCGATTCCCTATCCAAACATGCCGAACAAGGATAAGCCGGTATTATCATAAATACTTGAGGGACAGAATCAAGAATCAAACACTCATCATCAAGCAGCTTTTGAATCAAATCGTTATCCACTTCCGAATAATCTTCAAGAATCTCCTCAATTCTACCCTGACGCTCATGAAACAAGGACGAAATATTCACATACTCTTTGCGAAGATGTACAAGCAACGAGAGAAGAATCAAATCAACAAGGAAAAATACAAGCGTAATTACTTTCCAGAAACGACTATCTCCCATTTCCACGCATCATTCGTTTAACCTTCTTGAACGTGGGGTCAAAGAAACTACGCTCATCTCCGATAACGCTCAGGTCAAGGAGCTCATCCTTCTTGTCGCACATCGCCCCCCAAAGACAAACATTCTGCAACTTGTTTTTCTTACAAAAAGCATCATTAACATCAAGTATCACAGGGAAATTGCAGTCATACTTATCCAATTTCTGGCGGATACTGGTACTATCCTCCGTTCTACCCTTTACATACGTCACAAACTCCCAATCTGGGTTATCCGCTATTATTCTGTCTATTTTCCCTTGAGGCGTGTGCTGCAGCCAATCATTAAAGTCATTTATCCACACATACGTGTAAAACTTATTACCGGAGAAATCAGGCTTATAATCATCAACCATTCCGTGACGATCAATGACGTACATCCCTTCCTGCAACTCAACAGGATATATCTTGTCCGAATTACAAGAGGCGAAAACCAATGCGACCAACAAACACCCAAGAATATATTTACAGCAATTCATATGAAATATCAACCAGTTTAATGTTATCTAAATTATATATTAATCCTACTAAATATTAATCCTACTAATATGGCAAACAGCAAAGGTGACGACGACAGTGTTCAGCCGTATATGAGATTTTGCAAATGTAGTTCATCGGTTTGTTACCGCAATAGCCCATTGATTGGAAGAGACAGTTAGGATCAGCCTCGCCAGTCCCTCCAGTATTCACTGATTCGGCCATCAAAACCGTTGATGCAGCCAAAGCGACCGATGCGACTGCAAAGGTCACAAGCAAAACTTTATAAATCTTTTTCATACGCAACAAATTTACGATTAAACTGGTTGATTAATGTTTCCAAGTTATGATATTATTCTTCGGAATTGTAGCCAGTATAGAACAAAGCATAGTAACTATGGCCATTCTCCGTTGTGATGTCCATTCGGTATGCTGAATCAGGCTCAACATAGATTACCATCCGTCCTGTGGCACTATTCCCTACATAGTTCTGGATCTCTCCTGTAGTTTGATTCTCAAGCACAACATTCACTGTTCCGAGATTCGAGAGAAATGATAACTCAAGACTGTTCGTGTAAGAATAATAGAAGCATTCAATCTGAACTTTCGCAGGAGCGAGATTGCCCTTTGTGTTTGACTTCGTTTTTTCCTTGACTAGAATAGGTTTGATGTCCTCATTTTGCGAATACGCCACACTGCCGACTGTTAGCAGTGCCAATAATATTAGTATAACCTTTCTCATAATAAAACGTATTATTTCCGACTGCAAAGTTCGGCAGAAAGATTGATAACTCAATGAAAAAAAGTTTCACTTTTGATAAATATAAATTCCCAACTATCAATTAGTTACAAGCGAATTGAAATTCATTTTCTCATTTTACACAGGCTAAATTACTAATCATCAATATCTTAGCCAATCATCAACAGCGCAGCATTATTATCAACGCGCAAACAATCAAGCACTTACACCAATCACGATATAAATTCTAAGAAAAGAGTCTTGTTTTCGCCGTCCAACCTTGAGATTTTTTCTTTAATGATGTACCGCTTTGTGTAAACAGTGTTCACATTATAGTCCATCATTCTGGCTATGGTCTTGGTGTCAAAACCAAGGATCAGGAAGGAGATGAAACGGAAATCCTTCTCAGTGACATCCGGCAACGCCTCCCTAATCTTTATCATTATGCCGTCAAGATTGTCATCAAGCATTGACTCAAGACTCTTTTGGTTTGGCTCATCCAATATCGCTAGAATCTTTTTGACCTCAGTGTAAATCTTATCCTTCCCATCTTTGGAAGAATTGGAGGCCTCCAGATACTGCCAGCACAAAACATTCAATTGAGCATACTGACGTTTGTTCGCCTGAACATATTTAGCCCTCAAACCAATCAACACATGTTCTTTTTCGGCAGCATTTGAAAGTTTTTCTGACAAAGTTTGTATATTCTTTTCGGCCAATTCATTAGCGGATGCCAATGAATCTATAGAGCGCAAATGCTCTTTCTCACTAAGAAGAACCTCGTTAAGTCTTTGGTTTACTTCGTCATTAATGAATGACATTTCCTCCACCTGACGCTGCCACCCCTTCCTGCGTTTTGAATAAATGCCCAAGCCAGATGCCACAACCATCAAAGCTATGAGGAAAATCATCCATTTCATCTGACGCTGGAGCTTTCTATCCTTATCCAACAACAAGGACTTGCTTTCATAATAATCAGACTGTGCCAATGCCACTGATTGGCCACCGTTTCCAACACCTCGGAATCCCTGTCGTCTATGGATTGTTCGAGGCACACTAAAGCATCCTTGTAGTCTCCACGATGCTTGTATATTCTATACTTCCAGATCTTTAAGACAGTCGAACTGCTGTCCACATTCTCCAACTGCCGGATCATATCATTTGCTGCTCCGTGATTTCCTATGATTTCAGAGGCATAAGCATAGACACAATAATCGCTTATAGAAGGCGTTATGCCGTATTCTTCAGTCGCCTTTCTAAACAAATCAATAGATTTTTGAGGGTCCGAACCGGGTTTGAAAATGTTGTTCCACGCAAGATTCAACAATTGCATCGCATAAATGGATGTATCACGGATTGGTTGCGAGAAGAAATCTGAATAAAGACTATCGGCTTTAATCCATTCACGAATATTCGAATAAAGGCTCGCCAAAGATCCGGTAGTATTCCACAAACGGAAAGAATCCTTGGCTTGGGCAAAATAATCACAAGCCTCCTTACAATATGAAATGGCCTCCGAATTGTTATTGTTCCACAAATAGACATCAGAAATGGAGGAGCTGATGATTCCCTTGAACACAAGATTGTCCGAGCGGGATGAATATTCCTTCGCACGGACATAACTCGCTATAGCGGATTCCGGATCTCCTGTGTCATACTGCGCCGTGCCAAGATAGAAATACATCTTCATCCTGTCATCATTGGAACCGTGACGCTCATAATAACTCGCGGCCGGCTTGATGACACGTAAATCCTGAATAGTAAGGTGATTCCTACACAACGCCATAGTGTACAGCAGCGAGTACCTCGCACGCTGCGCCTTGGTCTTAAGAGCAAGCGTGTCAATTGATTCCAATGCAGCCAACGCACTGTCAGGCCTTGTCCACATAACGTTCTCGGCAGAATCCATAATCCGCCCTGCTTCACTATTCCCACAAGAGGAGAATATCATTGCGGCAGCCACCGCCGCAACCAACCTAAAAAATTTTCCGAATAGTCTCACGATAGCGATAAACACCCTCTAATGAGCGATTACCTCACAAAAATAATCATTTTACGGCAAAGTTATCCAACTACTTCACGAGTCTCGGCTTTGTGGACTTCCAGAGGAGCATGAATATTACCGCAAGTGATAGACAATCAGGCAAGGGTTGCCATCCTCCGGTAAGCCGCTCAGTACTGAAATAAAGCCCGAAAATGTTTCATTTAGCTTTGGACCAATTTCAGACAGGTTATATTTGTCAATAAAATCACTTGGGCGGTAGAAGCCAATGAGAGTATCGTCAGAGGATGCGGCGACTATGCTCATCAATGGCACCCCGTCATAACTTTCACAGATTCCCTGTCTTAAATATTTACCGACATTTGTACCTTTGTCAATCAGAAAATATGCATCATTATACGTGACAAGAAGCAAATATCTTTCCGTCTCAAAAACGGACACAAAACCTGTAAAGTAACCGTCTCTGGACAATTCACCATAAGTAGTTGCGACAGAGAACACGTTGTGGTTCTTCAAATATTTGTCGTCCACAAGCTTCGACGACTGCCCAACGGACAGAAGAGGGACGACGGCATCTTGATCATCAAGCACATAGACGGTGTCGTCGAAAGGCTTAAGAAAAACGACTCTTCCACATCCTCCGATCGGAATCCTGCCTGTCGGTTCCGCAATGTTATCCGAAATCACGGGGAAATCGACAAGCTTGGCCACGCCTTTGTCAGCCAACGACAAAACACGATATATTTCATTATCATTGTTATAGACACAGTTATTGACAAGCACACGATCCTCATCTAAAGACACAGCGTCATTAATGAAACCCAGAGTCCGCTTAGGGAAAGACACAGATGAGATGAACTCACCATCCTGTCCATAAACCAGAACCTTGTCTTGGCTGCCGTCGAATATCAAGACACTCCCATCAGCATCAACGGTGAAGGTGTCTATGCGAAGATATTCAGATGCGGCACGTCCTTTCAAGCCTATCGGATTCAAGAATTTCCCATTTTTGTCAAACCTGACAACCAAGTTGTTATAATTATCAAAAATAATATATGTCGAATCTGATCTTACGATCTTTTTGATGCCTGTCAGAATGCAGTTGTCAGTCTGTTCAAGCGGAACGATCTCGTAATTATCCACTACCGACGGATATATGTTGGCGGTCGTCTCAAACCCTTCAACGACGACTCCAGATTTCCGAGCAGTCGGATTCGCGCATCCGCTCAAAAGGATGGCTATACAAAAAACATAGAGGAAAACTCCGCCACTATGATATGTGTTAAGGTCCATCATAGCACTGATGATTTTTTTACCTATTAATAATTTATTTCAGCTTGTATAACGCCAAAACAGGATTTGAATCTTCTGTCACTTCCGGGACCAAAGTCCGCAACTCATCGAAATATATCGGATTATGCTTGCTTGGGCAAATAGGATATACCAATTCATCGTTGGCTGTAACACACAAGAGGGACGAAAAATCCACAAGCAAATCCGATCCATTCAAATAAGAGAATACCTCTACCTTTAAGGTCTCAAGATCCAAAACGCCATAATATGCAGTGACATATTTATTCTGAACGGTCGATGAGAACTGAAAAAAGCAATACTTACTCGACAACTGAACATTCTTCAAACCGCCCAAATAAGAGCCCGAATCAATTAAAGTCTCATATTCCTCCGGAGACATATTCACTATTTTTGAATATGGCAATGTCCGCTCTCCGAAATCAAATTCAATGTAAGGGCGCGCCTCCGTTCCCTCCAGTGAATACAGAACGTTTGATTGAGGGAAGTAGAAATATGCCGTCCCGCCCCATAAAGTGAAGCCAGAACTTAAAGACACCGGGAAAGTCTCTTTTGTCGCGAAAAAGCCTTTCACAAGATGATCCATTTCTTCATTTACAAGAATAAGGCTGTTATTATCAGGATTCTTAAGATAGGAGTAATAAAGCCAGAAGCCCTCATTTGTCTTTGCGAAGACGTTCGAGCTGAAACCTGTCGCAACCTCTTTCAAGAAGTCACCGGCCAGGTCATATTCAAGCATCACCTGCTTGACCCTATCCCAAATCCAGACGGTTCCGTTTTCCTTGTCAAAGCACATATCATCAAGCGAGACATATTCTTTTGGTCCATTGCCCAAACGCCCGATCCTGCGGATATATTTGCCATCAGTCCCAAACAGCCATACTGCGCGTATCAGTTTGTCCAGAATCACTATGTGGTTGTCGTCCATCTCAAGCTTGTCAATCTCACCGATAAGTGCGTTGCCAACAGTCTCAAGAGGAATGACTTTTTCGAGATTTGCAATTTGACAGACATCGAAACCTTTATCTGATTCCGACACATCGACTTTAGCAACGATTTCAGCAGGAGTCACAGCCTTTTGTCTGCTTTCCCTACAGGACGGCAGTAAAACAATCAGAATTAGAATCGCCAATAGTGATAGTGTCTTTAATTCGTTCAGTTTCATATAATGTATGATTTTGGGCTACAAAGTTCGGTAGAAAAGTCGGTTATACAATGGAAAATAGTTTCACTTTTGACAAATATAATTCCTTAATACTTAATTAGTTAAAGGTGGGTTGAAATTCACTTTCTTATTTTTAAGCCAATTAAAGCACTAATCATCAATTACTTAGCCAAACAAATAACGCATCGCAATCAGGTGTGTAAATCTGTTCGCACCTGGAAGAGCAATTCATTAGCTATCAAAAGGATAAAGTTCCAGGTATGCGCAGTTTTTCGCACCTGGAAGTCATAAACGCCAATAGAACGCCCGGTAGCGAAGCTGCCGACTCTCAGGTGCGCGAATCCGCCCGTACCTGGAACACCAACTCAATCACTGTCAAACCGATGCGGCTCCAGGTATGCGCAGTTTTTCACACCTGGAAGTCATAAACGCCAATAGAATGCCCGGTAGCGAAGCTACCGACTCCCAGGTGCGCAATTCCGCCAGCACCTGGAACACCAACTCAATCACTGTCAAACCGATGCGGCTCCAGGTGTGCGAAGTTTTTCACACCTGGAAGTCATAGGTGCCAATAGATTGCCCTGTAGCGAAGCTACCGACTCTCAGGTGCGCGATTCCGCCCGCACCTGGAACGCCAACTCAATCATTGTCAAGCAGATGAAGTTCCAGGTGTGCGACGTCTTTTAGGACAACCAGCGCAAGAATTCCACAAATGTCGGTTTTATTTTTCCACAAATATCGGAAAAATATTCCCACAAATTCCGGCTTTTTAGTATTTTTGTATTCCAAAGTACAGGATATGAACAACTACAAAAACAGAATAGCAGACTCTGTCCTCGCAAGAAAACTTGCCGGCAAGGGAGCCGTTCTCATTGAAGGGCCAAAATGGTGCGGCAAGACAACAACCGCCGAGCAACAAGCCCAAAGCATAATCTATTTGGATGATCCGGCAACCATAAAGGAGAATCTTCTCAAAGCCGAACTCGCTCCACAGGAACTTCTTGAAGGCGAACACCCTCGTCTGCTTGACGAATGGCAAATCGCGCCCCAACTTTGGGACACAATTCGTTTTGATGTAGACCATAGAAAGGGCAACGGACACTATATCCTTACCGGGTCGTCAGTTCCTGTTGAAGATGAAGAAAGCAAGAATATACGACACTCCGGAACCGGACGTTATGGTTGGGTAAAGATGCGTCCGATGGCTCTCTATGAATCCGGAGAATCCAATGGCGCCATCAGTTTGAAAAACCTCTTCAACACTCCGGAAAAAATATATGCCAAAAGCAGCCTATCACGAGAAGATCTTGCATTTGTCCTATGCCGTGGAGGATGGCCTGCCGCCATAGACCTAAAAGGAGACATCGCATTGGACCAGGCTTTCGACTACGTTGACTCCGTCGCAAAAAAGGATATGAACCGAGTGGTGGACAAAGTCAGACGTAACCCGGAACGTGTGCGGCAGCTGATGCGTTCATATGCGAGAAACATAGCCTCACAGGTCTCTTACGAGACTATTGCCGCCGATATGCAGGCCAACGAACCAAAGGGGTTGGATGCGGAGACTGTCTCCGCCTATATTGAAGCATTGCGGAAACTCTTTGTAATTGAGGAATCTAAAGCTTGGAATCCAAATCTCCGTTCCAAGACTGCCATCCGCACAACCAACACCCGGTACTATACAGATCCATCAATCGGAACCGCCGCGTTAGGCATCGGTCCCGGAGACCTGCTGTCGGATTTCAACACTTTCGGCCTCCACTTTGAGGGATTGGCCGTACGTGACCTAAGGACCTATGCGTCCGGCCTTCTTGGAGATGTCTATCACTATCGTGATTCGGAAGGACTGGAGTGCGATGCCATAGTACATCTACGTGATGGCAGCTATGGTCTAATCGAAATCAAGATAGGTGGTGAAAGACTAATCAACGAAGGTGCGGAAACACTCATCAAACTCCATAACAAGATTGACATTACGAAAATGAAGAGTCCCTCCTTCCTGATGGTTCTAATAGGCATTGGAGAGGTGGCATACCGACGTGAGGATGGGGTCTATGTGGTTCCGATAGGGTGCTTGAAGGACTAAAAAAGATTGGCAGAGATAAAGCTACCGACTCCCAGGTGCGTGATTCCGCCCTCTTTTGAAGAGCCAACTCAATCATTGTCAAGTGGGCGCGGTTATTTACAAAACGCTTTCAGCCACATAACGTGCCTACGCCCACAAAGGCCGGATCGGGCTGAAAAACTCGAAGCCTATTATACAAGATTTTCACGGCAATGGGCATTCTGGGTGCTTCTGACCGACTTTGGGCTGAAAGTGTTTAGTAAATTCGCTACGACAGCGCCAATAGACAATACATTAATATTACCGCAAGTGATAGATTATCAGACACGGATTGCCTTCTTCCGGCAAGGCGGTCAGTGACGAAACAAAGTCCGGTGCTGTTTCACTTAATTTAGGGCTTATTTCCGACAGATTATATTTGTCCACAAAATCACCCGGAAGGTACAAGCCTATGAGAGTGTCGTCGGAGGAAGCGGCAACGATGCTCATAAGCGGCACACCGTCATAACTTTCACAGAATCCTTGTCTTAGTGGTCTGCCGAGATTCGATTCCTTGTCAATCAGAAAATATACATTATTGTACGTGACGAGAAGCAGATGTTTTTCCGTCTCAAAAACGGAAACGAAGCCTGGGAAATAACCGTCTTTTGACAATTCGGCATAAGTGGTAGCGATAGAGAATATGTTGTGGTTCTCGATATACTTGTCATCAACAAGTTTCTTTGACTGCCCAACGGACAGGAGAGGAACGACGGCATCCGGTTCATCAAGAGTATAGACAGTGTCGTCGAACGGCTTAAGAATAACAACCCTTCCACTTCCGCCAATCGGGTTCTTGCCGGTCGGCTCCGCGATGTTCTCCGAGATCATAGGAAATTCCACAAGCGTGGCAATGCCCTTGTCGGTCAATGACAACACGCGATATATGTCATTATTATTGTTATAGATACAGTTATTGACAAGCACACGCCCTCCTCCCAAAGACACAGCATCATTAATGAAACCCAAAGCCCGCTTAGGGAAAGACACAGACGTGACGAAGCCACCATCCTGTTCATAAACCAGAACCTTGTCTTGGCTGCCATCGAATATCAAGACCCTGCCATCCGCATCTGTGGCAAAATTGTCTATTCGGAGATATTCAGACGCGGCACGGCCGCTCAAGCCTATTCTATTCAGGAACTTTCCATTCTGGTCAAACCTGGCTATCAAGTTGTTATAATTATCAAAGACAATATATACCGAATCAGACTTTACGATCTTCTTGATGCCCGTCAGGACACACTTGTCGGTCTGCTCAAGCGGCACGATCTCATAGCTGTCCACAACCGCCGGATATATGTCGGAGGTCGTCTCATACCCATCGACAACAACACCCGACTTCTGATGGACCGGATTAGCGCATCCACCCAAAAGAACGGCAACACTCAAAGAAATAAAGGCAAATGCCGATGCTGTGGTTATGTGATTAATGTTCATCGTAATATTAATTTTCCGTGGACGCGGTTGCGCATCCACGGAAGGATATCAATGTCTTGTCGCAGGGGCATGAAACCCTGAAACATATTTTAGAAGGCGAAACCTACACCTACGTAGAAGGTGTTTCTGTGAACTTTGAGGTTATCCCAACCTTCGTGCTCCTTGTTGTTGTCCTTGATGCACTTTGTGAGACCGAGGTCGTAACCGGCACGGATCATAACTGCGTCAACTATGACGGCAGAAACGCCAAATCCCCACTGAGCGTCAATTCCCTTGAGTCCAGGATAGGTAACACCCTTGCTGAACATATTACCGCCTATTCCAAGATTGAAGCGTGGACCTGTAAATGCGGAGAAACTGAAATTTGAATCAAACGGGAGGGTGTATTTGATGTTTACAGGGATGCGGATGTAGTTGGCGCGATAAGCCTTTGACTCAGAAGTGAAAGCCATTGTGCGATCCTTGCCATAGTGCATAAAATAGAGACCAGGCTCAACAGTAAGGCCATCGATTGTTGAGAACGCATAGTCGTAGTTAACACCAAAATAGAATCCTGGCACGCTGCCGTCCATCACATACTTGGCATCCGATCCGGACAGGCTGAAGGATGTGAATCCGCCGGCGGCCGTCCACTTCTGGGCCGAAGCGTTGGTTCCGAGAAACAGCATCGAGGCTGCAAGCACGATTGTAAAAAACTTTTTCATATTCGTAATGCTTTTACTGTTTTCAATCCGAAATCAAAGATACGTTTTTTTATTCATTTATGAAAAAACAGACACTTCGACAAGCTCAGCGACCGGAAAACTTGGTCGCAGAGCCTGCCGAAGCGTTCTTTTCGAGAATTACTTATTTAATCTCAGGAAGTCCGAGATCTTTGAAGGTGCGAGGAGCCGGGGTCTTAGGGAGCGGCTTGCGGTCCTTGATCTGTTGGAGAGCGGTCTCTATGGCCTTATTAAGCTGCTGATCCTCACCGGCATATTCCTTGATCGGGTCATTGTCAAGCAGGATGTCAGGATCTACTCCGTGGTTCTCTACGATCCACTGTCCAGTCTTCGCATCGTAATTCGTGAAGAACGGCACGCGCACGTCGGTTCCGTCCATATAAGGCAGTGAGCCGCTGATGCCCACGATTCCGCCCCAGGTTCTCGTTCCGATCACGGTTCCGAGGTTGTTGGCCTTGAAACTCCACGGGAAGAGGTCTCCGTCAGAGGCCGAATATTTATTGATCAGCAGCACCTTAGGGCCGGTGTGAGTGCCTTCCGGAATGGTTCCGTTCTGATTGGAGTTCCTGTACATCGTCATCCTGTAAACCTTGCGGAGAAGCCTCTCGATGACCATCGGGGAGATGTTTCCGCCACCGTTGGCACGGTCGTCGATGATGAGGGCCTCCTTGTCCAGTTGTGGATAGTACCAGCGGGCGAACTCATTAAGACCCTCAGGGCCCATATCAGGAATATAGATGTAGCCGACCTTGCCGCCAGACTTTTCCTCAACGGTGCGGATATTTCTCATAACCCACTCGTAATGCTCAAGAGGATATTCATCGGCGATAGGTTTGACAACGACCTTGCGTCCGCCCTCGGCAGCTGACTTGTTGACTGTCAGTTCGATTAGTTTGTCAGCCTTGCCGACAAGGAGCCTGTAGATGTTGTCAACATTCTGAAGAGACTGTCCGTCAATGGCCGTGATGAAGTCGCCCTCGGAGATATTCATTCCTGGTTCAGTCAACGGCGAGCGAAGTTCGCTTCTGTAGACAGCGCCGGAGTAGATGTGGTTGATCTTGAAGTAGCCGCTCTTGTCCTTGCTCATCTTGGCTCCGAGAAGACCCATCGGAATGCGCTCAGGCTTAGGGTAATCGCCCGGATTGACATAGGCGTGACCGCTGGCGACCTCACCTATCATTCCGCCGATCACATAATTGAGATCAAGGCGGGTCTTTACGTACGGCAGAAGGGCTGCATACTTTTCCTTGACTGCATTCCAGTCGCGGCCGTGCATATTCTCAAGATAGTAGCCGTCGCGGAAGGCTCTCCAAACCTCGTCGAAGATCTGCGGCCACTCCTGAGCATAGTCAACGGTCGTGTACATATTGTCAAGATCGATGGCCTCGCCGCCGCCGACTTTCGCAGACGGGAAGTTAACGGCTGTCCACTTGCCTTTTGCGGTCGAGAGAGCCTTTTTGTCTCCCGGACGGTAGATGACCATCCCTTCGGAGCACTGCTCGGACTTACCAGTCTCGAAATCAAGCACCTGAGTGCCACGGCCATCCCTGTACCAAAGTTTCTTACCGTCACAGAAATATGAGCGTGAACCTCCAACAGGAAGTTTTATGGTTCTGTCAACCAAGCCGTTGATGTCGATTTTCACATCAATAGACTTCTTGTCAGAAGTGGCCTTGCCAGCATCCTTGGCGGCCTTTTTGTCTTTGGAAGCTTCCGCAGGAACCGCTTCATCCTTCTTATCTTCGGAAATATTCACAGACTCGCTGTCTGTCGGAAGCAGCGGCGAAGGCGTACCGGCCGCAAGCATCGTCATATAAACACCACTCCTATCGGTATAGGCGTAGTTCCATTCGATCCAGCTGTAGATCGGACGAAAATCCCTGTCGGATGTGAATATCAAGTATTTACCATCGGTAGAGAAGGTCGGTGAGCTGGAGTCGTACCATTTCTCCGTGACAGGATATTCCTTGGCGGAAGCGAGGTTATAGACATAGACCACGCTCATTTTGTTCGGGGCAGGGCGGCTGTAGGTAAGCCATTTGCTGTCAGGGGAATATTCAACATCCCGTATTTCCTGTTCCGGACATTGAAGAACCGTTCTCGCTGTTTTGGCGAACGGATCCACTTCAACGATGCGGTTCTTGCGGTCGGTATAGAGGATGTGTTTGCTGTCCGGACTCCACTGGAGGTCACGGATGTAGGTGTCGTTGTCCTTGGTGATCTGGACAGGCTCTCCACCGGCGGCGACATCGTAGAGGTAAACCTCTGTCTCCCCTGTTCCGTCACCGATGAACGCGATGTACTTGCCGTCCGGACTCCAGTCCGCGCTGCGCTCGTTAGAGCCAGGAGTCTTGGTGATGTTCCTTGTGATTCCCTTTCCGACAGGCACGTCGAAGACCTCACCACGTGCGGTAATGGCCATTCTCTTTCCGTCAGGGGAAAGGCTGAACGACGAGCGGCCTTTCTTGCCGACATTCATCCTTTCGGCACGGGCATAGACAAGGTCGGAGCCAAGGGTGATGTGGATCTGCTCCGCGGCCTTTGTGGCAGGATCCAGTTTATAGAGGTAGCCACCTTTCTCAAACACAACGAGTTTGCCGTTCGTACTCGGGAACTTGACATCGTAGTCATCGAAGGATGTCACCTTGGCCGTTGACTTGGTCTTCGTGTTGTAAACGAAAAGGTTCATCGTCATATCCCGATCAGAAGCGAAATAGATCTCGTCGCCAACCCACATCGGGAATATGTCCTGCGCCGGATTGTCGGTGATCTTTTCTACCTTCTTGCCATCATAGACCCAGACCTCGTCGGCCATTCCGCCACGGTAATATTTCCACGTGCGGAACTCCCTCATCACACGGTTGTAGGCAAGTTTCTTTCCGTCAGATGAATAGGAGCAGAAACCTCCTTCCGGGAGCGGTATCTCCTTAGGCATCCCGCCGTTTACGGAGACCGTCCAAAGCTTGCCGGAAAAGCCGTCGCCCGTGCGGTTTCTGAATATGATGTTCTTGCCATCCGGTGTCCATCCCATCACGATGTTGTTAGGTCCCATCCTGTCACCAAGGTCGTCACGTCCGTTGGTGGCCGTGTAGGTCAGACGTACAGGCTCACCGCCTTTCGCAGGGATAATGTAAACCTCGCGGTTGCCGTCATATTCCCCGGTGAAGGCGATTGTCTTGCCGTCCGGCGAGTAGTGGGCGAACATCTCGTAGCCGATGTGTGAAGTCAGTCGGCGCGCCTCGCCACCTGTCAGCGGTGCCGTGAACAAATCTCCGGCGTAAGAGAACACAACTTCCGTCCCGTTTGTCGCCGGGAACCTCAACAGTCTCGCCTCATCGGTCACTTCGGCAGGCTCAGCGACCGCCCAAAGCGCCATCCCTCCCAACAGGAGAGTCAAAAAGATTTTCCTCATAATTATATATATTATTGAATATCAAGTATTCAGCATAAACCAAAAACTAAGTTTGGAAATACGCTCCAAGATAGCAAAAATTATTCTGCCAAAATTATTTTAGCAGAATAATTTTAATGGAATAAAAAACATATCCTCTTACGGCAGAAAACGTCTTTTCCAACCAGATCATATTCAGAAGGTCCGGTACTGGGTTTTCAGCCAAAGGTGAAACATCGGATCCTGAATGAAGACACGTTTCCCTTCCACATCTATTATGTCCCTCTTTCTCAATGCGTCTCTTATGATGCGCACATTCCCGTTTGTCCCCAGTTTGTAACGAGATAAGGTTTCGGTGGAACTGAAGTGCTCTACACCATCAGCGACCGCACACAAATAGTTGCGTTGTTTCTCGGTCAGGGAATCCATTGTGTTCAGGAATTGAAGGTTCAAGGAGTCCATTATGCTTTCCAGAGCGGAATCAACAACACTTTCGGAGCAACTCACTGTGCTTCGGAGCCAACATGCCTGCGCGAGTTGCTGCACATAGTACGAGTGGTTGTCAACCCTCTCGGCCAGATATGATGCCACATCAGGGCTTATCGACTTACCTGTCTTTGAAAATCGGCGAACTATATAATCACACCAGTCCTTATTGGAAATCTTGGGGAGAAAAAGGATGTCGCCGAATCTGTAGAAAGGGCTGTTGTATTCCCCGAAAATATTCAGCATCATGTGCTTTTTGCTTCCATAAAGGACATACGCCACATCGGATTGCTCCTGCCAATGGTTGCGAAGAATCTTCTGAAACCTGACAGAGTCCGCGAACTCTCCTATCTGTTGGAACTCGTCTATACAGACAATGATCTTTTTCCCTTTCTTGATGGCGATTCTTTGCGGCAGATCAAGAATATCCTCACCAATGGGGTTGGATTTCACATCCAGCCCGAATGATAGCTCGTAATGTCCTGCCGGGTCAGACACCGCGATCTTAGGAAGAAGTGATGAGATAAATTCCTTTGCGTTTGTCATCATGTTCTCCAATGTCGATGAGACCTGCGACATAATGCTCTTTGCGTAAGCCTGATAAAATTCCTGCTCATCACCGCATTTGAAGATATTCATCCTTATAAACAAGCGGTCTTTTCCGCTCGCCTCGGCTATTCCGATGGCTTTGGACACCAAGGAAGATTTCCCCCATCTCCTTGGGGAAATTATCGCCGTGTTTGTCAGTGAGCCGATGTTCGCCAAAAGCTTGGCTGTCTCTTTCTCCCTGTCGGTAAAGTCCTCGGCCGCGACAATTTTACCATATACAAAAGGAACGTCCATCAGATTCGTTTTCGCAAATATAGGTGGTTTCTACAAATTATACAATTTTATTTCATATAATTTTATTTCATATAAATTTATATCAAACTGTTGTCGGTAAAACACATTGGCAATGCACTTAAGGGCAGAAAAATAAAACGACGAATTTTGGTAACGTGCAAAATCCGTCGTTTTCGTTTTTTCTGCCCTTCTATCAGCGGTTGTTTATGCAGTTTTGGCTTACGGTGCTTCGACAAGCTCAGCGACCGACGGAAAAGTATTCAATCATCGGGACATAAGAAGGACATCCCCTTTTTGAAAATTTTGGTAACGTGCAAAATTTCAAAAAGGGGATGTCCTTCTTATACTTATAAATATGTCTTTCTTCTTAGTATCGGAATACCGTTCTATTATTCAGTCAGTCCACGGGCGCGGAGGAGGGCGCCGGGATCAGGCTGGGCGCCACGGAAGGAGAGGTAGAGGGTCATCGGTTCCTCGCTGCCACCCTTCTCAAGGAAAGTCTGACGGAACTTCATCGCAACCTCAGGATTGTATATTCCCTGCTGCTGGAAGTACTCGAAGGCATCCTTGTCCAGAACCTCGGCCCAGAGGTAGCTATAGTAACCAGCGCTGTAGCCACTGTTGAAGATGTGGTTGAAATAGGTGGTGCGGTAGCGAGGGATGATCTCGTCGATGAGACCCATCTCCTTGCAGACCTTCTTCTCGAACTCAGCCACGTTGGCGGCCTGATCACCCTCTGAAAGCTTCGCAAGATCCTCCTCGGCAAGCTCGTGCCACTTCATATCCAGAATAGACGCCGCGCAAAGCTCTGAGGTCATAAAGCCCTGATTGAACTTCCTGGCGTTGTTGATCTTTGCCACGAGGGAGTCTGGAATCACCTCACCGGTCTCGTAATGCTTGGCATATTCGGCGAGAATCTCAGGCTGGAAGGCCCAGTTCTCGTTGAACTGAGAGAACGTCTCGACAAAATCGCGGGCAACATTGGTTCCGCTGACTGACGGATAGTGGCACTTGGTGAGAAGCCCGTGAAGCGCGTGGCCGAACTCGTGGAACACTGTCTCGACCTCATCGATAGTGAAGAGGGCAGGAAGTGTCTCGGTCGGAGCGGTCATATTCCCGACATTGATGATGATCGGGCGAACGTCATTACCATCAGCGTCAACATATTGCTCACGGAAATTCGTCATCCACGCACCGCCTCTCTTCGAAGCGCGAGGGAAGTAGTCAGTCGTGAATATTCCAAGAAGGCTTCCGTCCGCGTCGGTGACCTTGAAAGCCTCGACGGCAGGATTGTAGAGCGGCACGTCCTTCAGCGGCTCGACATTGATGCCATAGAGCGTGTGGGCGGCGAAGAATATTCCGTCGCGGACATTCTCCATCCGGAAATACGGCTTTGTCAGATTCTCGTCCAATGAATATTTACGCGCGCGCACCTTCTCGGCATAGTAGAACCAGTCCCAAGACTCGATCTTGGAGCCTGCGGCGACCTTGCCGGCCTGAATATCCTCGTCCATAACCTTCTGCATATCAGCGATCTCTTCCTTGGCCTTGCTGACGGCGGGGCCGATGATCTTGTCAAGGAAAGCGTCCACGGTCCCAGGATCGTGGGCCATCTTGTTGTCCAGCTGGTAGGCTGCAAAGTTGTCGAAGCCAAGCAGTTTTGCCCTCTCGGCGCGGAGTTTCAGAATCTCAAGGCAGAGAGCCTTGTTGTCATATTCATTGCCATTGTTTCCTCTTGAGGAATATGCCTTGAACATCTCTTCGCGGCGGCTTCTATCCTCGCAGGAGGTCATTTCGGAGGTGTAAGATGAGACAGGGACTCCGAACTTCTCCTTGAAGGCGTTGTTCTCCGCGAGCAGGTTCGTGCCGAATTTCTGCTGGGCGGCGGCGATCTTCTGGTTGATCTCCTTCAGCCTTGCCTGAGCGGCCTCGTCAAGGTCCACACCGTTGCGGGTGAAACTCTGGTAAAGTTTCTTGAGGACCATCTGCTGCTCTCTCGTAAGTCCGCTCTGATCAGCCTCATAGACGGCCTTCACACGCCCAAAGAACGCCTTGTTCATCGAGATGTTGTCCTCGTGCTCGGTCATCAGCGCGGTGGCCTCCTCGACAACCTTGTTCATCTCGTCGCTGCCCTCCGTCTCCTGAAGGTTGAACAGCACAGCCGATGTCTTTGTCAAAGTCTTGCCGGACAGCTCGTAAGCCGCGATGGTGTTCTCGAATGTCGGTGCCTCCTGATTATTCAGGATAGCCTCCAATTCCTTGTTCTGCTCCTCTATCCCGGCCTTGATGGCAGGAATGTAGTCGGTAAGCTGAATCTTCTCGAACGGCGGAATGCCGTAAGGAGTGTCCCATTCCTCAAGGAACGGATTGTTTTTTGTCTGTGTGCAGGCTGCCATCATAGCGATCGCTCCTAATGCTAAGATTGTTTTTTTCATAATATGGCTTTATTATTCTACTTTTTCAACGCCGTCAAGGTCGATGAGGGTGAACTGGGCGGCATCTTTATAGATGGTCAGGATGCCCTTGACATTTATCTTGGTTTTGCCGTCAAGGATGGCCGGATCGATCTGAGTGTCGGCGAAGCGGGAGTAGCCGCTGGTGCGGATCTGCACATCCTTGCCACCCATCTTGAAGTACTGGCTCACTGAATATGCGGCAGCGTTCTTCAGCAAGGTCTCCTTCAGTTGCGGAACGGTCTTGCCGGTGTTTGTGGCACCGGAATCGAACACTCCGGAATTCAGGTAGTTTTTGAACCCTTCCTTAGACATCGCCCAGGTCGTCACGCCCCAAGTCTGGTCCGAGAAGAAAATCCTGTTATCATTGTCTTTCTTGTCCTTGTTCTGATCCACATAGACGAGGCAGAAGATCTCTTTGCCGTAGGTCAGCCCGTCAAGCTCGACATAGCAGCCAAGATTCTCCTCTTTCAGAAGATCAGCGGCCGCGACTTTCTTTGGCTGGAGCGGAGTGTCAATCTTGCCTCTGAATATGTGAGTGTCGATAATGTACTGAACCTCAAGGTAAGAGGTCTCATATTCACCGGTCGGATCGGCATAGCCAAGCTGGATCATTCCGTTGTAAGCTCCGATGGTGAGGCCGCTGCACTTGACATAGACCCACTGGCCGAGCTTGTAGTCATTGTAAAGGGCGTTCTTGCCGATTTTCAACTCTATGCCGCCGGTGGCATCCTGGATGTAAAGACTCTTGTAGATGTTGCCGCTGCGATCCTCGGAAACGACCTGTCCGCCGATAAGGATGTCCTTGTCAATCTTGACGGGAGCGTTCTTGTACAGAGCCTTGAGCTCGGCGATGGTCGTGTTCGGAGTCATCGTCACAGGTTCGTACACATCAGCCTTGCCGTAATCCGTGGTGAAGACCTGATCCCACTCCTCGCAGGAGGTGAGTGCGAATATGGCGGCGATCAGCGCGAAATATATTCTTTTCATACCTTAGAATCTGAAATAAATGTTCAACATATAGTTGATTCCACTCATATAGAAGTACTTGGAATCAAACCTGTAGAATCTCTCCTTGCTGACGGTGTTGTCCACAAGACGGGTCTGCTCGTAGCCGCCGGTGCGCACGTCCTTGTTGTTCAGGAGGTTCTTCACCTGAAGCGAGAAGCCGAGCTGGTACTTTCTCTGAATATACCAGGACTTGCCCACGCTGGCGTTCACCAGCATAAAGTTCTTGAACTTCTCCTGAGCGGCCATATATTCAATCTCCTGCGCGGTGACGGTGTTGTCCGGGCCGGCGGTGGCCATATCGGTCCTGTAGAGAGGGTTCATATCCAGATAGGAGTTTCCGAAGAAGTCCACGTCGGCGTCGATGAACCAGTAGTTCTTGTTCCACGCGAGGCCGAGGCTGGTCGCGAGCTGCGGAGTGCTCGGCACATAGTGCTGAACGGTCTTTCCGTCAGCGGTCGGGTGACTCTTCCAGTAAGGGATGACCACTCCGTAGGTGCCGGCGACATATTCAGCGCTGTTGTCGTAGGTCTGGTACATCGTAGGGTTCGAAGTGTAGATGTACTGGCCGTAGGAGAGGACTCCCTGAACGGAAAGGTTCGGGACAGGGGTAGGCACCTTGAATCCGAGCTCGACTCCGATGTGACGCTCGTCGATTCCGGACATCGCGAAGTTGGTGAAAGAGTTCTGTGAGTCATCGTAGAAGCTCATCACGTCGGTCTGGTCCTTGATGGAAGTGTAGAATCCCGTGATGCGGAAATCGTAGCCGGAATTGCGGTAGGCGTAGTTGATGTCAGCTGTCAAGGTCTTGATTGTCTTGAGGTCCGGCATAATGGTGTTCCTCGTCCTCGGAGAGATGAACGCCTGGTTGAATGTCGGAGCATCGGTGATGTAGGCGGCATCGGCGTAGATCCTGTGGCCGCCGCGGATGAAATAGCTGAGATTCAACTTGCCAGAACCGGTGAGGAAATCCTTCTTGTCGGACTCTCCCTTAGATGTGATAGGGCGGCCATCGATCTGATCATACTTCGTGATGACGTTCCCTTCGTAGGTGAACGGGTTGCCGTTGTCGTCAAGTCCCGGGAAAAGACCCTTTCTCAAAAGACCTTCTCTCCAGAATTTTGAATATCCCAACCTTCCGGCGACCGTGGCCTCCAGACCATCGAACGTGAAACGGCCGGAAGCCCAGGCCTCAGCGCGGCGGACGTGGGCGTAGTAGTCGTAACCATACTTGTCTCCTTCCTTTAGAGTCTGCGCGGCTCCGTTCTTGAGGAAGTAGTCGAGGTCGTTCTGAATCATCGTCGGATAGGCGGCGAAATCCCTCTCGGCGAACTGGTCGATGTTGACATAGTAGTCTCCGCCGAGCAGGTCGTCCAGAATCTTGTAGTACTCCGTGCGGTTCCACTTGTAAGAGAGTCCTCCGGTGACAGTCAGGAACTTCACAGGATTCCATTTGCCGTTGAGGGCAAAGTTGAGGTCGTTCTGATCCACGCGCCTCTCCTCGATCACGTACTTGGAACGGTTACCCGCATCGGTGGCGTTCAGTGAATTGACAGCATAGAGGCGATCCCAATTGAGGTGAGTGACTGAGGAAAGGTCTGACTCCCAAGCCTCTTTCGCCCAAGCGTATTTCGCGAAGTTCTGACGATTGTAGTCAGTGTTCTCCATATAGAAATAACTTGGAAGATTTCTGTAGTAGTCAGGACGAGGATCCGGCGCGTCGTACCAGTCAAGAGCCGTGTAGCCGTTCTTTCCGAACCTGTAAAGCACTGTGGCCGAGGCGGCGAACTTCTGGGATTCCGGAGTGAAATCATATTTCAGAATCGCGATAGGCTCGTGAGTCTTGCGGACACGGGCGTTGCGGACCTTTCCGCCAAAGTAACCCCAGTTGGAGTTGTACATATTGTCGCCCATCAGGTCGTAAACCTCCTGAGTGGAACCGTTCTGGGCTCCGCGCTCGCCAGGAGCGGCCATAAAGGTAAGGCCGAGCTTGTGCTCCTCATTGAATTTCTTCTCAACGGCTCCGTAGTAACCGAACGAACGGTAGAAAACGCCTTTGATCCAGTCGTTTCCGCCAAGCCTTGCGGATGCGCTGAAAGCGTAGGACCAGCCGTTGTCCAGCTGTCCGGAAGCGTAAGTCAGCATCAGACGGAGTCTGTACAAGGCGCTGTTGGTCAGCACGCTACCCCTCCAACCTGTGCGGATGGAAGAAGCCATCGGCATAATGTTCGTGAGGCCGTTGTAGCCGCCGAATCCGAAATCGGAGACCTCGGCTCCGTTCACGGACTCCTTGCTTCTGACAGCCTCGTTGAGACCGCTCCACAGAGAGTACGGAGTGTAGCCCGTGATTGCGTCGTTCATCCTCACACCTGCAAGGTAAACATCCTGTGACTCACTGGAATATCCACGGACACGAAAGCGCACCGAGCTGAAATTGTACCCGGCCATATTGTTGAACACGTCGTTCTGGCCGAAAAGGATGGTCGGGCTGTCCTGATAGCCGGAGTCATCCATATCGAACTCGGAGAAGCTGGCGTCATCCACCTCGGCGACCTTCGCGACCGGGGTCAGGGAAAGGTTGAACATATTCTTGACATAGCCGTCATTGACGGTCACGTTCACTCTGGACTGGAGATAGTCCGGGCTTTCGATGACAAGGTCGTACATTCCGTCCTTCAGATTACCGATCCGGAACGTTCCGTCCTGTCCGGCTTTGACACGGGCGACTTCCTGCCCTCCCGAGTAGAGGATCAGGTCAGCTCCATCGATGGCCGTCCTGCACAATCGGCTGACGACCGTACCTTTCACGCCACCGGTATAGTTCTGGGCCGACAAAGTCAGAGCCAGAAACAGGGCCGAGGCGGCAAGGAATATTCTTTTGTTCATAAATATTGAATATTAATGTTTTCCGGTCGCCAAGCCTGTCGAAGCGACCGCGATAATTACTTATTGCTGACAACAATATAGGTCGGGTAGTGGTCGCTGTAACCACCGACATAGGAACCGGATGAATATGTCCGGAACGGAGTACCTTTGTACTGACCGGTCTGCTGGATCATAAACGGCTGGTTGAAGACTCGTCCGTAATATTTCCCCTTGACAATCGGGACGATGCGCAGAGTTCCTTTCGGAGCGTTCACCAACGCCTCGTTGGCCATAATGATGTCGTAGATATTCCAGTCACCACGGTAAGCCAGAGAGCCATAACCGGCTTTAAGCATTGAGGTGAACGGAGAGAAGAAGTCCATCTTCCCGACCTCGGAGACATTCTCCTTGCCGTGCATATAGACGGCCATACTCTCGTCCGTAGGATTGTCGTTCATATCGCCCATCACCACGATCTTGATCCCGGGATATTTCTTCATCAGCTCCACCGAGTTGTCGTAGATGATCTCCGCGCCACGGCTTCGCAGGTCGCTTCCCTTGCCACCGATTCTGGACGGAAGGTGAGCCACGAAGAATGCGAACATCTCGCCCTTTATCTCGCCACGGGCCATCAGGATGTCACGGGTGCGGAATCTGTCCTGCGACTCCTTGTCCATATCGAACTTGATGTCCTTGCTGTTGAAGTCGAACGGAATGGATTTGCTTTCAATCAGTTTGAACTGCTCCGGCCTGTAAAGCAGGGCCACGTCCACGCCTCGTCTGTCCGGCCCGTCGTAGTGCACTATCTGGTAGTTGGCGTCAGCGATCTCCGGCTGGCTGACCAGATCCTCAAGCACGTGGCGGTTCTCGACCTCGCTCACACCAAGTATCGTGTGGAAGGCCTTGTTCTCCTCGGCCATCGCCTTGATCACGGTCGCGATGTTGTGGAGCTTACGGTTGTAACGCGCGTCAGTCCAGCGGTTCGCTCCGTCGGGGAGATATTCATAGTCGTTCTTGCCCTCGTCGTGGTAGGTATCGAAGAGGTTTTCGACATTGTAGAAGCCGATGACATAGCCTCTCGCGCCCTTGTCACCTTTGGCGCAGGCCGTGACGGTCACAACCAGAAGCAGAAGGGCGGAATAAAGTATTTTTCTCAAACGCATATCAGTTTTGTATTATATTCATTTTTAGTGGTTTCTACCACCACCAAGACACCTTGGCAGGATCTTCGGCCTCGATCTTGGCGGCGGTCTCCTCACCGACCTTCACCGGCAGGTTCACAAAGAAATCAATCCCTGTCTTCTTCTCAAGGTCATCCACTGACATTGAATATGAAGAGTTTATGGAACTGCTGCTGTAAACCTTGTGGTCAAGCCAGACGGCGCAGGCGGAATAGCCGGAATAACCTATCGTTGAGCTCTTCATATAACGGAGAACGACTTTGTAGTAGGCAGTCGGAACCGTGACCTTCTTGCCGTAATTGTCAAGCGCATACTTGACAGTCTGGCCTTCCGGATAGTCTATCACGCAGCCGGTCACGACATAGAGGGTGTCGGAGCTGTTGGCCCAGGAGCGGACTTTGCCTTCGAGAGTGGCCCAGATGTCCCCGTTGAAACCATCCTGGATCTGAGGGGTCATATTCGTGCCATAGAATGTCATAGCATTTGACTCGTACGAGGTAAGCCTGTCCGCCGAAGGGATCTGGTGACCTCTGGCATACCATCCGTTGTTACCCTCGCTGAAGCCTCTGAACAGCACCGGCTGCTTACCCTCCGGCAGCAGCGGATCCAGCCCCCAAGCGTTGGTTCTCTTGATATTGTTGCCGATGTTCCATTTGCACAGAGGATAAGCCACCCACGGCGCCACCAGATTGTCGTAATCCCAGATAAAGGAATAGTTTCTGGTCTTTGTCGAGCCGATGGTCATCGAATGGGTGAAGAAGTCAGTGCCGTCATTTACCGCCGGAAGTTCCAGCCACCCTGTCACACTTGGCTTCGGTTCCGGATCCGGGTCTGGTTTAGGATCCGGCTTCACGTTTGCCTTCCCTTTCTGGGTTAGCTTTGCGGAAGCCTCCCCTGCCTTGGATGTGACAATGATTGTGGCCGAACGTTCATCATCAGACTCATTCGAAGCGACCTTTGCCTCGATGTTGCAGTCTCCATTGCCCGACTCCTGATCAACCTTTATCCAGTCCACCGCTTTATCATATTCAGAGACAATAGACAGGGTCCAGGATGCGGTTGACTTTACACGGATAAACTGAGGTCCCCCGTCCGCCTCGACGATTTCGCTTCCAAGCTCGACAGTCGGCGGCAGCGGCTTTACCTCATCCGCAGGCTCGCACGACGCGATCGTAAGGGCGGCAATGCATAACCCAAGGAACATAGGAATATGTTTCAACGCGATTTTCAAGCGCATATTGTTTAGAGAGCAAAAGGGCTGCCCGAATTGACGGACATCCCTTTGCTGCTTATTATCAACTAATTATATTACTTCTCAGCCTGAATACCAAAGAGTACCACTCTGTAGTCTGAACCTTTGACAGATTTGACAGTGATGGTCACATCCGCCGGCAATGCGTTTCCTCCGTTAAGAGCCGCTATGTCTATGGTCTTTTTGGACGCGGTCGTGACATCATCTATTGTGTAAGGAGAGTTGCCTGTACACCCTGGATTAGCCTCCAAGCTGATTGCATTGCCTATGGCAGTTCCACCCAATTCAGCGGCTACACTTGCGGTCTTGCCTTTCCAAGCCAAACCATAGAAAGAGACTTTCTTTGTGCCGGCAGGAATCACGATAGTGGCGGAGCCGATCTTCTTTGTTGTACCAAGTTTTAATACCGAAACATCTTTCGTGCCGTTAATGGTGGCCTTATCTGAATATGCCCCATCGCCTAAAGTCCACGTAATATTGCTGGAGAACTCTCCCTCCGCCGGTGTGTCACCTCCTGGGTTGTCACCGCCGCCTTCGCCTTTCTCAAGAACCTTCACCTCAGTTGCGATGACGTTAAGAAGATTGGTGCTGGTGTTGAGCGTGTTGAAGTAACCGGTAACCTGAACCTTGTCACCCTCGGCGAATGTTGAATATATGGCAGTAGGAGCGCTTGACAGGGCTCCCTTAAACTTTGTAGCGCCTTCTACCTCAAAGTTGGTATAGTTGCCGTTCTTCACGACTTTGGCCGTGTAAGTGACATATTCAGCGACACTTGAGGTATAGGAATCGAAAGTGGTGGTGATGTCCTTGGCGGTCGGGTACTTCACGGTGTTTCCGGAAGACACGGTTGTGGTCTTAGGAGAGGTTATCTCCGGCAGACCATAGTAATCTTCCAAAGTGCCTTTGAAGGTAATCTTGTCACCAACCTTGACGGTCGGGGTGGAATTCTGATAGACATAAATGCTTGATGTGCCGTCTGTAGCGACATATCCTTTGGTTGTTATGGCACCTACCAGAACTTCCTCGGACTCGACAACGGTGTTAGCTTTCCTGTCAGCGGTAAGCATCTGGGCGAGAGTCATCCTGGTTCCCGGAACGTCAGGGGTGTCACTGCCGCCGTCAACACTTGTGATGTCCTTGCCGTTGACATTGGTGGCCACTACCTGATAGTGTGTGCCGCCGCCGACATACCAACCTTTGACTTCGGTCTCTTTATCCAACAATGACTCAAGGTCGCCAGGGTAGTAAGACAGTGACAGATCCTTGCTGGTTACATCGCCGACATAGAAGTTGACATATTTACCGTCAGAGCTCTTCTTAGGCACAGCCTTGAACGTCACGAAAGAGACAACGCTGCTGCTGAAAGAAGTGATGTTGCCCGCGTCGATCGTGGTTGGATCAGGATAGGAGACAGCATTGCCTGAAGAGACTACGGATATGGTCGGTGAGGCGATCTGCATAAGGCCGTTGTGCTTGCCGGTTGTACCGGAGACATTGACCTTGTCACCTACTTTGGCTCCAGGATTCGCCTTGGCGAACACCAGGATGCTTCCGGTCGGGTCGGTAATGACGATGCTCTGTGTGGTCACACCCGTCACAAGGACATCCTTGACCTCAACAGCCTTGTTCTCTTCCCCGGCCGCGATCTCTCCGATCACGCCTTCAACCTTGCCTGTTCCGGCCTGATTAACGGTCAACGTCTTGGAATCGAATCCGATGGAGAAAGTGACAGAGCCTGTGCGGTTAAACCCAGGGTTTTCCAGTACCTTAACCTCGACCTTCACCGGATCCGCGGATGCGCTTCCGCTTGTAGGGAGCACAGAGATCCACTTCGCGTCATCATCGGAGATGTTGGTTGTCCAGTCTCTGGTGGCGGTCACCTCGATGGTGGTCGTTGTCCCAGCCTTCTCAACAGAAATCTCGGATGGATTGAGCGTCAATGAAGGAGCGCCCAAATCCTCTTTCTTCTCCTCGCAAGCCACCGTCATAAACGACAGCGCGGCGATGGACAGAATGAAACTCAAAAATCTATTTGCTTTCATATCAATGTGTTTAATTAATGTTCCACAAAGCAAAATCTTTGCCTGTCAAGCAGTCCGCTAAGTTACGACTAAATATTCAATTAAAAAATATGCTCTTGCCTCAGACAGCAAACCTTAGGCTTAACGTGTCGCGATTATAGCCCGAACATTGGAGATTTTAACGTCAGGATATTCCTTGACCACACGATTAACAGCCTCCCCAATGATGGAAACATTTCGTTCTATGGCACGGCGCAGCATTAAATTACGTCCATATTCATCAAATCGCTTGGGGACACTCTCAAAAAACGAATAGATTTCATCTATCGCAGTCTGAATGTCAAATAGATAGGCCTTAAGATGTCTGTCCATAAATCATTCGTTTTGTCTCGTCAAGCTCTTCCTTGAAATACGGATTCTTGACCGCATTATATTCAATCAAGTCAACATCTCTGTGCAGAAGGTCCTCCAATGCGAATTTGAAGTCAAAATAGTTGTCGCCATATTCCAACAAAGACAGAGAGTTCCGGTCAAAAATAACGGAAAAGTCCACATCACTGTCCTTGTTGAATTTGTCTGTCAACGCAGAACCGAAAACATACAACGTCACAACCTTGTGCTTCTCACACAAGGCAACAATCTGAGACATATTCCGTTCAATCAACTTCATACCGCACAAAGAAACTAAATCCTCACGAATAAAGCAAATTCTTTGCCTGTCAAGCAATCTATTAAGTTACGACTAAGAAGCTGTTTTGATTTGTTTGTTTGAAGATTAAGAGCAAGCTCTTCCCCTGCTACTCACCTCGGCAATCCGAACAAGTTCGATTGCTCTCGGTTCGGGCGCCGGGTTGAGAGTGAAAAACTTCAGGTTCGACCGCTTCTTCCAAGGAAGATAGTGGTACTATCTGACTGAAGAAGCGAGAAGAAGATGAGGATTTTTTCACCTCAAAGAACATTTCAAACAAATCAAAACAGCTTCTAAATATTCAATTATAAAACAGGTGATGTGGTCGAGGCTTAGTGTCGTTCCGAAAACTCGCAGCCGCAGAAGGTTTGGTTGTACATCTCCTATTCCTTTATGAGTGCACCTCGTCGCTCCTGAAGGCCGCCGCGCCGCCAGTTCTGATTCCACCAAACCACCTTATTGCCAAGACCTTGCGCATCGACCTGTTCGCAGGCCCAACGGCCGGCGACATCGACTTGCCCCAGATCTTTCCAACGTGATGATGCAAGAGTCGTGGTCAGAAGGGTGTAGCCGTGCGAAGAGGCGTATCGGGCTGCACGAAGAAGGCGGAACTTGAAGCACTCCAGACAGCGAGGGCCGCGCTCAGGCATATCGGAGATACGGATTATCGACTCAGAGACCGATGTTGTCGGCTCAGCGGCCTGAGGGGAGGCTTCCGTGTTCCTGACCGGCAAGGCCGGAACGGGAAAGACAACGTTCCTTAAGGAAATCGTGCGACAGACTTCCAAGCGGTTCGCCGTCGTGGCTCCGACAGGAGTGGCGGCCATCAACGCCGGCGAAGCCAAATGCGGATTCTTCGGCAAGATAGTCATCGCGCCGGACGCACAGAGAACCGAGGCGTTCCAGGAGAACCACAACATACTGCTTTCGGACACGGCCAGGGTCAACACAAAACCTCGTCTGGAAATCTACGCCGATGACGTGAAGTGCTCGCACGGGGCGACGGTCGGGAAACTGAACGAGGACGAGCAGTTCTACATGCGGTCCAGAGGCATTCCCGAGGATGAGGCCAAAGTGCTGCAGATGATCTCGTTCGTGGCTCCTGTCCTTGAGACCATCCCGGAAGAGGCCACCGACGGAGACCTCAGCCGCTCCGCTGTCGCAGGACTTTGATTTGCCGCCAGTCAAGATATTCCTTGAAAAAAAAGCTCCTGTGGGAGCGGGACTCGGCGGAGGTTCTGCGGACGCGGCTTTCACACTCAAGGCCCTGAACGAGTTATGCGGGCTTGGCCTTGACGACCAAAGGCTTTCCGATTATGCCGCACGGCTTGGCAGCGATTGCGCCTTCTTCATATTCAATCGTCTTATGATCGGATCAGGACGTGGGGAAGTACTTGAACCTTATGACATTGACCTTTCTGAATATGAGGTCAAGGTGCTGATTCCAGAAGGGATCTCGGTCTCGACGGCGGAGGCGTATAAGGGAATTGTTCCTCGGGAAGGTCACTTCGACAAGCTCAGTGACCAACCTGGCCACCTTTGCTCATCAGCCATCGGGGTGACTGAACCGGCCAAGCCTGACACAATAGATGATCTGAAACCCATACTGGCGATGCCGGTTTCCGAATGGAAAGACAAGTTGCTGAACGATTTCGAGGCCACCGTCTTCAAGGCTCATCCGGAGTTGGCGGCCATCAAGCAGTCTCTCTACGATTCCGGAGCGGTTTACGCATCCATGTCCGGCTCTGGTTCCGCACTCTTCGCCCTGTACAAGAAATAGCATCCGAGTACAATCGTGTCTCCATCCGGGGGCAGAAAGGTGGCTTTTGCACCCGAATGCAAGACAAACAACGAAGTGGCGACAGCTTTATGGAGTTGTCGCCACTTGCGTTTTCAAAAACTTCCCCGATCGGGAACAGCGGAATTACTTGCTGTCAGGGGTCATCGAGAAGATGGCCTTGATGCGGGACATATCGAATTTCTCGCTGCGATCGTAGCAATATATTCCGTTCTGCTCCTGCTCGACATCGGTCAGCTGGGTGTAGCAGAAGCCGCAGATGTCATCGGACATCGAAACCACAGCCTTGACCTGAGCCTCAAGCCTCTTGTAGAAATCCTCAATCGAAACCACGCTCTTGCCGTAGCCCCAAGACTGGGTCGTTGAGTTGACGGTGGTGGCATCCTGGCCTTTGACCCATTTGATGCCGCCGAACTCATCGAGGATGTACGGAATCGAGCCGTCATATTCATAGAAAGTGTAAGGCTCGCCGCCGTAGCGGGCAGGGTCGTTGAAACCGATGTTGTTGATCCGGCCCTTGTAGGTTTGAACAGGTCTGGTGAACAGTTTGCCGTCATTCCAGATTATCTCTTTCAGCTTCTCAGGATCCTGCTCATAGTGATGCTCGGTCCAGATGTCTGTCTTGACCTGGATGCCACCGCTGCAGATGTTGATCGGACGGGTAGGATCCAACTGCTTTGTCAAGGCATAGATGTCTTCGCTGAAACGCGGGTACTGGACATTGTCCGGCCAGAACTCCTCATTCATCGGAGTCCAGGTGATTATGGAAGGATAGTTTCTGTCACGCACGACACATTCAGCCCACTCACTCAAGAAGTTACGGGCGGGCTCAACGCCATTGAGCTCGATGCCCCAGCTCGGGAACTCGGCCCATGTCAGATAGCCAAGCTTGTCGGCCCAATAATGGAAACGCTCCTCGAACACCTTCTGGTGCAGTCTCGCACCGTTGAATCCGGCGCTCTTGGAAAGTTCGATGTCGTGCTTCAAAGCCTCGTCTGACGGAGCTGTCCACTGGCTCTGAGGATAATAGCCCTGATCAAGCACAAGTCTCTGATAGTAAGGAACATTATTCAGGAATATCTTGTTGCCCTCAATGTGAACCTTCCTCATCCCGACATAGGACTTCACCTCATCAATGACCTTCCCATTCTTATCAAGCACCTGATAGTCAACATCATAAAGGAACGGATTCTCAGGACTCCAGGTTTTGAGTGTCTTGAACGGAATCACGGCCACACTGCTGTTGGTGGCGGAGACCGTCTTCTGGGCGACAGGCTTTTTCGGCGACTCCGGATCGGTGACAGTGATCCTCAAACCGGCAGCGCCTTCCTTGTAGAACGCAGGACGCACAACAAGCTGCTTCTGGTCGATGTCAGTGTTGACCTGCACGTTCTTCAGACCGTTCTCCGCGATGGATTCCATCCACACGGTCTGCCAGATTCCGGTTGTACGGATATATTCACAATCGTGGGAGCCCAACATCAGGGATTGTTTTCCGGCAGGCTGGTTCATGCTCCTAAGGTCGCTCTGGGCGTACACTACAAGGTCATGCGAAGTGCCAGGGGCAGCGAAATCAGTGATGTCAAACGAGAATGATGACGAGCCTCCGAAATGGCGGCCGACAAATTTACCGTCAATGAAAACCTCTGACTGATAATAGACCGCGCCGAAGTTCAGGAATATTCTCTGTCCTTCCCAGGCGGCAGGGACATCCAATGTCCTGTGATACCATATTCCCGTAATGAAATCTGTGTAGCCGACTCCCGAAAGTTCGCTCTCCGGAGAGAATGGCACGAGAATAGTCCCGTCGAAACCTTTGCTTTCCGAATATCCCTTCTCAAGCCCGACGTGATTCAAATCGAACCTGTAGGTCCATTCACCGTTCAGGTTGACCCAGTTCTGTCTCTCAAACTGCGGTCTCGGATATTCCGGTCTCGGAATATTCTCTCCCGCCGCAAGGTTGACGGCCGCTCCGAAAACAAGCAGGGCGGCAATGATGATTTTTTTCATTGTTTCTTTCATTAATATAAATTAAACACTTTCCCACTAGATAATATTTTTCGTAATATTTTCAAAATCCACGGCAATATATTTTCGCTTATTTTTGCCACCTATAAACTGACTGGCGTGCGCCCGGCCGAAAGCAACAATTTTCTTGCCTTACCGACATCGAATGGCACCTGCTTCAGCGTAAAATCTGGAGTGTTGTATGAATACGGAAGCTCAAGATAGTATGTTCGCGGATTTCTCTGTGGAAGAAGGAAAGCTTTATCGAACAGTTTCGTTTCAGGATTGAAGTGAGAGATGTACAGCCTGGTGTACAGACCGTCGTCCCTGCGGCTGCTTACCACCGCCCAACGCGAATTTGCGCTCCAATTATGGAAACTTTCAGTGTTTCCGCTGTTTATCCCACCGGCGGGATAATATTCACCGGTCTTCAGGTCATAAATCCAAAGATCCGCCTCCGGATGATCTATCAGAAAAGTTCCATAGTCCGCCACCGTGACAAGCAGGTAATTTCCGTCATAGGATGGTTTTACCGACACATGTGAGCGGTTTGTGCGGGAAGCGGAGACCAATGTGTCAACATGGTCTCCGAACAGCCCTGTCTCTGGATCAAAAGCCAGAGAGCATAGACTGTATTTCATTCTCATGGCGTCTCTCGGCAATTCTCCGGCATCAGCCACACTGAAAAACAACGTCTTGCCGTCAGCCGAAAAAGCCGGCATCGTCTCAAATTTGTCCTTGATGTTGGTTAGCGCCGGTCTAAGGATCTTATGGGTCTCTGGACAATAGACGATCACATCTGAATTCTCGTCATAGACCTCCAGTGTCCTGTCCGCCGAAGAGTAGAATGACTGTCTTGTCTTGTTGACAGAATAGGCTATGTACCTGCCGGAAGGATGCCAATACGGGTAAACGAAAAAGCCTCCGGTGCTGTCGGTTGCGGTGTTGAGGCATTCATCCTGATTCTTTATGTGCATCAAGGTGGCTGAATGCTTGCCTCTGACATGAATGCTGAACCAATCCGGATCCGCCCGGTTGGCCGTGTGGCAGTTCACGCATCCGGATTCGATCATCCTTGAGTCAATCAATGTCCGCTGACGGAAATCCGAAAGTCTTCTCTCGTACAGTCCCATATGGCCAAAGGATTGGTAGCCAGGAGGAATCATTCTGTAGGTAAGGCCATAGTCAATCGAATCACGGCTTACATTGATGTCAAATGGGACATATCTGATCCATTTACCATCCACCTTGGCTGAAACTTCATAATGAAGGCTTTCGCCAGCGGAGGCGGCCAGAACCTTGCGCCACTTCCTTATCGGGAAACGGGCTGTCTTCCCTGCCGAAGACAAGACCGTTCTTCCATTCCGGTCGAACACGGAAACCTTCATCCTTGTGAATTCCAATCCATCAGCCATTCCAAAATCCAAAGGTGCGATGTTGATCGGAATCGTGACAGAAGTGTAGTCCGGCCAAATCGGAGGCAACTCGTCCGAGACATAGATGTTCGCGCTGTCACGGCACGACACAATGGCCAACATAGAGACCAATGCCAACAATACATTTCTCATACTTTACTTCCTGCTTGAAAAATAGTACCAATAAGTCTTGCCGAAATTGTCTTTCAGCCACTTCGGCGATTGACTGTCAATCAGTGCCCGTTGATAACAGTCAAAAGCCTCCTTGGTTTCCTGGCCAGCCAACTTCAAGACCGCCGGATCACAGTCCGACTCAAATTTGGACAAAAGGCAAACCGCCTCCTGGACATGAGCCGGAATCCCGTTCTTAAAACGAACACGGCCAAGATCCTCTGCAAGAGAGCGAAGGTCTTTGGCGAGCAGATCGTACGCTATCAAGTACTCGGAAGGGACATCGTAACTTCCTCTGTTCTTCTCAACCAACCGGCGGAGCATCAATCGTTTGTCATCGTCAGAGGAATCGTTGTAGAGGTACCGGGACGTGTCACGGCACTGCATGAGCGCGGAATATTCAACGTCAGAAGCGACAGCCTCTGGATCCTTCAAGAAAGTCTTTGCCCAGTGATGATAGAACAGAGTCTTGTCCAGATTTTTAAGGTAGCGCCTGGCCACTTCATGATTGCCATTGATAAGATCGATCTCGGCAAGACGTTTCATGTGACGGGCACTCTGATTGTAATTTGGATACGACTCATATTCCTCAAACGCATAGTGCCTTGCGGTGTTGAGCAAGCCGGAATGGTAAACAGACTCTCCAGCCGTCAAGGCTACGACATAGCCGAGGGCATAGTCTGGGAAAAGAGCCTCGGGGCCTGGCTGAAGAAAACGAAACATCTCCGAAAGAAGCACACCCTTTTTCGCCATGGCAAGATTGACGGCCGAAATCTCAGCCAACGAGACAGGCGGCCGTGATTCGGCCTTATCAAGGATTCCGCACCAGTCTCGGGAGCAACACAACCTGTCATATTCATAGATTCTTTCAAGGTTCGGGTTGCAGTTCCGCACCACGAAGGTCCACCCGCCAGCAAAAACCAGAACCGAAAGGCATCCGAAAATCACCGAGGCCACGATATTTCCATGTATGCGGGGAAGCATCGACAGAAATGCGATGACCGCAGTCGAAGCCATCAAGACATAAAAAGTCAATGAATATTCTTCCGGAGTGCTCAGATAATCGATCCCCATGTAGAGTTCCTTTGGTGTGTATTGGACAAACATTGACCAGACCGCGGGAAGCGTTGCCCAAAGCAAGCCTCCGGCAAACGCCATAACCGCCAAATGCAAATCTTTGCCGGCCAGTGCCTTGAAAAGCATGAGCAAAGGAAACAGTAAAGAAACCGGGCCAGCCCCGTAATACAACAAGGCGACCATCGGCAAAATCAACCACTGTCTTCTTTTGACATGATTTGTGTAAACCAAGTAAGTTCCCAGAGTCACAATCAATGCTATGACGCACGTGAACATACTTCCAAGCTCACACATGAAAGCCCATGCTCCAAAAGCGACCACAAAGCTCAATGGGAACAGCGCGTCGTTCTTCCCATTAATGGACACCATAACTTTCCACATCAGAACCTGAAGCAGGCAGAAGGCCAGGCTGACGAGCAAAGCCGCACAGAGCCGGAGATGGAAGAATTGCACGAAGAATTCGGAGACATATTCAGAAATACCGCCAGGATAGCAGAGCGCCGCCGCAAGGTGCGAGCCTGTGTACGGAAAGAACTGTGTCGTTTCCAAAAACCACAAAGTTCCGAAAGCCAAGACACCCCAGAACCAAAAGGACACTGCGAAAAAAAGAGCTGTAAGAATATATTTCCCTTTACCTGTCAGCATACTCATCATTTATTTTTCAACGCCACCATTGCGCCTCGCCGAAAAACGGTACAGACAATGATGGTGATAGACCTGACCCGGGCGAAGATACGGATCCGGGAATGACGCTTTGTTCGGAGCGTCCGGATAATTCTGCGTCTCGAATGTGAGTGAGCCGTATCTCACCAATGGCCCGCCATATTTACCAATCTCGTTTCCCGAGAAATACTGGCCGCTATAGACTTGAAGACCAGGTTGGTCAGAAAAGACTTCCAGGAATATTCCGCTTTCCGTATCATAAGCGGTAGCGACAGACCTCATTCCAATGCCATTGATGCAATAATTATGGTCAAAGCCATAGTTCCCGCGACGGATCTGCTCATCTCCACTCGTGATAGCATCCCTGACAGGATGAGGCCTACGATAGTCGAATGCTGTACCATCAACCGGAATAGGAGTCTCTATGACATCCAGGCCATCTGTTCCAATAAAGGAATCGCCATTGACGCTTATTACATATTCCTCGCAAGTACCGTTGCCCTCCCCTGAAAGATTGAAGTACGGATGATTGGAGATGTTCACTGGACGAGTCGCATCCGTGGTGGCGGAATAGCTGATGTCCCAACCCTCATCAGAGGTCAAAGTGTAGGTCATCGTTATGTCAAGATTCCCAGGAAAGCCCTCCTGACCATCCGCATGGAGATAATGAAGTGTGGCAGAGCTGTCTGTGACCGACATCACATCCCAGACGACAGAATCAAGCCCTTTGAATCCCCCATGCAGAGTCCCGATGCCCCCATGGTTGGCCGACAGATGGTAGGTCTGCCCGTCAACCGTGAACGCGGCGTTACAGATTCTGTTGGCGACAGGGCCGACCACAGCTCCTAGAAAGCGATCACCGGTGTAGTGCACATATTCATCCAGTGTCTTGTGTCCTAGCACTACATCCCTGTACTTTCCGTTTCTGTCCGGAACAAACAATGACACTACCCTGCCTCCGTAGTTAGTAAACTGCATCGCGAGCCTGCCATTGGCGATTGTGTACAAGCCGACTTCACGGCCATCCACCTCCCCGTCAAACCCGGCAGGATCGACAAGGGATGGCCTTTCGGCACAAGAGGCCAAAACCAGGGCCGCCAAAAGCAGCCCTGTCAAGGTTTTTCTCATCATCTTGATTTTCTTAATGATTACTTCATTTTGATCTCTTTGACCAGTTTCTCAAGCTCGTCCAGGCTCTTTGCCTTCGATGCCGAGTCTTCGTCTCCGAATTTAGCATAGTTGTCATTGAGTTCCTGTCTCATCTCCGAGATGACATCCTCGATCGTCACTGACTTGGCTGGAGCCGGAACCTCAAGGTTTTCAGGATAGAGTGTCGCCAACCTGAACTCTTCCATGGCTCTCTTGTAAGCTTTCTTGTCAAGAAGTGATTTGCCTTTCAAGATATGAGACATCACGTAAATGTCGTGAATCTCTCCACCGCCTTCCCACAAATGGAAATGTCTGGAATCCATGATTTTGATTGCCTTGTTCCAGTTTCCAGTCTCATTATAGACCTTAAGAAGACGAATCACCGCGTCATCGTATTTCATGACAGTCTTCAGACCCGCCTCAAGACGTTTCTGACGCTGGATGGCCGGGACTCCGGCTTTCTCGCAGATCTTGTCTGATTCCGCGAACAGCAAAGGATCGCCAGGATTGTTTTTGATAGCCTTGTCATAGTATTCCAAAGCCTTCGAGTAGTCACCCTTCTGGCCCTCCCCAAAACCTACATTCCTGCAGGCAAGCGCTGACGAAGGATCCAGATCGGCGGCCTTGCGCCACTGTTCGAGGCCATGATCTTTCTGGCCGATATAGTAGAGAAGATTACCATACAAGTAGCGGATGACCCCATTCTCCGGGCAGATCTCGGCAAGACGGCCGAACATCCCGACCTCTTCAATCCTGAGAGGATGATTCCCGACAGAAGACAGACCCGAAGCAATGCCAATCTCTGACTTGGCGGCATCTTCGTCCTTAAGCAGATAAGCACGGTAGAGACGCACAAGCTGACTGTCTGAAAATGGATTTCCAATCTTAACAGCCTCATCAATGACAGCCAGGGCATCCTCGTCAGCTCCGACCGCCATATAGTTGCAGACAACCTCCAGAAGTTCCTGTATCGCGATCATGCCTTCGCTTCTTCGCGGTCTTGTCGATGCAAGGAAAGACATGGATCCCTTGTCCAGCATACTCTTCTCGAACTCGCTCCAATAGTCAAGAGGATCAATTGACTTTATCTCATTGAAAACCTTTTGCGCATCATCTTTCCTGCCTAGTTTTCTAAGAATATACATCTTCACGGTCAAAGCCTGCAAGTCATGCGCCCCTGTAAGCAATGACTCGTCAACCAGATGAAGGGCTTCGGAATATTTTGCCTCGCGCGCGGCGGCCACCGACAGTTGGTAATATGCCGGATGCTTGAACGCCGGAGTGTAAGTGGCGGCCCAAAGATTCTCTTCCGCCTCTGCCTTACGGCCAGTCATCGCATAGACATAGCCCAGATAATAGTCCGCCTCTGTGTTGAAGGCTCGTGTGTAGTCATGCTCCAACCTGGATTTGGCTCTTAGCAAATGCTCCTCGGCTTTACTCCATTCGGCCTGCCTGATGTAATGCTTGCCAACCTCAATGTTAACTCTGGCGTCATCGGGATCCCGCTTGAGAGCCTCATTGTAGAAATCCATGTAATCAAGTCTGGCGTTGTTGAACTGATCCACACGCAAGCCGGCAAGGTAAAGTTCCTCGACCGTCTTGTACTCGGAAACAGGTTTTGTACCGTCAATCACTTTCGGCAGTTCTTCGCCAGACTTTCCAAGTCCTTTGTCCGCATAGTTTACCGGACGGTAATCTACCATAAGGTTGCCCTCCGCATCAGTGAGAGCGGTGTACAGATCTTCCCTTTTCACATCAGAAGGAACAATGACGGTCTCAAGAAAGTACTTGTCGGGATTGATGTCGATTCTCTTGTCCAACAAGATCTTGTCTCCGGCGGCGAGTATGACCCTCGCGTTCCTCATCTCAATGGAGGCATTATAGCCCAGAAGCCATTTGCCATCCTCAAGGTTCTTCAAGTTGACTGCCGCAAACTCCGTGGCATTCTTTATTCCCTGAATTCCTTTAACAGGGAACCATGTCTGTTTGAACTCACGTATCTCACCTGGAGCAAGCCAGCTATAGTCAGGCTGATTGTCCGAATAGCCCCCCACCATAAGCTCAAGATAGTGACCGTCCTTGTCAGACAGAATCTTGTTCCACAGCATTCCTGCCGGGTTGTTCCCCCAAAGGAAGAATTTCTTGCCGGGGACCTGGAAACGGTTGGCGACATGGACCGTTCCGGCATCCTTACCATAGTCGTAGCCCCCGACAAAACCCATTCGGCTGCCCCAGGCAAAGATTGACCTTGAGTTCTGATCAAAGTTCTTCCACCAGGAGAGATCCACGGTCTTGTCATTGTTCCTGACAACAGGACCGTTCGGCCAGTCAGTGAAATAAACCTTGCTGTGGTCTGTACCGAATTTCACATCCGGAGGGAAAACGACCTGATACTGTTCGTCACAATGTACCGACACATTAGCCCAGTAAAGCATAGACTGCACCATTGGTGTAGGATTGATGACTTTAACCGAAGCCTCCACCCTTGAGCTGTTCGGGTAAACAGTTATCCCGACAGACCATTTCAGTCTGTGGCGAAGTTCACTTTCTCCGACCCAGACAGTCCGGCTGCCGTCAGGATGCACTTCAGTCGTCCAGTCCACGAGCATATAGCTACTGGCCCTGTGATGGTCCGGGATGTCCCACTCGACCCCTCCGGACAGCCATGCTCCCAGCATACCGATCAGAGCCGGCTTTATGCCTGTCTGCGTATAGAAGAAATGATAATTGTTGGTCAGATCCTCGGCCTGGAAAATTCTGCCACCAATCTGAGGCAATATTCCTATCTCAATGTACTTGTTGCCCAGTTTGACGATCTGATAGTCCTTGTCCTCAACGACATCCGTCATCACATCGTAAAGAGAGTACGGGTAGATGTAGCCTTCCGCTCCCTGATAAACCCTACCGGTGAAGAAGATAGGGTCAATCTCAGGAGCTCCGACCTGATAGGTCGGAATAGTCTCATTGACAACTTTCATGTCCACGTTCTGCGCCTGCACGGACAAGGCGAGAAACAACGAGGACGCGACAGCTATTGCTTTTCTCATTTTATCCTGCTATTTGATATAAAAAGCGGAAGCATCATCTGCGGCATATTTGTTTTCCGGCAGAATGAAATTCGTGATTTGGCCTTTGCCGCCCTTTTCCGCTTTAAGGAGTGTCAGTACCTGACAGTCTTTGTGGAAGCCAACCCGCAGGCCAGTGATCATGGACTCCAGCGTACCTTCACACTCAATGGCGGTCTGAAAAGGAACTTTACCGCTGTACCACCAGCAGAAACAGTCTGTAAGATTCACGTGAAGCCCCTTGCCAATCTTGAACCCGGTGGCAAACTGGTCACTGTAACAATAATTCAGGAAATTGTTCTCCGATGCGATCACAAAACCACAGCTGCTGTCATAAACCTGATCCTTTCCGAATATGTAAAGAGGATGGATGTTACGAAGACTGTTGCCTCCTGTTTTCAAGTGAACGCCGATGTGGACATCAGCAATACGCATGTTCGTGAACGTGTTGTCATGACCTTCGACAAGCAATCCTATAGAATTGACCTTTCCATTGCCGGTGATGTTCACATCGCTGACATCAGCATCGGACGAACCATTGTTAGCTCCGTATTTGATGTGGACTCCCACTCTCACGTGTTTGATGGACACGTTCTCAATCTTCGTTTCCCTTCCTCCATCGATTGATATGCCGTCAGCGACACCGGAGCCATCAATTATGCCACCATATATGCCATAATTACTGCCATTGACGTAGATGTTGTTCGCTTTCTCAATAGCCCCCAGACGCACAATTGCCTCACCCTCGACCCAAGACTCTGTCGCCTTGAGCACAGCATAATTGCCCAAAACCAAAGAAACACTCTTTGTCGGCTCAGCAGGTGTGTCTATAGGACGGGAGACCATGTACACTCCGTCAGGGAAAAATATAGTCTTGTTCGGATTGTCAACAATAAGCCTCTGAATGGCTTCCGCAGCATCAGTCCTGCCATCGCAAGGAACTCCGTGCTCTGTGGCCACAACAAACTGACCTGAAACATACGAATCAGTCTCCGCGCTTCCTTTGCACGCCTGAACCGTACCACTTGTGAATATAGACAAAGCCGCGATGGCGGTGGTCAAAACAGATTTTTTCATAATGATATTCGATAATTTTATATACCTAATTCAGTCTCATGAACAAAAAAAACAGGATGAGCGAGAATGGTGTCTCCATCCCCGCTCCTCCATCATAAACCTGTCATTAGTCAGAATATCCTGGATTCTGTTTGATTATGTCATGCGATTCATTTATCACCCGCGCCGGGATCGGCATAAGTTTATTCATGTCGCTCGCGCTGGCGTTCCTCTTACGGGCTGTCTCTACAAAATCCCCCCAACGAAGAAGGTCATCACGACGCCATCCCTCAAGATAGAATTCACGGAAACGCTCCTGCTTGAAATACTTCATGAACGCGTCCACACTCTTGGTGGCCTCATCAGGGACCTCGGTTCCGGCACGCCCTGCGACCTGTTTTACAAGATCGAGGGCATTCTTGGTCACAGCGTTGTTGATCTTGACATCGCACTCTGCCAACATCATCAGCACATCAGCATAACGGAACACAACAGAATGGATGTTCCCGGAATAAGCCCTATCCTGTGAGTAGAAATACTTGCATGACAGACATCCGAACTGAAGGACGGATGAGCCAGGATTCTCTCTTGTGTAGGTGATGTAGTTACCGTCTTTGTCCTTGTCAAGAGACAGGAATCTGTCAGAGAGACCGCCACGGCGGATGTCATTCTCCTCAAACGCATCGTACAGATCCCATGTCGGACGGGTACCTCCCCAATAATGAGTGGTCACAAATTCACCGGTGCCGCCGGTATGCGTCTTGTTCACATTCAGCATAGCCTGACAGTTACCAGGTGTTGTGTAGAAATAGAACTCATTGTCAGCCTTGGTCCCGGAAGGTATACAATAGATGTTCTCGGCATCCTGCTCTCCTTCCTCAGAGAATGGGAGAAAATAATCATCGGCCAGATGATAACATCCCATCTTGACAATCTCTTCAAGATAACCTTTTGCGGCAGAATAATCCCCTTTGCGCATGGCAAGCTTGGCAAGGAACATATAAGCCGTAGCCTTGTTGAGACGTCCCCAGTCCGAGGTATTGTTGGTCATGTCGTAAAGGTAAGGAATAGCCTCCGTGAAATCCTTTACCATCCACCCATAGTACTCTTCCTCAGACGGTCTCTCCTGATAGGTGATGTTGTCAAGTTCCTTAGGGTCAAGTGTCACATGAAATGTTCCGAAAAGATCGTGAAACACGTACATTGTCATGCCACGAAGAGCCTTGGCCTCGGCGACCATCTGGTTCTTCTTTGCCTCGGTGATTCCCGGAGTGTTCTCGATCGCATATATGATCTGAGTCAGACGGGAAGCATTCTTGATTATCTGGAAAGTCTGCATCCAGTCTTCGGAATTAAGTCCCCATTTGAAGTCAGCGATGTCGTTACCCGGGGAAGAATAGCGGCACTCGTCAGTAGTATAGAGATTAAAACCAAAGTAACCGATCGTGCCGATTGACCAGTATGGCCATCCCCAACCTGTGTTGGCGGTGGAAGACATATTGACGGATCCCGAGTTTGTCTTGAGATATCCATACATTCCATCGAGAAGACTCTGTGCGTCAGCCTCCGTCTTAGGATAGTTGACCTCTGTCATCTCGGAATACACCACAGCGTCCAAATCGCAGGATGATAATCCCACGGCCACAGCCGCGGCGGAAAGGAATCCTATGATAATCTTTTTCATTTTCTGGAATATTATTTTGTTTTAAAAAGAAACATTCACACCGAACACTCCGATGATTGGAATAGGAATAGGAGACGAGTTCTGTTCCATCTCAGGATCAAGTCCTTCATAATTTGTGAACAGGACAGAATTCTGCAGGTCAAGATAGACCGAGGCCGAATTGATTTTGGCTCCGCTAAGGATCTTCTCCGGGAGATTATAAGTCACCCTGATGTTCTTCAGTCGAAGGAAGTGAGTGTTCTTGAGTGTGTAATCGTTGTACCCGGAAGTGTTGGCATTCGCGGTGTCGTCAGAAGCCACACCGGTAAGGAATCCGTCAGGATTATAGGTTGACCATCTGTCATAGACGTTGGTTGTGGTGTTAAGACCCTTATCAGTAGGACAGTATGAGTATCCCCAAGAATATTTTCTCTTCTGGAACAGGCGGCCATAGCCATCGATGTCGAGAGTCCAGTTCTTATAACGGAAACTTGTTCCGATACCGAACACGGCAAAAGGCGCTGAAGTGCCAAGATAAACGATGTCATCGGCATCCATCTTTCCGTCTCCGTTCTGATCAACATACTTAAGGTTTCCCACCATAGCCTTAGGTTGGAGAACCTGCCCGTTTGACGTCCAGTTCTTGATTTCCTCCGGATCCTTGAATATTCCTGCTGTCTTCCAGCCGAAAAGCGCGTTAAGATCATCCGTCTCACTCTGCCAAGGGTACAAGGCGACATCAGGATTTCTCTCCACCCACCTTGACTTGTTATGGCTGATGTTGAAGTAGCCGGACCAGTCAATGTCACGGGTCTCGATCATCTTTCCGCGTATGGCAAGTTCAATACCGGAAGATCTTGTGGCGCCTATGTTCTTTGCCTGCTTGTTCATCACATCATTGATTGGAAGAAGCGAGAAATCAAGCAGATCCTTGGCCTGGCGGATGTACCAGTCAACGCTACCGGAAAGCCGGCCTCCAAGAAGGGTGTAATCCACACCGGCATTGAATGTCAAGTCGGTCTCCCATTTAAGGTCCTTGTTACCCTTTTGAAGTTGGTAGATACCATTGGTAAGTTTGCCGCCGAAATAATAGAAGCCACCACTATTTGCCGAACCATAGGTTGTAAGAGTATAGTAATTGGAAGTGAGGATAGACTCGTTACCTGAGGTACCGACTCCGGCACGAAGTTTAAGGAAGTCCACCCAATTCACATTCTTCAAGAAGTTCTCATTCGAGATGTTCCATGCCGCCGAGATTCCAGGGAAGGTACCCCATTTGTGGTTGGTGGCGAACACGGACGAACCGTCACGACGAAGAGTGAGTCCAAGGACATATTTGTCGTCGAATGAATAGTTCGCGCGGGCGAAGAAGGAAAGTTTCTTGAAACCGAACTTCCTTGATTTGTAAAGGACATCGTCAGTGTCAGAAGACAATTGCAAAGCATAGTTTCCCAGTGCGTCCGTAGGGATGTTGAACACAGTGAAGCCGTAACTCGTTCCCTCGACAGTATAGTAGCCTGTACCTGCGACAACATTGAGGGTGTGCTTGCCGAACTTCTTGTCAAATGTCAAATATTCCTCAGAGGAGATATTCTTGTTGTAGCCGTTGGAGAATCCACCATAGTTGTCTTGAATCTGCTGGGCAAGCTTGGCCTCGGTCGGAGCGAACAACTCCCTCCTGTCAGCGGTCTGGTCATATCCGAACTGTGCCGTCAGCTTAAGCCATGAAGTAACCTGAGCCTCAAGTTTCGGAGTAAACATAAGCCTGTTTGTGACAGACCAATCCTTGATAAGAAGATAGGCAAGTGGGTTGTTGGAGTTGCCATAGACAGGAGCGTTAAGGTTGCCGTTCTCATCCTTAAGGCTGAGGTAAGGAGCGAAATAGATCGCCGAGTTGGACAAATTCGCCTCATTGGCATTCTCACGCCAATGTCCACCAGAAGGGTTGTTGGCCTTGTTCTGGGTGTACATAGCGTTCACATTCAATTTCAACCACTTGGTGATATTTGCGTCAAAATTAACACGACCGCTGATTCTGTTCAAATCCGAACCTTTCAGGACAGAGGTGTTGTCGTAGTAGTTGAATGATGAATATACACGGAATTTCTCTGTACCTCCGGAAATTGACACATTGTGGTCGTGAATGATACCAGTCCTGAAGATGTCGTCAAGATGATGATAAGTCTTCGTGTTCTGCGCGATCTCCTCAGGGGTGTAGTTCACCGGCCAACCGGAAGATGGCGCGGCTGTCTCACCGTAAGGGAAATACTTGTTCTGATAAAGCCAGTTCTCCTTAAGTTTAAGGTTCTGCTGTTCCATCATGGCCTGGGAATCAAGAGGTTCGTAGTATTTACCCGACTTCTGCACAGAGACAGAACCTGAATACGTTACCCTTGGCTTTCCCGCCTGACCGTTCTTCGTAGTGATGAGTATGACTCCGTTCGCGGCAGCAGATCCATAAATAGCAGCGGCAGAAGCATCCTTAAGGACATCAATGGAAGCGATATCGTTAGGATTCAGAGTAGCGAGCGGGCTACGGTTGGCGTTGTTTCTTCCGGCATAGTCGGTCAGTCTGGAAGGTCCTCCTTTCTCCGCATTGTTGGAATTTGAGTTGATGACTATTCCGTCAATGACATAAAGAGGAGAGTTGGATCCGTTAGGTGAAAGCTCACCACGAATGTTGGCGGAGACCGCGGAACCTGGCTGAGCCGAGGACATATTCAGTGTAAGACCTGCGACCTTTCCCTGAAGGGACGCGTCGATGCTGACAGCATTAGGGGCTTTGATGTCCTTCTCCTTCACAGAGGAGATCGCACCCGTCACGGACTCTTTGAGCTGGCTACCGTAACCAACCACAACAGCGTCTGCCAGAAGTTCAGAATCCTCCTTCAGCGTCACATTAATCACCGTGTTCGACCCAACAGGCTGCTCAACCTTGACGTAGCCAATTGAAGAATAGACAAGCACAGCTTTTGGCCCTGACACTGTGATGCTGTACTTACCGTCAGCGTCAGTTGAAGCTCCGGTGTTAGTTCCTTGCTCCATGACAAAGGCACCTATTACCGGTCCATTGGCGTCCACGACCTTGCCTGTCACAGTTTTAGACTGTGCGAATGCTGTCGTACTTCCTAAAACCAACAGACCAACAGTCACCATGATCAGTGAGACTGTTCTCAATAGTTTTGATTTTAACATTTTGACATAAATTGTTGTTAAACTAATTATAGTCCTAGCTAATTATTTTTCCCCGCAGTAAGAGTCAACAGTGACAACCAGACTACATATAAATAATCCTTGTGAACGAGGAATTCTCCATGTGGCAAATTCCAAAAACGCTGTAAAGGTATAAATCTTTTGAAGAAGAGCAATAGTTTTTCTTAAAATATAATGAAAAAGGCTTTAATGTTTAAGAGAGAACTCACATCCGCAGAAGGTTTGGTTATACATATTCCATTCCTTAATCAGGGCGTTGCGACGTTCCTGAAGGCCGCAACGACGCCAGTTCTGATTCCACCACGTGACTTTATTCTGTCGTCCGGATAAAGGAAACTTTGAGTTTACTTCTGAGTCAATGGCGCATTCGCCATCGTAAATGCCGTTGATAACATCGCAGACCCAGCGGCCAGCCGCATCGACTTGATTCAGATCTTTCCACCTGGACGAGGCCAGGGTTGTGGTCAGAAGGGTATAGCCGTTCACTGCGGCATAGCGTGCCGCCCTCAGAAGGCGGAACCTGAAGCATTCAAGGCAGCGGGGACCGCGCTCGGGCATGTCGGCGATGCGGATGACCGCTCCCTGAGCCTGCCGATGAGACGCTGCGCCACCGGAATTGGTCGCTTCGACAGACTCGGCGACCAGACTTGTCTCCAACTGACGGACAAAGGTCAGCCATGCGGCATGATCATATTCATCATCAATCGTTTCAAGGCCATGCGCGGCGGCATATCGGATAAGCTCGTCGCGGCGGATGGAATATTCCCGGAAAGGGACGATGTTGGAGTTGCTGAAGAATATTCCGGGACGCAATCCGGCGCCGACCATCCATTCGATGATGGCGGTCGAGCAGGGAGCGCAGCAACAATGCAGCAGGATGCGTTCTTTCGAGAGGTCACAACCTTCCGGCGGCTCTGGTGAGAATCCTTTTTTATGAATATTCTTGTTCGGCATTTCTGTAACAAACATAACGATTTTTCTTGAGAGACAGAAGTTTCAGACACTGTACCTAAAAGATTGTTAATCAAATACTTGACCCAAGCATCCTCTACAAAGAACAAAGGGAGAACATCACATTAAGCAATTAATAATCAACTTATTACCCACCACGAAATTCAAATTCATGATCCAAATCCGATTTTGTCGTAAGAACTTTTAATGCTAACTTTAACGGAAAGATAGACTGACCGGTTATCGGCCGGCCTCCAGGCGGAGCCGGACTTTACGTACCGGATTGCCACCGACAATCAGAAAGTTGATAGAAAAACCATTGACAAAACAGAAAGACTAAAAGGAGCTATGATCGAAAAGGACGAGAGATTCACTTTGGCGGAGAGATATGTGGAAGAGACGGGGGTCTCCGTGTTCCTGACCGGCAAGGCCGGCACGGGAAAGACAACGTTCCTTAAGGAAATCGTGCGGCAGACATCCAAACGGTTCGCCGTCGTGGCCCCGACCGGAGTGGCGGCCATCAATGCCGGCGGAGTGACCATACATTCGTTCTTCCAACTGCCGCTTTGTCCGTATCTACCTGACGTAAAAGAGCTTGTTACCGAATATCAGATGCCGGAGCGGATGCGTTCCCTGCGGAAGGAAAGGGTGAAGATCCTGCGGACTCTGGACCTTCTTATCATCGATGAGATCTCGATGGTGAGGGCCGACATTCTGGACGCGATCGATGACATCCTGAAGCGCTACCGGCGCAACGACCGGCCGTTCGGAGGGGTGCAGCTGTTGATGATCGGGGATATTCAGCAGCTTCCGCCGGTCGTCCGGGAGTCGGAGAGGCCGTTTATGGAGCAGGTATATTCATCGCCTTTCTTCTTCAATTCCAAGGTGTTGCAGCGGCTGCCATACGTGACGATCCAGCTAGAGAAGGTTCACAGGCAGAGCGACAGGATATTCCTTAACATTTTGAATGAGGTGAGATCGGGAAGGCCGAGCGAATGGGCTTTGAGCGAGCTGAACAAGAGGCTGGATCCTGGTTTCGTTCCGCCGGAGAACGAGCGTTGGATCCGTCTCACGACCCACAACGCGCAGGCGGATTCGGTCAACAAGGCGAAGATGAACGCGTTGGAGACCGACGAGGCGACTTTCGAGGCACAGGTTGAAGGGATATTCCCGGAAAACGCCTATCCTGCTGAGACTCAGCTGCGTCTGAGGGTCGGCGCACAGGTGATGTTCGTCCGCAACGACACTTCGGGTGAGGCGCGCTACTACAACGGAAAGATCGCGACAGTGGAGAAGGTCAAGCCGCAGCTGATTGTACAGGACGAGAGCGGCGACAGCATCGAAGTCACGACCGAGAAATGGGAGAACATCCGCTACGGGCTGAATGAGGAAACAGGTGAGATTGAAGGAATTGTGGACGGGACTTTCGAGCAGGTCCCTCTGCGCCCGGCTTGGGCGGTGACAATCCACAAGAGTCAGGGACTGACGTTCGACCACGTCATCATCGACGCCGGAGCTGCGTTCTCGTTCGGCCAGGTCTATGTCGCCCTTTCCCGCTGCCGCACCCTCGAAGGCATCGTCCTGACCACCCCGATCACGCGGCGCTGCACCTTCACCAGCGAGGAAGTCTCGGCGTTCGAAAGCAGCCGCGAGCCGGCGGAGGAGGCGCAGCTCAAACTGCCGGCTATGACAAATGAATATTTCACCTCGACCCTCTGCGATGCCTTTGACCTTCAGCGGCTTCGCTATCTCTACAACAGGGTCAACCGGATATATCAGGTCAACCTGTCGAATCTCTATCCTGATCAAGCTGACAGGTTTAACAAGGTCGGTGCGGGAATGTCAGACCAGATTGGTGAAACCGAATCTCAACAAAGTTCTGAAGCATCCGGAAAGGATAACCCAAAGACATTCGCTGGAATCCGTTCCCTCAGTGACACGGCACAGAGGTTTCAGAAACAACTCCGCTACATCGCCGCGTCCATCCACAGCGGCGCGCCGGAGGATCTTCCTCTCCTCCGGGAGCGCGTCACCAAGGCTTGTGAATATTTCCGAAAAGAGTTGAGGCCTTTGGCATCGTTCGCCGCTCCGCTGACGCTCGTCGAAATAGATGACAAGGAGGTCAAGAAGGCCTTCAAGGCGGCGGCCGAGGAGTTTCTAAGCGAGTTGCGGTTCAGGTTGACGCTTTACGAGACTGTCCTGTCGGAAGGATTCAGCACGAAGGCGTATCATAAATTAAAGACGGACAACGAGTTGTCGGAGGCCAGATCATTGAAGGCGTTGGCGAGGTCGTTCTCCGAGACAACTGGCGGTTCGCTTCGACAAGCTCAGCGACCGGAAGGCCAGACGGGCGATGCACAGCAGCACTCCAGCAAGTCCAGTGCGCCACAAACCCAGCGACCGGATGCGGACGGAGAGCCGGTCGAACCGCCTGTCAGGGGACAGACTCAAAAACCAGCCGACGGACAGTCGCAGGAATCAGGCACCTACACCGGCAGCGCACATCCGGAACTGGTCCAGGCCCTGATCGACTGGCGGCGTGAAAAGTACCAGAAAGACAACGTCCCCGCCTACATAATCCTCCACCAGAAAACCCTTCTGGCCATAGCCGACCTCGCCCCGACCACCAAGGAGGAACTCCTCACCGTCAAAGGCTTCGGCAAATCCAAGTGCGACAAGTACGGTGACGAGATTCTTGAGATTGTCCGGAAAACGATTTCTGATGACAAAACTTAATGATGGCAAATAATCACCACAAACCAATAAGATTCGATCTACTTTAACCAATTTTTCATTAATATTGTGATTCGAAAACCGCTGGCAGGAAAGTTTATGTAGTACCGCTTGACCAGAAGGCGGATCCCTTAGTTATCACACAATCACAATGCAAGAGCGACACACGGACAGAGAACGGTATTTCAGGGAGTTGGCCCAGACTTCCCGGGAGTTTTACATCGACTACCTTCGAAAGTTCAAGAATATCGGAGATGGGACACGGGTACTGGAGATCGGCTGCGGCGAGGGCGGGAACCTTCTACCGTTCGCCGAAGTGGGATGCTGCGTGACGGGCATCGACTTGGCCGCCAACAAGATAGAAAACGCCAGGGAATATTTCGCAAAAAGGGATATGCCAGGCGAATTCATAAGCGGAAACTTCTTGAATATGCCTCCTCGGGAAGACCGTTTTGACATCATCCTGATCCACGATGTGATCGAGCACATCGAGCCGGAGGACAAACCGGCCTTCTTCTCTGGCATAAAGAAGTTCCTGAAGCCCGACGGAATCGTGTTCTTCGGCTTTCCGGCCTGGCAGATGCCGTTCGGCGGTCACCAGCAGATCTGCCTGAGCGGTGTCTGCTCCAAAGTCCCGTTTATGCATCTCTTGCCTGTCAGCTTTTACAGAGGCTATCTGAGAATATTCAAGGAAGATCCCGCTAAGATTGATGAGTTGCTGAGCATCAAGCGCTCCAAGATGACTCCGGAGAAGTTCGAGCGTCTATGTAAAGAGACTGGTTTTCAGATCATCGAGCGTAAACTATGGCTGATCAGCCCACACTACAAGGCCAAGTTCCATCTCCGCCCGACCCGTCTGCGTCTCGGCCTCGATCACATCCCGTTCCTCCGCAATTTCCTCTCCACCTCCTGCTTCTACATCGTCTCGGCAAGGTGATTTCGGGAACACCAACTCTTTCCGCCTCGTGAAATCGCTGCTTCCACATCATCTCGACAAGATGGTTTCCGGAAAAGCTACGATAAGTTATACCAGAAAACCACAGACAAAAGTTTCCGGTCGCGGGATTGCGGTTGCCAAACTTACGGTTGCAGAACCTATCGAAGAACCGAAGTGTCCCCAAAGCGACCTCGCCTCAGAAAAAGCGTGGTAGATAACTCTCTATCTATTAAGCATTTCGCATATTCCCTATAGCAAGAGTCTGCTAAAGGGAATCGATTTTCTGCTTGATTTTGAACACGTTAACCGCCACGTTTACAATCGTCCCCCCCCTTTATTAAGGTGCTTCAACTCAAGGAACGGAATACAATGCGTGAGACTTTACCATTTGATTCGCAGCAAGTTACGGAATGCTGCCGGGCGATTTGGGAGGGCGGGATTTACGAATATATTCACTTACATATAATTATGATTCAGGTTCTATACCACGGCTTAGCGGCGGTTGTCGCTTCGGCAGAATTCCTACATCATAATTTTGTACGTTGACTTAATGCGCAGACTGTCATTATGAAATATAGTTCCCGCATACGACAAGGTTCTCTTATGGAAGAACTTTTCCAAACTACAATGTCCTTTTGCCGTGGAGGGTACTCTATTTAATAATCCGTAAAACAAAATCACCCTCCTCACCAGTGAACGGAAGAAGGGTGACGAATTTCAATTAAAGGAGTGCCTATTATAGGCGCAAGCCTAAAGAGCATAGGTCTGATGTACTTCACACTTGGTCAACCAATTGTCTGTCACGCATTGCCACGTGACGCAATGACGTGGCTGATCAGTCAATGTCCTTGACTACATATTCAGTGCTGCCGAGGCCCATCTCCTCCGCGCGGAAGACGATGCGGGTGCCGTGGCGCTGGCTGATTCTGTCGAGAAGGGCCTGAGTGTCGTTATCCTTGTCCTGAGGGAGGTTGAACACCTGGTCGAGACAGAACTTGTCAAGGGCGACCGGGTCGAGCGAGGCGGCCATACCGATGTCCTTGATGGTCGGCCTGTGAGGATCGCCGTCACAGTCGCAGTCTATCGAAAGGTTGTTGAGGACATTAATGTAGATGATGCCCTTCTTGGCGGCGAAATAGTCGTTGACGGCCTGAGCGGCGGCAGCCATCGATTCGATGAACGGAGTGTTGCCCTCAGGGCTTTCGTCCCACTTCTCAGGAAGGTTCTGCCACAAAAGATGATAGTCCTCAGCCTTGCCGGCAGTGTGGATGTACGCCTTGCCGTTTCTGGAAGCGACACCGATGGAGGCGTTCTTCAACGCACCGCCGAATCCTCCCATCGCGTGTCCCTTGAAGTGAGACAGGTCGATCATAAAATCGTAATTGGCGAGGTGTGAGCCGACTATGTCATACTTGATCCATTTGTCATCCTTCACAGGTATCTTTATCTCGCCTTCGGAATCCATAATGTCAACCGGAGCGATCTTGTCATAGCCTCTTTCAGCGATCGCCTTGAGATGATCCTCTGTGTTGCAGCGGTTTCCGCCGTAGGCAGTGTTGCACTCCACTATGGTGCCGTTTACTTTGCGCACGAGAGGAGCGATGAACTCCGGTCTCAAGTGGTTGGATTTCTCAGATTCGCCGGTAGAGATCTTTACGGCGACCTTTCCCTGCGCCTCAACACCCAGCGCCTCGTACAGTTTCACAAGGCTCTCGGGAGAGATGTCCTTCGTGAAATACACGACCGGAGCTTCATTCTTGTTCTTGTCGCCTCCCTTGCAGCCACATAAAGCCAACGGCAGCAACAGGGCTGTCATCATCAAACTTTTCGTCACTAATCTTTTCATATTCCTTACTATACTAAAAATTCATTTCCAATCAGAGGCTTGCGATTCTCGACCACAAGATAAGCATTTTATACAAATTGGCGTGTAATTTGTTATAAATCCGGCGCTAAAACGTTATTTACAAGGATTTGTGATTTTCCTCTGAAAAACTTTTGGATTATCGGAAAACATATTTATCTTTGCAGTGTATTAATAAACTAATACACAAAGCAGCAAAACAACTCTCATCAAACTCTGTAATAGAAAGAGGACAGGCACGAGAGCTTCGGTCACGGTTCTTATCGAAGTGTCGAGGGGGCAAAAGAGCCGGTAAACGAAGGTCAAGATGTAAGTGAGATGTGATGGACTTGGTAAGCAGGGGAAAAGAGTTTTGGGAATAGGGAAAAAGAGCGCCGATGGAAACGTTCCGGCGACCGAAATATAAGAAACAACAGCCCATAGGGCAAAAAAGATAACAACCAAATGCTGATTGAACTAAAAGATGTCAACAAGACCTACCAGGGTGCGCAGCCTCTGCACGTGCTGAAGGGCATTGATCTTACCATAGAGAAGGGCGAGTTCGTCTCGATTATGGGAGCGTCGGGATCAGGCAAATCCACGCTTCTGAATATTCTTGGAATATTGGACAACTACGACTCAGGCGAGTACCGCATCAACGGGAGTCTCATCTGGAACCTCAGTGAGACCAAGGCGGCGGAATACAGGAACAAGATGATCGGATTCATATTCCAGTCCTACAATCTGATAGGGTTCAAGACGGCGGCGGAGAATGTCGAGCTGCCGCTTTTCTATCAAGGTGTCGGCAGGCAGAAGCGGCACAGGATGGCGATGGAATTTCTGGAAAGACTTGGATTGAAGGAGTGGGCTGACCACTATCCTAACGAGATGTCCGGAGGTCAGAAGCAGAGGGTGGCGATCGCCCGCGCACTGATCACAAAGCCAGAGATCATCCTTGCAGACGAGCCTACAGGAGCTTTGGACTCAAAGACTTCCGTGGAAATCATGAACCTGCTGCGGGAACTGAACGAGAAGGAGAATATGACCATCATCGTGGTGACCCACGAGAGCGGGGTGGCCAACTTCACCAACAGGATCATCCACATCAAGGACGGAATCATAGGCAAGATCGAGCAGAACATCAGACACGATGCATCACCGTTCGGCGAGGGCACTATAATGAAGTAAGCGATGAGAGATCTGTTTGAAGAAATCTGGAGCAACATCCGGCGCAACAAGCTCCGCACCGCCCTCACCGGCTTCGCTGTGGCCTGGGGAATATTTATGCTCATATTCCTGCTTGGCGCCGGCAACGGCCTGATTCACGCGCTGGAGAGCAACAACAATGATTATATGACCAACACGATGAACGTCTGGGGCGGCCGGACTTCCAAGCCGTACAACGGAATGCAGGAGGGCAGAAGAATCGAACTGAACGACAAGGACATAGACATCACGCTCGGCCCAGACTTCGCGGACAATGTGGAAAAGGCCGGCTCAATACTCACCCAAGCGAGCCTCACCACAAGCTACGGCAAGGAATATATCGTCAAGCAGGTCAGCGGAGTGAGCCCTGAATATTCAGAAATGAACAAGCTCAGCCTCCTCTACGGCAGGTTCATCAACGATATCGACATCAAGGAGAGGAGAAGGGTCATAGTGATGGACAGCAACGACGCGAGGGAACTGCTGGGAGTGACCGGAGAGAAAGAGGAAGGACTGACGGCTCTTCAAAAGGCGGCAGCGGCGGAGGCCCTGATCGGGAAATATGTCAAGGTCAACTCCTCTATGTTTCAGGTCATCGGCATCCTGAGGCCGAGTGAAAACGGCTGGTCAAACCTCTACACGCCGATCAGCACCATCCGGACAATCTACAACAGAGGCAAGGAGATTGATGAATATACTTTCTCGTTCCACGGGCTGGACTCCGAGGAGGAGAACAGGGCGTTCGAGGATCGGCTGCGCGCATCGCTGAACAAAAACCACAACGCGGCGCCGGATGACAAAAGTGCGGTGGGAATATGGAATATCCTGACAATGAATATGGAGATGAACAAAGGAATGTCGATGATCCGCACAGCATTATGGATCATTGGAATCCTGACGCTGTTGAGCGGAATCGTTGGGGTCTCCAACATCATGCTGATCTCCGTCAAGGAGCGGACACACGAGTTCGGGATCCGCAAGGCGATCGGCGCGAGCCCGTGGGCCATACTGAAACTGATCATTTCCGAAAGCATCATCATCACCGCGTTCTTCGGCTACGTCGGAATGGTGCTCGGAGTTCTGGCCAACGAGTGGCTCGATCATATTTCCGGAAATATGGTGATGGACTTCGGGCTGTTCCAGCAAACGGTCTTCAAAGATCCGACAGTCGGCCTCAACGTCTGCTTCGGAGCGACAATCCTGTTGGTCATCGCCGGCACCATCGCCGGTCTCGCCCCCGCCCGCAAAGCCGCCAAGGTCCGCCCGATCGAAGCCCTCCGCAGCGAATGAAAATTATTGGATATATTCATAAAAGATCTAAAGGAATATTCAAATGAGATTTTTCGACAGAAATAAAAGACTCGGAGGCACGGAGTGCCGACAGGGCCTCCCGGCGAGGGAGGCGGTGGAGGGTGGCGCTCCCACCGGGAGCTGTCACGAAGTGACTGAGGGGTGGAAGGAAATTATTAAAATTTCATAAAATGAAATTTTTCGATATTGACCGATTCAAGGAAATCCTTGACACATTGACCCGCAACAAGGGACGCAGCCTGCTGACCGGGTTCGGGGTGTTCTGGGGAATATTCATGCTGCTGTTCCTGCTGGGCGGCGGCGACGGGTTCAAGGTGATGCTGAACCAGCAGATGGGAGGGTTTGCGTCCAACTCGGCGATGATCTGGTCCCAGAACACGTCCAAGCCATACAAAGGCTTCAACAAGGGACGTTACTGGGAGATGAACATCAAGGACGTGGAGATTCTCAAGGAAAAGGTTCCTGAAGTGGACATCGTGTCGCCTCAATGCTTCAGTTGGTCCAGAGGCGAGGCAACCTACGAGGACAAGTCATCAAGGTGCAACGTCAAGGGGTTGAAGGCCGACTTCGCTAAAATAGAGACACCGACGATAGTTTACGGACGCTACATCAACGAGATGGACGTGGCGCAGAAACGCAAGGTCTGCGTGATAGGAAAGCAGGTTTACGAAAACCTCTATCCAAAGGGGGTGGACCCGTGCGAAACCAGAATCAAGATCGGCCCGGCATATTACCAAGTCATCGGAGTTGACTACAACGAACACAGTGTCATCAGCTTCGGAGGCAGGCAGACCGAGGCGATCGTGATTCCGATCTCTGTTGTGCAGGCTGTTTACAATATGGGTGACAAAGTACAGGTGATGGCGGTCACGGCTAAAGAAGGGATCGTGATGAGCGACATCATCCCGAAAATCAGAAGGGCGGTCGCAAGCAACCACTATATCGATCCTACTGACGAACAGGCGGTTACCGTTCTCAACACAGAGATGTTCTTTATGATGATCGACAGTCTGTTCAAAGGGGTGAACTTCCTGATCTGGCTGATCGGAATCGGAACGTTGCTGGCCGGTGTGATCGGAGTCTCGAACATCATGATGGTGACTGTCCGGGAACGTACCACGGAAATCGGAATCAGACGTGCCATCGGAGCCACACCGAAGATGATCCTCTCGCAGATCATCTGGGAGAGCATCCTGCTGACGGCCGTGGCCGGAATGTTGGGCCTGCTGTTCTCGGTGCTGATCCTGCAAGGGTTGGAGCTGGCCTTCACGACAGACGGCATCCTTCAGGCTCCGTTCCAGATCAGTTTCTGGACAGCTGTCGGAACTCTTCTCGGGTTGACTGTTCTCGGAGTCGTGGCAGGACTCGCCCCGGCGGCCAGAGCGATGAGCATCAAACCGGTGGACGCTATGAGGGATGAATAAGAGGCTTCGGGAACAAGACATATTAAGGATGAGCAAACATATTCAAAGATAGATAGTCAAGAATTAATATTCAGAAATAAAAAGTCAAGCAATATGAAAAAGTATTTCAAGTACATTCTGTTCGCCGCCATCATCGTGGTGTTCGCTGGCACATTCTACTTCCTTTGGAAAAAGTCACGTCCGCAGGAGATCCGCTACGAGGAGCTTCCCGCCGAGATCGCCGACATCAAGAAGACCACCCTCATCACCGGCACCATCGAGCCGCGTGACGAGGTGAACATCAAGCCGCAGATCAGCGGCATCATATCCGAGATCTACAAGGAGGCCGGCGACCAGGTGAAGGAAGGCGAGGTGATCGCCAAGGTCAAGGTCATTCCTGAGATGGGCTCGCTGAGTTCGGCGCAGAGCCGTTTGCGCATCGCCGAATTGAACCTTGAGCAGGCACAGACCAACTTCGGACGCGAGAAAGCCCTATACGACAAGCAGTTGGTAAGTGCCGAGGAATATGATCAAGTGCGTCAGGCCCTGGATCAGGCAAAGGAGGAGAAAGAGGCCGCCGAGGAGGCTCTGGAGGTTGTCAGGGACGGTGTTTCAAAACGCAACGCCACTGCCAGCTCTACGCTGATCCGCTCGACCATCACGGGGTTGATCCTCGATGTGCCGGTCAAGGTCGGTAACTCGGTGATCCAGAGCAACACGTTCAACGACGGAACAACCATAGCCACGGTAGCCGATATGAACGACCTCATATTCAAGGGCAATCTGGATGAGACAGAGGTCGGCAAGGTCGATGAAGGCACGAGGATGAGAATCACCATCGGAGCGGTGCAGGGCGTGGAAATGGACGCTGTCCTTGAATATATCTCCCCGAAGGCCGTGCAGAACAACGGTGCTAACCAGTTCGAGATCAAGGCCAGGGTAAGCCAGTTGGACAGCGTGAAGATCCGTTCTGGCTACAGCGCCAATGCCGAGATCACTTTGGAGCACGCCGACTCAGTTTTGGCAGTGCCTGAGGCGGCAATCTCATTTGAGAAGGATTCCACGTTCGTCTATCTTGCCGAGGGTGACGGACAGTATAAACGCCAGCCTGTCACCACAGGACTGAGCGATGGGGTCAAGATAGAGGTGAAGAGCGGACTGGGCAAGGATCAGAAAGTCCGTGGTAATCAGATATTCACAGACAAGAAATAGCGCTATGAAAAGAATATATTCATTGATTATTTTTGGTCTGCTGACGGTGGGGCTTTCCGCGCAGGATGGCAGGCTGTGGACGCTTCAGGACTGCATCGCGCACGCTCTTGAGAACAACATTTCCCTCAAACAGCAGGAGATTCAGGTCAAGCAGCAGGAAATTCAATTGAACACATCCAGGAACAGCAGGTTGCCGGGTGTGAGCGCAAGCGCAAGCGAGAACTTCTCGTTCGGTCGAGGTTTGACGGCTGACAACACCTATTCCAACACCAACACTACCAGTACGGGAGTCAGCCTCGGGGCTTCAGTGCCGGTGTTCCAAGGACTCAGGATCAACAACTCGATTAAACATGACGAACTGAACCTCAAGGCCGTGACGGCTGATTTTCAGAAGGCTCGCGAAGATGTCAGTGTCGCCGTGGCGCAGGCTTATGTGCAGATTCTCTACAATATGGAGCTTCTGGATGTGGCCAGGAATCAGGTCAGCATCGATTCGCTTCAGGTCGAGAGACTCTCGGCGATGGAGCTGAGCGGCAAGGCCAGCAAGGTTCAGGTGGCTCAGCAGAAAGCAGCGCTGGGACAGAGCCGACTGTCTGAGACTCAGGCCGCCAACAGTTTACGATTGTCGCTGTTGGATCTGAGCCAGTTGTTGGAGTTACCGAATCCTGAAGGATTCTCTATCGTCCGTCCTTCGGTTTCCGTTGACGGGCTGCTTCTGAGCAATCCGGAGGACATCTACGCGCAGGCAGTGGCCTGCAAGCCGTCAATCCAGGCAGAGCAGTTCAGGCTGGATGCCACAGAATATTCCATCAGGAACGCAAAGGGGGCCCGTCTGCCATCTCTTATGGCAAGCGGTGGTCTGGGAACCAATTACTACACTATGAGCAGTCATTCCAGCGATCCGTTCGCAGACCAGATCAAGAACAATTTCAGCCAATATCTTGGTCTTAGCCTGAGCATTCCGATTTTCTCGGGATTCCAGACCAGAAACCAGATCCGCTCCGCCGAGCTTTCGAGGACGAACCAGATGTTGCAGTTGGAAAACAGCAAGAAAAGCCTCTACAAGGAGATCCAGCAGGCGTATTACAACGCTGTGGCGGCTCAGGAGAAATTCCGGTCCAGCCTGGATGCTGATGCCAGCGCCAAAGAATCGTACGAACTCGTGCTTGCGAAGTACGAGAACGGCAAGGCCAACATCACGGAGTTCAACGAGGCCCGCGACAGTTTCCTGGAATCCGAATCGAATCTGGCTCGCGCCCGCTACGAGTTCCTGTTCTCCGCAAAGCTCCTTGATTTCTATAAAGGTAGTAGGTTGGAGTTTTGATAGCATAGAATAAGGACCACAAAGAGGGGAGACGCAATTTAGCGTCTCCCCTCTTCCGTGGTCCCAGTAGGGCATGATCCTACGACCCCCTGATTATGAGTCAGATGCTCTAACCAACTGAGCTATGGGACCGGTTCCCGACCTTGGTGGCCGGGCATATTACTTGACGGATGCGGCCTCTGAGACCGCACCGTCCTCAATCTGAATTATCAGACTTTGATCTCAACCTCAACGCCGGAAGGAAGCTCGAGCTTCATGAGAGCATCAACAGTCTTAGCGTTGCTGTCGTCGATGTCCAGAAGCCTGCTGTAGGCGCTAAGCTCAAACTGCTCGCGGGACTTCTTGTTGACGAAAGTCGAGCGATTGACAGTGAAGATCTTCTTGTTGGTAGGAAGCGGAATAGGACCGTTCACCTTAGCACCAGTAGCCTTCACGGTGTCCACGATCTTAGCGGCTGACTTGTCAACCAGCATGTGATCGAATGATTTGAGTTTTATTCTGATTTTTTGACTCATATCAAAAATACTTAATTACGATTTAACACTTACTCGTCATCATCAGAGAGCTTGTAACCGCTCTTCTCGATAACGTCCTTAGCCAAGTTGGCAGGAACCTCAGCGTAGTGATCGAAAGTCATCGTGCTGGTAGCGCGTCCGGATGAGAGGGTTCTAAGAACTGTCACATAACCGAACTGCTCGGCGAGCGGAACGAAGGCCCTTACGATTCTCGCGCCATTGGCGGTGGAGTCCATAGCCTGGATCTGGCCGCGGCGGCGGTTGAGGTCACCCACGATGTCACCCATATAGTCCTCAGGGGTAACAACCTCAAGGGACATAATAGGCTCAAGGAGAACAGGCTTTGCCTTCGGGCAGGCGTGGCGGAATGCCAGACGGCCGGCCATTTCGAATGAAAGCTGGTCTGAATCGACAGGGTGGAACGAACCATCAAGCACGGTAACCTTCATTGACTGAACCTCGTAACCAGCGAGAACGCCGTTGGCCATAGCTGACTTGAAGCCTTTCTCGATGCAAGGGATGAATTCCTTAGGAATATTACCACCCTTGACCTGATTGTCAAACTGAAGTCCGGTAACGCCTTCATCGGCAGGTCCGATCTCAACGATGATGTCGGCGAACTTACCACGACCACCGGTCTGCTTCTTGAAGACCTCACGGTGCTGTACTGTAGCGGTGATGGCCTCTTTGTAGTTAACCTGCGGAGCGCCCTGATTGATCTCGACACCGAACTCACGACGGAGACGGTCCACGATGATGTCAAGGTGAAGCTCACCCATTCCGCTGATGACTGTCTGGCCGGTCTCGTGGTCAGACCTTACGGTGAACGTAGGGTCTTCCTCAGCGAGCTTGCCAAGGGCGATGCCAAGCTTGTCCAGGTCACCCTGGGTCTTAGGCTCGACAGCGATACCGATAACAGGATCAGGGAATTCCATTGATTCGAGCACGATCTGATGATCCTCGTTGCAGATGGTGTCTCCTGTACGGAGATCCTTGAATCCGACGGCGGCGCAGATGTCTCCGGCCTCGACAAAATCGATAGGATTCTGGTGGTTGGAGTGCATCTGGTACAGACGCGCGATTCTTTCCTTCTTTCCGGTGCGGACGTTATAGACATAAGTACCGGCGTCAACACGTCCTGAGTACACTCTCATAAAGGCGAGACGGCCAACGAACGGATCGGTGGCGATCTTGAACACGAGAGCGCAGAACGGCTGGGCGGCATCAGGGAGAAGATCCTCTTCCTCACCGGTCTTAGGATCGGTTCCCTTCACAACACCCTTGTCGAGCGGAGAAGGAAGGTAACGCATCACAGCGTCAAGGAGGAACTGGACACCCTTGTTCTTGAATGAGGAACCGCAGCAGGCAGGAACGATCTGCATAGAGATCGTACCCTTGCGAAGGGCGGCGATGATCTCCTCCTCGGTAAGGGAGTCAGGATTCTCGAAATACTTCTCCATCAGAGCCTCGTCGCATTCGGCGGCAGCCTCAACGAGCTTGTCTCTCCATTTCTCGACCTCTCCGGCCATATCCGCCGGAACGTCCTTGATTTCATAGTTGACCAGTTCCTCGCCGGAGTCATAGTAATATGCCTTGCGGGAAACGAGGTCGATGATGCCCTTGAACTTGTCCTCGGCTCCGATAGGGAGACAGATCGGGACAGCCTTGGCACCGAGCTTAGTGTAGATTTCCTCAACGCAGGCGAGGAAGTCAGCGCCGACACGGTCCATCTTGTTCACGTATGCGATCTTCGGAACGCCGTACTTGTCAGCCTGACGCCAAACAGTCTCAGACTGAGGCTGAACGCGTCCAACGGCGCAGAAAGTAGCGACAGTTCCGTCGAGCACACGGAGCGAACGCTCCACCTCAACGGTGAAGTCGACGTGACCCGGAGTGTCGATCAGGTTGATCTGATAAACGTGACCGTTGTAATGCCAGAACGCTGTGGTGGCGGCGGAAGTGATGGTGATACCTCTCTCCTGCTCCTGAACCATCCAGTCCATTGTGGCAGCCCCTTCGTGTACCTCACCGATCTTGTGAGTCTTTCCGGTGTAGTACAGAATACGCTCGGATGTAGTCGTCTTTCCGGCATCAATGTGGGCCATTATGCCGATGTTTCTTGTGTAAGTAAGATCTCTTTTAGCAGCCATCTGCGAATAAAATTAGAAACGGAAGTGGGCGAATGCCTTGTTGGCCTCAGCCATCTTGTGCATATCCTCTTTTCTCTTGAATGCACCACCTTCGTTATTGTAGGCGGCAACGATCTCTGCACAAAGTTTTTCTGCCATTGAGTGGCCGGAACGCTTGCGGGCGAAGTTGATCATATTCTTCATCGAAAGCGAGACTTTCCTTTCCGGACGCAACTCAGTAGGCACCTGGAAGTTTGCACCTCCTACACGACGTGACTTGACCTCGATCTGAGGGGTTACGTTTTCGAGTGCCTTCCTCCAGATATCTAGAGGAGCCTTGTCAGAATCCTTCATCTTCTCGCCTACCATATCAATGGCATCGTAAAAAATAGAATACGCGATACTCTTCTTCCCCTGCAACATAAGATTGTTCACGAAACGGGTTACCTCGACATCGTGAAACTTAGGATCAGGAAGTAGAATCCTCTTTTTAGGCTTCGATTTTCTCATTGTGAGTAAAAATTAAAGGTGATAAAGATTAATGAAACGGACTACTTCTTAGCGGTCTTCTTCGGTCTCTTGGCTCCGTAGAGGGAACGGGACTGTGTCCTTCCTTCCACGCCAGCTGTGTCCAAAGCTCCTCTAAGGATGTGGTAACGCACACCAGGGAGATCCTTCACACGACCTCCGCGGACCAGCACAATGCTGTGCTCCTGAAGGTTGTGTCCCTCGCCCGGGATGTAGGCATTGACCTCTTTAGAGTTGGTAAGGCGTACCCTGGCAACCTTTCTCATCGCTGAGTTAGGCTTCTTAGGGGTCGTCGTGTAAACACGAAGACATACGCCCCTCTTCTGAGGACATGCGTCCAGCGCGCGTGACTTGCTCTGAGCGACAATGCTCACGCGTCCTTTGCGAACTAATTGTTGAATTGTAGGCATAAATGATTGTAAATCTAATATTTATGTTTCCCCCAAACATTTGGGGCTGCAAATTTACGGATAATTCTTCAATTTACAAAGCGGAATGCGAACAGATTCACCATTTTTCAGACGGAGAGAATCCGTAGGTCCGGAATGGTGCGGTAGCCTTGTCAGGCGGTCTTGCGGTAGCTCAGGACAGCCCAGGTGGTCGTGAACGCGCCCAGACCGGCAAGGCTCAGCAAGTCCGGCCACGTGTCCGCCAGCGTGCAGCCCTTCAGGACGATCGAGCGCATCGCGTCGGCGAAGTAGCGCAGCGGATTGGCATAGGTGATCGCCCGCGCCCATCCCGGCATCGACTGGATGGGTGTGAATATTCCGCTCATCAGCATGAACACCATACTGAAGAACCAGATGACGAACATGGCCTGGCGGGCATTGTCGCTGTAGTTGGAGATCAGCAGACCGAAAGAAGCCATGACCACGATGTGGGCGAATGTGAAGATCACGATGTCCAGCAGGCTTCCCCTGCAGCCATAGCCGAACACGGCATACGACAGGCCAAGACAGGAGAAGACCATGAAGAACGCCACGGCCACATAAGGGATCATCTTGCAGAGGATGAAGGCGGTCTTGCTCACCGGGGTCACGTTGATCTGCTCGATGGTGCCGCGTTCCTTCTCCGAGACGATGTTCAAGGCAGGCAGGAAGCCGCACATCATCGTGATGGCGATCACGATAAGCGCCGGGATCATGAAAGTCTTGTAGTCCAGGGACGGGTTGTAGAGATAGCTCTCCCGGGTGTCGAAACGGGTTCCGGCGGCACCGCCCTGGGATTTCACCCCCGAAACCGAGGCGACATATTCAGTGACAAAGGCGTTGAGGTACTGGGATCCGATGCTTCCCCTGGTGCCGTTGACGGTGTTGACCTTGATCCCGACGGGAAGCGGGTCGTTGGTGTCTCTGTCCGACTCAAGGTAGCGGGCGAATCCGGAGGAGATGGTCAGGATGGCGTCAGCGCCGCCGCGGTCCATGACAGCCTGCGCGTCTGACGGAGACTCGGTTACCTCCCGGATCTTGAAGTAGCCGGACGAGGCGCATTTCTCCGTAAGCAAGGCAGACTGGTCAGACTGGTCGCTGTCCACGATCACCAGACTCAGGTTCCGAACCTCCATGTTCGCCGCGAAAGGAAAGACCAGGATGATCAAAAACGGGAAACAGAGAACCATCCTCGGCATTCCCGGATCCCTTAGGAATTGCTTGAACTCCTTCTTCAACAGATACTTCCAAACTCTCATCTCACAACCTTGTCTTGAAATTCTTGATACTTACCACCAACAGAAAGACCATCATGCCGGTCAGGACGGCGAACTCCTTGGCGACCGCCTCAAGGCCGGCTCCCTGGATCATTATCTTCTTCACCATGATGATGAACCACTTGGCAGGGATGATGTCAGAGAGCATCTGAAGAGCGACCGGCATGCTCTCGCACGGGAATATGATGCCGGACAGCATCATGGTCGGCATTGTCAGTCCCATACCGCACAGCAGCATCGCTGTCTGCTGTGTCTTGGAGATGACCGACACAAGCAGTCCGAGTCCCAGTGACGAACCGACGAAAACGAGCGACACCAGGGACAGGAGCGTCATGCTGCCGTGGATCGGCACCCCCATGACAAAGTGGGCCAGAAGCAGGACGCTGACGAAATTGACGACCGACAGGGCAAGGTACGGAATCATCTTGGAAAGGATTATCCAGAACGGCTTGACCGGAGACACAAGGAGCAGCTCAAGCGTGCCGGTCTCCTTCTCCTTCACGATGGACACCGCCGTCATCATCGAGCAGATCAGCATCAGGATCAAGCCCATGACTCCCGGCACGAAATTGTAGGACGAGTTCATGGCCGGATTGTACATCAGCTGGACATTCGGCCTCATCGAAGCCTTAGGCTTCCCGGCAAGGCTCTCAGACAATGCCAGTTCCTCGCTTTGAAGCACTCCCTTGATGTAGCTGGTGACCACCTGGGCGGTGTTCGGATCGGAGCCGTCGCTCACAATGCGGACGCAGGCCTTACCTTCCGAGCCGGCCTTGCCGTCAAAGTCCGTCCCGAAGCAGAGCGCCGCGGCAGCCTTGCCTTTGCGGATCCTGTCCCGGGCCGGGGCGAAAGATCCGTGGATCTCGCCGACGGCGAGGTACTTGTTGCCCTCGATCCTGCTTATGACACTGCGTGCCAAAGGGTCACAGGCATCCCCGACCACATCGACGACGGCGTTGCTGACATCCGTGCTTATCGCGAAGCCGAACAGGATGATCTGCACAACCGGCATCACCAGAACGATCAGGGTGGTCCGGAGATCCCTGAATATGTGTCTGAACTCTTTCTGTATGAACGCTATTATCTCTCTCATGCCTCTCTCTCGGCCTTTCCGGCGATTTTTGTGAACACCTCATCCATGTCCTTGGCTCCGTAACGCTCCTTCAGGGCTGCCGGGGAATCCAGCGCCTCGATGCGCCCGTCCACCATCACGGAGACTCTGTCACAGTATTCAGCCTCATCCATGTAGTGCGTCGTGACAAAGACGGTGACACCCTTGGAGGCTGCCTTGTAGATCATTTCCCAGAAGTTCCTTCTCGTCACGGGATCCACACCGCCCGTCGGCTCGTCAAGAAACACTATCTCGGGATCATGCACCATCGCTATGCTGAAAGCGAGCTTCTGCTTCCATCCGAGCGGCATGTCCCTAACGAAGGAGTTACGGACATTCTCCATCGACAGAGCCTTCAGCATCTGGTCTGTCTTCTGAGCGATCCGCTTGCCGTCAAGCCCGTAGATGCCAGCGAAAAGCTCGATGTTCTCCCACACCTTCAGGTCGGGATAGAGGGAGAACTTCTGGCTCATGTAGCCGATGTGCCGCTTGATCTTCTCCTGCTCGTTGACGATGCTGTACCCCGCGACATCGCCCTGTCCGGATGTCGGACGGCTCAATCCGCAGAGGATGCGCATCGCCGTGGTCTTGCCGGCTCCGTTCGCTCCCAGAAAACCGAATATCTCCCCCTTGCACACTTCAAAGGAGATGTCATCCACCGCGGTGAAATCCCCGAACTTTTTGACCAGATGGGAGATGCGCACAGTCTTTATGTCCTTGTCCATAACGTCAGGCAATTTAGGAATATTCAAAATAAACTTCCTGTCAAACTCATTATTCCGCACCGGAGGAGCCTTCCGCGGCGGAAGAGGAAAGCCTGATGAAGCAGTCCTCGATCCCCGGAGTCATCCTCCGCACGTCGCAACCTTCGATTCCGGCACACCGAAGAGCCTCGGCGAGTCTGGTCTCATCCGGCCCGTCGTCGGTGACAGACACGTGGCACGCGCTGCCGAACGAACTGCAATCCAGCACTCCCCTCACACCGCGCAGCGCGCCGAGCGTCTGGAACATGTTGCCGCCGCTCACTGAATATATCCGGTTCGGGAATCGGGAAATGATCTCCGCCGGACTGCCGAGTCCGATGACACTGCCGTCAAGAATCATGGCGATGCGGTCACAAAGACTGGCCTCGTCCATGTAAGGAGTCGAGACCACTATCGTCACGCCCCTGTCCTTGATCTTTTTGAGCATCGCCCAAAACTCCTTGCGGCTCACGGCGTCGACACCGGTGGTCGGCTCGTCAAGGAACAGCACCTCGGGATTGTGGACAAGGGCGCAGCAAAGCGCAAGCTTCTGCTTCATTCCGCCGGAAAGAGCGCTCGCCTTGCGGTCCTTGAACATCTCGATTTGTGAATATATTCCCTTGATGGTCTCGTAGTTCTCCTCGATGGTCGTACCGAACATCGTGGCGTGGAACTTCAGGTTCTCCTCGACGGTAAGATCCTGATACAAGGCAAAATGCCCTGGCATATAGCCGATCCTTCCCCTTATCTCGCGATAGTCACGCACCACGTCCAGCCCGATCACCGTCGCGGAACCGGAGTCCGGGAGGGTCAGGGTGGTCAGGATCCTGAACAGGGTGGTCTTCCCCGCTCCGTCAGGGCCGATGAGGCCGAACAGCTCACCTTTCCGGATGTTGAAGCTTATGTCCCTCAAGGCTTTGACCGACTTGTAGGACTTGCTTACATCTTTAATCTCTATCGCAGTGTCTCTGTCCATGGCTACCTCCTCACATAGGCGTACATTCCAAGACGAAGGGTTCCGTCATTCGGCACGGCCACTTTGACGGCATAGACCAGATCCGCCCGCTCGTCACGGGTCTGGATGTTCTTAGGGGTGAACTCCGACTGTTCGGAGATCCAGATCACACGTCCCTGGATGCGCTTCGGAGAAGCGGTCCCGTCATCCGGAATCACGGTCACAGTGTCGTTCAGCTTCAAGCCGGACAACTGCGCCGAGGAGAAATACGCCCTGACGTACATCTGATCCAGGTCGGCGACCTTGAAGAGCGGCTTGCCGAGGGTGACGAACTCACCGGTCTCGGCGTAGCGTGTCAGCACAGTCCCGGAGACCGGAGCGACAATACGGCATTTCGCGAGCTGATCCTCAAGCCTGGCGAGCTGGATCTCATAGCCATGGACCTCTGATCTCACGGAAGAGTTGCCACGCTCCCAGCTCTGGGTCTGTGCGGCGATCTGCGCCTTGAGGACGGCGATCTTGTCCGTGAGGTCATCCACCTGCTTGCGGGTGGTGGCGTTGCCTTCCAACAGTTTGGAGTACCTTTCGTACTCATTCTGAAGGTTCTCCAGCTGGTTGAGGTTCGGCTGGCCTTGCTTCTTGATGTCCACCAGCCTGGACGACGATCCGGCGATGCGCTCGCGCAGCTCCATTATCTGAAGGTAGGTCTGGACAGAGTCCAAGGCTCCGAGGAGCTGTCCCGCCGTCACCACCTCGCCTTCCTCCACAGCCATGGACAGGACACGTCCGGCATTCTCGGCGGACACGGTCACCTGAGTGGCGTCAACCTGACCGCATGCGTCATATTCAATGTTCTTTCCACATCCTGCGGCGACCAGGGCCAACGCCGCGAAAACAAGTCTGCTTTTCATATTCATAATCTTTGTCATTGTACTCCAAGTGTTTGCCGCAGGTCAAGCAAGTCCATGATGTAGGTCACCTTGTGGACATTGTAGCTAAGGCGCGCCTTGAACTCCTCGTCCAGCAGGGAAAGGTAGTCGTTGACCGCGATCACACCCTCCTTGTACTGCCTCTCGCCCGTCTCCCTGATGCTGCCGCGGAGGAAGATTATCTCCTCGTCGCGCCTGAGGACATCCTCGTCCTTCTCCACCTGGCTCCGTTTCTGGACAGCCTCCATCGAGGTGTTAAGCATGAAGGACTCGCGTGTCAGCTCAAGCCTGCGAAGATCCGAGTCCGACTTGCGCCGGTCGTTCCTGAGTGTGTAGAGCGCTCCGAAATCCCACTGGAGCTTGACACCGGCCACGAAGTACGGATCGAAACTGCCGGAGAGCATGTTCAGTCCCGGACGGCCGTAGCCCGCCTGCAGGTTGAGGTTCAGACGCGGCCACAAAGAAGTGCTGAGCTGATCCTTCTGCGCCTGCAGCTGCACCGCCTGGGCATCATAGAGGGCAAGCTCCGGACGCTTGATCTCCATCGCCAGGTTGCTTTCCGGCTCCGGCTCGACAAGGGTCAGCCCCGTCATGTCCTGCCCGGTAAGCAGACCCAACATCCGCAGATAGGCCTTCCGGTCCGTCTCCAGGGCGGCCTGCTGCTGCTCGCAGGTAAGGATGTTCACCCGGATCTGGTCGAGATCCGATGGCCCGGCCATGCCGCCGTCCACCAATGTCTGTACCTCTTTCTGATTGCGGGAGAGGTTGGACACCAGCACGTTGTTCAGCTCTATCTGCTTGTCCAGCAAGATGATGCCAAGGTAGATCGACTGCACCTTCGAACGGATGGAGTACATGTTGACATCCAATTGCCTACGCTTTACCTCGGCTCCCGCCTTGATCTGACGGCCTTTGGCAGCGGTAGCTCCTCCGTCCCAGATCTGCTGGGTGAGGTCGGCGGTCACTCCGTACTGGTCATGCGGAATGTCAAACTCGAAGCCCGGCATGTCAAAAGGCATCTCGACCACATCGGACTGCCAGGTCGCCTTGGCGGAAATGTTCAGCCGCGGCACCCAGGCAAGCGAGGCGTTCTTAAGATCATAGCCCTGACAGGCGTCGATCAGCCCCTTCTCCTTGATCTGAGGATAGTTCTCGTAGGCCATCCTGACACATTGGTCAAGAGTGGTCTGTGAATACGCCTGTACGCAGACCAGCAACGCCAGAGCGAGTGTTTCCCATTTTAACTTCTTCATATTCATAGGATTGTCACATTATCACTTGAACAGGCGGCAGACAATCAGTTCCACAGCTTCCTTTTTGCGCGCCTCCAGGTACTCCGCCCTGCGTGTGCCTTCCACTCCCAGCACATTGCTGACGAGAGGATCAAAGAAGAACGGAGCCGCACACACACTCACGATGTCGCCGATCAGTTCCTCGAACGTGATGTTCCGGATCCTCCCGTTCACGACTTCCGACTCCGTTCTTTTCCTGTGGGTGTCCAAGGCGGAGGACATGTAGCTTCCGATCTTCGACACGTAACTTTCCATCAGGTCAGGGCGCTCCTTCGCAACCTCAAGCAGCAGCGACAGCTGCCCGCTGTGGGCGCTGAAGAAGTCGAAGCAGATCTCCGTCGTCTTCCTGATAAGGTCGGGCTGGAATATGTCCGTCACCATTATCGACTTGAGACTCTGTAGGATCTCCTCCAAATAGGTATCAAACACCTTAAGGAATATCTGATCCTTCGTCCTGAAATAGTAGTGCAGCATGGCATGGGTGACACCGGCCTGTGCCGCTATCAGCGTCGTGGTGGCTCCCTTGAATCCTTTCTCGGCGAACAGCTTCTCCGCCGCCTTCAGGATGTCCTGTTCCTTGTTTTCTTTTTTCGACATTGCCTTTGGATTAACAGTATTGTTTAACAGGGTTGTTAACACAGCAAAGATAGCGTTGTTTTTCAAACAATCAAAGATATTTTCGAAATATTCTCAAAAACGTTGTAATTCTCAAAAAATGGCTATCTTTGAACGATCATAAAAACGCTTCCGCACCTATGCGGACACGAATGAGGAGCGAATATTAATGAATATAATCTCAAAGATATTTATGAAGAAGAAATTTGTACTTGCCTGTGCGGTGCTGCTTCTTTGCGCCACAAGTTTTGCACAGAAAGCCAACTACGCCCTCGCCGAGAGATTCTCGGCCAAGAAGGTAAATCAGATGGTGTTCTCCACGCAGATCACCCCTAACTGGTTCAGGGACAGCGACAAGTTCTGGTACAGTTGGAGGACTCCGCAGGGAACCCGCTACTACATTGTGGATCCTGCCAAGGGCACCAGGACCGAGGTGTTCGACATGGACAGGCTCGCGATGCAGGTGACCGAGTTCGTCCGCTACCCGTTCGAGGCCAAGCATATTCCTATCAGGGATTTGAAGTTGAATGATGACAAGGTGTTTACTTTCAGCATCATCTCAGGCCTCAATAACGACAGGGACACGACCTGTTTCCGCTACGAGATCGCCACCGCCAGGCTTGACACCGTGGCCAGGGAGAAGGACAAGTACCCTCGCTGGGCCTCCGTCGCCCCTAACGGTGAGTTCGGAGTCTTCGCCAAGGGTTCCAACCTTTGGGTGATGGACTCCACAAGCCTTCGCAAGGCGGCCAAGGACGAGAAGGACAGCACCATCGTGGAGCATCGTCTGACCACGGACGGCATCCGCCAGTTCGGCTACGGCTACGGCAACTACTCCGGCGACACCGAGGCCGATTCCACCAAGAGGCACTATCCGGGCGAGCTTGTCTGGTCTCCGGACTCGAAACGTTTCGCCACGATGAAGTGGGACGTGAGGAAACTCGATGATCTGTGGGTCATCAATTCTGTAAGTGACAAGCGCCCTAAACTGGAGTCCTACAAGTACCAGATGCCGGGAGAGCCGGGGCCGAAAGGCTATCTCTACATATTCACAATGAATGATGGACGCACCGGAGCTTCCGCAAGGCAGGTCAAGAGCCAGGCGTTCAAGGATCAGGAAGTATCGCTGCAGAGCGCGAGGAGAACCGCCAAGGACAACTATCTGGACTACTGGAAGAACGAGTGGCTTGGCGACAACACCGGGTTCTACATGGTGCGCCAGAGCCGTGACCTCAAGAGGCTTGATCTCTGCCGGGTGGACGTTGACTCCGACTCCACCAAGACCATCATCTCCGAAAGGGAAAGAACTTACGTGGAGTACCGCACTCCGTTCCTGATCGGTGGCGGAAAGCAGATCCTCCACTGGTCCGAGCGCAACGGATGGGCGAACATCTACCTCTACAACAGCGACGGCACGCTGGTCAGGAATCTGACCGAAGGGGCGTTCCACGTAGAGGACATCCTCGGGGTGAACGAGAAGGAGGGCTACATCCTGCTGAGCGCATGCGGAGTCAACAAGGACGAGAATCCTTACCAGATGCACACGTTCAGGGTTCCGCTCACGGGCGGCGCTCTCCAGCAGCTTGACATGAACGACATGGACGTGCTTTCGACGGCGAGCGACGACGCCAAGTTCTTTGTGGCCAACTATTCGAGAGTGGACTGGACACCTGCCGTGGCCCTGTTCTCGGCGACGGGCAAGCGGATCGCCGATCTGGAGACCGCCGACCTCAGCCTGCTGTTCGAGGCCGGCTACAAGTTCCCGGAAAGATTCAAGGTGAAGGCCGCCGACGGTGTCACCGACCTCTACGGAGCGATGTACAAGCCTTACGACTTCGACTCCACAAAGGTCTATCCGATCTGCGACTATGTTTATCCGGGTCCTCAGGTGGAGGCGAACAACATCTCCTGGAGCAAGGGCTTCACCCGCACCGACAGGCTCGCCCAGATCGGAATGATCGTGATCACGGTCGGCAACCGCGGCGGACACCCGAACCGTTCTAAGTGGTACCACAACTTCGGCTACGGCAACCTGCGCGACTATGGTCTTGAGGATCAGAAATATGCCATCCAGCAGCTCGGTGCGAGACATCCGTTCATCGATCTTGACAGGGTAGGCATCCACGGCCATTCGGGCGGCGGATTCATGAGCACGGCGGCCATTCTGAAATATCCTGATTTCTTCAAGGCGGCTGTCTCCTGCGCCGGCAACCACGACAACAGCATCTACAACCGCTGGTGGAGCGAGCAGCATCACGGTGTCCTGGAGAAGATCGACAAGGGCGACACGACCTTCGTCTACAGCATCCAGACCAATCCTGAGATCGCCTCCAACCTGAAAGGCCATCTGATGCTGGTGCACGGCGACATCGACAACAACGTGCACCCGGCCAACACCATCCGTGTGGTCAACGCCTTGATACGCGCCAACAAGAGGTTCGATATGCTCATCCTCCCTGGCCAGCGTCACGGCTTCGGTGATATGAATGAATATTTCTTCTGGCGTATGGCCGACTACTATGCCGAGTGGCTTATCGGCGACTCCGAGCGCTGGAAGCCAGACATCACGCAGATGAACAACGACTGACACCATGCTGCCCGAATCGTGGCAGACAAATAATTAACAATCAAGCTATTAAATAGATATGCTCCTACCCGTTTAAGGCAGGAGCATATTCATTTATCCAATGATAATCAATCAGTTAAACGCCACAACAATTATTAAGGAAGTCTGCTCTTATTTGGCTCCAAGATGCTGGTTGACTCTGGAGCGGAGGGAGCCTTTGCCGTAGCCGGTCCAGATGTCGATGACCTTGGCTTCCGGGGAGATCAGGACGAAATGCGGGATGCCGTTTACCTGATAGGAGGCGGAAAGGCCCGCGCCCATAGGCTTGAATTCATTCCACTCGACACAATCCGACTTTTCCTCCTTCAAGACTATCTTCAAGACTTTTTTCCAGGTTTTCTCACCATCCACACTCAGTCGGACAAACGCCAGCCTGTCAGCGAACTCCCTTGCAAGCTCATTGCCCTCCGGAATGGATTCCATACACGGCCCGCAGCCCACACTCCAGAAATCCAGAAGGATGTACTTGCCGGAAAACTCGGACAGATGATGCACATTGCCGTCCGTGTCATAAAGGTCGCCGTCCACGAGATCGTCACCTACCCGGACAACCTTCCTCGGACTCAAGGTCGCGGAGATCACCTCTCCCTGCCTTGTCTTCAGATCTTCCGGAGTAAGTCTGGAATAAAGCTCGTAGACCAGAGCCGAATCTGCCTTGCCGTAGCCGCCACTTAGCATCATGGCATGCAAAGCCAGCTCATCAAGCCATTTCGTCGTGACAGGAGCCGTCCTCATATATTCAAGAACCTTATGGTTGGCGATGCTGTCCAGCGGCTTGCAAAGCCTTCTGAGCGAATCCACTTTCCTCCATGCGGCCCGTCTTTCCTCACCGCCGAGACCCCTGAGCTCCCTCAACATGTCAGCCTCTTCAACGGCGTAGACCTGAGACTCCCTCTTTTCCGGAAACTGGACTGCCAGAAAATCATTCTCGGCCTTCTGCTCCGGAAGACGGCTCTTTACCCTCCACGTCAGCAGCAGATTGTCATCACCTGTGACCGTGACCTTCACGCCCGGTTTCACCCAGACCGGAAGTATAGCGTTAGGGAAGCCCTTGCCGAACGAGCTCAGCCCGAACTGAACCGCTCCGCCTGATACTGTGTCCCGGAATTCGAAACGACCGCCGATGACCGTGTCCTGGGCCACACGGACCGCCAACCGGCCATCGCTCCTCATAAGACTAATGACCGTGCTGTCGGGAATATTCCTGACCACTCCTTTGATAAGATACTCATCCACACCTACGGTCTGCCTGGAGCATCCCGTCGACACAACGATCGCGGCAATCGCCGCTACTGTTTTCAAAACTTTCATATTCATAAGGTTACCGTGCGTAAAATCATGCTTCCCGCACACGGGAGGGTGTTTTTTGATGCTGCCGTACGCAAACAGCATGAATCTGCGCGCAGAGGATTATTATTTCTTGTCCAAAGCACTGAGAAAGAAGTTCTTCTGCGGTGAGGAGGAGAGACGGGTAGGTCTTCAGCAATATTCATTAATCTCTCTGTCTCAAGCCTTTTTCTGCCTGCAGACCCCTGCATCTCCGACCTCGGCTTTGCGAATTTACATAAAAATCTGTGATTTTTTACGCCCGTCCCATAAGTAAGCATTAAAAAATAAGATGAGAAAAGACATCTAGACCGAAAAGACAATCAAAGATCGCCAAGTTTTTTTAAGGATTACTTAAAGGAGATATTTGAAGAAATTTCATTAGATTTGTATGGGTAAATAAATGTGAGGAGTGAATACTTTTGAGTCATTATTCGTAAACTATCAACCGAGGCTTGTCACCTATGCCGATAGCATTGTCAAGGATCATTCCATAGCGCTGGACATGGTGCAGGACACATTCTTCACATTCTGGAAGAAGTATTCCGGACAGGATGAGAAATCCTCCGCCCGTCTGTTGTTCGCGATGACAAGGAACCGCTGCATAAACTACCTCAAAAGAGAGCGACTGCTGAACTACGTGGATCTATCATTTCTGGACAGCATCCAGAAAACAGAGAAACTCTTCGGCCTTGACTTCTATTACGATGCCCCTGATTCCCCTCTAATACGGAAGGAAGTTGAGAATCAGGTCGAAAAGGTCTTGTCCCTTTTGCCTGACAGGTGCCGTGAAGTGTTCGTGATGAGCCGCTTCAAGGGAATGAAAAACCGAGAGATCGCCGAAATGTTAGGAATATCCCAGACCGCTGTCGAGAAGCACATCAGAAGAGCCTTGGCATCCTTCACAGAAGAAGCGAAAGAACAAAACTCGCCTGCATTCAGCTGGTTTGTCCTTTCGCTCCTTATCGGATGTTCATGACAGGATATTCCTAATACTTCCGAAGAATGTCCGCGACCCGCTTTCGGTAGTTTGGATCAGCGGTCTTGCGGAAGTGGCCTTTGCGGTGAGTCCACCAGTCTTTCTCGAATCCGCTGACTTTCTCCGAGAATCCTTCCTGGTCAAAGTCCTTTCCTTTCCTGACGGAGTCCTCACAGTAATCAAAGAACATATTCCATCTGGCCAAGTAGAAAGATGACATGAGTCCCGACCACTCACGGCTTGCATAGTCACCAAGACTGCTGCCACGGTCGCCCCAAGTGGTGATAAGGCAGCGCGCGTTGCTTTCAAAATAGTTCTTCTCCCTCTTGTCGGCGCCCCAACTTCTCGCGTCCGAGATCCATCCGCCCAACAGGAAAGAAGGCTCGCAGGCAAGCAGAGCATCCATGTCCTTGAAGATCCCGTTGATTCTCCCGCGGAGAGCTTTCATCCGCACAGGATCTTCGTCATCAAAGGCCTTGGAGTATTCCTGGACCTCGTCCTGAAAGACATTGGCAAGATACTGCCTTGTCATGTTCACAAGATCAAAACGCTTGGCGGAACTGTCGAAAAGGAGTTCCAGCGCTTTTTTAAGATCCGCGTTCGGGAAGCCGCACCTTTCTTCCGATGTATGGCGGCACCGGCCAAGATCAGGACGGAGGGTCATCGGGGAACGGTGACCCTTGCCATTATAGATCTTCCGCGCGAGCATATTCCACGCCTCCGCAGCTGCCGCGCTTCCGTCCGCCCTGCGTTCCGCGAGAGCCGAGGCATATTTTTCCGGAGTCAGTCCCCTGCCATAGCTCCATGCTTTCTCAAAGACATAGTCAAACATGTATGGATTGCAGTCGAATCCCTCAAGGGTGCCACCCAGTCCACATATTCCCGGGCCTGCCTCAGTCAGGACATTCTCTATCTTCTCATGCGTGTCGGCGAAGTTGCCTTTGAGCATAGAGTTTCCTCCAAAATTCCCGAGGTAGCACCAGATGAAAGGAACGCCGTGAAAGCTGTCTGTCATCTTCCAAACCTCCTGATAGTCACAGTAGTAGTCCAGCAACATCGATCGTTCGGCAGGATAAGATGTGATGTAGGACTTTATCCTCTCTCCCGTCCAGTCTTTCCTTTGGTAGTAGAAAAGCCAAGTCATCTGGAGCCACACGGCATCCTTGTCAGCACTCACCAATGACTCGCAGACCTGCCGGCCGACCCTGGCAAGGTAATCCGGTTCCCAGGACGGCGGAGTCACCTCGTTGAACAGATCGATTCCATAGATGTGGTCAGTGCCATACATCTCTTCCTGAATCTCCAGAAACCTTTTCTGGATTCTTGAATATAATGGATCCATAGGATCAAGGAACCAACAGGTGTATGGTTCCTTGAATCCGGCCCATTCTCCTAATGAGCGGATGTCAGCGTCAGGGAATATGCGTTTGATCGCCTGCGGAACATGACCAGCGAAAGCCGGCAGGACTGTTCTCATGCCAAGCTCCCGTTCCCGGCGGACAATCTTCCTCTGCAGTTCCTCCTGTCCATCAAGCCAAGACACCGGAAGCGGCCCCTGCCATCTGTCAATGTTCTGCATCCGATGCCACGGAAGATGTGCAGGGCCTGTGAAATAGCCTCTGATCTCATCATCGGTCAGACCAAGTTCCGACCAGACCTTGTACAAGACGCTTTCCTGTCCCGTGATCGCAAGCGGGAGGTTTATCCCGTTCAATGCCATCCAATCAATGAAGCGCTCCCATTCCTTCCAGCCCCACCACGGAAGAGTGTAACCGAAAGTACAATAATTAAGGAAGAAACGGTTGGCCACCCTCGCCTCTGACGTGAACGGTTCTCCGACCACCGGCAATGATGACGGCAAACGGACAGGATCGTGACTGTACCATGAGACATCAACCTTGCAGCGATACCTTAGGTACCAGTTCAGTCCCATAGCCATCGCCGGCGCGCCAGTTCCGCTGACAAGAATTCCGCCGCCGGAATCCTCCACGGTGAAAAACTCAGCATCAGCCTTGTTGTGGCTTACATCCTGAAACCTGATCCGGTCACATTGTTCTCCCAAGATTCTCCGGGCCAATGCAGTGGCGGCCTCAGTCGAAACGGAGGCGAAAACGGAGTCGGTACAGGCAGCCATCAGAACCATGGCCAGCATGAGACGAAGTTTCATCAGACCTTGAGGAAGCATTTCTTGCGATAAAGGAAATAAAGGAATAACCAACAGACTGTGAAATAGCCGATGTTCATCACGAGTCCCGAACAACTTTCAGGGACAATGCCGGACAATCCTTTGAAGAAGAAGCCGGTCACAGGCCAGAAACCTATGATTCTCTGCGCCATGTAGATTGTGATGGAGTTCATGCCGACAACCTGGAAGAACACCGTGCCTTTCCTCCAGCCTTTGACATCGATCAGATAATAAAAGACAGCGAACAGCCCTATCGACCACGCCCCGCACGCAAGGACGAAAGTGCTGGTCCACAATTTTTTGATGACGGGGAACCAGTGAGCCCAGACGACAGCCACGATCGCCATGACAATGGCCGCCGCAAGCATATTCAAAGTCTTTCTTTCTCCGGTGGCGGGCGATTCCTTGACGTAGCGCCCCGTGAACATTCCAAGCATAGCCGTGACGACAGCGGGAATCGTGCCGAGGATTCCTTCCGGGTCATATACTCCCGGCTTGTAGATGTTGTCCGGAAGCAGGAGCCTGTCGATGTAGAAGGCTATGTTCCCCTCTTTTGACAAGGAATCCGCACCTGCCGGAGCATCCGGGGCTACGACAAGTTTGAGAAGAAGAAAATACCCTATAAGGATACCGGCAGCGACACCCCACTGTGTCTTCTTTCCGGTGTGGCAGTACAGGATGGCCGCCAGCATCCAAGCCAGACCGATTCTACCAAGCACACTTGGAATGCGGAGAGACTCGAAGTGAAACTGGAAGAAACCCTCATAGACCAATCCGAGGAAGAAAAGCGTCAGTCCACGCCGGATGACATCCAATGTTATCGACTTATCCGACAGTCCCTTCGAGCGTTTTTTCTCAAGGGAGAACGGGAATGTCATGCCGGAAATGAACAGGAACAGCGCGAAGATCGTGTCGTGGTGATGCAACCCGATCCAGTTCACATGGTTCATCTGCTGAGCAAGCCAGCAATCCTTGCCTCCCGGAAATATTCCGCAGGCCTCCGCGATGACAGCGCTCAGCCCCATGATGAACATCATGTCAAAGCCCCTGAGCGCATCCAACGACAGGAGTCGTCCGTTTGAGTTCGCCATATACCCTAATTATTCAGTATCGTCAGTTTCCAGTTTCCTGTCGGCCCCCAAAGGTAGCCGGTGTATAATATTCCTTTACGGATCTTGATGCCTTCCGCCTCGAAATAGCCGCTCTTGGAACCCAACTTAACTATTCCGGCCTTGTCATCAATGAACGCAAGGCTCTGCTGAGAAAGCTCGACCATCCCGTTGAAAGTTATCACTGAAACCTTTGCTGTCCTCTTGCTTCCGTCCCCGGTGAACCAGTAAAGACGTTTCTTGTAGATGCAGAAACCCTGCATCGGAGCTCCGTCGTTCAGTTCGACACTATTGATGAAAAATGAATATTTCGGCTTGAGGGCGCTCAGGTCATGAACGGCCACGTCGGGGCTGATGGTCTCGATTTCAGCGACAGGACCGCTGCCTCCGCCTCTTACAACAGTTCCGATGTTCACGGTTGTGACAGGAACCTTCTTAGCCTCCTTCAAGGACCAGACCACGACTTTTGTGTCTTTTCCCGAGACCTCGCCACTTGAGAAGAGGATGCAGAGATTGTCGTTCTCCGTGTCGGTGCAGACCAGAAGATTCTGATAAGGCCCGACATAATAGTTGTCCTCGCAATCCTCCGGCATAAGTGTCACGCCAGGCTGGTACCTGACCCGTGAGATGATCTTTTCCGCGTAGTAGTCCCCCTCACCGCCTAACCTGCTGGAATAGTTCGATGTCCAGACGTAGGCATCCTCGCCGTCCTCCTCGACCGACATGTTCGTCCCATGGGCGGCGTACCAGATCTTCATCTCCTTCCGGTACTGTCCCGAAGGGGTCATCCGTTGGAAGTACAGTGCCGAATGACGGGTGCCGCATGCCAGGATGTCACCGTTCTTGAGAATGTCGAAGCATTGCATGCCGACATCACCGCCCGTGATAGACAACGCATTGGCATACACGATGTTATCCGATAATGTTTTTCCGTAACGGTCGGACGGGATGTCCGGCTTGTCGGTCTTGACGATAGTGTTTTCACCTCCGTTGCCATAGGATGAGGCATGGCCGCAGGCACACTGCGAAAACAGCATGCCCGCGACCAATGAAAAAATGAGAATAATCCTGTTCATTTATCCAATTGAGTTCCTTGCGAATAAACAAATCATTTCGTCCACTCCTCCGGCAAGGTGTCTGTCCACTTTTCCGGAAGGATGATGGTGACCTTGGAAGCCTTGGATGCGTTCACGGTCGCCTCGTCAACGGTGCTGGCATCCGTATTTCCTGTGTTCAACTGTACACTGGTAAACACGTTTGACACATAACCTTCCCCTCTCACCATGGCGAAGACATCACCTGTGTTGGCGGATTCCTTGATCTGGATGGTCGGGTAGAATCCGCAGACAAGGCCGGCGGCATAAGGCTTGTCGGCTTTTACGCTGGCGTGCGAGCCGACATAGACATTGGCGGAGTTCGTACATTTTGTGATCACGATGTTGTCCGCGCCACGGCCGATCAGACCCGCTCCGCCTTGGGTGGTATAGCCCATCACCTTGCCTTTGTTGTGGCAATCGGTCATCTCCAGAGAGTTGTACACTGTTCCCATCAATCCACCGAATGATGCTGAATATGCAACCTCGCTGCGGCAGTCAACCGTGCCTTCGTTGCGGCATCCAGTGAGTTTCATGGAGCCTTCGCCCCCATCGCGGATAAGTCCGATGAATCCACCCACCGCATCACCTATCGCCTTGACCGTGCCCTTGTTGTAGCAGTTCTTGGCGACAAGCATCTTCCCTTTAGCGACCCTCACAGCACCTGCGAGACCTCCGACGTTACCGTTACCTTTTTTGTCCGCTCCGTTTGTGAATATTATGTCGCCAGCGTTGTAACAGTCCTCATAGTAGCCACACGCATAACCCGCGATACCTCCGAGACCGGCGAAATTGGTCTTGCCGCCACCGAAGTCTGCTTTGATGTTTCCGGTGTTGTATGTCCTGTACATCTTGACTCCCGCACCGTCCGACTTTCCGAGAATGCCTCCGAACCAAGAGTTCCCGAGACCGATCTTGTTGGTGCTGATCGTGACATCGGACTCGTTCGAGCAATCGTAGATCTCAAGTCCGTCATTGTCCCACACGTCCGCGATGAGACCTCCGAAGAACATCACAGCGACGAGGGAGAAGTTTCCACGCACATGGCAGTTCCTGTAGGTTCCTCCGGCCGTCTCATCCCCGACCAGTCCACCGATCATCGTTCCCTGACGGGTGTTCCCGATCTGTGTCTGAGTGTATTTCACAGTAGAGATGACGTTCTCGAACGTGGCACCGTTGCTGTAGGCGGCGATGCCGCCGGCTCTGTCGTTACCATCCGTGATGTTGAATGTTCCGGCGATCTTGAGGTTCTTGACGGTACCGTCGCCTTTGACGGTCTGGAATATTCCCGCATCACCGGAATTGGATTCGATCCTGTAGGTGATTGTGTGATTCGCCCCGTTGAACACTCCGGAGAACCCAGCATTGACATAGAGGGATTTAGGTGTTTCGGTGAGGTCTATGTCAGAGTTGACGACGACCTCGCCTCCATCCTTCCAAAGCGAGCAGTCACCGCCTTTCATGTAAGCCTCGGCGAAAGCAAGGAAATCATCGGCGTCATTGATTCCGAGCATGGACACCGGCAGTTCCAACTCTCCGGTCTCTCCGGTGTCTGAAGTCAGATCGAAACGCACTGTTCCGGATCCGGTGAAGCCTTCAGCGGTGGCAGACGGCGCGGTCACAGTCAACGTGGCCTCGTTGTCGCCCTTCTGCAGATCGACATTCCATCCGGCAGGCACATTGGTGATCGTCACCTTGTCGATGTTGGCATATTCAACGGACTTCATCGTGCTTGTGGAGCCGTGAGCGACTCTTTCCAGTCTATCCGCCTCGAATTTGAGAACAGGAGCCGACGCAAGAACCTGCACGCTGAACGAAACCGGGCTTCCCAATGTTCCTCTCTTGCTGACAGGGATGACCGTGATTGTGCCTTCATGCTCGGCGGTCTCGTCCTTCAGGGCCGGAGCGGTGATGTCAACCTTGCAGCCTTCCCTGTCAAAGACGACCGTCCAACCTTTAGGAGCTGTGCTTTCAATGCTCCAGACATTTGAGAGCGAGGCCGGAACATTCATTGTCTGGGCATATTTCATGTTCAGCCCTTCCGCCACTCCATCAAGAGTGAACTCTACCGAGGCATCAGTCACCGAGACATTGATTGAGCGGGTCAATGTCCTTCTGTCGTAAGAGGTTACATCTATCTTGACCACACCGTTCTCCGCAGCCGAAGTGTTGTCTCCGGCAGGAGACGAGATGTGTATCTTCTTCTCTGTCGCCGCAAAATAGGCGTCCCATCCGTCAGGAGTCGTGAACACCACCTTCGAGACTCCTTCCGAGCTGACAGGGAATGCTCTGGCCTCATCGTAGAAAAAAGTCTGGGTTCCGCCAAGCTCCGTGCCGGCGTCACCGTTGATGTCGAAAGTGAAAGCCTCCTCGGCCTCCTTGTCGCATCCGACCGCCATGGCCAAGGCCAGAGAGACAGTCGTTAATATTTTCATATAATTCATTTTCATTGTTATTAATATCCTGGGTTCTGTACTAGATTCTTATTCTTGTTAAGCTCGCTCTGAGGAATGGCAAGCCAGTAGTTCTTTTTGTCGAACTGTCTCTTGGCCTGCTGCTCGGCCTCCACAACCTTGTAGAAATCATCCTGAGTCTTTCCGCTGACATTCCAGGCCTTAGGCTGTCTGTTCAGCAAGTCCTCGGCCTCTTTCCATCTGCGGATGTCATGGTAGCGCCGTCCCTCGAACATGAACTCTATCGAGCGTTCCTGATGGAGAACCTTGCGCAGATCGTCTCCGGTAGGGATTCCGCCGACAATCGCCCATGAATCCTCGAACTTAGGAAGTCCGCACCGTGTCCTTACCTTGTTCAGATAGAGAAGACTTGTGGAGCTGAGGCTTCCGTTATATTCAAAGTCGGCCTCCGCATAGCTCAGGTAGAGTTCCGCCAGACGGAGGTACGGGTATGAGTAGGGAATGGCGTTCTTGGTCTTCTTCTCGTAGTCGTAGTAACTGCTTTTACGCACCCACTTCTGGCAGAAATAGCCGGTGCAGCTCTGGTACTCGGTGGTCGGTGAAATCCATCCGTGAAGTTCGCCGCCTCTCGCGTGGAGGGTGATCTCCTTGCTCTCGATCTGGAACTGTCCTCTGTCGTAGCCGACCGATGCGTAGAAACGAGGATCCCTGTCTCTGTGAAGGAGTACCGTGCTGTCGCCTGGAGCCACACTGTACAGATCCCTGTCCTTGGTGAGCGGATCCACATCCATCGGCAGACCGTTCTTGGAGTAGTACATCTCCACGGCCTCCATGGTCGGCACGAGTGTAGCCTGCCAGCTCATCTGGTCATTCTGCATGGCGCGTGGAGTGGAGCAAAGCTGGAGGTTCCAGATTTCTGTCTTGTCGCCTTTGGCCATAAGATATTCCTGGCCGTTCCAGTCTTCCTCCGTGAATGCATTGTAGTAATTATCCTTCCCTTGCGTCTGGGTGTCTGATCCCGGCTTCTGGTTTGTGGTGTAAAGGGAGTAGTTCTTTTCCGCTTCGATGATGGCTTCCTGACTGGCATCCATGGCACGTTTCCATTTTTCCCTGTCGCTGACAGTGCTGACAAGCTGTGTCCCGTCCGGATTCTTGAAGTCAACCATGTCCGGATTGCCGTTCACAAGCGGAGACGCGGCCCAAAGGAACAATCTGGCCTTGTAGGCAAGTGCCGTGGCTTTGGACGGAGTCCCCCATTCCTGTTCGATCACAGACTCCGGAAGCAGCCCGGCCGCCTTGTCGTAGCACTCAGCGATGAAGTCAACGCACTCATCAACAGGTCTTCTGCTCGGGAACATCTCGTTCTTATCATCGGTGTCGAAAGGAATGAACCTCTTGATCAGCACCGTCGGCCCGTAGTAGTCGAGCAACGTCTGGTGGTAGTAGCCGATCATGAACCATGCCTCGCCCTCGTACCTTGAGGCGGCCGATGCGTCCAACCCTTTGACGTTATGAATATTGTCGATGAAGTAATACGCGTACCGGATGCCTCTGAAAAGATCATAGTTGGTTCCGTTCGCCCTTGCTACCGGAGCCCAGTAGCCAAAATATGTCTGGCTTGGATTCTCCTCATTGTAATGAAGACTTTTACCGGGGAACCAGTAGGAGGTGCTTCGCGGGCCTGACATGAAGTCGTCTCCGGCGAACTGGTCCGGTGATTTCGTATAAGAGAAGAGTACCGGCATGTACTGCATCATGTTGAAGCGGAATTTCTTCGCTTCGGCCGGTGTCTTCCAGATGTCGTTCTCGGTGGCCTTGCTCTTCGGGACAACATCCAGATAGTCGCAGGAGGTGTAGCCCAGCGTGAGCGCGGCGAATAATATCAATTGTATTTTTCTCATGACGTCAAATGTTAGTAGTTGAACTGGATGCCGATGTTGAATGTCCTCTGGAGAGGATAGGTGAGACCGTTGCCGGAGCCTTTCTCAGGGTCCCAGTACTTGAACTTGGAGAAAGTGAGAAGGTTGGTGCCGGAAAGGTAAACCCTCATCATCTTCCAGGTGTAGCCAATCTCGGCTGTCTTAAGCCTGAGGAACGCCGCATTGCGAAGGTACAGGGTGCTGTTCACAGTGTTGTTCACATTCCATCTGTCGGACAGCCTTGGATAGGAAGCGTTTGGATTCGGGTCGCTTTCGGACCAGTGATCCTCCGCATGGTACATCATGAGACCGTTGCCCGGGTCCGTGGCCGTTGAGAACGGATGGTTGTCGTACATGAGCAGAGACCGTCTTCCAAGCCCCTGGAAGAATGCGGACACATCGAAAGACTTGTACTGGAGCGAGAATCCGAAACCGTACGAGAGTTCAGGGGTGGTTGTCTTGTCTATCCACATCTGGTCATCGTCATCGATCTTGCCGTCATTGTTCAAGTCTTTGTACTTCGCGTCACCGGCCATCAGAGGATAGAGGGTGGCGAGAGAGGACTGGTCAGGAGAGTTCCGGATGTCCTCGTCGTCCTCGAAATACCTGTCGAAGACATACATCTTCATGCTGTTGATGGAATGACCTTTCTTGTACTGATAATCATATTCATAAGAAGGCTCGTCCATGAATTCTATCTCATTGTGCGCATAGGTCAGCGATCCTCTCAGGGAAAGGATCAGCCCATTGGAGAAAGCCTTGTTATAGTCCAGCGAGGCATCGATTCCGCTGTTGTCAACCTTGCCGATGTTACCCCAAGGCGTGATGCCGGAAAGGCCGAATGAAGACGGCAGAGACTGCCTTTGCATGAATATTCCGCTACGTTTCTCATAGAAGTAGTCCACTATGAGGTTGAGCTGCCTGAAGAGTCCAAGCTCCACTCCGATGTCCAGTTTCCTGGAAGTCTCCCATGTGGCTGTGGCGTTGCCGTAGGTAGAGATCTTCGGGCCACTCTGCCCGTTCAGGCTTGGTCCAAGGGCTATTCCATAACTTGAGTTCATGTTGACTGTTGAAAGGTAAGGGAATCTGTCCGCAGTGCTGGAAGAGATCACATCGTTGCCGACAAGTCCGTAGGAAGCCCTGAATTTAAGCAGGTTGACTTTGTCTTTCAGGGTTCTCCAATATGGCTCGTTGGAGATCACCCAACCCGCCGCGATGGACGGGAAGAAGCCGAAGCGGTTCCCTTTCGCGAAGTTTTCCGATCCGTTGTAGCCGAAATTGCCTTCGATCATGTAACGCTTGTCATAATCGTAGGTGATTCTGCCTGCAAGACCTTGCTCACGGTATGGCAGGGAAGCATATTCATTGGCGGCCGCGATGTTCATGACCCTTTCTTTCTGGTGATAGAGGAAAGTCGCGCCGACGGTGTGCCTGAGGAATGTCCTGTTGTAGTCGATCTTGGCCTGGAATGACAGCTCGCGGAGTCCGTCATTCGCTCTCTTGGTGTCAAGGTAGGTGTTGCCCTGCTCCGTCTGGATCATGTCCAGAACATAGTTGCCGTTCTCGTCCACGCTAAAGTCGTGCACCCTGTAAAGGAATGGCTTCATGGAATGGCTCACGGCTGAATACACCCTGTTGTAGAATGTCGCCAACCCATAGGCACGGAGTCCCTTGGTGATGAAGCTGAGATCCTGATCCACCGAAAGAGCGGAGGTGAAATGTCCCCGGTATTGGTCTGAATAGCCCTTGCAGAGTTCGGCATAAGGGTTTGTGCTGTAGCCGGTCGTCCAGCGAGGGGCTGTGCCGAAACGGACAAAAGTGTCATCCTCCTCGGAAGGCAGTACCGGAGCGAACTCGCATGGCATCGCTTTCAGGCTGTAGTTGAACAGCGTCTCCGTGCTTGTCACAGGAGTGTGCTGGAAATGAAGTTGGGTGTTCATTCTCAAGGACACTTTCGTGGTCGATGTCAGGAAGGCGTTGATGTTGGCCTGGAAAATGTATTTCTGGGAATTGATGTTCGTGTTGAAATCGGAGAAATCCGGCTTCTGGAGGATTCCGTTCTCATTGTGGGCAGCCACATTCATGAAGTAATCCACCTTCTTGCCTCCACCGGTCATGTTGATGTTGAAGTTCTGGTTGAAAGTCCTGTCCTTGAACATAAGATTGTACCAGTCCACGTCCGGATAGGCGTACGGATTCACATGGTTCATGGTGTTCGTGATTTTCTCCTCGGAGTAGTAGGCATCCTTTCCTCTGGTCTGAAGAGCCTCGTTGAATGTGTTCATGAAGGTGACGGCATCGGCAGCTTTCGGAATTTTGGTGGCCTCGGAGGTACCGGTCTCGACCCTTACATTGATGGACATCCTCTCGGCGTTGCGTCCGCTCTTTGTCGTGATGATCATGACTCCGTTGGCTCCCCTTGAGCCGTAGAGAGAAGTCGCTGTGGCATCTTTAAGGATCGAGAAAGACTCGATGGTCTCAGGCGCTATGTTATTGAGCATCTGGGCTGTGACCTCTACACCGTCAACGATGTACAACGGGGATTGCCCGCTTCCGAATGTGGATATGCCACGGATCCAGAACGTAGCTCCGTCCGCCACACCCGGCTCTCCGGTGGACTGTACGGAGATCACTCCGGCAATCCTTCCCGCGAAAGAGGTGGAAAGGTTCGATGTGGACGCACGCAGCTCACTTGGCTTCACAGCCTGAACGGCTCCCACAAGACTCTCTCTCTTCTGCGTACCGAATCCTACAACCACCACATCGTCAAGAGTGTTGGCGACTTCGGACAGTGTTATGATCCGGATTTTGGACAACTCCTCCACAGTCAGTTCCTTCCTGTCATAGCCGATGCACTCGAAGGTCACCGTCACGGCTCCGTCCGGAAGCCGGAGGTCGAAGTTTCCGTCCACATCCGTCACCGTTCCGGTTGTCGTCCCGGCCACATAGACACCCACACCGACTATCGGCTGGTTGTCAGAGGATGAGATGACCGTCCCTTTGACGGATCTCACGTTTTCTTTACGGACAACGGAATTCTGGACCTTTGAGATTGTGACGTACTTCCCGTTGATGGAATAATGCATCGTCGGCCCAAGAATCTTGTCCAACACAGAAGTGATCGAAGCGTCCTTGAAGGATGCCGTCACCGGAATGGTCGTGTTGATCTCGTTGCTGTCGAAGATGAAATGATAACCCGTGCGGGCTTCCACCTCATCCAGGACGGCTCCTAATGTTGTAGAGGAAAAGTTCCCCGTGACCTTCTGCGCGCTCATCGCCGTTGGCAGCAAGAGACATAGCGCCAGAATGACGATAATAGGTTTGTGTCTCATGAATGTTACTGGTTATTGTTTTTGATTTATGTAATAGACTTTATTGCCCTTGCGGATGCTTATAGGAAGGATGTCGGACAGGACTTTAAGGATCGTGTCCACAGAGTCATCCTTGCTGAAAGACACGCGGATGGTCCTGTCACCCAAGGACTTGTCCTCAAGGATCAAGTGGGTGTCATACTCCCTTTCGAGCCGTTTCAGAAGTGATGAGAAAGGAATATTGCTGAACTTGATTATCCCGGAGGTCCATCCGCAGTAGTCTCTGACATCCACTGCTTCCTTTGTGAGTCCCTTGTCCCCGATCGTGACCAATTCTCCCGGTGACACGAGAGTCTCTTCCTCTCCGGTCTTGAACAGAATTGAACCTTCCACCAACGCCGTGAACGCCTCACCATCCTGCTCGTAGGCGGAGATGTCGAACTTTGTTCCCAGGACCGTGACAGTGCATTTGCTCGTATTCACGTTAAAAGGCCTCTCCTTGTCATGAGCGACCTCGAAATAACCCTCTCCAGAAAGGAAGATGTCCCTGGTTCTTTTGTTGAACTCCGATGTGTAGCTCAGCCTTGACCCGGCGTTGAGCATCACCTTGGTTCCATCCGGCAAAGCTATGTCAGTCCTTCCACCCGCCGGGACATTCACGACATATTCTTGAACCGCCGCGGCAGGGATCGCCGGATCGGATTCCCCTGTGTGGATTCTGAACATCACCACGGCAATGACGACCGCCACGGCAGAGACCGCGGACACAAAACGCCATGCCCGGCGTCTCTTATAGGACTTGATTGTGGCCTTGACATCCGCCAAGGACGCCAGCACCTCCTCTGAAGGCTTGTGAATCTGCTCCCAGAACTTTTCGTACTCACGAAACTCTTTCAATTCCTCGGGAGTGGCGGTTATCCTGTCATAAATCTCATTTATCTCTTCCTTGGTCGCCTTGCCCTCAAGGAAGCGGTCATATAACTTTCTGATTCTTGTTTCCATTCTGTGAAATCGGACTTGTTACATATTATATAACACAGAATGCAGGATTTACCTAACCTTCCCGGATGATTATTTATCCGCGTGGAGGCTAATTTCTTATGAATGAATATATAAACGTACCTTACTCCCCCTGAGAACCGGCAGGAGTACATTCTTTTATGAAAATGGAAATCAGTCGGTTAACCTCCACGGCTGCATTATCATTTCTTCTCCAAGGCACTGAGGAAGAACTCTTTCTGCGGAGAGTCCGAAGCCGAGATCCGGCCTTTCAGGCGCCAGACACGGTTATAGACCACGCTCTTGTCCTTGCCCATCAAGGCCGAGATTGTCGTGCTGGAGAACCCGGCGGCGGTGAAGCAGAAAAGCAGGAAGTCATCTTCCTTCCACGACGGGAACTCAGCGCGGAGACGCGACATCACACTGTCCATCGTCTGATCCAGCATGGCCTCCAGCCCTCTTTGTGTCTTCCTGTCGCTTCGGAGACCCTCGACGATGGATTTCACCTCCTTGAGGACCTTCGGCTGCAAGTTGTCCGTACCTTCATAGACATAGTACTGCTCACAAAGACGTTCAAGGACGTTGAAGCGGTCGATGTCTTTCAGTCCGGCCTTGACGACCGGCCTTGAGAGACGGGCCTGAAGGTCTTCAGCGATATTCATAAACTTCTCCGTCTCAAGTCGTTCCGCCTCAAGTTTCCGTCGGGCTTCCGCTTTGCGTACAAAATAGACGGCGGACACGGCGGCGAGTGCCAGCAACGCGCCAAGGGCCAACACCCAAAGTTTCAGACGCGCGGCCAGAAGTCTCTCCCTGTCCGCCTCGGCCTGTCCTTGAATATAATCCCGCTGGCTTGCGGCCACAGCCTCGGAAAGAGCGGCCGACTGGGTTCTGTTGGCATATTCCATGACCTTTTCAAGGGATACGAGAGCCTTTTTGGAATCTCCGCCACGGGAGGCAATCTGGTACTCACGGAAATTCACGTCCGCCATTTCAGCCTCGGTCTCAGCGGTGGAGCGGGCTTCCTGCAGCCATCTTTGAGATTCCGAGGCCTTTCCCGCGACAGAATAGGCGTAGGCCAGAATTCCCTTGTCGGAAGACGAGAGAGGGAATCCCAATTCATCAGCGGCACGGCTCAGCAAATCAATCGCCAATGCAGGGTCAAGCGTGTCCTTGCTGACAGCCAAAGCGGCATAAGACTCAAGACAGCGTGCCTCCAAAAGGGTGTCACGCATCCCGTGGGCGTCAAAAAGGACGCTTTTGAATATGTCCTCGGCGGCTCCGTACCTTCCCAGTCCGGATTCCGCCTGTCCTATCTCCAGCAACGCCTGTTGGGACTCGCGTTGGAAACCGGCCACCTTGAAAGCCTCTGCGGATCGCGCGAGGTACATCATCTCGTCCGTGGAGTTGCCGGAAGCGTTGCAGGTGTGCGCCATATCGTAGCAGATCCTGGCCACACGCAGGGTGTCCGCCGCCTTGACTGAATATTCAAGAGCCTTGGTATAGGTGACTATCGCCGCCGGGAGATCCCCGTCGTTGAACTGGTTGCGTCCAAGGCAGTATAGAGCCCGCCCTTTCTGCCCGCCGTCACCACGTCTGGCGAACCAGTCGGCCATCTTGCGCACATCCTTGGTTTCCAAAGTATTGACGTAGCCAAGTCCTTGCTCCACCTCGTCCAACGCGCCGTCCATCTGCTTGAACAACCCGGTGTCGCAGGAAACGAAAGCCGTCAAGGATGCGATGATCAAAAATATAAAACCGATAGATCTCATAGACGTAATTCCTTAGGCCAGACTAAATTGACTATTCGTTCCAGCCTTGGGCCAGAATAGGATGCTCCAGACCGTCAGGGGTGACAAGCACGGAGCCCACTTCCGGCTGGGCGAGGTGACCGATTATGTCGAATGTCTGAAAGTCCCGGCGGAATTTCTCCGCGGAAAGGATCGGAATCGTGAACAATAGCCTGAAATCATCTCCCCCGTTCATCGCGGCGGAGATCGGGTCAATGTCCAGTTCCTTGCCTGAGGCGAAGCTGTTGCCCTCGAAAGGAATCTTGTCAGCGTAGATCTTGACCCCAAGGCCGCAGTCCCGTGACAGTCTCTTCACCGCGTCCGAAAGCCCGTGGGAGACAAGATAACCATTGGAAGGATAAATCTGAGCGTCCTCCAGCCTGGTGACGGTCGAGGCGCTGAGTTCCGGCTTGAGATAGCTTCCGATCAGCATTTTGTACTTCTCAAGCTGAGGCTGGACGGAATCGTCCTTGGTCTTGTCGAAGCCTCGCTTTTCCCGTTCCAGAATCTGCTGGCCGAGGAAAGCCGCGCCGAGACTTCCCGACACACAGACCAGATCCATACTTCTTGCCCCAACCGTGCGCCCTTTTGTCAGTTTGAACTCTTCTCCTGCGGCTGAAACACTGATTGTCAAGCCGTTCGGCGACGGAACCAGATCCAGGTCCACAGCCGAGAAGCCGTGCTCCTTGGCGGCCGTCACGACTCCAAGCCAAAGATCCTTGATGTGGCTGAAATCCAGCTTGGCGGAGACTCCGAGCCGGACCGACAGCAGCCGAGGGTGCGCCATCGCCGCATAAATCTCCCCGGCCACGGCCACAACGCACTTATAGCCAAGATGTTTGAGCGGAAAATATGTAAGATCGAAATCCATTCCCTCCACAAAAAGCCTTGAGGCAGAGCACAAGGAACTTCCAGCCGAAGGCTCAAAGGTTATTCTTTCCTTACGAGAGTAGCCGCTGCCTTCAAAAAGCAGGTCGATCGCCTGCTCTTTGCCATATTCATTAAAAGTCTTTTCCGCCATAGCCGCGATGTTTTTCTGATGATGTGTGAATATAACGGTGCGTCCGCGGGAATATTCACCGATTTATTTTTAGCATTCCCAAGGCAAAATTAGCACAATTTGTTAAATTTGTAGTCCACATATTGTCTTTGAATTAATAATTAAACAGATAATGTTATGAAAAAAGTGATTTTCGTCCTAATGACAGCCCTTCTTGCGCTGCCGTTCAACGTGTCGGCCAAGAAAGACAAGCCCGCTGACATCAAAGTGATCTCTTACAACATCCGTGTGGGAAAAGCTGATGACGGAACCAATTCCTGGCAATACCGCTATCCGGCATCGGCGATGATGATTATGGATCAGAAACCTGACATATTCGGACTTCAGGAAGCGCTTGACTTCCAGTTCAAATATCTCAGCGAATATTGCCCAGGCTACAAGGGTGTAGGAGTCGGACGCGAGGACGGAAAGCACAAGGGAGAGCATATGGCCATCTTCTACAACAAGAAGACCATCAAGCTGATAAAATGGGGAACGTTCTGGCTTTCAGAGACTCCGGAGGTTCCGTCAAAGGGTTGGGACGCGGCTTGCTTCCGCTCCGCGACCTGGGCTCTGCTGAAGGACAAGGCCAGCGGCAAGAAATTCTACTATGTGAACACGCATCTTGACCACGTCGGTTGGGAGGCCCGCAAGAACGGACTTCAGCTGATTGTTGACAGAATCGCCGAGATCAATCCGGAGAACTATCCGATGATCCTTACCGGTGACTTCAATATGAAGATAGACCGTCCGGAATTCGATGATCTCAAGAAGATTATGCAGAACGCCCGCGAGGTTGCCGTGAAGACTGACCACCACAACACCTACAACGGCTGGGGCAAAGCCTCCGACTCCTCAATCATCGACTACATCTGGTTCAAGGGATTCAGCAGCTGCACCGAATACCAGACCATCACCAAACAATATATGGAAAGGGCCTTCGTCTCTGACCATTACCCGATCAAGGCCACGTTGATATTCTAAGGCCAAAAGTTTTTGCCGGACACGAATATATTCAAAATGAAGAAGTTGATCACTATTGCCGTGGCCGCCGTCCTGGTGGTTCCGGTTTTTGCCCAGGGAGCCTTGAGGCTGGATTCTCCGGAGCGTCACGGAATGAATCCCGTGAAACTCGCCCAGGTTGACAGAGTCGTCAATGACGCGATAACGGCCAAGGAGATTCCCGGAGCCGTGCTCTCTGTCGTCAGGGGCAACGACATAGTCTATCTGAAGGCCTACGGCAACAAGTCCGTGGTGCCGACGGTGGAGCCGATGACGACCGAGACGCTCTTCGACCTCGCTTCCGTCAGCAAATGCGTGGGCACTACACTCGCCTTTATGCAGTTGATCGAAAACGGGTACGTCCGCCTCACCGACAATGTGGACAGGTATATTCCTGATTTCAAGCCGTGGAAGAATCCGGAAAGCGGCGAGACGGTGGACATCACTATCCGCGACCTTCTGTCACATTCCTCAGGTCTGACACCGTACATCAACGCCGACACTTTCGTCAAGGAATATGGCGGGAACAATCCTGAGAAGATGGAATGGTACATCGCCACTCAGGTCAAGAGGAACTTCCGCCCAGGCACCGACTTTATGTACAGCTGCCTGAACTTCGTCACCCTTCAGAGAATCCTAGAAAGAGTGACCGGTGAGAAGCTTTATGAATATACCCAAAGGAATGTCTTCGACGTCCTCGGGTTGACGCACACCTGCTATTTCCCGTTGATCTACACCCCGGCGGTCAGCAATTCGGCCGAACTGGCCGGGCTTTGCGCCCCTACCGAGGTTCAAGCGGACGGGAAACCGTTGGTTGCCCAGGTTCACGACCCGATGGCCAGAATGATTATGGGTGGCAATTCCGGCAACGCCGGAGTGTTCTCGAACGCCGAGGACCTGTCCGTGATCTGCGCGGCCATTATGAATGGAGGCTGCCTTGTTGACAAAAAGGGTAACTCCCTGGAATCCACCAGAATCCTGAGTCCTGCCACGGTAAGACTGATGACCACGATTCCGTCACAGAACGACCCTTCCGTCGGACGAGCCCTCGGCTGGGACAAGAAGAGTTCGCACAGCGGCCTCCGCGGGGATCTTTTCAATCCGGAGACCACGATCATGCACACCGGCTACACCGGAACCTCTATCGTGATCGATATGGAAAGCAAGACCGCTGTCATCCTGCTGACCCATAGGGTCCACCCTGAGGACAAGGGAGGCGTGGGCCGTCTCCGCGCCCTTGTGGCCAACATCGTGGCCGGATCTATCATTCAAAACGACTGAATATGACCGTTCATCGCCTCGTAGGATTTCCGCTTGCCGCCATCATTTTTTTGGTGACGGCAGGTGCTGTCCCCGCCCAGACCCAGAAAGAGCTTCTGGATGAGCTGGACAGAACGATAGAGGAGGCGGAATCCTATGTCGCGGCGAAAGAGGTACGCATCAAAACCATCGAGAACTCACTTCATTCCCGCGGAGTCTCACCGGAGAGACAGTACAAGATCTACGGGGAACTTTTCGATGAGTACCAGCCATTCAATTACGGCAAGGCCGTGGAGAACCTTGAGAAGCAGAAGGAGATCGCTATGCTTCTTGGAGACAAGAGCAAACTGAATAATGTCTATCTCAAGGAGGCGATGCTTAACACGGCCGCCGGGGAGTTCCTTGAGGCTCGGAATGATCTGGCGCTGGTTGACACGACCATATTCACAAAAGAGCAGGAAATCGCTTACTGCAATGTCCAGCAACGGTTCTGGTTCGATTATGACGAGAACCAGAAAGGTGCTGACAAATCCATGCTTAGAAAAGTGGCGTATTACCGTGAGCGCCTGCTTGCCTTGGCGGACCCTTCGAGCAGCCTGAGCCGCTATGTGACAGTGCGTAAGTGCATCGATGAGAAGGACTTCGCCCAAGCGGACTTCATCAACAGACACTCACTCTCAAGGATGGATCCCGCAAGCCACGACTATGCGAACCTGGCATATTTCCAGGCAAGGATCTGTGAGCAGCTCAACCGCTGGGAAGAGATGAAAAACTGGTTCATCCGCTCGGCGATGGCCGACATCAAAACCGCCACCAAGGACAACGCCTCGCTGCTCAGTCTGGCGGACGCTCTGTTCAAGGACGGAGACTACGCGAGGGCTTTCAAATATTCAAGTTTCTCCCTTGAGGACGCGATCGCCTTCGATGCCAAACTGCGCCAATGGCAGATCTCGGCCATTCTTCCTGCCGTGCAGAAAAGCTACACGGACATCCAGCAGACCCACCAGAAGAAGACAAGGAATATGCTTGTGGTGATGTCTGTGCTGGTCTTCCTGCTTTTAGGCGGGTCATTCGCATTGTTCAGGCTCTATCGGCGGCAGATAGAGTACAGCCGGAGAATCGCCGAGATGAACAAGGAAATAAAGCAGAGTTCCGACACACTGGCCGACTTCAACAAGCGGCTCAAAAAGATGAACCGCGAGCTCAAGGAGGCCAACGCCGCGAAAGAGGAATATATCGGGCTGTTCCTCAGTATGTGTTCGAACTACATCGACAAGATGAAGGCTTATCAGAGCGGAGTCCGCAAGTTGGCTCTGGCAGGCAACCTGGACAAGTTGATCGCCGACACATCGTCGCCGGACAATGTCGAGAAGGAACTGAAGGAATTCTACGAGATGTTCGACAAGGCGTTCCTGAAACTTTACCCTAAATTCGTGGAGCAGTTCAACGGACTTCTCCGTGAGGATGCGAGAATCGAGCTCAAAAAGGGCAAGCTGCTCAACACCGAGCTGCGCATCTTCGCCCTGATCCGGCTCGGAATCACCCAATCCTCGGACATCGCGTCTATGCTGCGCTACTCCGTAAACACCATCTATAACTACCGCGCCCAGATCAAGAACTCCGCCCTTGGAGACAGGGACAATTTCGAGGAGAGGATCAAGGAAATCGGGAATTAAGTGGATGTAAAATCGCGTGTTTTCATACCAAAAACACCCCTAAATCCACTTTTTCAGGACTTTTGCCAATAGCTTAAGTCGCTAATAATCAAGCACTAATCCAAGTTTACCCTTTAATATATGTCCACTTGGAATTTTATAAAACGTTTAATTTTTCTGGCAAAATCCACTATTTTCTCCTTGAATCAAGTACTAATATATTCATTTACAAAGCATTGCGCTTTTCAACAAAACCTCCATTCCCCTATTTTTCCCAGAGATTTTTTATTTCTGATTCTACTTGATATTTTTGTGGTGTGAAACCGCATAAAAATGCATTATTACTATAATTTATAAATACAAACCACAGAAACAATGAACATCAAAAGTCTAAAACAGATCGTTTTGACAGTCATCTGTCTTCTTGGGATCGGATCCGCGACCGCTTGGTCACAATCCATCCGTGTCAAAGGTACCGTCCTTGACGAGAACGGTGCCGGTTTCATTGGCGCCGGGGTCGTTCAGAAAGGGACATCCAACGGCACAATGACTGACGCCAACGGCAACTTCGAGATCAACGTCCCGCAAGGAGCCATCCTCCAGTTCTCCTTCATCAGCTATGTTCCGCAGGAACTTCCCGCCACACAGAATATGAAGGTGACCCTCATTCCTGACACACAGACCATCGAAGAGACGGTCGTGATCGGTTACGGCGTTCAGAAAAAGAGCGTTGTCACCGCAGCCATCTCCAGCATCACCGCCGATGACCTCAAGATCCAGTCCCAGACAAGGGTTGACAATATGCTTCAGGGTATGTCCTCCGGAGTGCTTGTCACCCAGGGATCGGGATCCCCTGACGCAGGAGCGCAGGTGAGAGTCAGAGGTATCGGAACAATCCACAATTCTGACCCGCTTTATATAGTGGATGGTATGCCGGCCGGCAGCATCGACTTCATCAACCCGAACGACATCGAGCGTATCGAGGTACTGAAGGATGCCGCCTCCGGAGCCGTCTATGGAGCCCGTGCCGCCAACGGTGTCATCCTTGTCACCACCAAGAAGGGCAAGGAAGGCAAGACACACGTAAGCTACGACTTCTCCTACGGTCTCCAGAACCCTTGGAGGAAGCCTGCCGTCCTGAACGCCACTGAATATGCCATTATGATGAACGAGGGTATGCTCAACGACGGCAAGGCCCCGATCTATGACGATCCATATTCATTGGGAGAGGGAACGGACTGGGTTGACGCGATATTCGACAAGAACTCGCCTATCGTAAAGCACGATGTCAACGTGTCCGGTGGAAACGGAAAGGTTGACTACAGCATTTCCGGTGGCTTCCTTTCCAACAAGGGTACGATCGGAGGCAGTTTCGACCGCTCCTATTATAACAGGGTGACCCTCAGGGAGAATGTAGGCGTCGTGATCTTCGACAAGACCGAGGAGCGTAACTGGCTGAACAAGCTTACGTTCCGCAACCAGATCTCCTATGCGCACATCCGTTCCGCGTCCATCTCCACGAACTCCGAGTATGGCTCGCCTCTCGGCTCAGCCCTCGGAATGTCCCCTCTGGATCCAATCTACGCCGACGCGCAGGCTGAGGAGAAGTACAAGACCCTCTATCCGGAAGGCTATCCTTACATCATAAGGAACTCCGCCGGTGTGCCTTACTTTATCGCGGACGCAGGCGTTTACAACGAGCAGGCGAACCCTATCGCTATGCTTGATATGCCGGGCGGACGCAGCAGCTCCGACAAGATCGTCGCCGGACTGAACACCGAGCTGAACCTCTTCGACGGACTCAAGTTCAGGAACTCCGTTTCTCTGGATCTCGCCTACGTCTATGGCCACAGCTACAGCAAGGAATATTTCCTCACATCCAAGTCCTACAAGTACGACACGACCACCGAGAAGGAAACCTACGACAAGGACGGCAACGTGAGCGTGACCGAAAAGATCAACTACGGCTCAAGCGCCTCACAGACAATGGATAGGTACTACACCTGGCAGGTCGAGAACGTCCTCGCCTACGACAAGACCTTCGGAAGGCACACGGTCAACGCCGTGCTCGGACAGTCAGCCCTGCGCAGCACTTCCGCCAACCTCGGCGCGAGCGCTAACGGTCTGATGTACCCTTACGACACCTGGAAGATCACCGTGAACAACACCCTCGGAAAGCAGGAGAACGGTGACCGCAACGGATGGGGCAGTTGGAACTCAATCCCTTACAGCCTTATCTCCTACTTCGGCCGTGTCTCCTACAACTTCGACGAGCGCTATATGGCCGAGGTTACCGTAAGACGTGACGCGTCCAGTCGCTTCGGCCCAAGCAACAAATGGGGAACATTCCCTTCATTCAGTTTGGGTTGGAACGCCAAGAACGAGAGCTTCCTCAAGAATATTCATTGGCTCTCGACCGCCAAGCTCCGTGGCTCGTGGGGTATCAACGGTAACGACAACATCGGAGACTTCACCTATGCGGTATATTCAAGCTCAGGCAACAACTATGTGTTCGGAGCTGGCGGAAACGGCTCCGAGATGATCTCCACGGGAGTCAAGCCAAGCGGACTAGCCAATCCTAACGTGAAGTGGGAGCAGTCCATCCAGACCGACCTTGGTGTTGACCTCGGATTCTTCGGCAACAAGCTGACCGCCACGATCGACTACTATAATAAGAAGACCTCCGGAATGCTTCTGGCAATGCCGGTTCCTGCCTACGCCGGTGACTCGGCTCCTACAGGAAACCTCGGAGATATGGTCAACAGCGGTGTCGAGATCGACCTTGGCTACAGGGGACACATCAGCGACTTCAACTACGGAGTCAAGCTGAACGCCTCCTACAACCACAATGAGCTGACCTACCTTGGCGATGACGCCACCTTCATCGGATGCTCCAGCCACAAGCTCGGAACCCTGACCAGAGGCGAGGTTGGAAAGCCGTTCCCGTTCTTCTACGGATGGAAGACCGACGGAGTGTTCCAGAACGCCGCCGAAGTCGCTGCCTACACCAATTCGGAAGGAGCGCTTCTGCAACCTAACGCACAGGCCGGAGACTTCCGCTTCGTGGATGTCAACGGTGACGGTGTCATCAACGACGACGACCGCACAAAGATCGGCAAGGGAATTCCTGACTGGACCCTCGGCCTTTCACTCAACCTCGAATGGAAGGGATTCGATTTCAGCATGTTGCTTCAGGGACAGTTCGGAGTCCAGGCGTTCAACGTCTCACGCCGTACCGACCTCTACTACATCAACCTGCCTAAGAATATTCTCAACAGATGGACCGGAGAGGGCTCCACAAACAGCTACCCACGTTTCGCCTTCAGTTCCGCCAACGAGAACTACAGGGCTTCCGACTACTGGGTTGAGGACGCTTCCTTCGTAAGGGCAAGGAACATGCAGTTCGGCTACACCCTTCCAGCCAAGCTGACCAAGCACGTGGCGATCTCCAGGCTGAGACTCTACGTCCAGGCCGAGAACCTCTTCACTCTCACCAAGTACACTGGATGCGATCCTGAAGTGACGGGAGGTAACTCAGGCTACGGCACGGAGGTAGGTATCGACCGTGGTGTCTATCCGCAGAACAGAACATTCACATTCGGTGTAAATGTCAACTTCTAAAATGAGATTCGAGATGAAAAAGATATTTTTCGCGCTTTGCGCCCTTTCAATCCTGACCGTTTCTTCCTGCTCCGAGGACTTTGTCACTCCGGAACACAACGCATCCGAGCCGATGGATGAATATTTCAACACGGAGGCCCGTATGTTCCAAGGACTTACAGCGGCGTATGATCCGCTTGAGTGGTACGACTATTTCTACCAGTACGATGCCCTGCACCTTGTCTATGACATTATGGGCGATGACATCAACGCCGGCGGATCCAATGAGGGCGACCAGCCGATCCTTGTGAAGACACACTTCTACACGGCGACTTCGACCGATGTCTGCAACCAGATGTGGACAATCTCATATTCAGGAATCAACCGCTGCTGCGTGGTTCTGGAGAATGTGGACAATGTTCCAGGGATGAGCGATGAGACCAAGGCTCTCTACAAGGCAGAGGCCACCGTGCTCAAGGCGTTCTATTACAACGTCCTGTGGAAGCTTTGGGGAAATGTTCCTTACTACGATGAGAACCTGAAGTCCCCTTATTTCACCGAGCAGCTCGGTCACGACGCCGTCTATGAAAAGATCGTCACCAACCTTGAGAACGTGTTCGAGATGAACGTCCTTCCTATGAAGGCTTCAGCCGGCAATGAGGGGCGTGTGACCCTTGCGATGGCATATATGCTTTATACAGAGGCGGTTCTGTACCAAAACGATGAGTCAAGATACCAGAAAGCCCTTGGATTTATGAAAGAGATCAAGCAGTCCGGCAACTACCGCCTGGTGGATGACTTTGCGGGAATCTGGACAGAGTCCGGAGAATGGTGCGCCGAATCTATATGGGAGATCAACTATATCTCAGAAGGTGGTGTGCGCTCTTGGGACGCGCCAATCGCGACCGGAGGCAACATATTCTCAGTCCTGACCGGAATCCCTTCACTCAAAGGAAGTTCCGACTTCATTGAAGGCTGGGGATTCGGCACTGTACGCAAGGCCGCTTACGATATGTACGATGAGACCGACATCCGCCGCGACGGTGGAATCCTCAACTTCGAGAAATACGCCGAGGAATCCGGAGCGTCCTACACCCCACGCTGGGAAGACAGCGGTTATTTCCTTCTCAAGTACATCGCCCGCGCCAACGGCAACCACGGCTACCTTGGTGACCCGAATATGAACCACGGCAACAACGAAAGGGTTTACCGCTACGCCGAGACCCTCCTCAACGCCGCCGAGCTCTCAGTCCTCCTTGGCCAGGATCCTTCTGAATATCTCAAGGAGATCCGTGACCGCGCGAAATGCCAGGACACCGGACTCACCCGCGATGACATCATCCAGGAGCGCCACAAGGAGTTTGTCGGAGAAGGCAAGCGTTACTGGGACCTCGTCCGCACCGGAATGGCCGCGTCAGTCCTCAAGGCTTCCAACCACGAGTTCCGCCAGAACGACTGGACCGAGTCCAAGAAATACTGGCCGATCCCTCAGACCGAGCTTGACAAGGATCCTAACCTCGTACAGAACAACTACTAATCTTGAATGAATATGAAGACAACATTGAAATATATCGCATTGTCGATGTCCGCCGCCCTTATGGCAGCCTGCTCGCCGGACTACATCACTCCGGATCAGGCGAAGCTTCCGCAAGCCGCTGACTTTGACGTGCAGGTGGAGGTGAACCAGGAGACCAACTACGTCACCTTCAATATGAACAACAACGGCATCGTGCCTGTCTGGATTGTCGGCGCCACAGATCCGATCGACAACGCGAACGGCTCGAAAGTGACCGGCAAGAACTACGCCTACACCGGGAACGGACTCCTGCTCCGTTTCCGTGACGAGGGCAAGCACACCGTCGAGGTCAAGGCCTACAACGCCCACGGAATCTCGGTCGGCTCGCAGATGGTGGAGTTCACTCTGAACAACACCTACCGTGATCCGTTCGACCCTGCTCCTTACATCAAGGCGCTCAGTGATGGCTCCACCAAGACTTGGGAGTGGAACCACACCGTGGCCGGGCACTTCGGATGCGGTCCGCTCGGCGGAACCGGAACCGAATGGTGGAGCGCCGGAGCAGAGGAGAAGAAGGACTGGAGTCTGTACGACGACAAGATCACCTTCGGAGCTGACGGATCTTACGTTTACGATCCGGGCGACGGACAGCTTTACGTCAACGCCAATTCCGGAGTCAAGTCTGAATATGCGACCGGAGAGGATTACCTTGTTCCTTGGGAGAAGACCACTGCGACATATTCAGTGGAAAGCAGTTGGAACGACGCCGGTGTGGAGGAAATCTACATCACTCTTCCTAAGGGGACTCCGATGTCCTACGTCGCTGACCAGACAGAGCTTGACGATCCTCGTTACCTCGTCTTGGAGAGCAAGCCGGCGGATATGAAGAAATGCCTCAAACTTGTGGCCAACCTCAAGACCTCAGGCAATCCGGACGGTATCGCTTGGCATTACGAGTTTGTCAAGGAAGGATCCGCCGGCGGAGATGTCACCGATCCTCTCTACGGCAAGACCAGCAAGACCTGGGTGCTTGACTCGGAGGCCAACGGACACATCGGATGCGGCCCTGACCAATCCAACCCTGCGGGATGGTGGGCGGCCGGTCCTAACGAGAAGGCCGGATTCGGTCTCTACGATGATGAGATCACCTTCTACGCTGACGGCAAGTACGTCTTCAACCCTGGCGCTGACGGCAAGATCTACATCAACAAGGATGTCACCGCGATTGGCCTTGGGACAACCCAGAGCGAGGACTACGACATCGACTGGACCGTTCAGGAATCCACCTACACACTTAACGGGGACGTTCTCACCTTCCCTGAAGGAGTCGTGATCGGTTATGTGGCGAACAACGAGTCAGTTACGAACCCGACCTACGTCATCACCGAGAACACAGAGGACAAGCTCGTCATCGTGGCGAACTTCAGCGGAATCTCCTGGCAGTACATCTACAAGCCGAAACCGGATGTGTTCGACGTTGACGGCCCGGGAAACTTCTGGAAGAGCGCAAGCGTAAGTATGACCTACTGGTACTCCCCTTCCGACTGGTCAGGCGGACTGAATCCAGAGACCGAAACTCTTGAGAACAACGGACTTAAAGTCGTCATCCCTGAGGGAATCGGCGGAAACGAATGGCAAGGCCAGACCGTGTTCCACACCGACATCCCGATGTCGGCGTCCAAGACCTACGACTTCTGCGTGACCGTGGAGGCTGACCAGGACATCCCTGCGATGACATTCAAGCTCGCGTGGGAAGGCAACGACAATGATCACGCGGCGTTCTATATCAATGATTTCGCGGTCGAGGCAGGCGAACCGGCTACCTTCAAGATGGAAAGTGTCGTGCCTGACGTTGACTACGACAAAGTCGTTCTCTTCATTGACCTTGGCAGATGCACAGCCGGAACGACAGTCACATTGACTAAGATCTGCCTGCAGGAGCATAAATAGTTTTGCGGATATATTCATTTCTGAATGAAACGTTTATTGCAATATTTAGCGTTCGGGTTGCTGTCGCTTTCGGCGGCGGCAGCCCTTTCATCTTCGTCTTGCGGAGGTTCATCATCCAATGATCCCGAAGTGGTTCCGGAGCTCTCCACCGACAAGGAAGAACTGGCCGCTTCCTACGAGGCCGCTGAACTGACTGTCAACGTGACGGCAAACTGCGAATGGGGCGTGTCCTCGGGAGCGACGGACTGGTGCACGGTTTCCCCGAGCGGCGGACTGTCCGGCAACTCCACCGTTAAGGTTTCTCTCACAGAGAACTTCACGAGAGATGCCCGTGAGACTGTTCTGACCTTCCGTTTCGGTTCGGCAAGAAAGACCGTGAATGTGAAGCAGGAATGCAAGGAGGACGGAGTGAACATTCCCGCCGGCTACAAGCTGGTCTGGCAGGACGAGTTCAACACAAGCGGCTCATCCACACCGGATTCCGACAAATGGTGGTACGAGATCGGAAGCAGTGGATGGGGCAACAACGAGCTTCAGAACTATGTCGCCGAAGGGATGTACAACGGCGTGAAGATAGCCGAGGTGTCGGACGGAACGTTGAAGATCACGGCCCAGAAGATCGGAGGCAAGGTCCAGTCTGTCAGGATGAACACCAAGGAGTCCTGGACCTATGGCTATTTCGAGGCGCGGCTCAAACTCCCTAAGGGGAAGGGCACCTGGCCGGCGTTCTGGATGATGCCGAAGAACTATCATTCGTGGCCTGCGGACGGCGAGATCGACATTATGGAAGAGGTTGGCTACAATCCTGAATATGTCTCCTCAAGCATCCATTGCACGGCCTACAACCATCCCAAGAACACTCAGAAAACCCACGAGTTCCTTCTCAAGGGCGCGCAGTCAGAGTTCCATACCTACGCTCTGGAATGGACAGCCGAAAAGATGGACTTCATCTTTGACGGAGAGGTCCACCTGACGTTCAAGAATGACGGTAAGGGCAACTACGACACCTGGCCGTTCAACAATCCGTTCTACCTCAAGCTGAATCTGGCCTGGGGCGGCAACTGGGGCGGAGCGATGGGCGTTGATGAAAGCTGTCTGCCAGCCACTTACGAGATTGACTACGTGAGAGTGTTCCAAAAACAATAGCAAGATGAAGACCTTGTCCAGACTCTCACTTATGTTCCTTGTTCTCCTTACCGTCTTTTCCTGCGGCAAGGAGAGTAAGGAGTCCGTGGCCGAGTTCCACTCCATCACTCCGGTTCAGTCCTCTGTCACAATGGATGACGACGGCAACGCCACCGTGGAGTTTATGGTGGACGAGCCGGGATATTCATTCAACTACAATGTCGGCAGTCCGGACTGCGCCGTGTCGCTGAGGCGTCAGGACGGAAGCGAGTCTGACATATTCAGAATTACAGGGATTTCGCCGACGGAGAGTGAGGGAACATATTCAGTGACAATCGCTGATCTTGGGGTCAGCGGCGACTGTGAGGAGAGCGTCCGGTTCGCGATGAGGCTGCCGCTGGGCACGATGGTATATTCCAAGCCGTTCACTATCAAGAGCAATGACTTCGACGGCAGGATAAAGGTCCGGACCGGGCTTCCTGTGGTTTACGTTGACACGGAAGACGAGAAGGAGGTCGTGTCCAAGGAGGACTATCTGAAAGCGGTCTTCAAGATAAACGGGATGGGCAGATTTGGTGATCTGGAAGATGTGCCGTGCTCCGTCCGTGGACGTGGAAACACCACTTGGACCTGGCCCAAGAAGCCTTATCTGATCAAGTTTGACAAGAAGCAGTCCATCTTAGGGCTGCCTAAGCACAAACGGTGGATCCTTCTGGCCAACTTTATGGACAGGACACTGATGCGCAACCTGATAGCCTACAAAGTGGGTTCGATGACATCGCTGGACTGGACTCCGCACTGCCAAAGCGTGGAACTCGTGATGAACGGGAAGCACGTAGGGAACTATCTGCTGATCGAGCAGATCCGCGCGGACAGCAACCGTGTGCCTTGCGAGGACGGATTCCTTCTGGAATGCGACTTCCACTACGACAATGAGATCCAATGGATCCAGACTCCAGGAAAGTGCATGCAGATGCAGGACGGCATCCCTTTCGGAATAAAGTACCCGGACTACGATGATGGCCTCACCGGCCTGATGCTCAACGAAATCAAGGAATATGTCAGGACGGTTTCCGAGGTGATCTACGGCGAGAACTTCAAGGACGATTCTGAGGGCTATGCCAAATATCTGGATGTCAAGTCCTTCATTGACTATTGGATAGTTTTCGAGGTGATGATCAACCACGAATTAGGTAACCCGGGAAGCGTGTTCCTGCACAAGAGTGCGGACGGGAAGCTGACCGCCGGACCGATCTGGGATTTCGACTGGGGAGTGCTTTCCTACAATGTTTCCCCACAGGCCAGAACCGGTCTGGTAAACAGGGATTCCTTCTGGTACGCAAGACTGTTTGACGATCCTGATTTCAAAGCGGCCGTCAAGGCCCGGTGGAACGAGCTGCTTCCGCAACTCAAGACAATTCCGGCCTATATCGACGAGATGGAGAAGACCCTTCAGGCATCCGCCGAGCTGAATTTCCGGATGTGGGATCCGGCCGGGGACGCATCGCAGAACGGTGGTGTGATTGTCAACGGAGACGAAAGGATGACGTACAATGCCGCCGTGGCAAGATTGAAAAAGATTTACGAAGAAAGATTGGACATAATAAGCAAGAATTTGTAAATGAGAATATTCAAGTACCTTATGACTGCGGCTGCTGCCATTTTGGTCTGTGGCTGCTCCGAGAAAGACGAGACCGAGAAGAGGATTGACGACCTTCTTTCGCAGATGACCCTGCATGAGAAGATAGGTCAGATGAACCAGCTTTCCGGCGGAGACTGGTTGACCGAGGCCGCCGAGAAAGGCGAGGTTGGATCCATTCTGAACTACGTGGATCCGGCGGAGATCAACAGGGTTCAGAAAGCCGCCGTTGAGAAAAGCCGGATGGGAATTCCGATTCTTGTCAGCAGGGATGTCATCCACGGCTTCAAGACCATATTCCCGATTCCGCTTGGACTTGCGGCCACTTTTGATCCGGAGTTGGTTGAGAGTGGCGCCCGCGTGGCAGCCGTCGAGGCCGCTTCCTGCGGAGTGAGATGGACTTTCTCGCCGATGCTGGACATCTCGAGAGATCCGCGTTGGGGCAGGATCGCCGAAAGTTCGGGAGAGGATCCGTACCTCGACGCCGTGATGGGCACCGCTATGGTCCGTGGCTATCAGGGCAGCGGAGACTCCACCTCCATCGCAGCCTGCCTCAAGCATTTTGTAGGCTACGGAGCCACCGAGGGTGGCCGTGACTACAACACCGCCGAGATCTCTGAAAGGACTTTGCGTAACGTATATTTCCCTGCGTTCCAGGCAGGTGTGGACGCCGGTGCGATGACCCTGATGACTTCGTTCAACACCATCGACGGGGTTCCTTCCACAGGCAACAAATGGCTGCTTCAGGATGTATTGAGAGGAGAATGGGGATTCGACGGAATGATCGTGACCGACTGGAACTCTTCCGGCGAGATGATTATGCACGGATTCGCCAAGGATCTAAAGGACGCCACCGATCTGGCCGTCAAGGCCGGGGTCGAGATGGATATGATGTCCTACGGCTACATTTCCTTCATCGAGGAACTGGTCAAAGAAAAGAAAATCAGCGAGAAACAAATCGATGACGCTGTCAGGGACATCCTTCGCCTGAAGTTCCGCCTCGGGCTGTTCGACAATCCTTACGTCAAGGAGGAAGGCTCAGGAGATGTTCTCTACGCCCCGTCACATCTGGAGGCCGCCAAGCAAAGCGCCATTGAATCAGCCATCCTTCTGAAGAACGACAACGCGGCTCTTCCTTTGAAGGATGCCAAGACTCTGCTCGTGACCGGTCCTCTGGCCGACGCTCCTTACGAACAGATGGGCACTTGGGCCTTTGACGGGGACGAGACTCATTCCGTCACCCCTCTGGCAGCTCTCAAAAAGGATTACAACGTGATCTACGAACCGGGGACCGCCTTCAGCCGCGACAGAAGCATTGCAGGAATCGCCAAGGCAAAGGCCGCCGCGTCAAGGGCTGACGCAATCGTGGTGTTCGCCGGTGAGGAGGCTATCCTTTCCGGAGAGGCGCACTGTTTGTCGGACTTGAATCTGCAAGGTGCTCAAAGTGAGTTGATAGCGGCGATGAGGCAGACCGGAAAGAAAGTCATCGTGGTCGTGATGGCCGGAAGACCTCTGACCATCGGCCGTGATCTTGAGAACTGTGACGCGATGCTCTATTCGTTCCACCCCGGGACAATGGGCGGCGAGGCTATCGCAGACCTCCTGAGCGGGAAGACCGTTCCGTCCGGAAAGACCCCTGTCACCTTCCTCAAGACAGTCGGCCAGGCTCCGATGTACTACAACCACCTCAACACCGGCCGTCCGAACACCGGCACCGAGACCCTCCTTATGGACCTTCCTCTCAAAGCCGGCCAAACCTCCAACGGCTGCACCTCCTACTACCTCGACAGCGGCTACGGCCCGCTCTTCCCGTTCGGCTACGGCCTGAGCTACACCACCTTTGAATATTCCGACATAGCTCTCGACAGCCGTGAATATACCGCAGCGGACACGATCAAGGTCAAAGTCACCCTGAAGAACAGCGGGGAATATGCCGGCACGGAGGTCGCCCAGCTCTACGTTCGTGACCTCGTCGGCTCCATCGCCCGTCCCGTCAAGGAACTCAAAGGTTTCCAAAGGGTTGCGTTGAACGCCGGCGAATCAAAGGTCGTAGATTTCTCGCTTCCTGTCTCCGCCCTCGCCTTCTGGAACATCAACAATGAATATATTGTCGAGCCCGGTGATTTCCAACTCTGGGTAGCCACCGACTCCGCCTCCGGCGAGCCTGTCGGATTCACTGTAAGGTAGCCAATGATAATTTGTCACTGAGCTTGCGGCGCATTGAGTTTGCCGAAGTGTCGAAGTGTACCAATTATTAGAATATCAACTATATTACCTCTGAATCGCGATCAGAAAAAAAATAAAACAGCGGATTTTGCACGTTACCAAAATCCGCTGTTTTATTTTTCTGACCTATCTCAAGGCCTCAATCCGCTCGGAAGACAAGCCGGTGGCAATTCCGATCTGTTCAACCGGAACACCCAATGACAGCAATGACTTGGCAACTTTCTCTATGGTCTTTTCAATGCCTTCAGCCATGCCTTGCTCAGCTCCGGCCTTAAAGCCCTTGCGGTAGCCCTGCTGTCTGGCACCCTCGATGTACGGACGCATCTCTTTTTCTGTCATCATATCGCTGAAATAATCTTCAATCTCCTTGTCGTCAAGACCGCTGACGCGCATCGCCCTCTCCAACTTACTAAACCTCGCATCTTTTTCCGACCTTGATTTGGCAAAGATAGCGAAATTTCTGAATATACGACACCAAGCAGCGACCGGGCTGTCATATTCATCCGTGTAGCGCATTATCCTCGGCAACTCCAACAGGTAGAACGACATCCGGTCACCGAAGTCACCGGCAACAATCTTTTGGTCAAGGGACTGTCGGTCGTTTATGTCACGGCCGACAATCTCCTGTCCAAAGGTCCTATGGTTAATGGCAGTTTGGTCATCGGCTTTCCGCCTGACACCCCCGTTTCTCTCTGAAGTCTCCATAGTTGAAGTAAATTGTGTCTGTTTGTCAAAATGCCCCGCGATCCCTCCCGGAACACGACCGCAAGTTAGGCATTCCAAATGAATGGTAATAGAAAGAAACATATACAATTGATAAAAAAACAGAAATTTCTTCGGTTATACCCCCGAAGATACCACTTCTTGAGGTGCGACTTCCACGCTCGCCACTCCCTGCTACCACCCCTTGTTACCGGTCTCGGCAACGCACTTTCCCACACGACCGGCCCCGATGCTTTCCTAAAAACCAGTCCCGCAATCCGGACAGATACGATCAATCCCGGCTCGTGGGCACAAAGAGAGAACCACAATCCAAATCGATTATGGTTCCGGCGCCGTACTGAAAGTGAAAGCCATAGGTCGGCCCGCTTCCTAAAAGCGTCGTTGTGGGAATTGAGAAAATCCTAAATCGCTTGGACCGCAAGAACTCCAGGGCAACACTTTAGGCCATTTCCGTTCCCCAAGAGTGTTCCGCAACACTCTTGAGAGACGTTTCAGCCCGAAAACGTCGCCCGATCCTCGGAATCAACCAGGCACCGTCGTTCTCCGAAACGAGGAACGGCGGTGCTCTTTTGCATCACAACGGGTATAATTAGTTGTTTATCTTCTCGGCTTTCTTGTAAATCTTGCGGATCTGTTTGCTCCTCGCCAAGAATAGCAGTTTCCAGTCAGATTTGCTCAGATCTTTTTCTTGGTAAGCAGAAATGACCTCATCCACGTCATTTAGGCCAAGACCAATATCCTTAAGAGAATCATTATTCTCAATTCTACTATCCCAGCAGGAATCATCCGGATTGATGTCCTTGGCGTATGCGATTTTGGCAGCAAGAGCACAGATTGAGTCGCCACTTAGCTTACCATTGCAATTATCCTCTATAACCTTACATATATCGTCAAACGAAGTGCGCCCGTCATAAATCGGATTGAATGGGTCCGACAACGAATCTTTCAGTTTCTTCGATTCTCCTGAAATATACTTCAAGCCATAGAACTTATCCTTCTCAAATGACTTGACAACTCTGTCGAAGTCCTTATTCTTCAACAATTCCACACAGAATTTCATTGCTTTTAAAAATTTTCACTACGAATTTGAGTTATGAGTTATTGTATTATTCTTACCCCTACCGGCATCACGCTACGAATCCTCGAAACAGTTCCCGAATCGCATCCTCTCATTTCGATTGTTTTAAGATTATCACAACCCTTAAACATATCAACAATAGTAGCCGAATCTTTTATCGTCCATCCCGATAAATTTAAATTTTCCAGTTTTGAGCATCCATAAAACATTTGATCCATATGAATAACATTATTTGTTTTGAATTTCGACAAGTCCAATAATGTCAGGCTCGAACATCCATAAAACATTGCACTCATATGAGTAACATTACTTGTTTTGAATTTCGACAAGTTCAATAATGTCAGGCTCGAACATCCACTAAACATTGAATTCATAAAAACAACATTACCTGTGTCGAATTTCGACAAGTCCAAACTCTTCAGGTTTGAGCATCTCAAAAACATTGATGACATCAGCGTATAATTACCTTTGAATTTCGGCAAAATCAAGGATTTCAAACTCGTGCAACCAATGAACGAAAAAGGCTTATCCGTCCCCCCTATAACAACAACATTAGACAAATCAAGATTCTCCAGTTTCCTGCAGTTCGAAAAAGATATATTTTTTGTCGTTATTTCTTTGAATTCTAATGAAGTTAGATTTAAACCATAAAAAAATTCCATCGAATCAAAAACCTTCGGGTAAGGGAATACAACTGATCTAAGTTTATCTCCTCTAAAACAACATTTCAGATTGTTCTTATCATATTTTGCATTGATGAATATTCTACGGCGCCCGGCAATATAATAATCCTCATATATTCAATAGTTCGTTAATTTTATAAGTTTTACGCCGCGGCGCGAACGCCGTAGAATAATAGTTCTTTGAAATCAGTGTT
>CAKVCK010000013.1 GCA_934725575.1 uncultured Bacteroidales bacterium
TCGCCCAGGAACTCGGTAAGTGGAACTACCTTGTCAAACCGGTCAACTGATGCAACTAATTTTTTACACATTACTAATGTAAGCGTCTCTGTCAAGGTACATACCGAAAAGCTCGCTGTCAAGACCGTATCTGTGGTTGACTTGGTTAAGGGCGTAGATCTGTTCAAGGACGGTAGGATAGTCAGGAAGAGTCGTCGCCTGGCTCCAGCCGAAGTTATTGGTATAGTTCACCTGGATGTGCTCTGTGGTCTTCGCGGACTTTGTAGTGATGAGAACAACTCCGAACGCGGCTCTGGTTCCGTAGATGGAAGAAGATGATGCGTCCTTGAGTACGGAGATACTCTCAATGTCCTGTGTGTTGAGGTAGGAGATGTTGTCAATCGGCACACCATCCACAACATACAAAGGTGTGGAAGTGGCACTGTTGGAAAGTGTTCCGACACCACGGATGACAACTGTAGGCTCAGCACCGATCTTACCGCTTGTGTTCAGGACGGTGAGTCCCGGCACAGCTCCTTGGAGAGCCTTGCCAAGATCCGCGGTCGATCTTGCCTCAAGTGTCTTGTTGACATCAACAGTGGCTACGGCTCCGGTCAGGTTTGCCTTCTTCTGTGTGCCGTAACCGACGACGACGACATCGCTGAGCATCAGGGCGTCTTCCTTGAGGACGATCTTCATTCCGTTCTTGGCGTTGACCTTGACGGTGGTGTAGCCGAGACAGCCGACCTCTACTGTGGTGCCTTCGGCGATGTTGAGTGAGAATGTTCCGTCAACCAGGGTGATTGTTCCTGTCGTTGTGCCGGGAATCATCACGCTTGCACCCGGAATCGGGTTGCCGTTGACATCGACGATCGTTCCCTTGACGGGCTGCTGCTGAGCGGCCGTCGCAGGCAGTAAGCCGGACTCGGAGACGGCCGCGGTCGCGCTGAATGACAGCGTCCCGACGAGCAGCATCACGAGAAAGGCGTTTACTCTGTAAGTGCGAATCTTTTTCATTTAATAATGGTTTAGTATTAACTTTTGGTTGTTAAACACCCGCTTAGGTAATAATCTTGACAAGGCGTAGTTTGGTGCGCGAAAAATCAAGGTTACAAATTTAACGTTTTTAAATTAGAAAAGCAAAGAATTTCGTGGATTATTTAGTTGAATATGTAACTTGAAAAACGATTAACCGTGATAACTTATCTATGGATAGGACGATGCTGTGAGCGAAGAAACTCCTTGCGCCTCGTTTCAAGTTCCGGGAGTTCAGAAGAAGGAATGGCGAACGCGGCGAACCGTGTCCAGAGATAGTCCACCGCCTGTTCGGAAGGGTGGACCATATCCGGGGCGTAGAAACGGTAGTCCCGCAGCTCGTCGAGCACGATCTCGTAGGCGGGAAAATATTCACAACGCTCCGGGAACTTTGATATTACCTCGTCCAATGCGAGCAGTAGTGTGCTCTTGCTGATCTGGTTGCCGTGAGCCCCGTCCTTGAGGTGGCGGATAGGGGAGACGGTGAATATAAACTCCTTGTCCGGATGCCGGGCGACCATATTCATAAGCAGCGCCGTTGTCTCGCGGACGGTAAGCCGCCGGCGGGTGAATTCCTTGGCGTTGATCTTCAGGCAGTTCGAGACGACCTCGCCAGAGCGGGTATATTCATAGATCCAGGCCGTGCCGAGGGTTATGATGACCTTTGTGGCGGCCTTCCACCGGCGTGAGGCCTCCTCCAGAGAGGCGTTGGCGACGTACAGGAACTCGTCGTCGGTGCGGCGGGCGAAGGAGGTGTGGTGGCTGAACGAGCAGATGAGATCCGATCCCGCGCCCATCGGGACGCACTCGTCTTCAGTGAACGGGATTCCCGAAGTCAGCCTGGCGATGGAATTGCAGACCGAGACGGGGTTGTAGATGGTTCCGAACGGGTTGACGCAGACATCGAATCCCAGATCAACCATCTTCCCGCCGATGTTGTCAGCGAAGCAGCTCCCGAGGACGAAAATCCTGTCTTTCAGCGAGATGCTGACAGTGCTGCGGCCGGTTTCCACCGGAGTCTGTAATTTGAGTCCTTCCATACGGGTGCGAAATTACAAAATAATCAGTAATTTTGCATAAACTGCCTTGGAGGCGTGATTTTTCCTTCCGTGGCTTATGAATATGAGAAAGAGCGTAATTGTAATAACACTTCTTCTGGCGTCGGCCTTCGCCGGTCGTGCCCAACAAAAGGCTACCTTTACCTACGGTGCTGATTTTCAGTACTATTTTGACAATCGGGAATATGACGGCGCTGGCAACAAGTTCGAGACATCCGGCACGGTTCACGCCGCCAGGCTGACTCCCACGGTCGGTGTCAAGGTGGCGGGCGGACGGTTCACCCACCAACTTACGCTCGGAATCGATGTGATGAAGAATATGGGTGAGGCCCCCGTGTCTGAAAGCGACAAGGATCTGCAGAACATCGGACTTTTCCGAGAAATGACATTCTGGTACGGTCTTGAAAGCCAGCGCAAAAGCGGAAAATTCAATCTCTTGGCTGGAATATTTCCCCGCGGGAACTCCGTTTTCGGCTCGGGTTATCAGGGCTGGGCGGAGGATCCTGTGAAAACCGATCAGGTTCCGTCCCTGTTCATCTCCGATGTCAACCAGTTTTATGACAACAACATAGAAGGACTGCTCCTGAAGTTCGAGAGCCGGAAAGGCTATTGCGAGGCCGGTTTGGACTGGATGGGAATGATCGGGCACGGCCGGCGTGAGCGCTTCCAGATATTCACATACGGCAATTACGCCCTTGCCGGGGATTACCTACGCGCCGGATGGACGGCTACTATGTACCACTTTGCCAACACGCTTGAATATCGGGGTGTGGTGGATAATATTCTTGTCTCGCCTTTCGTGTCGCTGACCGCCGGGAGAAGCGACTTCCGTTGGAACTCCAAGCTAAGCTATATTCAAGGAATACATCAGGACAGGATCAACGAGACTGGGCTTGAGCCTGCGTTCGGCGGGCTGCTTACGCTGAACCTCGCATACAAGAAGTTAGGCATCCTGAATGATTCCTACTATGGCACAGGCCAGATGCCTTACTACTTCACCATTGACGGAGGCGGGAATATGCTCGGACAGGACTTGTACGCCGGAAGTCCGTTCTACCGCGTCTGTGACTATGGCGGGAATTGGAAACATTCCGGGTTTTATGACCGTGCCGAGATCTACTGGCAGCCGTATATCGCTGATTTCGTGCGTCTGAGGCTTTCCGCCGTGTTCCATTTCACAGGGGATGGATTCCAGGGCAGCCAGCAGAAGCTGAGCGTCCTGTTCGATCTCGGGCGTGCCTTGAACTCCAGGAAAACGGCTAAGGCTTCGGGAGGCTCGCGCAGGCAAAGGAATTTTGAAATATATTTATAAGGTATGAAAGTAATATTCAAGTCTATCATTGTCGCCGCTTCCGCCGGATTTCTGTTGGCCGGATGCGGTTCGGGGCCCAAGGACGGGGACTATGTCCTCCAGCTTTTGACGACCAATGACGTGCACGGAACCTATTTTGATTCCACCTACGTCGGCAGGGGAGTGAAGAAGTCGCTCTATGCCGTCAAGACTGTCGTGGACAGTGTACGCGCGGCGGATGGAGTCGACAATGTGCTTCTGATTGACGCCGGAGACTGCCTTCAGGGAGACAACGCCGCGTATTATTTCAATTATGTGGACACGCTCTCTCCTCATGTTTACCCTCGTCTGGCCTCTTATATGGGTTATGATGCGGTGACGGTGGGCAACCACGATGTCGAGACCGGACACAAGGTCTATGACCGTGTTGCCCGTGACCTGGAGTCCTATGGGATTCCGTTCCTTGGCGGAAACGCCATCCGCAACGACAACGGCAAGCCGTATTTCCCTCTGTATAAGATATTCAAGAGGGGAGGACTGAAGGTGGCCGTGCTTGGATTCACCAACGCCAATATGAAGAACTGGCTTTCAGAGAAGCTTTGGAGCGGGATGACGTTCGAGAGTCTTGTGCCTCTGGTTCAGGAGGATGTGGACAAGGTGAGGGCGAAGGAGAATCCGGATGTCGTGATCGTGTCCGTGCATTCGGGGACCGGTCCCGGAGACGGCTCTATGCTGGAAGGCCAGGGGCTGGATCTGTACAAGAGCCTCAGCGGAGTGGATTTCGTTGTCTGCTCGCACGACCACAGGCCGTTCGTGACCTGCTGCGACAGCATCGGGCTGATCAATTCGGGAAGCCATTGCCGCTTTGTAGGTCACGGAACACTGCGTCTGACCGTTGATGACGGCAAGGTCGTTAAACGTGAGCATTCAACGGAATTGATTCCGGTTGACCCTCACAGGATTGACACCCAGATGGAAAAGGACTTTTACGAGGACTACCAGGCCGTGCAGGTCTTCACTACCCAGGAGGTCGGTGAGCTGAAGGTGGACATGCACACCCGGGATGCCTACAAGGGAATGTGCGACTATGTGAACCTTGTCCACACTCTTTGTCTCGGCTGCGCTCCGGCACAGATCTCGATCGCGGCTCCGTTGACCTACGACGGGTTCGTCAAGGGCGGAACCTTGATTTACAAGGATTTGTTCACGATCTACCCGTTCGAGAACCAGCTCTATGTCATCACGATGACCGGAAAGGAGATCAAGGACTATCTGGAGGCCTCGTACAACCGTTGGATCGTCACTGCTATGAAGCCGACCGATCACGTACTGAACATAGTCCAGAAGGATGACCCGCGCACAGGCCAGAAGGGCTGGTCGTTCATCGAGCGAGCCTACAACTTCGACTCCGCCGCCGGAATCGACTACACCGTTGATGTCACAAAGCCTTTCGGCTCAAGGATCGTGATCACCGCTATGGCTGACGGAAAGCCGTTCGGTATGGAAGAGACCTACAATGTCGCGATGACCTCCTACCGTGCCAGCGGTGGCGGCGGACTCCTCGCCGAGATTGGAATCGACACGGACAAAATCGCCGAAAGAACCGTTGAATATTACCCTGAGATCCGCGAGATTCTCTATGAATATCTCAAAAAGAACCGTGTGATCGACCCGGCCGTCATCGGTGACCCTGCCAAGATCGGCCACTGGTCGTTCGTGCCTGAGAACATCGTCGGCCCGGCGATCGAACGGGATATCAACCTCATATTCAAGAAATAACACTAAAATATTCAGATAATGATCAAACGAATTTTAACAGCATTCGCGGCACTCGCCGCCGCTCTGACAGTCTCCGCCACTGAATATGACGGGAAATGGATCGGCTGCAACTATGAGGGTGATGTCCTGAAGGGCAGCACCGTTCTCCCTGCCCGCTATCTTCGCAAGGAAGTGAAACTTGACGGCAAGGTGAAGGAGGCGACCCTCCGCATCAGCGGCCTCGGAGTCTATGACACTTGGATCAACGGGGAATATATCACCCGTGACCAGGAACTTTCCCCGACCGTCTCAGAGTACAGGACAAGGGTCTATTTCAATGAGTTCGATGTCAGAAAGGCTCTCAAGAAAGGGCAGAACGCGCTTGCCGTGAGCCTTGGCTGTGGACGTTACACCACGATGAGGGAACCTGGAATGAAGGGTTTCGGAGTCCCGAGGCTTTGGTACCGGCTGGACATTGTTTACGCGGATGGCCGCACGGCGACCGTTGTCAGCGACGAGAGCTGGAAGATCACCTGTGAGGGACCGATCAGAGCCAACAACGAGTTCGACGGAGAGACCTACGATGCACGTAAGGAACTGACCGGCTGGACAAAGGTCGGCTACGATGACTCGACTTGGGCGAAAGCCTCATTGATGGACGCCCCGGGAGGCAAGCTCGTTCTCCAGCCTAACCCTAACATCGCTGTTCAGGACATCGTGAAGCCGGTTTCCATCACAAAGACCGATCACGGCTACATCCTTGATATGGGACAGAATATGGTCGGCCGTCTGCAGATCAAGGCGAAGGGCCTTAAGGAAGGCGACACCATCACGATGAAGTTCGCCGAGCTTCTCAAAGAAGACGGCACTCTCTATCTTGCCAACCTCCGTTCCGCCAAGGTTTTGGACACCTATATCGCAAAAGACGGCAAACCGGTTGTCTGGCATCCGGAATATGTCTATCACGGTTTCCGCTATGTTGAGATCAAAGGTCTGAAGAACGAACCGAAACTCAGTGATTTCGAGGGACAGGTGATGTACGACAAGATGACCGTCACCGGTCATTTCGAGACATCCAACCCTGTCATCAACCAGATCTATCACAACGCTTTCTGGGGAATCCGGGGCAACTATCGTGGTATGCCTACTGACTGTCCTCAGAGGGACGAGAGGCTTGGTTGGCTTGGTGACCGCACGATGGGTTGCTACGGCGAATCCTACATATTCAACAACCACGCCCTCTATTCCAAGTGGCTGACTGACATCCACGACGGGCAGAACGAGGCCGGCAGCATCTCGGACGTCTGCCCTCGCTACTGGACTCTCTATCAGGACAATTTCACTTGGCCGGGAGCGTTCTTCACAGGTGCGGATATGGTCTACCGCCGTTTCGGGGACGACCAGTCCATCAAGGATCACTACGGCGCGATGAAGAAGTGGCTTGAATATATGAGGTCAAAGTACCTTAAGGAAGGTGTGATGATCAAGGACACCTACGGGGACTGGTGTATGCCACCGGAGTCTCTGGAACTCATTCATTCAAAGGATCCAGCCAGAAAGACAGCCGCTCCTCTCATCGCCACACCTTTCTACTATTTCCTTCTTAACAAGATGGTGGAGTTCGCTCCTATCGCCGGACATCCGGAGGATGTGAAGATATTCAATGAATATGCAGCCGCGGCCCGCGAGGCGTTCAACGCCAAGTATTTCAACGCGAAGGAAGGTTACTATGGCAACAACACCGTGACCGCCAACCTCCTTCCGCTCTATTTCGGAATGGTTCCGGCCGGCCGTGAAGGTGATGTGTTCGAGCACATCGTGCACAAGACCGAGGTGGATTGTGACGGGCACGTGAGCTGCGGAGTTGTCGGAATGATGGTCTTGATGCGCACTCTGACTGAATTCGGCAGACCTGATCTGGCCCTTAAGATCGCCACGAACGAGACCTATCCAAGCTGGGGATATATGGCGAAGAACGGCGCGACCACAATCTGGGAACTTTGGAACGGCAACACGGCCGATCCTGCGATGAACTCCGGCAACCACGTGATGCTTCTTGGCGACCTTGTGACTTGGTATTATGAATATCTTGGCGGCATCCGTCCCGCGGAGCCTGGCTACAAGTCCATAGAGTTGAAGCCTTACCCAATCGAAGGTCTTGACTGGGTTAACTGCTCGTACGATTCTCCGTACGGCAAGATCGTCAGCAACTGGAAGCGCACCGGTGACAAGTTCGAGTGGACCGTCGAGATCCCTGCCGGCACCACCGCCACCGCCCAAATCCCCGGCCCCGACAGCTCCCGCGAGTCCAAACTCCTCGCCCCCGGCAAGCATCACTTCGTGACAGAACTGTAATTCCCGGTCGCTGAGCTAGTCGAAGCGACATAAGTGCTGAGCGACATCGAAAAAAAGGCAAATGGTGGATTTTGCACGTTACCAAAATCCACCATTTGATTTTTTCGCTGTCTATTGTTCACTCATCGCATTTTATAACTGTACGCGGTTGTGGCTATTGCATTAAGTGACAAGAAATTATGTTTTATCAGTATTTGTTGTTGAAAGGAAGTACTGGCGTGAGCGAAAAAATAAAACCACGATTTTTGGTAACGTGCAAAAATCGTGGTTTTCCTTTTTTTCGCGTTCGCCCTGAACTTATTCTGCTAAGCAAGAATCCATCAGTTCAGAGATGGCCGCCCTGTCAAGATTCTGCCCGATGAAGACAATCTTGATCATTCGGTCACCATAGACCGGATCCCAGTCCTTGCGCAGATTCTTGTCCCTGCGCATCATCTCCTGAAGCTGATCCTCCGGCATCGTGGCGAACCACAGGCCCGCGTCCTTGATGGATTTCTGGACTCCGGACTGCTCGAAGAGGTAGCACTTGTCCTTCTCGTCCGCGAAATAGCACAGACCCTTGGCACGGATCACGTTCTTCGGCCACTTCTTTGAGACGAGCCAATCGAACTTGTTGATGTCCAAAGGCTGACGGCGATAATAGACAAAGGTCCCGATGTTATATTCCTCGACCTCACCACCCTCATGGTCATGATGATGATGGTGCTCGTGCTCATGTTCATGGTGGTGATCCTCGTCATGATGGTCATGCTCATGCCCGTCATGATCCTCATCGTGGTCATCGTCATCATGCTCCGGCACATTGCCCTCACCCTCGATGGCGTTGATCCAAGCGGCGGAAGTGGCGGTCTTGTCGAAATCGAACATCTTTGTGTTCAGAAGTTTGTCAAGATCGATGTCGCCATAGTCGCACTCGAAGATCGTCACTTTAGGATTCAGAGCCTTAACGATGCTGCGGACCCTGCCGAGCTCCTCAGGTTTTACCTCGGAGGCCTTGTTCAGGAGTACGATGTTGCAGAACTCGATCTGCTGGATCACAAGGTTCTCAAGGTCGTCCTCCTCAAGATTGTCCTTCTTGAGAGCGTCCCCGCAGGCGAACTCACTCTGCATCCTCAGAGCGTCCACAACGGTGACTATGCAGTCAAGTTTCGGAATATTCGATTGGGCATATTCAGGAACAAGCTTAGGGAAGGAGCAGATGGTCTGCGCGATAGGGGCGGGTTCGCATATTCCGCTCGCCTCGATGACGATGTAGTCGAATTTGCCTGAGCGGCAGAGGTCGTTCAGCTGTGCCACCAGATCCATTTTCAGGGTGCAGCAGATGCAGCCGTTCTGGAGAGGCACCAGACTGTCATCGGTCGTACCGACTACGCCGCCTTTCTGGATGAGGTCCGCGTCGATGTTCACCTCGCCGATGTCATTGACGATGACCGCAAACTTGATGCCTTTCTTGTTTGAGAGTATTCTGTTGACCAGAGTTGTCTTGCCGCTTCCGAGGTATCCCGTCAGAAGCAGCACCGGTATTTCCCTGTTTTCCACTGTTATTGTCATAGTTTTACAATTATTGTCAAAATGTCATACTGGCGCAAAAATATAATAATTACCTAATTTTAACAAATCAGATGCCACCTTGCCAGTTGAAGTCCTTGTGCAAATGAAGATATTTTACTAAATTTGCGCTCAGGCAGGTAAAAAGAAAGCCTTGATGAAAGATGCTTGAAGGTATTAAGACAGATATCGAAAAGTTGATCGCGCTGTACGAAGCGGAAAAGTCTGAGCGTGTAAGGCTTCAGACTGAGCTTGTTCAGAGCAAGGCTGACAATGAGTCCTGCAGGAAGCGGATTGAAGATTTGGAACAACAGGTTAACAACCTTCATCTGTCTGAGGCTTTCGGAGCGGGCGGAGACAGTTCCGCCGCAAAGGAAAAGATAGAGAAACTTATCAAGGAGATTGACAAGTGCATCTCCTTGCTTGAGAATTAGGAATGGGACAGAACATCAAGATAAAGATCGCGGGCAATGAATATCCCCTCGTGGCTTCCTCGCCGGAGATGGAGAGGATGATGAGGCTTGCGGCGGACGCCATCAACCAGAAATTGACGGCCTACGATGCGAAATATCCTAACAAGACCCTTTCCGACAAGCTTTCCTTTGTCGCCCTGAACGAGGCGGTCGGCAGGTTGGCCTACCAGAAGAGACTCGCCGATGCCGACGCGGAGGCGAAGAAGCTTCAGGAGGATGTTGAGTCCTACATTAAGAATATTGAAAAAGACGGCCGTTAGTCCCACGTGCTCAAATCAACAAGTTCTGCGGAACCGAGTTTACTCGAGCCGGCAATGACAGGCCAAGGTTACCTTCGGGGATCGCGCCTTTGGCGTGACGATGGATTTCTGAACCGGTGCGGATCTCAAATCTTATTCATTAAGATTTCTGACAAGCGACTAACGGCTTTTTTAATGTTTTTTAAGACGATCGATCAGTTTCCGTTCCGGACTGTCGGTCGTTTTTTGCGTTGGCTTGTTCGGGATTTTTGGGGGGGCGGATAAGATAGGAAGACAACTCTTCCCGGCCCGCGTTTGAAATGTTTTTTGATTAGAACACTTAAAAATATTTATGATATTATGTTACAATTGTTTATAGGAGCCCTGATCGGTGCGGTAATCGCGCTGGCGGCTTATATAATTGTCCAGAGGATAGTTCTGAAAGGACAGAAGAACGAGATCATCGCCAAGGCTGAGATCGAGGCCGAAGGGATCAAGAAGGACAAGATTCACCAGGCAAAGGAGAAGTTCCTCCAGCTCAAGAGCGAGCACGAGCAGTACATCAACGAGAAGAACAGCCAGCTGAAGGATGCCGAGAACCGCATCAAGCAGAAGGAGAACTCGCTGAACCAGCAGAATTCTGAGCTCCAGAAGAAGCTGCGCGACGCTGACAACGCCAGAAACAGCCTTCAGGCACAGCAGGAGGCGTTGGCGAAAAAGACTGAGGAATATGAGAGGCTGAGCGCCCAGGCCAACAAGCAGTTGGAGACAATCGCCGGAATGAGCGCACAGGACGCCAAGAACATCCTTATGGAGAATATGAAGGCCGAGGCGAGGACAGAGGCTCAGGCCTACATCAACGACACGATGGACGAGGCCCGTCTGAACGCTTCAAAGGAGGCCAAGAGAATAGTCATCAACACTATCCAGAGAACGGCCACAGAGACCGCCATCGAGAACGCCGTGACGACATTCCCGATTGAGAACGACGAGATCAAGGGAAGGATCATCGGACGTGAGGGACGTAATATCCGTGCCCTTGAGGCCGCAACCGGTGTCGAGATCGTTGTGGACGACACTCCGGACGCCATTCTCCTTTCGGCCTTTGATCCGGTGCGCAGAGAGGTTGCCAGACTTGCCCTGCACCAGCTGGTCGTTGACGGACGAATCCACCCGGCACGTATCGAGGAAGTTGTGACCAAGGTTCAGAAACAGCTTGAGGACGAGATCCTTGAGACCGGTAAGAGAACCTGCATCGATCTCGGAATCCACGGACTGAACATCGAGCTCGTGAAACTGATCGGCCGAATGAAATACCGTTCATCCTACGGTCAGAACCTGCTCCAGCACTCTCGTGAGGTCGCCAACATCTGCGCCATTATGGCCGCCGAGCTCGGTCTGAACCCGAAACTCGCCAAGAGGGCCGGTCTCCTGCACGACATCGGTAAGGTTTCCGAGGAGGAACCTGAGCTTCCACACGCATTGCTTGGTATGAAGCTGGCCGAGCAGTACAAGGAGAAGCCAGAGATCTGCAACGCCATCGGAGCGCACCACGAGGAGATCGAGATGACATCCATCATCTCTCCTATCGTGATGATCGGCGACGCAATTTCCGGTGCCCGTCCTGGAGCACGCCGTGAGGTCATCGAGTCTTACATCAAGAGGCTCAAGGGAATGGAGGATCTTGCCGCCGCCTATCCGGGAGTGACAAAGAGCTATGCCATCCAGGCAGGCCGTGAGCTCCGCGTCATTGTCGGCGCCGAGGAGGTCAGCGATGATCAGGCCGGAAGGCTTTCCGCTGACATCGCCCAGAAGATCCAGGAAGAGATGACATATCCGGGACAGGTCAAGATCACTGTGATCAGGGAGACCCGTTCTGTGGCCTACGCGAAATAATCTTTGAATATAACGGCAAATGTTTTGACGCTATGACACATATTTTCAAGAAAGCTATTGCGTTGGTGGCTGCGCTCCTTATCGGGAGTGTGGCCACTTTCGCGCAAGCCCCTGAGGCGACCGCCAAGTGGTCAGTCTCCGGCAAGGCTGTGTCCGACAATGTTTTCGAGTTGACCTTCAAGGCCAGCATTGAGGACGGATGGCACATCTACACCATTGATCACGCCTACAATCCGATCGTCATCGAGTTTGCGGAAAGTCCTGAATATTCATTGGAAGGGACTCTGAATCAGGTCACCGAGCCGACTGAGTTCAAAGGGGAGAAAGTGTTCTTTGACTCTGTGACAATCACTCAGTTGGTGAGATTGACCGGGAGTGAGGCGACGGTGACAGGTGAGGTTTCCTGGAGCGGTTGCGATGATCGGTTCTGCGCGGCTCCAGAGACGTGGGGGTTCTCTGTCCCGCTTGCTGCGGATGCATCAGTGGCGACGAATATGGCCGCAAACGTGGACGACTCTGCCGCGACCATCGCTTCAGATGACGCCAAGGACTCAGGATCCCTTTGGGCTCTGATCATCGAGGCCATCCTCTGGGGATTCGCAATGCTGATGACACCGTGCGTGTTCCCGATGGTGCCGATGACGGTGTCCTTCTTTATGAAACAGTCCACGACCGCTGCGGAAGGCCGTTTCAAGGCTTTCATCTATGGTCTGTTCATCGTGCTTCTCTACACGGTTCCTATCAGTGTCATCATCGGCTTGACCTGGATCATCGGAGGCAACACGGTCACCGCCGACATATTCAACTGGCTTGCGACGCACTGGCTGCCGAACCTCATATTCTTCATCGTGTTTATGATTTTCGCGGCCTCCTTCTTCGGTGCATTCGAGATTGAGCTTCCGTCCAGCCTTGCCAACAAGAGTGACGCGAAGTCCGGCGGCAAAGGACTCGGCGGCATATTCTTTATGGCTCTGACCCTTGTGTTGGTGTCATTCTCCTGCACCGGCCCAATTGTCGGCACGGTGCTGATCAAGTCCACGCAAGGCGAGTTCTGGACCCCGATGGTCACTATGCTTGCATTTTCTGTCGCCTTCGCCCTGCCGTTCACGGTTCTGGCGATGTTCCCGTCGCTGCTGAAGAAGATGAAGGGCAAGTCCGGTTCCTGGCTCAATAGTGTGAAAGTTGTGCTGGGATTCATAGAGGTCGCTCTTGGCTTCAAGTTCTTGAGCGTCGCCGACCAGACCTATCACTGGGGCCTTCTCGACAGGGAGGTCTATTTAGGAATATGGATCGTCACGTTCTCGCTGCTTGGTTTCTATCTTTTAGGCAAGCTGCGTTTCAAGAACGATGATCCGGTTGAGCATATCTCAGTTCCTCGTCTCGGACTGGCGATAGCGGTGTTCACGTTCGTGGTCTATATGATTCCGGGAATGTGGGGCGCGCCGCTGAAGGCTTTGTCAGGTTATCTGCCACCGCTTGAGTCACAGGATTTTGTGGTTTACAATTATGCGGACACTCCTGCCGGAACGGTCGCTTCGATAGGTACGGGCGACGGAATGATGCGCGGATCTGTCACTGAGCTTGTCGAAGTGACCCGTGCCGGGGATAATGGCGCTTCGACAGGCTCGGCGACCAGTAGCGTCTCCAACTACGGCCAGAAGTACGATCTCAAGATGCCACTCGGTCTCACAGGTTACTTCACCTTGGAGGAAGGCCTCGCCGCCGCCAAGGCGCAGAACAAACCAGTCTTCGTCGACATCACCGGCCACGGCTGCGTCAACTGCCGCGAGATGGAGCAGCGCGTATGGAGCGATTCGAGAGTCCTGAATATTCTTAGAAATGAATATGTCCTTGTGGCTCTCTATGTGGACGACAAGACCAAACTTGACGAGGCGGAATGGCTGATCACTCCGGAAGGCAAGACACTGAAGGAGATCGGTCGAGTGAACTCCTACATCGCCCGCACACGCTTCGGGGTGAACGCCCAGCCAAATTACGCTCTGCTTGACGCTGATGGCAATCAGATGGTTCCGGTACGTGGCTACAACCTTTCGATAGACGGTTTTATATCCTTTTTGAATACCGGTCTGGAGAAATTCGCGAATAGATAGCCTGTCAAATCTAAGAATGAATAATGTCCTGGGAATATCTTGGTCCCCAGGACATTATCGTTATGGTGCCGTCGGTCGTGTCTTTGCCAATCACCGAACTTGAAACGTGCCGTTCGTTATTCGGTCAGGCTTTTCGGAAGCGGTGGCATAGCCCCTTGCTGTGTGCAGACGTATGCAGAGACGTTGACTGCGGTCTGATGAGCCTCCCTGACGGTCTTGCCTTTGATGAGGGATGAGATGAAAGCCGCCGTGAATGAGTCTCCGGCACCGACTGTGTCAGCGACTTGCACCGTAGGTGTTCCGAGGACCGAGATCCCTTCCTGTGAGAAAACCATACTGCCTTTAGTCCCGCAAGTCAGGATCAACATCCGTAGATTCCCGAAAGCCATCAACTCATTGCACAATTCCTCTTGGGAGCGGCCTCGCAGACTCAGCAAATCCTTCACGATGAGCAGTTCCTCGTCGTTGATTTTAAGGATATTACATTTGCTGAGGGATTCCTGGACAATCTCCTCGCTGTAGAAATTCTGCCTGAGGTTTATGTCGAACACCTTGAGACTGTCCTCGCTGTCAGGCATCGAATCCAGAAACGCGTTGATGCTCCTTCGTGAGTTCTGGCTTCTTTGCGCCAATGATCCGAAGCATACAGCCTGTGTGCGGGAGGCTATCTGCCTGATTCCCTCAGTGAACGGGATATTATCCCAGGCCACATTCTCTTTGATGTCGTATTGGGGAACTCCGGCATTGTCCAGCGTCACCTCCACGGTGCCAGTCGGGAAATCCGTCTTCTCAAGTTGATATTCAAGTCTTTTCTGATTGAAAACATTGATGATCTCGTCTCCGAGCTTATCCTTGCCGACCGCACTGATAACCAGTCCGTTCAGCCCGAACCGCGAAACGTGGCAGGCAAAGTTTGCCGGTGCCCCGCCGAGTTTTTTCCCCTCCGGCAACACATCCCAAAGGACCTCACCTATTCCTACAACATAATTCTCGTTCATATCCTGTCAATATAATCATTAGACCACAAATATATGATTATTTTGCATATAAAGGAATCCCTTGCTCTCCGGAAACGACACATATCGAGACCGTAGTGTGGCACAGTCTCGGTTCGGGTAGGCTGTTCATAAGATCCCGGATGCTCATCTCGCCCTTCTTCCAGAAGATATTCGTCAGTTCCTTTTCTTTCGCTATCAAAGTGTGTGTCGGAGACGTGAATAGTAATGTGCTGTTAATGAATGTGTTCGTGAATGCTGCCTCTTCAAAATGACCGGTGGCCTTTCGTAACTCGCTCAGAATCAATGTGTGTGTTCCCACATCGTGATATTCATAGAGTTGCGATTATTTGCCGGGTGGGTGGCAAAAGATTGGGGAAGGCACTGTCGCCGTTTGGGACTACGATTCCATTGTGGCAGGGCAAGATGTGCTCTGCCGCTAAAACCTATTACCTGAACAGCCGGTCGATGTCCTTGACGGTGTGCGGGAGGGCGAAGACGACGACTCGGTCGTAGGGCTCTATGCGGGTGGATCCGATCGCGATGTAGGATTCGCTGCCTCGGATGAGGCCGCCGATCACGGCGTCTTTCGGGAACGAGATGTCTTTCAGGGTGCCTTTCGTGATGGCACTGTTCGGGGCGACGGTATATTCAAGAACCTCCGCGTCCGTGCCGCTCATATACTTGACCAGACGGGCCTTGCCGCTGAGGGTGAACTTGAACAGGCGGCCGGCGGTGATCAGTTTCTTGTTGATGACCGAGTCCACGCCCATCTCCTCGGCAAGGTGGATGTACTCGATGTTCTCGACCTCGGCGATGGTCCTGTCAACGCCGAATTTCTTCGCCACCACGCAGGCCAGCACATTGGCCTCGTCGTTGCCGGTCAGGGCCAGAAATGCGTCGTAGTCCTTGATCCCTTCCTCCAGAAGCAGGTCGGAGTTCCTGCCGTCACCGATGACGATGATCACATTGTCCGGCAGCCTTTCCGACAGAATCATTCCACGCTCCTTGTCCCGCTCCAGAATCTTCACGGAACTGATTTTCTGGCTGAGCCTTGCGGCGACCAGCTCGGCGATGTCCGATCCGCCGAGGATCATCACCTTGTCGATCTCTATGTTGCTCTTGCCGAGGAACTTCATCAGGAATGCCATACCTTCGCGGGTGGCTATGATGAAGACCAAGTCATTGAACATAAACTTGGTGTCGTACTTCGGCATAATGGTCTTGCCACCGCGTGAGATAGCGATCACACGGAACTGCAACTCGTCACTTGTCGCTATGGCGGCGAACTCAGCGAGCTTCATGTCCAGAAGAGGGGAGTCCTCCTCCAGCTTGAACACCTCGACCTGAAGCTTTCCACGGGCGAAATCCATGGATTCAGTCGAGGAGGAATGCTTGAGCAGATCGAATATCTCGTCGGCCGCAAGCCTTTCGGGATAGAACATCAATTCGATGCCCATCTGCTTGAACAGCAGCTTGTTCTCTGCTGACAGGAAGTCGTTGTCATCGATTCTGGCAGTAACTTTCTTGGCTCCGAGATTTTTGGCCAGAAGTGCGCTCACAAGATTCACATCCTGCGGCACGAAAGGCACGACGGAGATGAACAGGTCGGCGTCCTGCACGTCGGCCTCGCGCATCACCCTCAGCGAGGATGGCGCTCCTTCGATGGCGATCACGTCGGCTATCGAGCTGATGTTGGCAAGCCTCTGCGGATCATCGTCAATGACGGTTATGTCATTGGCCTCAAGACTAAGCATCTTCGCCAGATGCGAACCTACCTCGCCGGCTCCCTGAATGACGATTTTCATATCAACTTTCTTAAATATTCAAAAATTCCGTTCCCCTTGAGCATAGCAAGCGGCACGATCCACTCCGGGAAAAGCGCCGGAACATCAATCCTGCGGTGTGTGTCGGCATATTCCTGAATCGCCTTGACATCTGGCCTGACCTCCAGTCGCCGGAACTCCTTGTGCGCCTCCCAAACCGCCTTGAAGCAGTCTTTCTTGCCTGTCAGCAGATAGACAAGCGCAGAGCAGCCGTCCAAGCACATTCTTAGGAATATGGTGCCTCGGGCGCGTCTGCAAGCCTTGACGGCAGCCTTTTCCGGCGTCAGCTCCCTCACTTCCTGCAATGAATATGTCTTCGCGAGGTTGTTCTGGAGCATCAGCAGATTGTTCCGGTAGTTCAGCTTCAGTTTCCACGGGGAGTCGTTCGGCAGTGTGCCGCCTCCGAGATGCCACACAACCGACTGAGGCACAACGAATATGTTCTTTCCCTCCAACTGAAGTCTCCAGCAGAGATCAATCTCCTCCATATGGGCGAAAAACCTGTCGTCCAGCCCTACCATCTTTGAATATTCCGTCTTGCGGACCATCAGGCACGCTCCTGTGGCCCAGAAGACCTTGGCCGGAGAATCGTACTGGCCGTTGTCCTTCTCAACTCTCTTGAGAACCCTTCCGCGGCAGAACGGATAGCCGAAACGATCCAGCATTCCGCCGGCCGCTCCTGCATATTCAAAGGAGTCTTTTTCGTACCACGAATGGAGTTTCGGGGCGCAGGCGGCGCAGTCCGGGTGGCTGTCCATCCAGTCGGTGAGCGGTTTCAACCAATCTTGGGGAACCTCGATGTCAGAGTTTATGAGCACGAAATATTCAAGATCTCCGGCGTCCGGCAGCTCGCATACAGCCTTGAAGGCCCTGTTGTAGCCACCGGTGAAGCCGTAGTTCTTGTCCATGCGGATCTGCCGCACTGTCGGGAACTTCTCGGACAGCATCTCCATCGAACCGTCCGTGGAGGCGCTGTCAGCGACAATGATATCCGTCCCGTCCGTGGCCGAGGCCAGCAGACCAGGCAGGAAACGCTCAAGATATTCCTTTGTGTTCCAGTTCAGTATGACAACCGCCGTGCGCATCTTCCTTTATTACTCTTTGTGGCAGTCGCCGTTGCCGTGGCAGCATTCGCCGTCCTTCTTGCCTTCTCCGTGGCAGCACTCGCCATCCTTGTGACCTTCGCCGTGGCAGCCGCCCTCGCCCTTGTGGCAGTGGCACTCGTGCTCTTCCTGTGGGAGGAACTCGCCGTGGAGGCCTTCCTTGAGCTCTTTCTCCGTAGCTTCCCTGACGCTGACCACCTTGCCGGTGAAGTTGAGGGTCTTGCCGGCCATCGGGTGGTTGAAGTCCATCACAACGGTGTCTGGCTTGACCTCGTGAACGGTTCCCTGTACGACCTGGCCAGTGTTGCTGAGCATAGGGATGATCTGGCCTACGACGAGAAGATCCTCGCGAACTTTCCCGTCGATCTCAAAAGCGGCCTTAGGCAGCTCGAAGAGACGGCTGGCGTCGAATGTGCCGTAGCCTTCCTCCGGAGTGAGGGTGAACGCGAACTCGTCGCCCGGCTCCTTGCCCTCGACCTCGCTCTCGAATTTAGGAAGAAGCATATGTGTCCCGTGAATGTAGCCAAGCGGACGCTCCTGCGTCGCCTTGTCGGCGAGTTTTCCGTCCACAATCAGTTCGTAGGTCAGCTCGACCACATTGTTTTTCTGTACTTTCATAATGATGTCTTATTGTTAATGAATTTATTTTCTGTTTGTTATGAACTGCTGACGATTCCGCGTCACGCGCTGAAATCAACATTTCCGAACGCTAAGGTAGGAATAAGTTTTGACTTACAGAACCTCGCATCGTTTCCGGCGGCCAAAAGATTGTTCCAAAGGGTGAGGAGATTGCCGGTTATGAGCATCTCCCTTACCGGATGGACGATCTTTCCGTCCTTGAAAAGGAAGCCTTCGACTCCGAAGGAGAAGTCGCCGGTGGCTGAGTTGCTGTTGCCGCCGTTGAAGCCGGTGACAAGGATGCCTTCGCCGACTATACGCATCAGTTCCTCCTTGCCGCAGGTCGCTTCGACAGGCTCAGCGACCGATGGCGCGAAACAAGGCAAAACCACCGGTCTCGTAGCGTCCTCAACCGTAGCCTCGACCCCCATCTTCCTCGACATATAAGTATTGACGAAATATTCCTTCACAACCCCGTTCTCAACAATCGGCATCTCCGCGGTCGCAACACCTTCAGAATCAAACAGCCTCGACCCCGTCTCCCCGACGCTCACCGGCCTGTCCCATATATTCAGCCACTCCGGAAACATCTTCTTCCCCAGCGAATCCAGCATAAACGAATTCTTCTGCTGCAATGAATATCCTCCCAGAGCGTTCAGCACAGGCGTCACAAGCCTCGATGCCACCTCGCTTTCAATGACCATCGAATATTTCCCGCTCTCGATCTTGACCGGGCCTATCTGTGACATCGCCCGCTTGAACGCTATCTCACCGCAGTCCTTGATATTCAGATCCTTGAGCATCGGTGTGGCGTCCCACCAGTAACTGCTGAACCTGTTCCCGTCCGCATCCTGCACGGTCACCTCGACCCCATATTCAAAGGAAGTCTCGGTGTGGCGGCATCTAAGTCCGTTGGAATCAAGCACAAGCGAGTCGAAGATGGAATCTGAATATTCCCCCTCCTCCGAGATGAGTCCTTCGCCACAGTGCATTTTGAATATGCTCGCGTCGATCGCCATCCTAAGTCTTTCGTCCGATGTCAGGGCCGGGTAAGTCTCGTCATAAAGTCCGAGTTCCTTGCCGGTCACGGCGTTTTTCGCCGTTCTGGACGGATCCGGCAAGTCTCTGCAAGGGTCTTCCGCAAGCATCCTGACCGTTGTGATCGCCTTTTTCAGGAAATCATCCAATTCGCTTTCCACCAGCCGGTTGGTGGAGAAACTGCCAAATTTTCCGTCCACGAAAAGGCAGACGCTGATCGATCTGTCCAGACAGTGCGAGACCTTGTCAAGTTCTCCGTTAAGGGTTCCGAACAGCTCCATCAGGCTCTTGTTCAGCGTGATGCGCACCTTGTCCGCTCCAAGTGCCAGAGACTTCTCCAGACATTTCTCCGCGACGAGAATCTCCTCCGCAGTCAACATTCCGTTTATCTCTTCCATCTTATTCTCCTCCAACTGTAAGCTTGTTGATCAGCACGGTAGGGATTCCGCAGGAGACCGGGCAACTCTGTCCCTTTCCGCACGTCCAGGCCCCCTCGTCAATCTTCAGGTCATTCCCCACGGCCACAATGTCGGCCAATGCTTGCGGCCCGTTACCGATGATGTTTATGTCCTTGACCGGCTGGGTCAGCCGTCCGTTCTCGATCAGGAATCCGCTCTTGACAAAGAACGTGAAATCTCCTTCACCGATCTGAACCTCACCGTTGCTGAACTGATCCACATATATACCTTTCTTCACGGATGCGATGATGCTTTCCTTGTCGGCCTTGCCGCTTTCCATATATGTCGCCCTCATTCTCGGGATCGGAGCGTAACGGAATGATTCCCGCCGTCCGTTGCCGGTAGGGGAGACCCCGTAGAATCCGGCGCTGATCCTGTCGTGCAGGTATGAGGTCAGAATCCCGTCCTTTACCATATATGTCTTTTGTCCCGGAACGCCCTCGTCGTCGAAATTGATGGAACCTCTATTGAACGGAATCGTGCCGTCATCCACGATCGAGATGCTTTCGTCGCAGATTTTCTGTCCCATTTTCTCTGAGAAGACTGACTGGCCTTTCCTGTTGAAATCCGCCTCGAAAGCGTGTCCCATAGCCTCGTGCAGCAATATCCCCGAAGCTCCGGCACCCATCACGACAGGCATCTGCCCGCCTTTCGGGCGTTTGGCCACGAAACGGTCGTCTATCCCCGCCTCAATGCTGTCCGCGATCTCGTCCAGAAGCGATTCCGTAAGCATCTCTGTGCCCGCTCGGTACGCCCTGGAGGTGTTCTTGCTCTCGATCTTGCCGTCCTGGCTGAACACGACTGAGGCTGACAGGATTCCCATCGGCCTTGTCTCGAATGTCAATTCTCCCAAGGAGTTGAACATCAGGATATCGCTTACTTGTCCGGAGAACGAGACGATGATCTTCACTATTCTGGAGTCTTTCGCGGCAATCTTCTCCTTCAATTTTTCCAGCCACGGGACAAGCTGCGTCGCGTCGGATGATCTCCAATCATATTCATAAGAATATCTGTCCTTAGGCGCTGTGACGGTTCTGCAGCAAATCGCAGACGCTGTTCCGGTGCCGCCTTCCGCTATCTTGGAGGCCGCCAGGGCCGCCTCGGCCATCGAGCGGGAATCCGTGCTTTCGGAGTAGGCATAGCCGGTCTTGTCTCCTTTCAGAACCCTGATTCCGACACCGTAGTCGATGTGGAATCCGCCTGAGGAGACGATTCCGTCCCGCAGCAGCAGGTCGTTGTACGAAGTGTTCTCGAAGAACAGGTCGCAGTAGCTTCCGCCTCCTTTCAGACCATCGGCCGCAAGCCTTTCCAATTGTACTTCGCTGACCTGGAACAGGTTGAGATAGAAATTCTTATCCTTGTACATTCTTTAGTTTCCTTTTTTCTTCTTCCAGATGTTTTTCATATTCTTCGTTGATCGCCTGGATCTTGCTGAACTTCTCCGGCTCACGGATGATCTTTCCGTCCTCCGAGGCCTCGGCCACTATCGAGAACGGCACATTGGAGTTGTCGAGAAGCATCCACCTGTCGCAGATCGGCATGAAGTCGCGGAACAGGTAGTGGAGTCCCACGTTGTAGCGCCTGCGGATCGTCTCTTCCTTGATGTTGTGGCCTCCCGCCGCGACTCTGGCCGCGACTCTTGACACGGCGAGATCCGGGGAGTTGAGCCAGAAGTAAAGGATGGTCACGTAGTAACCTGCCTCCTTGGCCTCTTTGATGACTTTGAGAAGAAACCGTGTGGCGAGCGTCGTCTCTATGCAGAAATCCGCCTTTCTCTGGAGTAAGTACCTCATCTTCACCAACATGTAGCGGCTGGCGGCGACGTAGACGCTTTCCGGATGGAACGGCGAAAGGCTTTTCGCGAACTCATCGGAGTTCACGAACTCACTGCATTCCAGCATCCCGGGCAGAAGCGCGTAGGATGCCGTGGTCTTTCCGGAACCGTTGCAACCTGCTATGATGAAAAGTCTTGGCATATATCAATTCCCAAAGGCGGACAATCATTTGCGAATATTGCAAACTGTCGGCCACATTTATTATTATACGAATATATTCGTTATTTTGTTTTGGTCGGCTTTGGATGTGTCACACCGTAGCCGAAGAGGGAGAAGTCCCCTTTGCAAGGATCGCCGGGGAATATGTCCGCGAAGCATCCGGTGATCTCTCTCACCGTCACGATGTCCTTTTGCTTTCTGGATGTGAGCCCGAGCGCAATCGCCTCGTCATAGACGTGCACATCCAACGGGATGAGAAGATAGGCTGGATCCGTGTCCTTCCATATTCCCAAATCCACCTTGCCATCGTTCCTGACCATCCACCGCCTCATCATATTGATCTTCTTGTTCGGAGCCTTGAGGTCGGATTTCTGGCCGAAGATATTCGTCCTGAACTCGTCCTGGGACAGAGATTCGAGGGATGGGCTTGCCTCATAGGCGCTTTTCAGACGGGAGCATATTCCAGCCACCTCGCTCCATTTGATCGTGCGGTGGATGCTGGTGCCGTCGTCCCGCCACTTGCCGCGCATCACATATTCATAAGGCTTCCAGTCCATTTCCTCGAAAAGTCTGCCGCAGTCCCTGATGATCATCGCCCTGCGGCCCCAGGCGAAATGCGCCGCGAAGACCGCCGCGATTTCCACGTCGGCCAATGAGCGTTTCCCGGCCTTGAAACGCTGCGCGAACAAGGTCGGGAAAGCTATCGGATCTTCCTGGAAGTACTGAGGGTCGTTGTAGGTCTCAGCCCACAGGATCAAAGTTTGTCTTGTCTCTTCTGTCATTTAGAAGTCATTTTTGCCGAGCCTGAAGTATTTTGTTTTAATCCTTCGTCGCCGCCTCCAGTTTCTTAAGCAGCGCGAACATCACCACACCGGCGGCGATGCAAAGTCCCATCAGAATGCTCCAGTTGGCCGTGAGGGAAACCTTTTTCCAAAGCAGTCCAGGGATGGAACTGAGGTAGTTGCCGACAGCGGTCGCCGCGAACCACAGGCCCATCATAAGACCTTTGTACTTAGGAGGCGCCACCTTCGACACGAAGGAGATGCCCATCGGGCTGAGCAGAAGCTCGGCGAAAGTCAGGATCAGGTAGGTTCCGATCAGGTACATCGGCACCACTGGATCCGGAGCTACCGTGCCGTTGAGCGAAGCCGGTGAAGGCTGGCCAATGGAGGCGAAGATCATCACCAGATAGCCGCAGGCCGCCACAAGCATTCCTATTCCGATCTTCTTCGGCGCGGAAGGCTCCATTCCCTCAGGATGCTTGGCGGTCTTTTTCGCGGCGAGGGCACTGAATATGGCCATAGACACCGGTGTGAGGGCCACCACGAAGAACGGATTGAACTGCTGGAAGAGCTGTGGCTGAATCTCCAGAGGGTTAGGAAGGCCTTTGAATATGGCGTAGGCCCCGCACCAGAGGGCGGCGGTCACGGCTCCGCAGCCGATCTTGCCGGAAGCCTTCTCTGACTGGAATATTCCGAAAAGAGTATAGACTGAGGTCGCGATGAGAGCCAGCGCCCAGATGTTGAATCCGATTCTGCTCCAGCCCTCGGCAGTGCTTTGCGTGTAGTCGCGTGCGAACCAGGTCAGCGACTGGCCGTTCTGGTGGAACGCCATCCAGAAGAAGATAACCACAGCAAACACGAGGCACAGGGCCACGATACGCTCCTTGGTCTGTTTCGGAGTGAGCTCCACGTAATTGCCTCCGGAGGTCTTGGCCTGTTTGGCGTTGACGTCAGCGTGCTTGAACCAGCTCTTTGTCGCGAAATAGATCGCTATCGAGACCACGAGTGAGATGCACGCCACCGCGAATCCCATATTGTAAGAAGCAGAAAGCTTGTCGATGTAGTACGGACAGAACTGGTCGAGCCCCATTCCGGCCGCGTTTGCGTCCGGCATCATCGCCATAAGCCCGTTCAGTTGCTCGGCTCCCTCCGGAGTGATCGTGCCGGCCATCTGCTGGTGGGCCAACGCCGGAATCGCAGCCTTGTATATGAGCCCCGCCTTTGCCAGGAACTTGTTTGTGATGGCGGTGGCGGCGGCAGGAGCGAACATCGAACCGATGTTGATGGCCATATAGAACAGGCTGAACGCGCTGTCCCGTTTGGATGCGTACCGTGGATCATCGTAAAGGTTGCCGACCAGAACCTGAAGGTTCCCCTTGAATAGACCCGTTCCGACAGCGATGAGCAGCAGGGCCGCGAGCATCACGGTGACTCCAAACCCGTTGGCCGCTGTAGGGACTGCCAGTACCAGATAACCGATGAACATCACGCAGATTCCCGTGACGACGCATTTGCCGAATCCTATCTTGTCAGCGAGCCATCCTCCCACGACCGGCATGAAGTACACTGCCGCGAGGAAGATCGAGTAAACCTGGCTGGCCGTTGACTGCTCCCATCCGAACTTGGCCTGGAGGAACAGCATGAAGATGGCCAGCATCGTGTAGTAGCCGAAGCGCTCGCCCGTGTTGGCGAGGGCGAGCGCGAATAAACCTTTCGGTTGGTTTTTGAACATGCTATGTTACTTTGTTACTTTCTCAAGCCACTTGACCATGCCGAGCATCACGCCCATTGCCAGAAGGCACATGCAGAGGAACGCGCTCCAGCAGGCCCACAGAGGCATCTTGTTGTACATCAGCGGACCGATCCACAAGAAGAGGTTGCCCACCGCGGTGGCGCCGAGCCAGAGTCCCTGGCAAAGTCCGAGAAGGTGCTTCGGGGCGACCTTCGAAACGAACGAGAGACCCAGAGGAGAGATGAAGAGTTCCGCTACCGTGAGGAAGAAGTAGGTCGCGATCAGAACCCAAGGGCCGGCCTTCATCGTGGCCTGCTGGGCGACTTCCATACCTCTGAAATCGGTGGCTGAAGGGTAACCCATCACGCCTGAGAATATGGCCAGGAACAGGTAGGCCGTGGCGGCGATACCCATACCGTAGGCGATCTTGCGAGGAGTGGAGATCTGCTTGCCTCTCTTGCCGAGGGCGCCGAAGATCCACATGATGATAGGGGTCAGCACGATCACGAAGAACGGATTGACGGCCTGCCAGATCTCCGGGGCGATCTTGTCGGTGTTGACGAAGTCACGCGCGAAGAGCGAGAGGGACTGTCCGTTCTGGTGGAACGCGAGCCAGAAGAAGATCACAACACCGAGAACCGCGAACAGGGCGTACATTCTCTGCTTGATCTCCTTTGCCATGGTGGCCTTCTCCTCAGCGGTGTAGCCGGCATTGGCGGAGGCTGCCTTCTTGGCAGGAGTAGGGAATTTCTTCTTGTTGGCAAGGAATATCACAAGAGAGATCATCATGGCCACGACGGAGGCGATGAAGGAATAGTGGATACCGGCGTTGAACACGTCCAGATAGTTCGTGCAGAAAGTGCCTACGGCCTCTCCGCCCTGGGCCAGCATCGCAGGATCGGCGCCCGCCTTCACGGCCTCGTCCATGAAGTTCTGCGAGGTGGTGCCGTTGCTGATGAACTCATGGCAGAGTCTAGGGAGCTGTGAGTTGTAGATGAATCCGTTGACTTTCAGCCACCAGCTTCTAAGAAGAGGAGCCACGAACGGAGCCACGAGGCCTCCGATGTTGATGAACACGTAGAAGATCTGGAAACCGGAGTCGCGCTTTCCCTGTGCCTCTTTGAGAGCCTCGGGACCCTGCTTGGCGGCGTCGGCCTCGAAATTGTCATACATCTGTCCGACGATCGCCTGGAGATTGCCCTTGAAAAGACCGTTGCCGAAAGCGATCATGAAGAGAGCGAAGCAGGTCAGCGGCAGCAGCCACGCCTTGTTCTCAGGTGTCGCGAGGATCGGAACGGAGAGAACCACATAGCCCAACGCCATAATGATGAGACCTTTCTGGATGGTTCCCTTGTAGTTCTGCGTGCGGTCGGCGATGATACCTCCCACGAGGCTCAGAATGTAGATTCCAGCATAGAAGAATGAGTAGATGAGTCCTCCAGTCTCGTCACTCAGCCCGAACTTCGAACAAAGGAAGAGTGTGAGAACCGCATTCATAATGTAGTACCCGAAGCGCTCGCCCATATTGCTCAGCGCCGCTGAAATCAGTCCTTTAGGATGTCCTTTCATACAATGTGCTTTACTTTTAATTTATTTGTGTTATTAATATTTCATTCAATGCCCCGCTTGGCTCCCCGTTTGGCTGTCATACGTGCGTCCCAAATCCATCTCTCTCTTCCTGCTCGCATAACAAGTTACTAATATACGCAAAACTACCCAACCTGCCAAATTTATGTGGTGGGCAGCACCTTGGTTGCTGAACGTGAATCAGGCAGATTGTCTCTGTGCGGGTTTTTATGTATATTTACAATGAATATTCTCACTGCCATTGCGGTTGGACTAAACAGGGCCAGATCTGTATTTGACAGTAAATGAATGATTTATGGAATGCTGGCCTCTTGAATCAGAGGGCGGGGTTTTGTAATGGGCTAATAATTAGGTGGTTATATTTATAGTGCGTATGACGAGTGTATTGTTCATTTGCCACGGGAACATTTGCCGGAGTCCTATGGCGGAGTTTATATTTAAGGATATGGTCCGGAAAGCTGGGGTTGAGGAGGTGCGGATTGATTCGGCGGCGGTGTCCTACGAGGAGGAGGGGAACGACATCTATCCTCCGGCGAAACGGACGCTGCACGGGCACGGAATACCTTTCGGGAGGCATAGTGCCCACAGGGTGACTGATGTCGAAGCCTCTGAATATGATGTCATCATAGTTATGGATTCATCGAACCGGCGGCTTCTGTCCCGGATCATAAGCCCGATGAATATGTCCAAGGTGCATCTGATGATGAATATGCCGGGAAGGACTCGGATGTCTCCGATCCGTGGTACACCGGGGATTTCGAGAAGACCTACAGAGACATCACCGAAGGCTGCGCCGGGCTTCTGGAGTCGCTCACGCAACCGGAGTCAACTTTGACAATCGCCTGACTAAAGAGGCTGATTCCAGAATGAAAATGTCAAGATCAATTAGGAATATGCTGAATCCGAGGCTTGTGCAATATGTTGAGGATGAGATAATTCCTCGTTATGCGGCTTTCGACAAGGCGCACAGGATGGATCACGTCCGCAAGGTGATCGATGAGGCGATGAATATGTCCGTTCACTATGACATTGACAAGAACATTCTCTATGCCGCCGCCGCTTTCCACGACACGGGGCTGGTTGACGGCAGGAAAGTGCACCATCTCTCTTCCGGCAGGATAATCAGGGAGGATCCGCACCTGAAAGAATGGTTCACCCCTGACCAGATCGAGACGATAGCCCAGGCCGCTGAGGATCACCGTGCCTCGTCAGGCAGCGAGCCCAGGAACATCTACGGTAAGATTGTCGCCGAGGCTGACCGTGACATTGATCCGATGAGGATTCTGCGCCGTACTGTCCAGTTCGGAATGGAGCACTATCCGGAGTTGGACAAGGACGGCCATTGGAAACGAATGCTGGAACATCTGGCCGAGAAGTACGACTACGGTGGGTACCTTAAACTGTATATTCCCGAATCCAGAAACGCTGCCGGGCTTCAGGACTTGAGGGACATAATCCACGATCCGGAAAGGCTCAGGGGCATATTCGAGACTCTTTATGAAGAGGAGATGCAGGATATTCATTGAACTATGGTTCCGGCCGAGAAGCGATATTTGTATATTCTTGAATGATTGGAACTTAAAAGTGAGAATTTATGATACGAACGTTACTTTTTATAGGGGGAGGCAGTTTCCTCGGGGGCATCGCAAGATATTTGGTGAAGGTCGGTTGCGGCAAGTTGTTTCCCGCCGCGACTCTTCCGCTTGGCACGATGGTGGCTAATGTCGCCGGCTGCTTTCTGATCGGTCTTTTTTACGGAATAGCCTCCCGCCACACCACAATGTCGCAGGATATGTTGATGTTCCTGACCGTTGGTTTCTGCGGTGGCTTCACCACCTTCTCGACATTTATGAATGAGAATATGTCGATGATTCAGGGAGGTGAACTATTCAACTCCTTACTTTATGCCGTCCTAAGCCTCGTCCTCGGTCTGGCCTTCCTTTACCTTGGCACCCTTGCCTCGCGTGTTTTCTAAAGTATCGCGACACTTCATACTTCGATGCTTCGACAGGCTCGGCAACCACAAAAGGAATATCCCCTTTTCCGCAATTTTTGTAACGTGAAAAATTCGGAAAGGGGATATTCCTTTGTCCTTCTATAGCTTGGTATCCGACCTTCATTGAGAATGGTTGACACTTGCAAAAAAATAGGCTGGCCAGGAAACCCTGACCAGCCATATTCAGTAAGACAAATTGTCGATTAGAGCTGAGGACCAGCCTTTACAAGAGCCTTGCCGGCCTTGTTGGACTCGTACTTCTTGAAGTTCTTGATGAACCTTGCGGCGAGATCCTTTGCCTTCTCCTCCCACTGTGAGGCGTCGGCGTAGGTGTCGCGAGGGTCGAGGATGTGGGTGTCAACACCTTCGAGCTTTGTAGGAACCACGAAGTTGAAGTAAGGGATGGTCTTGGTAGGAGCCGAGTCGATGCTATGGTTGAGGATAGCGTCGATGATTCCGCGGGTGTCGCGGATGGAGATTCTCTTGCCTGTTCCGTTCCAGCCTGTGTTCACGAGGTAAGCCTTGGCACCGCTCTTCTTCATCTTCTTTACAAGTTCCTCGGCATACTTTGTAGGGTGAAGCTCAAGGAATGCCTGTCCGAAGCAAGCTGAGAAGGTAGGGGTAGGCTCGGTGATTCCGCGCTCTGTTCCGGCCAGTTTTGCGGTGAAGCCTGAGAGGAAGTAGTACTTGGTCTGCTCAGGGTTCAAGATGGAAACTGGAGGAAGAACACCGAATGCGTCGGCTGAGAGGAAGATGACCTGCTTTGCGGCAGGACCCTGAGACTCGGGACGTACGATGTTGTTGATGTGATAGATAGGGTAAGAGACGCGGGTGTTCTCGGTCACGCTCTTGTCGTTGAAGTCGATCTTGCCGTTGGCGTCAACAGTAACGTTCTCAAGGAGGGCGTCACGACGGATGGCGTTGTAGATGTCCGGTTCAGACTCCTTGTCGAGCTTGATGACCTTGGCGTAGCAACCACCCTCGAAGTTGAACACACCCTTGTTGTCCCAGCCGTGCTCGTCGTCACCGATGAGCTTACGCTTAGGGTCGGTTGAAAGGGTGGTCTTGCCGGTTCCGGAGAGACCGAAGAAGATGGCGGTGTTCTCACCGTTCATATCAGTGTTGGCTGAGCAGTGCATAGCGGCGATGCCCTTGAGAGGGAGGTAGTAGTTCATCATGGAGAACATACCCTTCTTCATCTCACCACCGTACCAAGTGTTGAGGATAACCTGCTCCTTGCTGGTGACGTTGAAAGCCACGCAAGTGTCGCTGCGCAGACCCAACTCCTCGAAGTTGGCGACCTTGGCCTTTGAAGCGCAATATACTACGAAATCAGGCTCCTGATCGAACTCTTCCTGGTTCTTCGGACGGATGAACATATTCGTCACGAAGTGTGCCTGCCAAGCGACCTCCATAATGAAGCGGACCTTCATACGGGTGTCCTTGTGGGTTCCGCAGAAACCATCGACAACGAAAAGCCTCTTTCCTGAGAGCTCCTGCTGAGCGGTCTTTCTTACAACCTTCCAAACCTTCTCTGACATCGGGTGGTTGTCGTTAGGGTACTCAGGGGTGTTCCACCAAACGGTGTCCTTTGAGTTCTTGTCCATAACGATGTACTTGTCCTTAGGAGAACGTCCGGTGTAGATACCTGTCATGACGTTGATAGCGCCGAGCTCGGTAACCTGACCTTTCTCGTAGCCCTGAAGCTCAGGCCTTGTCTCCTCGTTGTAGAGAACCTCGTAAGTCGGATTGTAAAGGACTTCCTTCACATTCTTGATTCCGTACTTGCTTAAATCCATCTTAGGCATAGTAAAATGTGTTTTATAAAGTTAAACTTATTCTCTTAAAAGCGCGGCAAATTTAAGGAATTTTTATCCATTACTCAAATGAGTAAGCGATTAATTTCGTACATTTGCTTTTGCCGGCGTACACCACTGCAAATAGTTTGCCAGTAGAATACGCAAAAGGTTGTGATAAAACGGTTTATAAAGTTTTTGAATATGTCACCGTCAGAAGTGTTGAAAGAATATTGGGGCTACGATGGCTTCCGTCCGATGCAGGAGGAGATCATCACAGCGGCCCTTGATGGGAAGGATGTGCTGGCCATTATGCCTACGGGCGGTGGCAAGTCGATCTGCTTTCAGGTACCTGGTCTGATCAAGGACGGAATCACTCTGGTGGTGACCCCTCTGATCGCATTGATGAAGGACCAGGTGCAGAACCTGAACGACAGGGGAGTCAGAGCCCTTGCGATCCACGCCGGAATGAGCCGCCGCGAGGTTGACCTGGCCTTGAACAACGCAGCCTACGGGGATTACAAGTTTCTCTACCTCTCACCGGAAAGGCTTGGAACGCAATTGTTCCAGTCTTACATCGATGTGCTGGACGTTGGCTTCATCGTGGTCGATGAGGCTCACTGCATCTCCCAATGGGGGTACGATTTCAGACCAGACTACCTGAAAATAGGAGAGATACGTGAGCGGATAGGCGCACCTGTCATCGCTCTTACGGCCACTGCCACTCCGACAGTAGCGTGTGACATTATGGAACGTCTCGGCTTCCGGGAGAAGCTGCTTCTCAAGAGTGGTTTCGAGAGACCTAACCTTAGTTATATCGTGCGCAAGGTCGAGGATAAGAACGGACAGATCCTGAATATCTGCTCAGGGGTTCCCGGTACGGGGATCGTATATGCCCGGAACAGGCGGAAATGCGAGGAACTCTCCGCGTTCCTGCAGGCTCAAGGGGTCTCGGCCTCATTCTACCATGCTGGGTTGGGAAGCGAGACAAGGGCAGAGCGTCAGGCTGCGTGGAAAAACGGCACGATAAGGGTGATGGTGTGCACGAACGCTTTCGGTATGGGAATCGACAAGCCTGATGTGCGCTTCGTTGTCCATTATGATCTGCCGGACAGTCCGGAGGCATATTTCCAGGAGGCTGGTCGTGCCGGCCGTGACGGACAACGTTCGTTCGCCGTGCAGCTTTGGAACGGGGTGGATGTCCGCAGAGCGAAACAGATTGAGGATGTGTCGTTTCCGCCGCTGGACTACATCGAGGACATTTACCAGAAACTTCACGCTTTCTTTGAGATTCCGTATGATGCCGGTATGGGGCGGCAGCTGAAGTTCCGGATCGAGGAGTTCTGCAAGCGGTTCGGTTTGCAGCGGGCTCCGGCGTTCTATGCCCTCAAATACCTTGAGCGGACGGGACACCTGACATATTCAGAAGAAATTGACATTCAGACCAAAGTCCGCATCTCGGTTGACAGGAAGGCTTTGTATGACATTGATCTGCCGGACCGTGAGATGGCGGCTGTGCTGGAAATACTGATGCGGAGCTACACGGGAATATTCTCTTTCGTGCTGCCGATTGACGAGGAATATGTCTCCAGGCGTTGTGGGATGACAATTCCGCAGCTGCGGCAGGCTCTATACAGGCTTTCGTTGGAGCACGTCATCAATTATGTGCCGGCTGACCATTCGGATGTTGTGTTCCTGCACCACGACAGGCTGAGGCCGGGGAATGTCAATATGATGCCGTCCCGCTATGAGATGCTGAAAAAGTGTGCGCACGCCCGGAGCCAATCGATGCTTGAATATGTCAGCGAGACATCCGAGTGCCGTTCCCGCTATCTCCTCCGTTATTTCGGCCAGACCGAGACCACCGACTGCGGCACCTGCGACATCTGCCGCGCCCGCCGTGCGATCGTTCCGGCACGCACTCTCCAGCAGATGACGAGGCAAAAGTTGATTGAATATATTAACGGTAAGGACGGAAAATATTCCATTGAGGAGATTGTGGCGGAGTTCGACAATCCATCGAAAAACTATTCCCCCGACTATCTTGACATCCTCCGCCAGCTCATTGACAACGGCGATGTTCCGATGTATAGATAATGAAATTCTTTCGAGGTGATTCTTGTTCGGATATTTGCGTTTGGAGACATCGAAAAAAAGAAAATCCCGATTTTTGCACGTTACCAAAAATCGGGATTTTATTTTTCGATGTCATTCGTTAGAAACAAAGCTTAATAAGGAAGTCATTCTATGATGAGTCCGTCGTAGGCGGGGCGGACGATCGAGCGGATGTGGCGCTCATTACAGAGGCTCTCAAGGTCTTCGCTGAACTGTTCGTGGCGGGGGAATGTGTGTGAAAGGTGGGTTAGCCAGGTGTGCTCGGCGCCTATGCGGTCGGCAAGCTCAAGGGCTTCGTCAAGGCTGAAGTGCGAATGATGCTTCTTGTAGCCCACAGTGTTGAGAGTAACGTGCTTGAGACCGGTCAACTTTGAGAACTCGCTCTCGGGAAGGGTGCTCATATCCGTGATGTAGGCGATGTCTCCGAAACGGAAACCGAGGACGGGCAGTTTGTCGTGAAGGCCTCGGATCGGGACGATCTCCACTCCGCCGGTCGAGGTGGCCATCGAAGCCGGATCCGCCTTGTCGATTATGTCCTCCAGCTTGCTGCCTGTCGGAATCAGAGTCCCGTCAGGCATTTTGTAATGGTAACCGACATCGTGCACCCAGACCAGCTCCATATCCTTGGCGTTCGGATAGACCAGAAACGGATTCTCGTCAATCACGTGCAGATGCCATTCAGGTGCTCCAGGATATTTAGGGAAGGCGAAGACGTAAGGATATTCCTTGATAAGGTCATCGAGGACGTTCCGTTCGCAGTAGATCTCGGCGGCGCGCTTGTCGATGTAGTTGAGCGACCGCACGTCATCAAGGCCTCCCGTGTGGTCTTTGTGATTGTGTGTCAGTAGGATGGCATCAAGATGGCAGAGATCGTGCGCAAGCATCTGCATCCTGAAATCCGGCCCGGCGTCCACGAGGATGTTCAGCCCTTCATATTCAACGAACACAGAGGAGCGGAAACGCTTGTCCTTTGCGTCCGGCGATTTGCACACGTCGCATTGGCAGCCGATGATCGGAACTCCCTGTGAGGTTCCGGTTCCCAGAAATGTAAGTCTTGCCTTGACCATAATAATTCTTTTGCTTTTTATGGCTTGTTGTTGTGAATCTCTTGTAATAAGATCGCTGTCTTGTTTTATTAGCCGTGCTTTATAGACTGAACCGCTTGTCAGATCGTTATGTCCTCCACCATATTCACAAGCGCGGGATCGTAAAGTCTTTCGACGCGGATGTAGTTGCCGGTGTAGCCGCCCATCATCCCGTCCTTGACATCCGATTCCCACAGCACCTGCGAGTGTCGGCCACGGTTCTTCTCCACAAATTCAGAATGCAGCTCGCCGCAGAGAGCCTCCAGTCTCGCCACACGCTCCGTTTTCAAGGAATCCCTGACCTGATCTTTCCATCCGGCGGCGACAGTGCCCGGGCGGCGTGAATATGGGAACACGTGGATGAACGCCGGCTTGACGCGGTCTTTGAGGAATGAATATGTTTCCTCGAAGAGTTCGTCTGTCTCTCCGGGCAGTCCTGCGATGACATCTATGCCGAAGAACACGAACGGTTTTGTGGCGTCTTCCGGCCGGGGATCCATCACGGAGCGTATGTAGTCGATCCTGTCGGCGAAAAACTCTGTCGTGTAGCGGCGGCCGACCCTTTTCAAGATCGTGTCCGACCCTGATTGCAAAGGAATATGAAAGTGTGGCTGGAACTTTGTGCCTGAGGCTATCCAGTCGATGATGTCTTCGGTGATGAGGTTCGGCTCGATGGATGAGATGCGGTAACGTTCGATTCCGTCCACATCGTTGAGCCGTTTCAGCAGGTCAAGGAAACTCTCGCCGGTGGTCCTGCCGAAGTCTCCGGTATTGACTCCTGTGATGACGATCTCCTTGATTCCGGTTCCGGCTATCTTCCCTGCCTGCTCAATGACCTCCGAAATCGGGATATTCCTGGAATTTCCTCTTGCGTAAGGTACTGTGCAGTAGGCGCAGAAGTTGTTGCATCCGTCCTGAACCTTGAGGAACGACCTTGTCCTTTCCTCCGACGAGAACGCCGCCATCGTCTCCTTCGAGATCTCCTTTATGTTTGTACCGTCTGCGGATATGACTCCACCGGAACCTTCGCGCTTCGCGCTTCGTCCCGTCCCGCCTGCGGCGGTCCACCCGTTCACGTGGCCACGGGCGGCCACGGTTCCGGTGGAGTCATATCCTCCGTCGGTGCTGTTCAGGAGAAGTTGCATCGTCTCCGGAACCACACGGGACTTCTCCTTGGCACCGAAAACAAGAGCGACCCCTTCAATGGCCTGGAGGTCGTTCCGGCGAAGCTCTGCGTAGCAGCCGGTCACGATGATCTTTGCCTCGGGCGACGCGCGGTGCATCTTCCGGATGACATTCCGGCACTTCTTCTCCGCCCGCTCGGTGACGGAACAAGTGTTGATGAGATAGACATCAGCCTTGTCCTCCCACGGAACGACCTCAAGGCCATTCGCGATGAACCCTCTCTCGTAAGTCGAAGTCTCGGCGTAGTTCAGCTTGCAGCCGAGTGTCAGAAACGCTATCCTCATCCTAAAATTTCCATATAGGCTCACCGTACATCACAGTCACTCTGGACCATTCACAAGGTCCGTTCACCGGCGGATTCTTCTTCGAGACCCTTATCTTTAGGAACAAAATCTCCTTGAACTCCTTGCGTATGGTGTCCACAATCCTCCCGGCTACATTCTCCAGCAGGTTTGAAGGCACGGCCATCTGTTCCGCCACGATATCGTAGATCCTGCCGTAGTCAATGGTGTCTTTCAGATCGTCCGACTTCACAGCCTTCTTCAGTTCCGTCTCCGCATGGAAATCCACAAGGAAAGTGTTGCCTTCCTTGCGCTCCTTTTCCAGGCATCCATGATAGGCATGGAACTCCATGCCCTCAAGTTCTATTATTCCATCGTAGTTCATATTCCTTTAATTCTTTTAAGGTCACTTCGACAGGCTCAGCGACCGCCACGTCAGAATCCTCATCGCCCTGCCAGCAACAGAAAGACACATGGGCGTTTCCCGATGGTGAGTGGCGCCCGCTTCCATTCCTTGACGCTTTTCGTCAGAATCATCTCATCCGGAAGCGTGATGTCCGCCGCGACGCAAAGCCTTGTCTGGGGCTGGAGCGAAGCCAGCAGATCCGCCATCATCGAATCGTTCCGGTATGGAGTCTCTATGAATATCTCCGTCTGGTCCAGCTGCGCGGAACGCCTTTCAATCTCCCTGACCGCTTTACGGCGTTCATCGGTCTTCGCCGGAAGATACCCGCAAAACGCGAAACTCTGGCCGTTGAGCCCCGAACCCATCAGCGCCAGCATCAGAGATGACGGCCCGACAAGCGGAACAACCTGTATTCCATGAATATGACAGAGTGCCACCAGCTGTGCCCCCGGATCCGCAACGGCCGGAAGACCGGCCTCTGAAATCAACCCCACATCGGTCGGTGTCCCGTCAGGGTCAGAGAACATATCAAGCAAGGCCTCCACATCCTTGGCGGAGGAATGCTCGTTGAGTTCCCTCAGCTCAAGTTCTCCTATGTGTCCTCTCAAACCGGCCGCGGAAAGGTACCTTCGCACGGTGCGCGCCTCTTCCACGACATATTTCCGGATACCCTTGAGCCTGTCAAGGACCGGTCGCGGAATGACTTCCGCGGGATCATATTCCCCAAGAGGGGATGGTATCAGATAAAGTCTGCCATTTGCCATAGTACGACAAATTTACGAATATTGCTGAATTTAATTTAACTTTGCAGGAAAGAATAACACATAAGATCAGCAGAATGAAAAAGTCACTAGCGTTTATCTTGTTGGTTGCCTTGATGGCGACTCCATCGGTGGCAAGAGACAAGGCCCCTAAGAATGAAAAGGTTAAGAATGTCATTCTGATTATCGGGGACGGAATGGGGCTCGGTGCCACAGCCTCATGGATGATAAACCAGAATTATGAGCCTACCTGTTTTGACAGGGCTCAGTACGCCGCCGTGGTCAAGACATATTCGGCTAACAACAGGACAACGGATTCCGCGGCCGCCGCCACTGCGATGGCCACCGGGTACAAGACAAACAACAGCATGCTTGGAATGCTTCCGGATGGCACCAAGCCGGAGAGTATCGCTGAATTAGCTCAGAATAAAGGGCTTTCGACAGGAATCGTTGTGACATCCTACGTTCTTGACGCCACACCGGCTGGATTTTATGCCCATGTGGACAAACGTGGAAAAAGGAAGGAAATAGCAGAGGATCTGATTGAATTCAAACCAGATGTGATAGTCGGCGGGGGCAGGAAGTATTTCACGGAAAAGAAATATACCGATGAGAATCTTGTCGAAAAGGCTGTGAACGCCGGATTCACCTACGTGGAGACTCCCGAGAAGTTCTATTCCACATGGACGACCCCGATCCTTGGCCTGTTGGACGAGGGAAAGCAGTTGGATGAGGCGGAGATCAATTCTGATCTTCTGACTGATCTGGCCGGGCACACGTTTGAGATTCTGGAAAAGAACAAGAAAGGGTTCTTCGCCATGATCGAAGGATCACACATTGACCATGCGGCACACGCCAACAATACTGACGAGGTGCTTTGGTGGATGGAGGAATTTGACAAACTGGTCAACTCCGCGTTTGACTACGCTGACACTCACAAAGGAACCCTTGTGATTGTCACGGCCGACCATGAGACAGGTGGAATCACTCTTGTGCCTGGCAGCAAGGATTTCACGAAAGAGGAGAGCGGACTTGAGGTGAACTATTCGGCCACAAGCCACACCGCGTCCCCGGTTATCCTTTATTCCTATGGCGCTTCCGCCTGGAGGTTCGGCGGCGTGATGGACAACACGGACATATTCAAGGAAATTAAAAGTGTCTTGATTGACAAGTAGTTCTACTTACATCAACCAGCTTATGAAAAAGAAACTTATAGTGCTTGCGACGCTGATGGCCATCGTGCCGTCGGCATTCGCCGCTTCGGGGCCACAGGACATCATTCCGGTTCCGGTCAAGTACGAGATATTCATGGAGGAATATTTCCCAAAGGTGGATGGCAGTGACGTGCGTGTCCATCTTGGCGACAAGCGTTTCCTCAAGGAAATCAATTCTTTGAATATTCCGGAGTTTGCCAGGAATGAGGCTTATAAGCTGGCTGTAGGAAAGAAGGGCATAGATATTTTCGCCGTTTCCGAAGCTGGTGTTTATCGCGCGAAGACAAGCCTTGGGATGATGATGGATAAGGATTCCATCTTGACGCGATGCGTCATTCTGGACTATCCACGGTTCCGCCACAGGGGACTGATGCTGGACATCTCCAGGAACTTTCGGGACAAGGATTTTATCCTGAAGCAGTTGGACGCTATGGCCGCGGTCAAGATGAGCACCTTGCATCTGCATCTGACCGATGATGCGGGGTGGAGGATCCAGATCGACGCATACCCTGAATTGACCCGCAAGGCGGCCTGGAGGGTAGGAAGGAACTTCGAGGAATGGAGGGAACTGGGGAGGCAATATTCAGAGGAAGGCTCTCCGCTCGCATCCGGAGGCTATCTGACCAAAGCCGATGTGAAGGAGATTGTTGAATATGCCGCCGCAAGGCATATTGACATCATTCCGGAGATAGAACTTCCCGGGCATTCCGGTGAGGTGCTGGCCGCATATCCGGAACTGGCCTGCCTTCGCCATGACGGCGGGCGGCGGATTTCCGGCGACCTTTGCCCTGGCAAGGACAAGACCTTCGAGATGTTCGAGAGGATTCTTGATGAAGTGATAGAGATGTTCCCTTATGAATATGTCCACATCGGGGGCGATGAGGCTTCGAAGAGCGGATGGAAAGAGTGTCCGGACTGCCGCCACCGTATGGAAACCGAACATCTTAAGGATGTGGATGAACTGCAAAGCTATCTCGTGAACCGTATCACAAGATTTCTGGAGTCAAGAGGCCGTCACGCCATCGGTTGGGACGAGATCCTGGACGGAGGTCTGGCGGAAGGCGCGGCTGTGATGTCCTGGAGAGGCACGCAAGGAGGCATAACGGCGGCAAGTATGGGCCACGATGTGATTATGTCTCCGGGAGACTACTGCTACTTCGATTCCAGCCAGGACGCTCCGTTCTCCCAGCCAAAGTCGTTCAGCGGCTACCGTCCTTTGGAGCAGGTCTATTCGTTCGAGCCGACCGATGGAATAGCTGATGAATATGTCAGGCATCTTCTCGGTCTTCAGGCCAATCTCTGGTCTGAGTTCGTTCCGACAGGGGAGTATATGGAGTACCTGCTGTATCCCCGTGCGTTCGCCATCGCGGAGATCGGCTGGAGTCCGGCCGGAAGCAAGGACTATCCTCGTTTCAGGGAGAATGCCGTGAGGCTTGCGGAGAGCCTTCGCTCAAAAGGTTACAACGCATTTGATTTGAGGAACGAGATCGGTCCGAGACCGGAGTCTCTGAAACCTCTTGACCATCTTGCGGCCGGTGTGAAGATCACCTATAACGGCCGTAAATATTCCAATGGCTATCCAGCCGGAGGAGACAACGCCCTTGTGGACGGGAACCTTGGCGGCTGGTTCTACAAGGACAACCGTTGGCAAGGCTTCCTTTGTGATGTCGATGTCACGATAGACCTCGGAGCGGTCAAGGATATTCATTATGTAGGGGCCACGTTCCTTTCGCACACTTCCGCCGAGGTCGGATTCCCGGTAAGGACCGAGGTCTCATTCTCGGAGGACGGCGTCAATTTCAGCGATCCTGTCGTCTGCCTGTTGGAGATCCCGGACAACGATTCCTGCGCTCTCCTGCACACCTTAGGCACTACCGTCACCGCCAAAGCCCGCTACATAAAGTACAAAGCCGTACGTGACGACATAACCAAGAACCGCAACCACGCCTTCATCTTCATCGACGAGATTGTGGTGAATTAAGAGACATTATCCTATTTTGGAAAGTGGATGCTTTTTTCTTGTGATGCGGCGTTATCACCAGTAAAAACTTCAAACCTTTGGGATAACAGAATATGTCTTCTGTGCCCAAAGGTTCTTTATTGTGACTGGTATTGGTATTTCGTTACTCGCTTACTTCAAGTATTTTCTGAATATATTCAATACTCTGTCCGGCGGCGGATGCGATGACTTCCGCTGAAACTCCGGCCTTATGCAAACCTTTGATAAATGCGACTTTTTCTTTCTCGCCTTTCTCAAGCCCTTCGGCCAGACCTTTACGGTAGCCAAGTTCGTGTCCGCCTTCGATGTAAGGCTCCATATCTTCAAGAGTCATCATATCGCTGAAATATTCTTTAATTTCCTGTTCGCTGAGTGAGCGGATAGTCATCGCCTCCACAACTCGTTGGAAATGACCGTAGTCTCCGTTTCTCAATGTGACAAAGTTAGTTATATTTCTGAATATTCCGCACCATCCTGCCACCGGACTTTCAAAATTTTTCGTAAGTCGCATAACTCTTGGAAGTTCAAAGAAATAGATTGACATTTGATTCCCATATAATTCTCCGGTCTCAACTTCTGTTGTGCGATATTGGAATATGATCTTGCCATCCGGTACCATCGCATGAGGTTCCTCATAGTTCATTATGCAAATGATCTTGACCGGGTTAACGTGATATGTCTTACCCCCAGATTTCAACGGATTGCGGATCAATGAAGCCCCATAGTAGAACAGACGATCCCGCTGATCCTTTCTATATGTCTTCTGCATTTCAACAATCAGTTCTCTGCCATCGCTTGTCCTGCACCACAGATCGAATACAACCGTCTTGTCGTTCTCAAACACTTTCGTTAGCTCAGACTCGCGAAACTCAACGTTGGTTATAGTCTCGTCAAGAATGTCATTAAGCAGCAGAACCAACAGATCTTTGTGGTTGTAGAACAGGTGTTTGAAAGCCCAATCACTTGAACGGGCTATTGCGTTAGTTGTGGAGCTGAAATGATACCTCGTTTAGGAAAAATTAAGGGAGCATGGTTGCCTTTTCAAAGGACTAATGTATTGCCATTTTGTAAAATAGCGGCATACGATCACGCTTCTACGCCATAGTGAGACACGGTAGTATGCCGCCTATGGTTTCCAGATCGGTAGGCGGCATATCCGCGTGCCTCTCGTCGCACTTAGGGCGTGTTTGCGTGCCGCCATATTCACAAAATGCTGGTGTCGCCAACTCGTAATAGTTCAGTACGGTTTGTGTACTATCCAACGGATGTCGTTTCAGGTGCGTAGGGTTTTACGCACCTGGAAGTCCGGAACACCACACCCGGGACAACGTTCCTATAAGATTAAGTTAGTCAACTCCTATATAGTTCCCTTAAATTAAGAGAGCAGGAAATGAAAAAGGATAGTTTCTAATAGTCACATTTCGATATTCGTTCAGTTTATCCGGTGGAATAGTGGTTTTGCCGGACGAAGTGCACGATTCGGGCGACTTGTCCGGTAAGTTGAGCTTTTACCGGACAAGCCGATCTGTGAGTGAATATTAGGAAAATATTTTCTGAAGATTGATGCAAGGTTTTCAGGCGGCGGGATTATGTTATACGTAGCCCCGCTGCTTGATTTGGACTTAAACTACTCTTTGCAGAGCATTATCTGCTGGATAAGGTGATCGGTGGACTGCATACCGGCGGAGCCGATACGGCCGAGATTCCGGATTGTCTTCTCGATGTCTTTGTCGATGATGCCGTCGGTCTCCTTGATGCAGGTTCCCCTTAGGGCCAGGACACAGGACTGGACGGCGCAGGCCACTCCGGAGGCGACTTTCATGGCACATCCGACCTTGGCTCCGTCACACACCATACCGGTGATGTTGCCGATCATGTTCTTGATCGCCGAGCAGACTTGGTCGTAGCTTCCTCCGCGGAGGAACACGATTCCGCAGGCTGATCCGGTCGAAGCAATCACGCAGCCGCACAGGGCTGACAACTTTCCGAGATAACCTTTGATGTGGATAGCGACCAGATTGCTGAGGATGAGCGCTCTGGCCAGCCGCTCGTCATCGACATCGTATTTCAGTGCGTATGCTATCACGGGCATACTCACAGTGATCCCTTGGTTGCCGCTGCCGGAATTGCTCATCGCCGGGAGCTTGCATCCTGCCATTCTGGCGTCTGAGGCCGCGGCGGTCATACCCATCGCGAAACTGATGAAATCATCCCCGAAGACCTCCTGCTGGTTCTCCCTGATGGCCTTGCCGACGTTGAGTCCATAGTCTCCGCTCAAGCCTTCCCGGGCGAGTGCAAGGTTCAAGTCTCTGTCCGCAAGGATGAACTTGATGTCCTCGAATGTGGCGCTTTGGGCGAATGAATATATTTCCTTGACAGTCAGGTTGTAGTCCAGCGTGCATTTTACCGGAGCGGTTTCCCCGTCACCGCCTTTCCTGAGGTCAGAGATTGAGGAGGAGTCAAGTCCTGTCTCTACAATCCTGTCGTGGTCGTCCTCGATGACAGTCCAGGCCTTGTGGCCGGCTGAACTAACCGTGACCTTGACGTAAAGGATCTTTGGACTCTCAGCGACCTTGATCCGTACCTTGCCTGCGTCCACCAATCCTTTCGCTGTCTCCACATCCTTGTCGGTCAGATCCTTGAGCACCTCAAGACCATACTCGCTTTTCCCGCAGACCGCTCCGAGGGCGGAGGCGATGTAAAGCCCGACCATCCCGGTCCCGGGGATTCCGACTCCCATTCCGTTCTTGAGAATATTTCCGCTGACCTCCACGTCAACTTCATATTCAGAGAGTACGGGGACTTCTGTTTTCATGGTTTCCGTGGCTTTGGCGGCGGCCAGCGCGACGGCGATCGGTTCGGTGCAGCCCAAGGCTGGCTTGACTTCCTTGTGCAGGAGTTCGATGAGTTCGGATTCTCTTGGAGTCATAACTGGTTATTTGTCAAGAAATTTCATTATGTCCTTAATCAGTGGTTCAATAGCGGCCTCCCCGCTGATGACCTCGATAGGGAAGCCGATGCAGACGGTTCTGTAGCCGTTGCCCTCGAAGCAGGTTCCGGCCGAGATGTTCGTGTCGGAGTAGCGTAGGAAGGATTGTGACTTGTCGGAAGACGGCACGATTCCGTCAGGGGTCTCCACGCAATATATGAACGGGTTGCGCTCCTTGTGGAATTGGAATTCCGGCACGCTAAGATTTATCGGGCCGTTTTTCCTGACCTTGACAGTGGCGTTGCGGCTGGCGTAGTTTGTCATCCATCTGTAGCCAAGCGTCTTCTCCACAAATTCCTTTGTGGAGGCCGTGTATAAGCTGTCCTTGTGCACTGGGTAGATCCCGTCCCAGACATCCGTGCCGATGTTCGCTCCGGAGACGAGCACGTTCCCGCCATCCTCAGTGTAGCGCCGGATGGCCTGTTGGAGGCCGGTAGGGAACACCTGGAACCTGTCCTGCACCTTGCCCGTGCCGACAACAGTTGTTATCTGCTTTCCGCAGATGAGGTCCAGGGCTACATCGCTTTTAGCCAATGTCCTGTCGTCGGAGAACGCCGCCACACTCGAAGAGTGGAAAGCGTATCCGGCCGCCATAAGAGCCTTGCCGTGGAGCCCGCAGTAGTCGAATGTGTTTCCGGCGAAGACCTTTCCGGCCTCGTCAGTCCAAGCCGCCCCGAAACCTGGATTATCATCGTCCAGCCAAGGCAGTTCCCGACGGAACTGGTACTGCGGCCCGATGAAATTGATTTCCCTCACGTATGGAACTCCGGCATCGAGGTCGGAGTTGAATCCGGCATATTCCGGAGAATCGAACCAGGCTGGTGCGGAGACTCTGGTGAAGTTGTTGACCACCAGGACACTCTTTCCGTTGCCTGATTCAGGGATGCCTACGCTGAGGGTCTCGGAAGGGAAACTTTTCCCTCCCTTGTTGAATGCGGTCACACGATAACTGTAGATGTGCCCAGGGACGATGGCAACCTCGGTTGAGATCTCGTTTCCTGAGACTTTGCATCCATCCAGCACACGGCCGTTGTCAAAGGCTCCGTCGTCAATCCTTGTCTGAAGAATATATCCGGTAGGGACAGCGGTTGCCTCAAGCGAGTCCACTGTGGCTTTCCAGCTGAGCCTCACGGATTTGGAACCAGTGAATGAGGTCGCGAAAGAGTTGACCGGAAGCGGCTGTACGGCATATTCGCAACCGTAGCGCGCGCTCAGGTATTTAAGCATTCCTTTATAGACCGCACGGCTGACCGTGAAGCGGAATGACGGATCCAGTCCGAATTTCATATCAGCGAAGTTCTGGTGTGAAAGCAGTTCCAGAAGCATCGCCGGAACCGTCGCCGTGCGGGATTCGCTGTAGGAACGGTCCCACAGTCCTCTTCTGCTCCATTCCGGGTTGAAGCACTTTCTGATGTCCTGAACGATCTCTGTCTGGACAAAGTCCGCGTACATCCTTTGCTGGAGCCTGTCCTCGCCGTTGGCGAACTTGTCGCTGCCATCGCACAGCAAAGTGTAGATGGAGAGCGTGCCGATGATCGAGTCATTCGGAGTCGTTCCGGCATCGGTGTGGAAAGCGAACGAAAGGTCTATCGGAATATTCAGTCCCTCTGCCTTTGGATTTGTCCTTGAGCCGCCGGACATCCAGCCGACCCACGCGCCACGGTCACCGTAGTCGGACGTGTAGTCATTGTCGTATTTGCTCAGGATTGTGGAATCGACCCCTGCCCATTGCATCCAGTAGAGCGCACCTTCCGTGAAGGACGGCATCCCTGAGGTGGTATATTCATTGACCGGCCGGTCTTTGAGGCCTCTTGCGATCTTGCCCATTCCGCCGCCGAAACGCACTGCGTCCGCGGTGATCACAGCGTTGTGGGCGACGTTGTAGCCTTTAGGAACGCTGTTGTCAAGGATCACGCACCCTTCGGAGCCCTTGTCGAACTCGAATGTGCCGAGGTAGATCCAGGTGCCTCCGCCCATCTTCTGATTGACGATGAACTCACTCTCACCTCCCAGATGTCTGACGGTGTAATGGGCGCAAGGAGTGCTGTGCGGCAGGCTCTTATAGGAAATATAGACTGAATATTCCCCGCGTTCCGGAATCTCAGGGGTCCAGCGCGCCTCGGCCGCCTTGTCCCTATGGTTCTCACGGCATTCCGCCTGGCGGGCTGTCCCCATCAAAAACGGATTCTCCAGCAATGAATATGTCGCCCTGGCATCCGCGAATCCCACTCCCGCGTCTGACCAAGTTCCTGTCTCTGAATATCTTCCCTCGATTCGGACTTCCTCTCCACGTCCTTCCTCGAAGGCCGGGTCGTTGTCCGCGATGACCTCGTTGGTCTGCGGATCCCTTTCACGTGGAGTCATCACGTAGGCCCCGGCATTCTCCAGCATCGGAATCAGGAACGGAAGCACATAGCTTTGGGTGTACATATCCTCGACGGTCAGGAACATCGGCGCGCGCTGCCATTCCCAGCGGTCGGTCTTCTCCTCGAAATAGCGGCCGTGGCTTTGCCAGAGTGCTATGTTACGTCCGGCGAGTCCCTTCTTGAAGTCGGGCTCTCCGACATTTGTCACGAACGGATGGACGTTGCGTAAATCCTTTGTCCTGAATTTGTTGTCGATGGCCTTCCCGTTGTCGCTGACCTGCGGCATAACGTAGGATTCCAGTCTGTTCTTGCCCACGAACAGATTCCCGATACCATACTTTGAACAGGATTCCGGCATCAGATCCGAGAGCGTCTTCCTGAGCCACTCCACGTCCTTTGGCCGCCAAGGGAAATCTCCCATAGCCGGTGTGAAATAGAAGTCAAGCTCATAGCCTCGCCTGACCACCTTGTTGGCCTTGACCTGCGATGACACGCCTGTCCTTTCGACAACAAGGGTCTGGAGTGAGTCAACCGCATCCTTGAATTCCTTTACGGACTGCGCCGCGAGACCTGTGGAAAATGCTCCTGCGACAGCGAATATGGTTATTAGTCTTTTGATCATATCAGCGTTTGTTCTTGAATATCAGCAATTCAGCCAGCAACGTTATCACCGACGCGCTGGCAAGAGCGGTGAAATCCGCCAGAAAATCCATCGGATCTCCGCTTCTGTAGGTTGTGAATGACTGTCCGATCTCCGTTCCGGCCGCCACTGCGCAACCGATGGCGAGAATGATGGCCACGGCAGCGGCAATCCTCCATCCATTGTCACTCTTAGGACGGAAAGCCGCATAGCAAAGGATCGGGAACGGGAAGAACATTATGAAATGGACAACCTTGTCCATCGGGATTCCCCACAGGCTGTCCTGTCCGATCTGCGGCAAATCATTGAAATGACCGAAGCAGCAGTATGCCACGGCGCAGAGGTACAGGATGAACAGCAATATGGCCAGAATCCGTTGTTTTCTCATATTCATAGATTTATTTCAGAATCAGTTCTCCGAAGAATTCGGGTCTGTGAAAGTCGGGTTTCGGGGTCTTGATCTGGTTCCAGCTGAGGAAGTGCGGATGAGCGGTAAGGTCTCCGCATTTGTAGAAATTCCCCCGCAGGCTGACCGGAAGGTTGTCCCTGTCGATCCCTATCAACTCGAACGGAATCAGCATAGCCACGGTCCAGCTGAATATCCTGTCGTTGATAGTGACTGCTTTATGTTCCAAAGAACTATGCCTGATGACACTGGCTAAGAGTTCCGGCCGGATGAGTGACTTGTTGATCCTGCTCGTCCTCTTGGACGCAAGCAGCGAGCCAATGCAGGTCATCTCGAAATTGTAGTATGTCCCGTCGTACGGATCCGTGACGAAGAACTCGCAGCAGCTGTCCTCCCAACTGTTCCCGTTGTCCTCCATCGCCGTGGCTCTGAGGTCAAGCCCTCTTACGTGGAACATAACAGCCAAGTGGGAATGTGTGCGTGCGATGGAGCCGTTGCAGTCCGGAGCGTACGGAGCATCCTTGGGCCAGTTCCGCTCGCAGACGGCGAACTTTGACGCGCCTTTCTCCATCGCAAGATCCAGCTCCTGCATATTCATCATCTCAAGTCCTTCAATCAGCGGGACCCTTATCTGTCTGACAACATTTTTCATCGCGGTGAGTTATGAATATTTCTGCGAGGCGTTAAAGCGCCTGCATATCATTGAGTTTCCTGTAGTATCCGTTCAGCGCCAGCAAATCCTCGTGCCTGCCACGCTCGACTATCCTGCCCTCGTCCATAACGATGATCTCGTCCGCGTTTCGGATGGTCGAGAGCCTGTGGGCGATGGCTATTGTGGTTCTGGTTGACATCAGTCTGTCAAGAGCCTCCTGCACAATCTTCTCAGACTCGGTGTCAAGCGATGCAGTTGCCTCGTCCAGGATCAGGATAGGCGGGTTCTTGAGGATTGCCCTTGCGATGCTGATTCTCTGCCTCTGGCCGCCGGACAGTTTGATGCCGCGGTCTCCGATGTTGAAATCGTAGCCGCCTTCCTTCTCCATAATGAAGTCGTGGGCGTTGGCGATCTTCGCCGCCTCGATCACGCTTTCCATCGTGGCGTTCTCGACACCGAAGGCTATGTTGTTGAAAATCGTGTCGTTGAACAGAATCGATTCCTGATTGACGTTACCGATGAGGCTTCTAAGATCCGCGATCCTGATGTCCCTGATGTCCGTCCCGTCAATCGTGATGGCTCCGCCGGTCGGGTCATAGAATCTCGGAATGAGGTCCACCAAGGTGGATTTTCCCGCACCGGAGGCACCCACGATCGCTATTGTCTTGCCTTTAGGAATATCCAAACTCACATCATCCAGAATCATCCTGTGCCCGTCCGGATAGCGGAAGTTAACGTGCTCGAACGAAAGTTTCCCGTTGAATCCGTCCAAGGCTTTCGGCTCCTTCGGCTCGATGATGTCGTTCTCCGCGTCCAGAATCTTGTTGATCCTCTCCATCGAGGCCATACCCTTAGGGATGGCGTACCCGGCCTTCGCGAAATCCTTGATAGGGTTGATGATGCTGTAGAGAATCACCATATAATAAATGAATATAGGCGCGTCGATGGTCGATTTTCCTCCGAGGATCAACGCTCCGCCGAACCACAGCACGATCATAATCAGCACTGTGCCGAGGAACTCGCTCATAGGATGGGCGAGGGACTGGCGGATGGTCACCTTGTTGTTTTTCTTACGCATCGCCTCTGTGACGTTGTCGAACCTGTCTGACATCTTCTTCTCGGCGATAAACGCCTTGATGATGCGAAGACCTCCGAGAGTCTCCTCCACCTGCGCCATCACATCGCTCCAAAGTTGCTGAACCTCAAGTGATTTCCTCTTTAGGTTCTTGCCCACGACACCCATTACCCACATCATCACAGGGGCGAACAGGATCGTGAAAGCTGTCATCTGCCAACTGATCACAAGCAGAGCCACGAAGTAGAATATGATGAGGATAGGGTTCTTGATCAGCATCTCGATGGAGCCTGTTATTGAATTCTCGACCTCCTGCACGTCACCGCTCATCCTGGCGATGATGTCACCTTTCTTCTCCTCCGAGAAGAATCCGAGGGGAAGGGCGAGTATCTTGTTGTAGATGTCCATCCTGATGTTTTTCACAACACCGGTCCTGATCGGGACCATCACGGCGGATGATCCGAAGTAGCAGGCTGTCTTCAGCGCGGTCATCACGACCAAAAATATGCACAGAAACAGCAGCACGGTTGACGCTCCGAGCGCGGTGATCTGCTGCTCAAGCATCCAATAGACGTTCGCCATAAACGCGTCTCCGAGATCCTTGAAAGGCATATTCCAGACCTCATCCCACGGGGTGAACGAATATACCGTCTCGTTGATCTTGAACAAGATGCGCAGGATCGGCACGATGATCGCGAACGAGAAGATGTTGAACACCGCCGACAGGATATTCAGAATTATCGAGCCGGCGAGATATTTCTTGAAAGGAGCGACGTAGCGCTTTATCATTGACCAGAATTCTTTCATTGTCAGAGTATTTTTTCCAACCAGTGGAAGATTAGGAATATTCTTTTGCGTAAAACTTCGTAGTCGAGGGAATCGGCTGTGTCTGTGACCTTGTTGGTCCTCATCGTGATGCCTGAGGTGAACACGACGCAGGTCGCCCCGTTTCCGGTGAACACCTTCTGGTCGCCGACCCTGCCGTGGAACATCTCGGTGAAATTCTTGCTGCCGTAATAGCTCGTGGAGATGTCCAGTCCAAGGTCCTTACCCTCGTTCGCCCTCGTGAATTCGAAGGTGTACTGGCCCCCGCTCAACATTATCAGATAGTCTTTCCTGTCTTTATTGAGAGGCTCCAGCGAACTGCCGAGAATGTCCAGGACCACTATGGCGTTGATCTTGTCTTTGGTGATGGTCTCGCCGCTTACCGGATCCTTGAGGTTCCCGTTGGAGATGTCGTTCCACAATGCCTCTGCACCGGCGGAATTCTTCTCCCTCGCGTCAAGGCCGACGAATATTATGTTCTTCCCGTATGATCTGCCGTAGCCCTTCATCTTGTTGAACATATCCGCTATGCTAAGCATCGCCACGACCCCGGAGGCGTTGCTGTCCGCTCCGGGATAGATGTTGCCGTCTATGATCCCGTGGCTGTCATAGTTGGCCGTCACGATCGTGTACCATTCTTTGGCACCCTCCCTTTTCCCGGGAAGAAAACCAAGGATGTTGCGTCCAACCACATCTCCGACCGGAAAGGATCGGCTCCAACTGCCGTCAAACGGCATAAGTCCGGCCTTCTCGAACCTCCGCGAGATCCAAAGAGCCGCTTCCGCCGCACCTTTGCTTCCTGTGGAGCGTCCTTTGAAGGTCGTGTCGGAGAGATATTCGACCTGTCTTTGCAGATTCTCGGCAGATATGATCTTCTCGGCGTTGCGTCCGGACGGTACCATTTTGGTGGTCGTCTGTTGCGCCAAAGCCTCCCCAGCGGACACCGTGAGGAGAGCGAATATGAAAAATTTACTTAAAAGCGTCTTCAAGGCACGATAAATGTTTATCTTTGCAAACGACAAAAATAGGTAATTTAAGTATTAAAGTAAAAAATATTTATATGAAAAGATCTGTGCTGTCTCTGTTTTTCCTGTTGTGCCTCGCTTTGGTCTCCAACGCGCAGTACGACAAGGATGTGTTTAATTTCAGAGGCCGCGCGGCTCTCTCGGACGGAAAGTACTCGGAGGCCATCAGTCATTTCAATGTGCTTGCCCGTCTGGATTCGACCGATTGCTGGACATTCTTCTATAGAGGAATCGCAAAGTACAACCTTGGGGATCTTCGTGGCGCCCAGGCCGATTTTAACACATCCGTGCGCCTGAATCCCGTATTCACCAACGGCTACCATTTCAGGGCCATAACCCTCAGCCGTTTCGGAAAGTACGATGAGGCGTTGAAGGATCTTGGCCGCGCGATGGAACTGCGCCCGGGACTCAACGGCTTGTATTTCAGTAGGGGAGTGACATATTTCCTTGCCCAGCAGTTTGATAATGCTGTGTCGGATTTTGACCGCTACATCAGGAAGGAGCCCAAAGACCCGTCCGCTTATCTGAACAGGGGGGCGTCCTATCTTTTTCTTGGAGACACGACCAAGGCTCTTGAGGACTACAACCGTGCCATAAAACTGGACCGTTTCGATCCGGAAGGGTACATTAGGCGCGGTCGTGTCTATGCGTTAAGGAATGATTACAAGGATGCCATCACAGATATGGACAAGGCGATCGGTCTTGACACAACCAACACTTTCGCCTATTTCAACCGGGCGTTGATGTACTATGACCAGAACAACTACAATGCTGCGATGAACGACTTGAACAGGGTGTTGAGGGACGAGCCAGGCAATGCGCTGACTCTTTACAACCGAAGCCTTATCAACGCTCAGGTCGGGAATATGGAGGACGCGCTTGCCGATATGGACCACGTCATCAACATCAATCCGGAGAACGTGCTCGCATACTATAACCGTGCCTCGTACTTTGTCCAGATGGGGCGCTGGATGGATGCCCTTGACGACTACGACAAGGCCATCGAACTGTACCCTGACTTCGCCAAGGCCTATCTGAACCGCTCGTATGTGAAGAATATGCTCGGCCGTACAAAATCCTCGAAGCAGGACTACGACACTGCCCAGAAGAAAGTGCAGGAATACCGCGCGAAGAACGCCACGGATGAGGGATCGTTCGCCGACACGACCAAAAAATATAGTTCCCTGATCGCGTTGGACGCGGATTTCGCCAAGAAGGATTTCGACAACGAGCTTCTTCAGAACCGGGACATCAACATACGTCTGAAATCGCTCTACAAGTTCAGTCTTGCGACTCAGCGTGACAATCAGAACTTCGCTTTGAGGCATCGCTACGAGAACCCTCTGATCGACAAGTTCATCTCGGACTCTCCGATCGTGATGACAGTGTCCAACTCCGACTCCCTTGTCAAGCCTGAGTTCGCCCACGGAATCGACGCTTCGATCTATGGGGACTCCTATCTGGCCGCAGGAGATCCTAAATCCCTTACGGACGCTGACAGGGCTTTCATCAGAGGTCTCTACGACGTGCAGTCAAAGCAGTTCACTTCAGCCTTGAACCAGTTTGACGCCGCGGTGAATTCCGAGAGCAAGGGGAAATATTCAGAGTACTATAAGGCTTTCTATTACTTGAACAGGGGAGTGCTCCGCGCCGAGATGATTGATTTCATCTCATCAATTGAGAATAATGTCCAGACCTTGACTATGGATGACAAGGGTACCACCAGAGCCCGTGTTCGTGATCAGGTGAGCCGGACGTATGACTATTCGGAGGCCATCGAGGATATGCTGGCTGCTGACAGGATCCTTCCTGGAATCCCGTACGTCTATTTCAACCTTGGCAATCTTTACTGCCTGTCCTCGAAGTTCGTGGAGTCGGTTGACAGCTACACCAAGGCGATCAATGTCTATCCTTATATGGGAGACGCGTACTATAACCGAGGTCTTGTACTCATCTATCTGAAAGACAAGGAGAAAGGTTGCATCGACCTTTCGAGGGCCGGTGAGCTCGGTGTCGGTGATGCCTACAGCGTGATCTCGAAATATTGCGAAGAGGAGAAGAAGTGATGCTGAAGTTTTTTAGTCTTTCCAGCGGCAGCTGCGGCAATTGCTATTTCCTTTCCGACGGTAGATCGGGGCTTCTCATCGACGCTGGAGTCAGCCAGCGGCGTTTGAAGAAGACTCTGATGGAGCACGGCTTAGGTGTGGATTCCTTTCAGGCAGTGCTTGTGACACATGATCATCTTGATCACATCAGACAGCTGGGTTCGTATTGCAAGCATCTGAAAAAGCCTGTATATGCGACCGCCGTGCTGCACGAGGCTCTTTCGCATCACACATTCACAAGGGACTACATCTCGGATTACCGTTGTGTCCTTCCGGATGAAGGTCCTGTCAGGATTAGACTGCGTGGGGATATTCCGGAAGAGGAACTCCCGTCGGTCAGTCATTTTGTGGTGCCGCACGACGCGACCCAGACCGTAGGTTATTTCATCGAGTGGTCAGGGGTAAGGTTCTTCCTGATGACCGATGCCGGCAGGGTGACTGACGAGGCTATTGAATATGCCCGGAAGGCCGACGCGGTTGTCTTCGAGTCGAACTACGATTCCGGAATGCTGATCGGGGGCCCTTACCCACACGAACTCAAGATGCGTATATGTCAAGGCAACGGTCACCTGAGCAACGATGAGTGCGCCTCGGCCATCCGCCGTTTCTGGCATCCCGGCCTCAAGAACATCTTTCTCTGCCATCTAAGTGAGAACAACAACACACCGTCTCTCGCCTTCGACTCCGCCGCCGATGCCCTTAGGTCGATTCGCCTTGACGGTCACCTCACCGCAAAGGAAATCACCAACCTCCAGACCCTTCCCCGCACCCGCGCCTCCCAGATGTTCACCTTGTGATAAACGGCTAAGCCTTCGAAAGACTAATACAGACTCCGGCAATATAATTCAGGAATATGCCTCTTGGTGTTCAGGGTGTGAATATATTTGCGCACCTAAGAAAGGAAGATGTTATTGAAGGCGGGATGCGTTTGGCTACTTGATTGATTTGTAATAGATAGGAGTACGGTTGTCTTCGCCGCGGAATATTCCGATAAGGTCACGGAGGAGGAGGTCGGGGCGGACAACACCGCTTTCCCAGAAATCGTTGCCACCATTGGGGTTGAGGCGGTTGTTGTCGTTCCAGACAACGCTTGCGGAGGTGTCACAGGAGTTCGTAGCGCATCCTTTGGTTCCGGAATATCCTATGGCTGAGGCGTTTCTCTGTATGTTCCTAAGGAAGTCCTCGAACAAGGGGTTGACTGAAAGAAGTTGCTCCAACGTCTGGCACCAACCGACATTCATCCAAAGATCCGCTTCCTTTGACAATGAATATGCCGTCTCGACCGAAATCTGGCCCGAGACTGAGCTTCCGGATTTGGTTCCGAGAATCTCCCCGCCGGCATCCTTGAACAGGGTGGTGAGATAACTTTCCTGTCCGGGAATGAACCATTGGTCCTTGTACGGGATGTTGACCAGAATCTTTCTTTGTTTGTGAGTCGTTCCTTTGGAATCCAGTTCAATATTTCTGTTCAGATTACTTTGAACTGAATCACGTAAGTTTATGTAGTTCTCCGAAACGATCTTAAGCACCGAGTCAGCCGCGGCCATATTCCCTGTCAACGCTCCAAAAAGGCGTATGTAGGCGGCTCTGGCCAGAGGGTGTCGCTCAAGATGCTCATTGACAATGAAAGTCTTTATTCCCAGCGACTCAAGTTTCGAGAAGAACTGCGACTTCACAGGGGAGACTGAATATGTCAGGAGCAGGTCCGGCTTCAGGGCCATTATCTTCTCGTAGTCAGGGCTTGCGTCATAACCGATGTCCACCACCGTTCCGTTGCTTAGGCCGGCTGTCACTGAAGAGTCGCAGACATATTCACCGCCCGACACCCCGACAATCACCGAGTCCGCCCCGACGGCATCCAGAAAACCGATGTGGGAAGTGCTCGTAACTATCAATCTGCCAAGAGGTTGGCTGATGGATATCGTGTCCCGGCTCCCGTCAAACGGCGAGATCGAGACCAATGAATATCCCCCATCAGCTTCCGGGATTATATTCATAAATTGCGGTTCGATAACGTCCTGCGGCAAGTCTCCACTGACATTCCGCGCGCATCCGCAGACACTTGCGGCAAACGCGGTGGCCAAGAAAATATATTCGTAGAATCTCATATCATCGCAAATTTAATTGTTTTTTGCTATCTTCGAAGTCTGTTCGGTGGAAATCACTTGCTGATGTCAAGATAATGCCGGATTTTATGAATATGCCGACTTGGCTTTTCTGACAAGATGATCGTGAGGGCAGGAAATGAAATTTGAAAATTTGTAATATTATGGGAAAATATAACTTTGACGAGATGACGATAAGGCGCGGCACGAACTGCGTCAAATGGGATGCGGAGAGTCCGGTCGGGCCGATTTCGGAGGATGTGATTCCGCTTTGGGTGGCGGATATGGACTTCAAGGTGGCTCCGGAGATCGTGAACGTGCTGAAAGATCGTGTGGATCAAGAGATTTTCGGCTACACCCACGTGCCGGATTCCTACTACGAGGCTGCCGTCAACTGGTGGGAGCGCCGCAGAGGGTGGCACACGGAGAAGGATTGGTACCTCTACATTGCAGGGGTGGTTCCGGCGATGTCGGTGGTTGTCAAGGCTTTGACGCAGTACGAGATTGTGGACGGCGAGGTTGTCGAGAAGCCGAACCGTGGACGTGGCCCTCACGGTGAATTGCCGAAGATGATCATCCAGAGTCCGGCGTACAACTGTTTCTTCTCCACCGCGAAGAACAATCTTTGTGAACTCTCAATCAACAAACTGATCTACGACACGGAAGGTGATCAGGCCACTTGGTACATTGATTTCGAGGATCTTGAGAGACGTGCCGCCGACCCGATGGCCAAGGTGCTGCTGTTCTGCAACCCTCACAACCCTTGCGGTCGTGTCTGGCCGCGTGAGGACCTTGAGAGAGTGGCCGACATCTGCCGCAGAAACGGCGTGATCGTCATCAGTGACGAGATCCACTGCGAACTGGAAATGCCTGGCTATCACTTCACTCCGATGGCATCGCTTTCACAGGCCGCTCAGGACAACACAGTCACGATGAACTCTCCGAGCAAGTCATTCAACATCGCCGGTCTGGGAATATCCAACATCATCACCAACAATCCTGACTGGAAGAAAATCATCGACAGGGTCATCAATATCAACGAATTGTGTGAAGTGAATCCTTTCGGTGTCCTGGCGCTTCAGGCCGCTTACAACGAGGGTGAGCCGTGGCTCAAGGAACTCAATGAATATCTTTACGGGAATTACCGCGCGTTGCTTTCGTTCTTCGAGGAGAACCTTCCGGAGTTCCCTGTCAGCAAATTGGAAGGAACCTACCTTGTCTGGGTGGATGTCAGCGCCTTAAATATGTCCGCAAACGACATAGAGAACAGCCTTTTGCTTAATGAGAAGGTCTGGATCAACTCCGGCGTGATGTACGGCCTTGACGGCTTTATGCGCATCAACATCGCCTGCCCTCGCGCCCGTCTCCAGCAAGGCCTTGACCGCATCGCAACCGGCTTTCACCGCCTGATGAAATAAATGATCGCTGAGCTTGTCGAAGCGATAAATATCAATTTGCCGTCGAAAAATAACCGCTGGAATGAGCCACCGAAAAAAGGCAAAAGTCAAATTTTGCACGTTACCAAAATTTGACTTTTGATTTTTCGGCGGCTTGCGTGTTTATGTCAGTTTATGCATAATTATATCATATTGCTATGCGATGACATACTTTATTTTGCTTTGTATTGCTTTGCATTGCTTTGCTTTATTTAGCCATCCAGGTTCAGTGAAGTGCCATCACGAACCTTAGCCACCCGCGGCTATAAGCGGGAGGGACCCAGGCGCAGCTTGGGAGGGACGGAGCGCGAAGCGCGGAGGGTTCGTGGTGACACTTCTCTGAACAAAGGACCATCACGAAATGTAATTTAGAAAATGATCTGAAAATCAAGGACTTTGTCTTGGCCGAAAGAGCCAGTGATGTGAGTCACGGAGTCAGTACGGTTAGTGAGCGGCTTCCTGTCAGACAACTCTATGGCGATGAGGTCGCCGGTGCGGATGTAGAGTAGCTTTGTGGCTTCAACGATGGCATCCTCGATCATATTCAACGATGGTTGGTCAAAAACAAAAAGGTCATGTTCGTTCCGGAACAGGCGGAAATGACCGTTTTTCTCCAATCTTTCTGGAGGAAACATTGGTGACGGGAGGAAGGAGGTGTGGTCGAGGCAGATGGCCTGGGCGTAGCCTTCCGGGGTGCCGTCAAGCATATTCTCCGGGTAGAGGAGGACTCCGAAACCGATTGAGTCGTAGTACCTTGACGCGAATTTCCTCCCGACGCTGCGGCCTGGCTTCAGGATGCGGGCGAAAAAGACGGGGGAATATGTCAACTCGTCCACGAACTCTGGAGGGTAAAAGTCCTCGTTGTCTTTCTCCCACGTTGTGTCCGGGCGAACGGTGATGTGGCCGGATGATGTCTTTACTATGATATTCATAAATCAATTTCCCGCAGGAAATGCCGCATTCCGCCGACAGTTAAAAGAGTTTGCCGGAGAATTTGTCCTTCAGACCGGCTACGGCATTGTCAAACGCTTCACCCTCAAGAGGCTTGCTCATCTCGGCCTCCTTGGCTTTGGCGGCTTCCTTCCTTTCCTTGTCGAACTGCTCCTTCAGGCGTGCGAACTGGCGCTTGGTGTCCATTGTGAATTCACCGTTCTCTATCCAAGCGAAGTAGGCCGGCTCGGTCTCGTAGACCTCTCTGGCCGTGTGCCCCTTGTGCTTTCCGAAACTGATGGTCGGCTCGTCGTTCTTGCCGAGGATCAGTCTGCCTGCATAGTCAACGGTACGTGGACGCCCGGCGACCCCGGATAGGAACTCGACATCGTTCTTGAGTACCTGCTCGTGGTACTTGGTCGGAGTCTGGTACATATCCAACTGACCCTTAAGTACTTCGTAGGTGGCCATTGTGTCAGCCTCGGCTGAATGGGCGTTCTCAAAGTCCTCTCCTCCACAATAGAAACGGTAGGCGGCCTTGAGGTTGCGCGGCTCCATATAGTGATATATCGTCTGTACATCGATCATCTGCTTGGAGTGCAGGTCGATGTCCGTGGCCTCAAGGGTAGCCTGTGCCTTGGCCTTGTTCTCCGCAGTGTTCCTCGGGTCCGCAAGCCTTCGCATACAATAGGCACGCACCCTCTCAAGTTCCTCGGACAACATCGGAAGGTCGAACTTTGTGGAATTGTAACCGGCCAAATCACTGTCTCTCAGCCAATCCACGACCTCGGCCGCAATCTCGATGAACTTCTTCTCCCCGGCGACATCCTCGTCCTTGATCCCGTTCACCTGACTGGCCTCTGGATTGATCGGATGCTGTTTGCGGAGGGTGTAGTCCCACGGGCAGACCCTCCAGGTCTTCACCTCGTGGTGGCCGTCGGGAAAAACCTTGACAAAACTGAGCTCGACAATGCAGTCGTTGACTATATTAAGGCCTGTGCTTTCGATGTCAAAGAACAGCAAAGGCCTTTTAAGTGAAAGTTCCATAGCCTGACAGAACTATTTAAACCATAATCGGCATAAGGATGCCACAGATCTTTCCGCTTTCGGCATCATCCTCTGACGGGATGATGAGGGCGGCCCTGCGGGCATCGGCGAATTTCATCACGACGGTCTCGCAGTTCATATTGGCGAGAATCTCGGTTAGGAATGTCGATTTGAAGCCGATGGACAGCTCATCCCCGTTGTAGTCGCAGCTTACTTTCTCGTAGGCGGCTATTGCGAATCCGAGATCCTGGGCCGTGATCTCCATCTGGCCAGGCTTCAGATCCAGCTTGATGTGGTTGGACGCCTTGTTGGCGCAGACGGCAACACGTCTTACCGTGTTCAGGAACATCGCCCTGTCAATCTTCAGTACGCTGGAGTTGTTCTGAGGGATAACGTCGCGGTACTTAGGATATTTGCCGACAATCAGCCTGCAGACCATCGTGGTCCTTCCGAATGTGAAGAGCACGGTGCTTGAGTCAAACGAGATCTCAACGGTTCCGTCCTCTTTCCCAAGAATGGATTTCAGAACGGCCGCCGGCTTCTTGTGAAGGATGAACGAGCATTTCTCGGAGGTCTTCACCTCCTTGGCCGTATAACAGATAAGCTTGTGTGAATCGGATGCCACAAGAGTGGTTGACTCAGGGCTGAAGTCGAAGAATATACCGTTCATCGCCGGTCTGATCTCATCATCGGCCGTAGCGTAGATGGTGCTGTTGATGCCCTCGATTAGGCTGTCGGCCGGGAACTCGATCCTTTCTGCGTCCTCGCTTGTGCCCTTGATCTCAGGATAGTCCTCCGCAGGGAAGAACGGGAGCACGGAGTTTCCACTGGTCCAGTTGCACTCAATGGAGCTGTCGCTTGCGGTCTTGATGGAAACAGGCTGGTCCGGAAGCTCTTTCAAAAGGTCTATGATGTGTCTTGCGGGAACGGCGATCCTGCCTTCCTCTTCGGTGGTGTCCACTTCGATTTCAGTCCTGAGGGTGAGCTCCGAATCCGATGCGGTGACCTCAAGGATGTTGCCTTTGAGGTCAAACAGGAAGTTTTCCAGAATCGGAAGGGCGGACTTGGCCGGGATGGCCTTGGAGATGTCCATCAGTCCTTTCAGAAGCTCGGAGCTTGATACGTTGAGTTTCATATTCGTGTGTTTTTTAATTCATTGTTTTCCGGCCGCCGGAGGGTGGCCTCTGTAAAAGGCAAATATACGAATATTCCCTTAATATTATGGCATCATATTTGATTTTTTGCCTAAGGCTTCGGAAACACCATCCGGATGCTTGTGATTGAATATTGATAAATTTAATTAATATGTCAGAAATGAAAAAAGGTTTGTTAACAGTGGTGCTGTCAGTATTGTTCAGCGTGCTGGCGGCATACGGTGTCGTCAAGGCGGCCACCGTGAATGATGGAGACAATGTGACAAGTACAGAGAACGGAACGGTCACAAAGACTGTCAATCTGGCACAGTCGGACTATCCGGATCTGACTTACGCCGCGGAGGCTGCGGTTGATGCTGTTGTTTATGTGGAGGTGACGGTGACTCAGCAATATCAGATGACGGATCCGTTCTTCCGTTTCTTCTTTGGGGATGAAGGCCCTCAGACCAGGGAGCAGCAGGGAAGCGGCTCTGGAGTGATCATCCGTCCTGACGGCTACATCGTGACCAACAACCACGTGGTCGCCAACGCGACGAAGGTACAGGTCACCCTGAATAACAACAAGGTATATGACGCCAAGGTCATCGGTACAGACCCGGCTACGGATGTCGCTTTGATAAAGATTGACGCTCAGGGACTTCCGACGCTTCCGTTCGGGGATTCCGACCAGTTGAGGCTCGGTGAGTGGGTTTTGGCCGTGGGCAGTCCTCTTGGCTATCAGCTCAGGTCCACCATCACAGCCGGCATTGTCAGCGCCAAGGGACGTTCGATGGCGCACGATCCTCGTGAGAGAAACAATGGCGGAATCCAGATCGAGTCCTTCATCCAGACCGACGCGGCTGTCAACCCTGGCAACTCAGGTGGAGCGTTGGTCAACAAGACCGGCGAACTGGTCGGCATCAACACCGCTATTGTTTCACAGACAGGAGCATATTCGGGATATTCATTCGCTGTGCCGGTGAATATTGTGAAGAAGGTTGTAGAAGACTTGATTGACTTTGGGTCAGTGAAGAGAGCCGTTCTTGGAATCGCTATGTCTGATCTCAGCGAAGGTCTTGCCAAGAATCTGAAATATGATTCTGTCGATGATATGTTGAAAAAATTGAAACTTTCTTCTCCGGAAGGCGTATATATCAGAGAGGTTGCGAAAGGCAGCTCCGCTGACAAGGCCGGAATGAAGGAAGGTGATGTGATTGTGGCCATTGACGGAACCGATGTGAAGAGTGGCTCCGCAGTTCAGGTCAAGGTCAATACCTTCCATCCTGGTGACAAGGCTAAGGTCAAGATCATCCGTGACGGCAAGGAGAAGGAACTTGAGGTCACATTCCAGGGCAGCAGCACCGAGAACGGTACTGTGGTCGGTGACGGAGAGATCGCTTTCTTCGGCACGACTCTTAAGGAGGCTTCCAAGGAGACTCTTGCGAAGTTCGGTCTGAAGAAAGGTGTCGAGGTCACATCCGTCGGAAGCGGCAAGATGCTTGAGGCAGGCGCTTCGGATGGAATGGTCATCACCTACGTCAACGATCAGCCGGTCGGCACACCTCAGGATGTTTTGAACATCGCCAAGTCCGCAAAGAGGGCGGTTTATATCGAAGGTGTCACAGCCAACGGTAGAAAAGCCTTCTTCGGATTCAGTAAAGAGTAGTTGATGAAGGTTATAGGATAGTGTTTCCCTGACGGAAACGGCTCCGCGCCTTCCGTCAGGGAAATTTGTGTATTACAAGATATGAGGCAATTAAAGATTACAAAGTCAATCACCAACCGCGAGAGCGCGTCCCTGGACAAGTACCTCCAGGAGATCGGCCGCGAGGAGTTGGTGTCTCCGGAAGAGGAGGTAGAGCTTTCCCAGAGAATCCGCAAGGGTGACCAGAAAGCTTTGGAGAAACTCACAAGGGCCAACCTTAGATTTGTGGTTTCTGTTGCGAAGCAGTATCAGAATCAGGGGCTTAGCCTTCCGGATTTGATTAATGAGGGTAACCTCGGCCTGATCAAGGCCGCCGAGAAATTCGACGAGACAAGAGGCTTCAAGTTCATTTCATACGCTGTGTGGTGGATCCGTCAGTCAATCCTTCAGGCTCTCGCCGAGCAGTCCAGGATCGTCAGGCTTCCGCTCAACCAGGTCGGTTCCCTGAACAAGATCAACAAGGCCCTCTCACAGTTCGAGCAGAAGAACGAGAGAAGCCCTTCCAATGAGGAACTCTCCGAGATGATAGACATCCCGCAGGACAAGATCTCCGATACCCTCAGGGTGTCCGGAAGGCATGTGTCTGTGGATGCCCCGTTCGTAGAGGGCGAGGACAACAGCCTTCTGGATGTGATTCCTAACGATGACTCGCCGATGGCCGACAGAGGCCTTGTGAACGAGTCCCTCAGCACCGAGATCGAAAGGTCTCTCCAGATCCTGACGACCCGTGAGCGCGAGATCATCAAGTCGTTCTTCGGCATCGGCTGTCAGGAGATGACCCTTGAGGAGATCGGCGAGAGGCTTGACCTCACAAGAGAGAGAGTCCGCCAGATCAAGGAGAAGGCGATCCGCAAGCTAAAGAAACCATCCGCAAGCAAACTTCTTAAAACCTATCTCGGTTAATGACCCCGGAACTTTTTATCGCCTCTAAGGCTTCAGAAGCCATCAAGGCACTCTATAACGCCGACATCGAACCGTCGGCGCTTCAGGTCTCCGTCACAAGGAAGGAATTCACCGGAGACTTCACGCTCGTCGTCTTCCCGCTCCTGCGTCTGTCGCACTCCACTCCGGAGAACACGGGCAACGCCATCGGAGAATGGCTGAAGGCGAACGTACCGGAAATCTCTGAATATAACTGCGTCAAAGGTTTCCTTAACCTTCTGTTCTCCAATCTCTTCTGGAACGAACTTTTCGGAGAGATCGTTGCGGACAAGGACTTCGGTGACCTGCCGACGACCGGCAAGAACATCATGGTCGAGTTCTCGTCGCCGAACACCAACAAGCCTCTGCACCTCGGCCACATCAGGAACAACCTTCTGGGTGACTCGGTGTCAAGGCTTCTGAAGGCCAGCGGCAACAACGTGATCAAGACCACCCTTGTCAACGACAGGGGAGTGCACATCTGCAAGTCCATGCTTGCATGGCTGAAGGTCGGCAACGGCGCGACTCCGGAGTCCACGGGGATTAAGGGCGACCATCTTGTCGGGGATATGTACGTGGCTTTCAACAACATCTACAAGAAGGAAGTCGAGGAGTTGATTGCCGGGGGAATGGACGAGGAGACCGCCAAGAAGGAGGCCCCTTGCCTCAAGGAAGCCCACGAGATGCTCCAAAAATGGGAGGCCGGCGACAAGGAGGTCCGCGACCTTTGGGCCAGGATGAACGGCTGGGTGCTCAAGGGCTTCGACGAGTCCTACAAGGCTCTCGGAATCACTTTCGACAAGGTTTACTACGAGTCCCAGACCTATCTTCTTGGTAAGGAGTTGGTTCAGAAGGGACTGGATATGGGCGTGTTCGTGAAGGATCCGGACGGCTCCGTCTGGTGCGACCTCACGGCCGACGGACTCGACAGGAAACTGCTCATCCGTTCTGACGGAACGTCGGTTTACATCACCCAGGATCTGGGAACGGCCGAAAGGCGTTTCGCTGAATATCACCTTGACTCTCACGTCTATGTGGTCGGCAACGAGCAGAACTACCACTTCCAGGTGTTGAAACTGATCCTCAAGAAGTTGGGATTCGAATGGTCCGACAACATATTCCATCTTTCCTACGGAATGGTCGAGCTGCCTGAGGGCAAGATGAAATCCCGTGAGGGAACCGTTGTGGATGCAGATGACCTCATCCAGAAGATGTACGAGGAGGCCCGCGCGACCTCTGACGAGTCCGGAAAGCTGGCCGACATGAGTGAGGAGGACAAGGCGAAGCTCTATCATATGATAGGTCTTGGTGCCCTTAAGTACTTCATCATCAAGGTTGATCCGAAGAAAACGATGCTCTTCAACCCGAAGGAGTCCATCGACTTCAACGGCAACACCGGCCCGTTCATCCAATATACCCACGCGCGAATCCGCTCCATCCTGCGCAAGGCCGCGGAGAAAGGCATTGAATATTCCGCCTCTCCTCTGCCGAAGGTTGAGCTCAGCGCCAAGGAGATCCGTTTGATAAAGCTGCTGAACACATTCCCGGCCAAGATCGCCGAAGGCGCGCAGGCATATTCACCGGCCGTCATCGCCAACTATGCCTACGACCTCGCCAAGGAGTTCAACCAGTACTATCACGACACTCCGATCCTGAAGGAGGAGAACGAGGATGTGCTCAAGATGCGTCTGGTGCTGATCGACACGCTTTCCGCTGTCCTTCGCAAGGCGATGGGCATCCTCGGAATCGAACTGCCTGAGAGAATGTAGGAATATTTCCGATGTCCGAAACGGATTATATGTTCCCGACCTCCAAAAAGGAGGTTGAAGCCTTAGGGTGGGACTACATCGACATCATCCTTTTCACGGGTGATGCCTTTGTGGACCACCCTTCTTTCGGCACGGCCTGCATAGCCCGCTGGCTTCAGCATTTCGGCTACCGGGTCGCTGTCGTTCCGCAGCCTAACTGGAGGGATGACCTCAGGGATTTTAAGAAGTTAGGCGCTCCGAGGCTCTATTTCGGAGTGAACGCCGGTGCTATGGATTCGATGGTGAACCACTACACTGCCGGCAAGCGTCTACGTCACGATGACGCCTACACGCCGGAAGGCAAGGCCGGACAGAGGCCGGATTATGCGGTCAGTGTCTATACGAACATATTAAAAAAACTCTATCCCGATGTTCCGGTCATCATCGGGGGAGTCGAGGCTTCGCTCCGTCGGCTTACCCATTATGACTATTGGAAAGATGAACTTGTTCCGTCCATATTGCAGTGGTGCAAGGCTGACTACCTTTGCTACGGGATGGGGGAGAAGCCGATGTTGGAACTGACGAGAGCCATTGAGGCGCAGAGGAATATTCATGAAATACATAGGATCCAGCAGATCGCTTTCCTTATGAGCGGAAAGTGGAAGGTCAAGGAGCCGTTGGTGCTTCATTCGTTCGAGGAGTGCAAGAAGGATAAGAAGGCGTTCGCCGAGAACTTTCATCTGATTGAGACTCACGCCAATATGATGCATCCGGCGACGATCGTCGAGCCTGTCGGGAATGGTTATGTGCAGATCAATCCGCCATATTCACCGTCCACGACCGAGGAGATGGATTCGTTCTGGGACCTGCCTTTCACCAAGTTGCCGCATCCGCGCTACAAGGGGAAGAGGATCCCGGCCTATGACATGATCAAGGATTCCATCATCACTCACCGAGGGTGCTTCGGAGGATGTAATTTCTGCACCATCGCCGCGCATCAGGGTAAGTTCATCCAGTCCCGTTCGCAGGAGTCCATAGTCGCTGAGGTTAAGAAATTGGCCAAGATGCCAGGCTTTGCGGGGAATATCTCCGATCTCGGGGCCCCTACGGCCAATATGTATATGATGCGTGGCAAGAACCCGGACCTTTGCGACAAATGCCGCAGGAAATCCTGTCTGTTTCCGGCTCCGTGTCCGAATATGAACCGCTCTCACAAACAGGTGCTTGAGTTGTACCGGAAGGTCGATGCCGTGCCGGGAATACGCCATTCCTACATCGGCAGCGGGATCCGTTACGATTTGTTCCTCGATGAGAAAGGCTTTGTGGACGAGACATCCAAGCCTTACCTCAAGACTTTGATTCTTGACCACACTTCCGGCCGAATGAAGGTGGCTCCGGAACATACCGAGGACAAGGTGCTCCAGTACATCGCCAAGCCGTCTTTCAAGCTCTTTGAGAGATTGCGCTATGAGTTCGACAAGATCTGCGCCCAGAACGGACGGCGCACCGGAATCGTTCCATATTTCATCTCCTCGCACCCAGGCTGCACGATGAAGGATATGGAGAACCTGTCCAAAAATCCTGCTTTGAAAGGAATATATATGGATCAGGTGCAGGATTTCACACCGACTCCGATGACCACCTCATCCGTGATGTACTACACCGGAATCGATCCTCGAACGATGAAACCGGTCTTTGTGGAGCGTGATCCGGAGAAGAAGAAGAGGCAGAAATCATTTTTTTTCAGAAAATAGTTCGCGGATTGCTTCTCAATTCGGAAAAATGTCTTAATATTGCACCCGAAAACGATAAACAATCTTTATTTGGTTTATATGAGTATGGCACCAGATCAGAAGAAAAGACACGTGGTAAGCTACGAGAATATGTCCGAAGCGCTTGCCGCAGCGTTCAATGAGAAATATCCAAGAGGTTTCAGCGACTATCTCCCTGACCTTGTCAAGTATCCAAAACCTGACGGCACCAGTTTCTATGCTGTTACCGTCGAGACGGATGATTCCATCAACCTTGTGAAGATCAAGGTGAAAACCGATGATGCCGAGGCTCTTGAGAGATGGCTTGAGGGAGAGGAGGACGCCGAGAACGAGGATGTTGCAGGATCTTCAGCTGACGCTCCGGCCGACACCACCCTTCCGGATGACAACATCTCTCAATACGGCGGAGATGACGATTCCGCTGAATAGTCAGGAATATAGTTTATAACAATTCAAGGCCTGGATTCCAGTAGGATTTCAGGTCATTTTTCTTAGTCAGACTTTAGATACGTGAATATTCTGAAAGCATTGGTTGTTCCGCTTCTCGTTGTCGTCCTGGGATGTTCAGATGAGAGGGTCTCTGTCTCGGATTTGCGGGGCGGTGACCTGTTGTTTGTCGTCAATGGTCAAGGAAACAACATCACGGATGTGACGGACGGGGTGGATGGACTTGGAATCGATCATATCGCGGTTTTCTCAGACGGGAACGTCGTTGAGGCTATTCCGGAATATGGAGTTGTGGAAAACCCGTTGGACAGTTTTCTGATCCGATTGAGTGATAGGGAGTCAGTGCTTGTGGGGAGGATTGAAGGGGTGGACGTTGAAGAGAGTGTGGCGAATGCGAGAAAGTTCCTCGGAAGGCCCTACGATGACATATTTATGCCAAGTGACAGCGCGATTTATTGTTCGGAACTCGTGCAGAAGTCGTTTGTTTTCAAAGACGGGCTGAAAGAACGGGACCAGAATGTGAAAGAGGTGGACTCGAAAGCAACAGGAAGCGGGACTAAGCATTTTGTCTTCGGCACGATTCCGATGTCCTTTCACGACAGCACCGGCAATGTGACCGAGTTCTGGACGAAATTCTATTCCGCCCGTGGACTGGCGGTTCCGGAAGGTGAGCCCGGGACGAATCCCGGCCAGCTTTCCCGTGACCCTAATGTCAAGATTCTTGGCCGGCTACAGTAGTTTCGCCAGGCTGTCGTAATACTGCTTGCTGACGGGAATATGCCCGACCCCATCACGGATGAACTCGGTGTAGATGATTCCATCCTTGTCCCTGCTCAGCACCTTGATGTGGCGAGGATTGACGTAGTACGACCTGTGGCAGCGCACGAATCCGTGTTTCAGAGCGTCAGTCTCAAGGCTTTTCATCGAGTTCCTCAGCTGGTATGTCTTGACACGGTCATTCTCCAAATAATGAATGTTGATATAATTGGCTTCAGCGCTGACATAAAGTACAGCCGATGGGTCTATCGTCAGTTTCAGCCTTTTGTGCTCATCGTAGAACTTGACCAGTGACTCTTCCGGAGCCTGTCCAGCATTGGCCAGATCGTAATTCTTGTTGGAGATGATCCGCAGCAGAATGCAGAGCAGGTATGGATATACCAGCGTCAGGCACACCACTTCAAAACAATAGGGCAGCGCCGTGAAATATGGCATACCTCCGGCTTTCTTGTAGAAGAGCGAAGTGTAGAGCGCGAAGAAGAAAGAAATGACCAGCACCTCTCCGAAACACCAGACGGCATAATGCCACCATTTGAAAGGAATATACTTGTAAAGGAACGAGAAAACAAGCCGTGTCAGTGCCAGGACACCGATCATAATGCAGGACAGCATCAGCAGGTGGAATGTCCACGATTTCCCTCCCACATCGTAAAAATCCGACAATGAGAACGGATTATATACGAAGCAAAACACGAAGAAGAACAGCGGCAACAGCACCGCGTATTTCACTTGGCTGGCATAGCCTTTCGAGACTCTCAATGGTGTGTTCATAGCCCTAAAAATTGTCCCAAACCTGTCAAAACCGTCCCTGAATATGCTGGGACTAAATTCAAAAGTCCGGATTTTCGTCCCTAAAATACAGCAATTTTTCCGCCAAACAATGGTTTTGTGACATTTTTCACACCTCTGAAAACACTTTCTTCGTCACAAGACGCAAATGCGGTACTTTTGCATCAAAGTAGATTAAAAACATCAGCATTATGGAACAGATCATAAACACTTTTGAATATTCCGTGGCCCCGGAGCACATAGACTATCAGGGTCACGCCACCGTGCCTTCCATCTGTGGCAGCATCATCAACGCGATCGGACAGAACATCCGCAAGGAAGGCTGCGGAATCGATGTGATGAGAAAAGCGGGGCGTTCGTGGGTCCTGCTCCGCTCGGCTTTCGAGATTGATGAGCGGCCAAATCTTTACGATAATTATAATGTCAAGGTCTGGCCGGTGAAAGGTAAAGGCCTTACTTATAACAGATGCGTAAGGCTTACGGATGCGGACGGTGAGGAGATCGGCCGTGGCACGACGGAATGGTGCGTTATTGACATAGGCACCAGAAAACCGATTTTCCCGGAACTCGGACTCTCGGACGTTGACATCCCTGTCCCTTGCAAGAGTCCAAGACGCATCATCGATTTTCTGCCGGATTTCATCAAGCACAAGGAGGTCGGTTACAGCGAATGTGACTTCAACGGGCATCTTAACAACACCCATTACATTGAGATGTTCTACAACCTTCTGCCTGAGAGTGTGCTTTCAAGCGGACTTTTCACCAGAATCGACATCAATTTCAGACGTGAGGTCCATCGTGGTGATGACGTGATCTTCGGAATCCGCAAGGCAAGCGATGAGGAGTACCTCTTTATGGCAAAAGCGGGAGACGCGACACTTTGCCACGCCTCCCTGCAAGCCCTTTAGCGGTAACTTCGACAGGCTCAGTGACCGAATATCGTGGTCGCTGAACCTGTAGAAGTGTACCAGCCTGTCAAAAACATCGAGCAAGCGACATTAATTCACCCGATTCACCGAAGCCATCCTCCCGATTGACTTGGTCATCACACCTAAGTTCTTTGGAGCCTTGTAGTTGATGTGCGACGCTCCGGTAGCGTCCTCGATCATTAGCGAGTTCGTCACATTCACACTGCAATTAGCCGTTCCAGAAGTCTCAAGCAAGGCGTCCTCTATCTCGGCGTCCATCGCCTTTACATTGGACGCTCCGGAAGCGTCAACCTCCAACTTGCCGACTTTCCCGTTCAGGTTCAATATGCAGGCTCCGGAAGCGTCAACCTCTATTTTCCCGAAGTTCCCGTCCATATTGGTCTTGGCGGCTCCACTGACATCGACCTCGGCCTTGTCGGCATTGATCTTGAAGCTGCCGCTCGCTGCCCCCGAGAGATCGAGTTCAGCCTCGTTGAAATTACCGGTGAGTTTGTAGGAACAGGCCCCGCTTATCTCTGCGTCCAATTTTTCTGCATTGACATTCAATGACTTGATTTTGCTTGCTCCACTCAAATCCAACGAAATTTCCTCTCTTCCAAGGTCAAATGTGTCATCGCATTTCAGACTTGTGGCTCCCGACATTTCAAGTTTCCTCAGCTTTGGCATCGCGATCTCTGCCTTGCACGTCCAGTTTCCCAATTCTTTCTGAAGCTTTGACGGAATATTCTTGTTCCACCCGATCTTCAGAACACCATTATTGACCCACACTTGAAGATATTCCTTAAGCACGTTCGGCAGAGTGATCTCCACTTTGTACGAGTCTGATTTGACAAGGTTGACCTCGACTATCCCGCTTAGTTCCAACCCGCTGAAATCCTTGCAGTTGAACTTGCATTTGGTGTATTCCGCATCAACTTTTGAGGTTGTTGTCAGATACATTGATTCAGCCGGATACCCCACGGGGGCGGTAAAGCCGGTCGCTGTGAACATTGCGAGCACTGCGGCTCCGATAAACATAAACTTTTTCATAACTCTTTTATTTTGTTGATTTTATCTAATCCGTTAAGTAGCTCTCCATAGTATTCCTTCAGAATATGCGCCTTGGTCTTGTCGTCAAGCTCATCCGGCAACTGGTCAATCATTGCCACATTCTCATTGGTGATGCTTCCCACCGTCGTCGCCCACCTCTCATCCAAATCCTTTGTGAATATCTCTTCGTACATCACCGCGATTTTCTCCGAATATGCCATATACACCGCGACAGGATCATCAGCCACCCCTGCGAACCAATCCACCTCACCTGCCACCGGACGGTCTATGAATATCACAGCGGCCACAATGGCTGCCGCCACGGCTGTCATCGCACTGAATATGCCAGTGAAGAGTCTCTTCCGATGACCGGTCTTGCGGCTGGATTCCAGCATCGTGTCCAGTTTCGCCTCGAACCGGGCCTCGTGTCCGGCCGGCAGTTCCTGATCATTCAGGATCTCCGGATTATTGTCGATATATTCTTTAAAGTCTGTCATATTCATATTTCTTTAATTTCTCGGCCAGTTTCACCCTACCTCTTGAGAACTGTGTCCTGATCGTGCCTTCCCGCTCTCCTGTCAGGTTGGCGATCTCCTCGTAGTCAAGGCCTTCCAGAAGCACAAGGTTCATGACCAGCCTGTAGTTGTCCGGCAATTCCTCGATGGCCTTGCGTACTTGGGTGACGGCGGCCATAGTCCCGGGAAGCTCGAACTGAGTGTCGCTGTCATATTCAGAAGCGTCGGCGGCATATTCATCAAGGAAGAGCCTCTCGCGCTTTTTCCGTCTGACTGCGTCGATGGATTTCCTGATGCAGGTGCGGCTGAGCCACGTCGCCACTTGCGCCGGATCTTTTGGAGCGATGTCGGATGAGATGAACTTGAGTATGGTGTCCTGCATAATCTCCTCGGCCTCGCCGCTGTCGCGGACAATCCGCAGGCTCGTGTTGTAAAGCCTCCGGGCGTGCGCCTTGTAGAATGTTATGGACTCTTCTCTTGTCATCGTTTCTCTTTCGTTTCACAATATAAACGAATATTCCTGTCAATTGTTACAAAAATTTTCGTTTTTCTTGCGGATGTGGTTGATATACGGGAATATTAATAAAAAGAGACCGTCCCGAAAAGGGGGCGGCCTCAAAGCGATTTATGAATATTCCCTATAGCAGAGTGGCTTTCTCTCCGAGGAATCCGTCATCGGATGCCGGACGCTGGGGAGCGAAAGAGCTGAAAGGCTCCAGACAAAGGTTTGAATATGTCTTGGATCCCACGCTCTGCCTTGTGTAAGAGGCGCTGGTGGCTTTCTCAGTGGTGAACAGCAGGAACTGATAGCTGTTGATCGCCGCGTCGGAGTACGGGCTTGGAGTCATCCTGATCGCCCCGTCAATGAATCCGAGTGACATACTGTTGCCTCCCCAGTAGATTGACAGGCCGTCAGAAAGGCCGAGTGTCACGTAGTAGGTCTTGTAGCGTCCCAGCGGCTGAGGCTCGATCTGGATCGAGTGGCTTTCAGGGTCGTAATAGCCCTTGACCTCAGGAGTGAAATCGTTGGTGTTCGACAAGCCACTGATCATCACGTCGTTGCCTCCGAGGCTGTAGATGTCGACACGGAAAGATTCGTCACCGGATGATGATCCGCTTGTGTTATCGACCGTCGCCGTGGCTTTGTATGCCCCGATGAAGTCCTGAAGATTCTTGCTAGTGTCGAAATCGGACGCGGCGTATCCCTTGGTCTCGGCTGTCTTTGTCACGAACGTCCTGTCCCCGAACTCATTGACCACGCAGACGCAAAGCGTGTAGCTTGTGCCTTGCTTCAATGTGTTGAAGACGGTGGCGAATCCGTCCTCGCTCACCAGCTTCTGGAGGAATTCCTCGTTGACCTCGTTGCCTCTCTCCCAGGCGATCTCCTCGGCGCTTGTCTTTAGGTTGGAGACCATATACTCAAGATAGTCGGTCCTCATACACAGGTACTTGAGAGAAACGACATTGTCGGCCTGCATATCCCAGAACAAAGTCGTGTAAGGGGAGTAGAGAGTGTTTGACGGATCGTTTCGCCATTCGAACTTGTTGACCTTTGGTGTGTAGCGTCCGTCTGGATCGCAGGTGAACCTCTTCATATAGAGCACTGTGGCAGTCGAGGTGGAGTCGTAGGCCAAGGCGACCGCGGTGCAGTTGCCTGAGCCGACATTCCAAAGCTCGGAGCTGTCATCGTACAGTGTGACCACAGGTGCGCTTCCCGGCTTTTTGTCGGCTTCCAACGCTTTCCTGATCTCTTCCTGCCTTGCGGTGTCCTCAGTGATGTCTCCGCTTACAACCGTAGCCTTGTAGAATCTGGTATATTCATTCTTGCTGAATGAAAGCCTCGGGGCCTTGAAGCCGGTCTCGGTGGTTTCGATTCCGTCGAATGAAATCTCCACGACCGGGGTCTTGTCCTCGTTGCCGTTGAAGGTGAGAGTCTCGTTACCTTGGGCGAAATAGCCTGCGGAGACGAAATAGATCAGGTAGAACGAGAAGTTTCCGTTGCCGTCGTAGGTGCAAGGATACGAGCTGTAGGCGGCTTTGTTGCCGGTGTACTCGGCCATATCTGAGACCCTTACATATTCATTGTAATTGGAGTTGTAGTAGCCGATCGACTGTGAAGGCACGGTGCAGGTGTTGTCCTCGTTTAGGATGAACTTGAAGGACACGCCGCTGGCCCAGTCGTTGACTTTGAAAATGTTGGTTCCCACAGCCTTTTCCACTTTCAGCCCGCTGTCACGGCCTGTGTAGAATGCGTTGTAGGTGTAGGTCGCTGTCTGCTGGACCTTGTTTCCGCTCTCGTCGGTCCTGTAGTAGGGCTCCCATTCGAGGGCGAAGGACACAGACAGGTTGATCTTGTCGGAGAACTGGGTCACGTAGGCGCTTCCTGTTCCGGTCTCTTCCTGGCGGTCGCTTATGAGTATGGTCGCGTTGAGGGACGAGCCGGTAAGGAGCTGCCTGAGGTTTACCTCAACCGGGACTGTGACCGAATAGCTGCCGTCGGGCAGTGTGACAGTCTCCGGAATGTTGAAGGCACTTTCATTCTCGCCTTTTTTCTGGAGTCCCACTGACAGTTCTCCCTTGTTTCCCGGCCTGGCGATCTCTATCTCCAAGGTTCCGGACTTGCTGCCTTGCGGAAACTCCTTGGTCAGGGAGGACTGTATGAAATGGATTTCCTTCGCGTCGTCCGCGCTTGGCTTGTAGATGGTTCCTTCCTGCTCCTTACCGCAGCCGGCGGCGAGCAGGGAAGTGGCCAGAATACTTAATAATATCTTTGTATGTCTCATTGTCTCTGAATTCTATCAAGGGTTCTGATCTTCTTCATTGATGTTAGGGTTGGCGTCGAGCTCGTCCTTAGGGATGGTCAGCACCCAGTCGTAGGTGTCGGCATTCGTGAGGTCGATGCCGTTCCGCTTCATTGCGGAGATGCATTCCTCCGAGAATCCGTCCTCGGTGCGGCGGTCGATGCCCTGACCGGTCCTGCGAACGTCGAAGATGCGGCCGTACTCACCCCAAAGCTCCACTCGCCTCTGGATCAGGATGTTCTCAAGAAGGGATCCTGTCCACGTCGTCGTCGTGGCGCCAAGGAGGGTTCCCGAATAGTTGTAGGCGTTGTATTTCGGGTTCCTCTTGGCCATCACCTTGTTCATCAGGTCACGGGCCACGTCTTGGTTTCCGAGCCTGAGGGCAGCCTCAGCGGCCGTGAAGTACATCTCCTCGACTCTCATATAGATGTAGTCTCCGAGCCAGGATTGGACGTTGGAGAAGGCGAACTTCTTTGAGATGTAAGGGGATTCTTTGTCGGTCGGATCCCACCATCTTAGCCGGATGTCACCTGAACCGATGTGGTTGTAGAGCTGCTTGTTGATCAGCTTGGGAGCGGACTTCGCATAGGCTCCGTCGGCGTTGTCCATGTGGGTGAAGAATCCGGCGTAGGCTCCGGACTGCTCGGAAGTCTCGATTCCGGCTCCCCACATCACGTTGCCGTAGCTGATGGAGTTCATGCCTCCCATAAGCTCGTTCTCGCCTCCGATCTCGTATGCACCTCCATCGATGACCTGGGACGCCGCCTTGTAGGCTCCTTCCCAGTCACCTTCGGCGAGACATGCGCGGGACTTGATGCCCAGCGCGACATATTCATTGATGTGGGACTTGTTGCCTTTGTTCAGGGTTGAAGCCTCACCCTTGGAGAGACGCACGATGGCAGAGTCTATGTCGGAGTCGATCCGCGCATAGACAACCTCAAGGTTCTCCCTCGGCTTGCCCTCTGTTCCGATTGAGGTCGGCTCAGTGTAAACAGGCACTCCGGGGTCGCTCCAGCGGTACTTGTCTGTCAGCGGATTGTAAGGGGCTCTTGCGAACCATGTCGCAAGGTTGAGGTAGGAGAGCGCCCTGATGGCGTAGGCCTGTCCCACGACGTAGGACACGTCAGCGGAGCCTCCGCCCATCGTCTCCTTGGCCGCTATGACGCTGTTGGCGTTGGCGATCCACTTGTAGTTGGCGTACCAGACATCGTACGATCTGAATGCAGAGGATGTGTACTGGTTCTTGACGTTGTAAACGTGGTCGTACCAGAACCATCCGTTGCCTTGGGACTGCATGATGAGGTCGTCTCCCATTGTCTCCTGGGCGAGGTTGTAGGCGGCGATACCGAAACTCTGATGGGTGTTGCCGGTGGTTGACCATCCGGCGGTCCACATCGAACGGTAGATTCCGTTGATGGAGGTGATGGCCGTGGAAGCCTCTTTCATCAGCTCCTCTCCGGAGCCGGAATCCGTAGGGTTGAACTCAAGCATGTCGCTGTCGCAGGAAACGGACGCGATGGCGAGAGCCGCAAGAATATATAGTTTCTTTCTCATAAGATTTCCTCCTAGAATTGAATGTCAATGCCGGCCACGATAGCCCTTGACGGGGTGTATGAATATGACACGCTTCCCGTGAAGTTGTACTGTGGGTCCATTCCGTCAAGATGGTTGAACATAGCGATGTTGTCCGCGGTGGCAAACAGCCTCAGCGAGCTGATGTCCAGCTTCGAGAGCCATTTCTTCGGGAACGTGTAGCCAAGAGTGATGTTCTTGATGGCGAAGTACGAGGCGTTGATGAGAGCCGTGTCGTTGGCCGGAGCCGAACCACCTATCTCGACCATAGGAACGTCCGTCACGTCGCCCGGCTTCTGCCACCTGCGCAGAACGTTCTTGTGCCAGTTGTTTCCGGCGTACTGGACATTCATTGTGCCTGAATAAAGCCCGTCATAGACCTTTCCTCCGATCGACCAGGTGGTCAGGAAGGAGAGATCGATGTTCTTGAATATCACGAAGCTTGATCCGAGGCTTCCGGAGACGACTGGCTCACGGCTGCCCATATAGTATTTGCTCAAGGATGCCAATGAGACGTTGTCAGTGACATATTCATCACATTTGACATTGCTGATCGCTCCGTTCTCGTCCACTCCTCTCTTCCAGTAGGCGTAGTAGAGACGCTTTCCTGTGGCAGGATCGACGCCCGCCGTCTTGGAGAGGTAGAAGGTGTAGATAGGCCTTCCGACCTCAATGACCGAGGCACCGGCACTGATGAAGTCCTGTGAGGCTGTGAGGCTCGTGACCTTGTTGCGGTTCAGCGAGGCCATCGCATTGGCGTCCCACCTGAAATTCGGCCTGTCGATTATGTTCACCCTTCCGGAGAACTCGAATCCCTGGTTTCTCATCGATCCCACATTGGCATCGTAGCCGGTGAATCCGGTCGAGATGGCCAGAGGGTTCTCAAGAAGCATATCGCGGGTGTTCCTGTTGTAATATTCAGCGGTGAAGGTCACCTTTCCGCCGAAGAGTGAGGCTTCGATTCCGGCGTTGAGGTTGCCGTTCTTCTCCCACGTGATCGCCTTGTTCTCGAGCTTGGAGGCAAAGGCTCCGGCCTCGGTGCCGTTGGCCCAGGTGTAGTCGTAAAGACCTTGCCAGGCGTAGTAGGTTCCGAGGTTGTCGTTGCCCTGCACTCCGTAGGAGGCCTTGACTGTCAGGTTGCTGAGCCAAGAGGAGAACTGTTCCATAAACTTTTCCTGAGACATCCTCCAGGATGCGCCGACCGACCAGAAGTTACCCCAACGGTCTGTCCTGTAGAATCTTGAGGAACCGTCCGTACGCCAGCTCGCATCGAAATAGTAGCGGTTCCTGAACCCGTAGTTCAGTCTGGTGAACCAGGACTCGATTCCGTAGTTGTTCGAGTAACTGGAGTTCCCTGAAGTGGTTACGGCAGGATCGAGCTCATCGATTCCGTCCATTATTCCGGTCTTCTCTCCCATCGCATAATTGAATCTGTATCGGTAGTACTCGTGGCCGAGGAGAACCTTGATGTCGTGGTCGGAGAAAGTCCGGTCGTAGTTCAGAATCTGGTTGAATGTGTAACTGAGCGTGCGGGTGTTGGTCTTGCTCAGGCGGCCTCCCTGGTCAGCGGCGTTACCGTGGTACTTGTCATTCGTGACGGTACGCTGGTAGTCGTTGAAGTCGGTTCCCAGGTTCGCGGTCAGTCTCAGTCCGTAGAGAAGGGCGTCCTTCTTAGTCGTGCCCAAAGTGATGTACGATCTGGCCGACAAAGAGTTGCGGTAGTAGTAGGCTTTGTTGTTGTAGAGTTCGGCCCTTGAGTTGAATCCTTGGGCGGTAGGACGGTTCGCGTAGCCGTTGTCGTCCTCGTCACCATATTCATACTGAAGGTTTCCGGCCTCATCAAGGACGTTGTTTCCTTCCATATCCTTGAGATAGACAGGATAGACAGGAGCCATAAACTGCGCCGTGTACCAGACGTTGGAAGTTGTGGAGCCGGAGAAGTTCTGGTAGTCGGCCTTCGTGTGCGAGTAGTTCGCGCTCATTCCGACCTTCATCCAGGAGTTAGCCTGCGAGTCCACATTGACCCTTCCCGTGTAGCGGTTGAAGTCAGTGTTCTGGAGGATACCGTTCTCCTTGTAGTAGCCCATTGAGATGAGGTAGTTGATCTTCTCGGTCGCTCCGTTCACGGAGAAGATGTGCTCCGTGCGCAGTGCGGCGTTGTCGCTGATCTCGTCCATCCAGTTCTCGTTCCAAGCGGCCGCGGCGTCATCCTTGACCTTGCCGGTGGCCGGGTCGATGAGGGTTGACCAAGTGTAGTTCTTGTACGGGTTGTAATATTCAGGATTCTTGAGACCTCCGATGGTTTGGCCGAGGTTCGTCGCGGCGTATGCGCTCGCACCCTCGAAATCCATTCCCGTGCTGTACTGCGCGCTGTTCCTGAGGGACTCGTAGGTCAGTTCGATGAAATCGTCCATGCCGACGAGGTCGTACCGTCTGAGGGAACGAGAGGCTACTCCGGCGCTGCCCTTGTAGCTGATGACCGAACGCTCTCCGCTGCCTTTCTTGGTTGTGATGACAATGACGCCGTTGGCTCCTCTGGCTCCGTAGAGCGCGCCGGCCGATGCGTCCTTGAGCACGGTAAGTGACTCGATGTCAGCAGGGTTGATGGCACTGAGCGAGCCATCGTAAGGAATTCCGTCCACAACGTACAGAGGTGTTGAGACTGCGTTGATGGACCCGATTCCTCGGATCATGATCGAGGCTCCCTCGCCAGGCTGTCCGCCTCCGGAGGTGACCTGGAGTCCGGCCACTGTTCCTTCGATGGATTTGGTGATGTTGCCGGTTACCCTTTTCTGAAGCTCGTCTCCTTTCACGACTGAGGCCGAGCCGGTGAAACTGCTTTTCTTGGCCGTGCCGTAGGCGACAACCATGACTTCACCGATCTCGTCATCGATCGCGTCCTCCTGAAGGACCACGTTGATGACGGTCTTTCCCGCCACGCTTATCTTCTGGGTGACATAGCCGATGCTGGAGAATGTCAGGACAGCGTCTGACGGGATTCCGGACATGGACCATGTTCCGTCCTCCGCCGTGACCGTTCCTGTCGTGGTGCCTTCGATGAAGACCCCGACTCCGATCAGCGGGAGGTTGCCGCTGTCTGTGACCGTTCCTTTCACATTGATGTTCTGAGCCTTGGCGGCCAGGACGCTGAGAAAGGCCAGCAGAGTGGCGGTGATTGTTCTCTTTATGCTATTTTTCATAATTTGTTCCGAATATGTTCATGTTGTGGATGATGGTCCAAAGGTCTTCTGCCGCTGCAGGATCATCGAGGACTGGAATGGCTTCCACTCCGTCAAGTCTCAGTCCTACTGGGGTGGCCTCGGCGTTCACGGCGAGGTTCTCGAGGTTGACGCTTGCCCTTGTCCTCGCCGAAGTGGCGCTCTCAGCGGCCGTGGTGGTCACGGATGCGTGTCTGGTCAGTTTGTCACCGGCCTTGTTCACCACTGTGGCCATAGCCGTGTAGGAGGTCTGAGGCTCGACGTTTACAAGAAGCGCAAGACCGTCCCCGTTGATGTACTCGATGTAGGTGGCGTTCAACTCATTGCCCTTGTCCTCGATGAGCGCCGGGTAGGATGATTCCGGTATTCCGGCCAATGCGGATGTCTTCACGACGACAAGTTTGGCGGATTCTATCCCGACACCTTTCAGCACGCATGCCATCTTGGTCGAGGTCGGGCCGTATCTTTCGTTGACCAGCGCCGCGAGCGAGAACCAAGTGTAGGCCTCGTTGGTTGTCTTGGTCGTGATGGAGTTGACGGTCAGTTCCTCTTCTCCGGACGCGGATGTAGCAAGCGCGGACATGGTGTAGGACACTCCCGGATTGCCAGGGGTCACGGAATTGTAGCCGTTGGAGGAGTTCACAAGTGCCAGATAGTCAGTCCTGACCGCATAGCTGTAGGACGTGTCCCTGAGGAAGATCTTAATGGCTTCCTTGTCGTAAGGGTCGCTGAACACCTTGTTGAAAGTGCTTGTCGGAAGAAGACGGTAGCGGATGCTCTGCACATCGGAACCCTTCCATGTCGTCCAGACTGAGTTTGTCCATCCGTAGCCTGTGAGTCCAAGGTATGAGTTCGTGATGAAAAAGTTCTGACTGAACCAATTGGCTCCGCCGTAGTTCGGGCCGGAGGACCAGCCGGTGGCTGTCGTGGTGATCCGTTTGGTGTAGAGACCTGTGGTGACGTTGCCATCGTAGTCCATCCCGAACGCGATGATGTCGTAGCTCATCTCCGAGGCGAGGCTGGACACTCCGATGGTGTTCGTGCCGACCTTGAGGACCGAGGCCATGGCGAGCCGGAGGCTGATGCCCTTGCTTTTAGCATATTCGATGATCGCTGTCCTGTACCTGGATATTATGGTCGCCTCGTCAAACTGCATAAGGGACGAGGACGAAACAACATCGTAGTAATATGTCGCGTCCGGGGTCGCATAGACATCAAACACAACAGCGTCCGCAAGGGTGTTTTCAGGCACGATCAGCAAGGCCGGCACGTCATCGGATGAGGTCGTGAAACTGGCCTGTGCTGTCTCGGAGGCTGTGCTGCCGCTTTCAGCAGGGATGGCTTTGACTGTGAATATGTAGTCGGTTCCCTTTGCCAGATTTGAAAGCGCGACGCGGTTCTCCGTTGTCGTCCCGCTGATGTCGCCGATGGTATATTCATAACTTCCGGCGCCAGGGATGACGCTCCAGCTGATGATTGTCTTGGAGGCATAGGTGCTCCCTACAGTGATCTCAGGCTTCTCCAGCTGGCTCACGTCTGCGGTGCGGACGTGGATATAGACAGGCTCGGATGATGTCCGTGTACTGCCTTTCGCTGGTTCGGCCTGAAGACGGACAACATATTCCTTGGAAGCTTCCAATCCGTTGAATGTCACGGACAAGTCCTTGGTGGAATCCGCTTCTGCACCATCGAGGGAGTAGGTGTAGTTCTCCGCACCGTAGACTTTGCTCCAGTCCACACGGAAGCCTGACACAGTTACTTCGCTGACCTTTGCCTCGGGGGTCTTCAGGGTTTCGCTCAAAGTCTCTTCCTTTGTCTCAGAACCGCATCCGGCGAGCAGGAAGAGAACCGATGACGCAGCCGTAATGAAGGCTGACTTTATCATTCTTGAAGTCTTCATCATTTCACAGTCACGTTAATGGTCCTGACGGACTGGTTGCCGTCGGTGATCCTGATTACAGTCTTGCCTTTGGACACTCCCTTGATTGTCAGGACGCTGTCCTTGAGGCTGACTTCCACTATCCCTTGCGCCGCCACTGAATATGTCAGCACATCGGTCTTGTAGAAATATTCCGAAAGGTTCACGGTCACCTCGCCACCGCGGCTTACGGTGACATCCGGGATCATGGCCACTTTCTTCACCGCCAGCAGAAGCTGGTAGGTGTCCAGCGAGCCGGCTCCCATATTCCCGAAATAAGGTGCGTCGCAGAACGGATCGACCGGGGTGACGCTTGAAAGAAGCGCCTCCTTCAGCATCTCGTTGGTCAGGCCTTTTTTCTTCTCGGCTCCGTAGTACCAGCTGACCGCGAGGGCGCAGGCTCCGGAGACGTGCGGGCAGGCCATTGAGGTTCCGTTGATTCCCTCGTAGGCAGAGCCGCCGTCCCCGGCCACGCTGGTGCTGTAGACTCCACCGTAGGTCGAGTTGAGGGAAAGATCACCGCCCGGGGCGGAAAGGCTTACCCATTTGCCGTAGTTTGTGAAATAGGACGGTGTTCCGAGCCATGAGGTGGCTGCCACGCTGACCACAGCCTCGTCCGAGGCAGGGTAGCAGAGCTCGTTGGAAGCGTCGTTGCCCGCCGCGAAGATCACGATTCCGCCGGCCATAGGCCCTTCCTGCTCACCGTTCTCGTCCAGTCCCGCATACTTGATGAAATAGTGGATGGCATCGGCGAGAGCTGAGTAATTGCCTCTGGTCCAGTCGTTTTTCGACAATGCACCGGCCGTGTACCCCCAACTGTTCTGGCAGATAACCGCACCGTTGTCGGCGGCGTACTTGATCGCCCTTACCTGCGCGCCGAGACCGCCGCCGGAATTGCCAGACTCTGAGCTTCCGAGCGTCTCGCAGGACATAATCTTCACTCCGTCACCGTTGCCGGAGCCCCCGGCTATTCCGTTGACTCCCACGCCATTGTTGTTGACGGCGGCGATGGTTCCAGCGACGTGCGTCCCGTGCATGTTCTCCGCCGAGAATGTCAGCTTGCCCTTGTTGTCAGTGAAGTTGAATCCATAGACATCGTCGATGTAGCCGTTGCCGTCGTCATCGATGCCGTTGTCCGGAATCTCTCCCTTGTTCACCCACATGTTGGCGGCGAGATCCTCATGGTCGTATTTCACGCCCTGGTCCACCACGGCAACGATGACATCCGGATTACCCGTGCAAAGCTGCCATGCGGCATAGACATCAGCGTCAGCTCCAACGACAGTGGAGTTTGCATAGACATTGCCAGTGTTGTTGTAGTGCCACTGCATCCTCTGCGAGCGGACACTCTCGTTGAAAGGGAAAGGAGTATTCCTTGCCGATGAATATGCCCTCGTGGCGACCGGTTCCTCATTTTCCGCCGCCGTTGCTTTTGAATATGCCGACACGGCCGTCGGGATGGAATATTCAATGACCTCCACCCCGTCGCATCCTGAGAGCATTTCCGCCACTTCCTTCGCTAGAACAGTCTCATCATACTTGGCTATGAACCATCTGTCCAGTCCTTCCTTTCTGGTTCGCGCCTCGAACCGTCCGCATGAAGGGAACAGGCGTTCGAAGCTGACAGAGCCGACTGTCATCAGAACCCTGTCGATCTGTGTGTTGCCGGAGGTCACGCCTCCCGCCCTTGTGATGGTCTCGTCCGCGGCTCCGGCCTTCATCTTCACGATGATCTCGCCTTGGATGGCCGCTTCCGGCGAAAAGACAACGATAGGCCCGCTGTCTTCCGACCCAGGCCCATTGTTCTCATTTCCACCGATTCCGTTGCACCCCGCCAGCGTGATGAGCAGCGGAGCGATTGTCAAGAATCTGTTTTTCATTATTGATTGTTAAAAGTTTATTCCTTCACGCATCTTACCTGACCGGTATAGACTTGCGCCCTTGTCTCGTATGCCGCCCAATAGCCATTGAACGCCGCCACATAGTGGGCACAGTTCTGGTTTTTGCCCGCGTCAGTGTCAAACACCTTCTCCTGGCTTGTCAGGTAGAATGTCTGTCCGCTGGCGTAGTTGTAAGGCGTTGTTCCCGGGAGCGAGTATGCTGATGGATAGATGTTGCCGGCCATCGGGTAGAAGTCCCCGGTCTGCCTCCAGACACGGCCGCAGTCTTTCTCGGCGTTCCAAAGGAAATCACTGCTGATTCCCGTCTCGTCATATTCATTGTGCCTGCCGCCTGTCTTGATGCTTTCATTGCCGACCGCGGTTCCCCACATGTTCTTTCCCGGCACCTTGTAGCCTGGAGGACACGGATCGAAAATGGTCTTCTCCTCACCCCAGAGTCCAGGTTGTACGCTGTCCTTGTCAGATGAGCTGATGTACCATGAGTAACCGCTTGAGTAGTAACTTACAAGAAATCTCATCGGATGCTCAGCCGAGAACGGAATGTTGCCGGGAGCCGAGAACATTGCCTTTGACTTGAATTTGGAGTCGATCTCCCACTCACCGGTGCCGTCACCGACTTCTTTGTTCTGCTTGTTCCATTCCGGTTTGTTATCGCAATAGTCCTTTGCGTTCTCGTAGTCGGTGATTCCGCTGTAATCCGCATAAGGTGAACGTGAAGGGATGAACGGATCCTTTCTGCCCATCTGGTAGATCATGCCTCTGTTGTCTATGTCCATCGGAGTGTTGTTAAGCGCACCCAGGTTTCTGTCCATGATCTGCGCGATGACATTGCCTTCCGGACCTATGTGGTCATGTGTGGTGACCTCGTTGTCAGTCACCCAGATGTGCCAGCTCCATAGTACCTTGCCCTTGGCGTTCTTTACGGCGATGAGGGCGTTACCCTCGCTTCTGCCGGTCGAGAATGAAATGTAGCCTCCGTTGTAGGACGGCGCCCCGTTGATAATCTCGTAGGACATCGTGCGGTCGCCGTCGTTTCTTGCCTCCCAGAGCAGTTCGGCGTAGGCGGCTTCCTTGATCTCAAGCCCCTCTGTCTCGATGTACTTGCTCTTGCCGTCCTTGCCACCGTTCCCTTTGATGTCAGCGCGGAACTTGTACGGGCAGTTCGTGTGGGCTATGTAGCAGTTCGCTGTCCCGCCAGCGCTGAGGTCTGCCGCATCATCGGCCCTTTGAGAGATTCTCAACGAAACCTCCTTTGACTCTTCGCCTCTGACGGCGGTGACCTTTATCTCGTCAGTCTTCACGGAGCCGCTGTTTACCGGAGCTTCCACGACGAGACAACTGTCGGTGTCGACGCTGACCGCGAACCAGTCTCCAGACTGCGCTGTGTAATTCCAGCTCGTGGCGTTGGTCGCCATTGTGACAAGAGCCTTGCCGCCTTCCTTGTCAAACACGATCTTGGAATCTGAAGGCTGGAGGAAAAGCGGGGCCTCGTAGGAGTCCGGGCCGACCTTTGTGGTCTCCGTGCAGCCGGCAGCCATTCCGGCCGCCAGAATCATCGGTATGATATATTTGAGTTTCATATTCTAAAATGATTAAAGATTAATTACCCTTGCAGATGTCCGGAATCTGACCATAGTCCGTCAGTTTTGTGCATCCCCTGAAAGCGTTTTGGAGGTATGACAAGGCAACGAACCCTGATGCTTCCAGGTTCTCGTTAGTCCTGTCGTAGAGATGGTACTTGACTCCGTTCACTACCGTGTAAGGTGATTCCCCGCTCAATGAGACGCAACCGTCGAACAAATAGTTGATGTTGGTCGCGGCCTTGAAATTGTCGAATGTCCCGACAGGAACGGTCTCAAGTGCCGAACAGCCTTGGAACACGTAGGTGAGAAGCTTGACTTTTTCCGGGTTGATGAAGACGTTTTCTCCTATTTCTTTAAGAGACGAGCATCCGGAGAAAATGTTGCTGATGGACGCGTTGCCATATTTACAGTTAACAACTTCAGATCCAATTTTCTCAAGTCCTGTGCATCCGTTGAAGGCGTAAGTGTAGTTGCTGATTTTCTCGTTGCTCTTGAACAGTCCGGACGGAACCTCCTTTAACCCTGTGCAGTTCTGGAATATCTTCATCACGGTTCCCGACGCCGTGTTTATTCCGCTGAACGCGTCAGGCGCGATCGTTGCCAGCGATGAGCAGTCTGCGAACATCGAGGTCAAGGTCTTTGTCTTTGTTGTCGTGCCGAACAGACCTGCGGGCACGGCCTGAAGAGCGGTGCAGTTCTGGAAACAGCTTTGAACCGTGGTAGCATTGGTGTTTTTGGCGAACAATCTTTCAGGGATTGTCTTCAATGAGGTGCATCCGTAGAATGTCTTGTTGAATGAATCCGCACCGGTAAGTCCGTCAAAGAATCCGGCTGGAATGCTCATGAGAGCCGTACAGCCCTCAAAGGTGGACTCAAAGTTGGTTTTGCTAGTGCCGGCCCCGAAAATCTTGCCTACAGTAGCGAGCGATGTGCAGCCCTTGAACGCGGTCTTGTAGGTGGTCACCTTTTTGTTCTTCGCGAACAGACCGTCAGGGACGCTGGCCAAAGACGCGCATCCAGAAAACGCTCCCTCGAAAGAGGTGGTATTGACGATTGCCTCAAACAATCCTGCGGGTACCGACTGGATTCCGGAGTTGGAGAAAACCTCCTTGGCATTTGTAACCCCGGCAAGTTCCGCTAACGCTCCCTCCGGAATAGCCTTGAGATTCGTGCATCCGTAGAACAGACCGGAGATGTTCGTCACTTTCCCGCAACCTTTGAAAGCGTTTTCCGCAACTTTTGCCAGACTGACACAACCTTTGAACAGGTTGGAGATGTTTTTGTTTGCGTCACAACCTTCAAAGAGGTTGTCTCCGATTTCTGTGATTCCTGTGCAGCCTTGGAAAACTCCAGCGAAGGATGTCACTTTGGCCAATCCCTTGAAAACTCCGGCTGGGATTGACTTAAGTGCGGTGCATCCGCTGAACGCGCTTGAGAAGGAAGTTACCGCCGCGGCGTCCTTGAACAGGTCTGACGGAATGCTCTCAAGAGAGGAGCAGCCGTTGAATATACTGTTGAGCGCTGTGATTCTTGTGAATCCGTCCAGAATTCCGGCCGGGATTTCCTTCAGCGACGAGCAGCCTTGGAAAATCATGTTCATTCCGGCACCCCTCTTGCCATAGACGACACCCTGGGCGCCAGAGTTCTTGAACAGATCCGCAGGGATGCTCTCCAGTTCAGAGCATCCGTTGAAGCATGACATGAATGAGTTCACGGATGAGCAGCCTTTGAAGACATCGGCGGGAATGCTCTTGATTTTTGTTTTGGAGAACGTTTGCTCGAAAGTCTCGCATTTTGTGTTGTTCGCGAACAGCCCTGCCGGTATCTCAACAAGCCCTGAGCCTGTGAAGGCCATACGGAATGACTCGCAGTCAGGTTGGTTTCTGAATATTCCCGCCGGAACAGAAGTCAGGCTGCTGTCGGCGTTGAACACAGCGTTGAACGTGGTTATCTTAGGGTTGTTGGCAAACAAATCCTCGCTGACGGACTGAAGCTTATGCATTCTTGAGAATGTCGAGCTGCAGTCTGTGATTTCTGGATTCTTAGAGAAGATGTTCTTGTCAACATGAGTCACTGACTTGCACATGTCGAAGGCCGATCCGACATCTGTCAATTTTGGACAGTTGTAAAGCAGATCCGCAGGGATTTCCTTAATGGAATGACAGTATATGAACATTGAGTTGATGGACTCACATTCAACAGCTTTGCTCAGAAGCCCGGATGGAATCGCTTCAAGGTGCTGGCAGTTGCTGAAAGTCTCCTCGAATGTCTTTACCTTGGTGAACGAGCCGATGACATCGGTAGGAATCCTCTTGAGACTGTCGCAGTTGTAGAAAGCGCGGTTCATCGTTTCCACCTCCAGATTCCCCCAGCTGAATACCTCGCTGATCTGTATTCTTTGGTCAGTGGTCAGTTTTGAGTATGCGTCGATTCCTGTGGCCTTGCCTTTGAACGAAGCGATGTAGTAGCCAGGATCCGTGTAGGTGTGGGCAGGGTAGTCTGACTCCACGGTCTCGGTCGTGCCGTCTCCCCAGTCAACAGTGGCGCCGGCTGTCACCCCGCTGACCGGAATCGCGGATTTGTATGGAGACTTGGTGACATTGAGTCCGATGATGAACGCCTGTGTGTCGATGCCAGGCTGGGAGACAGTGATCTCTTTTGTGTCGATGTTCTCTTTTCCGTCGCCGGTTGTGATTTTGATCTTTACAGTTCTTGAGTCAGACCCGGGATTCGCGGTAGGAATGAATTTGAGTCCGTTTTCGGTTCTCTCGATTGTAAGCCAGCCGCTTTCGTTGCCTGAGATGGAATATTCCCAATCGAAGTTCGCGCTGACTTCCACCTCCTTGGCCTCACTGGAGAACGGTGTGATAGGAACAGTTGAGGCAGACGGCTCGATGAGGGCCGCCCTGTCCTGAAGCACGTCGATGGTTTCTGTGGCCTGTTTCTCTCCGCTGCCGGCCTTGAGAGTGAACCTGATGTCCCTGTCGGTATGTTCCTCATTCTGATAGGCGCTGATGTTGACTGTGTTGCCATCCTTGGTGACAAGCATCCATTCGCATCCCGCGGTCTCGAATGTCCAGTCCGGGTCGGTCGATGTCACCTCGAAGGATGCCGTGAGCTCTCCTTTGGCGGCAAGGTGGAAATTGTTCTCGGAAGCGACGATCTCCACGGTCCCGTAGGCGTTCTGTGTCGCTGAGACTGTCGCTGTCTTGTCTCCGGCCTTGACTGTGACAGTGGCGGAGAGTTTCTTCTCGACTTTGTTTTGGTCGCAGGAAAGTGTCAGCTGGTTGGACTCTTCATCCTTTTCGGCTTTGACGAAGCTGTCTCCGGCGGTCTCATATGTCCATTCCGTATTCGTGTTCACGTCCAACACGACCTTTCCTCCGAGACTTTTGAAAGCGATGCTTCCATTGACATTATCCTCGGAAGTAAACAAAGTATTCCTTGAAACGAGCGCCAAAGTCGCGTTCGGCTCGCTCCCGTTCTCTCCCGGAACCGGATTCTGGTAGTTGATCGTCTCCTTTGTGCAGGCGCAGAATGAGACGGCCAGCAATGTTGAATATATTATCTTCTTCATTGTCTATAGTCTTGAAATGATTAATCCAGTGTTTCTTTCTCGGCTCTCACAAAGTACATTTTGCCGTCGGCATAGTACACGTCGCTGAGCATGGCCATACTCTGGCTGGCTCCAACCCTGACAATGAGCCCGAGGGAACCGTAAGCCTCGTCGAAGCCATCAAGCAGGATTGCCTGGCAATTCTCACTTTTCCCGTCAGTGGCTGTCCCGATGGTTCCGTAGAGGATTCCAGTCTCGAATTTCCTCTCCATGATGTTAGGCTGGACCATATAATAATAGTAGGTCTGTTGTGATTGCACCAATGTCCTGGTCAGGCACAGTGAGCCAAGCGTCAGCACCATTCTCTTTGTCTCTTTGTCGTAGGAAGCCTCATATTCAGTGCCCTCAACGAAAAGGTTCTTGATGGTGAAGGTCTTGCCGTACTCTTTCTGCTCGATAGTGCAGTATGATCCTATTCCTGGAACATTAATCGCGTTGCCGCCATAGTACCAGCGTTCGGCGTAAAGTCCGTAGCTGCCCAACATCTGGAAGTACGGGTTCTCCTCGCGTGAGATCTGCGAGACATTGATCTCCTTGATTTCTGACTTCCCGCCCACAGTCGCGGTGATTGTGACCGCGGCGTCGCGATGTGCCTCGCTGTTGGCTGCCGCCGTGACGCTTACAAGATTCTCTTCTGAACTTGTTGTCAGCCATGCCGCGCTTGACTCAACCTTCCACTCGGCGTTTGTCTCCACGGAGAACTTGAAACTGTCTCCCTCGGAATCAAGTTCCATGTTTTCCGGACCGTTGATCTTCAGCGACAGCACCGCGCCGGACCAGGATTGGGAGACCATGATCTCCTTTTTGGTGGTTGCGGATTCAAGGATCACCGAAGCTTTTCTTGAGTCGCCGGTCTCGTTGGCTGTGACAGTGATCGTCACGATGCCGTCGCCGTCGGTGGCGGTGATCCAGGACGGGTCGGACACGCTGGAGTGCCACTCAGACGGGCAGGCCACGGAAATCGTCGCGGTTCCGCCCTCCATAGGGAAGGCGACATTGTCCTGAGAAATGATGAGGACATCCGCGATCTCCTCCTTTGTCGTCTCGCCGCAGGCCGAAAGGACCAACAACGGGAGCGCAAGCAATACAAGCAGTTTTCTCATTGTACCTATTTTAAAATGTTTGTGATATTCAGACGCTGAAAAACGGTTTAAGAATGACGTTTTGAAAGATTGTCTGACGTTTCCCTGCCTGATGGCGAATCTGATGATAGACAATGCTTTCATTTTATTACCAGTCCTCTTTTAAACCTGTCTCAAATGTACGCATTATATTTCATAATTGTCACGTTTTCGTGAGGAAATATTCGAAAAAATGGAACAGCCTGATATCTCACGACATCAGGCTGTTTCATTTCATTTGGCTTAAAAGATTCTTATTTTGTGACGATAATCACTATCCGAATGCAAAGGTACAGCCATTGTGTGGCCGCCGCAATACCAATATGTAGGTAAAGACACTCGATGAATACCCTGAAATCATACCAATATGTGTTATTGTCGCCTCGCTCTATCTTCCCTTTCACGATAAACCAATATTTTTACGTACTTTTGTCCCCAAAATTTATATGTATGAACTTCACAGGAATCATCGTCGGGGCGGCGACTTTTCTTATAATAGGAATATGTCATCCTATTGTCATAAAGATGGAATATCATTGGGGTAAGGGCAGCTGGTGGCTGCTGCTGCTCGTAGGGCTGGCTTTCGCCTCCGCGTCCATATTCATAAAGGGAGATGTGCTTTCGACAATTCTTGGTGCGGTGGCATTTTCCTGCTTCTGGGGCATCCTGGAGGTGTTTGAGCAGGAAAAACGTGTGCTGAAGGGGTGGTTCCCGGAGAATCCGGCGCGCCACGATTACTATGAGAAGATCCGCAAGGCTGGTCACTGAGTCTGTCGAAGTGACAAATCAATCCAACAAGTAAAAACAAATTTAAGAATATTATGAATTTCAAACCGTTGCCATTGCTGGCGATCGCCGCCCTCCTGTCAGGAGTGACAGAGATGTCGGCCCAAAAGAAAGAGATGGACCATAGCGTCTATGATTCGTGGCAGAGTGTGTCGGACATCCATAAAAGTGATGACGGCAACATTCTGATCTGGAGCGTCAACCCTCAGGAAGGGGACGGAACCCTCTATGTCAGGAATATGACTCCTGGGCGGAAAGGCAAGCCAGAATGCCGCGAGATCAGCATACCTCGTGGATCACAGCCGTCCCTTGACCCTAAGGGCAAGTGGCTTTACCTCCGCATCAAGCCTCAGTTCGCCAAGACCCGTCAGGAAAAGATAGACAAGAAGAAGGCTGAGAATATGACGAAGGACACCCTTGCGGTAGTCGATCTCGCGGCGATGACTGTCAGGAAATATGGCCGTGTGGATTCCTACACCACAGGTTCGACCGCCAAGCCGTACATCGCCTACAAATCCACCTGGAAGCACTACAAGGACACTTCCGACAAGAAAGGCACAGACAAGTCCGGACTCATCATCCTTAACCCTGCCACAGACAGGAAGGACACTCTCCGGTACATCGATGCCTATTCGTTCAACCAGGACGGCACCGTGCTCCTGATGACCTCGAAGAAGGACAAGAAGGATTCGCTTTCCGCCACGGCTGTGATGATCGCGCGCGCTCCCGCTTGCCTTGACACTTTGGCCAAAGGGGCTGAGTCCTACAGCCGCCTGACCCTGAACGACACTGAGGACCAGCTGGTTTTCCTTGGTTCCAAGGACAAGAGCAAGAACCGCAACAAGTGCCAGGCCCTCTATCTGACAAGCATCAAGGCTTTGAAGACCGGAAAGAAGACCGCTCCTGTGGCCACAGACAGCACGACCGTCATCAGCAAGGACGGCAGATGGGCATATTCAACAAAAGAGATCATCGCCGAGGGAACGAAGGTTGACGGCACTCCGGGCTGGACTCTCAACGAGAACACCGAGCTTTACTTCACCCCTGACGGGAAACGTCTATTCCTTGGAATCGGTGCCATCCGTCCTCCGAAGGACACCACGATCGTGGACTTCGAGACCGCCCAGCTGGACATCTGGAACTGGGACGCTGTCTATACTCCTCCGCAGCAGAGGCTCAATGTCAACAAGACTCTCAAGAAGACATATTCAGCGACAATCGACCTCGCCAATCCAGGAAAGATCGTTCCGCTGGCGACATCGTATTTCGCGAGCGTCCGCCTGATGAACGGAGGCCTCTCGGAGTGGGTGCTGTCGGCTGACAATTCCAAATATGCCCGTACCGCCGTATGGGACTACAACAATCGCTATGACTTCACCCTTGTGAATGTCAAGGACGGTTCCACAAAAGTTGTGGCCGAGGGACTTAACGTGGGACGTTTCGACATGTCACCGAGCGGCAGGTACCTTGTCTGGTTTGACAACGACGAGATGAACTGGTTCACCTACAACACCCTGACAGGCGAGAAGGTCAACCTGACCGCCCAGACATGCGTTCCGTTCTACGATGAGGAGGACGATCATCCGACCGCCGCTCCGGCGCACGAGTTCTCTCCGAAATGGTTCAAGGACGAGGACGCCGTGCTGATCATCGACCGCTATGACATCTGGAAGTTCTCTCCGGACGGCAAGACAGCCGTCAATCTCACAGGGGGAGTGGGCCGTCAGACCCACAACCGCTTCAAGATCATGGATCCGAAACCGGACACCAGAAAGCCTAACGAGCGTCGCTGCGGAGTCGCCAGACCGCTTGACCCTAGGCAGACTGTCTATCTCAGTGTGTTCAACGAGGAAAGTCAGGAGAATGGTTTCGGCCGTATGAATCTTGCCAAACCGTCAAAGACTCTTGAATATTTCACCGACACTGTCAGCTTCAAGTACGTCGCGGGAACTCTGACCACCGACAGGCTTTTCTTCCAGAAAGGCAATTTCCGCGACTGCTATGACCTTTATTATACTGACGATTTATTTACAAGCTCGACGAAAGTTTCCGCCATCAACCCTCAGATGGAGGATTACCGCTGGGGGCGCGCCGAACTCTTCCGTTGGAACGCCTACGACGGAACTCCTTTGAAAGGTCTCGTCTTCATCCCGGACGGCGTGAAGGAAGGCGAGAAGCTTCCGGTGATGATCTATTTCTACGAGAAGAACGCCAACAATCTCTACTCGTTCTGGACACCGGCGCCTTCACGCTCGACCGTGAATATTCCGTTCTACACATCAAGAGGCTACATAGTCTTCGTTCCGGACATAGTATATAAGGTAGGACACCCTGGCGAGAGCGCCTACAACTGCATCTGCGCCGGAGCCGAGGCCCTTTGCGAGAAATATTCCATCGCCGACAAGAGCAGGATGGCGATCCAGGGCCAGAGCTGGGGCGGCTACCAGACAGCCTGGCTCATAACACGTACGAATATGTTCGCGGCGGCAGGTTCCGGAGCACCGGTCGGGAATATGACATCGGCCTACGGTGGCATCCGTTGGGGCTCGGGCATCACCCGCGCCGGCCAGTATGAGCACGGTCAGAGCAGGATCGGCAAGAGTATGTGGGAGCCGGGCGCCCTCGATCTCTACATCGAGAACTCTCCTGTGTTCCACGTCGATAAGGTGCAGACTCCTGTCCTCATCATGCACAACGACGCGGACGGAGCCGTTCCGTGGTATCAGGGCATCGAGTTCTTCTCGGATCTCCGCAGGCTCGACAAGCCGGCATGGCTGCTCCAGTACAACAAGGAGGCGCACAACCTCGTCCAGAGACGCAACTGCAAGGACTTGTCCATCAGGCTTCAGCAGTTCTTCGACTACTACCTGAAGGGAGCTCCGATGCCGGCGTGGATGAAGACCGGTGTCCCTTACGAGGACAAAGCTGAATATTCCGGCTTCGAGAATGTTGAGTAGAATGTTGAATATGACAAAACTAGCGATTTTCGATCTTGACGGCACCCTCCTGAACACCGTCGAGGACTTGGGCAACGCCACCAATTATGCTTTGGAGCAGTGCGGCTTCCCGATTCATCCGATAGATGAATATTACCAAATGGTCGGCCGCGGAATCTACAACCTCTTCCGCGCCGCCATTCCTTCTGAATATGCCACCGAAGACAACGTACAGAGGATGGCGTCATATTTCATTCCCTGTTACGACGCTCACAAATGCGATTGCACCAGACCCTATGACGGCATCCCAGAAATGTTGAAGACAATAACTGACATGGGAGTGCGCCTCGCTGTCGCCTCCAACAAGTACCAGGACGGAGCCGAGAAACTTGTCCACCACTTCTTTGGCGACTATGAGTTCGTAAAGATTCTCGGCCAGCGTGAGGGTCAGCCGATCAAGCCTGATCCAGCCATTGTTGACCAGATTCTCGCCGAAGTACCGTACATTTCAAAAGCAGAAACGGTCTATGTCGGAGATTCCAATGTTGACATGCAGACTGGAGCCAACGCCAAAGTCCGTACGATTGGTGTCTCATGGGGATTCCGTGGTCGGGAAGAACTTGCTGCTTACCATCCGTCAGCCATTATCGACACTCCGGAAGACCTCTCAAAAACCATTACTTCCTAATGAATTTGGTTCATTTTGGTCCATTTGAGGATGTGTTGATGACCCTTATCAGTGACGAATAATATAGTCCTTTTAAAACTGTTTTGCTAACTGTTTGAATATTAATGCGTTTCCGTATGGGGGGGGGGTAGTTCTTTGAGCCAAAAGCCCTAAAACCATGCGGAAATTAGTTGTTCGACTTATTGTTTTAGAGCGTATTTTTTGTTATCTTTGGCATTCAAAAGCAGGTTACGAAACCGGCTCTTGGATTGGAGCCGTTCGAGATCAGAAATTGTTATGCTGACAACCGTGGGACTTACCCCTTGCGTCTTTGCAGGGGTAGCTATTTTCTGTTTTCAAATCGTAACGCTTTCCCAAATTTTGAACCTATAATCACCATTGAACTCCTTTGACGAATACTGCCTAAACAGTGCTTTGATTCCATGTTGGCATGCAGTGCGCATTTTCTACAACCGGGTCGAACCGCTGAAAGAGACATTGGATAATGCCGCGATTCGCTATTTCTACCCGATGCATCTGGTGGAAAAATGTTCGGATGGTGGCTTTATTTATGTTCAGGAGCCACTGATCAAATCCTTGATGTTCGTCAGGTCTTCCGAGTCAGATCTTGAAAAGATCCGCCAGAAACATTCGACCAGCGTGTCGCCCTATTACGACCATCGTACAAACAGGTTCTTGGTTGTGCCTGACGAACAGATGGACCTTTTCATGAAGATTTGCTCAATTAAGGATTCCGGGCTGGAGTATCTAGGAGAAGACGGCCCACAGTTCCATCAGGGAGACCGTGTGCGGGTGATCGACGGCATATTCAAAGGTTTCGAGGGTCACATCAAGCGCATCAAGCATGACAGAAAGCTGATCGTGACCATCGAAGGAGTGGCCGCTTTTGCCACGAGGTTCATTCCGCCGGCTTATTTGGAGAAAATAAATTGATTCTGAAATATATGAACATTCGAGTATTACATTCGCTGGCGGCAGTGCTGCTGTTGCTGGCCTCCTGTTCCACCCCTAAAGGGATAGCCTACTTCCAGGACTTTTCGTCAGTGGACGGCCAGAGGATCGCCGGCGCCAAGGAGATCACCGTGCGTCCGAAGGACAAGGTGTCGATCATCGTCAACTGCAAAAGCCCGGAGCTCACCGCGCTGTTCAACCTCCCGTACGTGACCCAGCGCCTCGGGGAGAACAGCCGCAGCACCATCGCGTCCGGCTACAGCCAGGGCTACATCTCCGGCTACACGGTGGACGACCGCGGGTGCATCGACTTCCCTGTGCTGGGCGAGATCAGCGTGGCGGGGATGACGCGCGACCAGATCGCCGCCGAGATCAAGCGTGAGCTGAACGAGCAGGGCCAGGCCGCGGACGCGGTGGTGACCGTCGACTTCATGAACCTGTACTACCAGGTGCTCGGCGAGGTCGCCAAGCCGGGCCGCTACGCCATCGACAAGGACGCCGTGACGATCCTGGACGCCATCGGGACGGCGGGTGACCTGACGATCTATGGCAGGCGCGAGAACGTCCGCGTCCTGCGCAACGAGAACGGCAAGGCCAGGACCTACGAGGTCAACCTCTGCTCGGCCTCCGACCTCATCTCGTCTCCGGCCTACTACATCCGGCAGAACGACGTGATCTACGTGGACCCCAACGACGTCCGCGCCCGCCAGTCCACGGTGAACGGCAACAACGTGCGCTCGACCTCGTTCTGGATCTCGCTCACGTCCCTCGCGGCCACGGTGACCAACACGGTGGTGCTCCTCCTCACCCGGTCGGGTTCCGGCAACTAGAAAACACAGGAAATCATGCAGAACACAGAGACAACATCCAACATCACACCCCAGCAGGACGGCGCGGTCCAGATCCGCGAGCTCGTCCGCAAATGCCTGTCCAGGTGGTACTGGTTCGCGGCCAGCCTTGCCGTCTGCCTGGCGTTCGGGGTTCTGTACATACTCAGGTCCACCCCGACCTACAGCACGTCGGCCGAGATCCAGATCAAGTCGGACTCGAAGGGCGCGTCGATGCCGGGCGACGTCAGCGGGTTCGGCGACATGGGGCTCTTCTCCGTGAAGTCGAACGTGAACAACGAGCTGCGGGCCTTCGAATCGCCGGACCTCATGGGGGAGGTGGTGGACAGGCTCAAACTCCACGTGGACTACAGCGTGGACGGCCTGTTCCACCCGACCGTCCTCTACGGCGCCGACCGTCCGGTCTCCGCCGAGTTCCTTGACGTGGAGGAGAACGTGGCCGCCGGCTTCACGGTCAGCGAAGGGTCGGAGACGATAACGCTGCGCGACTTCGTGTTCAAGGGTGGCAGGCTGGACGGCAGGCCGGTCAGCGGCCACTACTCGGACACGCTCTCCACTCCCGTCGGCAGAGTCGTTGTCGTGAGGACGAAGGAGGCTGGCGGCAAGTCCGCGGCCAGGCCCGTCATCGTCAGGAAGTCGGGCGTGCGCGGGGTGACCCAGGCCTACCTCGACAGGCTCCAGGTCAGCCTCTCCGACAAGAACGCCGACGTCATCTCCCTGTCGATCGAGGACGTGTCCACGCAGCGCGCCCGGGACATCCTTGGCACCCTCATCGCCGTGTACAACGAGCACTGGGTCAGGGACAAGAACCAGATAGCCAACTCCACGTCGGTGTTCATCAACGACAGGCTCCGCGTCATCGAGGGCGAGCTCGCGGGCGTGGACTCCGACATCTCCGCCTACAAGTCGGAGAACATGATCCCTGACGTGGGTGCCGCAGCGACGATGTACATGCAGCAGAGCACGGTGCTGAACCAGCAGCTCCAGGACGTGAGCAACCAGCTCTACATGGCGCGCTACATCAAGGACTACATCGGCAAGGAGGACAACCGCAACCAGCCGCTTCCCGCCAACATGGGATTGAGCAGCCAGACGATCGAGAACGGCATCTCCGAGTACAACTCCAAGATCCTGCAGAGGAACAACCTTGTGGCGAACTCCGGCGAGGAGAACGTGCTCGTGAAGGATCTCGACCAGGCTCTGGCCTCGATGAGGGGGTCGATCTCCCGGTCCATTGACAACGAGATCCTTGCCCTCAACACGAAATACGAGAATCTCAAGGGCACCGCCCGCCAGAACACCGCGCGCATCGCCGCGAATCCTAACCAGGCGAAGCAGCTCCTCTCGGTCGAGCGTCAGCAGACCGTGAAGCAGGCTCTGTACCTCTTCCTCCTGCAGAAACGCGAGGAGAACGAGCTCTCGCAGGCGTTCACCGCCTACAACACAAGGATCATCAAGCATCCTATTTCAGGAATATTCCCGGTCTCCCCGCAGTCCATGAAGATCATGATGATGGCGTTTCTCCTGGGGCTGATGATTCCTGCCGGGATCATCTATCTGCTGATGGCGACCGACACCAAGGTGCGCTCGCGCCGCGACCTCAAGGGAGTCTCCGTGCCTTTCGCCGGCGAGATCCCGCTCTCTGCCAAGACTGCCACCAAGGCGTTCGGAAAGCGGAAAACCCTCAGTGGAGCCGATTCCATCGTGGTCCGTCACGGCAACCGCAATGTGGTCAACGAGGCGTTCAGGGTGCTGCGAACCAACCTTGAGTTCATGATGCGCGAGCCAGGAAGCAAGGTCGTCGCCGTCACGTCATTCAACCCTGGTTCAGGCAAGTCCTTCATGTCGTCCAACCTGGCCGTCTGCTTTGCCATCAAGGGTAAGCGTGTGCTGGCCATCGACGGTGACCTGCGTCACGGCACGCTCTCCGAGCTTGTCGGCTCGCCGAAGCCTGGCCTCAGCGACTATCTCGCCGGGATCGTCGCCGATGTGCACGATGTGATTGTCCGTTCGAAGGACACGATGACGGTACCTGACACTCTTCCGGCGGGATCCATCCCTCCGAACCCGGCCGAGCTGGTGGCCGACCGCCGCTTCGCCGATGCGATAGCCGTCCTCAGGAATGAGTACGACGTCATCATCATCGACTGCCCGCCGGTGGAGATCGTCACCGACGCGCGCGTCATCAACGACCATGTGGACAGGACGCTCTTCGTCGTCAGGGCCGGGCTGTTCGACAAGGCCATGCTCCCGGACATCGACGCGCTCTACCGCGACGGGGAGTACAGGGGACTCTGCTGCGTCCTCAACGGGACCGCGTCCTCCGACGGCTACTACGGGAACTACGGCACCTATGGCCATTACGGTTACTACGGCCACAATGGCGGCTCCTACTACAGCTCCGACAACAAAGCCAGGTAAATCCGCCCGCTGACTTCGCCGGCGCACCGGTCCCTCCGGCGCGCCGGCGAAACCATAACCCAAAAAAAACATATCTTATGCAAAATCTGAAAGAGTTGAGGATCGCCGTGGCCGGTACTGGCTACGTCGGCCTCTCCATAGCCACCCTGCTGTCCCAGCGCCACAAGGTGACTGCCGTTGATGTGATCGCCGACAAGGTCGATCGGATAAACCGGCGTGAGTCCCCGATCCAGGACGAGTACATCGAGAGGTTTCTCCGCGAGAAGCCACTCGACCTCACCGCCACGCTTGACGGTGAGGCCGCCTACAGGGACGCGGACTTCGTGGTGATCGCCGCTCCCACTAACTACGACCCGAAGAAGAACTTCTTCGACACGTCGCACGTGGAGGAGGTGATCGACCTCGTGCTGAAGGTTAATCCCGATGCAGTGATGGTCATCAAGTCCACCGTCCCTGTGGGCTACACCGCCTCTGTGCGGGAAAGGTTCTCGTACAGGGAACGCCTCGCCGACGGCACGATGAGGGTGGTGGTGCCAAACATCATATTCGCTCCTGAGTTCCTGCGTGAGTCCAAGGCGCTCTATGACAACCTCTATCCGAGCCGCATCATCGTCGGCTACGACAGGGGAGACTCCGCTCTTGAAGAGGCTGCCGGCACTTTTGCCGCACTCATCAAGGAAGGCTCTCTGAAAGAGGATGTTCCGGTGCTGTTCATGGGTTCCACGGAGGCGGAGGCGGTGAAGCTATTCGCCAACACCTACCTTGCCCTCCGCGTCAGCTATTTCAACGAGCTGGACACCTATGCGGAGATGAAGGGACTCGACACGAGGTCCATCATCGACGGCGTGTGTCTGGATCCTCGCATCGGCTCGCACTACAACAATCCGTCCTTCGGCTACGGCGGCTATTGCCTCCCGAAGGACACCAAACAGCTGTTGGCGAACTACGCCGACGTGCCGGAGAACCTTATCCAGGCCATTGTGGAGTCCAACCGCACCAGGAAGGACTTCATCGCCGACCAGGTGCTCCAGAGGGCCGGCTATTATTCGGAGAACAGCCAGTACGACAGCGCCCGCGAGAAGAAATGCGTGATCGGGGTCTACCGTCTCACGATGAAGTCCAACAGCGACAATTTCCGCCAGAGCGCCATCCAGGGCATCATGAAGAGGATCAAGGCCAAGGGCGCCGAGGTCATTGTCTACGAGCCTACGCTGGAGGACGGCGCGTCCTTCTTCGGCAGCAAGGTGGTCAACGACATCGCCGAGTTCAAGCGCCGCGCCGACTCCATCATCGCCAACCGCTATGACCGCGCCCTGGACGATGTCCGGGCCAAGGTCTACACCCGCGACCTCTTTGAGAGAGACTAGCCGCCTGCTTCACCGTAATACCTATTAATCAAAATTATTTTCCATAATGCTGTCGATCCGCAAGATAGTTGACAAGATAGTTGACTCGTACTTCTCGAAGCGCACGTTCCCGTACTGGTGCGTGCTGCTTCTGGACAGTGCCATTCTGTTTTTGTCCGGAGTGTTCGTCTACTGGTGCTTCAACCGTGGCACCGCCCTTCAGCTGAACTTCTGGCCGTTGACCTACCTGATGCTGCTGTGCGTCGGCGTCCACTTCATATTCTTTGCCATCTTCCGGACATATTCGGGAATCATCCGCTACTCATCGTTCAACGACCTCATCCGTGTGGCGCAGGCGATGGGATGCTCCGCATTGGCGGTGATAGCCGTCCATTTCTTCACGAACAGCTGCCCGTCTCGGGTGTTCGCCCACGTGCAGGTGCGGCAGATCCTGATCGCGGAAGCCATCGCGACCGGTTTGATGTGGCTGCTTCGCGTTTCTATCAAATTGGTCTACGACACCTATTTCCGGACGGAGGGTGCGAAGAATGTCTTCATCTATGGCATCCGCGCCGGCGGCATCGGACTCGCGAAGGCGATCCGCAGCGAGAAACCGATGCACTACCATCTCCGAGGCTTCATCTCCCACGATCCGGCGCTTGGAGCCAACGGCACGCGCCTGATGGGCGAGCCGGTCTACGAGGTTGACGCCAGTCTGCCGGATGCGATCCGCCGCAATGGGATCGACGCAGTGCTGGTCGCTCCGGGCAGGATCGACAAGTTCCGCAACGACACGGCTCTTCAGGACTACATCCTGGAAAGCGGCGCAAGAATATTCTCGGCCAACAATGTCGTTGACACCGAGCATGATGCGATCAAGGGAGCGCCGACCTTGAAGGAGGTCAGCATCGAGGATCTTTTGCCTCGTGACGAGATCTGCGTCGACCTGGAATCCGTGGCCGAGTCCCTCCGTGGGAAGCGCATCCTGATCACTGGTTCCGCCGGAAGCATCGGCAGCGAGATCGTCCGCCAGGTCGCGTCGTTCGCACCTTCGAAGATGATGCTGATCGACTCCGCGGAGACTCCGCAGCACGACATCCGCAGGATGATGGCGCATGACTTCCCATCTGTGCCATGCGCCACCGTGGTGACGTCGATCACCAAGGCTGACAGGATGGAGAACATATTTAAAACGTTCCTTCCTGAATATGTCTTCCACGCCGCGGCGTACAAGCACGTTCCGATGATGGAGGACAACCCTTGCGAGAGCATCCAGAACAACGTCCTCGGCACGAAGATCCTGGCCGACCTTTCGGTCAAATACGGCGTGCGCCGCTTCGTGATGGTGTCCACCGACAAGGCGGTGAACCCGACGAACGTGATGGGATGCAGCAAACGAATATGCGAGGTCTATGTTCAGAGCCTGAACAAGGCGGAGCGTGACGGCGTGGTGAAGGGGCAGACCCAGTTCATCACCACCCGCTTCGGCAACGTCCTCGGCTCCAACGGCTCCGTGATCCCGATTTTCGAGCGCCAGATCAAGGCCGGCGGCCCGGTGACGGTGACGGACCCCAACATCATAAGGTACTTCATGCTGATTCCCGAGGCCTGCGAGCTGGTCCTTGAGGCCGGCACGAAGGGCGAGGGCGGCGAGATCTTCGTCTTCGACATGGGCAAGCCGGTGCGCATCGCCGACCTGGCGCGTCGCATGATCGAGCTGAGCGGGGCGAAGGGCGTGGAGATCAAGTACACCGGCCTGAGGGACGGGGAGAAGCTCTACGAGGAGGTCCTGAGCGAGTCGGAGGCGACGAAGCCGTCGTTCCACGAAAAGATCCGCATCGCCTGTGTCCGTGAATATGACTGGTCCGATGTGAGCCGCGAGATAGACGCCCTGATCGCCCAGTCCCACACCTACGACGACATGGCCGTGGTAGCCTCCATGAAGCGCCTGGTCCCCGAGTACATCTCCAACCACTCCAAGTACACCGTCCTTGACCACAAGTAACCGCCCGAGTTTCCGCCTGCGAGCGTCGGGAAAGGAAAGGCGGAAAAATCATTTGAAAAGTTGACTAATTTAATTATCACAATACCATGAGCATTTTTGCAGGAAAGACATTGATGATTACCGGTGGTACCGGTAGCTTCGGGAATGCTGTCCTGAAGCGTTTTCTCAGAACAGACATTGCTGAGATCAGGATTTTTTCACGCGATGAGAAGAAACAGGATGACATGCGTCATGAGTATCAGGCGAAATACCCTGATGTTGCACACAAGATAAAATTCTACATCGGCGATGTCAGAAGCCTGGAAAGCGTACGCTCCGCCATGCCGGGCACAGATTACATCTTCCATGCAGCCGCCCTCAAGCAGGTCCCTAGCTGCGAATTCTTCCCGATGGAAGCAGTGAGGACCAATGTGATAGGCACTGACAATGTTCTTACGGCAGCTATCGAAAACAATGTCGGAGCAGTCATCTGTCTCTCTACCGACAAGGCGGCCTATCCGATCAACGCTATGGGCATCACCAAGGCCATAGAGGAGAAAATCGCTGTCGCCAAGAGCCGTAACTCCCGCAACACAAAGATCTGCTGCACGCGTTACGGCAATGTCATGTGCTCCCGCGGTTCCGTGATTCCTCTATGGATCGAGCAGATCCGCAGCGGCAACCCTATCACTCTTACGGAGCCTAAGATGACACGTTTCATCATGTCCCTCGAAGAGGCTGTGGACCTGGTGCTTTTCGCATTTGAGCATGGCCACAATGGCGACATTCTCGTTCAGAAAGCTCCGGCATGCACCATCCAGACACAGGCGGAGGCCGTCTGCGACCTTTTCGGCGGCAAGAAAGAGGACATCAAGGTCATCGGCATCCGTCATGGCGAGAAGATGTACGAGACACTCCTTACCAAGGAAGAATGCGCCAAAGCCGAGGATATGGGCAACTTCTACCGTGTCCCGGCAGACAACCGCGACCTGAACTATGACCAGTACTTCACCAAGGGTGATGTAAAACGTGCCACCATAGAGGAGTTCAATTCTGACAACACTTACCGTCTGAACTTGGAAGAAACAATCGCCAAAATCGGTGCTCTGGAATATATCCAGAACGAATTGAACGGAGTTGAAAATCTCGCGAAATAATGAAGATTCTGGTTACCGGAGCCAAAGGATTCGTGGGAAAGAACCTTTGCTGCCAACTGAACAACATAAAAGAAGGCAAGGCCCGCTGCTATGGAGACCTCCAGGTCGATGAAGTATTTGAATACGACATTGATTCGACTCCTGAGCAGCTGGACAGCTGGTGCGGCGAATGCGATTTCGTCTTCAACCTCGCGGGCGTAAACCGGCCGAAGGACAATGACGAGTTCATGAAGGGCAATTACGGTTTCGCATCCACGCTGCTCGATACATTGAAAAAGCACCACAACACTTGTCCTGTGATGCTCTCAAGCTCACAACAAGCCTCATTGACAGGACGTTTCGGAAATAGCGAATATGGCAGGAGCAAGAAAGCCGGCGAGGACCTTTTCCTCGAATACGGCAAGGAGACCGGCGCGAAAGTGCTCGTCTATCGTTTCCCGAACCTTTACGGAAAATGGTGCCGTCCGAACTACAATTCGGCCATCGCCACGTTCTGCAACAATATCGCCAATGACCTCCCTATCCAGGTCAATGACAGAAGCGTACAGATGGAAATCCTCTACATCGACGATCTGGTCGAGGAGATGATCTGCGCGCTCAAAGGTCAGGAACATCATTGTGAATTCGAGGGACTTGACGTACTGCCGTCCGCCGAAGGACGTTATTGCTATTGTCCTGTCACTCACAAGACTACGCTTGGAGAAATCGTTGATACCATATATGAATGTGCACGAGCAGTGCGTGCCGTGCCGGATTCTGCGGAAGGACCTTCGACGGCTCTCGAAATGCCGCAAGACGGTCTGCGTTATCGCCTGATGTCCACTTTCCTCAGCTACCTGCCGAAAGAAAAGGCGATTTTCGATTTGAAGATGAACGTGGATCCGCGAGGGTCGTTTACCGAGCTGGTACACACGCTGAATTGCGGTCAGGTAAGCATCAACATTTCCAAGCCGGGCATCACCAAGGGCCAGCATTGGCATAACTCCAAGTGGGAGCAGTTCATCGTGGTTTCCGGTCATGGCCTTATCCAGATGCGCAAAGAGGGTAGTGATGAGGTTCTGAACTATGAAGTCAGCGGCGACAAGATCCAGTCTGTCATCATGCTTCCGGGCTATACTCACAACATCATCAATCTTTCCGATACGGAGGACCTCGTGACAGTAATGTATTGCAACGAGGTTTTCAATCCTGAAAGACCTGACACATATTTCGACCCTGTAGAAAAATAAAAACATGGAAAAGACTCCTAAATTCGATTATTCAGATATCCACTGGAAGGAAAACGGCAAACTGAAACTTGTCATAGTGGTAGGAACCCGTCCTGAGATTATCAGGCTGGCTGCAGTTATCACCAAGTGCCGTCATTACTTCGACGTGATACTTGCACATACCGGTCAGAACTACGACTACAATCTGAACGGCATCTTCTTCAGAGATCTCAAACTCGCTGAGCCGGAAGTATATATGGATGCGGTAGGTGACGACCTCGGCGCAACATGCGGCAATATCATCAATTGCTCATATAAACTTTTTGCACAGACTAATCCGGATGCAGTGCTGGTTCTCGGTGACACTAACAGCTGTCTCTCAGTTATCGGTGCCAAGCGTCTTCATATTCCGATTTTCCACATGGAGGCCGGTAACCGCTGCAAAGACGAATGCCTTCCGGAGGAGACTAACCGTCGTATCGTAGATATTATATCCGATGTGAACCTAGCATATTCCGAGCATGCACGCCGCTACCTTGCGGACTGCGGACTGCCGAAGGAACGTACTTATGTCACTGGCTCACCAATGGCAGAAGTACTCCACAACAATCTCGCTGAAATCGAGGCAAGTGATGTCCATAAACGTCTCGGATTGGAGAAAGGCAAGTATATCCTGTTAAGTGCACATAGAGAGGAGAATATCGATACTGAGAAGAACTTCCTCAGTCTCTTCAATGCCATCAACAAGTTGGCCGAGAAGTATGACATGCCGATACTTTACAGCTGTCATCCGCGTTCCCGCAACCGTCTCGCAGCATCAGGCTTCAAACTGGACCCACGTGTAATCCAGCACGAACCTCTTGGTTTCCATGACTATAACTGCCTTCAGATGAATGCGTTTGCCGTAGTCAGTGACTCCGGTACTCTTCCAGAAGAAAGTTCATTCTTTACCAGTGTAGGACATCCGTTCCCTGCCATCTGTATTCGAACCTCTACCGAGCGTCCGGAATCACTCGACAAGGCTGGATTCATTCTCTCAGGCATCGACACCAAGGGCTTACTCCAGTCAGTGGAGACTGCCGTAGAACTAGTGAAAAATGGAGACTACGGAACTCCTGTTCCTGACTACACAGACGAGAATGTCAGCACGAAAGTCGTGAAGATAATTCAGAGCTACGTGGGAGTAGTGAACAAGATGGTCTGGCGAAAATTCTAAAATATGGAAGCTGTTGTATAGGTAATTCCGCATGGAATGTGGTTCGATACCACCAACAGCTACGACATGAGATTCCATGGAATATGATAATGCGAGGCATCTATTTTGTCTGATAATTGAAAGTATAAAATTGATTGTTTTGCACGTTGATCTTTCTCTCTTAGAGTTTGTTGACGGATAGTGAGAAATGTGCCCTGGAAATCATCTCGAGGATGTGTTGACATTAATTGAGCTACTTATTGGAACAATAACAGCAGGGATAGTACTTGTGATCTCGGAAATATCATGTCTAGGATGAAGCTGCTATCCGGTAATTTTCTTTGGTAATCATGTAGAAAACGTGGTGTAGTTGGCGGACAGAATAGAACAAAGATTTTTTTGGCTGCTGTCTGACACGGAAATATGCAGACAATGCCGTACTCTTGCTGGGGAACTGTCCCCTTGTTAAGAAAAGCCGACAAAAAATTCCGGCCGAAACGACCAGTATAGATATAAAATTGAAATTTTGAGGAGTCGGATGCGGAAATTGAACGGGATTGTCTACTGCTTCGCTCAGATTGAAAACATTAAACGACAGTCCCTAAATAATATTAATGTTCCATTTTAATGGGACATTAGTCAAACGAGGTGTTGTTTCCATAAAGTTAATATATGGTTAAATTCAAAAGTGCATAAAAAGGAATATGCTCTTTTGTATCGCATTAACACATATGAAATCATTGCTGTTTGGTAAAAGTTCCGGACGATTATTATAAAGTTTAACAATTAAACAAATTTGGTTCGGTTGAATCATCAAGTTCATTGACAGTATTGCAGTTAGGTTTTGCAAAGAGGTCTCTGAGATTGGTTGTATCTGCAAGTGAGATACATACAATCTGCAATATCTCGTAAATTGACCGTTCAACATTCATCTTCTTCTGCACAGTGGCCATCATGCAATAGGCTATGATTGCGGAGTAAATCTGAATGAGCACTGCGTTTTCTGAAGTACCCCCAGAACTTTTTTATCTTCAGATGTTGCTTAATCCATTTGAAGAAAAGTTCGATCTGCCACCTGTTGTGATATAGTTGAGCGACTATTACTGGACAGATAGTCAGAGCATTAGTGAAGAAATTAAACTTCTTTTTATTCTCTTTATCCGAATAGATGACTCTGCGGATCTTGTCAGGATACTTCTCCATTGTTCTTGTATCATGGAACTGTACTAGAGTTATGTAAAAAGGGTAGGTATTTGCGTCTCAAGATCATACAAAGTGTGTATCTTGATTCCTCCTCTCCTCTTTCTGAACAGAGCCCATTCAAAGGTGCTCAGACTTAAGTCAACTGTCGTAGAAGCAAAGGCATAGACGTTTCCATTCAGCTTGAAGATGTCAACGATTCGGCATCGTTGAGCCTCCGAGATGACTTTGTAGGCAAACCCCTCGAAAATGCGATAATCCCGCCTCGTGTTGGCATCTGCAAGAGTACTCTTGGCAGCATGCTTGCCAAATCCAAGGAGATAAGCTTTGGATGCATGTGCCTGGGTTGCCAGAACAACATCTCGAAGACTTTCACGGTTGGATAGCTGACCGAACATCAATACGCAAAGTTGGTTATAGCAGGTGAACTGCTTGACATATTTGTCACCACCATATTTCCTTGCGAGATAGTTGAAATCGTTGCGATCGAGGAAGTCTAGGAGCTGAGAGAACACGTATTTTCCTTTATTCATATGCCATTCTACGTTAGTCTGGCAAAGATAAATTCAAATCGGTTGACTCGAAAAACCTCTATAACTACCTAACTTTCAATATTTTCAAAGAGCTTTTATGATTTTTTACCGGACACTAATGGTAGATAATAAATAATGAACAAGATAACAGAAATAAAAAATAAAATAAATAGTAGTAAAAATGGTAAAACCGTCTTTGCGAATTTTGGCTATTTGTCACTATTGCAAATAGCTGGCTATGTGTTTCCATTGATAACAATGCCGTATCTTGCACGTGTGATAGGTGCAGATGGCTTTGGAAAGATTGCATTTGCGTCAGCTATTGTTGTATGGATTCAGACAATATCCGATTGGGGCTTTAATCTTACTGCAACTCGTGATGTTGCGCAAAATAGAAACGACAAAGAAAAAGTATCCAGAATTTTTAGTAATGTATTATGGGCTAGATGTATTTTGACTATACTATCAGGGTTGATTCTTTTGTTTGTAGTATTGGTTGTTCCATACCTTAGGGAAAATGCAGATATTATTTTTGTTACTTTTCTATTGGTTCCTGGCTACATCTTATTTCCTGAGTGGTTCTTTCAAGCAATAGAAAGGATGAAATACACCACGATTTTTAATCTTATCATAAAGCTGATATTTACAATATCTGTATTTATATTTATACATAAAAGGGAGGATTATTTAATACAACCTCTTTTGACTACAATAGGATATTTATTATGTGGCATAGGAGCTTTATATCTGATATTAAAAAAATGGGGTTATACTTTATATAAACCCGAGTTGACAGAAATACTTGAAACCATACGAAATAGTGCGGATGTGTTTATCAACAATTTGATGCCAAATCTATATAATAGTTTCTCTGTTATGCTTCTTGGCTTTTTCTGTGGTTCTACAGCTAATGGCGTGTATGATGGTGGAAATAAGTTCCCTACTATTTTTTATAATTTTCAATCAGTACTATCAAGAGCCTTTTATCCCTTCTTGGCAAGACGTCCAGATAAACATTCTTTTTATGCAAAATTGAATATAGGATCAGCACTGATAGGAGCTGTTTTCCTTATAGCGATATCTCCATTTGTCATTAAAATAATGTTGGGAGATGAATTCGAAAAGTCTGTTATTGTAATGCAGATACTATCTTTTTCTGTAGTATTTCTTGCTATGAGTTATACCTATGGTACTAATTACTTAATAATTAATCACAAAGAAAAGCCTTTAAGAAACTTAACTTTTGTATCATCTATAGTAGGAATGTGTGTTTCGATACCATTAGTCTATTATTTCTCATATATAGGTGCTGCAGTAACAGTATTGTTTTGCAGAGGACTGTTAGGAATAGGGTCTTATGTGTTGGCAAAATATATTAACGATAATAATCTTAGATAATATGAATATAGTAAGTCGTTTTAAAGTATATAACAAGAGTTGTTTTTGCTTTGAAAGATTTCGCAATTCGTAATGAAAAACTTTTGGAGGAAAAAGACATTCGTAATCACGGTTTACAAAAGGTTTTTGATCAATGTTTTTATAGATAACGCTCTATAAATATTAACTTATATCAATAGTTCGTTAATTTTTCCAGGGCCTAAGCGGCCCTGGCAGTAAATAAAACCAGTTCTTTGAAAAGTTTGTCA
>CAKVCK010000014.1 GCA_934725575.1 uncultured Bacteroidales bacterium
CGTGTCCCAACACAGGCGACTCACCCAACGCACGAACAAAGATAGTGGGTGGTCTTGCAATTTTTAGAGGAAATATATTAATAAAGTCAGAACTTCAGAAGTTTTCTTCACATATTGGAAAATCAAAATCATTATTGGTTATCTTTGTATCATATTAAATTGTATAGTATGGCGAACAAACTTTGGGACAAAGGATTCAAGGAGGACGAGAGGATCGACGCGTTCACGGTGGGGAATGACCGTGAGCTTGATCACGAGCTCGCCCCTTACGACATAATGGGCACTATGGCCCACATCACGATGCTGGAGAGTGTCGGACTTCTCTCCAAAGAGGATCTCGACAAGCTTCTGCCGGTGCTGAAGGAACTATATTCATCAGCCAGCAAGGGAGAGCTCTACGTGGAGGACGATGTGGAGGACATCCACTCGCAGATCGAGCTTATGCTGACGCGCAAGTTGGGGGATGTCGGGAAGAAAGTCCACACAGGGCGTTCCCGCAACGATCAAGTGTTGGTGGACTTGAAACTCTACGCCAGAGCGGAGATCGAGAAGACCGTGCATAAGGTCGAGTCGCTTTTCAGGACGCTTCAAGAGGCAAGCGAGAAGTACAAGGACGTATTGATTCCCGGCTACACCCACCTGCAGGTGGCTATGCCGTCCTCGTTCGGGCTTTGGTTCGGGGCCTACGCCGAGAGCCTTTGCGATGACCTCAGTATAATGGAAGCGGCCTGGGATGTGGTGAACCTCAATCCGTTGGGATCCGCCGCCGGCTATGGATCATCAGCACCGCTCAACAGGACTATGACAACGGAACTGCTTGGTTTCGAGGACCTGGACTACAATTCGGTATATGCGCAGATGACCCGTGGGAAAATGGAGCGGGCTGTCGCGTTCGCATATTCATCAGTCGCGGAGACCGTCGGGCGGCTTGCGATGGACGGATGTCTATTCTCCAGCCAGAATTTCGGGTTCATCCATCTGCCGGACGCGCTGACCACCGGTTCCAGTATTATGCCGCACAAGAAAAATCCGGACGTGTTCGAGCTCGTACGGGCGCACTGCAACAAGCTTCAGGGCGTACCTAACACCATCCGCCTCATCACCGGCAACCTGCCGAGCGGATATTTCCGGGATATGCAGATCCTCAAGGAAGTCTTCTTCCCAATCTTCAAAGAAATGAACGACTGCCTCGACATTGTTGAATATGCAGTCCGCGGGATGGAGGTCGTCACCGATGCGATGGAAGATCCAAAGTACCGACTGGCGTTCAGCGTGGAGGAAGTCAATCATCTGGTAGAGAACGGGGTGCCGTTCAGGGATGCCTACCGTCAGGTCGCTGATTCCATCAGGCAAGGAACTTTTGAATATCACGGTTCGCTCCATCACACCCACGAGGGTTCCATCGGCAACCTTTGCAACGACCGCATCGCAGCCAAGATGTCCAGGATCATCGCGGGATTCGGGTTCGGGAAGGTTCACGCGGCGGTTTCTGCGCTTACTTCGGCTGATTAGTCTCTATAACAATTCGTTGGGGTGGGAATCCAGAGAGCCTCTAACCTGAATTTTTCACGTTACAAAAATTCAGAACAGAGGCTCTCTGGATTTTCCGCGAAAGCACATACAATTCAGACCGACACTACAATGCAAGTCCTTCTTATCTACTGATTTATTATCACTGATAAGGTTTAGTCCTAATCTTACGCCGGGATGCTCAATATGAGCCCACGGGAGCATCAGAATGACGTAATCAGTAAATAACACGTTTTCAATTTATTACAAAACGCCTCCGGTCATTATGGACTAGCAGCGATTCATAATCATCTAAAACTCAATCGGTAGCACAAAACGGCCTCAACAACTCACAGTTCCAGTCCATCAAGAAGAGCAACGTAAGTTTCAATTCCGTCGGCGATTTCATCCAAGCGGATATATTCATTGGCGGAATGGGATCGGGCGGAGTCGCCGGGGCCGATCTTGAGGGTCGGGAAATGACAGAGGGCCTGGTTGCTGGTGGTCGGGGAGCCGAATGGTTCAAGGCCTAAGGAAAGACCTCGGACGACGGCAGGGTGGTCCAGTGGAAGATGTGAGCTGCCGATTCTTGTGGAGCGTTCCTTTACATCGCACGAGACGGAGTTTTTTATCATCTCCAGAAGTTCCGGATTGGTGTACATCCCGTTCGGGCGCACGTCCACCACGAACGTACATCTGTCCGGCACGACATTGTGCTGGGTTCCGGCGTTGATCTGCGTGACGGACATCTTGACGGCGCCAAGGAAGTCAGACACTCGGTCGAAACTATGGTTTTTGAACCACTGAATATCCTCGATGGCCTTGTAGATGGCATTGACACCCTCATTTCTGGCAGCGTGGCCGCTCTTTCCGTAGGCCGTGCAGTCCAGCACCATCAATCCCCTCTCTGCGACGGCCATCCTCATCCCGGTCGGCTCGCCCATCACCCCGAAATCAATCCGGCCAAGTTCCGGCAGGATCAAGTCGAGGCCACCTTTCCCGCTCACCTCTTCCTCGGCGGTAGCGGAAAAGATCAGCCTGTACGGCTGCTCCTTCTGAATGAGTCTTAAATATGTCTCCAGAAGCGCGATCAGGGATCCGCCGTCATCATTGCTGCCAAGACCGTACAGACATCCGTCCTCGATATTGGGCGTAAACGGGTCACGGGTGTAGCCTGAGGCCGGTTTCACGGTGTCGATGTGGGCGTTAAGCAATATGGTCGGCCTACCGTCCGCTGGACTGGACTCCACCCACAGATTATTCCCTGATCTCTTGACCGCAAAGCCTTCGGTCAACATCCAACGTTCCAGGAAGTCGGCCACAGCCCCTTCCTCCCTGCTGAAGGAAGGAATCCGGATCATATTCTTCAAAAGATCTATCGTGTCCATAAAGTGTATATCTTTATTTTTTAATATTTTAGACAATTTTCCTTAGTCGAATCCAACTAAAGAGAACGTGCCAATTCAAAGTCCTTCAATCCGTTATGTAGCACCAGTTGATTATCAGCCAGTGACACCTAACGCATTCACAACCAACATAATGCGTCTTCACCTTCGGTATAATCCAGCTAAAGGGAGCTCTTTTATTCAAAGTAAATCAGGCACTTGCACACCACTCGTTGATTATCAGCAGGTGAAGGATAACATATTCACTATCAATGGAAAGCACACTTACCTTTAGGGTAAACCGCCCAAAGGAGAAGCCTCTATCAACTGAATATCACCACATTACATTTCACGGATTTAATATCACCCACTCACTTGCCAATACAAATGTACATAAAAGCTGAGTTTTTTAATAAACGCCAATAATAATTCGGTAAAGATTTTAGTTTTAACGATTACTTAGCACAGTTTTATGTACATTTGTACTTATGGATTTAGGAACACTTAACAGACAGCAGAGAGAGGCGGTGACCTCTACGGAAGGACGGGTGCGGGTCGTGGCCGGAGCCGGATCGGGAAAGACCAAGGCTCTTACCTATCGGTACGCTTACATCGTCAACGAACTGGGCGTGGAACCAGCCAACATTCTGTGCCTTACCTTCACGAACAAGGCGGCTCAGGAGATGAGGAGCAGGATCACACAGCTGGTTCCGCCGGGGTACACAAACGACTTTGTCTGCACGATCCACGGGTTCTGCGTAAGATTCCTGCGTGAGGAGATCCACCGGCTCGGCTACCCGAAGAACTTCCAGATCCTGGACGAGGAGGATATGAAGTCACTGGCCAGACAGGTGCTGACGGAAAACAACACAGAACGAAGCGTGAAAACGGTGCGGCAGCTTCTTGAGGCTCTTGCCGGAACCAAGGCGGCTGAGCCTTATGTCCAGCAATACATTGTCCCGACCTCGCCGGTCACCGGCAGGACTGACCTTCCGCTCAGTGTCCAGCTTCTGTACAAGCAGAAGGACAAGATGGCGCTCGACTATGATGATCTCATACAGTTTACCAGGCATATTCTTCAGACATATTCAGAGGTAAGGGAGAAGTGGCAGGAAAGGATGAACTATGTGATGTTGGACGAGGCGCAGGATTGCAACGGCGGCGACTGGGAGATTGTCGAGACGCTGTCAGAGAAGTGCGGCAACCTGTTCATAGTCGGGGATCCGGACCAGTCCATTTACGAGTGGAGAGGGGCGAAACCTGAGAGGTTTCTGGCATTCCGGGCCGACAAGGACATCATTCTGGACGAGAACTACCGCTCGACTCCGGGAATTCTGAATGTAGCCAACTCAATCATAGTCAACAACAAGAACCGAATAGACAAGCGGATGTTCACCCGTCGGGGCGAGGGAGAGAAGATCGTGCATTTCCACGCCACTGACGAGCGGCAGGAGGCGCAGTGGATCTGTCAGGAGATTCTCCGGAGGGTCAGCGGCGGCGAGGCGGCATATTCAGATTTCGCGGTGCTGTTCCGCGCGGCGCATCTTTCAAGGTTCATCGAGCAGGCGCTCATCCGCGCGAACATCCCTTACGTGATGTGGGGAGGCGTGCGGTTCTTCGAGCGGATGGAGATCAAGGATTGCATCAGTTATCTTCGGCTGGTAGCATCGGATGACGACATCGCCTTCGAGCGGGTAATCAACACACCATCAAGGAAAGTCGGGAAGGTAACCCTCGAACTGATAACGGCTTACGCCTCGCAGGAAGGAACGACTCTCTATCAGGCACTGAAGAACCACCTTGACGATCCGAAACTGAACCGGGAGGCGCTTCACGAATTTGTCGCCCTGATTGAGGAATGCCGCTCAAGGGCATATTCAACGGGAGTCTGCGCGATGCTTGAATATATCCTCGAAAAAACCGGACTGAAGCAGGAATATCGTGACGACAACGACGAGCAGCGGCTGGAGAACATAACGGAACTGGTTGATTCCATAAGGCTTTATGAAAGCGAACACACTGAATGGGAGCAGCGTCCGCTTTATGACTACCTTCAGGACATCGCACTCTACACCAACGCCGACTACCGCAAGGAAACCAACAAGGTCCGGCTGATGACCATCCACCAGAGCAAGGGACTGGAGTTCCCATACGTGTTCATCATCGGGCTGAGCGACGGAATATTCCCGAACGCAAGAAGCATCCGGGAACGTAAGAGAACCGCGCTTGAGGAAGAAAGGCGCTTGATGTACGTTGCTGCCACGAGGGCGGAGAAGTGTCTGTTCTTGACCGAGTCCGAAGGCTACGACGTTCAGGCTCAGCAGCAGAAGTTGCCGTCAAGGTTCATCGCTGAGATAAAGCGTGACCTCTTTGTCACGGAAGGTAAGATGGACGAGGCCCTTTGGCGCAGGCTGCAGGAGCAGATCGCAAACGAGAATCTTGACGATACAACCGACAGCCCCGATGACGTGGATAGGGCTGACGGCATCACCATCGGCGACAACGTGTTCCACAAGATCTTCGGCCAAGGCGAGGTCCTTGAGATCAGCGACACCGGCTCCTGCAAGGTACGCTTCGCCGATGGCAAGGTCAGGTTCCTGCGCAGCTCGTTTCTAAGCCGCCTCGCATAGGATTCACTCTACCTTAACTTGAATATCACCGGGAAGGTGTAGGTGACTTTCACGGCTCTGTCACGCTGGCGGCCCGGAGTCCATTTCGGGGACATCGAGACCACACGGACGGCCTTCCGGTTACGCCTACCAAATTTCCAGTCTCTGAAAAACCCTTACAGACCCAACCTAAAATGTTATAAATCAACAAATTACGTCAAGCATCATTACCCAGATTCCATCACCCCGCGTAACTCATTAATAATAAGCGCATATAAAATCCGCATTTTTTAAATCATTATCAATGAATATACTAACCCTTTTCCTTTGGTAGATTCACGCCAATGGAGATAAGTATATTCACTGAATATAAAACACTTACCCGCCACCGGCTGATAATAAGCGAGTGACGAGTAACAGACTGAAAATCATTTCAAAAGGCTTTCACCTATAGCGTAACAGCACTGAAGGCGAAAGCCTATCATATTCGTTAACAAGCAGTTAACAGACACACAGACCTCGCTCAGTCGTCGGTCTCGGGGTCGGCCATAATGGTGGTGCCGGCATTCAGGGCGGAGGCGGAGGTGATGACCACACGGGAGACGCCGGAGTTGATGGCTTCGAAGGCGTTCTGGAGTTTCGGGATCATTCCCTCGGAGATGGTGCCGTCGGCGACCATCGGGGCGAAATCGGAACTGGTTATGGTCGGAATCACGCTCGACGGGTCGTTCAGATCCTTCATCACACCTGGGGTGGACGAGCAATATGTCAGAGTCACGTCATAGACTGAGGCAAGGGTCTGGGCGACGGAATAATCGTTGATTATAATGATTAAATTTGTTGGTTTAACAATACGCTATAAACAAAGTTTACCACACATATCGAAAAAAAACAGTAAAAATCATTGTGCTATAGAAAACGTTTTATATCTTTGTGAACAATATCATTAAGATAATATATGAATTTAAATTATCACATATTCGCAATTATAATTTTCGTGTGGGAGATCATCACATCATGTTCTCCTCCGAAAAATCAGTTTGATAGTTTGAACTTTGATGCAGCCGTATCTAAGTCGATATATTCAGATAGCACCTATGTAATAATAGCGGGCGATTTAAGCACATACTCACAAATCAAATACAAAAAGGGAACAAGTTTATTTTCGGAAATAGAGTACAAAAAACCAATTAAATATGTTTTCTGTGATTTTTCCATGCGAGAAAATCTAAATGCATATCGACTATTTAATCCACAAAATCTTCCTTTAGTCATTATTGTCAGACAAAGTAAAATCATTGGCATTACAGACAAATGCCAAGATTTGGCAGACATTTCAAAATATTTAAAGTACGAAACAAATCACTCAAACTTAAGTTCTTATCAAGAAAAAGACAGCTCGTTGATCACGCTAATGAATAGACTATATCTGATACAGAATAAACTACGATCGGACTATTATAACGATATTCACAATGACATCAATTTCATGCTTGCATGTTTAAAAAACAGTTATAATATATATTTAGACTACTTATTGGCAAGATTATATGACAAAATCGGTAATGATGAAGAAACAACCAGAATCAAAAATAGGATCTTTAGTGACGAACAATTCATTAATAACCCATTATACTATAGTATTACAACCGAGGATTTCGGCAATCAGAGTATTCATAAAATATCAACCTTAAAAATTGACAGTCTCCGGGTAGATTTAGGAAAATTAAAAAAAGGCGATACTATAGAATGCCAGATTGGACTACATAATATAAGTACTTCGAACATTATTGTTTATCAAATTGCAGCATCATGTTCTTGTGTCGAGTTATCTTGCACGAAGATAATACCATCACAGGAATCAACTAACCTCAAGATAAAGTTTCACGCAACAGATTCACCTGGAGATTTTCACAAAGAAATATTTATAACAACAAATGGAACTCCTTCCAACACTAGGATTCCGATCATAGGGTCTATTCATCTTTAATACATCTAACATTATGCGTAAATCAAGTTACCTGTTCATGACTGTCATTCTGATGTCGATAGTCATAATATCCTGTCAAAAGGAGAAAAAGCTAAGCTGCGATCCAAACATTGACAATTGGGCCAAAGAAAATTTATCTATCTACGAGGTTTCCGATAGGATTGACTTTATCTCTTTACCTTTCTATAGGCAAAAAGCTGTTTATGTCGGTTTATCCGGGGAATCAAAAATCCGCATTTGGAAAGGAAAACTAGATAATGTTAAACAACAAGGCATCTTAAGTAATTCTGAACTTAAAGAATACTCAAGACTAATCAATTCTCTAAAGCCTTATCATTTTGATACTGAAAAGGGTAAATCTGAATTAAAGGCGATGACCGAGCGATGGATAGCGAAAATGCAGAAAGAATATTCATGGGACGAATATCATGTATATGAATATTTGGAGTCATGGATGACTGAAGAGGAAAGGACAAAGTCATTCTTCTTGGAATCGATTGTTCATACCAGAGGACACGATCTCGACACTGGTCTTATTGATACAATCCCAATAGATACCGCACATATTGACACATCTGAAATCGCACCTCCTTGCGAGTGCAGGACAGACATTTACTGCAAACAGAAACGTTATGAGGAATGCTATTCAGACAACAAAAAATTTAAATGTTCAGAAGTTGAGGGGTGTGGGCTATGGGGAAATGATCCGTGTACAGGCATATGCATTAACCAACCTTGGTGATTATGATTATGAAAAAGAAGATCATATTGAGTATAATTCTCGCGACGATCTGTACAACAGGCTCATTTGGTAATGAACCCAAGGACTTTTACATCAACGACACACTGAAACGAAGTAAGTTGATCGAAATGGAGGTGGACAGGCAAATGGCTGTTTTCCGTTCATGTTCTCCTGATGCCAAAGCGGATCTCTATCGATTTAAAATAAAATCCGACCTTAAAAAGGACAAAACATTGACAAAAGCTGACAGGAAAATCCTAAAGCAAGTTTACAGACACATCAAACCAAAGATCTACCGGAATCCGAAAGATAAGCGGGAAATCGACTTCCGGCAATATGTGGAGGACAAGATCGGAAACCTTGGTTGGAACGAAGAGAAGTGCTACAAATATCTGGAAACCATAATGACGGCATCTGAATATGAAAGCCGCCAAACACGAATCCGTAATCAATAAAGTGCCAATCTTCTTATTGCACAAAGCGCCGCTATCCATTATTGGCCGACAACGTGTCATAATGTATTTATTACCAAGTTATCGGCACAAAGAGTCATTCAACAAGACCGCCGACTGCCTAGTTTGCGAAATAAGTGAAAGGCAGCAAAATGCTGAACCATAAGACTTGCCGCAGTCTCAGTCGTCGGTCTCGGGGTCGGCCATAATGGTGGTGCCGGATGAGAGGGCGGAGGCGGAGGTGATGACCACACGGGAGACGCCGGAGTTGATGGCTTCGAAGGCGTTCTGGAGTTTCGGGATCATTCCCTCGGAGATGGTGCCGTCGGCGACCATCGGGGCGAAATCGGAACTGGTTATGGTCGGAATCACGCTCGACGGGTCGTTCAGGTCCTTCATCACGCCCGGGGTGGACGAGCAATATGTCAGTGTCACGTCATAGACTGAGGCAAGGGCCTGGGCAACGGACGAGGCGATGGTGTCGGCGTTGGTGTTCAGCATCGAGCCTTCCTTGTCATGGGTCAGCGGAGCCAGAACAGGCACGGCGCCGGACTCAAGGAGGTTTTCCAAAGCCTTGGCGTTGACGTACTTGATGTCACCTACGTAACCGAAGTTGATTGGCTGTACGGGGCGTTTCACACTCATAATCAGATTGAGGTCAGCGCCGGTAAGGCCAATGGCATTGACACCAAGGGCTTGCAGACGCGCAACCAGATTCTTGTTGACAAGTCCGCCGTAAACCATCGTCACGACCTTCAGCATCTCGGCGCTTGTGATCCTGCGGCCATCGATCATCTGGGTCTCCACGCCCAGCCTGGCCGCCACCTCGGTGGCGATCTTGCCGCCTCCGTGCACGAGAATCTTTCTGCCCTTGAGGCTTGAGAATGACATCAGGAGGGACTGGAGAGACTCCTCGTTCTCCACTATGGCTCCCCCCACCTTAATTATATTCAATGAATCCTTTATCATATTCGTTTTTCTCAAAATTATTTCCGTACACCAAAGAGGCTTTTCCTGTACCAAACGATGACAAAAGGCCATTTGGTACAGGAGAGGCCCCTTTCCTGTACCGTTTCCGCAACAAAGTCTTATTGCAGATCCTCCAGCATCCTCTTCATCACGACCTGGGCGGAGACGACGCGGTTGGCGGCCTCAGGGATCACGATGCTGCGAGGAGAATCAATCACTTCGTCGGTCACGATCATATTCCTTCTCACCGGCAGGCAGTGCATGAAGTAGGCGTTGTCGGTGACGGCCATCTGGCGCGCCCCGACTGTCCAAGCACGGTCCTGACTGAGGATCTGGCCATAGTGCGAGACGGAAGACCAGTTCTTGGCGTAGATGAAATCCGCTCCCTCAAAGGCCTTCATCTGGTCATATTCCACACGGGCGTTGCCCGCAAACTGAGGATCAAGCTCATAGCCTTCAGGCTGGGTGACGACGAAATCCACATCGGCGGCGTTCATCCACTCGGCGAAAGAGTTCGGCACAGCTTGAGGCAGAGCCCTTGGATGAGGGGCCCAGGTAAGAACCACCTTCGGACGGGCCACGCTTTTATATTCATTGATCGTGATGAGGTCGGCAAAGGCCTGACACGGATGGACCGTGGCAGATTCGAGGCTGATGACAGGTTTGCCGGAATATTCGATGAACTGCCTGAGAATGGTCTCGTTGTAGTCGAAGGACTTGTCCTTCAGGCCGGCGAACGAGCGCACTCCGATGATGTCACAGTAGCTGCCGATGACAGGAATCGCCTCGCGCAGATGCTCCGGTTTGTCGCCGTCCATCACCACGCCCATCTCGGTCTCAAGTTTCCAGCTGTCACCGTTGACATTGAGGACTATCGAGTTCATTCCCAAATTCATAGCCGCTTTCTGGCTGCTCAGTCTGGTGCGCAGGCTGCTGTTGAAAAAAATCAGGATGATCGTCTTGTTCCTGCCCAAATTCTGCCAGGCGAACGGAGTCGCCTTGACCTGCTTCGCCTCCTCAAGCGCCTTGCCGAGGTCGCCTATGTCACCTACGTGAAAAAAACTTCTCATAATACTTCCTTTAGAGCGTCAATGAATATGTCAACGTCCGCCTTGGTGAGCGTAAGCGGGGCAAGAAGGCGGATCATGTTCTTGCCGGAAACGCCTGTGAATATGTGCTTTTCGTAGAGGAGGCGGCCCCTGATCCCGGCGATCGGTTCATTGAATTCTATGCCGACCATGAGTCCGCGGCCACGCACCTCCTTGATTCTCGGAGAGGCCGGAATGGAATTCTTCAGATACTCTCCTACCTCAAATGCGTTCGCAACGAGATTCTCTTCCTTGAATATGTCAGCGACGGCGTTGGCCGCGGCCATCGCGAGGTAGTTGCCGCCGAATGTAGTGCCGAGCATCCCTTTGGTAGCCTCGAACTCAGGTGAGATGAGAACGCCGCCGATCGGAAAACCGTTCGCCATACCCTTGGCCATAGTGACGATGTCCGGTTTGATTCCTGCCCACTGGTGAGCGAAGAATTTGCCGCTGCGGCCGTAACCGCTCTGAATCTCGTCTAGAATCAGCACTACGCCGGCCTCCTTGGTGACAGTACGCAGATCACGCATAAACTGGTCATCAGGGATGACGATTCCGCCGACCCCCTGGATGCCTTCGATGATCACGCCCGCGACATCACCTTTGGCCAGTTCAGCCTTCACCGCCTCTATGTCATTCAGAGGCAGGAAGGTGACATTGTGATGCGAGTTGAAGGGCGCTGAATATTTCGGGTTGTCGGTGACGGCCACCGCTCCGGAAGTCCTCCCGTGGAATGCTCCATTAAATGCGATCATCCTGTCCTTCCCGGTGTGGAAAGAGGCCAGTTTGAGGGCGTTCTCGTTGGCCTCGGCTCCCGAATTGATCAGGAACAGAGAGTAGTCATCCAGTCCGGAGAGTTCTCCGATCTTTCCGGCCAGCTCGACTTGAAGCGGGTTCTTCACGCTGTTGGAGTAGAAGCCGATCTTGTTCAGCTGGTCGGTGATGGCGGCCACGTATTTCGGATGGCAGTGGCCGACCGATATGACAGCGTGGCCTCCGTAGAGGTCAAGGTACTCCTGCCCCTTGTCGTCCCAGATTCTGGTGCCTTTCGCTTTGACGGGAGTCACGTCAAATAAACTATATACGTCGAATAAGTTCATGACATTATTTCTGATTAAAACCTGGTGCCTTTCAGGTGAAGGCCGGTGTCCTCGGGAAGGCCGAAGATGAGGTTCATATTCTCGACAGCCTGACCGGAAGCGCCTTTGATGAGATTGTCAATAATACTGATCACGTGGAGCTTACGTCCGTGCTTACGGACATTGAGCACACATTTGTTAGTGTTCACGACCATCTTGAGATCCGGATTCGTGTCGATCACGTGCACGAAAGGCTCATCCTTGTAGTAGTCTTTGTAAAGTGCCACGGCCTCTTCCTCGGAGAGGTCACAGTCAAAATAGACCGAGGCCAGAATTCCTCTTGTGAAGTCGCCCCTGACCGGTACGAAGTTCAACTCGCCTTCGTAACTTGGGGCGAGAGTGTGAAGGGTCTCCCCTATCTCGCCAAGATGCTGGTGAGTGAACGCCTTATAGATGGAGAGGTTATCGGCCCTCCAGCTGAAATGTGTGGTCTCGGACGGGGCCTGCCCTGCACCGGTAGATCCGGTGATTCCGGTCACGTGAATCTCCGGCAACTTGTCGGCCCTTGCCATCGGCAGAAGCGCCAACTGGATTGAAGTCGCGAAGCAGCCCGGATTGGCTATGTGTTTAGCTTTCACAATCTTGGCCCGGAATGCCTCAGGAAGGCCGTAAACGAAATCCTCCGCGTCAGCGGCCAGACGGAAATCGTTGCTGAGATCGATGATGGCACCCTTATAACTCTCTGACAAAGAATGGACAAAGCCTTTAGACTTTCCGTGACCGGAGCAAAGGAATATGACATCGGCCTCTTCAACAGGGGCTTCCGCACTGAATTTCAAGTCAGTCTCTCCCAATAAATCCTGATGTGCCGACCAGACAGGCTCGCCAGCGTGGCTGCCGCTCTGCGCAAAAACTACCTTCGCGGCCGAATGATTGGCCAGAATACGCAGGAGCTCACCGGCCGTGTAGCCGGCGGCCCCTACGATCCCAACACGTATATACTCATTTATAATCATTTACAATTCCTTTTCCAGTTGCTCGCCTTCGTCTTTGTGGGCGGTGTAGTAAACACGAAGCGGAGTGGATGTGACCTTGATGAAGCCTTTGGCGTCCTCGCTGGTCCAGCCTTTCTGCATCTCGCCATATTCACCGAACTTGGTCTTGACAAGGTCACAAGGGGAATCCACACCGACGGTCGAGAACGACCGTGGACGAAGTTCCATCGTCACCTTGCCGGTCACGTTCCTCTGGCTGCTCTCCAGCATCGCCTCGATGTCCCTCATCACAGGCTCAAGGTACTGACTCTCATGCAGGAACATACCGTACCAGTTGGCGACCTGATCCTTCCAGTACTGCTGCCACTTGCTGAGGGTGAATTTCTCCAGGAACTTGTGGGCGGCGATGATCAGCATCGGAGCGGCGGCCTCAAAGCCGACACGACCCTTGATGCCGATGATGGTGTCTCCCACGTGCATGTCACGACCAATACCGTAAGGAGCGGCTATCGATTCAACCTCCTGAATGGCAGCGACTTTGTCAGTGAACTTCTTGCCGTTGACAGCTGCGATCTCCCCTTTCTCGAACTCTATCTCTATGGTCTCGGAGCCGTCCTTCGTAATCTGCTTCAGGTACGCCTCCTCCGGAAGCCCCTGAGTGGAGTCCAAAATCTCGCCACCACAGATGGAAGTACCCCAAAGACCAACGTTATAGGAATATTTAAGTTTCTTGAAATCAGCCTTGAAGCCGTGTTCATTGAGGTAATCGACCTCAAACTGGCGGGTCAAAGCCATGTCCCTTGTCAACGTAATGATCTCGATTCCCGGAGCCATTACAAGGAAGGTCATATCAAAACGGACCTGATCGTTGCCGGCACCGGTCGAACCGTGGGCGATGGCGTCAGCACCGATCGCTTTCGCATAGCGCGCGATAGCCATAGCCTGGAATATCCTCTCGGAGGAAACCGAGATCGGATACGTTCCGTTCCTCAGCACGTTGCCGAAGATCATATAACGGAGACTCTTGTCGTAATATTCCTTGGTCACATCGAGGGTGACATATTCCTTCGCGCCCAGTTCGTAAGCGTGCTTCTCATTGTCTTTCAGCTGTTCGGTGCTGAAACCGCCAGTGTTGGCGCACGCGGCGTAAACCTCATAGCCCTTTTCCTTGGCCAGATACATCACCGTGAAGGATGTGTCCAGACCGCCGCTGAAAGCGACCACAACTTTCTTCTTTTCCATATTCATTAATTTTTGTTATCATTCTCGGCCTCGTCGATCCTGCGGATCCTTTCGAGGACTTCCTGTGGGATTTTCGCCGGAAGATGCTCCTCCGGATCGAAAAGCATACCAGTGCAGATGCAGTACTTCCTGTCGGTGCGCTTCAGCACATCCACATTGATGCATCCCTCGCAGCCTTTCCAGAAGGCCTCATCGCTCGTAAGCTCGGCGAAAGTCACCGGCTTGTAGCCCAGCTGGGTATTCATCGTCATCACTGCGGCACCACTTGTAAGACTGAATATCTTGGCGTGGGGCCAGCGTGTGCGGGCCAGCGAGAATGTCAGATCCTTTATCCTCTTGGCAAGGCCCAAACCACGGAAATCAGGGTGTACGATCAGTCCTGAAGTCGTCACGTACTGCCGGTGCTCCCAAGTCTCGATGTAGCTGAATCCGGCGAACTTCTCGCCCTGAAGAGCGATCACGGCCTTGGCCTCCTTGATCTTCTGGGCGACATATTCCGGCTTTCTCTTCGCGATGCCGGTACCCCTTACCTTGGCCGCCTCCTCTATTGTCTTTAGAATCTCATCGACGTAAATGAGGTGCTTGTCCGAAGCGACCTCAACAGTCAATTCGTCCTGCGTCATCTTTTGTTTTGTCCGTTAAATTAATTAACCCTTTTGGTCTCGATGCCTTTGAATATCTCAGAAAGAGACGAAGTCACATCCTCGTGCCGGAATCCCTCCCTCAACACAAGCAGGATCGTGTCATCTCCCGCCAAGGTTCCCATAACCTCCGGAAGATGTCCCTCGTCAATGATCGAGGCGATCATCCCAGCGTGCCCCGGCCTCGTCTTGATCACCGCCATCGAGCCGGAAAACTCCAGACTGTCGATGCTGTCGGACGACATCGAGGTATCACGAAGAGTGTTCCGCAACATTCCAGGCTGCGGAAGGCTATAGCTGTAGCCGCTTCCGTCGTGTATCTTGGTGATCCGGAGCTCCCTGATGTCCCTTGACAGAGTCGCCTGCGCGACACTAAGCCCACGCTGCTCCAGCAGTGCGGAAAGTTCCTCCTGATTAGAGACCTTATTGTTTTTGATGATCTCTCTTATTATTCTCTGCCTCTCAAGTTTACTCTTCATTACAAAGCATATTTATTCAAATGCGATGCAAATATATGTATATTTTTTCAATATCACGGCAACTTCTCTGCATAATTTTCTAAAAATAAGCCCTGAATATTCAGAAAGCGGCACAGTTGGCGGCGCTGACGGCGAAACACTGGGGATACGGAATATTCAGAGAATATCGTATCTTTGCCTAATGGAATATTCCCCCTTTGGAAGCGGTATGCAGAATATGACTATCAGCAACGAGGATTTGTTCGGCGAGGTCACCTCTCTTCTACGGGAAGGGCGGACGGTCACAATTCCGGTCAAGGGCAGCAGTATGGCTCCGTTCATCATTGAAGGGAGGGACTCTGTCGTGCTCGAAGGCATCGAAGACTGCACGCCGGAAGGGCAGGAACGCAAAGAAGCGAAGATCGGAGACATCGTCCTCTTCAAGGCTGAAGGGAAATACTATCTGCACCGGATCCTCCGGATTGAGAATAATGTGGCAGAGATCCAAGGGGACGGGATCCTGCGCTCAAAAGAACGATGCGCCACCGAAAGAATCTTCGGACGGGTAGTGGCTGTGCTCAAGAACAGGGAAAAGCAGGTCAATGTCAACTCTCTACCTTACCGCCTGAAAATACGCATTTGGCTGTCACTTCACCCTTGCCGCAGGATTCTTCTGGGGATATGGCGCAGGCTGCTGAAATAAAAGCCCGCTTCCGGAGAAACGGGCTTAGAATCCGGACAAAAGTCCACTTGGATCAAAATCTCCTGACCATCACCAAGAGATATTGGCACCGAAGGTTACCCTGCTGTTCATTTTCTCAAGAGGGATTCCCTGAGGACTTATCTTTCCAAGAATTGACTCCATTCCGAAAAAGAGGGTGAACCCAGGAATCTTGATATTCAACAGTCCACCAAGCGTGGCGCCATAGTTGCTTACACCGGCGCTTCCTGTAATGTCCAAAGCCTTGAACGGATTGTAATTCAAGGCGACACGTGCCTCACGGTACGGAACAAGACTGTTAAACTTGTAAGTTCCAAGCAAACCGACGGAAAAGTTCTTTACCACATTGTACTTCGCTCCGACACGGACCGTGGCTGGTAGCATACGCATCTCGCTCTCCTCATCCTCCTTGCGGAACTCAAACAATTCAGAAAACTCATCAGCGACATTGGACAGTTCATCCCCAATTGTGCTCCCCTCATCAAGGTCTATATCCTTGGAACCGGAATATTTCCAATCATTCACAGCGGTACGGCCACGAAGATTATTGAACCAATTGATTCCTCCGAGATCAGTGACGGCGGCGGAAAGGACAACAGGACCGACCTTGTACGCAAGCCCAAAATCAACCGCCAAGCCAAAACCATTGAAGCCCAAGCGTTTGTCAAATTCCGAATTCTCAAAGTCAATGATGTCTGAATATGCTCCCGTAGATGACTTCTTGGTGGCTATCTTCATAGCGTCATAGGCGCCGGACAGTGTTCCGTCAGCGGAGACCGTCCACTCATCCCCCGTCAAACGCATATTCATCCTGTCCATTTTCACATCCAGGCCGGCCAATCCGACAAGCCCTTTCATTTTCACGCCGATGGTTAGATCTCCTCTTTTCCAGGACGACCCTATTCCGATCTGGGCGAATGCCGTACCTCTGAAATTCAGTCCGGAGAAATCATAAGAATCTGTCTCAGAGGTTCCGGTCTTGAGGAAACGGAAAAGATCGTAAGGCAATGAACCGTCAAACGACGCCCTTAACGATAAGTCTATGACATTGTACAGTTTTCCGGTTCTGACACCAATGGAGAGAAGATTGGCACTGACATCAGTCGAGATCAAGTTGCTTCCATTGTTGAATTTAGCGAGAGCGTCCTCGGCGGAGACATCCGGATGCATAAACGTGACAAGATTCCCGTTCTGAGGATAGAGCAGACTGGCCATACCGATGTTCCCGAGGAAACCAAGCGATGTCGAGCCTATTACCGGCAATGCGACAATGCTATAATTCGAATGAAATGCCGGATTAAGATTGTACGAATACGCATAAACGGAAGAGAAATATCCGGTCTGTAGTTCCTGTGCCTTAGAGATCAGGCAGATGGCGGCCAAAGCGGCCGCGAGTATTATCTTTTTCATTCGTCAACGATAATTATGCCGTCAGGAAACCTGAGACTGGAATTTATGATCTGCACACCTTGGTCTTTGGAAACAACCGAACCAGAGGAAGGAACCTCCGTAATGATGAAATTAATTCTGAATCCATCAAAATTGATCACACCGTCTCCCAAAGTAATCTTCATCAATGCCGGATTGGTGGAAGGCTTCTGAATATTCCCGGATTCCACCGTCACTGGCATATCAATTCCGACATTTTCAACCACATTGCCGTCAGCGTCAATAGCCTCGGCTGTGCAAGTGAATCTAAACGGAATAGTGTTGACGATGTCCATAGCAAACTCAACATTCCTCACTCGGATGTCCTTCGTGTCGGCATTACTGATTCCGTGCACGTCATACGTTCCAAACTGGACAGGAACCTGCAACGAAAGCGGCCAGTTAATGAGGTAGCCGCCACCCTCCTCCGTGAAAAATTTCTTGACGGATGCGGACACCATCGACTCAATGGAAACCATCTTGAAGTCACCGACCGGAAACTCCAATCCTTTGCCGACATTGACAGTCATATCGACACCTTTGTCGATCAAGTCATACTCCTTGTCGATAGAGCACGATGCCAACAGCGACACAACGGCCACCGCAAGGCACATTTTACGCCTCATACAAACAGTTCTAAAAATCATACGTTATCAGAAAGAATATTTAACCACGGCCAAAGCGCGATGGTTTATGATAAAGTGAGTGTCGCTTGTGGCCAAACCGTGCGGATCAAGGGCGTTGATGTCACCGTAATCCACGCACGTGCCGTTGTACTCGACAGCGATTGTAAGGCGGTCAAGGTTAAACGCCACGGCTGGAGCGAGACGCATAATATGCCTGATGTTCTTGAAGCCGCCCTCAAAATAATAGATGTTGTCCGGATCCGTGTAGTCAGTCTTTATGGATGGGATCAGAGTCTTGGATGTTCCCAAGGCTTTCATAAATCCGGCCATAAGCATAAATTGCCACTGCGAGCCGTAACTAAGTGAAAGGAAACTGGTTGAAGAACGGAGCGGTGTGTATTTATAGTGATAGACATCACTCATATCGTATGCGGCATAACCACCCATCAAACGCAGATGATCACCTCCAGAAGCCAGGACGGACTTCGCGTTGATCTTGAAAAGCCCCTTGGAGAACCCCACATAAAGCATCGGGCTGATCATCGAGATACGGTCAGAGACATCGGTTCCCTTGTCATTCCAGACACCTGCCGTGGTCGTGCGCCAACGTGGCCTCAGACTGATGAAATCGGCACCGGCCTTGGCGGTGAAATGCGGTGACGAGAACGTCAGGCCGGCATAGAGTTCCGGGATAAGACCGTATTTTACATAATCCGCCGACGGGCCTTGCGGTCCGGTAGGTCTGAACTCCATCGGATAGAGAGCCCCGATGGTAAACGCGAAATGCTTGAGGAACGAAGTCTCAAACATTATTTGAGGACTTCTCGCATAAGGGTTGAACGGAGAGCCGACCTCGTAACCGACGCTGTAAGGCATATCCACGGACATAGGATGCCAGGCCTGGCCGACCCTGAAAGCCGCGGAGTTGAAACCATCGCCCAGATCATCCCATTTGAGATTCAGGTAAGCCTCACGCAGGCGCAAGGATGCAGCGCTGCCGTTCAGCAAGTAGAAATCAGCCTCCAGCTTGCCAGTCACGTTAAACGAACCATAGCGGAGACCTGTAAGGTTCACGCCCACACGTGTCGTGATGGCGGACATCTTAAAGGAAGGATTGTACCAGACATCTTTCCCTTCAAGATTGATTTCCTTGTCGTAAGGAAGATAATAGAACAAGTCTTCGGCGTCGGCCTTGGAGTCGCGAGCGTCGAAAATGGCGCTCGCGCGGAAAAAGCCGTATGGTTCGAGATGATTGGTCAACTTCACCAGATGGCTTTGTGCCTCAGAGGGTAAAGCGGTAAGTGACAGGGCAATGGCCGATGCCAGCATTGGGATTATCTTCTTCATAGCGTCAATCTTTCCGTACAAGGCCGACAACAGCCTTGACTTGTCAAACAATAATATTAGAAAGTAAACTTGACCAGAGCCTGGATACGATGGTTGGTGATCCAGTGGCGGTTGTCCTCGGCAAGACCGTTGGCGCCGATGCATTTCACACCGTCAATAGTCTTGTAATCACCATATTGTACACTCGTAAGCTCATATTCAAGACCGATCGCGAACTTGCCGATGTTGTGGATCACGGTAGGAGTGAGCCTCCACATCTGGTTCATATTCGAGAAGCTGTTCTTGCTGAAATAGAGGTTGGCGGCAGGAGCGTAACCGTCCTTCGCGCCATACAGGTCATCCTTCGTTCCGAAATTCTTGACATAACCACCGAAGAGAATCCACTGTGTCTTTTTTCCGTACATAAGGCTCACCCAAGTGGAGGAGTTGCGGGTAGGGGTATATTCATAACTAACACCGTCATCCTTCACACCGGACACACCATAGCCACCGTTGAGGTTGACGTGCTCGCCGGCCTCGGCGAAGACAGTCTTTACCTTGGCGGAGAACAGTCCGCTCTTGTACTGTCCATAGAAGAACGGGGTGACTGTTGTTATGCGGTCGTCAACCTTTACCTCCAAGTTGTTGTTCCTTGGCTTGATGGAAAGCACATTCACTCCGGCCTTGAGAAGAAGTCCACCGGTCTTGTAGTTCAATCCTGCATAAATCTCGGGAGTGCAGCCGTACTTGATGAAGTTGGCAGAGGCTCCGCCAGGGCCTGCTGAAGTGTACTGCATCTGCCAGAGGGCTGAGGCTGTCAAAGAAAGAGCGTCCGTGAAGTTATAGTCGAACTTGACCTGAGGCGTGCGGCTGAACGGTCCGAAAGGAGCTCCGGTGTTGAGGGAGAACACATCCGGCATATCAGCGGCCATCGGATGCCAAGCCTGACCGGCGGTAACCAACCAATCATTCTTTCCGACAGTGACATATGCCTGACGAAGACGGAGGACGGCTGTTCCGGTGACACCAGAGAGACCGTTGTAGAAGTCAGTCTCGATCTTGGCGCCAAACTTCAAGCCATTATATTCATAACCTGTCACATTGAGTCCGATTCTGGAAGTGATGGCGGCGAAGCGGAGAGAGCTCTGCTCGTTCAGATCGACATCGACTTTCTTGAACTCATCCTTTGGAAGATAATAGAAGAAATCCTCTGCTCCCGCTACGCTCTCACGTGTGTCGAAAGCGTAGTAATTGCGGATGAATCCGTAGAGGCTAACTTTTGGAGCCGTTTCCTGTGCCCCGAGAGAGGCACACATTGCCAAAGCGGCAAGTGAAATGAAAATTTTGTTCATTTTAATAACTACTAACTGATTTTTAAGCATTGAGAAGCTGCTTTGGTTCCTTTCCCAAAACAGCTTCTCTGATATTACTGTAAAATTACTGCGCGAACGGGAAGATCTTGGTGAGCCAGAAGAATCCGAAGATGAATCCGACCACACCGATGATGATGCCGACCTTAGCCATATCCTTGGTCTCGACAAGTCCGGTTGAGGCCGCGATGGCGTTCGGAGGAGTGGAGATAGGGAACAGCATGGCGATGGAGGCGCACACGGCGATGAATATGATCATGGCCTGGGTTCCGCCCATGGCGATGAAGGCCGCGTTGTTGGCGGCTGCCGGATCGGCCATGCCCTCAGCCACTACGATAAGGATAGGGATAAGCAGGGCCGCGGTGGCGGAGTTGCTGATGAAGTTCGAGAGGAAGTAGCAGACGAAACCGGCAACTACCAGCACAAGGATGACGGACATCGAGCCGAACGGAATCGCTGTGATGAGAACCTTCGCCAGGCCGGTGTCCTGAAGGAGATAGCCCAATGCGAAGCCTCCGGCAACGAGCCAGAGCACTGACCAGTTGATCTCCTTGATCTCCTCCTTGCCGAAAAGTCCTGTGGCCGTGAAGACGGCGAGAGGAATCAGAGCCACGACGTTGGAGCTGATGTGATGGAGCTGCTCCGTGGCCCAGAGAAGGATCGTGATGATGAAGGTAGCCCAGACAAGCTTGCTCTTCCAGTCCTTCTTCTTGTCGTTGGCAGGGATCTCAAGCACAAGCTTCTGGGTCTTGAACGGGAAGAACACCAGAAGGAGAATCCACGCGAGGAGGATCATGATGATCACGTAAGGAATCATGTGGACGCACCAGTCTCCGAAAGAGACATCGATGCCGGCCTGCTCAAGGTAACCTTTCGCTGTCGCGTTAGGAGGGGTTCCGATAGGAGTTCCGATACCACCGAGGTTGGCGGCGATCGGAATCGAGAGCGCGAGGCCGATCTTTCCCTTGTCGTCGCTCGGCAGCTTGTGAAGCACCGGAGCGAGGAACGCAAGCATCATAGCGGCGGTCGCGGTGTTGCTCATGAACATCGAGAACACAGAGATGATGATGAGGAATCCCAAAAGCACCATCTTAGGCTTTGTTCCGAATATGCTGAGCAATGATTTTGCGAGGGTTACGTCAAGTCCGAATCTTTCGGCCATAATCGCGAGCACGAATCCACCGAGGAACAGCATGACAACCGGGTCGGCGAAAGAGGACATTATCTTTTTGTAGCTTACCAACTGGCCGAACTCAGGATTGCAGAAGAACCCGAGTCCTTTGTCGGAGACGGTCAGCAAAGCCACAACGATGATCAGGACAGAAGTCGCCCAGTTAGGGATGATCTCAAACATCCACATCAATGCGGCGAACACGAAGAGGGCGATCACACGCTGCTGGACAACTGTCAGAGCGTCGATGCCGAAGAATGAGACAGGCACACACCACAAGAAGAGTGTGACCAAAAGAACAATTGGCAGAAGTACACCGTACTTCACATTGAATTTCTTTTCAGCCATTTCAGTAGTATTGATTATTAATTTTGTTATTTCTGGAATTCGAACCTGAGGTCGATCGGAATGTTCTCAAGACGGATGTTCACAAGGTCAGCCTTGAAGTCCTCGGAAAGGACACAATACTGGTTCTCAAACTGTTCCGCGAACTCGTAGTCACCGGTAGCCTGGGTCTTGAGGGCGATGCCGGCGAACTCTGCCACGAGTGAAAGGGTCTTCTCGTAGTCGATTGAATATTTTCCGCTGTCTCCACGCTTGAAGGCGCCGTTCTGGTTCAGGTAGTTGAAGAGCATCACGTAAGCCCTTCCGAGCTGTGAGGCCTCACCGAAACGCTCAGAGCGGATAAGGTTGGCCACGAATGTGGTGATGGCGTCCTCCTTGGTGATGAGCGCAGGGATCTTGTGCTCGTCGATAAGCTTGCAGACAAAGTAAAGTCCGAGGGCGTTGGCCTTGGCGTCCTCCCAAGTGAGAGCCTTGTTGCCGAGAGCCTCGTAAACGAAGCCCTTGCCGTTGATGGTCTCCTTTACACCGAGTCCGTGGGAGATCTCACGGAAAGCGATGTTCCAGTAGAACGCCTCCTCGTCGAGGTGATCCTGCTGGTCAGGGCTGAGAACCACGATTCCCACAGGGTTGACAAGTCTGTTGAACTTCTCCATCATAATGTTGCGAAGAAGGGCGGTACGTGTTCCGGCCTTGGCCTGAACATCCTCATTGTAAGGGAGATTCAAAGCGATAAGCTTGATGCCGGCGTTGGCGTGGCCTGCGCAGTAGATGGCGTCGTAGGCGTAGATGTCGGACTCGTCGCCCGGTACGAATGTCTTGTACTGATCCTCACATGGGATCTGCTTCTGGAGCTCAGGAAGCATCGACTTGAACTGGTCGAGGACCTCGGTACGCTTGAGATCCTTGAGGAGCACATAAGCCTCGTAGGATGTCTTGAGACCATAGAGCTGGTCATCATTGACCTCGTTAGGGCCGATGATGAGGTCCATCTTGCTGTCCGTCATCTCCAGCCAGGCAAGGTCGCTGTCATAATAATAGTCAGTCCTCAGCGCGTCGATCTTCTTGAGGAGATAGTTGCGCACACTCGGCTTGATTGTGATGTCGGCGGCGGCCTTCAGGTAGTTGCAGATCTTGTCGATGTTGTACTCGAAAGCGTCGTGGTACCAAACGGAAGTGAGCTTGCCGTCGGCGCCACGCCTGATGAGTGAATATGGGCTTGTCTTCACCGGATCCGCCAATGAGTCAAACTCAGCGGCCGTCATATCCGCCGGATAGAAATTGGCTCCAAGAGGAAGTGCACCGAAACCATCGATGAATGTGGATCCGTCAAGGCGGTCCCAAGGTCCGTAGTTGATTTTGGCATATTCCTTCAGATCGGCGTCCTTCAGGTTCTCGATCAAGGTCTTGTCACCGAAATACTGCTTCCAGTAGATACTGTCAGCCTGGTCGGCGGCGAATTTGTAGAGGTTGAGGACTTCCTTGCCGTTGTCCGTGATACCGGAAAGGTCTGGCGACTCGATCTTTACGAGCGCGTACGAATCGACCTTCTTCTGGACAGCGGTCTTGGGCTCCGTGTTGCAGGAAGCCGCAAGAGCGATCAGCATTAATGCCAGAGCGGTTTTTTTCATTTGAAAAAGTGTTATTTAATAATGTTCATATTCATTGTATCTTGCAAATTTAATGAATATAAATGAAAAAAGCACATCAACGAGACGTTGATGTGCCCATATTCGTAAGAAATCTTACTTTTTTAGATGATTCCCTGCTCAAGCATGGCCTGCGCCACCTTCATGAAGCCGGCGATGTTGGCGCCCTTCACGTAGTCAACGCTGCCGTCCGGACGTGTGCCGTACTTCACGCACTGCTCGTGGATGCTCTGCATAATCCAGTGAAGCTTGTCGTCAACTTCCTGTGCTGACCAGCTGAGGTGAGCGGCGTTCTGGGTCATCTCAAGACCTGAGGTGGCGACTCCGCCGGCGTTCACAGCCTTGCCAGGAGCGAAGAGGACTCCGTTGTTCTGGAAGAAGTGGATGGCGCCAGGCTGGCATCCCATATTGGAAACCTCGCAGCAGCACCAGCAACCGTTGGCCTTCAGCTCCTTGGCGTCGTCCTCGCTGAGCTCATTCTGGAACGCGCAAGGGAGAGCGATGTCGCAAGGAATGCTCCAAGCCTTCTTGCCGGCGGTGAACTGAACCTGTCCAGGGAACTTGGTGGCGAGATCCTCGACCATATTCCTGTTGGAGGCACGCATATCAAGCATATATTCATTCATCTCAGGAGTCATTCCCTCAGGAATATGGCATACTCCGTCAGGGCCGGAGATGGCGACTACCTTCGCTCCGAGCTGGGTGGCCTTCTTCACAGCGCCCCAAGCCACGTTACCGAAACCGGAGATGCAGACCTTCTGGCCGGCGATGTCCTTGCCAGCCTTGTGGAGAAGGTGCTGGGTGAAATAGAGTGCTCCGAAACCGGTGGCCTCAGGACGAAGGATTGATCCTCCCCAAGTAGCGCCCTTTCCGGTGAGGACTCCGGTGTGGTACTGACGGGCGAGCTTCTGGTACATTCCGTTCAGGAAGCCAATCTCACGTCCGCCTACACCCACGTCACCCGCAGGAATGTCCTGGTCAGGGCCGATGCAGCGCCAGAGCTCAAGCATAAAGGCCTGGCAGAAACGCATGATCTCAGCGTTAGACTTGCCGACCGGGTCGAAGTCTGAGCCGCCCTTCGCGCCACCCATAGGAAGGGTTGTGAGGGCGTTCTTGAATGTCTGCTCGAATCCGAGGAACTTGAGCATTGAAGGGGTGACAGCCTTGTGGAAACGAAGACCTCCCTTGTAAGGTCCGATAGCGCTGTTGAACTGGACGCGGTAACCGAGGTTTGTCTGAACCTCACCGTTGTCGTCGATCCAGGTCACACGGAACGTGAAGATTCTGTCAGGCTCTACAAGCCTCTCGACGATCTTTGCCTTCTCGAACTCAGGATGCTGGTTGTAAACCTCCTCGATTGACTCAAGGACCTCCTGTACAGCCTGGAGATATTCCTTCTCTGTAGGGTACTTGGCCTGGAGACGGGCCATTATTTCAGTTGTTTTCATAACGTGATGTGTTATTAATTAGTTAATAATGTGTGTTCTATTTCAGTTCCCAAGTGGATCCGCTATGGAGCAGCTCATCCACATTGTGGACCCTGGCCTTGGCTTTAACGCTCTCGACCTGCCTGGCGACCTCATCCTCGTAAGTGATGTCCGGAACCTCACGGATGACTCCGAGGGCGACCGGGAAGTCCGGCCACTTCATATCGGCCAGCATCATCTGAAGGCCAAGGTTGTCGGAATGGCTGTCGTGGGTGAGGATGTCATCCTCGGTCACACCGTTCTCTCCGATGGTCACGACCTTCAGCCTCCAGCCATCAAGGGCGATACCCTTGTCACGGTTCTTTCCGAATATCATCTTCTCGCCATCGCGCAGGACCAGAGTCCTGTCCGCCTTGTGCTCCCTGTCGGAGATCTCGGCGTGCGAGCCGTTGTTGAAGATCACGCAGTTGGTCAGGAACTCCATCACGGAAGTGCCCTTATGCCTTGATGCCGCAAGCATAATCTCCTGGTTCAAAGCAAGTTCAGTGTCCATTCCACGGGCGAAGAACGTTCCCTTCGCACCAAGCACGAGACTGCCTGGATTGAACGGATGCTCAACCGTACCGTAAGGGGAAGTCTTGGTGATGGCGCCCAATTTTGAGGTCGGGGAATATTGCCCCTTCGTCATACCGTAAATCTGGTTGTTGAAGAGCATCAGGTTGATGTCGATGTTCCTTCTGATGGCGTGGATGAAATGGTTTCCGCCGATGGCCAGAGCGTCACCGTCACCGCTCACCTGCCAGATGCAGAGTTCCGGATTGGCCACCTTCATACCTGTGGCGATGGCCGTGGCGCGGCCGTGGATGCTGTGGAACCCGTAGGTGTCCACATAGTACGGAAGCCTTGACGAGCATCCGATTCCGGACACTACCACAATCTTGTCCTTGTCTATCCCCTTCTCCTCACAAACCAAAGGAAGGGTTCTCTGAAGAGCGGCGAGCACGGAATAGTCCCCGCATCCCGGACACCATCTGATCTCCTGGTCGCTCTTGAAATCTTTCAATGTATATTTTGGCATTGCGCAGTCCTCCTATAATTCGCTTAAAGCGGCGTCAACAATCTCCTTCACAAGGAAAGTCTGTCCCTGAACCTTATTGCAACTCAAATAGTTAAACTGAGGGAATATGGTCTTGAGATATCCGGCGAACTGTCCAAGATTAAGCTCGCAGACAATTATCTTACGGAAACCAGAGAACACCTTCTCCGTGTTCCTCGGCAGCGGGTCGATGAAATCGAAATGCACACGGCTGACGGTCTTTCCGGCGGCGCGGAGTTCCTCCGTGGCTGTAAGAATATGTCCGTAAGTGCCACCCCAGCCGACCAGCAGGACATCACCGCTCTCCGGACCGTCGATGACAAGTTCCGGAATGTCGGCGGCCACACGCGCTACTTTCTCAGCACGCTCCTTGACCATCATCTCGTGGTTGGCCGCATCTGTGGAAAGCACTCCGTTGTGAGTCTTCTCAAGACCGCCCACACGGTGTTCCAGGCCAGGTGTCCCGGCCGGAGCCCATTTTCTGGCAAGAGTCTCAGGATCCCTCTCGAAAGGATGGAACTTGTTCCCGTCGGCCTCGGCAAGGCGAGGCTTTATCTCTGGATATTCACTCATTGAAGGAATCTTCCACGGCTCCGAGCCGTTACCGAGGAAGCCCTCGGAGAGGAGCAGGACAGGGGTCATGTGCTCCATTGCGATCTTGGCAGCCGTGAACGCAGCGTCAAAGCAATGCGCCGGTGAGTGCGCGGCCATCACGACCATAGGGCTCTCGCCGTTGCGGCCGTAAAGGGCCTCGTTAAGATCAGCCTGCTCTGTCTTGGTAGGCAGACCGGTGCAAGGGCCGCCACGCTGCACGTCCACAACCACGATCGGGAGTTCGGTCATCACAGCCAGTCCAAGAGCCTCGGACTTTAGTGAAAGTCCCGGGCCTGAGGTTGTCGTCACCGCCAGATTGCCGGCGAATGACGCTCCGATGGCTGAACATATTCCGGCGATCTCGTCCTCAGTCTGCATAGTCTTGACACCAAGGTTCTTGTGTATGGCGAGTTCCTCAAGGATGGCTGTCGCCGGCGTGATCGGATAGGATCCGCAGAAAAGAGGCCGTCCGGATTTCTCCGAAGCGGCGATGAGGCCCCAGGCCAGTGCCTGGTTACCGGTTATATTCCTGTATAGTCCTTTTTCCTGAATGTCAGGGACGACGGTGTATGTATCTGCCACCGCCTGGATGTTGGCGGCATAGTTGTAGCCGTCATTCACCACCTTGCGGTTCGGCTCGATCATCTCAGGGTGCTTCTTGGCGAAACGTCCCTCAAGATAGGTATAGACATAGTCCAACGGACGGCTGTAGATGAAGCAGGCCATTCCGAGGGTGAACATATTCCTGCACTTATGGATGGACACTACATCAAGGCCGCTGTCCTTCAGGCTCTCCTCCGTCAGCTTCGTGATCGGAGCGATGATGATGTTCCTGTCCTCGATGTGAAGTTCCTCGAACGGATTTCCGGTGAATCCGGCCTTTGTAAGGCCAAAATCATCGAAGGCATCCTCGTTTACAAGCACGGTAGCGTTTCTTTTCAGCCACTTGGCGTTCGCCTTGAGGGCCGCCGGGTTCATCGCCACCAGCATATCACAAAAATCACCAGGCGTGTTGACCTTGTGGCTGCCGATGTGAACCTGAAATCCTGACACACCGGCCACAGTCCCCTTCGGGGCTCTGATCTCGGCCGGATAGTCCGGGAATGTAGAAAGGCCGTTACCATAGACTGCGGACAGGTTGGCGAACAAAGTTCCGGTAAGCTGCATACCGTCACCGGAATCCCCGGCGAACCTTATCACAACATCCTTAGCATCAATAACCTTATGTTGCATTTCTATTTTAAGAATATTAGTGTTTTATAAAAATACGTTACAAATTAAAGCATAAAAAGCAGAATAACCAACCTTTTCACTGAAAAAAGATTCATTACCTGCATACAGTCCTAAAACATAACGAAAAAACGTTCTGGAAAGCGTTCTGCGACAACACGTCACATCAGAGCGCAAAAAAGGGCGGGCAAAAATCAGTTCTTGCCTACCCTCTTCTGATCTTCCTGTCAATGATTACTGCTGCTGGCCCTGAGCCTGTGCCTGCGCCTGAAGTTCCTTCTGGAGAGCCTCAATGGTCCTTCCCTCAGGAATATTCAAAGCCTTCCTTGCCTCTGGAGTCAGATCCTTGCACTGAGCCTTGTCAACATAGAGATACTGCGAGGTCTCAAAAACAAAGGTATATGCACCGGCCTTCGCAAGTTTCTCGACTGCCTCCTGGGCTTTCTTATAGATAGGGTCCATCAACTGCTGGTTCTGCTGCTGAAGCTCGGCCTGGATTGACTGCTGGAATTCCTGGATCCTCTGCTGGATGTCACCAAGTTCCTTCTCCTTGCTGGCCTTGATGGCCGGAGTCCACGTCGCCTGCTTCTGCTGGTATTCATTGTACTTGCTCTGAGCCTCATCCATCATACTCTGAAGGGTTTCCTGTGCCTCTTTCTGAGCGGCCTGCATCTGAGACCTTGCCGCGTCAGCCTCTGGCATAAGCATCACCAGTTCATTGAAGTCAACGTAGGCGAACTTCGCCTGCGCCGAAGCCGTAAGAGTAAACAACGCCATTGCGGCGATCAAAAGAATCTTTTTCATTTTTATAGAATTTTATCAGTTTACGTGTTTGATTCCAAGTGCAAATGTAAGAATAATATTTAGAATTGTTGTCCGATCAGGAAGTGGAACTGGCTCCTGTTCTTCTTTTCAGGAGTGTCGAAACCATAGCCCCAGTCAATACCAAGCAGACCGATCATCGGAAGGAACACCCTCACGCCGACACCGGCGGAACGCTTGATCTGGAACGGATTGAACTTCTTGATGTCAGACCAGCAGTTACCTCCCTCAAGGAAGCCAAGCACGAAGATCGTGGACTGAGGCTGAAGGATGACAGGGTAACGGAACTCCATCGTGAACTTGTCATAGACGTTTCCGGCGTAATAGCCGTTGGAGTTGTACGGTGTGGCGTCCCAAGGGGTAAGGGAGTAGTTCTCGTAACCACGGAGGGCGATCACGTCCGCTCCATAGGTGTCATAACCGGACATACCGTCACCGCCGACACGGAATCCCTCGAACGGAGAATATCCCCACTTGCGGTTGTAATATCCAAGGTAACCGAACTGCGCGCGGCTCATTATGACGAAGTCACCGATGACTTTGGTATAAAGCTCTCCGCTTACCTTCCATTTGTGATACTCGATCCACTTGTAACGCTGGGCAGAACTCCAGTTGTCATAGTTGATGTCCTTATAGCTTGAGACCTTCACAGGGTCGCCGTTGGCGTCAAGCGTGCCGAGATCCTTCTTCCTGAACAATGAATATGGCGGAGTGAGCTGGAGACTGGCGCTGAAGTTGGATCCAACACGAGGGTAAATCTGCTGATCGGTCGAGTTTCTGCTCAGGCTGATCGTGTAGCTGAGATTGTGCGACTTGCCGTCATTGAACATAAAGTAACCGTTGATCCAGTTCTTCAAGTCATAGATCTGCCAGCTGAGGCCGTTGTAGAGCACGAAATAGTTGTCCGGCCACTTTAGCCTTGTACCGATTCCTGCGGAGAATCCGTAAACCTGCATAACCTTGTCATTGGACAGAAGTCCGATGGCGAGATAGGAGTCCGTCTGACGGGTATAGTAGGCCTGAAGATTCAGAGAAGTAGGTTTCTTGCCGAAGAGCCAAGGCTCTGAGAATCCGAAGATCAAAGAGGTGTAGTACGTACCGTTGGTCTGGAAACGCAGCGAAAGATTCTGCGCGTCACCAAGCGGAACCGGTCGCCAAGCGTTCTTCTCGAACATTCGCTTTGTGGAGAAGTTGTTGAAGTTCACACCGACTGTCGCGACGAAAGTGTTGGCTCCCCATCCTCCGGAAAGTTCCAGCTGACTGGAAGGTTTCTCTGTGACATTATAGGCGATGTCAACTGTGTTGTTCAGCGAGTTAGGGAGGATTGAATATCCCTTGGAAGGGTCCGCGATGGCCTCCGGGTCAAACTGTCCGAGGGATGCGATCTCACGGATGGATCTCTCAAAATCCGTCTGGCTGAACAAGTAACCCGGCCTTGTGGCGACCTGCCTGCGGACAACACGTTCATTGGTAAGGGTGTTGCCGTTGATGATGATGTTATTAAGGGTCGCCTGCTTGCCTTCGGAAATCCTCATTTCGACATCCACTGAATCACCTTCGATGTTCAACTCGACAGGTGTCACATTGAAGAAAAGATAGCCGTTGTCACGATAGATCTTGGACACATCCTGATCACCCTGCTTGCCGCCGCCCAAAAGTCTTTTCTGCATCGTCACGACATCGTAAGGGTCGCCCTTGCCGATCTTAAGGACCTCGTTCAGCTGGTCGGTCGAGTACACGGAGTTACCCGTCCAGGAAATGTTCCTGAAGTAATATTTCTTGCCCTGATCGATCTTGAAATCGATTCCCAGCCTGTCCGGTGTCACATAGTAGATGGAATCCTTCACTATCCTGGCGTCACGGTAACCAGCCTCGTTGAGCTTGCTGATAAGGCTTATCTTGTCGTTAGGGTATTCCTTCTCATTGAATTTCTTGCTGTTGAAGAAATTGTACCATTTCTTGGCCTTCGTCTTCTTCATCGAGCGGGAAAGCGCGAACTCAGAGAAGCCTTCGGTACCGTCGAAATGGATGTCACGTATCTTCACCTTGGATCCACGGTCAACGGCGAATGTCACTCTGATGGCGTTCTTGATGATCGAATCCTTTTTCGTCTGCACGTCCACCTTGCAGTTCAGGAATCCCTTGTCGGCGTAGAAACGCTTGATGATGTCCGTGGAAGTCTTGGCCACATAGTCGGAGAACTCTCCACCACGGCGAAGGTTCAATCTCTCGTCAAGATCCTTCTTCTCACCTTTCCGCACTCCGGTGAACAGCCACCTGGACACCCTCGGACGCTCCTTGATGCAGATCTTGAAATATGCCGAGTCCCTGTCGGCGCTGAGATGATCGACCTCAAGGGCGACATTCTCGAAATACCTCTGCATCCAAAGCCTGGACACAATTGAGGAAAGGTCGTCGCTCGGCACCGTCACCCGCATCCCTTTCTGGAGACCGGTCAACGAAATTATCTGCTGGTCACTGAAATAATGGTTGCCTTCAACCGAGACCCCGCCGACATAGTAAGTCTTTGGATTGTCAAAGTCAACCTCGACCGGCTCGGAGGATTTCACGGATTCCTGTCCGAAAACCGGAGCGGCGGCCGCGGACAAAACAAGAAAGAGCAATAGACGATATACTTTCATCGAATCAGATTTCATTGAATTTAAGGTGCAAATATACGCAATTATTTAACTTTTCCATACCTGCGGTTCCTGTGGGAATATTCTTCCAACGCCTGACGGAACTCTTTTTTCCTGAAATCAGGCCACAGCGTGTCAACAAAGACGAATTCTGAATATGCCGCCTGCCACAACAGGTAATTGCTTATCCTCTCCTCTCCTGAAGTGCGGATGATAAGATCCGGATCAGGAATCCCGTCGGTGACAAGATAATGGCTGAAGTCCTCTATCCCAATGGATTCCAGACCTTGAGGATTGTCTGAATATTCCTTGGCCATCCTTTTTGCGGCCTGCAATATGTCCCATTTCCCACTGTAGCTCAGAAAAACGATCAGGGTCAGGAGAGGCTCCTTTCCGGGGGCGGGAGCGGTCAGCTCCTCGGCCTTGCGGATCGCCTCCACAAGATTGTCGTCAAGTCTTGAAAGATTCCCGAGCACACGGAAAGAGACACCTTTGGCGGCCAGAGAGTCGATCTCGTCCGCGATCGATTTCATCATAAGGCCCATCAAGGTGTTCACCTCAGCCTCGGGACGGTTCCAGTTCTCCTCGGAGAAAGCGAACAGGGAAAGGTATCTGACCCCTTCCTCGGCCGCAGCCTCGACACAGGCCCGGACGCTTTCGACACCGTTGTAGTGACCGGAAACCCTTTCCAGTCCACGCTGCCGCGCCCAACGTCCGTTGCCGTCCATAATGATGGAGACGTGAACAGGTATATTCTTTATTTCGTTCATATTCCTAATTATTGTTCTCCGCTGTTCCGGATGTCCTCGCCCCAAAACAGCTTCGTGGTCAGAGCCTTTATAAAGCTGGTGTTTTCAAGACGAACCCTTTTTAGCGAAAATTGTGCCACCATAACTTCCAGCCTTACGGTAGGCTTCACCAGATGGTTTCTGTTGTCCATCGAAAGCATCACGTTCCCGTCACGCGAACGCATAGAGACCGAGACCTTTGTAGAGTCCGGGACGACCAGCGGCCTGGCGTTCAGGTTGTGCGGCGCTATCGGGGCGATGATCAAGACCTTTGACTCCGGAGCGCAGATAGGCCCCCCCACGCTCAATGAATATGCCGTTGACCCAGAGCTGGTGGCCACCAGAAGCCCGTCCGCCCAGTATGTCGGCAACGGATGTCCGTCGATGGTCACGTCAATCCCGAGAAGGGCGGCTCCGGAACGATGCACGGACACCTCATTCAATGTATAGGGCCAGAATGTCGGATCGGAGTCCAGCCCCCCGTGGACGGAAGTCCTGAGAAGTTCCCGGTCCTCGATATTCCAGCCGCCGGACAGAAGAGCGTCGCAGGCCTCCTCGGGACTATATTCAGAAAGGAATCCGAGCCGTCCAAGATTGACCCCGATGACAGGTATTCCGGTCTCGCCGACACATTGGGACGCAGAGAGGAAGGTTCCGTCCCCGCCCACACTCATCACCAGATCGGTGCCGGGAAGGATGTCGCCGCCACCGTTGATCTCATACAAGGTAAACGCCTTCCTCTCAAGCCGTTCAAGCATTGAGGAAAGCCTCTCGTCGCGCAATGCGCCACCTTCTCTGGAATACAGTGCTATCTTCATAGCGGTTACCTTGCAAGCAATCAAAATTCAAAAATAGCACAATTCTGATTAAAACTGAATAGAAATCATTATTTTTGTGTGTTTATATGTGTACGAATATGACCAGACTTAGTGTAAACATCAACAAGATCGCCACCATCCGCAACGCCCGCGGCGGGAATATGCCCGATGTGGAAAAGGCCGCGATCGACTGTGAAAGATTCGGTGCGGAGGGGATAACCGTGCACCCGAGACCTGACGAAAGGCACATCAGATATTCTGACGTGAGGGCCATCAGGCCGACAATCACGACGGAGTTCAACATAGAAGGCAATCCTATTCCAAGTTTTGTGGACCTCGTGCTTGAAGTCGTCCCGGACCAGGTGACGTTGGTTCCGGACGCGCACGACGCGATCACCTCGAACGCGGGTTGGGACACAATCGCCAACAAGGAGTTTCTTACGGATATATGCGCCACCTTCAAGAGCAAGGGGATCCGCACATCCATATTCATAGATCCTTCTCCCGCTATGGCGGAAGGCGCCAAGGCCTGCGGGTGCGACAGGGTCGAGCTTTACACCGCCGACTATGCGGCTATGTACCCGGCCGGTCCGGAGAAAGCGATCGCACCTTATCTTGAAACGGCAAAGGCTGTGAGGGAGCTTGGCCTTGGACTGAACGCTGGACACGACCTCAGTCTGGAGAACCTTGAATATTTCATAAGGACAATCCCTTGGACGGACGAGGTTTCCATAGGCCACGCCATCATCTGCGACGCCCTTTATATGGGTCTGGAGAAAACAATACAGGCCTATCTGTCGAAGATTAAGATTTTTTAGTTATTTTTGTAATCTTGAATATAATTTTTAACGATACAATAAAATGAAACAGACACCACTGATCATCAGCGTCATAGCCCTTGTTGCTGTGGCCGCGCTCGGAATCATCCAGCTCACTTCTAACGGAAACGGCAAGAAGAAAGCCACTGCTGGAGAAGTAGTTGAAGCCACAGCACAGGCTGGAGCCATAGTTTGGTTCGACCTCGACAGAGTACTCAACGAGTACGATATGGCCAACGACCTCAGATCCGTTGTGGAGACCAAGGTACAGGGCATCCAGGAAGAGATCAACAGAAGAGGCAACAAGCTCCAGAGCGATGTCAACAAGTTCCAGTCAGACCTCGACAAGGGTCTTCTCGTCCGTTCCGTGGCCGAGCAGAGGAACCTCAAGCTCCAGGAGCAGCAGAACAACTTCAACAACTATGCGGCGCAGAAGCAGCAGGAGATCGCCGAGGAGCAGCAGGTTATGATGAACCAGATCGGTGACGCCATCAAGACTTTCCTCGACAAGTTCAACGAGGAGCACAAGTACGCTATGATCATCGCCACGCAGGGCAGTGTCCTCCCGGCACCGGTTGCCGCCGGAGATCCCGACCTTGACGTGACCGACGCCATTCTTTCCGGACTCAACGACGAGTACGTCCAGAGCAAGGGTAAGGGCAAACCGGCCGCAGCGGCCGCCGACACCAACGAAACCAAAGCCGAATAAACTTTGAGAATCGCTCTCCTGTCGTGCTTCTACCCTTTCAGAGGAGGGATTTCTCAGTTCAACGCAAGTCTCTACTTGGAACTGGGGAAAAGCCACACTGTCAAAGCGTTCAATTTTAAAAGACAGTATCCGGAATTCCTTTTTCCGGGAAAGACGCAATACGTCACAAAGGATGATGACGCCGTACCCATCGAGAGCGAGTCTCTGTTGGATACGGCCAATCCTTTTACCTATTGGCGGACCTACAGGGCTATCCGTGACTGGAAACCGGATGTGGTGGTCATCAGTTACTGGATGTCCTACTTCGGGCCTTCGCTCGGATTCATAGCCCGCAGACTCAAAAGACATTGCAAGGTCATTTCCGTGCTTCACAACGTGATACCACACGAGCCTAAGTTCTTTGACGCACCGCTGACAAAGTACTTCCTGTCAGGATGCTCCGGGAACGTCACCCTTTGCGACGAAGTCGCCGAGGATCTTCGCAAGCTCTCGCCAAAGGCCTTGAATGTCACTCTTTTCCACCCGATATACGCTCACTTCGGAGAGAAGCTGCCCCGGGAGGAGGCCGAGAGCGCGCTTGGTCTCAGGCACGGGATGAAGAACCTGCTGTTCTTCGGACTGATCCGGGAATACAAAGGCCTTGACATACTGCTGGACGCCTTCGGCAGACTGGACGGGAGCTACCAGCTGATTGTCGCCGGCGAGCCGTACGGCCCGTTCGACAAATACCAAAGAATCATTGACAATTCCCCGGCTAAGGACAGGATCAAGCTGTTCACACACTACATTAAAGACTCGGAGGTAAAGGACTATTTCTCCGCGGCCGACCTTGCCGTCCTGCCTTACAGATCCGCCACCCAAAGCGGAATCAGTGCCATAGCATACCACTTCGAGGTTCCGATGGTGGTCACCGATGTCGGAGGGCTCCGCCAGGCTATCGGAGACTGTGGCACAGGACTTGTCGCTCCGAAAGCGGATCCGGAATGCATCGTGAAAGAGATAGAGACCTATTTCTCAGACACGAACATCAAGACACTCTGCGTCAACTCCATCAGGGCCGAGAAGGAAAGGCTGTCCTGGAAGACATTCTGCAGACGGTTGGTGGAGTTTTCCGATAACTTGTATAAAAGACAATGAACCGATACTTGACTGCACTCGCGGCCTCGCTATGCCTGACGGCCGCATCCCAGTCCGGAGCGTCAGCTCAGGATTATGCGACTCCACAGGTTGTGGTGTCAGCGGATAAGGTACGCTACGGCGGCAAAATCTTTTACACTCACGTTGTGCAGGGACGACAGACCCTGTACTCCATCAGCAAGGCGTACAATGTCACCATGCAGGAAATCTACGATGCGAACCCTACCTTGCATCTTGATACGGAAGGTCTTAAGAAAGATCAGATCATTCTCATCCCGATAAAGGAGGGCGTGACCGGTAAAGAGCGGAAGGAGGACAAGGAACCTGCGGTGAACACAAAGGTCGAGACGACATCCGCGAAGATGGAGGATCAAGCCACACGGCATCCGAACGGCTCCGATGAATATTTCACCCACAGGGTAAAATGGTTCGAGGACCTGACCTCCATCGCAAGAAAATATATGGTCTCAAAGGAGTCCATAATGAATATTAACGGGATGACCTCGGATAAGGTAAAGCGCAAGGATGTGATCAAGATTCCGAGAGATCCTAAGAAATGGGAGAACAGCGACGCCACTGCCGCTGGAAACTCTGCGACAGCCTCCACGGGCAAGACTGACGAAAGCCTGGAGGCTAATGTCGAAGAGAAGCCTGCGGACAGTTGGTTTGACAAGATATTCAAGCCGAAACGGGAGGTAGAGATTTCCCTTCTGCTGCCTTTCAAAGCATCCCAGAAGGCCGATCCGCAGATGATGGATTTCTACAGCGGAGCCTTGCTTGCGGCGAAGGATCTTGGCAATGACGGCGTCGAGGTCAAACTGAACGTTTACGATGTCGCCGGCGGCTCCATCCCGGTCACAGAGGAGAGATTCGCGCAAAGCGATTTCGTCATCGGACCGGTCTCCAACTCCGACATTGCCAGGACAGTGAACGCCAGCAAAGGCAAGTCCTGGATCGTCTCCCCTCTCGACCCTAAGGCCGAGGCGCTGGCGGACACCATTCCGAACGTGATCCAGGCTCCAGCTCCGACAAGCGCGCAGATAAAGGATATGGTCAGATGGATACGCTCCGATATGGGAGCTTCGGACAAGGTCCTTCTTATCTCACAGAAAGGAGCTTCGACCAGCGGTTACCCGATGGAAGTCATCAACGAGGTTAACCATTCCGGCCTGCAACACAGCAACTTCTCGTTCAACATCCTTGAAGGAAGATCGATTATGGGCAGGCTCGCCGGACTGATGACCGGAACCGGAACTAACAGGGTCGTCATAGCCTCTGACAGCAAGGCGTTCGTGATCGAGGTCGTAAGGCTTCTGTACCTTGTCTCCAGCCAGAAGAAAGACATCGTCCTCTACAGCACGTCAAGGCTGAGGACTTACGAAGAGATTGACATTGAGCAGCTCCACAGCCTCAACCTCCACGCAAGCGTGTCCTATTTCGTGGACTACGACTCAAAGGACGTGCAGGAGTTCCTGATGGAATACAGAGCCCTCTACAACACGGAGCCAAGCCGCTCGGCGTTCCAAGGCTACGACCTGATGAATTACTTCTCGAAACTGGGCTCGGAGAATTGGAGGAGTGATGGTTACGGCAAGACAGAAGGCAAGGGACTCCAGTCTGATTTCCACCTCGTGAAAACCAGCCGCGGAGGCTATGTCAACAATGCTGTTCGCCGGGTCGTCTATGAGCGCGACTACTCGGTAGTAAAAATCAAATAGAGGAAAGAAGAGACTTCGCGTTTTCTATGGCGGCGGCAGTGATACTGCTGCCGCTTAGCATTCTTGCGATCTCCATAACACGAGCCTCGCCGATTATAGGCTTGACGGAAGTCGTGGCCTTGCCAAGCACGTCATATTCCTTCTCGACCAGATAATGAGCGTTGCCCTTGGCGGCGACCTGCGGAAGATGGGTTATGGCGAAAACCTGCATATCCTTGCCCATCGAACAGATCATCTGTCCCATCTTGTCAGCCACGCTACCGGACACGCCGGTGTCAATCTCATCGAATATGAGCGTCGGCATATTCACAAACTTCGCCATCATCGCCTTGAGACAAAGCATCAAACGGGACATCTCACCGCCCGAGGCGCACTTGGCGACATCGACAGGATTGGTTCCGGAGGCGGAGAACAGGAATCTGACGGCATCCGATCCACAAGCGGACAAAGGAGCGTCGGACAATTCGACTTTGAATATGGCGTAGTCCATCTCAAGCGAGCGGACTGATTCCGTGATCGCTTTTGAGAACGGTTCCGCGGCCTTGACCCTGGCCTCGTGAAGACGACGCGCGATGGACTCAATGGTTTTCTTCTCAGTCGCTATCATATTCTCAAGTTCCTCCTTGCGGGCTTCAAGAGCGGTTGAGTCGAAAAGTGATTCGGAAAGAGCGTCCCTTTTAGCTATCAGCTCCTCGATTGAGGATGCCGAGTACCCCTTCATCAGATCGTATAGAAGCGAAAGACGGTCGTCAACCGCCTCAAGCCTCTCCTGAGAAAGTTCTGTCCGGGAATTAATGGCCGAGACATCCTCCAGGATATCATCCAGTTCGGTGCGCGCGGAATCCACACGCTCAGCCAAAGCGGCGGCCTCGGGAACAAATCTTGCGACCTTCTCCAGCATCTTCTGCGCCTCTTTCAAGGCCGAAGACAACGGCAAAGTCTCCGAATTGGGATCCGACGGATTGAACATCTCCTCGACCCCGCCAAGATTCTCCTTTATCTCCTCGGCATTGGAGAGCTGTTTTTGCTCTGCTTCCAGAGATTCTATCTCGCCGTTCTGGAGACGTGCGTCCTCAAGCCTCTGGTAACGGGCTTTGATATATTCCTTCTCCTCGCTTAATTTAGCCAGTCTGGCGGCGACTTCTGAATATTCCTTCTCAAGTGCCTTGAAAGCCTTGTAGGACTTGCCGCAGTCCTCCAACAGCGTCTCGTTGCCGGCAAAGTGATCCAGCATCGAAAGCTGGAAGGACTTGTCGGACAGAAGAAGCGTCTGATGCTGGGAATGGATGTCCACAAGACGGGACGAGATGCTCTGGAGCACCTGCACGCTCACCGGAGAATCATTGATGAAGGAACGTGAGCGCCCCGAACGGTTCACTACACGGCGAATGATCAGCTCGTCATCGCCTGAATCCACGTCATTCTCCTCAAGGATCGCCATCAGGTCCACGTCCGAGGACGGAATCCTGAAGACAGCCTCAACGACGCAGCTGTCGGCCTCTCCGCTGATCACGGAAGCGTCGGCCTTGGCCCCGAGAAGCAGGGAAAGGGCTCCGAGCAGGATAGACTTGCCGGCTCCGGTCTGGCCGGATATAATAATCAGACCCTCTGGAAAATCAACATCCAGAGAGTCTATCAAAACGTAATTTCTTATCTGTAGGGACTGAAGCATCGCCCCGGAAATTATTCAGCGTCAGAAATATTCTCCTTCGCGGAATGCGCGGCGTCTTCCTCGGCGCCTGTTCCCGCCATTCTATAATAGAGTTCCCCATCCTCGAATTCAGAGATGGCGATAAGATCCGGCTTAGGAAGTTTCTCGTAATATTTTGAGATCTCTATCTGCTCCCTGTTCTCGAAAACCTCGTCCATCGTGTCGCGGTCGGTACGGAAGTCCTCAAGCTTCTTTGCGAGTTCCTTCTTCTCGGCCAAGGCTATCTGATTTGCCCTCTTGTAGAGGAGAACCACGGTCTCATAGATGTTGCCGGTAGGCTCGGCGAGGTACTTGATGTCCCTTGTGATTGTGTTTGTAGGGACTTTCTTCTTAATGTCCATATTCAAAAAAATACTTTGTCTATTAATATTACGAGGCTGGCTGTTCGGATTGTTTCAATATTTTTTTTCTGTCCCTTTCAAAGTCCTTTTCCTTCGCTCCGAGGTCCTCATCCGCTCCTGTATAGCGTCCCAAGGCCTTCTGGGCACGACGGTAAAGCACATCCAGCTCCTTCCTGTAAGGAGACTCCGGCAGCTCGCCGATAAAGTTGTAGTAATCATCAACAAATGTCAGATAGCGCTCCTTCTGCTTGCTCTCGACACTCAGGAATGCATATTTGTAGGATGACTTGGCGATGTAGTAAAGGATATCCTCGCGGTAGATGTTCTCGGCGTCGTCCTTCAGAATGTTCCTGAACGCCACACGTGAGGATTTGTAGTCTTCCATCTTATAGTAGAGCCTGGCATTCTCGTAAGCCTTCTTGTCAAGCCTGTCGTTGAGTTCCTTGAGCATCTTGTGGCAGATGGCGTTGTGAGTGTTGCCCGGATTCTCGACAAGGTACTGGCTGATGACACTTATCGCATTGTGTGTCGGAACCTGATCCAGCTCGTAACGCAGGGTTGAGCGATAGAGGCAGTCGATCCTAAGGAACGAGGCCTCTTCCGCGAACGGGCTGCGTGGGAAGTTGGTGATGAACTTTGTGAAGTTCGTCTCGGCTGTGTAATAGTCCTTGAAACGGTAGTTGCTCAGGCCCCAATAGTACTGCACGGTGTCATCCCTGTCAGTTCCGCTGGTCAGGACGGCAAGCGACTCGAACAGATGGGCGGCCTTGTTGTATTTGCCGTTGTTGAAGTAGTCAAAAGCCGCGGCGTACTTCGCATCCACATCGTTACCGTTCAGAAGCGCCTCATATTCAGACTTGCAGGACTGAAGCGACATTGCGGCGACGAGGGTCACGGCCAAGAATCTCAGAGTTGTCTTTATCATAATCTCAATAAATCATCAGTGCGACAAAAGGTATTTCTCCACCTCCAGCGCGGCACGGCACCCGGAAGCGGCGGCGGTGATAGCCTGCCTGAACCGAGGATCCTGCACATCACCCGCGGCGAACACTCCTTCCACATTGGTCTCGGAAGTCTTGCCTTTGGTGATGATGTAGCCGTTCTCATCCGTCTCCACATATTTCTTGAATATGTCCGAGTTTGGATGATGCCCGATGGCCAGGAAAAATCCGTCGACCTTGACATCAAAAACCTTACCATCCTTGTCCTTCAGACGGACTCCGGTCACACCGGACTCATCTCCAAGCACTTCCTCTGTGTTGCAATTCCACAGGACCTCGATGTTCGGAGTGTTCCGGACCCTGTCCTGCATCGCCACGGAAGCCCTGAAGACATCCCTGCGGACAATCATATAGACTTTTTTGCAAAGGTTGGCGAGATAGGTGGCCTCCTCGCAGGCAGTGTCTCCGCCTCCGACGACGGCCACGTCCTTCTTTCTGTAGAAGAAGCCGTCACAGGTAGCGCAGGCGCTCACGCCCATCCCCCTGAACTTACGCTCCGACGGCAGACCAAGATACTTGGCCGCGGCACCGGTCGCGATGATGACAGCATCGGCCTCCAATTCTGTCTCTCCATCTATAGTTATGCGGAAAGGCCTTACGGAAAAATCAACGCCGGTCACGATTCCACTCCTGATGTCCGCACCGAGACGCTGAGCCTGGGCACGCATCCCGTCCATAAGGTGATTCGCGTCAACGCCTTCCGGGAATCCCGGGAAGTTCTCGACAACCGTGGTCGTGGTCAACTGGCCGCCAGGCTCCATTCCTTCGTAAAGAACGGGACTGAGAGCCGCCCTGGAAGCGTAGATGGCTGCGGTGTAGCCCGCCGGGCCGCCTCCTATGATCAGGCATTTGATTCTTTCCATATCCTTTGTTTCAATCTTACTCAACTTTCGCAAGTAGGCAACCACCTGCTGTCAAATACATTATCTCACGTTCGAAGGTGATTGCCCACCCACATCCTTTCACGTTACCCCTACCCTAAATCCCTCCCCTCGGGGGAGGGACTTGCCTTCACTGCTTGCAGTGAAGAAGGGTGGTGTTTCGCTAATGCGAAACTTGAGAATCTTAACTTACAAATATAGCCATAATTCGCAATTCCTCAAACAGTCTTTTCGCCATTGTTTGAGCCGTTTTACGTTTGTTTATTGGAATTTTTATAAATTTGCAGTCTAAAGGCGACTAAAACAGATGGAAAAAAACAACAAGGCTTTGACTATCGAGGATTTCCGCGAGCAGCTGAGAAACAACGGACTGAAAGTCACCCCACAAAGACTGGCGGTGCACGAGGCTATGCTGAAACTGGGCCACGCCTGCGCCGATATGGTCACGGAGGAGATCACGGCCGCAGGAAAGGCCAAGGTGACCGTGGCGTCCGTGTACAACATCCTGACGCAGCTTTCCCTGCTTGGAATCTACAACCGCCGGATGAGCGAGAACAACAAGATGTACTTCGATGTCAACACATTCAAGCATTTCCATCTTTACGACACCGTGAACCACTCGTTCTCGGACATCATCGACGATGAGTTCTACAGGCAAATTGAGGAAAAACTTCTCGGCCGCCGTTTCAAGGGTTACAAGATCGACGGGATCGATGTCCAGATTCTGGCGCATCCTTCAGCTAAACAGAAAAGGTAATAAAAAGACACGTGGCTACTTCGACAAGTTCAGTGACCGGGTTAGGCTCAAGGAGGATAATAAGAAAAGAAGACCGATAAAGACCGGTCTTCTTTGAGGGGTGCGATGTGGGGCTCGAACCCACGACACCCAGAACCACAATCTGGTGCTCTACCAACTGAACTAATCGCACCGTGTTAGAGATTGCAAAGATACAAATAAAAATCATAGTTGCAAGCGTTTCCGAAGAATATTTCCCTAAAATATTGTCCGATCCACAAATATTCCAGTGCATATTGCTATATTTGCGGTATGCGGAAAATTCTGACATTCGGACTGTTCCTCCTATTCATCTGCTCCTCGGCGGCCCAAAACCACCGAGGCGGATTTTCGGTCGGAACAAACGAAAACAGAGGCCCAGTCATCAAGGGGCTGGACATTCCGCATCCAATCTACGAGGACCCGGACACTGTCAGCATCGTATTTATGGGTGATATGATGATGCACCGTGACCAGATCAGCAACGCCAAAAAGGATGAGGACACCTACGACTTCTCGCGATGTTTCCCAAAGATCGAGCATCTGATAAAAGGAGCCGACATCGCAGTGGCGAATATGGAGTTCACACTTGCGGGGAAACCCTACACGGGATACCCTTGTTTCTCCGCCCCGGACAGCTATGCCGAAAGCATTGCGGAAAGCGGCGTGGACATATTCCTGACCGCGAACAATCATATTCTTGACAAAGGCAGAGAGGGTGTGGAAAGGACTCTGGCGGTATATTCAAAGATGGAGGAGGAAGGACGCGTGAGGCACACTGGAACATCGGTCTCGGCCGTGGATGACTCGCTTCGCTTCCCGCTGCGGATCGTGTCCAAGGGCATCAGGATCGCCCTCATCAACTTCACATACGGAACGAACTGCCGCATCCGCGAGGATTTCCCCAAAGTGCACAGGGCAGACACAGGGGAGATCGCGGCCGCGATCAGAAAAGCCAGACAAACCGGAGCCGACTTCATCATAGCGCTGCCGCACTGGGGTTATGAATATGTACTCAGGCACTCAGTGTCACAGGGAAAGCTCGCGCGCTGGCTGGCCGAGCAAGGCTGTGACGCTGTCATCGGGGCTCATCCGCACGTGCTCCAGGACACAGAGACTCTTATCATAGCCAACGAGAGCGGAATCGGCGCGCGGCAGGTGCCGGTGATATATTCATTGGGAAATTTCATATCGAATATGAGCGCGCCGAACACGCAGGTCGGAATGCTCGTGACCCTAAGGCTTACAAAGAACAGGTTCGGAGAAAAGAATATGCTCGCTCCGCACCTTACGCTTACCTGGTGCTCCAGACCTGGGCATCTAAGCGGCGGATACACCACAATACCAATCAAGGAATATATAGGGAGGCGCGACCTGTGGCGTAACCATTGGGACTACGACAAGATGATCGCATCCTACGAGAGGATTAAGAAAGAAACCGGAATAAAGGATTGACAAAAGATAATGAAGAAAACAATCACTCTTGACACTATCGACCCCATCGAAATCTTCGGGGCCGGAAACAAGATTCTTGAAGAGTTCTGCTCTTATTTTCACGGACTCAAGGTTGTCGCAAGGGGCAATGAGATCCATCTGGACGGCAAAGAGAACGATATCCAGGAATTCAGTCAGAAACTCGCGGAGCTGATCGATAGGAGGATGCACAAGATGAGTCTCACGGTCTTTGACGTGGAAGACATCTTTGACGGCGAGAACTCCCCCAACAACTTCAGACTCAACGGCGAGGCCATCATCGTCCACAGCACCGAGGGAAAACCGATAAAGGCCCGCAACAAGACCCAGCAGGAGATGGTCAAGGCCTATTTCGAGAACGATCTCGTCTTCGCGGTCGGACCGGCCGGAACCGGAAAGACCTACATAGCGATCGCCTTGGCTGTCAGGGCATTGAAGAACCGTGAGGTAAAACGGATAATTCTCACCAGACCAGCTGTAGAAGCCGGGGAACGGTTGGGATTCCTGCCCGGAGACCTGAAGGACAAGCTGGATCCGTACCTCCAACCTCTGTACGACGCTCTCGGGGATATGATCCCACCCAAGAGACTGCAAGAGTTCATCGAGGAAGGAACAATACAGATCGCCCCGTTGGCTTATATGCGAGGCCGCACGCTGGACCGAGCCTGCGTGATTCTGGACGAGGCCCAGAACACGAACCTGTCCCAGCTCAAGATGTTCCTCACCCGAATGGGAATGAACGCCAAGTTCATCGTGACCGGCGACGCCACGCAGGTCGATCTTCCTCGCCGAGAGGATTCCGGCCTGTTGAAAGGCATCAGCCTCCTCAAGAACATCAAGGGAGTCAGCACCATCTTCTTCACCAACGAGGACATCGTCCGCCACCCTCTCGTGGGCAAGATCGTCAAGGCCTTCGACCGCAAGGAGGCCGAAGAGTCTCCCGTGGCAGACAACTAATTGGCCAACAATGAATAGCGAAATCCCCTTCAGTCGGATCCGACTGAAGGGGATTTCGCTATCTATTATATGTCAGCGAATTACACTCCACGTATAGTGGGAGGCAAGCGCCGGCAAAATATTCATTAGTTGTTCAGAACGGCATTGTACTTCTCGTAGCCGGCCTGGAACTTAGGATCCTGATCGCGGAAACGATAGTAGATCTGCTTGAGGTACTCTGCGATAGTTGACTTGATGGAAGCGTCCTCGCAGACAACATAAGCCTGCTCGAACGGATCTATGCACTTCTTGAGGGTGACCTCGAATTCCTGCACGAGAGCCATATACTTGGTGTCGTCAAGCTCGTTCTGAGCTTTTTCCTGAAGCTCAAGAGCCTTGTCATAGTACATCTGACCCTTTCCGATGTAAGCGAAGACGTACTTAGGATCCTTGGCGGCGGACTCATCGTAAGCCTTGGCGGCCTTGTCCAGATCACCGAGCTGCTTGTATGCCTGCCCCTCGACATAGTAGAGGGAAGCGTTGTCCGGAGACGTTGTCTTTGCCTGCTGGAGAAGTTCGAACAGCCTGTCGGTTCCCTCACCGCTTGTCATATAGTAGTTGATGAGGCCGAATACGATGCTCTCGCTCGTCGGGAACTTCTGGAAGCCCTGCTCAAGGTAATCTTTGGCGGCAGCCTTGCCGGTGCTGGTGGTGTCAATGTGTGAGACGCAGTCTGAAAGCTTGGCGTAAACCTCACCGTTGTCACCGTAGTAGCCATAGCCAAGACACTTGTCGAACATATCCTTGGCCTTGGAGAAATTGCCTGTGTTCCAGGATGTGAAAGCGGCGTTGTACAGGGAGTTGGTGTCGATCTGCGCATAAGGCTTCTGGGCGGCGGCCTCGTAAGCGGCCTCGAAGAACTCCTCAGCCTTCTTCACGTCACCAAACGTGTAAGCGTTGTAGGCTTCCTGGGTAAACTTCTCGGTGATGGTCTTGATTCCGGCGCTGATGTCCTTGTCCTTGGAATGCTTCTCATCAATCTCATAAGCCTTCTTGTAGGCCTCAAGAGCCTTTGCAAGGGCATCCTCGACAACCGGTTTGGTCACCTCAATGATTGAAAGCTGGCCCTGGGCGTTGAAATAGAGATTCTTGTTCTCGTAAACCTGCTTGGTGTACTGAGCGCCACCAAGGGTGACGGTCTCCACGGATGAAGGTTTCTCTCCAGCCATAGAAAGCTGAAGGGCGTTCATATCCGCGCCAAGCCAAACATTTCCGGCCGGTGCGCTGTAAGCGTCCACATAAGTCTGGGCAAGCTTCATCCAGGTGGCTACCTTGGTAGCCTTCTTCTCGTTCTGGGAAGCGGCGAGGGCACTCTCGACCGCCTTGGCGGCAGAGTTCACGTTAGACTGGGCATTCGCTACCTGGAAGGAAGCGAGTAATGCCAAAACAATCAATGTCTTTTTCATCTGATTATTGGTATTTAGTTGTTTCTAAATAATCTATTCCTGAGGTGCATCGGCGTTTTCCTCGGCAGCCTGCTGTTCCTCGTCACCACTCTTCTCGACGGTCGAGATGGCGGCGATCGAGTCACCGTTCTTGATGTTGATCAGTTTCACACCCTGGGTCGCCCTTCCGGCCACTCTGATGTCGGAGACTGCCATCCTGATTGTAAGACCGGACTTCTCGATGATCATCAGATCATTGTTCTCGGTCACGTTCTTGATGGCGATCAGCTTGCCGGTCTTCTCGGTGATGCTGATGGTCTTCACACCCTTTCCTCCCCTCTTGGTGATCCTGTACTCATCGAAGTCGGTCCTCTTGCCGAATCCGTTCTCACTCACGACAAGCACGGTGTGCGCGGAAGCGTCCTCTGCCTTAGGATCGTAGTTGATGGCTCCGATGACCTCATCGTCGTCTTCAATATTGATGCCACGGACTCCGGTGGAGTTTCTTCCCATAGGACGGGCGTCTGTCTCATCGAAGCGGCAGCAGCGTCCCTCACGGGCGGCGATGAATATCTCCTCGTTGCCGTTGGTCAGCAGCGCCTCGACAAGTTCATCTCCCTCTCGGAGATTGACGGCGTTCACGCCGGCTGTCCTTGGATGTGAATATGCCTCCAGGGATGTCTTCTTGATGATGCCCCTCTTGGTGATGAGCACGATGTTGTTGCCGTTCACATATTCAGGATCCTTGAGGGTCTTGACATTTATGTAAGCAAGGATCTTGTCGTCCGGAATGCTGAGCACATTCTGGATGGCGCGTCCCTTCGAGGCCCTTGAGCCTTCCGGAATCTCATAGACCTTGAGCCAGTAGCAGCGTCCGGCCTGGGTGAAGAGCAGCATCGTCGAGTGCATATTCGCGATGTAGATGTGGTCTATGAAGTCCTCGTCCCTCGTCGCGCTTCCCTTCATACCGACTCCGCCTCTGGCCTGGGTACGGTATTCAGTCAGCGGGGTCCTCTTGATGTAGCCAAGATGGGAGATCGTGATGACCATATCCTCATCGGCGTAGAAGTCCTCCGGATTGAATTCCTCTGCGGAAGGACGGATCTCCGTTCTTCTCGGGTCGGCGTATTTGTTCTTGAGTTCGATGGTCTCGGCCTTGATGACCTTCATCTGCTCCTCGACACTTCCGAGGATCTCGTTGCAGCGGGCGATGAACTTCTCAAGCTCGTCATATTCAGCTTGAAGTTTCTCCCTCTCCAGGCCGGTCAGCTGACGGAGCCTCATCTCGACAATGGCTGTCGCCTGCGCGTCCGTGAACTCGAACCGTGAGATCAACTCGGCCTTGGCCTCGTCCACATTGCTTGAATGCCTGATGATGTGGATGATCTCGTCGATGACATCAATGGCCTTCAGCAGACCTTCAAGGATGTGCGCCCTCTTCTGGGCCTTGTCCAGCTCGAACTTGGTCCTGCGGATGATGACATCGTGGCGGAACTCCACGAAGTTGGCGATCATATCCTTGAGGGACAGCGTCCGTGGACGGCCCTTGACAAGGGCGACGTTGTTGAACGCGAAGCTGGACTGAAGCTGGGTGTACTTGAACAGGGTGTTGAGCACGACGTTGGAGTTGCTGCCCTGCTTTACCCTGATGACGACGCGGACACCCTCGCGGGAGGTCTCGTCGTTGATGTAGGTGATGCCCTCGATCTTCTTGTCCTCGACCATCTGGCCGATCTTCTCGATCATCTCCTTCTTGTTGACCATATACGGAATCTCGGTCACAACGATGGTCTCACGGCCGTTGTCCGCAACCTCGATCTCGGTCTTGGCTCTCACGACAACCTTACCGCGGCCAGTCTCGTAGGCCTCCTTGATCCCGCTGACACCCATTATGATGCCTCCGGTCGGGAAGTCAGGTCCCTTGATGTGCTGCATCAGGCCGTCAGTGTCGATGTCCGGGTTGTCGATGTAGGCGCAGATCGCGTCACAGCACTCGCCCAGATTGTGCGGAGCCATATTCGTGGCCATTCCGACGGCAATACCTGACGAACCGTTCAGAAGAAGCAGCGGAGCCTTTGTAGGCAGAACCGTCGGCTCCTCCTCGGTGTCATCGAAGTTAAGAGTCATATCCACAGTGTTCTTGTCGATGTCGGCAAGAACGTCGTCTGTCATCTTCTGAAGCTTGGCCTCGGTGTACCTCATGGCGGCGACAGGGTCACCGTCCATAGATCCGAAGTTACCCTGGCCGAAAATCATAGGGTAACGCTGGTTCCAAGGCTGCGCGAGCCTGGCGAGAGCGTCATACACACTGGAGTCGCCGTGCGGGTGGTACTTACCGAGCACCTCGCCGACGATCTTGGCGCACTTACGTGTAGGTCCTGAATATGACAGGCCGAGGCCGTCCATTCCGAACAGAACCCTTCTCTGCACAGGCTTCAGACCATCCCTGACATCAGGCAGCGCACGCGAGACGATAACGGACATCGAATAGTCGATGTACGCGGTACGCATCTCGTGGTCAATCTCAACCGGTTCGATGATGCCGGTCTGGCCTTCCTCTTTCTTTTCCTCAATATCCATATTCCGATGTTGAATACATTATAGTTAAACACGCAAAATTAGTAAAAAAAACCGAGAGAGACAACAGTGCCCGAAGCCTCCGTTCCCGATGAAAAATATTTTCGCGCTTGTACAGCATTTTGGCACAAGCACGCCCTACCTTTGCATCAGAAACAAAAAAACACAAGGTTATGAGAAACACTGAATATAATCTCGAAAAGCTCGCTTCAATGATCTCGTCAGAATCATCGTTCACGGCCCTTATGGAGATAATGGGTGATATGGGACTGGAGTTCGAGGGAGCCGTCAAGAACGCATAATCATTTGACAGCCAAGGCAGTCTCCTCTTCCTTCAAGGAGACGAGGGTGTTCTCCTTGTCCGCCGTCAGGCCGACCCGGAGAGTCCTGAGCCCGGAAGAGCCCTTCTTCCTCCTGCCTTGAAGAATCCTGTCGGAGATGATGAACTCCGACACCGGATCCTCGACATATTTCATCACGGCCCTCTTCAAAGGCCTCGCCCCGAAAGCCGGATCGAAACCGGCGTCAGCGATGAAGCGCTTGGCGGAAGGGGTGACAACCAACTTGTAGCCAGCCTCCTCTGCCCTGGACCGGAGATCCTTCAACTCGATGTCGATGATCTTCTCGATGTCCTCCTTGGTCAAAGCGTTGAAGAATATCCTTTCGTCCACCCTGTTGATGAACTCCGGAGGGAAAGACTTTCTGATGGCCTTCTCCAAGACACTCTGACGGTTCTTCGAGACGCTCTTCCCGGAAGTGGCGAAGCCGACCCCGCTGCCATATTCATCAAGCTCGCGGCTGCCGACGTTGGAGGTCATTATGACGATGGTGTTCCTGAAGCTCACGACGCGGCCATTGCTGTCCGTCAAGCGACCCTCGTCAAGCACCTGAAGCAGAATGTTGAATATGTCAGGATGAGCCTTCTCGATCTCGTCCAACAGAACAACGCAGTAAGGCTTCCTGCGCACACGCTCGCTGAGCTGCCCCCCCTCCTCGTAGCCTACATAGCCGGGAGGCGCTCCGACAAGACGGGACACGGTGAATTTTTCCATATATTCACTCATATCGATTCTGACCATATTCTCCTGAGAGTCAAAAAGATATTCAGCAAGGCATTTCGCAAGTTGGGTCTTTCCCACTCCGGTAGGGCCGAAGAACAGGAAAGTGCCGATCGGGCGGTTCGGGTCTTTCAGGCCCGCACGGTTCCTTTGGATGGCGCGTACGACTTTCTCGATGGCATCGTCCTGGCCTATGATCCGGCCTTGCAGCCGTCCTTTCATCTTCATTATCCTGTTGCCCTCGGACTCAGCGACCTTGTTGACAGGAATTCCGGTCATCTTCGAGACGACAGTGGCGATGTCCTCGGCATCCACTAAATTGCCCGTCTTCTTGTCCTTTGTCAGGTTCAGACGGATCATCGACCCGGCCTCGTCAAGAGCGTCTATCGCCTTGTCCGGCAAAGACTTGTCGGTAATGTAACGGTCGGTCAGACGGACGCAGGCCTCGATGGCCTCATCGCTGTAGGTCACCTTGTGGAAATCCTCATAATTCGGCTTGAGGTTCTCCAGAATCGTGATGGACTGCTGAATGTCCGTCGATTCCACGACAATCTTCTGGAATCTCCGGTCAAGAGCCCCGTCCTTCTCCACGATCTTGGCGAACTCGTCCATAGTCGTGGCGCCGATGCACTGGAGCTCGCCGCGCGCCAAGGCCGGTTTCAGGATGTTGGCCGCATCCAGGCTTCCCTGCGCGCCGCCGGCTCCGACAATTGTGTGGAACTCGTCTATGAAGAGGATAATGTCAGGATTCGAGCTGGCCTCCCTGATTATCGATTTGAGACGCTTCTCGAAATCCCCACGGTACTTCGTTCCGGCGACGACCGACGCTATGTCCAAGGAAATCAGTCGTTTCTTGGCCAAGGCAGGGGATATGCTTCCGCCTGCTATCCTCAAAGCTATCCCTTCGACTATCGCCGACTTCCCCACCCCGGGCTCACCAATCAGCATCGGGTTATTCTTCTTGCGCCGACCAAGGATCTCTATGACACGGGCAATCTCGGTCTCCCTGCCGACAACGGGGTCCAGTTTTCCTTCCGCGGCGGCCTTCGTGAGGTCAAAGCCGAAATCCTCTATCACACTCTTATCCGGTTTGGATTCCGGATTGGATCCCTGCTGATCGTCATTTTGGGATTCCTCCTCTTGTGAGGAATCATTCTCCAGCATTCCCTCGTCACGCATATAAGAAAGAAGGCGACCGTAGTCCACTCCGTGCTGCCGCAGATAAGCCTGCCCGTAATTCTCTGTCGTGCGGCAAAGGGCCAGAAGAAGATGCAGGGAGTTCGCCTCGTCAACACCTTGTTTTGAAGCCTCAAGAACGGTGATGCTCAAGACGTTCTGGGCGTAACGGGTGAAAGAGATCTTGTCCGATTCCGCAAAAGGGATCGGCTCGTTTGTGAATATATGGCTGTCGATGAACCGCTTGAAGTTGTCCGCGTCTATTCCCAGGCCTGTCACAGTCCTGAAGGCGACGTTGTCACCGTGGCGAAGTACCCCAAGGAACAAGTGGTCGGGGCCTATGCCGTAACTGCCGGTCCGCATCGCCTCGTCCTTGGCGTAGCGGATTATGTCGTTCAGTTCACCGGATATTCTTATTTCCATAAATGTTTTTCAAAGTATAATCTTACAATATTAACGAATTTTCTTCGCTTACGCAAAATCGCTTCGGCAGGATGATTGCGGAAATATAAAGTATTTTGCTACTTTTGTGAATATTAGAATAAGAACGACAATGAACGAGGAAAGAAGCACGGACAGACTTGCCCGTTACATAATCTGGACTGCGGCCGCGGCAGTGACCGCCGCCTTCTGCTGGTATTTCAGGAGCGTGCTGGTCTATATAATCATAGCCGCGGTGGTCTCCTTGCTTGGGAGGCCGATAATGAAAGGTCTGAAGCACATAAGGATAAAAGGCAAAAGCGCACCGGACTGGCTGTTGGCCATACTCTCGTTGCTGCTTATTCTGACCATATTCCTCGGGATTGTCACCCAGATCATCCCTGTATTCTCCAGCATCATCACAAACGTCTCCGGCAACCTCCAGTCCGCCTCTTTCAAGGCTTCGGAGATCACCGTCTGGTTCGACAAGGTGAACGTCTGGCTGATCGACAGGCTGCCATCCATGGGACGAGACTTCAAAGTCCAAGACGCTGTGCTTGGCTGGATCAAGAACGCCTTCGACCTTTCTTCCGTGACCTCAGTCGTTGGCTCCGTGGCCTCAGCCTTAGGCTCCTTCGGCATCGGTCTGTTCTCGGTGATGTTCATCGGCTTCTTTTTCGTGAAGGACGAGACTCTTTTCCGCAGGATTGTCGGCTCGCTCGTGCCTGACAAGGCCGAGAAAACGGCCATCAGCGCGATCGGAAACATCGAACATCTTCTGACCCGATATTTTGTCGGACTGATGGTCGAGGTCCTCGGCGTTGCTCTTCTCAACTTCCTTGGACTCTGGCTGATAGCGAGAATAGGATTCAACCCTGCCATCGGAATCGCCTTTATGACCGGCCTTCTGAACGTGATTCCTTACGTGGGGCCGTGGATCGGCGGCGCCATCGGAACCATCCTCGGAATCGTGCTGAAATACAGCAGCGCCGCCGCCCTCGGTGTCTATCCAGACTTTATGGTCGTGATAATCACCCTATTGGCGGTCTTCATCTGCACCCAGTTGGTGGACAATTTCCTGTTCCAGCCTCTGATCTACTCGACCAGCATCAAGTCCAGCCCTCTGGAAATCTTCATCGTGCTGCTGATGGCCGGTCACCTCGGCGGAATCATAGGAATGCTGGTAGCCATTCCGGCCTACACAGTGCTCAGGGTGATAGCGGCACGATTCTTCTCCGAACTCAAACCGATCCGCAGACTTATCGCAGCCACGGATGACGAACAAAAATCTTAATGAATATGAACACGATCTTCAAGAAATTTATGGCGCTGGTCGCCATCATCGCCGGATTCCTGACAAGCGGGAAAGCCAACGCTCAGGAAAAATATTCACCGTCGGGCACCTATCAATTCGCCGTGAAAGACGGGAACTCACTTTTCCTCGATGAATATCTCGCCACGGCCGGAAGCGAGACCACTCTGAACGGCAACGAGAAACCATCGATCGTATTTGTCTTCGGAGGCGGATTCAAGGGCGGAGAGCGCAGCCATCAGGAATATGTTCCTTGGTTCAAGATGCTTAACGACGAGGGTTACACGGTTCTCACTATCGACTATCGCCTCGGAATGAAAGGCGTGAAGACAAAGGGTGGAATCGGCTCTGTCAAGCAGTTCTACCACTCTGTCAGAATCGCCAGCGAGGATCTGTTCAGCGCCACGAAGTACATCATCGACAACGCCAAGACGCTGAAAGTCAATCCGGACAACTTGGTGATCTGCGGCTCGTCAGCCGGTGCGATGACTGTCCTTGAGACCGAGTGGATGCTCTGCAACGGGAAAGCCACGGAGGCCCTGCCCGAAGGATTCCGTTACGCCGGAGTGATGTCGTTCTCCGGAGCGATCCTGTCCCGCGAGGGGATGCCTAAATATTCACAGACTCCGGCTCCGACCGCATTTTTCCACGGCACAGCCGACAAGGTCGTGAACTACGGGAACATACGGGTGTTCAACTGGGTGTTCGCCGGCACGGACAAGCTCGTCAAGATATTCAAGAAAAATGGTTATGTCTATAACGCTTTCCGCTTCAAGGACCACAAGCACGAGATCGCGGATTCGATGGTGGAGACGTTCGCAGACCAGATCCGCTTCCTTGAAACCAATGTGACGAGAAAGGTCGCCAGAACTGTGGATTCCACAATCGACGACCCTGAGGCTCCTGTTCCAAGCGGATCTGCGAACCGCAAGGAGATGTACGGAAAGTAATTAATTCTGAATATATTTACGATAGACTTCCGCGATTCTGCGGTATCCCTCTTCATTCGGATGGAGTCCGTCCCTGAAGAGGGATTCGTCTAATGTGCCGTCGGCCTTTGTGAGGACTGACTTGACATCCACGATGTCGTAGTTGGTGAGGTCACTTGACTTAAGCAGCTCATCCACGGTGGAGTTAACCTTGTCCACCCTGCCGATGGCCTTTCTGCGGGGATAGATGTGGACGATGTGGATGCGGGCTGTCGGCTGCTTCACACGGATATATTCAATAAGTCCGACCATTCCTTCGGCGATGGCTTCCTCCGTGCGGCTGTAGATGTCATTCGTGCCGGCCATCACGAAGATATGTTTGGCGGAGAAGCCGTCCAGTTCCTCGTGCATCATTCGCCACATCATATTCCCGAGACGGTCCCAGCCGTAGCCGCAGTTGATAACGTTGCGATCAGCGAATATGTCGTTCCAGGAATCAACACCGGAATGCCAGGTCTTATGGCTTGGTTCACCTGACCAGTAATGAGTTATGGAGTTGCCGATCATCACGATCTCCGGATTCGGGGCGATGTGTCTTTCGCGGTAAAGGACTCTGGAATGTCTTTCGGTCCAGTCATAGAAAGTGAAATCGCGGCGCTGTCTCAGTGGTTGCAGAATATCAGGCAGTCTGGTTGTCGTGCCGAGGGCATTGAAGATCGACTCAAGTGTGGCCACCGTGTCAGCCTTGGCTCCGTCAATGGCGATGAAATAAGCTGGCTTTTTGCTTTCTTTCCTGCTGACAACCTTCACAGGGAAGTCAGCCTTTCTCTGAATGATATTCCTTACCGCTTTGGAAGGCCTGTCCACTGCCTCAACCGGGACATTATAGAACGCCACGGCCTTCTCAACCGGCACCGGCTCGAAATGGAAATAGGTTCCGCCACCGGTTCCGATCTCCATCCACTTAACCTCGTTGTAAAGCGGAAGATAAAGCCTGAACTCGTTACCGTTCTTGGCTGACTTTCCATAATCAACACGGAAACAAAATGTTATCGTGTCACTTGCAGCCTTCCCAAGATCGGAAGTCCCGTTCAACAGGTGGAATCCGCCGTCGTTGTCGATGTCATAGAGGTCAACTCCCAGAGAAGCCATCTCTGTAGCCCCTTTAGGAATATTCCTGCCCTCAAGCACGTACCGGACCTTGATCTCCGGAGCGTTAGTCCCGAAATCAATGTTCCCCATGTCAAATGTCCAGCAGGTCCCGAACGGTCCTTTTGCCCTTTCAGTCAGCGGATTATGCCACCCATTCACATCAGCCGCCATCGCACCGACTGAGAGCAACAGTGTCAGCCCCACCGCCGACACCGCACGCTTCGCGATTTCCGAATATCTCATATTCATTAAATTTTAATTATTGTCCTTTTCAAAACGGCCTCAAAGATAGCGATTTTTCCGGAAGGACACATACTCGGATTTACGAGAGGAACATTTCCAAGCCAAAGTGATACACTCATGATCAAATTGAACCACGACAGGTGCGTTTTCTTTCCTTTTTGCGACTGTGGACTTAAAGAATATTAGTCGGCAAGTTTCTTCCCTTCGTAAGCGACAGGATATTCCCCGAAATTCAGTTTCATCGAGATTCCGGAGTCGGTCAAAGTGCCGGCAAGGCCTGTGACGGTGTACTTCGGGAAAGGCACGGTTCCGCCAGAGAGAGGAATTATACCATCAGCCGAAAACTCAATGGTTCCGTTCTTGACCTCGAATCCGACTCCTGGGACAGACACGTCCAGTGAAACCGGCATCTGAGGGACGAACTTCACCTTGTAGAACATAATGTCAAGGGTCTTGGCAGTCTCATCTATCCGCACCTCCACCTTGACTTCCTCTGAGACATTATCGACACCGTCCACAGTCACGGTCATTGTCCCCGAATATTCATAATTCCCTGAGAGCGAAGGATCTTCCGCATCGTTATTATCTTCGGAGCAGGACATTGTCAGCAGCGGCAGGGCCGCCAGCAAAAGCATAAAGATTTTCTTCATATTCATTAAAGATTGATTGATAGTCCTATTGTGAACCGGCGAGGCTTCCCTGTCTGGAAGAAAGAATTGCCGACAGACTTGAAATAGAAAACGGAATATTCAGTGTCGGCGAGGTTCTGCCCCCTGAGCCAAAGTTCCGCCTTGGATGTGGCCAGACGGACATCCGCACCTATCAAAGAATATGGTGGTTGGCTTATGTCGCCAGCTTCGTTCCAGTAGATTCTTCCGCTGCGATTGATGTCGGTGTTCAAGGAGATCGAACGCAGGAAACGTCCGCTGGTCAGGAACTTATAGCCGCATCTCAGGTATAGGGTGGATTCCGGAGAGTACGGTATCCGGTTGCCGGACCAGTCTTCACGGCCGTCATTATAGTCAACAAAACTGGCGTCCATCAGACTTCCGGCGAACGAAACGGAAAGGCCTTTCCACATCCAGAAAGCTTCCACCTCTACCCCAAGGCTTCGGGATCTGCCGGCGTTGGCCATCATACGTCCGGTTCCATTTCCGTAAGGGAAAACGGTCATCTGCTGGTTGCGGCAATCCACACGATAAGCTGTCACAGAAGCGTCAAGGCGGTGTCCACGGACATCAAGACCAATCCGGCCCTCTATCTCATAGTCAAGACATCGCTCAGGCTTGTATTTCATCATCGCTCCGGAGAGGTCATTCTGTCCGTCCAGATGTATTCCCAACTTTTCCATCATCCCGGACATCATCTTGTTCTGCAGGATATCCGAAAAGATCTGCGTGTTGAAGCCTCCGGATCTGTAACCTTCGGAGACTGATACCAGTAACGACATATTCAAGCCTTTGGACCGCATACGTTTGGACGTGGCGTCATACGAGACCGACAGCTTCGGCTGCAATTGGGCATAACGCACCGCCTCCGTTCCGTTGCTCCTTGTGCTGAAAGGGATATATTCAGACATCGCAGGCGAGACGATGAAATGAATGTCCGAGCCTGAATCATAGCGCATCCGACTGGACTCAAAGTCAAGCCTCAATCCGGCAGTGAATGTCCAACGGCCTGTCTTGAAATATGACTCGTGGTAGGCCGCCACATTGCCGAGAGCGATGTTGAAATCACTGTAAATCAAGAAATTTTCTTCCTGAATATTCAATTTCCCCAATTCCTGCGGGATTCCGGAATTGGCGTTGTCCAGAATCAACGACTTTATACCGTCTTCCAGAAAACGCACAGGAGCGGACATCCGGTTCAGCTTCACCATCGCGAACAGTCCTGTCTGGCTGTCCCACCAAACAGGATGCGCCTTTGGTTTGAATATAAACTCCTGAGTCAAAGCACCTTGTTTCTGTTCCTGATTCAAGGTGAACATTGACTTAGGCGTGAAGTCCTGATCCATATCCATAGAATCGAAAAGAGCCTGAAGGCTTGTGACGGAACTGATTTTCCAGTTCCTCCATTCGGTCCTGAGACGAAACCCGTCCATCAGGGAAAATCTCCGGTAACCGCTTTTGTCGTTGTAATCCACGGGAAACAGTTCTCCTGTGTCTGGAATCCACCTTCGATAAGGGTAACCTGTCTGATCGATGTACGAGACTGTCAAGATGTTATCCAAAGAGGTCTTGCCGATTCCACCGACGAATCTCGCGCGGGCAGAGAATGAGTCCGATAGGCCGCAGGGACTCCTGTCATATTCATTAATAAAAAATCCGTCGGTGTGTCCGTAGGCAGCCGCAAAACCGAACCTACCCTTATAGGTCGAGAGTTTCGCTGACAAGGTGGAGGCGCTGCCATATTCAATGATGCCTCTTGTGCCTTGGTACGCATCGGGTGATAAAGTTTCGATTGAAAGGACTCCGAGCATCGAGTTGCGTCCGTAGAGGGTTCCTTGCGGGCCGTGAAGAAAATCAATCCTGCGGATGTCGGAGAAAGAGAAATCGTAGCAGTTCTTGTCCAGAATCGGCACGTCATCCACATAGAGTCCGATGACCGGATTGTCCATTCTGGAGCCAAGGCCACGGACATAGATTGTCGAGGTCATCGAAGTGCCGTAGTCCGGCATATTCAGTCCCGGAATCACGGATGAGAGATCCTTTGGAGACGAGATTCCTCTTTCCTCCATATTCATCATAGTCAACGGAGTGACGGAGGTCACCCCGGTGATTGAGGCCGACCGTTTCACGGAAGAGGTCACGACCGAACCGGTGATCGTGTCTCTCACTTGAGGAACTGACTGGAGAGCCATCAGCAATGATGTAGCAAGGGCTGTAAGCATAACGGGCGCAAAATTACTCCCGACAAAGCCTTGGCGACTTATGAATATGTGATTTGGGTTTGGACTTTTTATGCAATGGACTTATCTCTCCGGAGCCGGAAGGTTATGGCGGCCTACGCGCTTCGCGCGCCCTATCCGGGCGAATGGCCGCCATAACCTTCCGGCTCCGGAATGCCCCTATTATTGCAAGCTTCTGAAGTCTGTCGGTGACATTCCCACAAGTTTCCTGAAAAAACGCGAGAAGTAGGCGGGATCCTCAAAGCCAAGCCTGTAGGACACTTCCGAGATCTGGATGCCGTGATCGTGGAGAAGGGTTCTTGCCAGCGAAAGCCTTGCGTTTTCGACCCACTCTCCCGCACTGCGCCCTGTCTCGGACTTGACTACACGGTTCAGATGGTTAGGAGTCACGCCCAGTTCCTCCGCATAGCCGGACACTCCGCCGAACGGACGTGAAGTGTCAAAGACACGGCCAAGATAGGCGGAACAAAGTCTGGCTGACGCGGTTCCGTTGTTCTGAGGAATGACGTTGTCAAACTCTCCAAGCAGGACTTCCAGCAATCCTTGAATCGTAGGAAAATCTTCCGAGAACCGGGTCATCCTGATCAGAAGCTCATCGAAGAAAACCTTGTCCTCCATCGGAACAGTCATCACACTCGGCGCCCTGAGTCTCAGCACCCTATGTCCGGAATTACGCAGCAGCCCGGAAGAGAACGCTCCCATATACCCGATGGAATCCTTGAAATATTTCACGGAATATGCCGACTGCGGCGGGATCAAGGCGCAATCCTGCCCCCGCAACAGATAGGGATGGCCATCGACATCCGCAAGCACCTCTCCGGAAATAAGATAGATGAACGACCAGTCCTCCCTGACCGTTTTTCCCATCGGTTGTGCGGTGATATGTCCCGCCGCGTTCAGCGGCCTGATCACGAATTGTCTCATTTCCGATGCAAAAATAACAAAAGAAAACCATCTACGAATTGTGCCACGACAGGATAATTTGTCAAGTTTTATGTACATCTGCCCTTTGGTTTGATATTAATTTAGAAAAATGAAAAGAATATTACTGGCATTGGCGCTGCTTGCGAACGTGCTCAATGTCTTCGCGCAGGCGCCGGAGTATCTGCCGGAATGGAAGGAAGGGTATCTTGACATCCACACGATCGCCACGGGAAGAGGTGACGCGGCGCTGATTGTGATGCCGGACGGGACATCTATGATTATCGATGCGGGCGACAACGCCAAGGCGAAGGACACCCAGCATCCTGACGGAACGAAAAAGCCCGGCGAGTGGCAGGCGATCTACATAAAGCATTTCCTCTCACAGCTTCCTGACAAGGAAAACCTTGACTATGCGATGGTCACCCATCTTCATAACGACCACATCGGCACGATAAAGGATGCGATTCCCGGCACGCACGGCTACGCGCTTTCCGGAATCACCCTCGTGGGCGAGAATATTCATTTCAACAAGTTGGTTGACAGGGCATATCCTGACTACGGTTTTCCGTCCAGAGACAATGTCCTCAACGCGAACAAGGGATTTATCGAGCATTACATCAACTTCGTCAACTACTCCGCGGAGCACGGAATGGCAGTGGAGAAATTCGCCATCGGGAGCAAGAGGCAGTTTATGATGGTGCACAACCCGAAGAAGTTCGCCAAAGACTTTGAGATCAGGAATTTGGCGGCGAACGGTGAGGTCTGGACCGGCCGTGGCAAGAAATCCGTGAAGATGTACAGCGGGGATCCGACCCTGTTCGATGAGAATATGAACTCCTGCGCCATCCGTCTGCGCTACGGTAAATTCTCATATTTCAACGGAGGCGACCTTTCCAGTGGGAACTGGCCGATCTTCAAGTCGCAGGAAAGGGATTTCGAGACTCCCGTCGCCAAGGTCTGCGGCAAGGTCACTGTGATGAAAGCCAACCACCACGGCTATTTCGACACCTGCAACGCGTTCTTTATGCAGACATTGTCGCCCCAGGTCATCATAATCGACGCCAGAAGCCAGAATCATCCCGTGCCCACCACGATGACAAGACTATCCGATCCGCTGGTCTGGAAAGGAGACCGCGACTACTACATAACCGTGGACCAGGCCCGCAAGAAGCTCGGTGAGGAACTCTGGAGCAAATTCAAGCCGTGGGGCCACATTGTCGTCCGAGTCTATCCGGAAGGAAACAGCTACCAGGTCTTCGTCCTTGACGCGGACTCAACGGACTACCGCATAAAAGTACAAGTCCGAAGTCGTCAATCTGTAAACGGCGGATTTACTTGATGTTGATATAAGAGCTAATCGTTAGGGAGTACTAATAACATCTAATGTCACGGGGATATGAGCGAAAGGGTTTTGTGACCTTTACACACTGATAAATTAGGCAATAGGAGCCAATAAAATTTGCAAAATAAGGCAAAGCGAAGAGCGATTATCTGCAAAATAAGGCGTCGCCTCCATTTTTTTCAGTAAATTTGCGATATCTATAATACTTGAAAGTTATGCAAATGAAGCAGATTGTCATAGACAAAAGGACTCTGGAAGTTATATTAACTGACCAGAAAAATGAAGTTGAGACTTGGACAGATGAACATCTGTGCCATAGAAATGAAGAGAGTTTGATTGACCTTGAAAGTCCTCAGGCTCAAGTGGTAATAGGTGTCCGTCGAAGTGGCAAATCAACATTATGTATGCAGACCCTTGAAGAAGCGGAAGTGAAATTTGCTTATGCGGATTTTGACGATGAACGCCTTGTAGGGATTGGAGCAAATCAATTGAATGATGTACTTGAAGTATTATACAAGATTTATGGCTCTTTCCAGTATATCTTTCTTGATGAGATTCAGAACATAGAGGGATGGCCTTTGTTCGTAAACAGATTGCTTAGGAATAAGATTCATGTTGTTCTGACTGGAAGCAATGCAAAATTGTTAAGCGGCGATCTGGCGACTCATCTCACAGGCAGGAGCAGTGAGATAGAGCTATATCCTTTCTCATTTGGGGAGTATTGCAAGATGAATGGGGTGGAGAGTTCATTGCGTTCTACAAAAGGAATCGCTGAACTTAGAAATTGCTTTGATGAGTATATAAAGAAAGGAGGCTTTCCTGAACTGATGGTTGTGAAGAATGGCAAGAAATATATTTCCAACCTAGTTGAAAATATTCTGAAAAGAGATATTGAGCAACGGTACAATATCTCCTTTCCTGCACAGTTTGAGAATCTTGCCCATCATTTGCTAAATTTATCGCCAACTATAGTCTCCGCTCCAGATCTCGCTGAATTATTCAACTTCAAGTCTGCTCATACAGCCCGTAACTATGTTTCGTACTTAAAACAGGCATATTTGCTTTCCGGCATCAAGAAGTATTCTCCTAAGAGTAAAGTCCGTGTGACTCAAGAAAAGGTTTATCCAATTGATGTTGCATTGATGAATAAGAGAGAGAACGCATTTGTCGGAGGAAATCTTGGTTGGAGGCTTGAGACTATTGTACTTAATCACCTTCTTCGCAAGTGCAAATTGGAAGGATGGGATATATACTATCTAAAGGATCGTTCGGGAGAGTGTGATTTCATTGTTTGTGATGGAAACAGGGCTTTGCAATGCATTCAGGTTTCTTATGACATATCCGCCGCTGAAACACGTAAACGCGAGATTAATGGTCTGCTTCTGGCTTATAGAAAAACGAAATGTGACAACCTTCTTCTTTTGACCGATCATATCTATGAAGAAATGGACATAAATGGTGTGCATCTAACAATAAAACCTGTATATGAGTGGTGTATTGACACTCTGACGCAGCATTAAGTCAACGATGGCACAAAGTGAAATCAATTTAGAAGCTGTTTTGATTTGTTTGAAATGTTCTTTGAGGTGAAAAAATCTTCATCTTCTTCCCGCTTCTTCAGTCAGATAGCACCACTATCTTCCTTGGAAGAAGCGGTCGAACCTGAAGTTTTTCACTCTCAACCCAGCGCCCGAACCGAGAGCAATCGAACTTGTTCGGATTGCCGAGGTGAGTAGCAGGGGAAGAGCTTGCTCTTAATCCTCAAACAAACAAATCAAAACAGCTTCTTTATCGTGCGTGAAAGGCTGTTTCTGGCGCACAGAATATGCTTCCAGAAACCTCGGTGCGTCAGAAGGTCACTTCAACACACGGAATGTAGTTTCTCGAGCAACTGGTGCGCAAAAAGGTCTCTTTAGCGCACGGCAATGGTGTCTATGACAGTCGTCATTTACAGATTGACGACTTCGGACTTGTACTTTATGCGGTAGTCTGTGGAGTCCGCGTCGAGGACGAAGACTTGGTAGCTGTTTCCTCCGGGATAGACACGGACCACAATGTGGCCCCACGGCTTGAATTTGCTCCAGAGTTCCTCACCGAGCTTCTTGCGGGCCTGGTCCACGGTTATGTAGTAGTCGCGGTCTCCTTTCCAGACCAGCGGATCGGATAGTCTTGTCATCGTGGTGGGCACGGGATGATTCTGGCTTCTGGCGTCGATTATGATGACCTGGGGCGACAATGTCTGCATAAAGAACGCGTTGCAGGTGTCGAAATAGCCGTGGTGGTTGGCTTTCATCACAGTGACCTTGCCGCAGACCTTGGCGACGGGAGTCTCGAAATCCCTTTCCTGCGACTTGAAGATCGGCCAGTTCCCACCGGAAAGGTCACCTCCGTTGAAATATGAGAATTTACCGTAACGTAGACGGATGGCGCAGGAGTTCATATTCTCATCGAACAGGGTCGGATCCCCGCTGTACATCTTTACGGATTTCTTGCCGTGGCCTGTCCAGACCTCACCGTTTGCGGCAAGGTTCCTGATCTCGAAGTCTTTGGCATATTTCTTCGGATTGTGAACCATCGTGAACTGTCTCTTGCTTCCGATGACAAATTTCTCCGCAGTCATACCTCGTTCCACTGAATAGTTAACGAAGCCTATGTAGTTCTCAATGAACCCTTTGTTCGCATTCAAGACATTCTCTTCAGACGGAAAGTCATAGTCCGGATATGCCCTGTCAACCAACTTGTTGAAATGAATATGCTCGCCCACGAGGGTGATCCCGGAAAGCGCATAGCCGTGCGTGCCCGGAATCGCATCCTTCATCGAGCCTATGTGGTCGTTGTGGAGATGGGTGACCATCGCGTAGTCAAGGTTGTCCTTGTCGGGAAGCTGAGCCATAAAGTGCTTCATATAAATAGCCTGCCACTCACCCGGCTTCTTTGTGTTGTCCGGATGTTGTGTGTCCTTCGCCTTTGCGTTATCGCCGGCATCGATCATCATCGAAGTCCCGTCCGGCATCACAATCAACGCCGCGTCACCCCTTCCCGTGGCGATCGTGTGGATGTCCAGATACCCTTCCTTCCATTCCGGAAGATACTCCGGAGCTTGTGCGAAAATATTGATCGTGCCCGCAAGCATCGCCAATGCCAATAAAGTCCTTTTCATCATAATCATTTTAATTACGGGACAAAAGTACATAAAAACTTGCGTTTTCAGGCCGATTGAATATGACTATGGCAAAAATCGGATATTGCTTCACGTCAGTCATCTCAGACAGCAATTGTGCCGAGGTACTTAACTTTCTGATAAGCAACGAGGAAATACTATCATCCAGTACTGACATAGGCACCAGATAGTTATCCATTCAGATTGATTATTAACGTATTAGATGCCACGAGCATTTATTACGTCTGTTGGAAGTGCTATGAACCTTGGGAGTCATCGGGCCATCGTCGTCTGTTTCCGGACTTTACTTATCGGCATAAAATTACTACATTTGTCCTTAAAACCATTGGTACGGAAAGCAAAACCGCAAATCCACGGTTTGTCGCCACAAGCCTTGACGCGGAAACAACACAGCAAAAGCCAAGGCTCGTGACCGAAAGAACGGTCATCCTACCACCGACAGGAACTTATGGCTAAATTAAGTCGGATTGTGATGAACCGGGCGCTTCCGGGACTGAAATGGACATATTAATAACTGTAATATTCAATGAATATGAAAAAGATCGTTAAAGTTGCGGCGGTGGGTGCATTGGTTGCGCTGGCCGCTTCGTGCGCTCCGCAGAAGATCGCGGTGACAGCGCACAGAGGATTCTGGAACTGCGAGGAGGCCGGGTACGCCGAGAACTCCATCAAATCGCTTGAACTGGCGCAGCAGAACGGGTTGTGGGGCAGCGAGTTCGATGTTCACATCACTTCCGACCTCGTTATGCTCGTGCATCACGATCCGGACATCGACGGGATGCGCATCTGGAATCACGACTACGCTGATTTCAAGGACTGCCGCCTGAAGAACGGCGAGAAGATCCCGACTCTGGACGAGTATCTGGCACAGGGAGAGAAGAGCAAGAAGACCGTGCTGGTGTTCGAGCTCAAGAAGCAGATTGACAAGGCTCACGAGGACTATATGGTCGACCAGAGCGTCAAGGCTCTCAAGGAGCACGGTCTGTACAACCCTAAGCGTGTGATTTTCATCTCATTCAGTCTGAATATGTGCGAGAGGCTCGCCGCCCTCTGCCCTGGATTCACGGTTCAGTACCTGGACAAGGACAAGAGCCCTGAGGAACTCGCCAAGCTCGGAATCAACGGTGTTGACTACCAGTACAAGGTCTTCGGAAAGAACCCGACATGGTTCAAGCAGGCCCGCGACAACAAAATGAGCATCAACTGCTGGACCGTCAACAAGGAGAAGGACATCCAGGATATGATCGATCTCGGTGTCGATTGCATCACGACCAACGAGCCGCTCCTCGTCCGCGAGAAGCTCGGCAAGAGGGAGAAAGTGAAGTAATCACTTGATTTCCAGAAGTTCCGACCAGTCGGTGGAGTAGAGGCGGGAGCAGAATTCGCGGCGGATGCCGTCGGAATAGTGGCCGGGACGTTGGGTGGCAAGCCTTAGGAGGTTCTTGCCGGAGGTGTTGACCAGATCCATCACTTTGGATATGCGGTCGTCACGGTCGCGGGTCTCCTGATCGAAATCGAACAAGGTGGTCTGAATGGCGTCGGCCTCAACGATGTCGGAGACGGTCACGCCGGCCCTTTTATATTCAAAGCCATTGCGGAAGATCATCCTCAACGCGCGCAGGGCGGCGGCAACGACCTCCTGGGTGCTGTTGGCGGGGACATCGAGCCTCACGCTGGCGTTCGGGAAATACTGCGGAAGGTCGTCCCGGAAGCGGTTGGTCTGGATGAATACGCCCACTGAATATGCCGCAGTGCCTTCCGAGCGGAGTTTCTCGGCGCATTTTCCGGCGAAGTCCGAGACCCTGAGCGTCATCTCATCGATGTCCGTCACCATCTTGTCGAACGAACGGGAGGTGCAGATGCTCTTGCGTTTCTCATTGCGCTCATCCTCGACCATCCGTCTGCCTTGAAGCTCGGACCAGGTCCTCACGCCGCCTATTCCCATCATCCTACGTACCCACTCGGATGGCCTCTTAATAAAGTCCAAGGCTGTCTTGACCCCGACGGACTCCAGCTTCGGAGCGCCCCGCCAGCCTATTCCCCAGACCTCTTTTATCGGGGTCAAAGCCAAAGCCTTGCTGATTTTCACCTCGGAATCAATCACACAGACACCCTTGTAACCTTTGTACTTCTTGGCGAAATGGTTGGCGACCTTGGCAAGGGTCTTTGTGTCCGCTATCCCGATGCTGACAGGAATGCCCGTCCAACGACGGATCTTCGTCACCAAGTCCGAGCATATTCCCGGAATACTTTCTGGCGCGACGCCATCCATATCCATATAGGCCTCATCGATTGAATAAACTTCCAACCGAGGGGCAGTCTCCGCAAGGAGCGACATCACGCGGGCGGAAAGGTCGCCATAGAGGGTGTAATTGGACGAGCGCACGACGAGTTTCCCCTGCTCCACCAGATAGCGGACTTTGAAGAAAGGGGTTCCCATCTTGATGCCCATCGCCTTGCTCTCGTTGCTGCGCGCCACCACGCACCCGTCATTGTTGGAGAGCACCACGACCGGACGGCCTTCCAACTCCGGCTGGAAAGCCCTCTCGCACGACACGAAAAAATTGTTGCAGTCAACTAACGCGTACACACTTTCTTGATGACGTAGGTCACTACTCCCCAGACTGTAAAATCGTTGGACTCAGTCACTTCGATGGGAGGATATTTCTCATTGGCCGGAAGCAGCCATATTCTTTGATGCTTAAGAATATCATAGGACACGCCCGGCTTGGAGGCCTTGACAGAACGCGACGCATCGGCCGGATCCCGGAAAGAGATGTACTTCAAGGCGAACTCCCCGTCGATGAAACAGACGGCCATATCCCCTTCCTTCGGCTCGATGGATTTGTCCACCACCAGCACGTCTCCCTCGTTCACATCGGCGTCCACCATCGAATCCCCGACCACACGGGCGAAAAAAGTCGCCGCCGGATGCCGCACCAACTCCTTGTTGAGGTCGATGAACGAATTGATGTAGTCCTGCGCCGGCGACGGAAACCCGGCGTGCACACCGCTTTCCATCATCGGAACGAACGTCCCTTTCTTATCCTCTTCCACAGCCATTATGAATATATTCTCAAGTTTTTATGAATATGCCTGTTCCGCTTTCTCAAATAGTCCATGACTAAAGCTCCGGCACAATGTACTTCCAGGCCAGTTCGAGCGGCTTCACACTGGAATCAAGATCACCATTGAGGAGCGCCATAACCTTTGACAGATCCTTAAGGATGTTGTCAGCGTCAAACGGCATCGCAGAGGTCATCACGATCACGGCCTTCTTATCTGGAATCACAACGATATATTGTCCGAAAAGTCCTACGGCCATATAAAGTGACCCGTCGGAACGGGTTCTGATCTGGTAGCCGTAACCGGTCGTGGAGTAGTTCTGACCATTATTCATCCGGTCCTTGATCTGATCTTTGACGGCCTCCTTGAGATAGTCCTCAGAGATGATCTGCTGCCCGTCCCATTTCCCGCCGTCCAGCAGGAGACGGCCGAACGCCAGCATCTCGTCAGTGCTCAGGTGCAGTCCCCAGCCACCGGCTGTCACTCCATGGATATCCTCCCACTCAGGTCTGTCCAGTCCCATCGGCTTGAACATCCTTTTGTAGAGATAGTCGGCCATCGTCTCCCCGGTCTTTTTTGTGATGATCTCCGAAAGCATACAGGAAGAGAAACTGTCGTAGCAGAATTTCTCTCCCGGAGCCGCGTCGAATGGATATTCAAAGAAAAGTTCCGGCAGCGTGGAGTCATATTTTGTCAGCAGCCCGGAGACATCAACCCATTCATTATGAATATACTTGAGTGAGCCGAACGGATCCTTTTTGAAATATTCAGTGGCATATTCAACCGTCGGATCCTTTTTGTGGCCGTTCGCCATAATCAGCAGATGCCTGACTGTCAAGGCCTCAAGGTTTGCCTTCTGCGCGTCCGTCATATTCTTTTCCGCCTCGGCGACTTCCTCGGGGAACATCGGCGCGACCTTTTCGGACAGGCTCAGCTTGCCCTCCCCGACCGCTATTCCGACAGCCATTGAGGTGAACGTCTTGGTAACCGACCACATCTGTCGCCGTGTATTGTTGTCCGAGCCCTCGGCCCAAGCCCCGGAAGGTTTGTACCCATCCTGCCAGACCGCCACCCCATTCAAGGTTGACTCCGTCTTGCCCGCCTCCGACATCATAGTCTTAACAGCCGCCCTGACCTTAGGATTCTCGACAAGTTGCTCTCCCGTACCCGGATCGGGCACCGGATCCGTATTATCCTTCGAACACCCAGCCGCCAGCAGCGCCACCGCCGTCAGCAAACCATAGAAAAATCTCTTGTTCAGTTTCATAACGTAATTCTCCTCTCGTACCCACAAATATACTCATCTTTTCGCACAAAATCACCGCACCGCCTCCGTCACCACTTCCGGTCGGTACACCCAAAGTCACTTTCCTGTACGAAACGGCGTCACGGCATTGGTTGGCACACCAGAGGGCACTTCCCTGCACGAAACGGCAGCAAGGCGGAGGTTGGTACACCAGAGGGCACTTTCCTGTACGAAATGACAGCACGACATTGGTTGGCACCCCGAGAATATGGTGAAAGAACAGAAGGGAGGTACGGCTTTGTGACAGACATTCTACCCCATCGACAGAAACCCCTCTCAACCCAGAAATTTTGGTAACGTGCAAAATTTCGGTTGAGAGGGGTTTCTGTTCGATCTTGGCTATTATGTCGCTTCAGCGGTAACTGTCAAGCCATCGGAATGGCACGCTTCGACAAGCTCAGCAACCAATCAGGCTATTCGCCCACCTCGCCAGCGGCCTCAACATAAAGACCGTATAAGCTCATTGCGGTCTCTTCTACATCCGTGCAAACAACTGCCAGAACAACGACTTCGGATGGGCGCGCATGCCGTTCTCTTTCCTGAAGGAGAACACCGTGTTCCTCATCGCCACCGCCATCCTCAAGAACTTCTTCCTTCACCTTCTTGACGTCATCGGCGGACGGGTCAAAGGGCTTGACAGGACCGCGAGGCTCAAGCGGTTCCTGCGAATGTTCGTTGTCGTGCCCGCAAAGTGGATAAAATCAGGACGCAGAAACGTGCTCAACCTCTACACTAAACGGCGAATCTTTCTCGAACTTGTCCGCTAAGGCACCTGAAGACGATGTAAATCCCGACAACTCGCCGCCCAGGCAACTCTGGGCGGCGCCGACGCGTGGAACGCACTTGAAAAAGTCATCGCTTGGGGTGTCCTGAATGAAACAGGAAGTCTCATCATGAAACATCAATGGTCAAGCCGATGTGAGAATGAGGCGAGCGAAGCCGTCAACAGGACTGGTCGGACAAAATAGTTTGGCGTTTTGAGGTATTGCCTATTCTGCCTATTTTGTATATTTTTGTATATTTTTGTATATTTTTGTATATTTTTGTATATCTATAATAAAATGTTATATTTGTGGAAACTAAAAACGTTTTACCTTGATTTCTATTAACAAATCAAGTTGCATATTTGCAACTATTATCAGCTTCATGCTGATCATACTAACCCTTTCGTGCTCAGAGCATGAAAGAATACTCTCTAAGAGAAATGATGTGCAGGAAAATTATCTGCAATTGTCCTCTTACCAAAGTTTTGATTGCCTATCTACCGAAGACATTTATACGCTATCCTTAGCAATTAAGAGATTCGGAATTTACATCGACGGTAACGATCTGAAATACAGAGCTGAATCCGCACAGCAAATCAACATCGATCCTGAATTGTATACTATAATAGAGGGGTTTATCAACAAAGAGCAAATTAAAACAAGATCTTATGGTAATCCAAGTGACTGCGTAGCTCAATCTCTATCTCTATGGGGAGGAGCATCCTATGAGACAATTAACGCATACATAATAAGCGAATTTGGGAATGATGGAGTACCTGCAGACAAGATATTTGACGTTATTAGACATTTCTTTCCCAAAGCACAACCTCATTACTTAGACACAAACGACATTGATTTTTCAGCAAGCATTATGACCACTGTTGGGGTTATGTACACAGAAAATCAATACTCATTACACATGGTAAACATTGATAATATTGATTCTCTCGGCTATGTTACATACTTTGACAAACAACAAGGTATTATTGGCTACAACGACGCCACTGATTATTCCGTATTCTACACAAAAGAATAATATAATACGAATATACTAAAAAATTATAACACTATGACTAGGACAAATGCTCGGCTGCTGTCAACACTAGCGCTCGTACTGACACTTGCAGTCACACATCAGGCTTATGGTCAGGTTGACTCGATCATGGACAAGCAATATGAATGGTGCGGAATCTCAGTAAAGGTTCCGGACGGTTTCCGCGCGGAGGAGGCCGACATGATCTGGAAGCCTAACAAAACCTTTGAGCACAAGCACTCTGGGCGCTTCATCAATGTCATGGCCAAAAGCGATGACGGCAATTGCGTTCTGTTGTACACAAAGGCATTGCATAGGCTTATCAAGAAAGGTAAAGAGGACCGGATTGACGGACAGATGGCCCTGATCAGCAGAGAGATGATGGAGGGCATGGGAATCTTGGACGAGTCCGGGATGACAACACTGAAAAACAGCGACTCAAACGACCTGTTTTACACTGAGGAGCACATCACCAGAATCACCGGAGAGTCGGTCCGGAAAATGACGGGAGCCGACCTGGTCTGCTTCTACGACCTTCCGGTCGAGAATTCTGAATTCACCAAAGAATCCTCCAAACTGGATGGATTCCAGCCGAAGACTCTTACAAGAATCCACATCATCAAGGAAGGTGGCGCTCATTATGACATCATCATGCTCCTGAACGAATCTGGAACAAAATTCAAATGGACTTACCTTCAGGCATTCCTGGAAAGCATCAATTTCGATTCCAAGCGCATCAGTCAGACTTGGGAAGTGATTGATTGATGACAACAGATCCCGGCCAGCTATCGATTTACTGGCCGGGATCGTTATATTAAAAAATCAAGACTATTCAGCCTCAGAAGTCTCGCCTGCGGTTTCTTCATGCGGTTCATCCTCCACATCGGCTCCGGACAGTGAGCGGGCCGCGGCAAGGGCACAGTTGATGCCATCGATGGCCGAAGAGACGATGCCTCCGGAATATCCGGCACCCTCGCCACACGGAAGAAGTCCTGGGAACGCGTCCGCCTCGCAGTTGCGAGGATTCCTCGGAATGCGGACCGGAGACGAAGTCCTGGACTCCACGCCGATCAGCAAAGCGTCATTAGTGTAATACCCCCTCATCGACTTCTGGTTCACAATCGGGAATGCATCCTGAAGCCTCTCAGCGATAAACTGAGGAAGAATCTCGTGCAGCGGAGCCGGAACGACACCCGGCTTGTAGGAAGTCTCCGGAAGATCCTCCGAATCCTCACCCTCACAGAAATCCACCATCCTCTGCGCCGGAGCCACAAAAGGATTCTCCGAATCGGAATGCTCGTGGGCATATTCCCACATCTTCCTTTCCACATCCTTCTGGAACTCAAGGCCAGCGAAAGCGCCCTTGTCGGCATATTCCTCAGGAATGTCCTCCGGATTGATCTGCACGACCACACCGGCGTTGGCGAACTTGCCGCTTCGAGCCGAGTTGGACATTCCGTTCATCACGATGGTCTCCGGCTCTGTCTCCGAAGGCACCAGAACACCGCCAGGGCACATACAGAACGAGAACACGCCACGATCGTTAACCTGCTCTGTGAATGAATATTCCGCCGCCGGCATTCCCTGTTCCCACTGGCCGTGGTAACGGATGTCGTTGATCAGGGCCTGTGGATGCTCCACACGGACTCCCATCGCGAATCCCTTGGCCTCAAGGGCGCAGTCCTTGGCGACAAGCATCTCGTAAATGTCACGGGCGGAATGACCGGTGGCAAGGATGACCTTCTTCGCTGAATATTTCCGGACGCTCGGCTTGCCGGTTTTCGTAAGGTTCTCAGAATCAAGTGCCGAAACCTCGATCGTGCCGTCCTCATTGCGGGTCATGTCGGTGACCTTCGTGCCGAAATGATATTCACCGCCCCTGGACTCGATGCACTGGCGGATGTTCTCCACGACTTTCGGGAGACGGTCCGTGCCGATGTGCGGGTGGGCATCGACGAGAATCTGAGGGCTCGCGCCGAAGTTCACGAACTGGTGAAGGACCTCTCTGATGTCCCCCCTCTTTGAGGAGCGGGTGAAGAGTTTGCCGTCCGAGAACGTGCCGGCTCCACCTTCGCCGTAGCAGAAGTTGGATTCTGGGTTCAGGATTCCCTCGCGGGTAAGTTTCGCCATATCGAACTTGCGGTCGCGCACGTTCTTGCCCCTCTCCAGAATAATCGGCTTGAAGCCGAGAGTCAAGAGCTTGAGGGCGGCGAACATTCCGGCCGGACCGGCTCCGATGATGATCACGGGCTCGGCGTCGGTGACATCCTTATATTCAGGAATCTCATAAGGGACGTAAGATTCAAAGCGGTGGTTGTAGCCCTCGATGCGGTAGCGGTAGATCACATCGTTGCGGGCGTCGATCGAACGTTTGGCGATCACGCAGGTCGCGTCGGCGTTCGGGAAGGTCGGTTGGTAGGACTTTGTCGGGTCAATCACGTTGATGACCGCGTTGCCGCGGAGGTTCATCTCTCTCGCCGCGACTATCCTCACGTCATCCGGCCTGAGGTCTCGGCCGACCCTACCGGTCATTTCAAATTCAATCATATTCTTTTCCTAAAATCAGATTCTTCAACTACAAATAAATTCATCAATATTCAAAGTCGGCAACTTTCCTCCACCCCCAGTCACTTCGTGACAGCCCCGAGGGGCACGGGGAAAGTTTTCCCCGAACCCCTTCGGTCGCTTCGCTCCGAGTTCCCTGACTTTCAAACACCTTCGTCACCCGAATAACAAGTAGCCCCAAAAGGTGTGAAGTGGGAATATGGTCAAATATAATCATCCCTTTATATTCATTAATAATCCGCAATGCGGGAGACGGGAGCGATGTCGAGCGGGGTGCGCTCGCCGGCAAGGTAGTGGAACCAACCGGCTATGGCGATCATCGCGGCGTTGTCGGTGGTGAACTTGAACTCCGGGAGGTAGGTGTTCCAGCCACGCTTGCGGCCCTCCTCCTCGATCCGTGAGCGGAGGCCGCTGTTGGCGGAGACTCCCCCACCGATGGTCACGTCCTTGATGCCCGTCTGTTTGGCGGCCTTGATCAGTTTGTCCATCAGGATGTCAATCAACGTCTTCTGGAAACTGGCGCAGATGTCCTCCTTGTTTTTCTCCATAAACTCCGGATCCTTCGCCATCTCGTCACGCACGAAATAGAGCAGCGAAGTCTTCACCCCACTGAAACTGTAGTCCAGCCCCGGAATCTGCGGCTTCGCGAACTTGAAGCGGTTCGGATCCCCCAGTTTGGCCAGCCTGTCGATGACAGGGCCACCAGGATAGCCAAGTCCCATCATCTTGGAGCATTTGTCAAACGCCTCACCCACAGCGTCATCGATCGTCTGGCCGAGAATCTCGTAGTCCAACGGGCCGTTCACCTTGACAATCTGAGAGTTGCCTCCTGACACCAGTAGGCAGAGGTACGGGAACAACGGATGGTGGTTCTCCTTGCCCTCCTGCTTCACGAAATCAGCGAGAATATGCCCCTGAAGGTGATTGACCATAATTATAGGAATATTCAGGGCCACGCCAAGAGCCTTGGCGAACGATGTGCCGACAAGGAGGGAACCCAGAAGTCCCGGACCACGGGTGAACGCGATCGCGGTGAGATCCGAGGCCTTGATCCCGGCCTTATCCAAAGCCTGGCTGACGACAGGCACGATGTTCTGTTCATGGGCTCTGGAGGCGAGTTCAGGAACGACTCCTCCATAATCCTTGTGGACCTGCTGGCTCGCTATAACGTTGGAGAGCAGGAATCCGTCCTTGATCACGGCGGCCGATGTGTCGTCGCAACTTGATTCGATTCCAAGGATATAATCCGACATATTCTTCAAAGACATTTGTTCTGGTCAGCAAAGATACAACTATTTTCGGCAATACAACGGATATTTAGTATCTTTGTTGTTATAAGCCAAGGCGCTGATCGCTATGGTCCAAGATTGTTGAAAAAGGCTCTAAAGATATTCTGGGGTATCGTTGTGGCGCTGGCGGCGCTGCTGTTCGCCTGCTGGATTCTGTTGCAGACTCCGGCGGTCCAGACTTTTGTGGCCAGAAAGGTGATCGGGTCGCTGGAGGGGATCCTAAACGGACGGATCGAGTTCTCGAAAATACACATCAAACCCTTCACAGCCTTGGTACTCAAGGATGTGGCGTTGATTGACAACGAGCCGGTCACCAACTGGCACGGTGAAAAGATCGACACTATAGCCAGCGCGAGATCCATTGTCGTCACATTGTCCCTCAAAGGGTTACGGAACGACGGGACGATTAATGTCAAAAGGCTCAGCGTCAGCGACGGTTCATTCTCTCTCGCCAAAGACGAGCGTGGAAGCAACATCAGCCGCTTCGTCAAGAAGCCGGACAAGAAGAAGGAGAAGAAACCGATGTCGCTGGAAATCAACGCGGACCGCACCAACATAAAAAACTTCAGATTCAGACTCCTCAACCTTGGTAGTGACAGCCCTTTACGGGAATATGGCATTGATTGGAAGAACCTCGATGTGACCGCTCATATTCTTCAGGCGCGCGACATAAAGTTCAGCGGCGGGCGGATCGAAGGCACGGTGGAGAGTCTCAAGGCCAGCGAGCGAAGCGGCTACGACATTCTGGCGATGTCCGGAAAAACAACGACCGGGAAAGGCAGGACCCTCATCCGCAACCTCCACCTGCAAGACACGTGGTCGGACATAAGGATGACTGAATATTCAATGGAATATGACAGCATCCGTTCATTCTCCCACTATCTGGACGAAGTCAGGATGACAGGAAGGATATTCAGCAGCAGGGTTGATTTCAAGAGCATCTCCTATTTCGCGCCGTCGCTGCGCAGGATTAATTCTGTCATCAATGTCAGGAATGCCGATGTCAGCGGCCCCGTCAGCGATCTGATTATAGGGAAATTCGACTTCTCGGAGGCGTACAGCGGGGTTTCCGGAAAGGTTGACGGCAGACTGTCCAAACTTCCGAATGTCAACGATATGCTGATGGACTTCGATGTTGACGGCCTTGGGTTCACGTCATCCGGCCTCGGAATGTTCATCAGGGGATTCGCGCCAAGCGCCAAGGTTGATCTGTCACGATTCGCTCCCGACACACGGCTCACATTCGCCGGAAGTGCGAAAGGGACGCTCAACAAATTGAAAATGAAGGGAAAGATCACCTCCTCACTCGGTTCTGTCACAGCGGACGCCGATGTGCGGAATCTGATCGACAAGAGAAAAACGATGGGATTCGGGGGGAATATCACGACCCGTAATCTCAACATAGGGAAACTGGCCGGGATGAAACAGCTCGGGGAGCTCACAATGCGCGGGGCGATGGATATGACCCTCGGAAAAGGCCAGACCAGCCTGCGGATAGATTCCCTGCACGTGGACAGGATGTCGGCCCTTGGCTATGACTACTCCAACATCGCGGCCGCGGGAACATATTCAGACAACGCTTTCGACGGGCGCATCGTCTGCAGTGACCCGAACCTCAACTTCCTGTTCCAAGGCCTGTTCACCCTTTCGGACAAGACCAGAAACGGTCTGTACAAATTCTATGCGTCTATCGGTTACGCTGACCTGCACGCATTGAGGCTGGACAAGCGGGAAAACTCAAAGATCTCCGGACGCGTCAACGCCAACTATATGAACATCAGCCGCGGGGACCTGATCGGAGACCTTGACATTCTCGGGCTGACCTTGGAGAATGACCAAGGCTGGCACGAAATCGGAGACATCTGCGTCAAGTCACATTCCAACAACAACGTCAACCGCGTGAACCTCACGTCCAGCTTCGCCAACGGCAATTACATCGGCACCAAACCATTCACCGAGATGATCAAAGACATTCAGAGCCTTACCGTGCAAAGGGAACTGCCGGCCCTGTACAAAGGGAAGCTCCCAGAATGGAAAGGTGATGAATATGACCTCGGGCTCGATGTCGGGGACGCGAGGGACATCCTTTCGTTCGTCAAACCGGGATTGTACGTGGCCCAAGGCACGAAAATACGTCTGAATGTCGCCAAGGACGGGAACGTCACGGCCTCGGTCAAATCACCAAGGATAGCTTTGGGGAAGAATTATCTCAAGGATGTTGACCTTGCTTTGGACAACAGGGACAGCAGCCTCAACGCCATCGCCGGTTTCTCGGCGATCTCCGTGTCAGGGCTCAGCCTGCTGAAAGACAATCTGATGCTCTATGCCAAGGACAACGGGTTCGGAGCCGGATTCACCTATGACAACGGGACGGATCTCGCCAACAAGGGCGAGCTCTACCTCTCCGGCAATCTCGGACGGGAGCACAACGGAGACCTGACCATCCACGGACGCACGCTGCCATCCTACATCTGGTACGATGACGCGGCCTGGGATGTGACCGAATCAACCATCGACATCATCGGCAAAGACATAAAGGTGGACAATCTTGTGGCCAGATGCGCGGACCAGTCCGTGAAAGTCAACGGAGGATATTCATTCACAAAGAAAGACACTCTTTCGGTCAATCTCGTGAAGTTCGATCTTGGGCTGCTGAACAAATTCCTCGGAGACAGCTTCGGGATCTCTGGACTCGCGACCGGACACGCCATCATCTCCTCTCCGTGGGACGGCAACGCCGGAATGATGATGAACCTCACCTCGGATTCCACGAAAGTGGCCGGGCAGCGGATGGGCACACTACGACTGGCGGGATCGCTGGACGACGGCAAGATGCGCTTCCTCGCCAAGAATGACATTGACGGATCCAGAACTCTTGACATCGCCGGGGATTATTTCCTCAAAGACCGCAGCGTCAACGCCTCCGCGACCCTTGACAGGCTGAATGTAGGTTACATAGCGCCGGTTCTCAAATCAGTTTTCAGCGAGATGGGCGGCACGATGAGCGGTAAGGTGAATGTAAACGGCGGACTGGACAACCTGTCGATCTCCAGCGAGGGCACAAGATTCGACGATGTCCTTCTGAGAGTAGGCTTCACAAACGTGGCGTACTACGCCAACGGACCGTTCTCCGTGACGGACAAGGGACTGTTCTTCGACGATGTCACGATCAAGGACAGATATGACGGCACAGGAAGGATCTCAGGCGGGTTACTGTTCGACAGACTGAAGAATTTCAGGATGGACTCGAAGATCACGATGAACAGGATGGAGGCCATCGATATGACCGAGGCCGACAACCAGGCTTTTTACGGTCATCTGTTCGCCAGCGGAGACGTTCTGATCAAAGGGCCGTTCGAGGCCATTCTGCTGGACATAAAAGCAAGGACTGACAAGAACGGACGCATACATATTCCTATAGACAAGGCCTCGAATGACGGGAAGAATGACCTGCTTACGTTCAAGCAGGCTTTCAAGGAGGTCTACATCGATCCGTATGACGCGATGATGAACACTCTGGTCGAGAGGGAAGGCAAGGGCAGCGACTTCGGGCTGAAACTCAGGGTTGACGCGAACCAAGGCACAGAGGCCTACGTGGAGATAGACCGGGCGGCCGGCAACGTGTTGAACGGACGCGGCCAGGGCACAATCGACATTGAGGTACGTCCCGGAAGGGATCTGTTCACAATCAACGGAGACTACACCCTCCAATCCGGCAATTTCCATTTCAACGCTATGGACATCGCCAAAAGGGACTTCACGATCTCGGAAGGAAGCTCGATCCGCTTCAACGGGGATGTGATGGACAGCGACCTAAGCATCAATGGAATATATTCAACGAAGGCTTCGGTGGCCACCCTGATCGCCGACACTACGTCTGTCTCAGCGCGAAGGGTGGTGAACTGCGGCATCGGGGTGTCCGGAAAGATGCGTGAGCCGAAACTATCCTTCTCCATCGATGTCCCGGACCTCGATCCTACCACGAAGTCAAGGGTGGAGACCGCATTGAACACGGATGACAAGGTTCAGCGCCAGTTCCTTTCCCTTCTGATCTCCGGCAGCTTTATGCCAGACGAGCAGTCCGGAGTCGTGAACAACAGCAATATGCTCTATTCCAACGTGGCTGAGATTATGGCCGGACAGCTGAACAACATCCTTCAGAAACTGGACATCCCGCTGGACCTTGGACTGAACTACCAGTCCAGCGAAAGCGGCACGAACATATTCGATGTCGCCGTCTCGACGCAGCTCTTCAACAACAGGGTGATAGTCAACGGCAATGTAGGCAACCGGGAATATAACAACTCCTCGTCGTCCGGGGCCGATGTGGTCGGAAACCTTGACATCGAGATCAAGCTGGACAAGTCCGGACAGTTGAGAATGAACATCTTCTCCCATTCGGCGGACGACTACACCAACTATCTGGACAACACCCAAAGGAGCGGAGTCGGCATAGCCTACCAAAGGGAGTTCAACACCTTCAAGGAATTCATCCGCAACCTGTTCTCCAGCAGGAAGAAACGAGAGCAAAGGGCAGCCGCCGAAACCGGTGCAAGGGAAATGAGGCGAATCTCGGTTTCACGGAATGAGGCGCCCGCTAAAAACTCACGAAAATCAGACAAAAAAGCAAATCATTAAATTTCAGGAATATGATAACTAACATCGCATTGGTAGCTCACGACTCCAGAAAGCAGGAGCTGTTGGATTGGGTCCGTTACAACGCAGGCTCATTGAAGCATTGTCATCTTTTCTGCACCGGAACGACCGGCCGTCTCGTCTCAGAGGCTCTGACAGAGAAGCTTGGCCCGGAAGCGCCGTCCGTTGTGTGTATGCTGAGCGGTCCTCTCGGAGGAGACTTCGAAATCGGAGGAATGATCGCCGAAGGGAAGATCGATATGCTTGTCTTTTTCTGTGACAATCTGATTATGCAGGGACATCAGAACGACGTGATGGGACTGACCCGTCTGGCATCACTGTACAACATCCCGTTCGCCACCAACCGCAGCACCGCGGACTTCATCATCTCATCCCCGCTCTACACCAGCGAGCACTACAAGCGCATAATCCCGTCCTGCATAGACTCCTACAAGAACCGTAAGCTTTAGAAGAACTTGTTTATTCGATCTTGTAAGAGCAGAATCATCGGGGTTTGTAGGATGGAAAACGTACAGCAGAAGGCCTTAATGTGTACCAACTATATTAAAACACGCATTTGGTACAGAAATGATACTTCTGGTGTACCAATCAGGGCTACGAAATCAAGACATAAACAGTTCTTGTTGCCAGTTAATATTTTACAAAACGCTTTCAGCCACATAATATACCTATGCACACAGAGACCTGATCTGGCTGAAAAACTCGAAGCCAGTGCTTAAAGATTTTCACGGCAATGTGCCTTCAAGATGCTTCCATCAAACTTCGGGCTGAAAGCACTTCGTAAATCTGCAACGAAATCTGGATGAATTAGCAAACTTCTATATCGTCCATTAAATTTTCATTATTCAAACATTATTTCATCGAACACAAAATGGGATAATATTCAGGAAAAATGACTATTTTTGATGAATGTGGGAACGGTGCCTGATGGCAAGGCATTTGGAGTTAGGGTCCCACAGGTGTAAAACGGACTTTGCTATGGACACGATTCATCAGAGATTCCCCCAGTACGATGAGAGCGGACAGGCCCTCATCGACAAGGCTTATGCGATAGCGTCGGCGGCGTTGGCCGGGGAGACGCGCGGCAACGGGCATCCATTCATAGAACACCCTGTCAATGTGGCGCTTATCGCGGCGGACGAGATCGGACTGCCGGCGGATTGCGTGGCGGCTGTGTTCCTCCACGAGGCGACGAGGATGCATCCGGAGATTGATCTGCGTGCGGAAAGGCCTTTGGATGGCACGGCCCTTCGGCAGGCTCAGGGACCGGAACCCAAAGGCGGATTCCCGGAGGATGTGTACAAGATGGTGGAGGGGCTGAACAAGATCGCCACGATCAAGCCTAAGGACACCAGACTGGAGGCCGAGAGCTACAAGAAGCTCATTGTGCAGTACTCGACAGACCCTCGTGTGACTGTGCTCAAGATCGCTGACCGGTTGGAGGTGATGAGGCATCTGGAGATGTTCCCGAAGACCTCCAGGGAGAAGAAGATCCTGGAGACCCTGATGCTGTATATTCCTCTGGCACACCAGCTTGGACTTTACAACATCAAGAGCGAGATGGAGGACATCTACTTCCGTTTCGCCGAGCCGGAGCAGTACCGCGCCATCACCAACAAACTCAAGGCGACCGAAAGGGACAGGATCAGGCTGACCGAGGAGTTCATCGAACCGCTCAAGAAGACCCTTTCCGATGACGGAATCCATTACAAGCTGAAGATCAGGACCAAGACGGCATATTCAATCTGGAGGAAGATGCAGAAGCAGAAAGTGCCGTTCGAGGGGGTGTACGATGTCTTCGCCATCCGGTTCATCATCGACTGCGAGCCGGACACCAAGACGGAGAAAGACCTCTGCTGGAAAGTATATTCCTACGTGACCGAGGAATATGAGGCCGACACAAGCCGCCTGCGCGACTGGGTGACAAACCCTAAGCCGAACGGCTACGAGTCCCTGCACATCACGGTCAAGAACAAGAGCGGTGCTTACCTTGAGGTCCAGATCAGGACGAAAAGGATGGATGACGAGGCCGAGAACGGACAGGCCTCACACTGGTCCTACAAAGGCATCAAGCACGAGGCGCAGCTGGACAAATGGCTGACATCCGTGCGCTACGCCCTTGAACACCCTCACGAAGGCAGCCCGGACGAACTTCCGCAGCCGCCTTCCAAGGAGATATTCGTGTTCACCCCGTCGGGAGAGTTAAGGATCCTGCCGGCCGGGGCCACGGTGCTGGACTTCGCCTTTAATATTCATTCAGGGCTTGGAGTGCGCTGCGCCGGCGGCCGCATCAACGGCAAGGCGGTGTCAATCCGGGAAAAACTCAAGACCGGCGATGTTGTGGACATTATGTCCGGCAAAAACCAGAAGCCGTCCTCCGACTGGCTGAACTTCGTCGTGACCTCCAAGGCGCGCAACCGCATCAAGCAGGAGCTCAATGAGGAGGAATATAAGAAAGCGGCACAAGGCAAGGAACTTCTGAGCAGAAGGCTGAAGAACTGGAAGCTGGAGCTGCCGGACGAAGTTGTGGCCGAACTGCTCAAGAAGCTGAAATACACGACATTGAACTCGTTCTACGCGGCGATCACCGACGGCGAGGTCGATGTCAACGATGTGAAGAACTACATCCTTGACAGGGACAGGATCGCAGCTGAGGCAATCGAGGCGGCAAGGGAGGCTGAGGCCGAGAGGATCGAATCAAGGACGTCGGAATGGGGAAACAGGCACTCCACGGACGACATCCTTGTGCTTAACGCACGGGATCTCAAGGGTTTGGACTACAAGATGTCCAAGTGCTGCCATCCGGTGTTCGGAGACGATGTTTTCGGGTTCGTGACAAGGACCGAAGGCATCAAGATCCACAGGATCTCCTGCCCGAACGCCGCGCGGCTCATAAGCACATACCCTTACAGAATCCAGAAAGTGAAATGGGCGGACTCCCCTGCCGGAGGCAGTTTCCAGAGTTCGCTGAAGATCGTGGCCGATATGGAGTCTTCGGTCATCGGTCAGATCACTGAGATCGTGAACACGTTCAAGGCCTCGCTCAGGACGTTCAACGTCAATGAGAACCGTAGAGGAGGAACCTACGAGATCACGATGCGAATCTCCGTGCCGTCCAACACGGAACTTGACAAGGTGATCTCGCAGATCAAGACGCTCAAGCACGTCACTAAAGTCAATAGAGTCTAACTTGGTCACTTCGACAGGCTCAGTGACCGGATTCACTGGTCGCTGAGCCTGTCGAAGCGATTATATGTCCTATTCCTCAGCTGTAAGGGCCAGACGGACTGTGCTGTGCATTGTGTTAGCTTTATCCGGTGATTTGTCACGGAAATAAACGCTTATGCTGGACAGATCGCCATTGTCCATACTCCCGCGGCTTCTGATGACCTTTCCCTCTCCGCTCACCGGGCCGACAGGATCCGTCTGAGCCGCCGCACCGTACGGAGCGTACCAATCCGAACACCATTCAGGGCAATTGCCGGACATATCATAAAGGCCAAGCTCATTCGGCTTCTTCATCCTCACAGAATGAAGTCTGCTACCAGAATTAGGAGCATACCAAGCCACTTCATCCTCATTATTACTTCCAGAAAAGAAAAAGCCTTCACTCTTTATACCTCCTCTGGCCGCGAACTCCCACTCTGCCTCGGTCGGGAAGCGGAATTCTTCACCGGTGATGTCATTGAGTTTGTCAATGAACGCCTTGGACTCATTCCATGAGAGTCCGAAAGCCGGCATTTCATCACCAGAATTTCCCATCCATCTTGCTATCACGTTGTCATCACCCATAACGGTCCGGTACAGTTTCTGCGTCAACTCTGTCTCGGCGATCCAATAGTCCTTGGTAAGTGTGACCTTGTGCTGTGGTTTCGCATTGTCCAAGCCGGACAAATAACTTGGGGCTCCCATTTCAAACGAGCCAGCCCTGACCTTGACCATCCTTAGCGGGGTGTTCTCCACCCAGAACGTCTTCACGTCCTGGTCAAGATTCGCCGGCACAAGAGTGTAATAGCCTAGCAGAATCAAGCGACCATTCAGACTTACGGTGACTCCCAGTTTCGCACCCAACCTGCCGGCAAAGAATAAATCGTCAAACGAAGCGGCCGACAATGTCAAGGAAAAACCGCCAGGGTAATATTCCGCGTCAATCACTGTAATTTTCGCTATGTCACCAGCTTCGTCCTCATCGTCACCGTAATCGACTGTGTAATATGCCTGGGCATTCTCAATGTACAGATAGTCTTTAAGGCTTTCCTCACAAGAAGTGTCAAAGAAAACCTCAAAGTTCTCGGTAACATATTCACCATTCTTCAATCTGTAAGGAATCCGGATCAGCCCATCCGTGTACGTCGGTACGTAAAGTATGGAGACAAGCGCAAGATCAATCTCTTCTTTTGTGTAATAGTTCTTCAAGGCCTCGTCAATATATTCCTTGATTCCATTGATCTTGGATTCAAGGTCGCTGACAGCGTCCTGAACCGCCTTGGAGCATTCGCCGGTGATGTCTTTCTTCACCTCAGCGATCTTTGTGGCTATGATGGAGTCCAAGTCCTTCTCTATCTTGTCTATGCGGTCGGAAAGACTGCCCAAAGACTTTTGCAGGCTCTCGACAGTGCCTTTTATCGCGGCCACAGACTCAGCAAGATCTGAAATGGTCTTGTCGTACTTCTCTCCGGTCCAAGTCTTGATGTCATTGGCAAGATCTGTTTTCAGAGAAGTGATCATTCCCTCCAGTTCAGTATCCTTCTTCTTCAAGTCATCAATGGAAGAATTAACCTTTGCCAGATTGTTTTCCATTTCCGTCCTCAACGATTTCAGGTTGGCAAGAAGCTCCTCACTTCCTCCCTTGGCCAGTTGCTCCTTTATGGCGTCAACGGCTGTCTGAAGGTCGGAGGATTTCTTCTCCAAAGCGTCGATGTATCCTTTCAGTTCCTTGTCTGTCTTTTCAAGGCTGGTCAAAGAGGACTTAAGCTCAGAGACCTTGGTCTCCATCGCCTTGCTCGATTCGTCAAGGCGGTTGATGTCGTCATCGTAGTTGCTGCACGCGACGGCCGCGCAGGCAATCGCCGCGGCGATGATGAGGTAAAGGATTTTTTTCATAAATATTATTCTGATTTTTTAAATTCCTTATCGTCGGCAGTGATGTTCTCTATCTCAGCACTCTTGCCGGCGTATGCGAGAAAATACACTGTCACAACCGTGTAGAACACTGTATAGGTGATCACGAACAGCGACAGCTGCCAATATTCCCTGAAGAAATATGAACACAAGGCAAGGATTCCCACGACAAGGGCGGATCCAAAAAGCAGGGTGACGCTGTCATTGCTGTATATACGGAACTCCTCCGGAGTGCAGATCTTTCTCAGAAGTTTGACGTACCATTTTCTTTCAAGGCTGAAAGCTATCGTATAGACGATCAACTGAACCACATAGAATGTGAAATAGCAAAGGCAGACCGTCATCTTGACCCCAGGATGTTCTATGAATATCAAGTATATCAGCACAAAAATGGCGATAGGGATCAGGTTGAGCGCAAGCATTCCCCAGCTCACAAGCCTGGAATTCAGGAGCGAGAGTGACGCGATGGTGAAAAGCAGAGCCTGTGAGGAGCTAAGGGTAAGGTTGACTATCGAGAAGAATTTGCCGGTCGGAGCGACATTTCCCTTGAACAACAATCCGGCCGTCATCAAGGACATAATCAGGAACGCGAGTCCAAGGGCGATCCGCGCGCTGATGTACCGTTCTGGCCGGAATAGCCTTCGATCCATCTCCTTGATGAAACGACGCATATTCAGAAGCAATACCGCATCCACCATACAGACCAAGGACGAGGCTATGCAGATAATATTATAGGTTTGCTGCTCTGTCATCATTAATATAATTTGTTCCGTTCACGCGTGAAGCCGGAAATCTTTATATGTTGATTAGGTAGGATCGATTGTTTTCGTCTGACAAATGTACATAACGATGGCATAAAAGCAAATGAAGACGGGTAGTAAATTTCGGTTGTTAATGAAATTTACTACCCGGAATACAAAATTTACCAGACATCGTAACGAAATTTACTACTTTCTCAGGGAATATCGCCGGAGTCTGGTGACTCAAGGAATCAATCCTTCCAGACTTTAAGATATTCCTGAAGTGCCCACATCTCGTCGCGGTAGCGGGCGGCCTCGCTGAAGTCCAGGTCTGCGGCGGACTTCTCCATCCTGCGCTTGTCCTCCGCGATGGTCTTCTGGATCTGCTCCCGGCTCATCGACCTGATCACCGGATCCTGAAGCACGGCGGCCAGATCAGCCTTGACGAATCCGTCCACGTAGGCCGTGTTGCCTTCCCTCTTGGAATCGTGCCCAAGCCCGACGGAGACAGTGCCACGTCCAAGTTCGCTTGGATTAGGAATATATGTAGGATCGGAAACCGAATCCGCAGCGCTGACCCTTCCGCTCGGACCGTTCTTGACCCGAGGATTGACAGCCTTATCCGACTCGCCGTAGAGTTCGGACACGAGTATATTCCTTTTGACATCAACCTGCTTCGGGGTGATGTGGTGGAGTTTGTTATATTCAATCTGCTTCGTCCTGCGGCGGTTGGTCTCGCGGATGGTCTGATCCATCGACTCGGTGACCGTGTCGGCATACATTATCACAAGGCCGTTGACGTTTCTTGCGGCTCGCCCGGCGGTCTGGGTCAACGCCCTTCCCGAGCGGAGGAAGCCTTCCTTGTCTGCGTCCAGGATCGCCACAAGCGACACTGTAGGAATATCCAGTCCCTCGCGCAGGAGGTTCACCCCGACCAGCACATCGAAGAGTCCGTTCTTGAAGTCCTCGATGATCTCGACACGCTCGCCGGTATCGACATCGGAATGGATGTAGCGCACCCGGATGTCAATCTTGTCCAGATAGTCGGTCAGTTCCTCGGCCATTCTCTTGGTCAGGGTCGTGACGAGAACCCTCTCGTCCTTCTCGGCTCTCTTGCGGATCTCCTCGACAAGATCATCGACCTGATTCTTGGTCGGACGCACCTCGATCGGAGGATCCAGCAGTCCTGTAGGCCTTACAACCTGCTCTACCACAAGGCCGTCCGAGCGTTCCAGCTCATAATCAGAAGGCGTGGCGCTGACGTAAACTTTCTGGTCGGTGATCGAGTTGAACTCGTCGAAAGTAAGAGGCCTATTGTCAGATGCGGCCGGAAGGCGGAATCCATATTCAATGAGAACTGACTTGCGCGCGTGGTCGCCGCCGTACATCGCCCTTATCTGCGGGATAGTGACGTGGCTCTCGTCTATGAACGTGATGAAGTCCTTCGGGAAGTAGTCGATGAGGCAGAACGGTCTCTGGCCAGGTTGACGGCCGTCCAAGTAACGGGAATAGTTCTCTATGCCCGGACAGTAGCCCATCTCCTTGATCATCTCAAGATCGTTCTCGACACGTTGCTGCAATCTTTTGGCTTCCAGACCCTTGCCTATCTCATTGAAGTAATCGACCTGTTTCTTGAGGTCGTCCTGGATCATACTCACGGCCTTGATGCTGCGTTCCCTTGTGGTCACGAAGTTCGTGGCCGGGAAGATCGGAACCTCGTCCAGAGACTCAATGTGCGCCCCGGTCAGCGGATCTATAAGCGACAGGGAATCGATCTCGTCACCGAAAAACTCAATCCTCACAGCCTCGTCAGAGCCTCCGAGGAACACATCAACAGTATCTCCACGAACCCTGAACGTACCTCTTTTGAAATCCACCTCGGTACGGCTGTAGTTCGCATCGACCAAATGATAAAGAAGCCTTGTCAGGCTGCGCTGCTCACCTTTCTTAACGACAACAGACTGTGCGTGAAAGTCTTCTGGGTTTCCGATACCATAAAGGCAGGACACACTGGAGACCACGATCACGTCCCGCCTGCCGGACATCAAAGCCGATGCCGCGCTGAGGCGCAACTTGTCAATCTGGTCATTGATACTGAGGTCTTTCTCGATGTATGTATCGGTTGTCGGAAGATAGGCCTCCGGCTGATAGTAGTCGTAATATGAGACGAAATATTCAACAGCATTGGACGGGAAGAAGCTCTTGAACTCCCCATAAAGCTGCGCCGCCAGCGTCTTGTTGTGGCTTAGGATCAGCGCCGGCCGCTGAAGTCTCTCGATGACGTTCGCCATTGTGAAGGTCTTTCCCGACCCCGTCACGCCCAGCAACGTCACATCCCCCACGCCCTGACTCAGAGCCTCACAAAGCCCCTCGATCGCCCCCGGCTGATCCCCCGACGGCTTGTATGTCGATTCTAAACGAAATTTCATTTTAATTCATTAACAATCAATCCTATTTTTGTCGCTGCAGCATATAAATTTCTTTCTGGCGTTCAATTTCCCTACGAAGTTCCTCTTTTGTAGGAAGAAACGGCAGATATTTTGCGGTGAAAAGTTGCTCATTACCATTTAGGATAGAATACTTAGCTATATCTGAATCCGTATCGGAACAGAGCACAATCCCGATTGTTGGATTATCCCCGTCCGTCCGTTTCAACTCGTCATACATTCGGCGGTACATATCCATTTGTCCTACATCCTGATGGGTTATTTTACCTATTTTCAAATCAACCAACACATAACATTTGAGGATTACATTATAAAAAACCAAGTCGATAAAATAATCTTGAGCATCAGTTCTAATCATTTGTTGGCGTTTCACAAAGGCGAAACCTCGTCCCAATTCCATAAGGAAGTCTTGAAGATGGTCGATGATCGCTGATTCGAGTTCTTCTTCCGAAAAGCCATTGTCCTGCTTGAATCCTAAAAATTCAGCCACAATCGGGTTCTTAAAAAGTTCCGGTTTTGTAGGCTGTTTTTCAGTCATTGGCAACTGTGGCTGTGTAAAATGCCGCTCATAATATTGTGTACTGATATTTCTGTCCAGTGTCCTTACACTCCACATTTCTTGTGAAGCAGTTTCCAAGTACCAACGTATCGCTGTCTCATCACCTACACGCAAGGTCCGAAAAATGTGAGTCCACTGAAGATTTGGAAATCGCGATTTCCAAATCTCGTAGTTAGGAACAGCAATATAGAATTTACGAAATGCCCTCAGATAACGCGCTGAAAAGCCTTCTCCGTAATCGTTAGAGAGTTGCTTAGAGAGTTTATCTATAAGTTTATCTCCATACACAGCCCGTTCTAATCCCCCTTGTTCTTCCTCCACTATGCGTTTTCCTATTTGCCAATAGGTTTCAATCATAATGCTTCCTACAGAAGAATAGGCCTCTCTACGACCTTGTTCAATGATTTTTTTGATGTCGGCAATTATACTGCCTTTATTTTTTTCCGCGCAATCATTCATAGTTATTCCTCCAGTTCCATACCATATCACCTTATAGCACTATACACAAAGATATTTATAATCTTACAGAAAAACGAACGATTCGAAGACAATTAATTTAGACGGCAGCACCATTTGGTCGTTGTTCCATACCAAATCTGCATAAATTCACTATTTTTGCATAGTAATAAACTGAAATGAATATGAGACTGCCTGCTGAATGGGAGAGACAGAGCGGGGTGATGCTCACCTGGCCTGACGAGACGACACCTTGGTACGAACTGGAGAAGGTGCAGGAATGCTATGCACGGATCATTTCCGCGATACTGCGCTTCGAGAAGGTGCTGCTGGTGACGGCTGACATTCAGGCCGCCACGGAGAGGCTGACCGTACTTGGCGTGGACACTTCCAAGATCCAATTCCAGGAGTGTTCGATCAACGACACCTGGGCGCGCGACCACGGCGGAATCGCAGTCTATGGCGACAATGGGGAGAAGTACCTCTACGATTTCGTGTTCAACGGCTGGGGCCTCAAGTTCGCCTCGAATTTCGACAACGGAATCACCAAGAAGATATTCTTTGACAGGGCTTTCGCCGATGAGGTGATGTGCGTGGATATGCGCCCGTTCGTACTGGAGGGCGGCAGCATCGACACCGACGGGGCCGGCACCCTGATGGCCACCTCGGAATGCCTGTGCAGCGACAACAGGAATGAATATCTCACCCAAGAGGAGATCGAGGGCGAGCTCAAGCAGGCGTTCGGCCTCAAGCGTGTACTTTGGGTGGACAGCGGCAGCCTCTCAGGCGACGACACCGACAGCCACATCGACATCCTGGCGCGGTTCTGCGACCCGGAGACAATCGCCTACCTCAAAAGCGACAACCCGGAAGATCCTGACTACGAGTCTTTAATGAATATGGAAGCGCAGCTTCAGTCTTTCAGGACTCTTGACGGGAAGCCTTACAGGCTCGTTCCGCTCCCGAAGCCGGAGCAGATGTTCCTGGACGATTATCCTCTCCCGGCATCCTACGCTAATTTCCTGATTATCAACGGAGCGGTTCTCGTGCCGGGCTCCGGTTCGGAACTCGATGAGGTCGCCCGCACCAGACTACAGGAAGTCTTTCCGGACAGAGAGGTAATCGTCATCGATTGCCGTCCACTCCTCTCAGGCCACGGCGGCCTCCACTGCGTCACAATGCAGTTCCCGGAAGGCTGGTTGGAATAATCAGAATGAATACGACAGCGTCAGCCCGAAAGTGTGGTAAAGGGCTCTTTTCTTAGGATAGAAATCGTAGAAATCAGTTCCGTTATAGCTCAGGGTTCTTACGCTGGAGAACATATCGATGTCGTTCAGCGAATAACTCAGACCGATTCCCCAATCACTGAATGAGAACAGGATCGTGCCGCGGCACTGCCAAAAGACGCTGCGCCCGCCCCAGCCACGGACATATTCAGTCTTCGTGTCACCAGCCTCATTGGACAGAAGCACCTCCCTCCTTGAGAAAGGTATCGCGAAGACAGCCCCCGGTTCCACAAGGCAAGCGATCCTGCAACGCCCGAGTTCCAACAGATCCGGAGTCTTGAATATTCCCGAAAACAGAAATTTCGGAGCCAGCGCGTCTATATTCCATTCATCCTCCTCGCCTGATGTCATACGCCACTGGTCGTAGTCGGAATCAACAATGCCGCCGCCCGGCATATTCTTCCCCATAAAGCCCACTCCGCACGACACGCCTCCGCCAAGGGCCACGTACCGGTTCAGAAAATGATGCCAGGTCACCTCCATCAGGCCGTATTCGTTGGTGGAATAGCCAAAGTTGAACCGGAGCAGTTCCTTTTCAGTGGCCGCTCTCTCCCTTTGGGCAACTTTCACATCCACTTCCCGCGCCGGCGACGAAATTGTCACAAGCAACAAGAATAAAGACAGGATGCGACTTCGATGATATCCGAACATATTCCTATAATTTAATCGACTCGTGTCCGCAGGCCGTTATTTGCCGAGAAGATCACTGACGTAAAACATTCTCTCGCCTTGGTTTTTCAGCGAATATAAGACATTTTCCGGAACCATCATCCGAAAAAAGATGTAACTTTGCCTTCAAACCACTGTAGAGAATACAAGAATACCAATGATAGACAATATGAGAAAGCACCTTCAATTTTTACTGGCAGCATGCCTGCTGGCATCAGGGGCATATTCCGTTCATGCGCAGAACAGGGCCGACCGTCAGAATCTTGAGAACGAGGACTCATTCTCGATGATTATCCTCGGGGACCCGCAGGGCTACACCAAGTACGACATCAACCAACCGATCTTCGAGCTCTGCACAGCTTGGATCGCGGACAATGTGGAGCATCTGAACATCAAGGCTGTGCTCTGTACGGGAGACATGGTCGAGCAGAACGAGAACATCACGATGAACCGCAAGATGCTGAACCAGACAAGCCGTGAGATGTGGGAATCCGCTTCACGTTCGATGGCGAGGCTTGACGGCAAAGTCCCGTACATCATCTCCGGTGGAAACCACGATTATGGCTATCAGAAGTCCGAAAACGGACGGACCAAACTTCCTGAATATTTTCCTTTCGAGCGCAACTCGTGCTGGCGTGACTGCCTCGTCGCTGATTTTCCGAACCGCAACGGGGACATCTCCATGGAGAACGCGGCGTTTGAGTTCCACGACAAGAACTGGGGAGACATCCTGGTCATCACAACCGAGTTCGCCCCACGGCCGGATGTTCTTGACTGGGCAAGGGATCTCGCGGGAAGTGAAAAGTTTCGTGGACATAAGGTCATCGCCATGACCCACAGCTATCTCAAGCAACGTTCAGCGGAATATACTAAAAACACAAGTTATAAGATTACCCCTCAGACCTCAGGGAAGGATTTCTGGGACAAATTCGTGTCCGTCAGCCCTAACGTGGTGTTGGTCGTTTGCGGACACACCGGCAAACCGGGTGATTTTGAGGACGCTGTGGCCTACCGTGTGGACAAGAATACGGCCGGCAAGAACGTACATCAGATGATGTTCAACGTACAGATTTCCGGCGGTGGTTGGGAAGGCAACGGCGGAGACGGCTGGCTAAGAATCCTGGAATTCATGCCAGACGGCAAGACAGTGAAGGTGAAGACATATTCCCCACTCTTCGGAATCTCTCCTTCCACAAAACATCTCGCACACCGTACCGGAGCCTGCGACCAGTTCGATATGCTGATCGATTTCTGACGCATCTCCTTGAGACAGGCAGGCTGAACCTGAGAAAACTCGTTATGTGGCGCGACGGGCCGACTATCTGACTGACTTGCCGAGAAGATAGGCAGACTTCAGGGAAGGATGGCCTTCAATCTCACCCATATCGGTCACTCCGCCGGCGAATACCGTACCAGCAAGATGCGCATGCTCAAAGCAGGCAATCCAGCCTCCAAGTCCGGTGATAGCCCGTGACGGTGCCTCGACATCGTCCTCTGCGGCCGACGACAGGAAGTAAATGTCTCTGAAATGGTAGTCCATCGTGCAAAGAGGATTCGCACGGTCCAGAAGCGTCTTCATCTGGCCGCTCATCTCATAGTAATATATAGGTGTGGCAAAACAGATGGCATCAGCCTCGTACATCTTCCGCACGATCGCCGGAGCATCGTCATCCTTGATCACACACTCCTGGGTCTTCTGGCAGACCAGACAGCCTTTGCAGAAACGGATGTCTTTCCCTCTTAACGTCACCTTCTCCACCTCGTTGCCTGCCTCCTGAGCACCTCTGACAAACTCATCAGCCAACGCCTCCGAATTGCTTCTCGGTCTGAGACTGGTCGAAATTACAAGCACTTTCTTCATAAGAATCAATCTTTACCAAATCAAACGCTAATTTACACATAATCCGGCAATTTTCCCACCGTGAAACTCCCGGTCACTTCAACAAGTTCCAATCACTTTGACAGGCTCTGTGACCGGATTGATTCCGAGATATTATTCGTAAATTGCGGGTGATATGGAAAAAATTAGAATCTGGAGCGGAGGCAAGACAGCGCTTCCGACGGTTTATATTCATTCCGTGGCCGGGGACGGACACCGTGTTTGGGAGGCGTGCAGACGGATCGGCTGCCCGGACTTCAATCTGGTGTCGGTTTACGATTTCGATTTCGAAGGCGAATTGACTCCGTGGACGGCTCCGGGAGTCCGCAAGGGGCAACCACCGTTCAAGGGAAACGCTGAGCGGCATCTGACGGAACTGCTGGACAGGATTATGCCTGAAACGGAGGCCAAACTGCCGGCCCCACCGTTGTACAACGCCCTGGCTGGATATTCATTGGCCGGACTTTTCGCCCTCTGGAGCGCTTGGAAGACAGACCGTTTCGCCAGAATCGCCTGCGGTTCCGCTTCCTTCTGGTACCCTGGATTCTTTGAATATGCCGTCTCGCATCCGATGGTCAGGCGGCCGGATTTCGTGTCACTTTCACTCGGGGACAACGAAAGCGGAACGAAGCACCCTGTGATGAGTCGTGTGGGAGAATGCACGGACAAGATTCTGGAACTACTTGAAGGGCAAGCCATTCCTTACTGTTTCGAGATCAATCCCGGCAACCATTTCACGGAACCCGACCTGCGCCTTGCCAAGGCCATCGCACGGATGCTTGACGGGCAGGATTCCATAATGGGTTGATAACCAATATGTGAATCTTCACCCTCAGATAATCAGGTATATAGAAAACCCTGCCCTCCATTTTTGACTACCAGAAAATCGCAATTACCTATAAAACAATTTGTTACAAATCAGGCAAAGACACACACCAAGCAAAGGGACAAGGGCCCTGGTAGAAAACCGGTTGAATTTTGCCCACTTAAAAGGAGAATGGGATGGACAACCATAGACCGAGATGGGGATATTCATAATGAATGCTATTGGGTTTGAAAATCCATTTTTTATAACTCAAACAAATGTGGGATATTCATAAAGAATATTGTGGGAAGGTGATGCAAGGAACGGTTCTTGCTGGATTTAGAGAGTTGGTTAGTTAGGGCGGCGGGCAATAGCCGCTTGAATGGATATATTCACGGAAGGTGATTGCCCGCCTGACGGAAAAAAGTGAGAGAAATGAATAAGACAGCGAGAAGAGTGGTGCTTTCGGGGATGGCGGCGGCCATGCTGGTGTCTTGCGGCACGGCGAAGAAGAGCGGGCAGAGCAACATCACAGAAATCAGCAGAGGAGACGAAATGGAGAATATCGACAGTGATTTTCTGATCCTGACGGGCGGTCAGAGGGAACTTTTGGCGAAGAACAACACCTTCGCGCTCAACCTGTTCAACAAGGTGTCCGGAATGGACTCAAGAGTGATTTCCCCGTTGAGTGTCAGCGGATTGATGTCGATGTTGGCCAACGGTGCGGACGGGGCGACAAGGCAGGAGATTCTGAACACGCTCGGGTTCACCGGAGGATCAATGGACGAGATCAACGCACTTTACGGCTACCTCATCGAGAAAGCCGGAACGTTGGATCCTTCCACGACAGTCAGCATCGCCGACTACATAGCGGTCAACAAGAACAACAAGATCAAGGATGAATATGCCAGCGTCGTGCGCGATTGGTTCAAGGCCGAGGTCGAGAACCTGGACTTCACGTCGCAGAAGAGCGCAGGCGTCATAAATAATTGGTGCTCAAAGCATACTGACGGGATGATCCCTCAGATAATCGACAGGGTCGAACCGAGCGCTGTGGCCTACCTGATGAACGCCATCTACTTCAACGGCTCGTGGACAGACAAGTTCGACGCGAAGAACACCAAGCTGGAGCGTTTCCAGGGCTACACCCGCGACATCAAGAAAGTCAAGATGATGCACCGGACCGATGAATATCTATACACATCGAACAAGACATATTCAGCGGTCAGGATTCCTTACGGGAACGGTTCGTTCGCAATGACGGTGCTTCTGCCTAACGCCGACAAGTCGATTACGGAGATGATGAAGGTGGTGAACGCCAAGGAGATCGCCACACTGGGCCGAACGATGGAGAACTGCAAGGTGGACCTCAAGCTGCCTAAGTTCACGACCGAGGTCGAGCAGCCGTTGAATGATGTCATCTCAAGCCTTGGCGCGCCGACAATGTTCAAGCAATCCGCCGACTTCAGCAAACTTGCTGACGGGAATATGTTCGTTTCCAAGATGTTCCAGAAGGCGAAGATAGAGGTCAGCGAGGAGGGCACCAAGGCCGCTGCCGTCACCGCCGCGATTATGACGATGTCTGCCCTCGCCCCGGAGCCTCGCCAGGTAGAGTTCCACGCCGACAGACCGTTCGTTTACATCATCAGCGAATCCAGCACCGGCGCGATCTACTTCATCGGGCAGTTCACCGGCAGCGAGATCTAAGACTATTCCAGGCTCTGTAGGAGCCGGCAAAAACTGATCCTCGAATTTTGCACGTTACCAAAATTCGAGGATCAGTTTTTGTCTGGCCTGCTGACAGATGATGGGCTATGCGGCCATTCTAAAAGTCGAGACAATCGATGAGAATGAACTTTTAGAAGAAGGAAGCCGCGGAAATGCAATAATATTTGGGGACTGTCCTGATAAAGCGGCAAAGGATCACCGGCCGGAGGCGCGGCGGGCGTCGAGGGCGCGCTGGAACTCGTGGGCGTTGCGGAGGTGCTCGGAATAGGTGGCGGCAAACTTGTGGGTGCCGTCCATCGCGGCGCTGGCGCAGAAGTAAAGATAGCCGTGACGGTCTGGATTCAGGACGGACTCAAGACTCGGTTTGTCGGGAACACAGATCGGGCCTGGAGGGAGACCTTCGTACAGGTAAGTGTTGTACGGTGAGTCGTACTCCAGATGCTTGAGCAGAATCCTGTTGAGAGTGTAACCGTAGCAGAAGGCCACCGTCGGATCGGCCTGAAGCCTCATCCCTTGATGCAGACGGTTCAGATACACACCGGCGATTGATGAATATTCTGGAGCATAGTTTGACTCGCTCTTCACTATGGAGGCCACGATCGAGACCTGTTTCGGGGTCAAGCCCTGCGCCTCAGCCTTGGCGAGATTCTCATCTGTCCAAAAGGCATCGTAGGCGGCCTTCTGCTTGTCCAGAATGTCCTTCATAGATGCCGTCCAATAGACCTGATAGGTGTCCGGAATGATCAAGGAGAACACATCGGACGGTATGAAACCGTAACTGGCAAGCAACGACGAATCGTTCAGCGCATCGGCGACCTCGGCGGAATCCAGCATCATCTGGTTGGCTATCTTGCGGGCTATCCGGCCCTTCTGTCTCATCGTGCCTGAAAGGACCAGATTCACGGGCGACTGCCAGCCGTTTTTCAGCATCCGGACCACATAGACGCTCGGCTTGTTTTTCTCCACGACATAATGTCCCGGCTTCAGATCACTGTCAATCAAGCCATTGCGAACGACGTGAATAAGATTGCGATGATTTATGACTATGCTGTCCGGAATCTGCGCGAGCACCTCATCCACAGTCATCTGCGGACGGACATACAGATCAGCCTTGCCGGTGAAGTTCGGTTTGCGGTTGCCGGCGTACCAACGGCCGCCGACCGCACCCAAGATCACGATCACCAACAACGCGGCGACCAGAACTATCAGTTTCCAAGTCTTCATCACTTCTTCATCTTCTTACCGCGAAGGATGATCGTGTCACCCTCGCGAGGTTCATAACCGGCCGGAAAGCCATTCATCTTCATCACACTGGACATCTTCACAGCGAACCGCTGGCAGATGTCACGCAGAGACTCCTCGTCCTCACCCACAATGTACTTGTCAAGGCCCTTCTCGGACTGGTTCTTCTTCGCCTGCAGATAGACAACCGTACCCGGCTGAAGTTCCTCGGAATGAGTCAAATCATTGAATCTCAACAATTCATTCAGATAAAGATGGTACGACTGGGCGATGCTTGAATATGTCTCCCCTTCCACCGAGGTGATGAACGGAACCCCGTTGCGGGAATATGCCTCCCGGGTCAACGAGAAACTGAACACCTCCAACCCGCTCTTGTCTATCCTCTTCGGCTCCTCAAGAGACAATGGTGAGGCCGGAATCACATCAGGTTCAGACACTTCCTTGGAACGTTTCCTTCTGGTCCTACGAGCCTTTCTGTCTTTCTTCGCCTTATCTTTCCTAACCGCAGCCGGTTTCTTGCCGGAATCCACTTTGGAATCCCTTGAAGCCACCTCTGTTTTTTTCTCCACGGCCTTCGCAAGACGTTCGGACTCCTCGGAAGTCATTGTGTCATATTCATAAAGCTTGTAGTCCTCTATGTACTTTATCAGCTTCGCCGGATAGTTGGGATCTGTGGCGTAGCCGGCCTTCTTCAAGCCGTAAGCCCAACCCTTGTAATCAGTTGTCTTCAAGTCGAAAAGGAACTTGTAGCGATCCCGGTAGCGAAGAAAGTCCGAGTGATCCTGAAACGACTCGTCCGCGGAGTCATAGACCCGGAAACACTCCCCTTTCGCATCGTCATCGTAGCGCATCGATTTACCTTTCCAATCCTTGTGGCACTTGATTCCGAAATGGTTGTTACCCTCGGAAGCCAGCGGCGAAAGCCCGTAACGGGACTCCAGAATGCCCTGAGCCAAAGTTATGCTGGCCGGCACACCGCTGCGGTACATCTCTCTGACCGCCGTCGGAGCCCATTTCTGAATATACCGTTCCTGAGGCGTGCCTTGCGCCCAAGCGGCCACCTGACACAGAACAACAATACTTATGAATATAATAACCTTTCTCATACTGAATATTTACAATCTTTAGATCCTTGTCAAAACAGCTTCTAAGTTTTGCCGCTTACTGACTACAGAATGTAAATATAATGATTTTTCGCTAACGAAAGGTCTCTATAGGCCCAATCTGACAACATCTCAGCCTAATTTAACCAAAGGGACATCGAAGACATCCCTGTCATTGGCCGCGTACGTCTCCGGAAATATGCTCCTGCATTCCGCCTCGTACTGGGAAACGTTCTTGCACCGTGAGGAATAATGCCCGATGACGAGTTTCTTCACGTCTGCGTCCAACGCGCATTGCGCGGCCTGAAGGGTCGTGGAATGATGACGCTGGGCAGCCTGGTCCGCCAACTCAGCCGTGTATGTCGTCTCGTGATAGAGCAGGTCCACGCCTTTCACCCAAGAAGACAACTCCGGAAACGGAGCTGTATCACTGCAATAGGCGAATGAACGGGGAATATACGGCCTGTAGCCCAGTTCCTCGAACGGAAGCACCTCGGTGGAACCGTCAGGATATTCACGGACCACATCCTCGCCACGCTTGACCGCGCCGATCTCGGTGAGTGAGAGGGCATATTCATCAATCTTCCATTTTTTGACATTCATCTGAGGCTCTTTTTCGCGGAACAGCCAGCCGAAGGTTTCGATCTTGTGGTTCAGCGGGAAAGCGTAGATTTCGAGGGATTTGGTGTGATAGATCATCTCCGGAGCCTTCATATTCATCGGTATATGCCTGATTTCAAACGGGATGCCCTCACCGTAGTAGGAAAGGAAGAATTTCAGGATCGGGCCGAAGCTGACAGGAGCGTAGATGTTCAGCGGTGACATCCTGCTAAGCATTCCCATCGTGGAAAGCAGGCCGAAAAGTCCGAAGACGTGGTCGCCGTGGATGTGGGAGATGAAGATCGAGTCTATCTTCAGCAGGGATATGCGGCACTCCTGAAGGCGCGTCTGCACACCCTCTCCGCAATCAATCAAAAAAGAGCGCCCGTGTACGGAAAGTACCTGAGCGCTCTGATTCCTTCCGGGGCCGGGCTTGGCCGAAGCCGTGCCCAGCACCGTCAATGTGAAATCCATAAATTATTCACCTTTCTCGAGCTTGTCCTTGAGGGCAGCGAGCTCGCTGATGTCACCAAGGGTGGTCTTCTCCAGGTTGGAGTTGATCTTCTTGACCGCCTTCTTGGTGTTGTCAGCCTCAACGGCCACCTTCTCGGCCTTGGCCTCAGCGTATGTCCTTACGTGTGAGAGAAGGATCCTGCGGGTACTTCTCCTGAGCTCGATGACCTTGAACGGAAGTGTCTCGCCCACGATGGCCTGCTTGCCGTCCTCCTTGATGAGGTCGCGGCTGAACGCGAAGCCCTCGTCGTCACCCTCAAGCTTGATGTTGGCGCCCTTGTCGGTAAGGGAGGCAACCGTACCCTCGACAACGGAGCCTACAGGGTATTTCTCCTCGATGGCGTCCCAAGGGTTAGGGGTAAGCTGCTTGTGGCCAAGGCTGAGCTTGTGGTTGGCCTCGTCGAAGTCAAGGATCTGAACGTCAATGACATCACCAGGGGAAACAAGCTCTGAAGGATGCTTGATCTTGTTCCAAGAGAGGTCGCTGATGTGGATGAGTCCCTCAACACCGTCCTCTGGCTCGGCGAACACACCGAAGTTGGTGATGTTGCGAACGACAGCCTTGTGAACTGATCCTACAGGATACTTGTCGCGGATGCTCTCCCAAGGGTTAGGGGTGAGCTGCTTCAGACCAAGGGACATCTTCCTGTTCTCACGGTCGATGGAGAGAACCTTAGCCTCTACCTCGTCACCTACCTTGAGGAACTCCTGAGCACTGTGGAGTCTTGGAGACCAAGACATCTCAGACACGTGGATAAGACCCTCTACACCTGGCTCGATCTCTACGAAAGCGCCATAGTCAGCGATGAGGACAACCTTACCCTTGACAACGTCGCCTTCCTTGATGTTGGCGTCGAGATTGTCCCAAGGATGAGGGGTGAGCTGCTTGTAACCAAGGGCGATTCTCTTCTGCTGAGGATCGAACTCCTTGACAACGACCTTGATCTTCTCGTCGAGGGAAACCACCTCCTCAGGATTGTCGATTCTGCCCCAAGACAGGTCAGTGATGTGGATGAGACCGTCAACACCGCCGAGGTCAACGAATACTCCGTAGTTGGTGATGTTCTTGACAGTACCCTCAAGGATCTGTCCCTTCTCAAGCTTGCTGATGAGCTCGGCCCTACGCTGCTCCTGCTCGGCTTCGAGAAGAGCCTTGTGGGAAACGACAACGTTGCGGAACTCCTGGTTGATCTTGACGATCTTGAAGTCCATTGTCTGGTTGACGTAAGCGTCGTAGTCGCGGATAGGCTTGATGTCGATCTGTGAGCCAGGGAGGAAGGCCTCGATTCCGAAGACATCGACGATCATACCACCCTTTGTGCGGGTCTTCACGAAGCCCTTCACGATCTCGTCGTTGTTGAACGCCTCGTTCACTCTGTCCCAAGACTTGAGGGCACGGGCCTTCTTGTGGGAAAGGATGAGCTGGCCTTTCTTGTCCTCGGCGGACTCAACGTAAACCTCAACCTTGTCACCAACTTTGAGATCTGGATTGTAACGGAACTCTGGAGCCTGGATGACACCCTCGCTCTTGTAACCTATGTTGACGATAACCTCTCTCTTGGAGATGGCGGTAACGGTTCCTTCCACAACCTCGTTCTCCACGACCTTGGAAAGAGTCTGGTCGTAAGCGTCCTCGATGGACTTCTTGTCCTCGCCGCCGTAAATCTCGGAGCCGCCCTCAAAAGCGTCCCAGTCGAAGTTCTCTGGCGCCACGGAAGCGTTGAGAGATGTTTTCTTTGCCGGAGCCTCGGCCTTAGGCGCTGCCTCTACCTTGACTTCCTCGGCTACTTTCTGTGTTTCTTCTGCCATAATGGTAATTAAAGATAACTAGTTGTTTAACAATATTTTTACGCCCTACCGGACACGCCAAAACGGCACGGCCGGTCAAAAGGCGTGCAAAGATAGGCAAAATCATCTGATTTACAATAAGAAAAGAATCATTTTTTTTCAAAAAAGCCAACCGAATATTCCAATGGCTACAACAGTTTGTTCCTTTTGAAGAGGAACAGCACCAACGCAACCGTCAGCAGCATCACGCCGAGCAGCAGCACCCACATCCAGCTCTTGTCCATCAGCGGCATAGGAACGTTCATTCCGTAGAAGCTCGCCACAAGGGTCGGAGGCATAAGGAGCACGGACACAAGAGTGAATATCTTCATAATCTTGTTCTGGTCCAGGTTGATAAGACCGACAACCGTATCCTGAAGGTACTCAAGCCTCTCGAAACCGAAATTCGTGTGGTTGATCAGGGAATTGATGTCCTGGAGCAGGACAGAGAAACGCCTGTGGAGATCCTTCGGGTACTTGTCGCTCCTGAGCATATTCGAGATCAGGCGCTGCTTATCGACTATGTTCTCGCGCACGAGCATCGTGTTCTCCTGCAACTGGTTGATGTCCAAGAGGAAGTCCTCGTCGATGTCTTCCTGTTGGTTGATTCGCTTGCTGTACTGGGAGATCTCCTTGCTCATAAGCTCGATCATATCCGCGTCCAGATCGACACGCTGGTCCATTATACTGGCGAAAACCGTGTAGCCGTTCGGATAGGACTGAGGCATCGCGACTATCCTGCGCTGAAGCTCTGTGAAGCTTCGCAGCGGAACATCTCTCAAGGTCGTCAGACAATTCCCGACAAAAGTGAACGAGACGGCCTCCATCGAATAGTCCTCCGGTCCAGGCATCAGGAAGTTCGTGTTGGCGAATATCGCGTTCTCCGTCTCGGAGAAACGTGACGAGCTCTCGATCTCCTCGGCCTGCGCGCGGCTCTGAATCTCCTCTCCAAGAAACTCATCCACAGTGTGTTTCTCCTCTCCTGACGGGGAAAGGATATCAATCCAAAGGACATCGCTCCTCTTCATCTTCGAAAGCTCCGTTTCAGACTGGGAAACCAACAGCTTGCCGTTCAGTCTGTAGAAAATCGCGATCATACTCTTCCTGTATTATTCCCGGCCCGAGCGTGGGAATGGTTCCACTTCAATTCGCTGACATTACGGAGAAGTCAGTCTGCAAAAGTATAAATATTTTCGCAAAAACGGCAAAAAATATGGCTCTATGACAACAAAAAGTTATAGCATCAGGAGCGAAGCGACCGAAGGGGTTTCGGGGAATCCTTTCCCCGTGCCCCTCAGGGGCTGTCGCAAAGCGACTGGGGGTTGAAAAATATACTGCTGGGATTTATATTATATGAATCCCAGCAGGATATTCAAACCTATCAGGATCAGCACGCAGCCGCCGATGATCTCCGCCGGACGGCCGAACCTCTGGCCGATTTTCTGGCCGCCGAACATTCCTCCTATCACAGAAAGCATCGTCACGGCGAACACGGCGGCGAGGTTCATCATCATCTTGCCAAGCGGGACAAAACCCATCGAGAGGCTGACCCCGACGGCGAAAGCGTCGATGCTGGTCGCCACGGCTCCGATGACCACATTCTTCAGCCCGTTCAGGTCGCGCGCCTCGTCCTCATTCTTAACCGCCTCCAAAATCATCGAGCCTCCCACATAAAGCAGCAGCAGGAACCCGATGAGGCTCGCTATCTTATGAATATGCCCAACGAATATGTCGCCGAACAGCCAGCCAAGGGCCATAAGAGCAGTCTGGACGACTCCGAACACGAAAGCGATCGGAAGGATCTTCCTCCAGGATATTCCTTTGAGGGTGACGCTGGAGCAGGTAGAGACAGCGAAACAGTCAGCGCAAAGGGACGCCGCCAGAAGCAGCGATTCGAGTATTGAGAGAAACATTGTCAAGTAAGCGTTTTATACAAGCGGCCGCGAATTTCTATGGTTTGAATATCTGACGGTTGACGATCGAGCGGCCGAGCGTGAGCTCATCGGCATATTCAAGGTCATCGCCGAACCCAAGGCCTCTGGCAAGGGAAGAGACTTTCACTCCGTAGGAGGATATCTGCCGGTAGATGTAGAAGGAGGTCGTCTCCCCCTCCACGTCCCCGCTCAGAGCGAGTATGACCTCGACCTCCTCCGGTTTAAGTTCTCCGGAGGTGGCCAGGGAACGCACCCGGTCAGCCAGTTGTGAGACGGTGATGTCCGAGGGACCGATTCCGGCGATCGGCGAGATTATTCCGCCAAGCACGTGATAGACACCACGGTACTGTCCCGTGTTCTCAATGCTCATCACGTCACGGACATTCTCCACGACACAGATAGTCCTATGGTCACGGGACTTGTCAGCGCAGATCGGACAGATGTCTTCGTCGGAAATCATCCAGCACTGCCGGCAGTACCTCGCCTCGTCCCTCATCTTGACTATCGAGTCGGCGAAATGGTGCACGTTCTCAGAAGGCTGCCGCAGCAGATGCAGGGCCAGGCGCAAGGCGCTGCGCTTGCCCACTCCCGGAAGGGAGCCTATGGCCTGCACAGCGTCCTCCAAAAGTTTTGATGGAAATGTCTCCGGAACTGTCATCTACTTAACTTTACCTTTCTGGTAAGCGTTCACGGCCGCGCGGACCTGGCCGTACTCCAGCAGGAGTTTGCGGGCAAGGTCGTAGTCCTCGATGCCGGTCTCGCCCATGATCATCCTGGTTCCGCGATCGACGAGCTTACGGTTCGTCAGCTGCATGTCCACCATCTTGCTGCCCTTGACATGGCCGAGACGGATCATGGACACAGTCGAAATCATGTTCAGAACCAGTTTCTGGGCCGTGCCGGCCTTCATTCTGGTGCTGCCGGTCACGAACTCAGGCCCTACAACGACCACTACAGGCACCTCGGCGGCCGCGGCCACCGGAGAATTCTCGTTGCAGGTGATGCAGCCTGTCAGAAGGCCGTTCTCGCGGGCTGTCTTCAAGGCCCCGATCACATAAGGGGTTGTGCCAGAGGCCGCGATTCCGATCACGACATCATTCTTTGTCGGTGAATATGCCTGGAGGTCTCTCCAGCCTCCCTCGACGTCGTCCTCAGCTCCTTCCACAGCGTCGCGGATGGCGCTGTCACCACCGGCCATGAAGCCGATGAACACGTCGTGGACTCCGTAGGTCGGAGGGATCTCGGAAGCGTCCACTATGCCCAGACGGCCACTCGTCCCGGCTCCGAGGTAGAACACACGACCGCCGAGAGGAACCCTCTCCACGATGCCGTCCACAAGTTTCCGAATCTGCGGTATCGCTCCGGCCACAGCGACCGGAACCGTCCTGTCCTCAGTGTTGATCGCGTTCAGCAACTCTTCTGTGGACATCTTCTCAAGGTGGTCATACCTTGAGGACTGTTCTGTTGTTCTTGAATCTTCCATAACATCTTATGCCGGAACATCTCCGGCGAAGCCATTATTA
>CAKVCK010000015.1 GCA_934725575.1 uncultured Bacteroidales bacterium
TTATGAAAAAAATTCAGATGGTCACTCCTCTCGTAGAGATGGATGGTGATGAAATGACAAGGATCCTGTGGAAGATGATTAAGGATGAGCTTATCATTCCATTTGTTGATCTGAAGACAGAATACTATGACCTCGGTCTCGTTCATCGTGACGAGACTGGCGATCAGGTGACAATCGACTCCGCCAACGCCACCAAGAAGTACGGTGTTGCCGTGAAGTGCGCCACCATCACTCCTAACGCCAAGCGTATGACCGAGTACAACCTGCATCAGATGTGGAAGAGCCCGAACGGAACGATCCGTTCGATGCTGGACGGAACGGTGTTCCGCACACCTATCACCATCCCTTCCATCTCTCCGGCAGTGAAGTTCTGGAAGAAGCCTATCACCATCGCCCGTCACGCCTACGGTGATGTTTACAAGAGTGTTGACATCCGCGTTGAGGAGCCGGGAGTCGCCAAGCTCGTCTTCGAAGGCGAGAGCGGCAAGAAGGAAGAGCAGATTGTGCACACCTTCAAGGGTCCCGGCGTTCTCCAGGGAATGCACAACACCGACGCTTCCATCCGTTCTTTCGCCCACGCTTGCTTCAAGTACGCCCTTGACCTCAAGCAGAGCATCTGGTTCGCCACCAAGGACACCATCGCCAAGAAGTACGACGGACGTTTCCGTGAGATTTTCGAGGAGGTGTTCGCGGAGTACAAGGACGCTTTCGAGGCTGCCGGCATCGAGTACTTCTACACTTTGATCGATGACGCGGTCGCACGTGTGATGCGCAGCGAGGGCGGATTCATCTGGGCCTGCAAGAACTACGATGGTGACGTGATGAGCGACATGGTCTCCACGGCCTTCGGTTCCCTTGCCATGATGACCTCTGTTCTCGTCAGCCCTGACGGCAAGTACGAGTATGAGGCCGCCCACGGCACCGTTACCCGTCACTACTACAAGCACCTCCAGGGCGAGGAGACCTCCACGAACCCGATCGCGACGATCTTCGCGTGGAGCGGCGCGTTCCGCAAGAGAGGCGAGATGGATAACATTCTTGAGCTTGTCAACTATGCCGACCAGCTTGAGGCCGCCTGCTTCGACACCCTCAACGCCGGCATCGTGACCAAGGATCTCGCCAACCTGATGGAAGGCGTCACCCCTCAGGTCAAGAACTCCGCCGACTTCATCGCCGCCATCCGCGAACGCCTCGAAAAGCGCCTCGCCTAAGGCAGTGCTATCCGGCCACAATGTCGCCCGAAGCACCTTGCGTAGTGTTACGCTGACCGGTAACTGAGCAAGTTCTTCGACTAAACTCGCCAGCGAAGCACTTTGCGTAGTGTTACGCTTGTTGGTCGCCGAGCCTGTCTAAGCGACATTCACGCCCGATGAATAAGAGAGCCATCTGTATGGTGGCGACAGCTAAAAAGGACTTTCCGAATTTTTGCACGTTACCAAAAATTCGGAAAGTCTTTTTTCGCTGCCTTATTCCGCTATCTACTTTACGCTACACTTGCCCTACCCATGCCCTTGACTTTCCCCACTCCAGTCTCGCAGCAAAGTTTTGTCCGTTGAAACGCCTTTATAGTCAAGGACGTTAAACCATCTTTATGTTTGTCCGGTGGAAAGCCTTTCAGCTGGACAAACTGTGCAAAACGGTGTGTTTGTCCGGCTTAAAACCGTCTTCCCGGACAAAGTGCCCAACATAGCAAGTTTGTCCGGTGGATTGCCGTTTCGGTGGACATTCTTCTTATTGAGTGCGCTAGATTCCACATATCACACTCGTCTATGTCTCCGTTCTAAGCACGGAGCCGCTTGCCTGTTAACTTTCTGAGTCACTTACCGGGTCACTTTCAGTGGCATTTTGTGCACGGACATCTGTTTTTACTTGCGACACCATATCTGATCTCCTAACCTGATGAGTGCCCGTTATTCAGGTCGAATATAAAATGTTGTGTTTGCTAAATTGTTTATTATTAAGATATTACTAAATACTGGCAGTCAAAATGAGAGGCCACTGTTTTGTAACTGGTTGAGAGTCATAGGGTGATGTTCCACTATTTTATAATCAGAGTTTTACAAAATCGTACATTTCTCTCCAAGACGACAAAAGTTGTCGCTTTTGATTGTTATATTTGCGACAAACACTTCTGAATATGTTGAACCAGATCAAGCGGTTAAGCGCGATAGTGAACAAACTCAGCGGCATCAGTGAATATGTCAGCAAAGAGGAACTGCTGGAGGCTATGTCAGGTGATATGGCCGAGAACGGTTCCTATACTTTGCGGACTCTTCAGCGGGACATCAGGACCATTGAGGAGGTTTTCGGAATGGAGATAGAGAATGTCAAGGGAGAAGGCTATCGCATCGTGGGCTGGGATCCGGTTTACACCGACCGGTTCAAGGAGCTTCTTTCAGAGTTTGAGATCCTGAGTACAGTCGGCTCGGATTCCGGGACACGTGACTACATCATTCCGGAACAGAGAAAGATGACGTTCAGTGTTGATATTCAGAAAGTCTTAAGGTCGATAAAGCAAAGGCGTAAGGTGCGCTTTTCATATTCATTGCCAAGGCTTGGAGGCAAGGAGGCTGAATATCTCGCCGAGCCGTATTTCCTGAAGCAGTCGCAGAATCGATGGTATCTTGTCGCGATGGTGGAGGGAATCCTGAAATGCTTCGAGCTGGGCAGGTTCGTATCTTTCAAGGTGCTTGACGAAGAATTTTCCCGTGATGAGAGCGTTCAGGCGGAGAACCTTTTCCGCGATTGCTTCGGAATATGGGATGACCCGAAGATGTCCGTTGAGGACATCCGCTTGAGGTTCAGCCCCTTGGACGGTCGCTTCATTAAAACTCTCCCTATTCATTCTTCCCAGAAGATCGTTGCCGAGACCAATGAATATGTTGAAGTGACTCTCCGTCTGAAAATCACCAACGATTTCGTGATGGCCCTCCTCTCCCGAAGCTCTTCCATCGAAATCCTCGCGCCCCAGTCCCTCAAGGACCGGATAAGCGCCATCTGGGCCGCCGCTTTGGAGCGGAATAAATGATTGTTAATACTTTATATGGTTATGGATAAATTTGATTTAGAAAAACATTTTGCTGAGGTGAATGCAGCCCTTGGCATTAAAAACAAGAGAAGCGATTCTGATGAGTCCTATGTGATTGACTTGTGTGATGAAGTGTTGGGAGAACTTGCCTTAAGGCAACACACATTTGATTTCTTGCGTGGAGATCCAAGTGAATCTTTTCCATCCGGTAAGAAATTACCTGTTGATGCTTATTATCCGAATAAGAACATTGTAGTTGAGTACAGGGAAAAGCAACATACAGAGAGTGTGGCGTTCTTTGATAGGAGGGCTACTGTCTCAGGGGTTGGAAGAGGTGAACAAAGACGAATCTATGATCAACGTCGTAGGGAAATTCTTCCGCAATATGGAATTAAGCTGATAGAAATCTCGTATTCATCTTTTAACTATAATTCTAAAAAGAAGATTATCCGGAATAGACAGAGGGATATTCTTGTAATAAAAAAACTATTGTTGAAGTAATGATGTTCAACGACCCAGAGGAGACATATTCATTGAAAGAGAAGTTGTTGGTGGCGGCGTTGCTGCTTCTGCTGGTGGCGATGGCGGCGGTGGCGATGATTGGGGAGAATAGGCGCCTGAGGGAGGTGGAAGCGATGAAGAATAGGCCGGTCCGCTGTTATGAATATGCCATCCGGCCGGTGGACACGGTGCTGAACCATCCGGTCGGACTGAGGGGAAGGCCGTTGATTGAGGATGACGGGCGTGGGAATGGCGTGGTGCTGAACTCTGGCGGGAAGGAGGTCGTCACCGGCCTTTCCCCGGAAGAGATTCTGGAGCAGCTTGACCTTGACTATCAGGATGTCTATGACTATTACGGAGGAGCGGAAGAACTCTGGTGAAATAGAGTTATAACGGGCATTTTGCCTGTAATTTATCTTCTGATTCTCGCTGTTTGAAGAAAAGTTATTAGTTTTGCGTATGGCACCGGTATGGCTGACTTGTTTGTCGGGAAGCCGTATTGGTGTCATGATGTAAACGGACGTATGTTGGCCAAAATGGCTAAAAGAAATCTTATATCTATTGGTGGCCGTAAATGGTATATAACCCAAAATGGGTTAAGCCTTTTTTAGATTCGGCTATAATTCGGCTATAATTCGGCTATAATTCGGCTATAATCATACATCTCATCATATAAGAAATAGTATGGGCAATCACTATGCAAGGAAAATACAAAATCATTACCCTGTGCGGAAGCACACGGTTCAAAGATGAATTTCTGAGGGTACAGAAAGAACTTACCCTTAAAGGTTATATTGTGATTTCGGTGGGACTGTTCGGACACAGCGGCGATGACGAGGTCTTGGAGGACGGAGTGAAGGAAATGCTGGATGAGATGCATTTGGCGAAGATAGATATGGCCGATGAGATATTCATAGTCAATCCCGGAGGTTACATCGGGAAGAGCACGGCGAGAGAGATCGCCTATGCCCGAACACAAGGGAAGCCGGTGCGGTCACTGTGTCCGCTTCCGCAGGAGGAGCCCACCGGCAATATGGATGTCAATTTGCAAAGAAGGGTTACCCCTGCGATGATCACTTCCCTGAAAGATGGAGAAGTCTTTGTGTTCGGCAGCAACAAAGAGGGTATGCACGGTGGCGGTGCGGCCTGGGCCGCTTTCAAGAAATTCGGGGCTAAGTGGGGTGAAGGCATAGGGATGACCGGACGCTGCTATGCTATTCCAACTATGGATGGAAGCCTTGACATCATCCGCCGCCACGTGGAAGACTTTACTGAATATGCAAGGACTCATCCCGACCTGACATTCCTCGTCACTCCGATCGGTTGCGGAATCGCCGGCTGGCGTGTGGCCGAGATCGCTCCGCTTTTCAAAGATGCATCGAAACTGGCCAATGTCACTCTTCCTGAGAGTTTCTGGAAAATTCTGGGCTTATGAAGATTGAAGAGGCTATACTTTATGTGCTCGCCGAGAGGGGTGGCGGGCTGCGGACGGAGCGGATTGCGGAGATCATCAACAGCAGCGGGTTGCATATTCGTAAGGACGGGAATCCTGTGACCTCGGCGCAGGTGTATGCCGTGGTGATGCGTTATCCGGACACTTTCGTCAAGGCGGAGGGGCGGATAATGCTGATGATATGATTCTCGTGAAGGCTTGATGATTTTATTTGGTTTATATTGTAAACTTGTTTATATTTGTGATGCCGTTAGGGCTAATGCGCATAGCCGCTAATGACGTAAACGATGTAAATCAAAACGTTATGGAAACAAACAACAATCTTTCGGCTGAGCAAAGTCTGAAAATCATCAGCGAGACAATGGCAAGGAATTGCCGTGCGATCGAGAAGAATCAAGGAACTTACTACATCCTTTGGGGTGTGATACTGGCGGTGGTCTCCGCTCTCATCTATCTTTTATGGAACGGGACAGGGAATCTGGTCTGGAATTACCTCTGGTTCCTCATTCCGGTGATCGGAGTCCCGGCGGCCATATTCATTTCAAGGAAGGGGAGTGACGCTCCGAAAACCTATCTCCACAAGACTGTGGGCTGGATTTGGTGCGCCTTCGGAGTCACGGCCGTTTGCCTGACAATCCTCTCTTGCACGGTCAACCCGTTTGTGCTTGACACCTACCTCATCACGTCTTTGTTCGGCTTCACCATCCTGTCCACTGGCATAGTCATCAAGAGTTGGCCGATCATCGCTTCGGGAGCGCTTGTGGTTCTGCTCGGTGCACTTTACACTGACTATGCAGGCGCGCAGATCTGTCTGATATGGCTGTTCAGCGGCATAATTATGACTGCCGGCGGCATTATTGCCAGAATCATAAAGAGATAGAATATGTTCAGAAAACTGAATCCTCTGCTGCATTCGGAGCTCAGGCTTGCCGTGATGTCGATCCTCATCGGGGTCGAGGAAGCGGACTTCGTCTATATCAGAAAACAGACGGGAGCCACGGCCGGCAACCTCAGCGTGCAGATAGACAAGCTCAGCGAGGCCGGCTACATCACCGTCGAAAAGGGCTTCAAAGGCAAGAAACCTTGCACCACCTGCCGCGCGACCGATGCAGGCCGCGAGGCGTTCAATGAATATGTCGATTCGCTCAAGGACTATCTCTCCTTGGGAAACCAGCTGTAAAACTGTCTCTTAATGGGCCTCTAAACACTTTTCGAGTGTGTTGATTTCACTCATATCTTACCTTGAAGTTTTGTCCGGCGAGAGCCCTCTTCTCCGGAGAAACCGGTGATATTGCACAGTTTCTCCAGTGAATTGCCGTTTCGGTGGACATTCTTCATATTGAGAGTATGCCAGTCAATATTGGTGATAAAAGGTGAAAGAGGTATCCAATCAAGCCTTACGAACCGATGCCGGAACTGAAAACCGGAAATTAATCGTCAGACATCCAGCCGGAGGATGTCGCGGGTGAGGCCGATGTACTTGGTCTTGGTCTCGGCGACATGGAAGCCTTGGGCGAGGAAGTTGCGCTCGCTCGGGATGTTCTGCGGATCCACGGTGGCGACTATGTGCTTGACACCTATGCTTTTGGCCAGATCGATGGACCAACCGATGAACATCCGCTGAAAACCTCTGCCACGATATTCATTGTTCACCGCCACGGCATCGAATGTGAGCACTTCGGATGGGCTGAAGTGAAGGTCAGCCGCAAGGCTGCGCTCACCGCTGCGGTTGCTGACGATGACGCTGAAAGCCGCCATACGGCCTTCGGGCGAGAATATTCCTAAAACATAGTCAAGTTGAAGGGATTCAATTAATTCCTCTCGGCTGAGCGGATAGAAAAGGTTCTTGTTCTCCATTCCGTCAACCACTTGCCGCTGAAGGCTTTCCACCGCACTGAGGCTGTCGAAGCCCAGCCTTTTCATTGTGAAGCCGTCCGGCAATTCGCTGAGCACTTTGTTATATTCGGAAGTTCCGTAGTCAAAAAGATAGAGTTTGTTCTGAAGGTACTTCTCCGGGAACATAAACTGGTGACTCGGAATGTGGCGCTGCCAGCCTTTCGCGCCGCTGTTCTCCTTCTCACGGTACTTGATCCAGATCTTGTACAACTCGAAGACCTGCACGTAGGAGGACGAGGTCGGCAGTATGTAGTTCTCCTGGATGTACGGATTGTTCATAAACAGGAAGAAACGGTAGCCGAAAAGGTCGTCCAGATCGTCGATGCTGGCGATATGGTGCCGGTAGAGCAGGTACAGGTTCTCGAAGAAGGTGCAGTACTGCGCCACCTCCACGCTGGAGACATCCTTCCACCGCTCATAGCTGTAATCCCCGTCAATTTCAGCGTTTTCCAGCACCTCATAGACCTTCATCAGGCGGTCGCTGTCGTGGAAATAGTTGTTCAGGTTGATCAGCATCTCACTGCACGTGACCTCCGACCCGTTCTTCAACTCAATGGCTATGAATATGGTACCGACCAGCGTCGCTGCGAGTGAGAAGATTCCTACGGTCGCCTCCTCGCCCGTGCGGAACGTGTGCACGATCAGCAGGCACAGCAGCACCAGCAGGATGCTCGCGAGTACTATCAGGAGGGAAATGCTTGTCTTGTACTTTATCTTTTGCATAATCTATGAATATCTTAGCGTACTTCCGGAATATCACGACATTATGGAATGTCTCCAAATATAGACATTTTTCCGCGATTAGTTGTTTTGTTTGTAAGAGGGTTTTTCGGTATATTTGGATATTCAATAATAATATGATTGGAAAGATGAGAAAAATTCTTGTGATGGTTGCGGCTCTTTGCGCCGTGGGATTCGTCGCTTGGGCTCAGGACGATGAGAATTCGGGGCTGGAGTGCACCAGCATTGTGGTCGGAAGGTTGGCCAGTACGGACGGGTCGGTGATGACCTCGCACACTTGCGACGGCACCTCCCACACTTGGGTGAACATCGTTCCGGCCAAGGATCACAAGCCGGGTTCCGTGACTCCGATCCGCAAGAACTGGCGTAAGACGAAGTTCGTGACCGACACCGCCGGGATCAAGATCGTGGGAGAGATCCCGCAGGTCGCGCATACATATTCCTACGTCAACACAGGCTATCCGTCGTTGAACGAGAAGCAGGTGGGCATTGGTGAGACGACGTTCACCGGACCGGACACGCTCATCAACAAGGATGCTCCGCTGCTAATCGAGGAGCTCTGCCGTTTGGCTATGGAGAGATGCGCCACAGCGCGTGAGGCCGTCAAGGTGATGGGCTCTCTGGCTGAGAAATATGGCTACGGAGATGGTGGTGAATGTCTTACGGTCTCCGATCCGAAAGAGGTCTGGCAGTTTGAGATCGTGGGAGTCGGAAAGCATAGGATCGGCGCGGCCTGGGCGGCCCAAAGGATTCCGGACGGACACGTCGGGATTTCCGCCAATATCCCAAGAATCGGAAAGATTGACCGTTCTGATACAGAGAACTTTATGGCTTCCGATAACCTTGAGCAGGTGGCTATCGACAACGGCCTTTGGGATGGTAAGGGCGATTTCGTTTTTTGGAAGGTGATCGTCTGCTCATACGCACAGGGCAGGAACTACCGTGAGAGGGAGTTCAGGGTGTTCGATCTGCTGGCACCGTCGCTCGGACTGAAGTACGGTATGGAGGATTTCCCGTTCTCCGTAAAGCCGGACTCCTTGGTCGATGTCAGGAAGGTAATGGCTTTGTTGAGAGACACTTACGAAGGCACGGAATGGGACATGTGCAGGAACTGGACGATAGATGTGCCTGAGAAGGACGGCGTTCCCGCCCACAAGGAGATGAGTCCTCTGGCCAATCCTTGGCTGACCACTCCGATGCGCAACACGCTGAACAGCATCGCTCCGGGCGTGATCGATTTCAAGAGGACGCTGGCGGTGGCCTGGTGTTCATATTCAACGGTCATCCAGAGTCGCTCGTGGCTGCCGGACGGCATCGGGGGAGTCTGCTGGTACGCTGTGGACAACCCTGCACAGAGCCCTCGTATTCCGATCTTCTGCGGAAGCACGAAACTGCCTGCGGCCTTTGAGAAGTGTGGCCAGAGGGAATATTATCCGAATAGTGTTCTGTGGGAGTTCCGCCGTGCCAACAAGTTGGCGACGCTTTCGTGGCAGAAGACCAAGAAAGAGTTTACCGACAATGTGTTGGAGATGGAGGCGATGACCTTTGATGGACTGCCTGAGCTGGAGGCTGAATATTCAAAGGCATCTGGCAAGAAGAGAGCAAAGCTGTTGAACGCCTACACCGCCGAGATCCACGACAAGTGCGCCGACCGCTGGAAGGAACTGGAGGCGAAGTACTGGTCGATGTTCGGAAGGGGATTTTAAGAGTATGGTGAAATTCACCATACTCTAATTACCCCCAGTCACTTCGTGACAGCCCCTGGGGGCACGGGGAAGGGATTCCCCGAACCCCTTCTGTCGCTACGCTCCGAATCATAATCTTTCAACTTTTCTGACGCTCCGTTGCGGGAATATGGATTATTAACTATTTGAATATGAAGGTAATATTGGTGATGATGGCAGCGATCATGTGCCATTTGACGGCTCTTGCACAAGAAGACCTATCGGCAGATGTCAAGCCGAAGTATGTCGCTTTGTCATTTGACGACGGTCCGAGCCTGAAGTTCACTCCGATGATGCTGGACGTGCTGGAGGAGAACGGAGTGAAGGCTTCGTTCTTTCTTATCGGCCAGAACATCAATGAGGAGACCGCCCCGATCATCCAGCGTATGGTTCAGATGGGATGTGATGTCGAGAACCATACATATTCCCATCCTAATCTCACGCAGATCCCTGACGCTCAGATTCTTGAGGAGGTCGCCAAGACGGATTCACTGATAGAGGTTTACGCCGGAGCCAAGCCGGAATATCTCCGTCCTCCGTTCACTGCGCATAACGCCCACGTTGCGGATCTTATTGACGGAAAGATATTCATCGCCGGACTCAGCTGTCGTGACTGGAGAGCCGATATGCCCGTTGAGGATCGTGTCACGATGACCCTTGACCGTGTGGAAGACGGCCGCATCCTCCTCTTCCACGACACCAACGAGCGCACCGTCGAGGCGATGAAGACCATAATCCCGCAGCTAAAAGCCCGAGGCTACGAGATCGTCACCATCCCCGAACTCTTCCGCCTCTCCGGCCACACTCCCGCCTACCACTCCCCGAAGATGTACGGCCGGGCCTATTAGATCTGTGGCGGATAATGTCCTGATAATCAGCGGACAGAACACTGTCGTGGTCTGAATACTTGAACCACGAGGATGCCCTTTCGTTTCACTGTCAGTTAGTTAAGTGCCACGGTCGCCCCTAGGCTTGCAAAGTCGGATTCGGGATGACGAGATCTTCTTCCGGGATGTTGTCTTGCTTTAGGAACATCACGTAATAGACGGGGAGGTAGGTGATGCCATGCTCCTTGTGGACGTTTTGTTCGTTGCTTAGGACTATGGCGTTCTTGATGTGGTAGTCGGGGGTGTCAAGGAAGGCGTCCAGGGCGCTGTGAACCTTGTAATCCTTGCCTGATTTGACCTCGATGGGTAGGACTGTGAGATTGTCGTAGTCATCAATCAGAAAATCAACCTCTCCACGCTGCTTGTTGTCGTAGTAGTGCAGGGTGAATCCGTGGGCGTGGAGCTCCTGTGCCACTACAGACTCATAGACTGAGCCGAGATTGACGCTGCGTTCGTCTCCAAGCACCGCATTGATGTTTGTCCTGTAAAGAAGGTCAGTAAGAATGCCTACATCGCTGAGGTATAGTTTGATAAGATTCTTGCTCTCGGACTCCTTCAGCGGGAACTTCGGATTGCTGATGGCCTGGACCGAGAGAGCAACACCGGAGTTGACCAGATAGTCAAACTCATCGGAGTAGTCGCTGAACTGCTTGTGACCGGCGGTATGCTCAATGTTCTTCACGATGACACGCTTCTTCTTGTTTTCCATGTTGGACGGAATCATGTCATAGATCTTGCGGATGACAAGTTTCCTCTCCTCGTCGTATTGCGACGCATCCAACTTGTACAAGGAGTGTATGTCCCGTTGGATCTTCCGGACTTGGGCGATGTTCCTGTTTTCGATGAACTTGTTGATGGCGTCCGGCATTCCCCCGACCAAAAGATAGATCTTGAACTGCTGGAGCATATAGTTGTGCAGGGAATCGTTCAAGGGCTTCCTGTCGTTGAAATATCCCCGCATCCCGTCAATAGTGTCCTGCCCACATCCCATCGCCAGAAGAAACTCCTCGAAATCAAGAGGATACATTTGTTCGATGGCTATGCTTCCGATAGGAACGGAAGGTGTCTGCGCCAAGGCCACGCCTAATTCCGAACCGCTTGCGATGTACCTGTACCTGCCGTCCTCGTTCAGGAATTTGAGCATCGTCATCAGGTGCGGATAACTTTGAATCTCATCAAGAAAGACAATCGTGTTGTCCCGATTTCCTAATTTGTTCCCGGAGATCGCACCCAATTGCAGGAAAAACTCCTCTACACTGCGGACAGACGCGAATATTCCGGAGCCTTCCTTGTCCGCTTTCAGGTTTATCTCCACATAATTCTTGAAAAGTTTGTTGCCGACGTGCCTTATCAGGTACGATTTGCCAATCTGCCTGGCGCCATTGACGAGCATTATCTTACGAGGTTCGTTCCGGAGAAAGTCTTCCAGATGGGCTGCGAATTTTCTATATAGCATGGCTTCTTTTTTTTTATATTTTTTGCGAATTTACAATAAATCAATTGAATAACAAATAGTATCGGGAATTATTCCGAGTTTTGGATGGTTAAAATAGGGACTTTTTCCGACTATTTACTCTTATTTTCGGGAATAATTCTGAGTTTTATGTGGCTGAAATCGGGACTTTTTCCAGATGTTGAAAACTTTTCGGAGGGGGCGGCTTTGTGGGGATAGGGTTTTTCGGTATCTTTGTATTGTCGCAATTCGCTTGGGTTCGGGTGCTGGCCGCTTCGTTCCCGAACGGTTTGCGGATATATGAAAATTTGACTTGTCGCCATGGCTTTTGTACACCTTCACGTCCACACGCAATACTCGATTCTTGACGGTTTCTCTTCCATCTCGACCTTGTTCGACAGGGCCGAGGAGATGGGTATGCCGGCCCTGGCCATCACGGACCACGGCAATATGTACGGAGTCAAGGAGTTCTTCAAGTTCGCAGGCAAGCACGTGGACAAGGCTACCGGGCATTTCAAGGTCAAGCCGATCATCGGGTGCGAGGTCTATGTGACACGCCACTACGACCCTAAGATCAAGGACAGCGAGCACAGGTCGTACTACCACCTTATCCTGCTGGCCAAGAACTTCGACGGGTACAAGAACCTGATGAAGATCGTGTCTCTGGGGCACATCGAAGGTCTCTACTACGGCAAGCCGAGGGTCTCGCACGAGATCATCGAGAAGTACCACGAGAACTTGATCTGCTGCTCCGCCTGCCTTGCCGGCGAGATCCCGAAGGACATCGTCGCCGGAAAGATGGACGAGGCGAGAAAGGCCATCGAATGGCACAGGAATGTCTTCGGAGACGACTATTACCTTGAAGTGATGCTTCACAAGACTGAGGTTCCGGGGCTGTCGCTGGAGGTCTATGATGAGCAGAAGATCAGCAATGAAGGAATATTCCGGCTCGCCGCCGAGATGGGTGTCAAGGTTGTCGCCACGAATGACGTGCACTTTGTCAACAAGGAGGACGGCCCTGCGCACGATCACCTCATCTGCCTGAACACTGGCAAGAAGATCAAAGAGGAGCCGCGTCTGCACTACACCCAGCAGGAGTACCTCAAGAGCGAGGAGGAGATGGCTGCCTTGTTCCCTGACCATCCGGAAGTGCTTGCGAATACCCTTGAGATAGCCTCGAAGGTGGAGGAATATCAGATCGACCGTGACCACGTGCTTCCCAAGTACCAGATCGACCAGGCTTTCCTTGACGATCTGGATAATTATCTGGAGATGTACAAGGATGTCATCGAGGTCGGAAAGTGCGACAAGAAGGGCAATTACCGTGGCGATGAGTTCTGCAAGTCTGTGGCCTATCTCTGCCACATCACCTACGAGGGAGCCAAAAGACGTTATGGGGAGACTTTGACCGCCGAGCAGTCCGATAGGATAGACTTCGAGCTCAAGACCATCTGCCGTATGGGCTTCCCGGACTACTTCCTGATCGTACAGGACTACATTGCGGCTTCAAGGGCGAAGGGAAGTATGGTCGGCCCGGGCCGTGGGTCCGCCGCTGGTTCTGTGGTGGCATATTGCTTGGGAATCACCAACCTGGATCCGATCAAGTACCAGCTCCTGTTCGAGCGTTTCTTGAATCCGGACCGAATCTCGATGCCGGATATAGATGTCGATTTCGAGGATCTGTCCCTGGCGCATAAATATGTCGAGGACTCCTACGGCAAGGATCACGTCTCCCGGGTGATCACCTTCGGCACGATGCTCGCCAAGGGAGCCATCAAGGACGTGGCCCGAATCCACGACCTGTCAATCGACGAGTCCAACCGCCTGTCCGGAATGGTTCCTGACCGCCTAAGCGAAAAGGTTGAGAAGGAATATCTCTACAATCCGAAACTGGATGATCTCAAGCCGGGATTCAAGGTGGTGGAAAAGGATGTCGAGGTCGATGATCCTGACAATCCGGGTCAGAAGAAAACGGTCAAGAAGACCTTCCAGAGGGGAATGGAGGACACGGATGTCAAGATCACCCTCAAGAACTGCTATCGTCTTGTTCCTGAGTTCAAGGAGGAACTGGAGAACGGAACGCCACAGGTCAAGGAGGTCCTGAAATATGCCCGCCAGCTGGAGGGATGCATCCGTCAGGTCGGAATGCACGCCTGCGCCACGATCATCGGACGAGGCAACCTGACCGACTATATTCCTATCTGTCTTTCGATGGACAAGGAATCCGGGCAATATGTCTGGACCTCGCAGTACGACGGCCACTACATTGAGGAGGTCGGAATGCTCAAGATGGACTTCCTCGGGCTCAACACACTGTCCATCATCCACAAATGTCTGGACAACATCAAGTTGCGTTTCGGTACGGACATCGACATCGAAGCGATTCCGATTGACGACAAGCCGACTTACGAACTCTACGGCCACGGCGACACGGACAGCGTCTTCCAGTTTGAATCCGAGGGAATGAAGACCTGGCTCCAGAGGCTGCATCCTGAGCGTTTCGAGGACCTCATTGCGATGAACGCCCTCTACCGTCCGGGTCCTATGGACTACATCCCGGACTTCGTGGACAGAAAACTGGGACTCAAGCCTATTGAATATGACCTCCCGGAGATGGAGGAGTTCCTCAAGGACACCTACGGTGTGACCGTCTATCAGGAGCAGGTGATGCTTCTTTCCCAGAAACTGGCCGGATTCACGAAAGGTCAGGCGGACAAGCTTCGTAAGGCAATGGGTAAGAAGCAGATAGCCATCTTGAACGAGCTTAAGGACAAGTTTATGGAGGGCGGTAAGGCCAATGGTCACCCGGAGAAGATGCTGGACAAGATCTGGAAGGACTGGGAGAAGTTCGCACAGTACGCCTTCAACAAGTCCCACGCCACCTGCTATGCTTGGGTCTCTTACCAGACCGGCTGGCTGAAATGCCACTATCCGGCTGAGTTCTTCGCCGCCAACCTCTCCTGCAACCTGTCGAACATGCCGGAGATCAAGAAGATTCTCACAGACTGCAAGGCTCACAAGATCAAGGTCTTGAACCCGGATGTCAATGAGTCATATTCACACTTCACAGTGAACAAGGAGGGCAATATCCGTTTCGGCCTAAAGGGAATCAAGAGTTTTGGATCCAATGTGGCGGAGGCCATCATCGCCGAAAGGACCGCAAACGGAACCTACGCGGACATATTCGATTTCGTGGAAAGGCTTGGTAATTCGTTGGGTAGAAAGGCTATAGAATGCCTAGTATATTCAGGAGGCTTCGATTCGTTCGGCATTCAGCGCAAGCAGTTCTTCCTGCCTTGCCGCAGCGGAAACCTGTTCATTGACGAATTGGCGAAATACGCTACCCTTTACAGTCAGGATGCGGCCAATTCGGCGGCGTCGCTGTTCGGTGAGGTCGAGGAAATGAAGCCTGTGCGTCCGGATATCCCTGAAATGGTCGGGACAGACGATGAGTTCGAGTGGCTGCAGAAGGAGAAGGAATATGTTGGGATGTATATCTCCTCTCATCCTCTGGACAAGTATGCGTTTGAGATGGAGAGTTTTACGAATTGTGAACTTGCCAATCTCAATAAACAAGTCGCGGAATGTGAGGCTTCCAAGAAGAAGATGAAGGTTGCGATAGCCGGCCTGGTGACGGAGTACAGCACTTTGACCACGAAGACCGGTAAGCCATATTCAAAGACGAAGCTGGAGGATTACAGCGGAGCCTACGAGCTGGCCTTGTTCGGTCGTGACCACGAGGCCTTTATGAGCTATATGAAGCCTCACGAGAGCCTTTACATCGAAGGGGACATTGAGGAGAAATATTTCATCAAGCCGGAGGAGCGCGCGCAAGGCAAGACATCGCCTTACGCTTTCAGGGTCAAGAAGATAATGCTTCTGGGTAACGTGAACGAGACGATGCTGAACGCTTTCTCCATCAGCATCACCACGCCGATGCTGACGGAGAAGTTCCGTAAGGAACTCGTGTCCCTGATTCAGGCCAACCGTGGCACCGTCCCTCTCAAAATGTTCCTCTACGACCCTAAGACCAAGTACAACATCGAGTTCCACTCCACAAAGTACAGGGTCGCCGTCACCACCGAGCTTGTCTCCGCCCTGAAACTGCTTGGTGTTCAGTGCGCGTCAGTCAGGAAATAGATTCGCTGTTCCCGTGTGTAAAACACGCTATCCTGCGCACGGGTGCTTAATTTGTGACCATACGTACGTGAATATGCCGATTGCACGCACGAGAGTCGATTCTCTAGGAATATAGAAATCAGGACGTGCCGATTGGATTTCTGATCAGTAAGGCTTATATTTGTGAAAATCGAACGTTATGAAAAGTGATTCATTATTCGCGTTTATCGCAGGGGCGGCTGCCGGGCTGACTCTGGGATTGCTGTTCGCTCCAGAGAAAGGTGAAGAGACACGTCGGAAACTGAAAGAGACAGTAGGTGACGCGGCGGATTCTGCCAAGGCACGGGCAAGACTCGCCAGAATGGAACTCAACGACTTGAAGGCGGATCTACAGGACCAGGCCGAGGATCTGAAGGAAGATGTAAGAATGAAGATCTTCGAGCGACTGGAAAAACTCGAAAGCGCCATTCAGAAGGACATTGAATATGCCGAAAGACAATCTGAAAACGTTTGACAATGAGTGAGTTCACAAAACCGATTGAGGATCTCGGCAAGAACACGGCGGACTATGTCGAGGCCAGGATTGACGACCTTAAGTTGAGAACGGCGAAGGGATTGTCATTGACGCTCAGCAAATTGCTTTATATGCTGCTTGTCCTGTTCATCGTGTCCGTTATCCTGACAGCTCTCGCCATCGGGGGCGTGATGTGGATAGGTGAGTTGATCGGTAGTTATGCTGCCGGAGCTGGAATTGTGGCCGCAGTGTTCGCTTTGATTCTGGTGATTGTCATTTTGCTGCGAAAAAGGCTGTTCCGCAACACGTTCGTTCCGATGTTCATCAAACTTTTCTTTGACGAAGACAAATAGGCTATGAGGTATTCTGAAATCAAGACAATGGACGAGCTGGAATCTGCTCAGAAAGATGTGCGGGAGCGGCTAAGCAGAAGGTCGTTCGCTTTACGTGATTCTTTGCAGGATGTAAAGGAGGCTTACACGCCATCCAATCTGCTGTTTTCCGGCCTGAGAAGTCTCTCGGTGTTCGTCCCTGTTGAAAAGTTGCTCCTCGTGGCAATCAGGATATTCAAACGTAGAATATTCAAATGATTTTCAATCATATTCATTAATATTTCCATTTCTGGCAATGAGCATATTCAAAGAAAGGATTGAGTCGGTTCGGGCGATGATGCGCTCGAAGGGGTGGGATGCCGTCATCGTGACGGGAAATGACCCTCATAACAGTGAATATTCCGCCGCGCGCTGGCATCAGGTGGCGTGGCTTTCCGGCTACACCGGGGAAGGCGACCTTGTCATCACTGAGGATCACGTCGGTCTTTGGACTGACACTCGTTATTTCATTCAGGCTTCTCAGCAGCTTCCGGCCGCTGGTGTGGAGTTGCACAAGACACGTGTTCCGGATCAAGTGCTTATTTCAGAGTGGCTCGCAGGGTATTTCTCTGATTTTGAGGAAGTTTGTGTCGCTGTTGACGGGCTTTGTATGACGGCCTCTTCCGTGAAGGAGATCCAGGATGCTGTGGGTGAGAAAGTCCATTTTGTCAACGCTTCCGATATGTTGGATGCTCTTTGGGCCGACCGGCCGGAGATTCCTCAAACCCCAATCATAACCCTTGGGCCTGAGCAGGTCGGCTGGTCAAGGGAGCAGAAGGTGCGCTGGCTCCGCAAATGGCTGACTGACAAAGGGTACGATGCTATTCTTCTCACGGCTTTGGATGAAATCGCCTGGATGCTCAACGTCCGTGGGCAGGATGTCGCCTATAACCCAGTGGTGATGTCGTATCTTCTTGTCACCCAAGATAATGTGCTTTGGTTTGCGCGTAAGGGGGAGATCCCGGATGATGACGGAGAGACGGAGGACAGTTTCCACGAACTTCTTGCGGACGGAGTGAATATCCAGGAATATTCAGATGTTGAGGTGGCTCTTTCCAGTCTTGTGGACGGCAGTTACATCAAGACTTTGTTTGTTGATCCGGCGACGTTGAATTACAGTTTGTACAGCGTTCTTAATCAGCAGTATGTTGTCTTAGGGACATCTCCTGTGGGACTGCGCAAGTCTGTCAAGAACGATGTCGAGATCGCAGGAATGAAAGAGGCCCACCTTGAGGACGGCCTCGCTGTGGAGCGCTTTCTCTATTGGCTGCAAACCTCCGTCGAGGCGGGCGATGCGATCAATGAATATGAAGCCTCGCGAAAACTGCACGAGTTCCGCTCGGAGATCGAGGGCTTCCGTGGAGAGAGTTTCGAGACGATTTCGGCTTATGGTCCGAACGCCGCTCTGCCTCACTATGTCACGCCGGAGGAAGGCTCCGCTGAGATCTATGCGGAAGGACTTTACCTGTGCGATTCCGGCGGGCAGTACCTGTTCGGTACCACTGACATCACCAGAACTGTTCCGCTTGGGCCTTGTTCCCAGTTGGAGAAAGAGGACTATACTTTGGTCTTGAAAGGGCATATAGCATTGGCAAAGGCTGTTTTCCCTAAAGGGACGGCTGGTTGCCAGCTGGATGTCCTGGCCCGCGAACCGCTCTGGAGCGCAAAGCGCAATTTCGGCCACGGAACCGGCCACGGGGTCGGATTCTATCTGAATGTCCACGAGGGGCCGCAGGACATCCGGCAGAACTTCAATCGTCAGGCTTTGATTCCGGGAATGATCACAAGTGATGAGCCGGGAATATACCGGGAGGGCAAGTTCGGTATCCGTCACGAGAACCTGATCCTTTGCGTTGATGCCGGAGAGAACGATTTCGGCCATTGGCTGAGATTCGAGACGTTGACCCTCTGCCACTTCGACACGTCGATCCTTGTCAAAGACCTTCTTGACCGCTCCGAAATCGACTGGCTCAATGCCTACAACGAGCGTGTTTACCGTACTCTTTCCCCACGGCTCACTCCAGAGGTCGCTTCTTGGCTTCGTCAGAAGACGCTGCCGATCTAAATGTGGTTGTGTTGCCGTGGCACTTAAGTGCTTGAAAATGAATATAAAAAGCAATGTCCTGGTGCTGTCTTCTTCACCAGGACATCGCTCTTTTGCATGAAAATCAAATAGTTATCTGCCACGGCACATCACAGTACTTCCGTGGGCTCAGCTGCTTCGACAAGCTCAGCAACCGCAGTATGATGCCATTGAAATATGTACTATGTACGATGACTATGCAGTATGATGTCATTGAAATATTAGGTTACCCTAATAAGTCCAGAGGGCCTCTAACCTGAATTTTGGTAACGTGCAAAATTCAGGTTAAAGGCCCTCTGGACTATATTCCACCAATTATTTGTTCAGCTCGTCAGCCGACTTGATGTACTTTGCAAGCTCGGCGTCGGAGACGTGGAAGTTCTGCATCTCGCCGGAGAGGTATTGATCGTAGGCGCTCATATCCACGAAACCGTGGCCGGAAAGGTTGAAGAGAATGACTTTCTCCTCGCCGGTCTCTTTGCACTTTAGTGCTTCGTTGACTGTAGCGGCGATGGCGTGACAGGATTCCGGAGCAGGAATTATGCCCTCGGTCTGGGCGAAGAGCACACCAGCCTTGAATGCGTCAAGCTGCTCGATGTCAATCGCTTCCATATATCCGTCCTTCATAAGCTGTGACATTATCACGCCGGCTCCGTGGTAACGAAGTCCGCCTGCGTGGATGGTCGCCGGCTTGAAATCGTGACCGAGGGTGTACATCGGGAGGAGCGGAGTCATACCGGCCTCGTCACCGAAGTCATATTCAAACTTTCCTCTCGTTAGTTTCGGGCAGGAATATGGCTCGGCCGCGATGAAGCGGGTCTTTTTGCCTTCCTGAATATTATGCCTCATAAACGGGTAGGCGATGCCGCTGAAGTTCGAGCCGCCACCGAAGCAGGCCACCACGATGTCTGGATATTCCCCGGCCAACTCCATCTGCTTCTCCGCCTCCAGTCCGATTACGGTCTGATGGAGGCAGACGTGATTCAGGACAGATCCGAGCGTGTACTTGCAGTTCGGGGTGCTGACCGCAAGCTCGATAGCCTCGGAGATTGCGCATCCGAGTGAGCCTTGATCGTTAGGATTGGCCGTGATGATGTCCTTTCCGGCTCTTGTGGACATTGACGGAGATGGAGTGATTGCCGCTCCGAAAGTCTGCATAATCGACCTCCTGTAAGGCTTCTGCTGGAAGCTGACCTTGACCATATAGACGGCGCAGTCGATTCCGAATTTCTTGGCGGCGTAGGAAAGCGCTCCGCCCCATTGGCCGGCTCCGGTCTCGGTTGTGATGTTTGTGATGCCCTGCTCCTTGGCATAGTAGGCCTGTGCTAAGGCGGAGTTCAGCTTGTGTGATCCGGCAGGGGAGACACTCTCATTCTTGAAATAGATGTGTGCCGGTGTGCCGAGCGCGGCCTCAAGGTCATAAGCCCTTACCAGAGGCGTGCATCTGTAGCCTGCGTACTGTTCACGGACCGGTTCAGGGATAGGAATCCACTCGTCTGTTGTGTTGAGCTCCTGGTCGGCGCACGCCTTGCAGAAGATAGGGTAGAGATCCTCGGCTTTCAAGGCCTCGTGAGTGGCCGGGTTGAGAATAGGCATAGGTTTGTTGGGCATGACTGCCTGCATGTTGAACCATGCTGTCGGGATTTCGCTCTCTGGGAGCAAGAACTTTTTCTGTCTCATTGTTGTTCGTTTTTGAATGATACTATTGTTTGTAAATCAAGTTGTCTTTTTATATGGTCTCTTAGACAGGCTTGGCGGCCTGTGGAGGTAACACAAAAAAAGGGCGACCATCATCCGGTCGCCCTTGAAATTTCATTATGTCCTTGACTAGATCAAAGCGTTTGCCTGAAGGAATGCATTGATACCAACAGCCGCAAAGCCAAGGCAGATCAGCGTGGCGACCACGATGCCGATCACTTTCAGTCTCTTGAACCAAGTCTGGTTGTTCCAACCAACTGTCTGGAACATACTCCAGAAACCGTGGCAAAGGTGGAACCAGATAGCCACGAACCAGACGAGGTAAAGAACCAGCACCCACCATCGTCCGAAAGTGAGGTTGAGAAGCTCGTAAGGATTGCCTTCCTCGGCGCCGATGAACATCGCAAGCTGCATCTTCGCCCAGAAGTGAGTGAGATGGAATGCGAGGAAACCGAGAACTACAATACCAAGCACGAACATATTCTTCGCTGACCAAGAATCGGCGGCGGCGACACTTGAGGCCTCATAGCGCTTGTAACCGCCACGGGCCTTGATATTCTTCCAAGTAAGCCAGCATCCGTAGAAGATGTGGATGATGAAACCGGCGGCGAGAACCGGAACCATTATGGTCACGATCGGAAGCGCCATAAACTCGCAGCCTTTCTCGAAAAGACCGTCGAGTCCGTTGTAGTTGCCTGTGAAAGAGTCAATGACGGAGAACAGGTTAATAGTCACGTGAAGCAGCAGGAAGATTATGAGAAATGCTCCGCTGACAGCCTGGATGAACTTCCTTCCGATGGAATAGTGAAATGCGTTCGCCATTATCGTCTAATTAGTTTCTATTGTTGTGTAGCGGGAGTGGGGCATGATCCCACGACCTCCGGATTATGAATCCGACGCTCTAACCAGCTGAGCTACCCCGCCATTCTTGTTGGCAAGAGCCATAAAAACAAACCGGCCGGAGCCGGATTTGTTGAGATAGAAGGATTCGAACCCTCACTGACAGAGCCAGAATCTGTAGTGCTACCATTACACCATATCTCAATGATGCGCTGCGTTTCTTCGCAACTGGACTGCAAAAATAGAACTTTATCCTGAATTGACAAAATTAATTCGACTTTTTTCGCCGAATTAATAGACAAAGTCCCAAAATTGTGAACAAAGCGTTGAAAAGAAGCAGCTCGTAGCTGAATTTGTACCCGCCGAACCACCTCTCGGAGTTGCTCTGCAGGATGAAGCAAAGCACCGGCGCGATGACGGCCACCAGCGGCACCCACTTGTCATTGATCTTCTTTTTTGTGAATATCCCGAACGCGAACATTCCCAGGATCGGCCCGTAAGTGTAGCTCGCAAGCTTGTAAACCGCGTCAATGGCCGATTTCGTGTTCAGCAGATAGAAGACAAAGATCACCACTCCCATCAGGAACGCCATCAGCAGATGCACCTTCTTTCTTATAGTGGTGACCTGCTCCTCGCTCTTCCCCTTAGTTCCTATGATGTCCACCGTGAACGACGTTGTCAGCGCGGTCAGGGCCGAGCCTCCCGCCGCGAACGCGCACGACACAAGCCCGATCACGAAAAGCACGCCCACAATCGCAGGCAGATAGCCACCTGTCGCCACCGCCGGGAACAAGGTGTCACCAACCTCGGAGATGCCCTTCTGGCCTGCGAATATGTACAAAAGCACACCCAGGCAGAGGAACAGGAATATCACCGGAATCTGCAGCAAACCGCTGGTGATGAGGTTCTTTTGCGAATCCTTGGCGTTGCGGCTGCTCAGCGTGCGCTGCATCATATCCTGGTCCAGCCCCGTCATCGCTATCACGGTGAACACGCCCGCCAGGAACTGCTTCCAGAAATATTCAGGGTGATTCACATCGTCGAAGAAGAACATCTTTGAATATGAACTCTCACGCACCGTCTGCACCACGCCGGAGAAATTAAGCCCCAGATCCTTGGCAATGAACACGATCGCCAGCACGATGGAGACAATCATACAGACTGTCTTCAGTGTGTCCGTCCAGATCACGGACTTCACCCCGCCGCGGAACGTGTACAGCAGCACGATGGCCACGGAGACGATCACGTTCAGGATGAACGGCAGCCCAAGCGGCTCGAAGATCATCAGCTGGAGCGTCACGCAGACGAGGAACAGTCTGACGGCCGCTCCCAAGATCTTGGAAATGAAGAAGAACCACGCTCCGGTCTTGTGCGAGGACACTCCGAACCGGTCGTCAAGATATTGGTAGATCGACACCATATTCATTTTGAAGAATATAGGTGTGAGGACGAAGGCGATGATGATGTAGCCGACAAAGAATCCGAGCACCATCTGTAGATAACCCATAGCCGTGCCTCCCACGCCGACCATTCCCGGCACTGAGACATAGGTGACTCCGGACATCGGCGCACCGAGCATCGCGATCGCCACGATCCACCACGGAGCCTTGCGCCCCCCGTTGAAGAATCCCGCGTTGTCCGCGTTACGCGACGAGATCCAAGACACCGTGAACATCACGGCAAAGTACGCCAGAACTGTGATTATTACTGATAAAGGGCTCATATTGTGCTATCAATAGGGTATTATATGCAAAAGTAAGCTTTTGAAGGCAAATCACGATAACTTTTTTCATTATTCATTGAAATCAGTCATCATGATTGGATTATTCAAATTTTGAATATGAGAACTGTGGCCCAGACCTCGCAGCCTTCCTTTCTGCCGACAAAGCCGAGACGTTCGGTGGTGGTGGCCTTAACGGAGATGTTGTCTGTGTCTGTTCCGATCACTTCGGCAAGCTTTGAACGCATATTGTCAATGTGCGGGCGGAGTTTCGGAGCCTGCAGGGCTATCGTGATGTCGGCGTTGCCGAACTCGTAGCCTTGGGCTCTGACCAGTCTCATCACTTCTTTCAGAAGCAGCTTGCTGTCAATGCCTTTCCATCTGTCGTCATTGTCCGGGAAGTGCAGTCCGATGTCCCCAAGCGCGGCCGCTCCCAAAAGGGCGTCGCAGAGAGCGTGTATCGCCACGTCGCCATCTGAATGAGCCACAAATCCGGTTTCGCTTTCGATTTTGATTCCGCAAAGCCACATCGGAAGCCCTTCCTTGAGGGCGTGGACATCGTAGCCGTTGCCTATCCTTATGCTGGAATATTCCATTATGCAGTTCTATTTTCGCAAAAGTAAGCATTTTCTACATTTTGGACGGCTAATTTTCCTAAATTTGCATCTTAATGAGCATATTCATTGATTTTTGAGACTAAGAAGCTGTTTTGATTTGTTTGAAATGTTTTTTGAGTTGAAAGAATCTTCATTTTCTTCCCGCTTCTTCAGTCAGATAGCACCACTATCTTCCTTGGAAGAAGCGGTCGAATCTGAAGTTTTTCACTCTCAAACCTTCAAACAAACAAATCAAAACAGCTTCTAATAAACCATAGGATGATGAAAAGATTGATTGCCGTTGCGATACTGGCTTTGGCCGCCGTCCAGACTTTCGCCGGATCTTGGGTAAGAATCAACCAGATAGGCTATCTGCCGGAGGCTACCAAAGTGGCGGTCTTTATGAGTAACGATGCCGTCCAGGTCGATGGCTTCGAGTTGATTGATGCCTTTACCGGTGAGGTCGCCTGGAGGTCAGACGCTGTGAGGCCGACAGGGGCGCTTGGGCAAATGAAGACAACCTGCCGTTTAGATTTCAGTGCCTTGAAGGCCGACGGTGCCTATTATATTAAGGTATTGTCATCAGGAGGCGAGACTCGCTCGGAGATATTCCCGATAAATCCAAGGGTTTATGATGGTGCGGCCGATTTTGTGCTGAACTATATGCGTCAGCAGCGTTGCGGTTGGAACCCTTTCTTCAAGGACAGCTGCCACAGAAAGGATGGAATCATTGTCGGGCATCCGGATCCTAAGAAAGACAGCACTTTCCTTGACGTGACCGGAGGTTGGCACGACGCTTCGGACTGCCTTCAGTACACAACCACCTCAGCCAATGCGATTTACCAGATGATGTTCGCCTATCAGAGCAATCCGGAGGCGTTCTCGGACAATCATCTGGCTGACGGAACGCCGGGTCGGAACGGGATTCCTGACATCATTGACGAAATCTATTGGGGACTCAAATGGCTTGACAAGATGAACCCTGAGCCGGGTGAGATGTACAATCAGATCGCGGATGACCGTGACCATGTCGGAATGCGTGTCCCGAATGACGACCAGGCTGACTATGGTTGGGGAAAAGGCGAGTACAGGCCGGTGTGGTTCTGCTCCGGTGAGCCTCAGCAGAGAGGCAAGCGTGGGGACAAGAACAAGACGACCGGAGTGGCCAGCACCGCAGGAAAGTTCGCTTCGGACTTCGCCTTTGGCGCAGAGATCCTGAAGCCTTTCTATCCTGAGTTTGCGGAGAAGATCGGTGCCAAGGCGCAGGCCGCCTACGATGCCGGAGTAGCCAAGCCAGGTGTCTGCCAGACCGCCTCGGTGGTTTCCCCTTACATCTACGAGGAGGATAACTGGGTGGATGATATGGAGTTGGCTGCCTACGAGATGTTCCGCCGCACCGGCGACAAGAGGTACAGAACGCAGGCCATTGAATATGCCCGCCGCGAGCCGGTGACCCCTTGGATGGGAGCCGACAGCGCCCGCCACTACCAGTGGTATCCTTTTATGAATATGGGGCATTACCGCATCGCGAGGAACTTCGGCGGCAAGGTGTCAGCGGAGTTCATAAGGAACATCCGTTCGGGCATCCAGCGTGTCTATGAGCGCGGCAAGGATCATCCGTTTATGTTCGGCATTCCGGGAATATGGTGCTCGAACAATCTGACCTCGGCGATGCTGACCCAGTGCATCCTTTACCGTGAGTTGACCGGTGACACGACCTATCAGGAGATGGAAGGTGCTCTGCGTGACTGGCTTCTGGGGTGCAATCCGTGGGGTGTGAGCATGATCGTTGAGCTTCCGAAAGGTGGAATATTCCCGACCCAGCCTCATTCTTTCATCATCAATTACAAGATGGGCAACACCACCGGTGGTTTGGTTGACGGTCCTGTCTATGCAACGATATTCGGCAGCCTTCTTGGCATCCGTACCGATGGCGGAATCAACTACGAGGAGTTCCAGCCTGGCGACTTGGTTTATCACGACAGCACGCACGACTATTCCACCAACGAGCCGACAATGGATGGCACGGCCTCGCTGACATTTCCGTTCTCTTACTATCAGCGTGAGGGAAGGGTTTGTTCGGAGGAGGCGCGCGGCGGCATTGGACCTTGCCGTCCTGTTGCTGCGCAACCCTATCCGGGCGAATGGACGGCAAAATCCAATGCTGCCGCGCTTTCCGCTGACGGAGCCGCTGAATTAACTGACGCTTCTGCCGGCAAAGTAGCAAATGCAAGTGATGGCTCTGCAACTGAAGATGCTGTTGTAAATACTGGTTCTTTTGGTGATAACTCCAAAATGAAGGAGAATATTTCCACCAAAGGCACACTGAATGAAAATCTCGGCTCTTCGGGCGAAGGCGTCGGTGGTAATGGATGCCGCGGGCCATTCACCCGGATAGGGTCGCGAAGCGATAGGCCCGCGGTGTCTATTGCCACCGACGCCCCCACCAATAATACCCAAACCGACAATAACATCTACCAAGACGGCGGAATAATCAGAACCGACCCGTCAGTCAAGCACATAGACTTTGTGTTCACCGCCGCCGACAAGGCCGACGGAGCGGAAAGAATCATCTCGACATTGAGAAAGTACAACATCAAAGGCGGATTCTTCTTCACCGGAGAGTTCTTCGAGATGTACCCTGATGTTGTCAGAAGGCTTGTCGCCGAAGGACATTACGTAGGAAGCCACTCCTACGGCCATCTGCTCTACGCCCCTTGGGGCGACCGGGACTCTCTTCTGGTGACAAGGCAAGAGTTCAACGAGGATATATTCAAGAGCTACAAGGTGTTGCGGGAGTTTGGCATCACAGATGCGCCGTATTTCATTCCACCTTACGAGCATTATAACGCGACAATCTCCTCCTGGGCGCGTCAGCTTGGGTTGCAGGTCATCAACTACACCCCTGGAACCCTCACCAACGGCGACTACACAACTCCAGAAATGAAGCGTTATTTCAGCAGCAAGGAGATTCTCAGCAAAATTTGGGAATATGAAAGGACGGATCCCAACGGCCTGAGCGGCCATATTATGCTGATCCATTTCGGCACGGATCCGGCCAGGACCGACAAGTTCTACGACAAATTGCCAGGGCTGATCAGGGAGTTGCGTCGTAAGGGATATTCATTCACACCATTGAAAGACAATGATCAAGCACATCTATAAGTTTGAGGGAACGTTCGAGTTCGAGGCTGGCGGAAGCATTGACAATCTGGAGGTCGCCTACCACACGTCGCCGTCTGGATATTCACCGGATAAGAGAGTGATCTGGCTTTGCCACGCCCTGACTGCGGATTCTGATCCGGAGGGCAGTTGGTGGCCGGCTTTGGTTGGCCCCGGCAAACTGATCGACACCGAGAAATATTTCGTCATCTGCGCCAACGTCCTCGGTTCGGCCTGCGGTTCGTCAAGTCCGGCGTCAACCAATCCGAAAACCGGCAAGCCCTACTATTTCGATTTCCCTCGTGTGACCGTACGTGACACCGTACGAGCCTTCGATCTTCTGCGCCAACATCTTGGAATAGAGAAAATTGATATGCTGGTCGGTACTTCGATGGGCGGATTCATGTCCTTTGAATGGGCTGTGATGCGTCCTGACATATTCGGAAAGATATTCTTCATCGCCACAGGTGCCCGCGTGACCCCTTGGCTTGCCGGCTTCAATGCCGCCAGCCGCCTCGCCCTTCTCGCCGACCCGACCTTCAAGGAGCACCGTGATCTGAACGGCGGTATGGAAGGCCTCAAGGCAGCCCGAGCCATTGCCCTGCTGACCTACCGGTGCGAGGAAGGCCTATTCAAGCAGAACGAGGACAGCGATGACACCGTCTTCGCCGGCAAGGTAGGCTCCTACTACCGCCATCAGACTTCCAAGTTCGTCAAGGATTGGGACGCATATTCCTACCTCTATGTTTGTGACGAGGTTGACAGCAACAACGTTGGCCGTGGCCGTGGAGGTGTCGCCGCCGCCCTTGCACAAATCAAGACCGACTGCACCTTCATCTGTATGTCCTCTGACGAGCTTTTCCCGCCCGAGGATATGCGCCCCCTCTCCGAACTGATCCCTGGCTCCCGTTACCACCAGATCGAGACCCCCTACGGCCACGACGGCTTCCTGATCGAAACCGCCGCCATCGCCGAGATCCTCGCTCCGGCTCTTCCATAACGTCAACGCCTTTGACCGGGAAGGTTGTGCGACAAGTTATGGATCGTAATCTCTTGAATGTCAGCGTAAAACTGTCTTGTCTTTAGCCGTATAAACCTAAAGATACTCCTCTAATGCGTTGATAATCATATTTAAGAAGCTGTTTTGATTTGTTTGAAATGTTCTTTGAGGTGAAAGAATCTTCATTTTCTTCCCGCTTCTTCAGTCAGATAGCACCGCTATCCTCCTTGGAAGAAGCGGTCGAACCTGAAGTTTTTCACTCTCAACCCAGCGCCCGAACCGAGAGCAATCGAACTTGTTCGGATTGCCGAGGTGAGCAGCAGGGAAAGAGCTTGCTCTTAACCTTCAAACAAACAAATCAAAACAGCTTCTAAATCCTCCACGCATTTCCCTAATCTTTTTGCTCGGAGCCATCATCACGATGGCATATGAGAATTGCCATCGTTTTAGGTCAGACAGACCAGAAACGCATCTGTTGTGATGCAATAAGGAATCGCCAGGCCTATGCTTGACCCGAGTTCGTTGAATGCCGAGGAAAGAGGTGGAAATAACACCTCGACGGTTGTTGGGGCTTGGACGGTGCGCCTCGATGGGTGGTTTTCTCGGGGGTACGACCGAAAATGTTTCTGTTTTTTATGAATTGTATATGTTTCTTTTCGTTTTCTTCCGCCAGTAATGCCTAACTTGCGGTCGTGTTCCGGGAGGGATCGCGGGACATTTTGACAAACAGACACGATTCACTACAACTATGGAGACTTCAGAGAGAAACGGGGTCGTCAGGCGGAAAGTCGATGACCAGACTGCCATTAACCAAAGGACCATTGAGCAGGGGAATGTTGGCCAAGAGACTGCGGATGGGCGGAAAGCCGATGACCGCCCATCCGCCGTATCTGATGAGGAGCAGTACCTTAAACGCTACCACCACTGCCGCAGGTTGATTGAGGACGACGGGCGGTTCGTCGGGATGACGGACGAGGAGAAGGATGCATACGCCCAACGTCTCGCCACGCCGGAATATCTTGACCTAACCTGCGACTGGGCGTTCAAGTACCTGTTCCAGAACCACCCGGAACTGCTTGTCCGGCTCCTGAACGACATCCTTCAGGAGGACATCACATCGATTGAGTTCTGGAACACTGAACTGGCGGAGGTGTCTCCACAGGACAAGAGGATACTTTTCGACCTCCTCTGCCGTACGCCTGACGGAACGATCCTTGTCGAGATGCAGAAGGCGTCGCGTTCCGACCAATGCGACCGGCTGCTTTACTACGGCTCAAGGCTTGTGACCAGACAGGTGAAACGTGGTGATGAGAAATATGCTCTGTCTCCCGTCAAAGTCATCTGCATAATGAACTACGAGGACAATCATCCTAATTCTCCTACTGAAAAGATTTTGTACCATTATCGGCTGTTAGAGGTCGAGACGGCTGAGCCGTTCGGCGACCGGATGTCGTTCTACCTGTTGGAGTTGCCGAGGATAATGCGCTACACGGATGAATATGATAGTCCGGTCGCCGCTTGGTGCAGGATATTCAGAAATTTCAGTATATTTGCGAAGTCGAGGTCGGAGAGGGATGCGGAGTTTGACAGGCTTGAGAGGGCGATGCGTGTCAGTGGCCTTGACGACAAGGAGATTGATAATTATTTCAGCGATATGATGACAGAAAAAGAGATGCGTCCGTACATAGAAGGTGCCGAGCAACAGGGCTACCGCAAGGGCTTTGAGGCCGGAGCCGAGCAAGGCAGGGCTGAAGGCGTTGAAAAGGGCATAGAGAAAGGGATAGAGAAAGGGATAGAGAAAGTAGCCAAGTCCTTGCTGTCATTAGGCGTTCCTGTTGAGCAGATCGGAATTGCCACTGGATTGTCTCTTGAACGGATTGAGGCTTTGAAAGACAAATGAACCATCATTTCATTTTATGATGATGGCGGCAAGTCGCTTTAATATGTGGCAGTCTTGTCGCTGCACTTTGTCGGTATCAAAGTAGATTCAATAGCCACGGTTCTAATCTTCAATTCTAGCCATAACCATTTTCAGTGAAGGTCACTCCAAAGTGTCAACCATTCTCAGGGAAGGTCAGTTTTCAACTCGTTGTCATAGATTTTGTTATAGCAGTCCTTCCTCTTCGTTGGGTTCGCCAGCTAATGCCAGAGCGTTATTAAAGACTGTGAAACTGCTGAGACCTAGAATGATAAGTGCCAGCAACGCAGTTAATGAACTGTCCTTAACGATTTGTATCCTCATATAATACTAATATTAAGAGTAGATTAAACAACTTTTCGCTCACAACACTGGCCAAATAGTCAATCCTGCCAAAAAAACTATTCCGCGACTGCTGCGAGAGTTAAACCCGGCTCTCCCGTAGACTTCTTTGGACAATGTCACTCTGCCGGCTTGGCTATTCAAGACGTATTTTTGCCACGATGTAGTTGTCGTCCTCGCTGGTGCTGTCAAGCACTTCTGGATTCATAGTCAGCCGCCTCAAAGAGGTAGGATAACTGCTTGTCAACGAAGGGTCTAGAAGACAGTACAGCACATTATCTTTTATTTGGCAGAATGATCCGGCTAAAATGTCACTCTCAGGCTTGCCGGTCCCGAACCAAATCCATCCGCCATCTGAATAGAGACCGCAGTACGAGATGAGATCCATCCCTTTTTGGACATTGACCTGCAACAGCCGCTTGTCCTTGTCACATAAATACCTGTTGATTGTCGCGAACTCGCTGCCAAGCAAAGCATCCATTGCGATGAATGGGTCATCCTGTTTGTAGAAGCTGTCTGGTATGGCATAATTCCCGAAATCGAACGACTGCCCGTCATACATCATCCCAGCGCTGTACACCTTGATCACATCTGAGTATGAATCCACAACAAAAACGGAATCGCTTGAAGCAGTGAATATCTGAGTTGCTGGGGTCATATTCATTACCTTCTCATCAGAAGGATAGAAAATTTTATTGGACTCGCCTGACAGCAGTGCGAAACGACCTTCGCGACCGGAACCGTAGCCATAGTATGTCAACACTCCTTCCGATGTCAGCCAGGACATCACGCCAAGTTCAGGATTATCAACAGTCTGTGTCTTGAGAATGGTTCCATCCATAGAATAACGCAGGATCTTTGACGGGACTGAGAACACGTAGAGGCTGCTGTCTTTGTACTGTACATCATTGATGTGGACATACTCTTCAGGACCGTTACCACGGCGGCCAATCCTGTTGGCAAAGCGTCCATCAAGAGTGTATCTGAAAATGTTTCCGTTCTGCCCGTCTATGATAACATAGGAATCCTCAGTCACAATCATATCCGCCATCGAGCCGACGAGATGTTCTTCGTCGCTCTCCAGCGCCAGCAAGTAAACTGACTTTGCCACTTTTGACAATGGCGTTATCGAGTTGTTGAATTCCACATTGACACGATCTGACGAAGGCGCTTTGTCCCTTCCGCAACCAATCGCAGCCAGAGCGGCTGCAAGGCACAAAACAGTTTTGATTGTTTTCATTTTGAAGTTTGGCTGAATCAACATAATGTTTATACTGACTTATTAGTGACCCTACGCAACAAATTAGGCAAAATATTTCGGAACTATGCACTTTAGGCTTGCTCCGAATCCCTTCGGTAACACTTTCGGCCTCTTTTGCTCCTCAAGAGTGCAGCCTGCACTCTTGGGAAACGTTTCTTCCACTTTTCGTCTCCCGAGGGTGCTGCCGAGCATTCATTGGAGACATTATTCCCTTTGTCACTTCAGAAAGGCTATCCGGCACGCGCACGAAGACTTCTTCTGCACTTTTGGGATGCATATACGCCTCTTTTCGTTCCCGGATGGTGTCGGATGGCTCTGTTGAGTAACGTTTGCCCTCATTTTTGTCTCTGAAAAGCTTGATAGTGAGAGGCTATGGTATTCATTGATGTCCGCGACCATCCACTTTTGGCTTGCAATCCATAACAATGCCACGTAAATATGCCTTTACTACGAGCAAGCCTAAAGTGCATAATTCCTAAATAATTTATGGATTCAAAGTATAATCGCCCAATTTCTTAGAGAGATGCTCAAAATAATACTCTGTAGATATGTCTGAATATTTTGATGTAATCATAATGTTAGAAATATCAGCCCCTCTTGATAAAAAATAAATGATTTTTTCTGAATAACGCCAATAGTCATCTGTAAGCGTTTCCAAAGAATACGCATTTATTGATAAATTCAAGTCACGAGAGAACAAGGCTCTTGTATCTTTTAGTCTGTAATCCGGCACTAAAATTTGGCACTTGACAAGTCCTGTCTTTGCGAATTTTTCAAATAGAAGAGACTCTCTGTCCAGGCACGCCGAGCAAGGTGACGCCGGAATTACCATAAACATTTGCGGGTCAAAGTTGAGAGATAACCCCTCATCGTCAAGCAGACCGTGAATTAGATCATTGTCAACATCAGTAATATCGTTGAGAACTTCCTCGATTCTACCTTGACGCTCCTGAAACATAGACGAAGTCTTCTGGTAATCTTTAAGTATACGCATTAGACCTATAATAAGGAAGATATCAACGAAGACAAATACGAAGGTGATTACTTTCCAAAAACTATCTTTTCTCATATCTATGTAATCTTCGTTTTACTTTCTCGAATGTCGGATCGAAGAAACTAAGAGAATCTCCTATGACACTTGTGCCGATCAACTCATTATGCTTATTACACATCCCTCCCCAAAGTCCCATACTGTTCATTGATTTGTTCTTTTTGCAAAATGCTTCTTTGGTGTCAAGTATCACAGGAAAATTGCAATTATACTTGTCTAGTTTTTTGCGTATGCGAGTGCTGTCCTCCACTGTGCCATTGATATACGTCACAAACTCCCAGTCTGGATTGTCCGCAATTATCTTGTCAATTTTGCCATACGGAGAGAGTGACAGCCATTCATTAAGGCCTCTGGCCCACGCATAAGTGTAGACCTTATTGCCGGAAAAGTCTGGTTTATAGTCTTGTACAATCCCGTGTCGGTCAATGACATACATTCCGTCTTGTACCTCAACAGGATATATTTTGTCCATTTCGCAAGATGTTAGTGTGGCTATGATCAGCAGGCAGATAGTGATGTCTTTATGGTTCATAAAATGGAAATCAACCAGTTTAATCTAATTAATAAATGACCTTTTGCTAATAATTTTGACAACAAAGATGACGGCGACAATGTTCAGCCGTATACGAAACCTTACAAATATAGTTCATCGGTTTGTGCGGACAGTACCCCATTGATTGGAAAAGACAGTACTCACTGTCATCAGCATCTCCTTTACCTCCTATAATTACAGAGTCTGCCATCATAACTGTAGATGCGGCCAAAGCCATTGACGCGACTGCGAAGATCGCAAGTGAGACTTTAAAAATCTTTTTCATATGATTTGTACATTTAATTTTGTGACATCATTAATCGTTGACATTATCTTCTGTTCTAAATAGTGCATAGTAGCCACGCCCGCTTTTAGTTGTGATGTCCATTCGGTATGCGGTGTTTGGCGAGACAGGAATGACCATCAGTCCAATGGAACTGTCGCCTGCATAATCTTGGATCTCTCCGGAAGTTTGATTCTCCAGGGTAACGTCGACTGTGCCGAGATCCGAAAGGAATGACAGCTCAAGATTATCAACGGACGGGTAATAGAAGCACTCAACCAGAACCTTGACTGGGGCTCGGTTGGTTTGCGTATGTCCTGTGGTTTGTTTGTCTTTTACAATAACCACAACAGGTCCGTCGTCATCGTTGCCGCATACTTTCCCCGATAACGGCCAGCAACAGACAGAGGCCAAAACAACAGTTAATAGTATTCGTTCCATAGCATTAATTTGTTTGCTCACACTGCAAAGTTCGGGAGAATATAGCAAAATTCAATGAAAAAAAGTTTTGACATTCTGTGTTTAATAGTGTTGATAATTAAATGGTTAGGGGTGTGTTTGGATTTGAGTTCTTGATAAAATGTTTAAGTCATTGTTTGTCAGTTGATTATAATATGGCCTTGCGCTTGATATAGGCTCATATTGTTGATAATCATAAAATTAGCGTCTTAACAAAGGACTTCGATGTAGAGGTCACGATTGTCAGATGTTGATTTTAGCAGCCTGTTTTTTAGGCGGTTACGTTTTGTGTAGATCGTAGTGACGGAATAGCCTGTGACATAGGACATCGTCTTTGCATCTAAACCGAGAATCTGAAAGGCCACAAACCTGCAGTCTTTTTCGTTCATGTCTGGGAAGTCAGTCTTTAGTTTGGCCATAATGCCGTCAAGACCTTCGTCAATCATCGCCTCAAGTCTACCCTCACCGCTATTCTCCAACTCTGCCGCAAGTCCTCTCACTCTCTCATAGATTCGTTCTTTATTCCAATCGGTATTAGGAGACTCCCAATATTCAGAACAAAGTTTACTGATTTTCTCCAGCTGCGACCTGTAGGCTTTGATATACATAGAACGAAGATCCTTGATAGCCGCCTCCCTTTCTACAAGTTTCGACTGACCATCCTTTATGGAATCCAGCTTTAAGCGAAAATCTTCCTTGGCTGTACGTTCATGGAAAAGTAAACTGTTAATGTTGTCGTTTATCTGCAACAGATCCTCTACTTTGTGCCTCCATTCTTTCCTTTTGAGTGTAAAGAAGGACAACAGGCCAGAAAGAATAATCACACCGGACAAAATGAGAATCCATTGGCGCTGGTCCCTTAATTGCTTTTCCCGGAGCAGTAGATGCGACTTGGATTGATAATATGCGGACTGTGCCAGTGCAACGGACTGATTAATGGCTTTGTAAACGGTAGAATCACGTTCTCTCACAGACCTTTCCAATAGACTCAAAGCTTCCTTGTACTCCCCGCGATGCCTGCATATACGATAACACCATACATCTATCTCGTCCAATTGACAGCCTTGAGCCTCTAGTTGAGAAATAATATTGTCCGCCGCGGAACTCTTGCCGGACAACTCCAAGGCATAGGCGTAGGCGCAATAATCATTAGTTGTGGGAGAGCCATTGAACTCATTAACTGATTTATGAAATAAGTCAATACTCAGATCTGGTTCTGGATTAGATTTCCAAAGGTAGCCAAGAGCTTTGTTCAGAAGCATTCTTGCATACAGTGACGAATCATGGCAAGATGATGAAAAGAATTCCGAATAAAGGCTGTCCGATTTTTCATATTTATGCATTGATCCCAATATAGAAGCCATCATCGCTGTAGTTACCCACATTCTGGTAGAGTCTTTTGCCGTCTTGAACAATGTCAATGCTTTCTCGGCATAACTCAGGCTGGCCGAATAGTTTTGCTCTTGATAGTAAAGATCTGAAATCGCAGATGCTATCAGTCCTTTAAAAATCAAATTATTAGATTCTGACGAGTATTCCAAGGCACGAACATAACTCGCAATCGCATCTTCCGGATTTCCAGCATTGTGCTGAACCGTCCCAAGATAGTAGAACGTCATCATCTTGTCGTCGTTGGAGCCATTGTTCTGATAGTAGGACACGGCTGGTAGTATCAAATGCAGGTCTGTGGTGTCAATCCAATTTCTGTTCAACGCCATTGTGAACAGCAAGGAGTATCTCGCCCGCTGCGCTTTGGTTCTAAGACGCAGTGTGTCAATTGTCTCCAGCGTCTCCAAAGCACTGTCGGGCCTTGTCCACATAAGGTCCTCGGCCGAGTTCATAAGTCGTCCGGCCTCCCTGCTTCCACAGGAGCAGGCGATCAGCACGGTGAAGGCCGACAATGCGATTTCCAGAATTATTCTGAATAGTCTCATTTTACAGATCAGGAGTTTTACAAGTAGTATTGATACAGCAAAAATAACAATTAATTCTTAAGATGTGCACTTCGTTTGACGAAATCTACTGTGTCGTAGAGAATAAACGTCGCCCAAGTGTTCCGCAAAGCCTGTCGAAGTGACCGGGGAAAGTGTAAAGTTTCTTTACACCCAGTGTTAAATTTCTTTACACTTTCCCAAATCGCCAGAATAGCTAAAATATTCATAACTAATTAATTGAATATTTTGGCACGCCTAATGCTTATGACTTTTACCGAAAAGGAAAAAGAAATATGAAAAAGACAATATTCATAACATTCGCGATGATGGTCGCCGCTCCGGTTTTCGCGCAGGAGGCGCTTCCGACTCCGATGACGCTGAAGGATTGTATGGAATATGCGATCAGCAACAGCACCAAGGTGAGGATTCAGCAGGCGTCCAACGGTGACGCCCGGCTCGCGAGAAGGGATGCGATCTTCGATGCGTTCACTCCTGAGATAAGCGGAAGCAGCTCGGCTTACTATAACTTCGGACGTGCGGTTGACCCTAAGACCAACACTTACGTCACCACGACATCCTTCCACAACAGTTACGGAGTCGGAGCGGGCATCGCCCTCTTCAACGGATTCAAGGCCGTGAACAATATGAAGATCTCCAAGACTTCCATCGCTCTTGGCAACTCGCAGGAAGACCAGATTGAGGCTGACATCTGCCTCGCCACGATGGAAGCCTACTGCAACGTGCTCTATTACAGCCAGCTGGCCGACATCTACAAGGCTCAGGTCGAGGTCGCCGAGGAATCTCTCACAAAAGCCCGCCGTCAGGAGGAACTTGGACAGAAGGGTCACGCGGATGTTGTGGAGATGGATTCCAACCTCGCCGACAAACAGTACCAACTCGTTGAGGCCAACAACAAGCTCAACGACGCTAAGATCACACTTGAGGACGTGATGTTCTGGTCTGAGGATCACGAGCTTGTCATCGACACTGAGCTTCCGGTGGCCCTTGACAGCGAAAGAATGCTGACCGATTCCTTGGCTCTGGAGGATATGGTTGACTTCGCGCAGACGAACAACCCGGCCGCACGGGTGGCACGCTATAACCTCTTGAACGCCAAGCGTGAGCTCAGCACAGCCAGATGGCAGCTTCTCCCTTCGCTGAACGCCTATGCAGGATGGTCCACGACTTACTTCACCTACCCTGGCAGCGGCTCGGTATCCGATCCTTTCCGCACGCAGTTCAAGAACAATGGTGGTGAATATGTCCAGCTGTCCCTGAATATTCCAATCTTCTCAGGACTTCAGCGCCACAGCAACATCGCAAGAAAGAAGAACGCGGTCGCCAAGGCTTCAGCCGAGTACGACCAGAAGATGAGGGACATCTCCGCCGAGGTGCGCAGGGCTGTCCAGGATCGCGACGGAGCGTCGGCCGCCTATATTCAGGCGCAGAGGAAATCCGATGTGCAGGAGGAAGCATATTCATTGAATATGAAAAAGTTGGAGCAAGGGTTGATCTCTCCGATCGAGTTCCAGACCGCATCGAACAACTACCTTGAGGCGAACGCCCAGCGGCTCAACTCGCTGCTGACCTACTTCATCAAGCGCAGCGTGGTCAACTACTATAACGGAGTGGATTACATCAATCAATGAATATGACCGTGCCGGTCGCTGAGCCTGTCGAAGCGACCACCTCAGAAATAATCAACGAATAATAACAAACATTATGGACAAGATAATCGAGAAAAAGAAAGGCTGGAGATCAGCCTTCACAAAAAAGGCGATGCCTTACTGGCTTGGAGCCATCGTGGTAGTGTTCGTGCTCTACCTCGTGTTCAGAGACAATTCCAAGACCCTCAGGGTTGACAAGGACACGATCACGGTCAGCCAGGTGACTGACGGACAGTTCAACGACTACATCCGTGTCAGCGGACAGGTCCAGCCAATGGTGACAATCCAGATCAGTCCGCTGGAAGGCGGCACGGTCCAGAAGATCATCGTCGAGGAAGGCTCCACCGTCAAGGCCGGAGAACCTATCCTTGAACTCTCCAACGACAACCTTGACCTTCAGATACTTAACGCCGAGGCCGAGCTTGCCGAGAAGGAGAACATCCTTCGTAACACGATGATCTCTATGGAGCAGCAGAAACTTTCCCATGAGCAGAACAGGCTCCGTTACGCCTCCGAGGCCAAGCGCAACAAGAGGACCTTCGAGCAGAACGAGCAGCTTTACAAAGAGAAGCTTATTTCCAAGGAGGACTTCCTCAAGGCCCAGGAGGACTACGAGCTCTCACGGCAGAACCTTGACCTTACTCTCAAGAGTATGGAGCAGGACAGTCTCTACCGTTCGACCCAACTTCTGAGTCTGCGCGAGAGTCTTGACAACATGAAGATGAACATGCAACTCATACGCCGCCGCAAGGAGAGCCTTACGATCAAGGCTCCTATCGATGGAGTCCTCGGACTTCTGGACGCCAATCTTGGCCAGTACATCGGAGCCGGCACGAAGATTGGCCAGATTAACTCCGAAGGCAGCTACAAGATTGAGGCTAAGATAGATGAGCATTACATCGACCGTGTGGTTCCTGGGCTTGACGCCACATTCGAGCGTCAGAGCGAGAAATATGACGCGCAGGTGCGCAAGGTCTATCCGGAGGTGCGTGACGGCAAGTTCCAGGCAGACTTCAAGTTCGAGGGCCAGCAGCCCGACAACATCAGGACCGGCCAGACATATTACCTGAACCTTCAGCTCGGCCAGCCGGAGCGGGCGGTCCTCATCCCTCGCGGGACATTCTACCAGAAGACGGGAGGCAAGTGGATCTATGTGGTCAGCAAGGATGGAGGCAAGGCTGTCAAGCGCGAGATCCGCATCGGTCGTCAGAACCCTCAGTTCTATGAGGTGCTTGAAGGGCTGGAGCCTGGCGAGAAGGTCATCACCTCCTCCTACGACAACTACGGCGACAGCGATGTGCTTGTCTTCTAAATGATTAATGAATATGTCCGTGCGGTTCCTGAGCCTGTGGTTCGACACACTCACCAACCATCGAAGGACTGCCAAACAAGAACAAGGAATATAAACAATAACAAATAAAATTTTTCAAAGCCATGATTAAAGTCAACAATCTGTCCAAGGTCTTCAGAACAGAGGAGATCGAGACAACAGCCCTCAATGGAGTTTCATTCGAAATCGCTGACGGAGAATTCGTCGCCATCATGGGTCCTTCCGGTTGCGGTAAGTCAACCCTTCTGAACATCCTCGGCCTTCTTGACAACCCTACCGGAGGCTCCTACGAACTTCTCGGCACGGAGGTCAGCCAGCTCAAGGAAAAGGAGCGCACCAAGTTCCGTAAGGGCAACATCGGATTCGTGTTCCAGAGCTTCAACCTGATCGATGAACTGAATGTCTATGAGAACATCGAGCTTCCGTTGAGGTACCTGAACATCTCCGCGGCCGAGCGTAAGCAGAAGGTCACCGAGATTATGAAGAGAATGGCCATCAGCCACAGAGCCCAGCACTTCCCTCAGCAGCTTTCCGGAGGTCAGCAGCAGAGAGTCGCCATCGCCCGTGCGGTCGTCGCAGGTCCGAAGCTGATCCTCGCCGATGAGCCTACCGGTAACCTGGACTCCAAGAACGGTAAGGAGGTTATGGATCTCCTCAGCGAGCTCAACAAGGAGGGAACGACAATCGTAATGGTGACCCACTCCCAGAGAGACGCCGCCGTGGCACAGCGCACCATCGACCTGTTCGACGGCCAGATTGTCTCTGACGTAAAGAACGAGCTTTAGCGTTGAATCTTTCTCGTGAGGGTCGGCTGATTACTTGGCGATAGCTGATGAATCGTCACTACGGACTTGACAGTAGATAATGTAATTATACCACCCATAAGCGCCGCCCCTCACGTTTAAGATATTATTGGCGGAAGGTTGCCTGAATCTTATAGTCAAACTCCTTAATACTTTGTCTCGGTTCATCCAGAAGGTTGCCACAGCAAACCTTGGCCACCCGCGGCCATAAGCGGGAGGGGCCCAGCCGCAGGTTGGGAGGGACGGAGCGCGAAGCGCGGAGGGTTTGTCGTGGCAACCTTCTGGATGGGATTTCCAAACGGGTAAAAATCCGTGGAGGATAAGTGATTGACCATTAGGAATATGCTTGGATGTCCTCTTGCATGAAGCGGGAATGAGGATAGGGAAGCAAAAGAATGAAAAACAAAAAGTTGGCCTCAGCGAGGCCGTGAATGAATTTATGAGCAGTTTCATTAATTTCTTGAAGCGCAACAAACTTTACAGCGCTGTCAACCTTCTGGGACTCAGCCTCTCGATGGCGTTTGTCCTGCTTCTGGCCGTGTACGTCACCAGTCAGCTGAGTACTGACTCGTTCCAAAAGAACGCCGACAGGATCTACGTCATCGCACAGAAAGAGACCGTTACGAGCGCTTACTGGATGTCCCGTCACATGAAGGCGAACTTCCCGGAGATCGAGAGGTCTGCGTCATATTCCACCAACGGGTTGCAGGAGTACAAGATCGACGGCAACATCGTGAACGCCAGGACATCCTATGCCGACTCATCGTTCTTCGACATGTTCAGTTTCCCTCTTGTGGAAGGTGATTTCCGTGAATGGAAAGCTTCGATAGGCGGGGTCTTGATCAGCGAGTCTTTCGCCAAGGCTCAGTTCGGGGACAAGGATCCGGTGGGACGTGAGATCCGGTTCGATGGTGCTGATTCGACGGTGAGCACCTTGACCGTGTCCGGAGTGTTCAAGGACATCGAGAACTCCATCATCAGGCCGTGCGACATATTCCTGCGCGGAGAGATCATGACCATCACCAATCGGGCGAATGACGAGCGGATGTCCAACGCCGGATCCTCCATCTGCTTTGTGATGGTTTATCCGAACGCTGACCTTCCGGCAAGACACGATGATGTTCTTAAATGGTGCCGGAAGAATTTCTGGACATATTCATCAGACTATGGCGGGGATGAGAATGACGTGAGAATCATTCCATTGCGGGATGTCTATTTTCTTTCGGAAGGCAACGAGGACTACAACGAAGGTCTGGTTATGGGTAACAAGACAACCGTGATGCTGCTCGGAGGAATGTGCTTCCTGCTGCTTCTGTTCGCCATCCTTAACTATGTGAACATGACCACTGCGCTGTCCGGTTTCCGTGCCAAGGAGATGGCCACCAGGAGGCTTATCGGCGCGACGAAAGGCGGGATATTCCTGAAAATGATTGTCGAGAGCACCATCATCTGCGCTGCCGCCATGGTCGTCGCCATCCTGCTTGGCGAGGCTCTTTCCCCGGCGGTTTCCAAGGCGCTGAACTATGACATCTCGATCTTCAAGGCGGTCTCTCCGGCAAGCGTTCTTGTCTGCGTCCTGTTCACGGTTCTGGTCGGAGTCATCGCCGGTTTGGTTCCCGCCCTCATCATCCAGAAAGCCGAGCCGATCGAGATTGTCCGAGGAACGCTCAGGCTCAAGACCAAGACCCTTTACAGCAAGGTTATCATTGTCGTTCAGAATGTCATCACGGTTGTGATGCTCGTGACGGCGTTCACGATGTTCCTTCAGATCCGCTCGATGATAAACGCTCCGATGGGCTATAACACGGAGGATCAGATCACCATCAGCAATGAATATGGCCGCGCGGGCGAATTGGCTTCGCTCATCAACAAACTTAAGGCGGAAAGCTGCGTTGAGGCTGTCGGTCTCGGCGATGGCTACCCGATGTTCGGCACCAACAACTGGACTATGTCCACCGAAAGCGGAAAAGAGGCGTCGTTCCAGATGGTCCAGGGCGACAGCGCCTACTTCAACATCCTCGGCATCAGGAAGAAACAGGACAACCACAGCCCGAACAGTTATTGGCTGAATGAATATGCATACGGAATCCTCGAAATAGATGAGACAGCCACGGAGTTCACAACCAAGTCCAACAGCACGATGCAGATCGGCGGAATCTACTACGACTTCAAGATCAAGCCGTTGCTGGAGGAGCAGCATCCTGCGTTGATCTACCAGTATGATGAATATCCTGCCAATAGGTGGCCGTGGACTATTCTTGTGAAGACCACGTCGGATCACAAAGAATCTTTCGCAAGGGTCAAGGCTGTCATTGACGAATTGTACCCGGACAAGATATTCGATGCCAGCTATGTGGAGGATGACATCAAGATGGTGTTCGCTTCCGAGAATAGGGTGCTGGAGATTATGGTTCTGTTCACAATCCTTTCACTGTTTGTTTCGGCTCTCGGCCTTGTGGCGATGAGTTCGTACTATATGCAGCAGGAGCGGAGGACAGTCTCCTTGAAGAAGGTCTATGGTGCTGACTACGACACGGTTCTGTGGGGGCTGGTGGCCGAGTTTATGAAGATGATTGGTGTGGCGTTCATCATCGCCGTCCCTGTGGCTTGGTACCTGATGCACACCTGGCTGAACGGCTACTCCTACCGTATCGGTCTCCACTGGTGGATCTTCGCGGTGGCAGGTCTGTTCACCGCCGTCATTGCCGCCCTTGCCGTCCTCTGGCAGGCTGTCCGCGCCGCCCGCACCAACCCGGCGATCGAGCTGAAGAAGGAATAATATCTCGGTCACTGAGCGTGTCAAGATGGACTTGGAATCTGTTACGATTCTGTCTTTATCATCCGGAAGGTTGCCACAGCGAACCTTGGCCACCCGCGGCCATAAGCGGGAGGGGCCCAGCCGTCAGGCTGGGAGGGACGGAGCGCGAAGCGCGGAGGGTTCGTCGTGGCAACCTTCTGGATGTGATGCAAAGGCTGTGGAGCCTGAACGATTGAAGATTAGGAATATAATGATGTGTCCTCACCGCTGGAATCGGGAGGAGGATATGCAAGCAAAATATTGAACGATAAAAGATTAGCCTCCATGTGGAGGAATGGGTATGAGAAGAAAAAGTGATTTGATAATCAAGGTTCTGTCCTTGGGAGTGGGAATGGCGATCGCCATCATCCTGATCGCGAAAGTGTGCTTTGAACTGTCCTACGACAGCTCCTATCAGGATGTTGACAGAATCTATAAGATCCGCACCGGCATTTCTCGCCAAGGCGGAGAAGGGGATGACAAGGATTTCGGTCAGGTCAGTGGTGCTGTGGCACCGGGCTTCAAGGCTGAGATTCCAGGTGTGCTTGAGGCGACAAGATTCTCAAGCGTGTTCGACAGTGAGACTTTCATCATTGACGATGAAGGTAATAAGGTTTCCTCCGAGCACATCATCACCGATTCTTGTTTCTTCAAGATATTCAACAGGCAATTTCTTGCAGGCGATCCAGAAAAGGCTCTTAAGTCTTGGAACGGAGATGTCGCCGTGTCACGGACTTTCGCTGAGAAACTCGGTGGAGTCAACGAGGCGGTTGGCAAACAGATAGCCAATGAGCAGATGCCGAAACTGAAGCTGACTGTCTGTGGAGTTTATGAAGACTTCCCGAAGAACGGCTCCATTCATCCTGAGGTTATCCTTTCCATTGAGACGATGAGCTCTTGGAGCCTTAACAACTGGCTCGGTAACGACCGTTACATCGGATTTGTGAAACTGGCGGAAGGGATTGATCCTGCGTCCCTTAAGGATGCCATCCACGAGATGCAGAAAGCGCATCAGCCACTGGAGGAATTGGAGAAGAACGGAACTACAGTGTGGTATTTCCTCGCTCCTCTGTCCAAGGAACACAGCTCGCAGCCTTCGGTCAGGAATCTGGTCTTCATCCTGTCCATAGTCGCCATTCTGCTGCTTCTCGTCTCCATTATGAACTACGTTCTCGTGGCGATCTCGGATGTCATCCGCAGAGCCCGTGAGGTCGGAGTACGCAAATGCTACGGAGCCGAGACCTGGGACATCAACAGGATTCTTCTTAAGGAAACAGCCGGCAATCTTGGACTTTCCCTTGTGGTCGCCGCGTTGCTTGTCCTTGCGTTCAGAGGTGCTGTCGAGTCCCTGCTCGGAGTCCCTGTGCAGGATCTTATCACTCCGCTCTCCATCTGGATCATAATCGGAATTGTCATCCTTGTGTTCCTTGTCTCCGCCATCATTCCTGCGCAGATGTTCACCAGAATCCCTATCTCCAGCGCCTTCAGAGGCTACAAGGAGAGCAAGCGCCGCTGGAAGATCTCGCTGCTGGCTTTCCAGTTCGCCATCAACGCCGTGCTCGTCTCCTTGGTGCTGATCGTAAGCCTCCAATATCGCAAGGTGCTGAACACCGATCCCGGCTACGAGTACAAGAATCTGGTCTATGAGACATTCCCGTCCTACGACCAGACAAAGATGAACGCCATCGCGGGAGCCCTCCGCTCGCTTCCTGAGGTCGAGGCCGCCGAACTGACCTACACCCTGCCATTCGAAAAGGCCTCCGGCAACAATGTCTATCTTCCCGGCGACGACCGTGAGCTTTTCAACATCGCCGATGAATATGGAGCCTCGGAGGGTTTCTTTGATATGATGGGCTTCCGTCTTGTCGAGGGATCTGTTCCTAAGGGACCGAACGATGTGGCTGTCAGCAAGTCGTTTGTGACCAAGATGGCCGCCTTTGCGGATTGGTCTGACGGGGCTGTGGGCAAGATCGTCAACATTTCCGAGCACGATCAGGTCACCATCTGCGGGGTCTATGAGGACTATGTTATCGGGGATGTTACCGATATGGATGAGCGTCCGAGCGTCCGCTTCTGCTGGAATCAGGACTTCTACACTGAGGAATACAAAGAGAAGGGGGGATATGATTGGGCCGGCCTGATGCATACCATTGTCATCAAACTGAACGAGGTCACCCCGGCTACCATGCGCAAGGTCGAGAATGCCATCAAGGAGGTGGCTCCGGACAGCGACGCGGAGGTGAAGGCATATTCAGAGACACTTGTGAATATGTACGATTCGACGAAGCAGATGAAGCGTACCTACGAACTCGGATCTTTGTTCGCCCTTCTGATCGCCATCATCGGCCTAATCTCCTACGTCCGTGACGAGAACTACCGCCGCAGCGCCGAGATCGCCGTCCGCAAGGTCAACGGCGCCCAGTCCTCCGAGATCGTGTCGATGCTTGTGACGGACATCCTGAAGGTTGCGGTCATCGCGGTGATCATCGGTGATGCAGGCGCCTGGCTTGTAGCCCATTACTGGCTCCAGCAGTTCCCTGTCAAGATCGCCCTCAACCCTCTGTTCTTCATCATCGCCGACATCGTCGTCCTGGCCATAGTCGTCAGCGTCATCGTGATCGGCTCCCTGAAGATCGCCCACACCAACCCTGTGGAGTCCCTCAAGAACGAGTAGAACCACTCATTATCAATGGGTGACGCATAACCAATTGATATTTAATAAATAATCGCTTCCCCTTTAGCGGTTTCCTACTAAAGGGGAATGTTTATATTATTAATAATGAAGAGGTTTCGTTTCACGGTTGACTTTGCGGAGGCCGGAAGGTTGCCACAGCGAACCTTGGCCACCCGCGGCCATAAGCGGGAGGGGCCCAGCCGTCAGGCTGGGAGGGACGGAGCGCGAAGCGCGGAGGGTTCGTCGGGGCAACCTTCCGGCCACTAAATTGGGCTTTGAATATCTGCTTGATAGGATGTGGCTTTAGTGGCCGAATTGATAGACTATGGCTTTAGTGGCCGAAAAAGAATCGGTCATAGAGCTTGTCGAAGTGGCCAGCTCCTTCCTACTTGAATATGAGCGTGAAGACAGTCGCTTCGGAGTCCGAGCGGGTGAGGCGGAGGGTGCCGCCGTGCATCCTCATGATCTGACGGGAAAGGCTCAGGCCGATGCCGCTGCCCTCAGGCTTGGTCGTGAAGAACGGAATGAATATCTCCTCCTGGCTCGCCGGACTGATCGCCGGCCCGTCATTGCTGACATTGATGATGACGTTGTCCCTCTTGTCAATCTCAGCCGAGATCTCTATGTGCCGCGCCCCCGCCTGTGCCGCGTTCTTGACGAGGTTGATGAGAATCTGCGAAATCTGGCTCTCGTCAGCGTACAGAAGCACATCCTCGGTCTTTTCGATGAACTTTGCCACGGCCCCTGCGGATGTCAACACCGGTTGGCTGAGGTCGATGACCTTGGCGGCGAGATCACGGGCAAAGAACGCTTTTCTTACCGGGACAGCCACGTGAGTCAGATCCCTGTACGAATTTACGAACTTGATCAGGCCACGGGACGAGCTGGCTATTGTCTCCAAACCTGCCTTGAGATCCGGCCCGTCGGATGGCGGAGTGATCGTCCCGGCATATTCGGAAAGAGCCTCGGAAAGGGATGCGATCGGGGTGACGGTGTTCATAATCTCGTGGGTCAGAACCCTGATGAGCCTCGTCCAGGACTCCGATTCGTTTTCCTCGATGGCCTCCGAGATGTCGTTCACTGCTATGATTTTCACGTCCTTGCGCCCGATGTGAGCCGATGTGGCGGACAAGGAAATGTTCGTCTGGGAGCTTTCCGAATAGATGGACGCTTTCTGGTCCAGCCCCTCCTCGACTTTCTCAAATGCTCCTCTTAACGAAGGACTTACTATGTCAAGTTGACGAAGCGTGCTCAAAGATGACACGCCCAGAAGAATCAAAGCCTGCTTGTTGGTGTAAAGCACGGAATCCGTCCCGGACTCCAGCACGACTATGCCGGTCTTGGCCTTGTCCAGCATCTGCCCGTAATATTCCTCCTGCTCCCGGATGTCGGCTGTCTCTTTCTGGAATATGGTCCGGATTCGGTTCAGGGTCCGGTTGATCTTCCGGCTGCCCAAGCCGCCTTCGTCGAATCTGAAATTGGTCTCCTTGTCCTCAAGGGCATCAAGCATATAGGTGACTTTCTTCAGGATGCGGTGCCTCGTCAGAAGTACCGCAAGCAAAGCCACCAGCGCCACAACGCCGGCCGGAACAGCTATCTGAGGCCACGGAATCATATTCCTAAATCCCGTATTTCTTGAGTTTGCTGTAGAGGGTCGGGCGGCTGACGTTCAAAGCCTTGGCCACCAGCGACATATTCCCGGAATATTTTTCCACGGCGGCGCGGATCGCCTTTTCCTCGACTTCCTCCAGTGTCGCAACTGATGGCTCGCTTCCCTCGACAAGAGCCTCTGACGGCAGCTGTAACTCGTTTTCTGTCAGGTCGCTGCCCTCGGCGAGAATCACCGCCTTCTCGATGCAGTTCTGAAGCTCACGAATATTCCCGCTCCAGTGGCAGTCCTTTAGCGCGTCCTTTGCCTCAGGAGCGATGCCATCCACCTCACGGTGGTACTTCTCGTCGAACTTTTTTATGAACATCTCGGCGAGCGGAACGATGTCTTCCGGGCGCTCCCTCAGGGCCGGCAGATGGATGCTCATCGTGTTGATCCTATAGAAGAGATCCTCACGGAAAGTGCCTTCCTGCACCTTCTGGCGCAGATCCATATTCGTGGCGCAGACAAGGCGGATGTTCACATTGCGCGGCTTTGTGTCCCCGACACGGGTGATAGTCCTGTTCTGGAGAACCCTCAGAAGCTTCGCCTGAAGGTGCAAAGGAATATTCCCGATCTCGTCCAGGAAAAGGGTTCCGCCCTCGGCCAACTCGATCTTTCCGGCCTTGTCGGCGTAAGCATCCGTGAACGCACCCTTGACGTGGCCGAAGAGCTCGCTCTCGAAAAGGGTCTCAGGAATCGCTCCGGCATCCACGCTGACCATCGGGCCGTTCCGGCGTTCTGAATGATTGTGTATCTCTCTGGCCAGAAGATCCTTACCAGTTCCGTTCTCTCCGGTGATCAGCACCGTGGCGTCAGTCGGGCCGATCTTCTCGATTGTCTTCTTGATTTCGGCCATAGCCTGTGACGTGCCCCAGTACATCCCGGTCGGTCCGGTGGCATATTCATTAGACTGTTGGCTGTCTTTCCGGTTCTCCGTCACCGCCCTTTCAAGCGTGGCGAGAAGCTTCTCGTTCTCCCACGGCTTCACGATGAAGTCGAACGCCCCTCTTTTCATTCCCTCCACGGCCAGGGAAATGTCCGCGTAGGCCGTGAACAGCACGACTTTCTGGTTCGGATTGTTGTTGCGTAACTCGCTGAGCCAGAACAGCCCCTCGTTCCCGGTGTTGATGTCCGTGTTGAAATTCATATCCAGCAGGATCACGTCCGGCTGGAAGGTGTTGACTGTACTGATCAGCTGTGTCGGCGACGGCAGGATCTCCACCGCCTCGAACCGCATAGGCAATAGAATCTTCAATGCGGACCGGATTCCCGCATTGTCATCAACCACAAGAACTTTCCCGACTTTCTTCATCTTGGTCACGTTTTTTTTCTGTCAGCGACACTGCGTTCTCAGACACTTTAGTCACTACGCCTCCTCAGGCTTATTATGTTTTGTTTGCAAATATAACCTTCCAGGCTTTACAAAGATAAGCCTTACAAATCAGAAATCCAATCTGTTCCTTATATCTTTGCTTCCTCTCTCTCAATCTTGTGGTATGTAATTGACTTACTATGAGCATAATAGCGTTTTCTCTTTAGTCTGTATTAGCTAAAGAGAAAACGCTAATAATTTGAACAACAGTATATTGCCCACCATCCGTTGAACCTTAACTGTAGGCAGACAACTCATTGAGTTGTTTATTTCAATAAGCCGAAAAGTGTCAGTGCCGTTCCTGCAACGAAAATCAGAATGATAAGATCGATGCAAGAGATTAGGAGTCCTGTGATCGCAAGTCCTTTAGGTTTTCTGAAGATCCCTATGAACGACAGAATGAAACCGATGAACCAGACTAAGAAATTAACTCCTGGTAACCAGCTGAATATTAAGCTGATTAAAGATAGTACAAATCCTGCGGTTCCCACACCGTTGGATTGCCGTTGCTCCACTGATACGTTCACTGAAGCCATAGACGGTCTTCCATTGAATAAACTCTGACTCATAATCTGCATTTTTTCAAATTCATATTCGGTTTGGCTGATAATTCCTTCATCTGACAGTTCTTTCATCTGTCTGATCTTATCCTGCAAGAAAGACTTGCGGGCATTTTGGTAAACGTTGTACACCATTTCGGGATTCTTGACATATCCCATATTTATATTCGGTATGTTTGATTGTGGCGTTATATGGATTGTGCCGCATCCGAAAAGGCTCTCTATGCCTTTGTGTACGATGTCGATTAATTCAACTTGGCTGTATTCAACCTTCAGGACATTCACTTTAAACAAACCATATTGTATGTACAGATTCTTGTTGGTTATGATTATCGCCTCATTATGTATGTAGATAACTGTTCTTATTATAACGACTGCCATTATGATGGCGGCATAGAACAGCAGATCATCAATTGTTTCCGGCAACGATCCTAAATTGAGCAGAACGCAGCATACACAAAATGTAAGGCAGGATGGAAGCAGAGAACTCCAATGATGTTGAACGAACAAAACAATCTGTTCATTCTCGGACAAAACCAGTTGATTTCTTTTAGTCATAAAATTACACGTGTGCCCTGTGCCCCTTCAGGTCATTCTAAATAAAGAAAGTGTGGAGCCGATCGGTCTATCTGGCAAGAGGTTCTGACAAAACCTGGAAACAAATAAACAGAAACAATCCCCACACCTGTATAGTCGGGTACTTGGTACACGCAAACTGATACAGATGAAAAGGTGCTGTCGTTTACCCTTGTTTCCTTTGAAACTGTCAGATTTCTTGCCAAGGATAGTGCGAAAACACTTTCATCAATATGTCTGTCCGGAGCACGATGCCCGGAGTAATGCAAAGATAAGAATATTTCCGGACAAACATCATTTGACGGGATTGCTTCTGTCGTGATCATCTCCTTGTTTTTACAGATTCTTCACAAAAATAGTCTGGGTGTCGGCAGAATTCCGGTCGATTCAAAAACTTTTTTCGCATTCGGCTACTATTTTGCCGAAGCGGTTGCTATCTTTGTAATTGTAATCAAAATCAATTATGTCAAAGACTTATTTCAAAAGTTATATTTGGTTGCTGGAGACGCTGCAGAGCCACGGTTCTCTCACCTTGAAAGAACTTCAGAGTCTTTGGCTGCGCAGTTCCGTGAACGATGAGGGAAAAAAGTTGGCTCCGAGAACGTTCTCCAACCACATCCGAGCCATTTTCGATATCTTCGGCATTGAGATTGTATGTGACCGCAAAGATAATACGTACTACATTGATAATGAGGATGATGTCTGTGACCGTAACGTACGTGGCTGGATGTTGGATGCATTAAGTTTGGGTAACCTGCTGAATGAAAGCCTTGGGCTGAAGGATCGCATTGTTTTTGAGAATGCTCCTTCCGGTTACAACCATCTAGCGACTGTCATAGGCGCGATGCGGGACAATAATGTTCTGGACGTTGTATATCATAGTTACCAAAAAAAGGCTTCTGAAAATTTAGTCCTTGAACCATATTGCCTTCGTGAATATAAGAAACGATGGTATCTTTACGCGCGTAAGGACAATGACAGTACGCCGCATATGTTCGCTCTGGACAGAATACAGAGTCTGGTGGTCGGAAAGTCGAAGTTTTCCTTTCCAAAATCCTTTGGTGTTGATGAATATTTTTCGGGTGTTTATGGCCCTCGGGTATATTCTGATAAGAAATGTGCGACCGTCGTGTTGAAGGTCTCTGCCTTTCAGTCGAAATACTTTATGTCTTTGCCTCTTCACAAGTCTCAGGAAATCCTTGAGGAGACATCAGACTATACGATATTCAAGTATCATCTTGTTCCCGACTATGACTTCAGGCAGGACGTGCTGTCGTTCGGTGATCAGGTGGAGATACTTGAGCCTTCCGCCCTTCGTAAAGATATCGCGGACATTGTTTCTAAGTTAAACTTGAAATATATTTTATAATAAATGGCACAAATAGGTTACGGGTATGGTAGTGAGTACCTGTTGATGAGATTCCTTGGCCATCATAGGAATCTGTTGGAAAAGGAGATCCGGAAACAGGTCGGATTGTGTGATGGTGAATTCAATTGGCTGGATTTCGGGTTTGCGGACCCTGCGAAAGTTATCTCAGGAGACAAAGAGATTGTGGGCTTGAAGTTTCTTAAAGAGAGATTCCATTCTACATATCCTGATGTAGAAAGTGAGTATAAGAAATACAATATCAAAAATCAAAGGCCCTGGCAGAGTTGGGATGCTGTGTTCATATATGATGATATTCTTTATCTGGTTGAAGCCAAGGCGCATATAAGAGAGTTTGAATCCAAGGGGTATGAAAAAGGGAAAAATAAAGACAACAATGTCAGGCGCTATTTTGAAGATCAGTTGGGACAGTTCAATATAAAAGTTTCTGATTCTTGGTTTGGTAAATATTACCAATTCAGCAACCGTTTGGCGACGGCCGCATTGCTGAATAACTGTGGAATAATGGCTAAAATCCTTTATATCTGTTTTGAACACGGCTATAGGAAACGAATTGTGGTGAAAGATGGAATCAAAGACAAACCCTCAATTATCGAGGTCTGCAATGCTGGTGTTCAAAAAGATGATTTTGAAAACACCATAACGGATGAGATGAGAGAATTGAGTATTAAGGATGAAAGTTTGATCTCGAATCTTTTTGCAGGAAGAGTTTACATAAACTCCGAACCGGATTTGTAAGTGGACAATTGCTTTTCCGTGTTTGATAATGTGTTCATAATGAGATAGATGAGCACTTGCCTTTAGTAGATCCTTGCGATAGGTTGTGTGTTTATACGTTGGAGTACAATAAGTTATCCTCCACTCATTCTGTTTCAATGAGTGGAGGATAACTTATTTACAATCTGAGAGATAGGCTTATATCTTCGGTGAAATTCAACTCTCGTTTATTCCGAGGCGGACTCGGTGACGGAGATGTTCTCCACTCCGGCGGCCTTCAAGGCGGCAACAATGGCGTCAACCTGTGACTTGTCCTCGAACGGGCCGGTGGTGAAGACAACGGATCCGGCCTCGACGCTCTTGATCAGATCCTTGTCGGAATGCTCGTGGATCGCGGCGATGGCTTGCTCGGACAGAGACTGGCCGTCCTCCGGATAAATCCTAACCATCATCAAGGTCTTGACTTTCGACTCAAGCTCCCTGGCCTTGGAGACTCCAATGACCTGTCCGTTGAGGAAAGCGTCGATCTGAGCGTCACGGAAACCTCTCTTCTTCACCTTATTAAGGTTCGAGAGAGCGTCTTTGTAGGATTTGAAAAGTCCGGCTGAATAGGCGTGTTTTCCGGAGGTCGTGGTTCTCTCAAAGACTGGGCTCAGACCGTTGAGGTCAGCTACGGAGGCCTTTCTGGAAAGAGTGAATATCCTGATCTGGTAAACAAGTCCGTCCGGCAGCGTATTGCTTTCGGCGAACCTTCCCTCCGGAAGAATCATAAACGAATAGTCGAAAGTCGGCTTCGGCTTGCGGATGTCCAGGCGGATGTCCGGACCATAGCTGTTCTTCGAGAAAGTGTAGCCGGAGGACGCACCGACAATCTCCTTGTCCGCCTCGGCCTGAAGCTTTCTGGTGTCGATCACGATTCCGTTCGCAAGAAAGTCCATCTCGATGTTCTGGAGTTCCTTGACAGCCGCGTTCAGGGTGCTGTTAAGCGTCGGGAGCATCATTTCCTTGTCCGTTATTTCGGCCGTGATTCTGGCCTTTTCCTCGTCCGAGGCGGTGGCCAGTCCCGAGCGCAGTTTGTCCAGATTCTTTCCGAACCTCGCCACGGAATCACGCAAGGATCTGACCTCTCGCATCTTGTCCATATATTTCCTCGTGCTCTCGTCCGTTTCTCCGGAGACTGCGGAGCCGTTGTCGATTCCGGGATGATTTCCGGCCGGGTTCAACGCCGCCAGCTCTCTGAGCTCGTCCACTTCCGTGACCGCCTTGCGGACAGGCATCCCGTCATATTCAAGGACATAGATTGTGACGCTGTCGCGGCCGCACTCCCGGTTCGAGGCGAAGATTGAATATTTCCCGTCCTCCGTGTTGACGAAGAGGAAGTCGTCGTAAGGCGAAGAGTACGGAAATCCCATATTCACAGGAACATCCCAGTCGCCGGTCTCCTTGTTCCACTGCGAGACGTAGAGGTCGTAGCCGCCCATTCCGTACAGTCCTTTGGAGGCGAAGTAAAGTGATTGGCCGTCAGGGGACAGCATCGGGTAGATCTCGTCCGAGGAGCTGGTCATCTGCTCGTTTATGAGGGTCGGGACGGACCACAGCGAGTCTGTCAGGTGCGTGCTGTAGATATTCCTGATGCCTTCCTCATCCTTGGCGGAATAGTAAATGTCCCTGGTTCCGTCAGGGACATAGACGGCTCTTGAGAGATTGTCTCCTCCGAGCGAGTCGAGCTGGTTCGGGCTCTTTCTCCAGCTGAAATCCTTTAGAGAGTAGAACAGAAGAAAGTCCTGAAGCGGGAACGTCTGCTTGGCCACAACTACAGGCTGGCTGCAGAATCCCATCATATTCAGCCCATTGCGGGCGAGCAGCAGTTGCTCTTCCGCCTTTGCGGAGGAAGTCGAGTCCAGCGCGTCGACGGCGGCCTCGCAGTATTTGACGGCCTCCTGGAAGTTGTAAGCCATTCTGGATGAGTCCGCTTTCATCAGAAGGCGGGTAGGGGAGACCTGCGCCGGAGCGTCGGTCCCGAAAGCAATCTGCGCGAGCAGAGTGAATATGCCGATGAATATTTTGTTTCTCATTTCGAAAAATCTCGGTGAATGCGTCTGCAAAAATAAGAAATACTTGGCAGATAATTTCTTTCTAAGAAAAAAATGCTAAATTTGTACCCCTATTTTTATGCGCAAAAATTAAAACAATAAAATAAAGTTAAAATTATGCAAAGTAAAGGTTGGATAAGGCTTGTCGCCATTCTGCTTGCGATCGCTTCCATTTGGCAGCTTTCGTTCACAGCGGTGACATCCATCCAGGAAAAGAAAGCGGAGAAGTTCGCCGAGAAGGCTGCCGTCGCCGCCCAGAACTCAGCGGCTTTCGCGCAGGTTCCTGAAAATGACCAGGCTTACTATCTGGATTCAATCAGAAAGGAACAGAACAGGGTATTCATTGATTCAATCTCTTCAAAGAAGGTTTTCCTTTGGAACACCTACAAGGATTGCAAGGCTAAGGAGATCAATCTCGGCCTTGACCTTAAGGGAGGTATGAACGTTATGCTGCAGGTGCAGCTTCAGGATCTTGTGAAGGCCATTTCCGGCGACAACACCGATCCTGCGTTCCAGAAGGCTCTCGCCCTCGCCAAAGAGCGCAGCGTCAATTCAAGGGAAGACTACATAACCCTTTTCGCTGACGCTTGGAAAGAGGTCGGCAACGGACAGAGGCTCTCCCAGATCTTCGGAACCTACGAGATGAAGGACAAGATCAAGCCGGAGTCTTCCGACGCCGATGTCATCAGCGTGATCCGCGAAGAGGCCGAGAGCGCGGTGGCCAACTCATTCAACGTGTTGAGAAACCGTATCGACCGTTTCGGTGTGACCCAGCCTTCCATCCAGAAGCTTGGCAACAGCGGACGTATCCTCGTCGAGCTCCCTGGCGTGAAGGAGCCTGAGCGTGTGAGAAAACTCCTCCAGGGAACCGCTTCCCTCGAATTCTGGGAGACTTTCACCAGTCAGGAACTTTCCGGCTATCTTACCGAGGCTGACGCCAAACTGGCCGAGATCCTTGCCGGCGAGTCAGACACAACTGCTGTGGCAGAGCCGGCTGAGGCACAAAACGCTACGGAAGGCACGGATTCCCTGCTTACCGCCGAGATCAAACAGAACCAGAGCAACGAGGCCGAGATTAATGCTTACAGAAAGGCCCATCCTCTTTTCTCCGTGCTGAACCCTTCCGGCGCCAACAACGCCTGCATTGGATTCGCGTCCGCCATTGACACGGCCAAGATCAACAGATACTTCGCGATGCCTCAGATCGCCGAGATCTTCCCGGCTGAGTTCAAGCCTATGTGGTCAGTCAAGCCGTCTGAGTACGTTCAGGCTGAAAATGTCTTCGAGCTTGTGGCCATCAAGGCTACCTCAAGGGACGGAAAGGCCAAGCTTGACGGTGGTGTCATCACCGACGCCCGTGTCGTTTATGACCACGGTTCAAACGGTGAGCCTTCAGTCTCAATGAGTATGAACGCCGAGGGTGCCAATGTCTGGGCACGTATGACCAGCGACAATGTCGGAAGGCAGATCGCCATCGTCCTCGACGGTATGGTATATTCCTATCCTAACGTGCAGAACGCCATCACGGGAGGCAGCTCCTCAATCACCGGTCACTTCACTCCGGATGAGGCCACCGACCTTGTGAACGTCCTCAAGTCAGGTAAGCTTCCTGCGCCTGCCACCATCATCCAGGAGCAGGTTGTGGGTCCTTCCCTCGGTGCCAAGTCCATCAACGCGGGTATGATCTCATTCCTCATCGCGTTCATCCTGGTGCTTGTCTATATGATCTTCTTCTATCAGGGCGCGGGTCTCGCCGCTGACATAGCCCTCCTTTGCAACGTGCTTCTCCTCTTCGGAGTCCTCGTTTCATTCGGAGCCGTCCTGACACTCCCTGGTATCGCCGGTCTCGTCCTGACAATGGGTATGGCCGTTGACGCAAACGTGATCATCTACGAGCGTATCAAGGAAGAGCTCGCCGCCGGCAAGGGACTTGGAAAGGCTGTGGCTGACGGTTACAGCAACGCCTACTCCGCCATCATCGATGGTCAGGTGACCACCCTCCTTACCGGTATCGTTCTCTTCGTGTTCGGTTCGGGTCCTGTGCAGGGCTTCGCCACCACTTTGATCATCGGTATCATCACTTCTGTCCTCACCTCAATCTTCATCACAAGGCTTATCTTTGATGACCGCATCGAGAAGGGCAAGAATGTCACATTCGAGAACAACCTCACCAAGAACTTCCTCAAGAACACTCATTTCGACTTCATCGCCGCCCGCAAATGGTCTTACATCATCTCCGGTGCGTTGATCGTCATCTCCATCGTGTCCATCTTCACCAAGGGCTTTACCTATGGTGTTGACTTCACCGGTGGCCGTACCTATGTCGTTCGTTTCGACCAGCCTGTCACAGCCGAGCAGGTTCGTGACGCCGCCGCCGCTGAGTTTGACGGTGCCGTCGAGGTAAAGCAGTTCGGTGGTGAGAGCCAGATGAAGATCACGACCCAGTACAAGAACGATCAGGAGTCAACTGATGTTGACGCTGAGGTTGAGTCTATGCTCTATGAGGCTTTGAAGCCGTTCTTCGCCGAGAAGGACATCACTCTTGACGAGTTCCGCTCAACCCTTGACAACCCTAACGGTATCATATCTTCAGACAAGGTGGGTCCTACGATCGCCAACGATATGAAGAGGGACGCGATCATCGCCGTCATCCTCTCCCTGCTCGTGATCTTCGCCTACATCGCCTTCCGTTTCAAGGGCTGGACCTGGGGTCTTGGTGGTGTCGTTTCGCTTGCCCACACGGCCATCATCGTGATCGGATTCTTCTCTCTGTTCTCCGGAATCCTTCCGTTCAACCTTGACGTTGACCAGACGTTCATCGCGGCCATCCTGACCATCATCGGTTACGCCATCAACGACAACGTGGTTATCTTCGACCGAATCCGTGAGTACAGGACCCTGCATCCTAATGTTGATGTAAGAAGCAACACCAATCTGGCCATCAACGCGACATTGACACGTACTGTCAACACCTCTGTCTCCACTCTCGTCACGATGCTCGCCATCGCTATCTTCGGAGGAGAGTCCATCAGAGGTCTTGCGGTTGCCCTTATCCTTGGTATCTGCATCGGAACCTATGCTTCCATCTTCATCGGTACTCCGGTGATGTACGATGCCACAATTTGGGATCAGAAGCGCCTTGCAGCCAAGAATGGCAACGCCAAAGCCGCCAAGTCCTCAAAGAAGTAATCTTTGACTAATGAATATGCTAAAGCGCCGACCCGATATGGCCGGCGCTTTTTTTCGCTTTGCGCAATAGCCATACACCCCCAGTCACTACGTGACAGCCCCGGTAAATAAATAATAATTTGAAATATATCGCGGCATTTTTGCTTATAATCTTTTTTGGACTTACCTTTGTCAGAGAGATTGTAAAACAATTTATAAACCGATAATATTGATTTATTATGAGCGAAGAGAAATTCAGGATTGAATCCGATCTTCTTGGGGAACTTCAGGTTCCGGCTGAGGCCTACTACGGTGTTCAGACACAGAGGGCTCTCAATAATTATAAGATTTCCAACACCAGGATGTGCGACTACCCTGAGTACGTCATCGCCATGGCCTGCATCAAGCTTGCCGCGGCACAGACGAACAAGGAACTCGGAGCTATGGATCCGAAGATCGCCGACGCGATCGTGGAGGCATGCCGCGAGATCATCGACGGAAAGTTCCACGACCAGTTCCCTGTGGACATGATGCAGGGAGGCGCGGGAACATCCGTGAACATGAACGCCAACGAGGTGATCGCCAACAGGGCTCTTGAGATCATGGGACATGCAAAGGGGGAGTACCAGTTCTGCTCACCTAACGACCATGTGAACTGCGCCCAGTCTACCAACGACGCCTATCCTTCTGCCTTCCGCTACGCTTTCATCAGGATGAACAGAAAACTGGAGAAGAGCCTCAAGGATCTCATCGACGCGTTCAAGGAGAAGGGTGAGGAATTCAAGGACGTTATCAAGATGGGCCGTACACAGCTTCAGGACGCGGTTCCTATGACCTCCGGCCAGGAGTTCCACGCCTATGCCACCAACCTTGAGGAAGAGGTTCTGAACCTTGAGAGAAACGTGAACCTTCTCTATGAGATCAACATGGGAGGCACCGCAATCGGTACTGGCCTCAATGCCAAGCCTGGTTTCGCAGAGCTTTGCGCCAAGAAGATGACCGAACTCACAGGCGAGAAGTTCATCGCTGCTCCGGATCTCGTGGAGGCCACTCCTGACACTGGCGCCTATGTCAGCTACTCTGGTGCCCTCAAGAGACTGGCAGTCAAGCTTTCCAAGATTTGCAACGACCTCAGGCTCATGGCCTCCGGTCCTCGCTGCGGTCTGAAGGAGATCAATCTTCCGCCTATGGCTCCAGGCTCGTCAATCATGCCTGGCAAGGTCAATCCTGTCATCCCGGAGGTCACCAATCAGGTTTGCTTCAAGGTGATCGGCAACGACATGACCGTCTCATTCGCTGCTGAGGCCGGACAGCTCCAGCTGAATGTCATGGAGCCTGTGATCGCAGAATCCATCATGGAGAGCATCACCTGGCTGACGAACGCGATGAACACCCTGCGCGAGAAGTGCATCGAAGGCATCACCGTCAACAAGGAGCGCTGCTACGAGATGGTCAAGAACAGCATCGGCATCGTGACCGCCCTCAACCCTATCATCGGCTATAAGGCCAGCACCAAGGTCGCCAAGGAAGCCCTTGAGACCAACCGTTCTGTCTATGACATCGTCCTTGAGAAAGGCATCCTCACCAAGGAGGAACTCGACAAAGCCCTTGATCCAAAGAATATGATCAGATAACCATTTGATGAATATATCAAAAAGGCCGGCGGATTTTTTTCTCCGCCGGCCCTTTTTGTAGAATCTCCTATGACAATATATAGGTGAAATATTACTACCTTTGCGTCCGTTTTTATGATTGCAAGGCGATGAAAGCGATAGGGACAGTCCTCTTGTTGGTGCTATCCAACATATTTATGACATTCGCGTGGTACGGCCATCTGAAGCTTCAGGAGATGAAGGTCTCGACGAGCTGGCCGCTCATTCTGGTCATCCTCTTCTCCTGGGGACTGGCGTTTTTTGAATATTGCGCCCAGGTTCCAGCCAACCGCCTCGGATTTACTGGCAACGGCGGCCCGTTCAGCCTTATGCAACTAAAAGTTATCCAAGAGGTTGTCTCCCTCATCGTCTTCACTTTGGTTGTCACCCTCCTCTTCAAAGGCGAGGCTCTCCACTGGAACCACATCGCTGCCTTTGTCTGCCTTGTCCTCGCCGTCTTCTTCGTGTTTCTGAAGTAGCGTCTTCCCCAAAGGTGTTCGGTGGAAAAGACCGGAAAGAATTGCACAGGGAGTGCCGCCCGTGTCCTTCCTGCATGGTTTCCGGCAGCAATTCTGTCTTGAGGACTGCGGCGGCAAGAAATATACTTTGCCTGAGGTGACGCTGTCAGACGAGGTTTCCGGCGGCGAGGCCGAAGAGGACAACTATATTCAGATTTGGTCTGGCGAGTACACAACAGGTTGGTGGTGGTATCTCTCTGCGTCTGATCTTGACCTTTCGGCGATAACTCCGACGGCCGGCCAAACCATCAAGTTTACGTTCACACACCACGACGCTCCTCAGACTTTCTGTCTGTGCGATGGCTGGTGGGGAGCTCCGTTTATCCGTGAAGGCGGAGAGAGTGACAACAACATTGTCCTTGCCGCCGGAGAGGATATTCTGGAATTTGAGATCTCTGAGGGGATGGCTACGACCATGAACGGAACGGATACCGCTCTCATAATCGGCGGTGATATCACAGTCACTCAGATAGAAATCAGGGTAGATTAAAAATAACCAGATACGGGCTATGAATCTTTCGAGTCTGCCGGAGAACCAAGATTCTTCGGCAGACTTTTATATGAAGCATCAACTGTCAAAATAACTTGTCGCCAAAGAATATCTCCAAGTGTTGAGCTGCCCATTGCTATTGCATCGCTCGCCGCAGATTGCTAACTTTGCAAGATACAAAAAACAACTATATGAAAAAGTCGCTGATAATAGCAACTGCGCTGGCGCTGACGCTGTGTGCAGGATGCAAAGAGAAAAATGTCAATGATGCAAGGGTGGACGAGCTCATGTCCAAGATGACTCTCGCTGAAAAAATCGGACAATTGAACCAGTTCGTGCCGACAAATTCTGTCGTAACGGGACCTGACGGCAGTCCGGTGGATGTGAACCGTGTGATAAAAGAAGGACAATGCGGTTCGCTTCTGAATGTCTGGAAGCCTGAAGATATCATTGAATTACAGAGACTTGCCGTTGACAGTTCGCGTCTGGGAATTCCTATTCTTTTCGGGCATGACATCATACATGGAGCAAGGACAGGTTTCCCTGAAAATCTCGGAATATCATGTTCCTGGGACCCGAAAGCCGCTGAAACGGTGGCAAGAATCTCCGCTGCCGAGGCATCCGCATTCGGTATAGCATGGACATTCTCACCTATGTGCGACGTCTCCGCGGAACCTCGCTGGGGACGTGTTTCAGAAGGCTCCGGAGAGGATCCGTATCTTTCAGGACAGATGTCTGCCGCCATGGTCCGCGGTTATCAGGGAGACGACCTTTCTGCCGGCAATACCATACTTTCTTGCGTGAAACATTTTGCCGCTTATGGCGGACCTGAGGCCGGAAGGGATTACAATACGGTGGACATGTCGGAGATGATGTTCCGTGACCGTTACCTTCCTTCATATAAAGCCGCCATCGAAGCCGGAGCATTGAGCGTAATGTCTTCTTTCAATGATTTTGAGGGGATTCCTTCCAGCGGAAACAAGTGGCTGCTTACGGACGTGCTGCGTAATGAATTGGGATTCAAAGGATTCGTGGTATCTGACTATAACGCCATCAATGAGATGACCAACCACAGGGTTGTTGCAGACGGAAAGGAAGCGGCAGAACTGGCATTGAACGCAGGCCTGAATATGGACATGGTCGACGGGGACTATTATAAATTCGCGGAAGAACTTGTCAAGGAGGGCCGTGTCAGCGAAAAGCAGATAGACAAGCTTTGCCGTGAAGTCCTGAATATCAAGTTCAAACTCGGATTGTTCGATGATCCGTTCCGCTATGGAGGAGAAGGCCGATGGGACAAGGAAACCTGTCTGCCCGAATACATGGAAGCATCCCGTGAAGTTGCCAGAAGTTCGATGGTCCTGCTCAAAAATCAGAATGACGTACTTCCTCTTAAAGAGAATGCCAGGATAGCATTGATAGGACCCGCAGCCGATTCCCGCAGAGAAATGATTGGCACGTGGAGCGCTTTTGTCAGCTCGAAAAATGCGGTAAGTTTCTTCGAAGGTCTCAAGGCGCGGTTCGGCAATGTGGTTTGCGAACGTGGCTGCGACTTCTTCGAGCCTATCGAGGGCGGCATTTCCAGGGCAGTGGCCGCGGCCCGCAATTCTGATGTCGTCCTGATTACATTGGGCCTGCCGAACTCATGCAGCGGCGAGGCGGCATCATTGACCGACATTGATATTCCTGCTGCGCAGAAGAGCCTTTTCAATGCCGTGAAGTCTGTCGGCAAGCCGGTTGTCATCCTCCTTGTCACAGGCCGTCCGATGACGATTGCTCTGGAGACGGAAGCCGCTGATGGACTTTTGGTTACATGGCATCCGGGCTCGATGGGAGGTGCTGCTCTTGCCGATGTTGTTTCCGGAGACTACAATCCTTCAGGCCGTCTTACCATGACATTCCCGCTCTGTCTCGGACAGGTTCCGATCCATTACAATTATAAGAGTACTGGCCGTCCGCGCAAGTCGCCTGACAGCGATGAGAAATTTGTCTCACGTTATCTGAAGACTCCAAACGAGCCTCTCTTCGCTTTCGGTGAGGGTTTGAGCTATACCGAATTCAGTTATTCCGACCTCGAAGTTTCGGCTCCGGAAGTCAAACTCGGGGGTAATGTCAATGTCAGTGTGAAGGTTACCAATGTGGGCTCTCGTGACGGAGAGGAAGTGGTGCAGCTCTATCTGAAAGACGTAGTCGGAAGCCGTACCCGTCCGGTCCGTGAACTCAAGGGCTTCAGAAAAGTGAATCTGAAGGCAGGGGAATCGACTGTGGTCTCATTCGAGATAACCCCTGAAAGCCGTTCGTTCTTCCGTGCGGACAACACGTGGGGAGAGGAACCCGGTGATTTCGAAGTGTTTGCAGGACATGATTCCCATGCAGACCTGAAATGCGGATTCAAAGTCGTGAAATAGAATTGTTCAGCCCTGGGTTTTCCCGGGGCTTTTTCTTTCATATGCGAGAAACTTGACGTCTTCTGAGTGGGCCTTCTGTTCGTCATATTTCCTGTCCCATTCGCGGTAGAAGCTGAGTTTCGGGTCTTCGAACAGCATCAGTTGCTCAGTTTCTTCCTTCGTGAATTTGGACAGGCCGATGCCGACCTGCCTGATGGGTGCCGTTCCGTCCCACATGTCACCGAGCATTCGTCTTGCTTCATTGAGTATCAATGCGGTGACGTCAGTCGGTCCTGATATCTGGCATTGTTTCTGGGCCACGCTGAAGTCAGTGAACTTTATGAACATTGACACGCATGTGCATCTGAACCCCTGGCGTCTCAGCCTGTGCGCGACTGTGCATGCGACCTTGAACATTTCCCTGTCCAGTTCTTCCGGATTGACAATGTCCTTTGCGAAAGTGCGCTCCACACTGATGCTTTTCGCCTCCTGAAACTCGGTGATAATCGGTTCATTGTCAATGCCGTTGGCGTTGTCGTGCATCTGTGCCGCGAACTTTTTTCCGACTATTCTTGCCAATGAATTTTCAGGCAGCCCTGCGATGTCGCCGATTGTGTAAATCCCGTATGCGGACAGCCTTTCCCTTGTCTTTTTGCCTACCCAGAGCAGGTCTCCGGCCGGCAGAGGCCACATTTTTTCCTGCACTTCGTCTTGCCAGAGCGTGTGGACCTTGTCCGGTTTCTCGAAGTCAGAGGCCATCTTGGCCAGCAGTTTATTGGACCCTACACCGACATTGACAGTAAACCCGAGCTTCTCCTTGATTTCATCTTTCAGCGTCCGCGCCACTTCCGCAGGGTCTTTCCGGTAGAGCCTGAATGTCATGTCAATGAAACATTCATCGATGGAAAACTGCTGAAGGACAGCGCAAGGCTGCGGTTAAAAGCCAGGAGTCGGGCCTTGCCATTGTGAATATGCAGGTGAAGAACGTCCCGATGGTTTTTGACATCGAAGACAACTACTGGGAGAAGATATTCATAGAGAACGCGCGTTTTGAGAATATCTCAGGTCCGGCGTTCAACATCGCTGTCGAGAACAACAGCAACAATTCCATCACCTTGAGGAATGTCTGGTGTTCCAATGTTCCTGTGCTCGCCGCTTTCAAAAGAACCGGGGAACAGACCCGTGTCTCATATCGTAAGTATTGTGTCAAGTCATTTGACCACGGCCTTCAGATGGAGAGCCTCGTGGACACTCCAGAGTATAAGACTTTGCTTTCAGCCGAGCCTGTTGACAAGCTTCCCGCGGCCGTTCAGTCAGTTCTCCCGGCTCTACCTCCGATGTCGGAATGGAAAAACCTGAGGGCACTCGGGGCGAAGGGTGACGGCGTGACAGATGACACAGAGGCCATTCAGAAAGCCATAGACACTTACGATGTCATCTATGTGCCTTCCGGTTGGTATCAGGTGAGCAGACCTATAAAGATGCGCCCGTCCACAAGGTTGATCGGCCTTCATCCATTCTCTACCCAGTTCCGTCTTGGCGAGAGCACGCCCGCTTTCAGCGGTTTCGGTACGCCGGTGGCGGTTCTTGAATCCTACAAGGTGGAGTTGGGGCCCGCGCGAGGTGAGCACACCGGACAAGCCGGTCCGTGAGCAGGGAATGGATCAGGCTTGGGACACCCAGTACTGGAGTCTTTGGGTGACTGATGGTGGAGGTGGCATATTCAAAGACATCTGGACGGCGAACACATACGCTTCCAACGGTTTCTATGCGGAGAACACTTCCACGGAGGGAAGAATCTACGCTATGTCCATCGAACACCACGTCCGTAATGAGGTGAGATTCAGGAACGTGTCAAACTGGAAGGTTTACTGTATGCAGACCGAGGAGGAGACTGTCGAAAGTTCGGAGTGCCAGCCTGTCGAAATGGATGGCTGCCGCGACATCACTTTCGCGAATCTCTATATGTTCCGTGTCATCCGTGTTGTGAGACCGTACCACAGCGCCGTAAGACTCAGAGGGTGTAGCGGCATCGAGTTCCTGAACGTGCACAATTACGCCCAGACCAAGTACACGACCGACATCGCTGTCTTCGATCAGAACAAAGGCATTGAAGTGCGTCCTTGGGAGTTCTCACGGCTTATCGTCAAAGGTGACGAACAACAGACCGGTCTAACATCCTCTGACGGCGTGAGAATGTTGGCCGGAGACTTCGACTTCACCGAAGGCATCGCCTGTGACAGCAAAGGGTGCTCACATCCGCACCATTCATATCCCGGAACGCCCGTCAACGTTGACAATATTTGGCGACAAGCTCTACTTAACAGGCCGCAAAGGCCTTTACCGTGCTGACTTGATCTAAATGTGTCTGTGTAAAGCACAAGAGGGACGGCGAAAGCCGTCCCTCTTGTGCCTCAGGCGGGAATCGAACCCGCACGGACATTTCTGTCCAAGGGATTTTAAGTCCCTCGTGTCTACCATTTCACCACCAAGGCGATAGACTGCAAATTTACTAAAAAAAATCAATAATACTTCTTTTCCTGACGGTAAAGAGCTATGAATATGAAGATCAGCACTGTGAACGCCCACAGTGATGACCCTCCATAACTGAGCAACGGCAAAGGAATGCCGATCACGGGCATAATGCCGATGGTCATTCCGATGTTGATGAAAAGGTGCATAAAGATGCACGAGGCGACGCAATAGCCATAAATCCGGGTGAACGCCTCCCGGCTCTTCTCGGCGTCTGAGATGATCCTGAAGATCAGGAACACGTACAAGGCTATCACGACAGAGCAGCCAATGAACCCCCATTCCTCGCCTACGGTGCAGAAAATGAAATCGGTGCTTTGCTCAGGCACGAATCCGAAGGTGGTTTGTGTCCCTTCCAGGAAGCCTTTCCCGGAGAATCCCCCAGAGCCGATGGCGATCATACTCTGGTTGACATTGTATCCGACGCCTGTCGGGTCTTCCTTCATTCCCAGCAGCACCTCTATCCTCTTGCGTTGGTGATCTTGCAGGATGTTGTTGAATATGAACTCAGTGGAAAACACGAGCGCGATTCCGGCGATCAGTCCTAAGGCGGACATCGACAGAAAGCGATGCCTGGACTTGTAGCCTGTCACTATCAGATATCCCGCCACGGCGACGCAGACTCCGATCAGGATGTAGAGTGGGTTTATCTTGGAGACGAAGGACTCAGGACTGAACTTCCCGAAAATCCAAGGCAGCAGGCATAGGACTATGAATATTCCGAAGAAGATCCAGAACCGTGCCCTCATCTTGCCGGATTCGAGAAAGTTGCATAGCAGAAGGATTCCGGCGAGCACAATTATGGACACGTATGCCGACGCTGTAAGGGTAAGGATGAACAGCAGCGCTGCCATTCCGATGCAGAAAATCCACCAACCTGAAAAACCTTCCCTGTACATCACGAATATGAATCCGACATAGACCAGGGCGGAACCTGTCTCGCTTTCCGCAAGTATGACGACCATAGGGATTCCGAGAATCAAGGCCGTCAGAAGAAAGTCCTTGAATCGGGTGATCTTGAAGTTGGCCTGGCTCATAAGCGTCGCCAGAAGCAGGGATGTGGTGATCTTCGAGACCTCCGCCGGCTGGAATCTGATAGGCCCGAACTCAAACCACGATCGGGAGCCCTTGACATCGATTCCAAGGAATATCACGGCCACAAGCATTCCCAGAACACCTAAGTACAGAATCAACGACGTGCTTTCCCAGAACTGTGGGTTTATGGCGAACAGAATCACTCCGCCGAGTCCCAATGCCGTGAGAATCCACACGAACTGCTTTCCGCAGCGGAACCCGAAATCGAATATCGAGGCCGGCCCTTCCGAGTGGATGGAGGCGTAGATGTTGATCCAACCGATAAGTATAAGGAGCAGGTAGATCGCCACCAGCGCCCAATCAACACTCTTCTTGATGCCTCTGTCCGAAAAGTTCTCCATCCCTTAGTTCTTATAAGCCTTTACCCTTGACATAAGGTTTCCTTGAAGAACCCTGTCCTCCAGGCCGCGACGCTGGTCGCTGATCTCTCCGTTGAGATATTTCTCAACCAACAGCGACGCGATCGGGGCTGCCCAGGTCGCGCCGAATCCGCCGTTCTCGATGTAGGCGGCCACAGCGATCTTCGGGTTGTCTTTCGGAGCGAAGCAGATGAACACGGAATTGTCGGCTCCGCGCGGATTCTGCGCCGTGCCGGTCTTCCCGCAGATGTCCAGCCCGGGAACCGCGGCGATGGAGGCCGTTCCTCCCGACCCGAATCCGCTGTTGACGGCTCTCCACATACCCTGCGTCACTTTCTTGAAATTTGTCGTGTCCACCATCGTGTACTGCCTCTCGTAATATTTCGGATCGATCTCGACCCCTTCCGAGGCCTTGACGATGTGCGGAATCTTGTACCAGCCCCTGTTCGCGACAGTGGCGGCCAGATTGGCGATCTGCATAGGTGTGGCTCCAACCTCTCCCTGGCCGATGGAGATCGAGATTATGGTGGTGAATTTCCATCCACCTTTCCCATAGACCTTGTTGTACAGTTTTGAGGTCGGGATGGTCCCGCCCAGCTCCGCGGGGAAGTCGCTTCCCAACTTGTGCCCGAAGCCGAAGCTCTGGACATATTCATTCCACTTGTCAAGCGCTTCTCCAATGTCGTGGTACTTCTTCCTGTTTTCAAGAATATTCTTGAGCACATAGCAGAAATAGCCGTTGCAGGACATCATTATCGCCTCTTCAAGCACGAGTGGTGACCTGTGCACGTGGCAGCCGAGTTTCCTGTTGCCGAAATGGTAGCCTTGGCTGCAAGGGTAGGCCATCTCTGTTGTCAAGGTGCCTTCCTGAAGTCCGATGAGACCGTTCACGAGCTTGAACACCGACCCTGGAGGGTACGGAGCCTGTACCGCCCTGTTAAACATCGGCTTGTGCGGATCCTTGATGATCTCGTCGTAATGCTGTCCGATGTCCGCGAGCATACTCACATCGACTCCGGGGCTTGAGACCAACGTCAGAATCTCGCCTGTCTTCGGTTCGATCGCCACAAGGCTTCCAACCTTGTTCTTCATCAGTTCCTGGCCATATTGCTGTAGGTCAGCATCAATCGTGGTGTAGATGTCGTGCCCCGGGACCGCCTCCTTGTCCATCTCTCCATCCTTGTAGCGCTGCTCGATCTGATTGTGGGAGTTGCGCAGGTAGATGTGATAACCCTTTTCTCCTCTCAGTTCCTTCTCACGGGCGGCCTCGATGCCGGTCTTTCCGGCGTAGTCGCCGGGACGATATTCCCCGGAATGCTTCTCGATGTATTTGGCGTCCACTTCGGAGACATAGCCGAGAAGGTTTCCTCCGGCGTTGACCGGATAGTCGCGTATGCTTCTGGCCTGTCCTCGGAATCCCGGGAAATTGTACTGAAGCTCGGCGAACCGCATATATGTCTCCGGCTTTATCTGCTTGAGCATCACCACACTCTGATAGCCGATGCGGCGACGGTTCTTGGCATATTCAGCCATCTTGTTCCTGATGAAGTCAGGTTCCACGCCCAATGCCTCGGCAAGCATCAGAGTGTCGAACGGTTGGACTTCCCTCGGCGTCACAAGTATGTCATAGGTGACCTTGTTGCTGACTATGATCTTTCCGTTGCGGTCGTAGATGATGCCTCTGGTCGGGTAGATAATGTCATAGACCATCGAATTGTTCGATGCGTCGATCTTGTACTTCTCGTCGATGATCTGGATGTAGAACAACCTTCCGAGAATGATGGCGGCCACGACCAGCAGACCGATCAGCAAAATTCTCCCTCTACCTTCTGTCTTCATAGGTCAGTAGATTGAGGATGCACACGGAAGCCAGATAACTGGCCAGGGCCGAAAGGCCGAGACTGGTGATGATGAACCAGAAAGGTCTGGTGCCGGCGCAGTCGGCCGTGATGTAGATCGCCAGGAACAGCAAGGTCATAAGGGTGACGACGAACGACACCCTCGCGAAGCCATATTTCCGGATCGTGACATTCTCTTTCTGCTCAAATGGCTCGCTGCCGAAGAATATCCCGATGACTGGCCTCCTGAGCAGCGCGACCGGCACAAGAGACAGGGCGTTGATGCCGAGCGTCCCTTCGGCGAAGAAGTCCACGGCGAGCCCGGTGACGAACGCGATCAGCATCGCCGCAAAAGTGTCTGTCTTTGTCGGAATGCAAAGCACCATAGCCGGCAGTATCGTCACCATCACGTACGGCGTGAAGTGGCAATAGTTGCTCAGAAGCATCTGGGCGACTGTCAGCAAGATGTATGTCAATGCGAAACCGTTCCTCATTTCTTCTGCTGTTCTTCTTGATTCTCAATGGCTTCTATCTCCTCGGCGCGCGCGTTGCCGACGACGGTGACATATTTCAGAGCCTTGTGGTTCTGGAACAGGCGCACCTTGATCTCGTTGGTGGCGCCGTTGATGATCTTCGACTCCCCGGCGACCCCTATGGGAATGTCAGGCGGGAATATTGATGAATATCCACTCGTATAGACCGTGTCTCCCGGCTCGAACTTGAACTGGAGCGGAATCTCCTTCAGAATGGCTCCGTCGGAGCTTGTGCCGTCCCAGGCGAGCGGACCGACGGCTCCGGATTCCCCAAGCCGCGCGCTGATGAACAGCTCGGTGTTGAGGAATGAGATGGCATAGGAATAGTGGGGGCTGACAGCGTCCACTATTCCTATGACTCCATTCGAGGTGATGATGCCTGAATTGCGAACCACTCCGTCCTCGCTCCCCTTGTCGATGATGAGGTAGTTGTGCTGGGTGTTGGAACTGGACTTGACGATGGTCGCCGGGATGTAGTTGAACCCGTTGTCCATCAATACCGGCCTTGATGCCGGATCCGCCTCCTTGGCGGCCAGCTCATAGCTCCTGACTATCCTCTGAAGTCTGTCGTTCTCCAGCGCCAGACGGTCATTCTGCCCCTTGAGTGAGAAGTAGTCGGAGATGGCCTGCGTGGTTCCCCACGTCCTGGCCATAAATCCGTGCGAGATCCTGGCTATCCAAAGTCTTTGAAGCTGATTGTTGTGCGAAAGCATCAAGAGAGCCGCGACCTCCAACAGAATGAAGACCACGGCTATGAATATTCTCTGGACGATGGATCTCTCCTTAGGCATTACCTCATCAGGAATGAGTAGTTCGATGTCTTCTTGAGAGCGATACAGGTTCCTCTGGCCACCGCGCGGAGCGGATCCTCAGCCACGTGGAACTGAATGTTCACCTTTTCGGTGAACCTCTTGGCGAGACCGCGCAGAAGGGCGCCGCCGCCAGAAAGGAATATTCCGTTCTCAACGATGTCTGAATATAGCTCCGGAGGGGTCTGTTCAAGGACGTGGAGAATAGAGGACTCCAATTTCGCTATGGATTTGTCAAGGCAGTGGGCGATCTCCTGATAGGTAATCGTGGCCTCGACAGGATGGGCGGTCATAAGGTTAGGACCGTTCACAACGTATGGTTCAGGTTCCTCGTCAAGATCCGGGATCACGGCGCCGACGGCGATCTTGATCTTTTCGGCGGTTGTCTCGCCGATCTTGATGTTGTGCTGCTGGCGCATATAGTACTGGATGTCGCTGTTGAACACGTCACCGGCCGTCGCGATGCTTTCCTGCACCACGATGCCGCCCAATGAGATCACCGCGATCTCGGCGGTGCCGCCTCCTATGTCGACAACCATATTTCCCTTAGGCGCCTCCACGTCGAGTCCGATACCGAGCGCCGCGGCCATCGGTTCGTAGATCAGGTACACATCACGTCCGCCGGCGTGCTCGCAGGAGTCGCGCACGGCCCTGATCTCAACCTGCGTGCTGCCGGAAGGAATGCCGACAACGATCTTGAGGTTCGGGGAGAAAAGGGATTTCTTCTTGCTGTTCACCTGCTTGATGAAGCTCTTGATCATCATCTCGGCGGCTTCAAAGTCGGCGATCACTCCGTTTCTCAGCGGTCTGATGGTCCTGATGCCAGGATTGGTGTGCTCGTGCATCAGCTTGGCCTGCTGGCCGAACGCTATGCACTTCTTGGTGGTGTTGTCTATCGCGACGATGCTCGGAGCATCCAGCACAATCTCGTCATTGCTGAATATGACCGTGTTGGCCGTTCCGAGGTCCATTGCTATCTCTTTAGTCAGAAATGAAAATGCCATAACTGTTATTCTAACTTTTAACGTGTATTATACAATTTGTAAATATACGAAAAAAGTTATATTTGTAAGAATTATATGAGCAGAAAAAAAATATTAATCGTTATGGCGGCGGGAAGCGGTGTCCGGATGGGGGCTTCCGTGCCGAAGCAGTTCCTGGATCTCGGCGGTGTCCCGATCCTGCGCAGGACGATCGAAAAGTTCGTCGAAGCCGTTCCGGACATCAAGGTCGTCACCGTGCTTCCGAAGGATCATATTCCTTTTTGGAAGGAATATTGCGTCTCGTCGGACTTCACCTGTCCTCAGACATTGGTTATGGGAGGGTTCACCCGCTTCCATTCAGTAAGGAACGCTCTGGAAAGGGTTCCGGAAGGGGCCATCGTGGCGATCCACGACGGAGTGAGGCCGCTTCTCTCCACAGGATTGATCAGGAATATGTTCGGCCGGATGGAATCGGAGGAGATCCGCTCTCTGATTCCGGTGGTCCCGTCCGTGGACACGCTCAAGGTGCTGGACAGGGTGAAAGGCGAAGACGGGACGGTGTCTCTCGTTCCGGCCGAGGGGGAGTCTGTGGACAGAAGCCGGATCTTCGGGGCGCAGACCCCGCAGCTGTTTCTTTCCGAGGACATCAAGGCGGCATATTCGCAACCATTTGACACCGCGTTCACTGATGACGCCTCGGTGGCGATGAAAAAAAGAATACCTCTCTCGTTCTGCGAAGGAGAAAGGTATAATTTCAAGTTGACATCTCCCGAGGATCTTGACCTCGCAAGACTGATTATTTCGTCTTCTTCCCGAAATCGGTAGCCTGGTGACCGGTACGCTTGTAGTCTTTGACCCAGACCTGACGCTCGATCGCCTGGTCGAGTGAGATCATTGTCTCTGTGGACTGGATGTACGGGATGTTCTGGATGGTGTTGATCAGGATCTCCATAAGGTGGTCATTGTCAAAGCAATATGCCTTGAGCAGCAATGCGGCCTTACCGGTCACGAAATGGCACTCCACGATCTCCGCGATCTTCTTGAGGTTAGCCACCACCTCAGGATATTTGTCGGCCTCGGACAGGGTGACGCTGATGAAGGCGCACACGTTGAGCCCCAATGCCTGAGGCTTCACGAGCAGCCTGGATCCGGTGATGACTCCGTTGGTCTCCAGTCTTTTGACTCTCTGATGAATAGCGGCTCCCGAAACACCGCACTCACGGGCGATTTCCAGGAAAGGCATCCTGGCGTTGTTGACCAAGAAAGAAAGGATCTTCTGGTCAATCTGATCAATGTGATAAGTTGCCATTGCTTTCGATTTATAACTAAACAGCCGCTAAATTATATAAAAAATCTTAAAATATCAAGATTTCTTAAAACGACGGCGCCCTTTTTCAGTCGGTTTTGAATTGTTAATGATTTCCAGGCAGGCCGCTTCAGTCAGCGAGGCCGCGTCTGTACCCTTCGGAATCCTGTAGTTTGAGCCTCCGTGCTTGATGTACGGGCCGTAACGACCGTTGATCACCTGGATGTCGCTGTCCTTATATTCAGCCATCACAGAATTGGCGGCGGTCTTGCTCAGGCCCTCCTCTATGATGGCCGCGCATTCGTCCAGGGTGATCTTGAGAGGATCCTTGCCGCGAGGTATCGAGAAATTCTTGTCGCCATATTTCAGGAATGGTCCGAAGCGTCCTTTCAAGGCGATGACCTCGACACCGTTATATTCACCGACCGTGCGAGGCAGCTGGAACATTTTCAGCGCGTCCTCCAGGGTGATGTTCTCGATGAGCTGGTCCTTTCCGAGGGACGCGTACTGGGCTTTCTCGCCCTCGCCCTTCTGGATGTAAGGCCCGAACTTACCGAACTTCGCGGTGATCTTGTTGCCATCGCCGTCCGTTCCGAGCTCCTTGGACACGTGGCTGTAGTTTCCGTCGTGGAGCACTTCCTCGACTTTCTTGTGGAACGGAGAGTAGAACTCGCCGATGACCTCGTTCCATACGAGGGTGCCGCCGGCGATCTGGTCGAATTCCTTCTCAACGTTCGCCGTGAAGTCGTAGCCCATAATGTCGGTGAAATTCTTCTCAAGGTAGTCGGTCACTATCATTCCGATCTCCTGCGGGAGCAGCCTGCCCCTTTCGGCGCCGACGGTCTCCGTCTTTGACTTTTCGGAAATATTCCCGTTCCTTAACTCCAAGTCATTGACTGTGATTTTCCTGCCCTCCTTGTCTCCCTTGACGATGTAGCCTCGGCCAGTGGTCAGGGTCGCGATGATAGACGCATAGGTGGAAGGACGGCCGATTCCGAGCTCCTCAAGCTTCTTGACCAAAGTGGCCTCTGAATATCTTGGCGGCGCGGCGGTGAACTTGCACTCCGCGTCGATGCCCTTCTCCTCCATCTTGGTCCCTACCTGAAGGTCAGGGAGCATAACCTCCTCTTCCTCGGCCTCCTGGTTGTCTGTCCCCTCGATATATAATTTAAGGAATCCGTCGAAGAGTACCTGTGTGGCCTGCGCGTTGAACTTCTCGGGTCTCTTGTCTGACGCCACCTTCAGGGTTGTGTTGAGGACCTTCGCGTCAGCCATCTGCGAAGCCACTGTTCTCTTCCAGATGAGGTTGTAGAGCTTCTGCTCCTGTGCCGTGCCCTCGATCTCAGTGTTCTCTATGTATGTCGGGCGGATGGCCTCGTGGGCCTCCTGCGCACCCTTGCTGTGGGTCTTGAACTGGCGTGTCTTGGAATATTCAGGACCGAAATTTTCGGTGATGAATTTCTTCGCCGCGCCGAGGGCCAGGGTCGAGAGGTTCGTGGAGTCGGTTCTCATATATGTGATGAGACCGCGCTCGTAGAGACTCTGGGCCACCCTCATCGTCAAACTTACAGGGAAACGCAACTTCCTCGCGGCCTCCTGCTGGAGAGTCGAGGTCGTGAACGGGGCGGCCGGGAAACGTGTGGCCTCTTTCTTCTCCACATCGGAGACCGTGAATTCCGCCCCGATGCAGTCCTGGAGGAATTTCCTCGCCTCGTCGATTGTCTTGAACTTCGTGTCGAGGACGGCCTTGACCTTGACTGAAGCCGGGAAATCTGTCGGATGGAAGAGCGCCGCGACCTTGTAGAAGGCCTCGTTCTCGAATGCCATAATCTCTTTTTCCCTCTCGACCACAAGCCTCAGGGCCACTGACTGTACACGGCCCGCCGAAAGCTTCGGCTGGATCTTTCTCCAAAGGATCGGTGAAAGTTCGAAGCCGACAAGCCTATCCAGAACCCTGCGCGCCTGCTGGGCGTTCACAAGGTTCATATTTATGGAACGTGGGTTCCGCACGGCGTTGACTATAGCGTCCTTGGTGATCTCGTGGAAAACGATTCTCCTTGTCTGTGCCTCATTCAGTCCGAGAGTCTCGAAGAGGTGCCAGGAGATGGCCTCTCCCTCCCGGTCCTCATCGGACGCGAGCCACACTGTGGAGGCGCTTGCCGCCGCTTTCTTGAGCTCCGCCACGACCTTCTTCTTGTCTGAAGGTATGACATATTCAGGAGTGAAGTTCCTTTCCACATCCACACTCAGCTTCTTGTCCTGAAGATCCCTGATGTGGCCGAAACTTGTCTTTACTACATAGCCGTCACCCAAAAATTTCTGTATAGTCTTGGCTTTGGCCGGAGACTCGACGATAACTAGATTGTCTGCCATATTGTTCTATTTTACAGGCCTTTCATAGATAGTTTGCCATTTCAATCTGCAAAGTAAGCCACAAACTGGGCAATTTTCCAAATTTTGTTATAAATTTGTCTTTATTATGACCGACTCGACTCGAAAGAAAATAATCAAGTGGTTCTGGATCGTGGTGACGTTTCCGGTGCTGCTTCTTGTCTTTATGATACTCCTTGTCTGGATGTTTGCCGACATCCCGTCTTTCAAGGATCTGGAAAACCCTGACAACAAGCTGGCCACGCAGGTCATCGCGGATGACGGGGAGATCCTGACGACATTCCACATCGAGAACAGGACCTACGTCTCCTACGACGAGATCTCCCCGAATCTTGTGCACGCCGCCGTGGCCACGGAGGATGTCCGTTTCTACAAGCATTCCGGAATTGATTTCAAAGGACTGGGACGTGTTCTGGTCAAGACGATCCTGCTGCACAACTCAAGCCAGGGCGGCGGCAGCACGATCACCCAGCAGCTGGCGAAGACCCTTTACCCGAGGGCTGAGATGGGACGTAAGATCCCGGGAATATACCACGTCAAGATGGTGTGGATCAAGCTGAAGGAATGGATCACCGCCGTGAAGCTCGAGAGGGACTACACCAAGGACGAGATTATGACGATGTACCTCAACTCCATATTCTTCGGCAGCGGTGCGTACGGTGTGCGTTCGGCTTCTGAGACATTCTTCGGGAAGCTCCCGTCCGAGCTTACTGTCGAGGAGAGCGCTATGCTTGTGGGAATGGTGAACAAGCCGACAAGGTACAATCCGGCCATCAATCCGGACAAGGCGCTGACCAGAAGGAACTTCGTGATCGGCCAGATGGAGAAGGCCGGCTATCTGGACAAGTCCCAGAGGGATTCCATCCGTCTGATTCCTATTGAGCTCAACTACGAGGTGCAGGACCACAACGCCGGTCTGGCCCCGTATTTCAGGGATATGGTGCGCCGCGTGATGAACGCCAAAAAGCCTCGCAAGTCCGACTACACGATGGTAGAGGACTATTCCGCCGACTCGCTTGCGTGGGCCACGGACGACCTGTACGGCTGGCTTGAGAAGAACAAGAAGGCCGACGGAAGCAAATATGACCTTGACAGGGACGGTCTGCGGATCTACACGACCATCAACTACAAGATGCAGAAATATGCCGAGGAGGCTGTCGCCGAGAGGATCCGCGACCTTCAGGCTGATTTCCGCAGGGATCTGCGGAGCAAGACCAACAAGCCTTTCTCCAACGACATAGACGAGGAGACAAGGGACAGGGTTATGCGTCAGGCCAGACGTTGGAGTGACCGTTACCGTACCCTCAAGAAGGAGGGGCTGACCGAGGCTCAGATCCTAAAGACGTTCTCCCGGCCGGTGAAGATGCGCGTGTTCGCATATAATAAGAAAGGTTACGCTGACACGACGATGACTCCGGACGATTCGATCCGCTACTACAAGTCGATTCTCCGTACGGCCTTCGTGGCGATGGAGCCGGGCACGGGGCACGTGAAGGCTTACGTCGGAGGTCCGAACTACCGCTATTTCAAGTATGACAATGTCCGTCAGGGCAAGCGTCAGGTCGGTTCGACGATCAAACCGTTCCTCTACACGCTGGCGATGCAGGAGGGTATGACTCCGTGCGACAAGGTCGTGAACCTTCCGCAGACGTTCGTCCTTCCTGACGGCAACACCTGGACCCCTCGAAGCACCGACAAGGAGCAGTGGATCGGTAAGACCGTCACACTGAAATGGGGTCTCACGAACAGCTCGAACAACATCTCGGCCTACCTGATGAAGCAGTTCGGCCCGGAGGCGATGGCGGATATGATGCGCAGGATGGGCATCCAGAGCCACATCGACGAGGTTCCGGCGCTTTGTGTCGGACCGGCTGACCTGTCGCTTTGGGAGATGGTGGCCGCCTACAACACGTTCCCGTCCAGGGGAGTCTATATCGAGCCGATGTTCGTGACCAGGATCGAGGACAACCAGGGCAACGTCATCAGCGAGTTCACGAACCGCAAGCGCGAGGCGATAGGGGAGAACACCGCCTACCTGATGGTCAACCTGATGGAAGGCGTGGTGCAGGGCGGAACGGCCAGCAGGCTCCGCTACCGCTACAAACTGATGGGCGAGATCGCCGGAAAGACCGGAACCACCAACGACAACGCCGACGGATGGTTCATAGGCTACACCCCGACCCTCGTGGCGGGAATATGGACGGGTGCGGAGGACCGCCAGGTGCACTTCCAGTCAATCACTTACGGCCAAGGCGCGCATATGTCCCTCCCTACCTGGGGAATATTTATGCGCAAGGTTGTGGAGGACGGCACTCTTGGCATTTCGGAGAACGACCGCTTCATCGCTCCTGCCGGCGTGAGCTTCGACCTGAACTGCACCGGAGGCGACAATGACGCCACGGACGTGCAGCAGAAGACGGAGGACTACTATTTTGAATAAAAAAGAATATATTATTAGGAATATTTAATATAGGAATATGGGCAAGTACCAGAGGATTGCAGTGATTTATGGAAGCGACTCTTCGGAATGGGAGGTCGCTTGCCGCAGCGGGGAGTTTGTCGCTTCGCGCATCGACGGGACGAAGTACGATGTCTATGAGATTTTCGCACGGTTCGGTAAATGGTCTCTTGTGGCGATGAAGAAACGGGACTCTATGAGGATTCCTTTCGCTGAGGGAGCCAGACCGGAGATTGACAAGACGGATTTCTCCGTGAAGGTATATGGAGAAAAGATAAAGTTTGACTATGCCTACATAGTCCAGCACGGCACCCCGGGCGAGAACGGCCTGCTTCAGGGCTATCTTGAGATGCTGGGAATTCCGTTCAGCAGCTGCAGCGCGTTTGTCTCAGCGATCGCCTTCGACAAGTTCGCCTGCAAGAGTTATCTGCGTGAGGTTGATTTCGTCAGGTGCGCCCCGGATGTATATGTCCGCAACGGAATGGACATCGACTCTGTCTGCCGTAAGGTGGTGGAAAAACTTAAGTTCCCGGTGTTCGTGAAGCCTACCGACGGAGGTTCAAGCTTCGGAATCACCAAGGTCCACAAGGCCGAGGATCTGCCGGAGGCGATCCGGTTCGCCTTCTCAGAGGGCCCTTCGGTCATCATTGAGCAAGGAATCACTGGCCAGGAGTTCACCTGTGCCGCCTACGCCGATGCGGAAGGTGTCAAGTCCTTGCCTGTGATTCAGATAGTCACCGAGCACGATTACTTCGACTACGACGCCAAGTATAACGGACAAAGCCAGGAGATATGCCCGGCTCCGATCAGTGAGGAGCTGAGCGGACATATTCAGGAAGTAAGCAAGAGAATATATTCGCACCTCGGTTGCTCCGGTGTCGTGAGGATGGATTACATCCTTGGCGAGGATGGCCTGTACTTCCTGGAAGTCAACACTATCCCTGGAATGACAAGTGCTTCTCTGGTGCCCAAGATGGTGCGCACGGCAGGTCTTGACATCACTGATTTCCTGACAGGTATCATAGAAAATTCTTAATATTCAATTCTAACTTTAAAAGATTTCAAGCTTATGCTATTGAAAGATTTCCTCAATGAAGGAGTCGCTCGTCTTGAGCCTCTTTATCCTACTAAAGAGGCGCGGAGCATTATGCTGATGCTTTGCGAGAGCCGCATCGGCACGAAAAGTTACACCCACATCGTTGAGCCGGAGTACATTGTAAACGACAAGTCCCTTGAGACCCTAAACTCGGATCTTGACAGGCTTTCCGCCGGTGAGCCTATACAGTATGTCATCGGATTCGCGGATTTCTGCGGGTTGAGGTTCAAGGTCTCCCGTGATGTCCTCATTCCGCGTCCAGAGACTGAACTGCTTTGCCGCGAGGCTGTCAAGATCGGTTCCAGGATTCAGAGGATGAGGAAAGCCTATGGGAAATCAGCCAGACCAGTCCGTGTCCTTGACCTTTGCACTGGCTCAGGCTGCATCGCCTGGACTGTGGCGCTGAATATTCCTGGGGCGGAAGTGACGGGTGTGGACATTTCGGAAAAGGCCGTGGCGGTTGCTTCCTCGCAGGAGTTCTCCGCCAAACTCAAGGAGACCGGAGCGTTGGCTCCGAAGTTTGTGGTCGGTGATGTCCTGGCCGAAGGACAGACCTTTGCGGAAGGGGACTATGACCTGATTCTCAGCAATCCTCCTTACATTATGGAGTCACAGAAAGCCCAGATGAGGAGCAATGTCCTTAACTACGAGCCTTCAACGGCTTTGTTTGTGAAGGACGATGATCCGCTTGTCTTCTATCGTGCCATCGCGACTTTGTCCTGGCAGTGTCTTTCCGCTGAGGGTAAGGGACTTACAGAGATTAACGATCTTTTCGGCCCGGAGACGGCGAAAGTTTTCAGCGACGCTGGTTTCCCGAAAAACGAGGTCGTGAAGGATTTTTACGACAAAAACCGCTTTGTCTTCTATTCAAAATAGAGGCTGGGTATAGCTCAGTGCCCGTTTTTGACAATTAGCCGTGGAATTTTTGCTTCCACGGCTCTTTTTGTGTCCCTTTGTACCGAAATGTTAACTTTAAACTCGTTTAAAATGAAGAATTTCAGTACAAAGAAAAAGTGGCTGACACCAATGGTGCCGGCGCTTGCGGCGATGTCCGCGTTGTTCCTGTCCGCTTGTGAGAGAGCCGAGCAGCCAGATCTTTCGTTCAAGGAACCTGCCACAACAGACGTTCCCGTCACGGAACTATCCGTCAAGGGCGTCGCACGGATGCTTTCCGGACTTCCGCTCACAATCGCTCAGGTGCGTGAGGTGCACTGTGCCGTAAGCTCGTCTTCTTCCAACGGTTATGATGAGGAATATCCATTCGCGAACCTGATTTCCTCCCCAGGGGCAGGAGTCGGAGACGAGCTGCTTCAGACAAGGACCGCGACTGAATATCCAAATCCGCTGCGCGACCTTCTCTCCTCCGTGGACATTCCGGCGACCCGGTCAGGATCTTTATCGGATGCTCTCTCGAACTCTGGAATGCAGATCTATTGGCCATATTCAGAGGATTGGGACGGTAAGAGTCTGCCAGTCATCACATTCAACCCCGAGGAAACGTCTTCCGCCCCACGGCTTCAGGATGGCTCGAATGTGGGGTTCCTCAGGGAGCAGCTCCCGAACGGCTCCTGGATAGTCAAGGAAGTGACTGTGGATGAGGAATATGCCCGTAATCATCCTGTCTGGGTCATCAACCGTAACGAGGATGCTGCTTACTTGACCCCGCAGATGGTCGAGGCTCTTTATCCGGAACGGTTCTCAAACATCGCCACAAGATCGTCCGGAGACTTCAAGACTTTGGTCCTTAAAGAGTTCAAGGCGCACAGGAACTATGATTCCTGGTTCGCCGGTGGATCCGAATTCTTTGTGAAATGCGGAGCTTTGAACGGATTCACCGCAGAGACAGAGGAGGAGCTTAAGCTGTACAGTCCTTCTGTCACGGATATGATGATCAACGTGAGACGGAAATATGTCGGCACAACGATCCGTTTCAACACGATTGTCGTGTCGGAATGGACTCCGCAGCTTGAGGAGTGTGTATTCCTTATGATAGAGGACGACGGTGGCAAGCAGACTTCCTGGAAGGCCAGCGGTCTCGTGAAGATCAAGTCCAGGTCATACGGTTTCGAGGTCGATCTGCCGTTCCGCCGCAATGACGATCTTGTCTGGCGCGGCAAGCTTTCCCGCAACTATTTCGAGAAGTACAACGGCAAGCCGAACCGTTTCGGCGATGTCAGCGTCACCTTCAGCTTCCTGTAAATCTCTGGATTGAGACTTTAGATATTCCGTAAATTGGAATTTATTATTAAGAGAATTTTGATTTACGGAATATTTGTGTAATTTCGCACTGGGTATGAGGATAATCACTGAAAACCAGTACAAATTGGCTCAGAAAAGAGTGGAGGATCTACTTCCTCTGGTTGATGACAGCACACCCTTGGATGACCCCAAGGCCATTGAACTGATGATGATGTCTGACATTGTCATTGATTATGAGCAAGAGCATTTTCCTATAGAGAAGCCAAGCGTCGCTGATCTTATCGCTGACGGCTTGAAAGAGAATCATATTACCCAGAAGCAACTTGCGGAAGAGCTCGGAATCAGCACGACGCGCGTGAACGATTTCGTGTCAGGAAAATCAGAACCGAACCTGAAAACAGCCGGACATATCTGCCGTTTTCTGAAGATACGTCCGGCCGCCATGCTTATGCTCTGATCAACAGAGGCACGGAATGAAAAAGTGGTATCCAGCAATAAATAATAAGAGGGAGATCCACTTCTGGGGTCTCCCTCTTTTCATAATAAATATTCAGTCAATAGTGTCTGATCAGAATCTGTAGAATCCCGCGGCGGGCTCGTTTGCGGTGGCTTTGCCGCTGATGTTCACGAACTTCGCAGGCAGGCAGCGGCCGCTGTCTGTCAAGGCTTTGTTGCGCTCCAGTGTGACATTGGCTGCGCTTGAGGTGGCCTTTCTGGTGAAGGTGTAAGGGGCGAGGATGTACGGAGCGTAGATCTTGCCGTCTGAGCCGTGGATGACATACTGATCCTTCACAACCTCAGGAGCTATGAATATCTTCGACCAGCCTGGACCTCCCATCGACAGGCAGAAATCAAAGCCGTGGCACATAACGTCGTATCCCAGGTTGGCATAGTACGGTGACTTCACTCCGTTCATATTGAAGCTTCCCTCGGCATATTCAGCCACACCGACCTTCTCTCCGTCAGCCATATACACGCCATAGTTTCCGTCATCGAAAAGGGTGAAGGAGTTCAGGACTATGTTGTAGTTGATGCCGTCAGAATACGGATATCCTTCGTAGATGACGGAACCGTGATGCGCTCCGGTCCACGCGCAGAGCTTGCCGTCCTCGAAGAACATCTTCATCGGGTACGCGTCCGTGAATTTGGTGACACCCCATCCATAGACATTGTAGCTTTCGTCCACACGGAACGGCTCGATCTTGATGTCGAACGAGATAGGCTTGCGGTCATATTCAGAATATTCCGATGTGGATGACGCTGTGGTCACCGTCCACTCGCCGAGGTAGCGCTCATATTCATCGGAACCCTTAGGGATGGTTGAGGTGGCCTGAACCTTATAGGCATAGCTTTCGCCGAACATATTCTTTCCGGAGACGATGAGGATGTATTCTACATTAGGCACACCCTGGGTGAATCCGAGGGTAAGTCCCTGGTCGGAGTTCAGAGCCTGAAGGTAGTCGCTTTCGATCTCGATTCCTTTCTGCTCGCAAAGCTCGGTGTAGGAGTTGTTGTACTTCGGAAGAGCCTCGTCCGCAAGAACTTTGGCTGTCAAGTAATAGTAGGCGCTGGCGACACCCTTGCCCTTTACGAGGAAGTCGATGCTGAAGTAGCCGTCTTTTTCCGGGAGGGTCGCCGTCACTTCAATGGATGGTTTCTCGGTGGTTCCGTCCCAGCCGCCTCCCCAGGACTGAGGGATCTTGTCATAGTAGCCTTCAAGGTTGACGCAGCCCTTGAAGCAGTAATTGGTCGCTGAGTAGCTGCGGTTCGCGAAGTAGGCTTTGTACTCCTCCGCGTCTCTCTTATAGACAGGTACACTGACGGTCTTGCCATCAATCTGCACCTCGCATTCCGGAAGGGTTGTCAGAGAGGTGCAGCCATCGAAGGCGTTCTGCCATTTGTACACTTTCTTGAGTTTGTTCAGGAAGCCGAGGCTTTCGGATTTCAGGGATTCGCAGCCTTGGAACGTATAGTTCAATTCCGTGATCCTGTCAACAGGAAGGTTGTCCCAGAAACTGTCAGGTATGGTTTTCAGTGATTTGCAGTTGGCGAATGTCCTCTGCATCTTGGAAGCCCTTATGGCAGCCTTGGCGGTCTCGTTGAACATATTTTCCGGAATCTCGACCAGCGACTCACAGTTCGTGAATGTCTGGTTGAGCATATTGGCGTCATTGGAAAGCTTGAAGTGGCTGAGGGTAGGCAGCCTCTTGAGGCTCTTGCAACCGTTAAAGATCTGCCATATCACTACTCCCGCCTTGGTGAAGTTTCTGAATATGTCCGGATCCAGATATTCCAAAGACTCGCAGTTGGTGAACGCATAGTTGAAGTTGGTGATTTGTGAATTGATCGCGTCCATAAATCCGATAGGAACTTCCTTCAGGCTTGTGCATTTTTGGAACAAGCCATTGCAGCTGGTGAGCTTCCTGAGCTCGTCACCCTTAGGGACGGCGACACGTCTCAGGCCTGTCATACCATTGAAACTTAAGCCGCTAAGAGAGATGCCTCCCCATTGGATCACCTCAACGAGGTCCGCTTCGTGTCCGAAAGTATTTGGTTTGCCGATTGTGCGGATTGTCCCGCTGATCTGTACAGGGTACAGTCTGGATGCGTCATTGTACTTATGCTTCGGGTAGCTTTGTGATTTGAGTGTGTCCTTTGAGCCGTCGCCCCAGTCCACATAGTATTCCGGCGCCGCGTTGTTGTGTGTTACGGGAAGCACGACGCAACTGTCTTTGGCAAGAGGCTGCATCATCAGTACCATCACGTTGTCCGGATAAGTGACAGGGTTCTGATAGACGATGATGGATTCGACAACGTTGCCGTCATTCTTCAAAGTCAACCTTGTCTCCCTCGCGTAAGGCATCTCGTTCTTGTCAACGCTTACGCTCACGGTTTTTGTGTACACCTCGTAAGCCCTTGTCTCGACCAGACGTGCCCAGGTCTGGTCGCCTTCAAGCTCAGCCGTGAACTCAAGGTTCGTGGTGACATCCACATTGAAGACTCCGCCAGACGCCGGGCTCTCGACTGATGTCGTGCTGACGTGCATATTCCCGGCCACGAAAGTCAAGGTTCTCATCAAGGTCTTGTTGGCCCCGTCGCTCAAGAGCAGGATAACCTTGCCGGCCTCCGGAGAGTCCGGAGCTGTCACGGCGATGACACCGCTCTTTTCATCCGTGGCCTTGGCCTCGGCCTCCCAATTGCCCTTAGGAAGCACTTCCAGGATCGTGTTCTTGTCGCCTCCGGTTATCGTGTAGGCATATTCCTTTGTCTGTCCGGAATATATCAGAGAGGAAGGAACCTCAACTGCGATTCCGAACTCCTTATATATTTCAAAGGTAAGCACAGTGCCGTCCGCGAGGGTCAGGTAAGCGGTCTTGCCGTCATCGCTGAGTCTGGCTTCCTTGAAGAAAGCGTCTCCGTCGTCTCCGGTGGCCTTGCCGCATTCCACGTACGTGACACCGTGATCGTAGGAGACATACCATTTCCCGTTCTCGATTTTCATAGAAGGGGTCACTCCACGCTCTCCGGTGACAGGAATTGTGTGCCCGTCGGAATCCAGAAGCCACTCACCGTTCACAGTCCAGTACCATTTTCCGTCCGGAGCCTGCTTCACAGATATGTCAGGGGATTCGCCATCAGAAAGGGTGATGGTTGACATCTTACCGTAAGCATCGACAAAGGTGATGACGTGGGTCCCGTCTTCCTTGTCCTCAATGCCGCTGATGAACATTTTGCCGTCGATCAGCTGCTGCAAGTCGGAAAGTTGTGTGTTGAGTGATGAGACCAGAGCCTCGACTTTCGTAAGCCTTTGCTCCACATCGTCCAGACGGGATTTCAATTCCTCGTCGTTGTAGCACGCTGTCGCCAGCAGTACTATCAGGGCGTAAGTTAAGAATCGTTTCATAATACATTAATTGGTTTAATGACCCTAAAATTACGAAAAAATCCAATAACTTATAATATGTAAGGACAAATTTCTCTTTAGAAATATGCCGTACACTGCCGTGGTTTGCATATTATGGCCCACGATGGGAGTATATTCTTAAAATGGTATTCGATATATGAGTTATGATATGTTAATTATATTGCCGAAATACTTGCAAATTTAAATAAATCGTACTCTGACGGCTGTGAGATAAAGAATAATTTAAAAACGTTACAAGATCTTCATCGCGATCGCCGCGCAGGCCTCCGCGTCAGCCAGAGCGTGGTGATGGTTCGCCAGATCGTATCCGCAGGCCTCGGAGACGGTCTGGAGCTGATGGTTGGGGAGGCTGCAACCGAAATGCTTCCGTGAGGCCGCGAGTGTGTCAAAAAACTCGTAGTCCGGATAGTCCATCTGATAGACCTTGAAGACACTTTTGAGGCAACCCTCGTCAAAGCTGCTGTTGTGCGCCACAAGCGGCAGCCCTTCGATCAATGGCTCGATCTTTTCCCAGACATAAGGGAACACCGGCGCGCCATCAGTGTCATCCGGTCCGAGGCCGTGGACCTGCCTGCAGAACCATTGGTAATATTCAGGCTCAGGGTGGATCAGACTGTAGAATCTGTCCACGATCTCACCTCCACGCACGACAACGACTCCTACTGAGCAGACACTGCTTGGGCACTCGTTCGCCGTCTCGAAATCAATAGCCGCAAAATCTGTCATAGCGATTTTCTCTCGTCATCTTGTGAAATCCCGTTTTCATCTGTCGCGGGAATCATATAAAGTGAGGCCATCCGCGCGACATCGTCAGAGATTCGTTCACGTAACTCTGCCGGCTCCAGCACCTCCACATCCGCTCCGTGCGAGAGAATCTCCAGCACGAAATCAAAGGTCGGAGCGATATGGTAGCTGAAAACCGAACTTCCGTCCTCCTGCACCGCCTCTTTTTGCGACCCGTGCAGCGGCAGCGTCCTGAAGTACTTGACCTGGTTCGGTACGACACGGATCCTGATGTCCTCCGGGGCTTCCCCGATGATGACACCGAAGAAGTTTCTGAAATATTCCTCAGCGTCGAAATCCTTCGGAAGCTCGAAACTCTCCTCCAGCTCCTCCATATCCACGAATCTGTCCAATGAATATATCCGCAGTCCCAAGTCGCTGTCGCCGAGCATATACCACCTCTGCTTGAAGTACTTGACGCAATATGGCCGGACGTTGAAGCAGTGCGGCTCCGGGTTCCGGAAGCTTTGGTAGCAGAGGCTGATCACCTTGGAGTCACGCATCGCGCTGATGATGTCTGTCAGAAACCTTTCGGACGAAGGGATCTTCTCCATAAGTATGCGGTCCTTCATATCGGCGTTCTCCTTCAGCACGTTGTTCAGGCACAGTGTGTGGAGCATCCAATTGGCTGTCTCGTCGCTCCCGACATCAGAATGCCCGATGTGGAACCCGAGGCTCCTGTCATTGAGGATCTCTATTCCGAATATGTCCGCGATGGCTTGCTTGTGGTTGAAGAATGTCCTCTCCGACAGAGGCTCTCCCGTCTCGTTCAGCGGACTGCGCCTCCACGCCTCGCTGATCTCCCGGAAGGAGACGTAGCTCTTGCGGTTGATCAGATCAACCAGCCAGATGTACCTCTTGAAAAAATTCTTTGCCATTATCTATGAATATTTTGACGCAAATATAGCCCTTTTTACTGTAAAAATGTGGCAGTGGAGCGCGTCCGGATTCTGCAAGGCTTGCAGACGTTGCGATGATGTGGCGGGGTGCCGCTATCTTTGCGTCAGAAACAAGGTAGAAAACACAATTCACCTAATTTAATATATTCAGTTATGGAAGAGAACAAGACAATGAAGATCTACAACCTCATCATTTTGGATGAGAGCGGTTCGATGAGCTCGATCTACAATCAGGCGCTCAGCGGGATCAACGAGGCGATCAACGGCATCAGGCAGAACCAGGAGAAGTTCCCGGAGCAGAAGCATTTCGTGTCCATCGTGACATTCGAGGGGGAAGGTATGAGTGGCGTGAAGACCCGCAGGGACTGTGTGCCGGTGGGGGAAGTGGCTGATCTGACGAAGAAGGATTACCGGCCGGGTGGTTGCACTCCGCTCTATGATGCGATGGGGAAGGCCATCTCGGAACTGGACCGAAAGGTGGAGGATGGCGATGGAGTTCTGGTGACCATCATCACGGACGGAATGGAGAACTCCTCCCAAGAATATTCAGGGAGAGCGGTCAAGGATCTTGTCGCGATGCAGAGGAAGAAGGGCTGGACGTTCGCCTACATCGGGGCTAACCAGGATGCCGTTGAGGTGGCGAGGGATCTGAATATCCAGAATGCGATGAACTATGACGCGACGCCGGAAGGGGTGGTGTGTATGTCGATGGCATACAGCAAGGCTCAGACTGCATTCTCAAGAAGGATGCATCTCGGTAAATCCATTCTTGCCGATGTCGCCGACTTCTTTGCCGGCTCGTCCGAGGAGGATGAAGGTGAAGAGGCTTAGAAAATCATCCCCAAAGTACAAAGTCACGGTCAAGGGCGATCCTCTTGGCCGTTCCTTTTTTTCCATCGATGTAGTAGAACCTTGCCACGCGGTCATCCACCGCATCCCTGAACGCTTTCTTCACCTTGGAGACCTTCTCGTTGATGGAGTTGTTCAGCGGGTCGCAAAGATCCGCCACGCTCTTCTGGATGCTGTCAAGATCCTCCCTGCCGGTGATTGATGAATATATCTCCTCAAGTTCTTGTTGATAGTCAGAGAGTTCCTTGTAGCGTATTCCCTCCGGGTGCTTGAGATAAAGCAGGAAAACAGCCTTGGTCAGCGTGTCCATCTTCACTTCCTTGCGGTCGAAGTCCTCCAGTACGATCGCTTTCTTTTCGGTTATGTGCAGGCGGCTTAGCTTCACCCTGAATGCAATCACGGCCTCCAGCTCCTCGATCGTGATTCCGTATTTTCTCTGCAGCTTCTCTATCTCCGCAAGGAGAGCCTTGGTCTGCCCGTCCGGCTCAAGATCCGGAACGGCGGGCTCCTCAATCTGACTTTCCGGTTTTAGGTCTTCATATAAATCATAGCTGGGCATATCGTACATTCTTCGGAAATGTACGATTGTACTTTTCGCCCTCTTGGATTGTTGATGGACAGCTTCCCTATGGGGGGCCGGTTCCGCATCATAGATATCAGCATCTCCGATATCTAGGTATTCTGAGCGGCAGGCCATCACTGGCGGATATTCTTCAGTCAGATAGGTATAGGATCGCTCGCCGATCGTCTCTTTGTCCACTCCCGGAAAAAGATACGCAAAAGCCTTTCCGGACAGTTCCGAAAGGAATTGTTTGATGTTCTGTGCTCGTTTGTCAGTCATTAGGTCATTCAATTTGTGGACGGCAAAGATAATAACATCATTCTATAATCGCAATTCATTCATACTGCCCAGCCGCGAGACGCAGCCTCGCCGCTATCGACCGCACAAGAGACTTCGGCCGCAGAACCTTCACCCCGTCGGCGAACTCCAGCAGTGACTTCTCCAGCTCGAAATTCAAGCAGACATCAAGCTGGAACGTCACCGAGCCGTCCTCGTCCCGCTCCACGATCATCTGGCTGGAATGCAGCGGCTTGGTCTCGATGTACGGAGCGAATTTCGGCGTGGCCTTGAAACGGACCACAGTCTCGCGGTCGCCCTTCCCCGGAATCTTCGTCACACCGATCATATTCCTGAAATATTCCTCGGGAATGAATTTTTCGTCCGGGATGAATCTCGCCTCCGCGGGAGCGGCCTCTATGGCCTCAATCCTGTCAAGCGCAAGGTTGACGACGTAGTTGTCCCGCTCGCCTCTGCCGAAGACGAACCAGCGGTTGCGGTATTCCTTCAAAATGTAAGGACTGAATATGAACGATTTGGCCCTCGGGGACTTGAAGGAATGATAAGTCAGAAGGACTGGCCGGCGGGCGACGATCGCCTCATAGAGCGGAGAGATGAGATCCAGGCCTTTCAGCCGCTCGTTGGATTCCAGGAATATGGCCGGTCTCCGCTCCTCCCTCACGGCGTTCACATAGTCCTCAAGCCGCCCGACGATGTCATCCACGCCAGAGAACCCACCGAAACCGGACAGCTGCTTCAGGACTGCCACGGCCTCCCTCATCTGCCCCAGATCCGAGTCCGTCAGCGGCACATTGGAGATTGAATATTCCGGATCCTCGTAGGTGTAGTATTTCCTGTCCCGGACCACGATCGGAGCGTTGTAGCCAAGCTCGTCCGAGCGCATTCTCTGGATGTCGAGCTGGATGGTGCGGACGGAAAGATATTCATCCTTGCCGGAATATTCATAAAGCGCGTCGGAGCAGGCTTCGACGAGGTCTTCGAGAGTCCATCGTCTCGCGCGGTTCCTCAGGCATTTGTCGATGGTCTTGTAGCGCAGCAGGGCGTTTTTGTTCGCGGGCATATTGAGCAAGTGGTTTTGATTTGCGTTCGAGACGGAAGCCTCAATTCCTTTCAATCAGTAAGGCAACCATCTTTCAGCAAATTTCGTAAAATTATTTCACTGCGCAAAAACATTGCGCGGTTAGCCTTTTACTTTGTGTCAGTTATTAGGAAATGACCAAGGCCGTATGGCCGCGGATGATGGTTGCTTTTGAGAAATACTTTGATATTCAATGATTATGAACGAGTTTTTGATCAATGACACTCCAGTCAAGATTTGGACGAAGGCGATTGAGCCGACAGCATACAGGCAGATCTACAACCTTGCTGCGCTTCCGTTCGTGTTCCATCATTTGGCGTTTATGCCGGATGTGCACGCTGGGGTGGGAATGCCGATCGGGGGAGTGCTTGCCACGAAGGGAGTGGTGGTTCCGAACGCCGTGGGAGTTGACATCGGCTGCGGAATGTGCGCCGTGAAGACCAATGTGCGTGTCGAGGACATCACGGCCGAGGTCTTGAGGAAAGGCATTATGCGTGGTGTCCGCAAGAGGATTCCACTGGGGATGGACAGGCATAAGACAGCGCAGGACGAGTCCTTGATGCCGCAGGGCTTCGACATTGATTCGATGACCATCGTCAAGAACCAGTACAAATCCGCCTTGAAGCAGATAGGCACCCTCGGCGGCGGCAACCACTTCATCGAGCTTCAGAAGGATGAATATGGCTGGCTTTGGATAATGATACATTCCGGTTCCCGCAATCTTGGAAAGCTGGTCTGCGACCACTACAGCGGTCTGGCGGAGAGGCTGAACTCTATGTGGTTCTCCAAGACGGATCCAGACAACGGTCTGGCGTTCCTTCCGGTGAAGTCCGACGAGTGCGGACGGTACTGGAACGAGATGCAGTACTGCATACAGTTCGCGCTGGCCAACAGGAAACTGATGATGGACCGTATCTGCGAGGTGATCAAGGATGTGGTTCCGGAGGCCGAGTTTGAACCTATGATAAACATCGCGCACAACTACGCGGCCTGGGAGAACCATTTCGGGGAGGATGTCATCGTTCACCGTAAGGGAGCGACAAGGGCAGGAGTCGGCGAGATCGGCATTGTCCCCGGTTCCCAAGGCACAAAGTCCTACATCACGGAAGGTCTCGGGAATCCCGATTCGTTCCTCTCCTGCAGCCACGGAGCCGGCAGGGCGATGTCCCGCACCGAGGCCGTGCGCACCTTGAGCCTTGAGGATGAGATCGCCAAGCTCAACGCCAAGGGCATCGTGCACGCCATCCGCAGCCCGAAGGACCTTGAGGAGGCCGCCTCCGCCTACAAGGACATTGACGAGGTGATGGCCAACCAGAGTGACCTGACCAAGATCGTGACGACCCTTGAGCCGATCGCCGTCATCAAGGGAGTGTAGCGGGAAATGTTCTTTGAGGCGGAAAATCTTCAAACAAACAAAACCAAGGCGACTTCTGAAACGATGTAGGGTGAAAAGTATTTGCCCAATCCTAAAAGAAGGCCTATTTTTGCCGTCGCTTCCGTTGGAGCGGCGGTTTGCCGCTTTGGAAAAGGCTGGAATATTCAGAAATTGTTTTTGATTTTTTTGAAGCTTTGAAGCGCGGTCAAATCAACTTCCCAAGGCAGCCTTAGCGATGGACATTTCGTAATATATTCAAAGATATGAGATCATCAATCTGGAAAAAATCACTTGGGGCAATGATTTCCCTTGCCCTCGGCCTGTCGGTCGTTTCTTGCTCCGAAAAGGAGAAACCGGTTGAGCCTCAGGATCCAAAGCCTGAGAAGACAAATCCGGTGACTGTCGCTGATGTCCTGAAAGCGGATCCAGGCACGACATTCACTGATGTCGAGTGCCTTAACGTTGTCGCTGTCAACGAGCAGGGCATCATTCTGCAGGAGGATGGAACCGACGATCCGGCTGGCAACAGTGTCTATGCCTATATCGGTCAGGCCCACGAGTTTGTTGTCGGCGATATGGTGACGATCTCCGGTAACACGATGAAGCGTAACGGCTTGATCCAGTTCGCCCAGGGGTGCACCATCACCAAGACCTGGCACGGAGACTTCACGCAGCCTCAGCCGGTTGAGTTCTCGGCCGCTGACATTGACGCTTATATGAAGTCGCCGTCAATCAAATATGTCACTTACTCCGGTACCGTCATCGTGGCCGGCAACTATGTCAATGTAGAGGTTGACGGAACTGGCAACATCGGCAGCCTTGATTATATGACCGCAGAGTTCAAAGAGAAGTACAATAAGCACTCTCTGACTATAACGGGTTGGTTGTTCGGCTCTTACAAGACGTTTATGTACACTGTTCCCGTCTCGGTTGTGGATAATGGAATCCCGGAGGACAATATTCCTGAAGGAGCCATCTATTACAATGATTTCGACTATGAGGTGGCGGTTCAGGATTCCGAGAAATATGGCACCACCAAGGGTTGGCCTTGGCTTGACCAGTTCGACGGCTGGAAGAACCAGAAAGGCTCAGGTGTCGCCGCTGTAAGCTACAGTTTCAAGGAGATGTCAGTGCGTACCAACGAGGCCTCAAAGGGTTCGCTCTCCCTTTACAACGGATCTGGCAACAACAACATATTCTTCGGAGGATCAGAGACTTCACCGAATTACTTTGTCATAGGGAACATCTCCGTTCCGTCCCAGAACCTCAAGCTCTCTTTCGGCGCCCAGCGTTATGCCCAGGGTGGCGCCAATGCGTTCCTCAAGTCTAACTTCGAGGTAAGACTCTCCGCTGACGGACAGACTTGGTCTCCTGCCATTGAATATGATTTCGGAGGTGTCGAGGACACGAAGGACGGCAAATGGAGACTTGCCACGGCTGACTTCACTCTTCCAGCCGGGACAAACACCCTTTACATCAAGTTCACCGCCAAGGCATTCAGTGTGAACAGGCTTGATGATGTACTGCTTGTTCCGGGACAGGGTGGACAACAGGTTGAGTTTACAGGAGATGTAGAGACTCCGCTTTCCACCATCGCTGAGGTGCTTGCGGGGCCTGTTGACAAAGTGTATAAGGCTGAAGGCCTTGCCATCGCTACCCATTCAAACGGTATTCTTCTCCAAGACAACACCGGCACAATCCTGGTTTATAAGAAGAAGCACGGGATCAATGCCGGCTCAAAGGTCGTGGTCGAGGGCAACACCACTGAATATGGCGGATTCAAGCAGTTCGACGCTACTTCCACTGTAACTGTCACAGGAAACGGTACGGTTACCCATCCAGCGGCGGAAGAGTTCAACGCCTCAAAGTTTGAGTCTTATGTCAACAATCCTTCAATCAAGTACATAACCTACAAGGGTATTCTCAAGATCGAGCGTGACGCGAACTATCAGTATCACTATAATGTGGTCATTGACGGAACATCCTCCGTTGAGGGTTCTGTCTCTTATCCTGACGCAAGCCTTGGCCTCCAGGCCTATGAGGGTTCCAAGATCATTGTGAAAGGCTATGCCATCGGCGTTACCGGCAGCGGTGATGTGAAATATGTCGGCACAATGGCCACTTCCGTGGAGCCGGAGGAAAAGGATACGGTTCCGGAGGAGAAAGACGCTCTTACCGTTGAGGAACTCAACAAGAAGCTGGATTCGTTCGGAGGCAGCACACTTGCGGAATTTGTCGCTGTGAAGGGTTATGTGGCCGCCAACAACGAGAACGGTAACCTCAGCAAGGCTATTTCCCTTGTGGACAACACCGGAGCCGCTCATTCAGGAATCGTCATCGATGACGGTACGGATTACAATGAGACCACCCTGCCTGTCGGCACCAAGGTCATCGTCAGCCTTCAGAGGGCTAAGCTCACCACTACCGGAACGTTCCGTAAGATCACTCTCGCCAAAGTGTACCCGACCTCGGAGAAGGTCGAGATCAAAGTGCCGGAAATCGCTGACGACCAGCTGGACAACTATATGGGCCAGTATGTCAAGGTCAAGGATCTGACCGCTCCGGCGGATGCCACGACCTGGTACGACAGCGCTAAGAAAGGCAACACCGACTTTGCTGGAGCCAAGGGTACCACCGTGACCGCATACGTGACCGCCAAGGCCAACTTCGGAGCCGAGAAGATCGCTCACATGACCGCTGACCTGAAAGGTGTCGTGGAGCAGTACAAGGATAAGAAGGAGGTAGTCCCGACCAGCCTTGCCGACATCGCAGGCTTCAAGGAATAGGTCGGATAACTTGCAACATAGAAATCACCGGGTTCGGCATTCCGCTGTTCCCGGTGATTTTTCGTTACTGAGACGCTTGTGGCGTATAAGGCGCTGACTGTGAATATATTCGTAAATGCCTCCCTCCGGAAATGACTGGCCGCATTTCATATATCGCTGTAAATCAATGTGTGCGATGCCACTCGCTGATTGATAGGCCTTTATCACTCTCCCTTTAGTTGGAACCAGCTGGAGGAGATGTGCTAAGCGATTATCTTATAGGGAGTTGCCCTCCACTGCTTGCTATATCTCGATCATCGGGCTGGCGAGGGCTTTCTTGAGCTGCTCGTCGTAGCGGAGACGGATTTTGATGCCGGCTTCCTGGAAATGGTAACGGACGGCGATCTCCTCCTCGATGAACGGAACGATCTCGTCTTTCTTCAGTTTCAGGAATGTCTCCTTGTCCATCTCCAGGGCTTTCTGGAGTGCATCGAGCTCCGCCGACATATTCTTTGACAGTCCGTCTTTCTCCAGTTCCTTCTTCATCCGGTCGAAGTAGGTCTTCGCGCTGGAACGGTAGTCGAACTCCTTTGTCTTGGCAAAGGCCACGAACCCGTCCCAGTCCTTGTCGGCGAGGTGGAAGTCTTCGTCAGCGTCGGCGTGCTCACGGACATAGTTCAGGGCATATTCCTGAATTATTCCTGAATATACTAGTGAATATGTCAGGCGGCTGTAGTCGTGTCCCTCTATGATGACATCCGGGGTGATGCCTCCGCCGTCACGTACCGTCCTGCCGTGGGCGGTCTTGAACTCGTGGGTCAGTGAATCAGGAATATACCCGACGCTGCCGTCCTCGTTGCGGTGCGAGTAGTCGATGGCCTGCACGCAGCGGCCGGACGGGGTGTAATATTTCGCCGTGGTGACTTTCAGCTGGCCGTTGTACGGAAGCGGGCGGATGCTCTGGACGAGCCCCTTGCCGAAGGTCCTTGTGCCCATAACAGTGGCTCTGTCAAGATCTTGAAGGGCGCCAGTCACGATCTCGGAGGATGATGCCGAACCGGAATCCACCATCACGATGATCGGAATCTCCGTGTCAAGCGGCTCGGACGTGGTCTTGTAGTGCATCTCGGTTCCGGTGGCCTGGCCTTTCGAGGACACGACCATAGAGCCTTTCGGCACGAAGAGGGACACAATATTTATCGCCTCGCTCATCAGGCCGCCCCCGTTGCCCCGCAGGTCGAGGACCAACTTCTTCATTCCCTGGCTCTTGAGCTTCAGAAAGGCGTTGCGCAGCTCTCCGGAGACGTTCTCCGTGAATCCGCTCTGGTAGATGTACCCGGTCGTGTCGTTGAGCATCCCGGCATATTCAATGTCAGGAAGATGGATTCTCTCTCGTGTGACAACAATGTCCACAATTTCCTTCGAGCGCACTTTCAGCACCTTGAACTTGACTGTCGTACCAGGCTTGCCCTTCATCCTGTCGGAGCATTCCTGACTGGTCAGACCGTGGGTGCTCTGCCCGTCAATCTCCATAATCTCGTCCCCGCAGTGAAGCCCGTACTTCTCGGCAGGCGAGCCTTTGTACGGCTCGTTGATGATAACGTTCCCGTCCTTCTCGGGCTTGTAGATGACCGCTCCGATGCCTCCGTAGGACTTGTTGATCATCATCATAAGATCCTCGTTCTCCTCTTCCGGAATGTAAACCGTGTAAGGGTCAAGGCTTTCCAGCATCGCATCGATGCCAGCCCTTTCGATCCTGTCCACAGGCAGCGAATCCACATAAGAGCGGTTAAGCTCCTTGAGTATGGAATTCTGGATCTCGGTCCATTTCCCGAGCTTGAAACTTTGTGACTGCCCAAACGCCGCGGTGCTGACCACTACCGCCAGCGATGCCGCTATCAATGATTTAATCTTCATATTCCTTGAATATATTCCTGAATATCTCCGCTCCGCCCTCGTGGCGAAGCCAAAGCACGAGCGCAACACCCGTGCCAACCCTGCAAATTTAAGCATTTTCCGAAAGATATGTCTATTTTAGTCTTGACAGCCTTTCCTCTTCTGATTATCTTTGTGAATCGCTGTGCTCCGGTTCGACATTTTGTCCGGGCGAACCACCTTCTCGCCGGACAAGATGTATTTTATCCGCCACTTTCTCCGGCCAAGAGGCCTTTCGCCGGACAAACACAAATTGAAATTTGGTAAAACAACGCATTCTGCGGATATTTGCAGAAGTGAACGAACAATTTTTCAGACAACATGACAAAAATAGTTTTCGCGACGGGCAACCGGGGGAAGCTGAGGGAGGCTTCCGAGATTCTGGGGGAAGGGTTCGAGCTGGTGACTCCGGCGGATTTCGGGATCACGGAGGACATTCCGGAGACGGGGGAGACGCTGGAGGAGAACTCGCTCCAGAAAGCGCGGTATATTTACGACAGAAAGGGTTGCGACTGCTTCGCGGACGACACGGGGCTGGAGGTGGATGCCCTCGGCGGCGCTCCTGGAGTCTATACGGCACGTTACGCGGGACCGTCCAAGGACTTCAACCTGAATATGGACAAGGTGCTGGCCGAACTCGCCAAACTGGAGGCCGGCGGGCAGGAAGTCAGCCGCAGGGCCCGCTTCCGCAGCGTCGTGACACTGATTCTGAACGGTGAGGTCCACCGGTTCGAAGGCACGATGGAAGGCACGATCGCCCGGGAGAAGTCCGGCAGGGGAGGCTTCGGCTACGACCCTATATTCATACCTGATGAATATCCTGGACTCACCGCCGCCGACATCACTGAGGAGCAGAAGAACGAAATCTCGCACCGAGGCAAGGCGCTTAGGGCGATGGCACAGTGGCTCAATGCGCGCGAAGGCTGAACTCATCATCCTCAGCCACACCAAAGTAGGTGAGAATTCCATCGTCCTGCACACAATCAGTCGGGAATATGGAAGGAGGGGCTTCCTTGTGAAAGTGAGTCCCAAGACCGCGATGGCCCTTTTTCTGCCTTTGAATATTCTTGAGGCGGAGGTCACGGAGAATCCGAAGTCGGATCTCTGGTTCGCCCGCAATTTCGTCAGTGTCAATCCTCTCGTGGGGATCCGCGGGAATATTCATAAGAACACGATGACGCTTTTTATGAGCGAGGTGCTTTTCCGTGTTATAAAGGACCAGACGAACGAGGACGGGCTGATGGATTGGTTGAAGAAAAGCATCCTGACGCTGGATGCCTTGCAGAGCGACTTCGCTAATTTCCACCTTTGGTTCCTGCTGGAACTCTGCGCCGTCCTTGGCTTCAATCCCGACACGATCGGTCTCGCCCCTTTTTCCGGCAAGCATCTCGACCACATCAAGTCCCTGCTGACCAGCTCTTTCGGCGAGGCGATGCTGCTTCCATTGAGAGGCTCCGACCGCAACGAGATCGCCGAGTGCATCCTCAAGTACATCGAGCATCACACCGAGTCTTCCGTCAATGTGCGCTCGCTGGCTGTGCTGAGGGACATTTACGGTTAGGTCCCGCCGGCACTCGGGTGCGTAAAATCCCGGTTTTTCAGGTCCAAGGGTGTATAGGGTGCGGAAATACGGGATTTACCTTATACTAAAGAGAGGATTGTTAAGGTTTTTTAGTCATTCTCTCTCAGGGCAACCGCATCAAATTTTAGCGCCCCTAAGCAGTTCCAGAAGATAGTCCTGTGAGAGTGATGCCCTGAACAA